>CAYQMX010000021.1:0-138227 GCA_964418745.1 uncultured Vitreoscilla sp.
CGGGGCCGCCGCGCATGTAGCCGGTCCAGTCGACCGCGTGGGCCGCGTTGGCGGCCAGCAGGGCGCCGAGGGCGGCGGCGAGGGGGGCGATCCGATACGGTGTCGGGTACTTCATGGTGTCTCCTGGTCTGTTTGTCGTTGGGCGGGGCCGGCCGGCGTCGGAACGCCTGCGCGGTGCCGCTAGCGTAGGAAGCCGTTGCCCGCGGCACTACTACTCGACGGGCCGATCCTGATACCCGGATGCACGCGCTCGCCGGGGTTTTCCCCCCTGGGTGCCTGTCCTGGCGGCGGGATGAAACCCTCTTGCTGTCGATACTTTGTTGCCGGGCGCCAGATTCGTTGCGTCGCAGCAGCGAGGGTGGGCTTCGTCTAGTACAGGAAAACCCTCAAATTTCGACGCAAGAAAGTATCGGCATTCGCGTCCGAAGTACCACGCGCGGTGGGCCGGAATGCCGACACTGGCGCTGTGCCGCATTCGACGGTGCTTCACGAAAATACAGGAGACATATGACGCGCAACACTCTTCCGGTCCTGGGCCTGACCCTGGCCGTGTCTCTCGGCGTGTCCGCCCCGCTGGCGGCGAACGCGACCGACATCGTCGTGGCCACCGTCAACAACGGCCACATGATCGAGATGCAGAAGCTCACGCATTTCTTCGAGCAGGCGAACCCCGACATCCACGTGAAGTGGGTGACGCTGGAGGAGGGCGTGCTGCGCCAGCGCGCGACCACCGACATCGCCACGCAGGGCGGCCAGTTCGACGTGATGACCATCGGCATGCTCGAGACTCCGATCTGGGGCAAGAAGGGCTGGCTGCAGGAGATCAAGCCCGACGCCGCCTACGACATCGACGACCTGCTGCCGGCGATCCGCAACGGCCTGTCCTCGGGCGGCAAGCTGTACGCGGCGCCGTTCTATGGCGAGAGTTCGATGCTGATGTACCGCAAGGACCTGGCCGACAAGGCCGGCGTGAAGTTCGGCGACCGCCCCACCTGGGACCAGGTGCGCGACGCCGCCGCCAAGATGGGCGACCCGAAGAACGGCGTCTACGGCATCTGCCTGCGCGGCAAGCCGGGCTGGGGCGACAACATGGCCTTCCTCACGACCCTGGTCAACGCCTTCGGCGGCCAGTGGTTCGACATGTCGTGGAAGCCGCAGCTCGAGAGCAAGCCCTGGCACGACGCGATCACGTTCTACGTGGACCTGCTCAAGAAGTCGGGCCCGCCGGGATCGTCGGCCAACAGCTTCAACGAGATCCTGGCGCTGTACAACGAAGGCAAGTGCGGCATGTGGGTGGACGCGACGATCGCGGCGTCGTTCATCACCGATCCGAAGCAGAGCAAGGTGGCCGACAAGGTGGCCTTCGCGCAGGCGCCGTCGCAGGTGACCGCCAAGGGCGCGAACTGGCTGTGGGCCTGGGCGCTGGCGGTGCCGGCGAGCACCAAGAACGCGGCGGCGGCGCAGAAGTTCGTCAACTGGGCGACGTCCAAGGCCTACATCCAGCTGGTGGCCAAGGAAGAGGGCTGGGCGCACGTGCCCACCGGCACGCGCAAGTCGACCTACGCCAACGCCGACTTCCAGAAGGCGGCGGTGTTCGCGGCGGCCGAGAAGGCAGCCATCGACAGCGCCAATCCGCTCGACTCGACGCTGCCCAAGAGCCCGTACACGGGCGTGCAGTTCGCGACGATCCCCGAGTTCCAGTCCATCGGCGTGACCGTGGGCCAGCAGATGAGCGCGGCGCTGGCCGGCAAGGAGACGGTCGACGCGGCGCTGAAGGCCTCGCAGGTCGCGGCCGACCGCGAGATGAAGAAGGCCGGCTACTACAAGTGACCTGACGAGGGTGGATGTTCCCGGGCGCGGCGCGCCCGGGGCGCCGCCGTCCCCGCCTTTCGCGCACGAAGAAAGTCCGTCATGAGACCAATCGCCCGGCTGCTGCTCGTGCCTGCCGTCGGCTCGCTCTTCCTCTGGATGATCGTGCCGCTGGCGATGACCATCTACTTCTCGGTCATCCGCTACAACCTGATGGAGCCGGGCGAGCACGCGTTCGTCGGCCTCGAGAACTTCCGGTATTTCGTCACCGACCCGTCGTTCGGCACGGCCATCGTCAACACCCTGCTGCTGCTGGGCAGCGTGATCGCGATCACCGTGGTGCTGGGCGTGCTGATCGCGCTGCTGGTCAACGAGCCGTTCCCGGGGCAGGGCATCGTGCGCGTGCTGCTGATCTCGCCGTTCTTCGTGATGCCCACCGTCAATGCGCTGCTCTGGAAGCACATGATGATGAACCCGATCTACGGCGTGCTGTCGCAGGTCTGGCGGGCCGTGGGGGCGACGCCCATCGACTGGCTCAGCGACTGGCCGCTGCTGTCGGTCATCATCATGGTGGCCTGGCAGTGGCTGCCATTCGCGATCCTGATCTTCATCACGTCGCTGCAGGGCATGAACCGCGAGCAGCTGGAGGCGGCGCGCATGGACGGCGCCACGTGGCTGCAGCAGTTCCGCTTCCTGGTGCTCCCGCACCTGGCGCGCTCGATCGCGGTGGTGGTGATGATCGAGATGATCTTCCTGCTGAGCGTGTTCGCCGAGATCTCGACGACCACCGCCGGCGGCCCCGGCGACGCCAGCACGAACATCGCCTACCTGATCTTCAAGCAGGCGCTGCTGGGCTTCGACGTGGGCGTGGCCTCGGCCGGCGCGCTGTTCGCGGTGCTGCTGGCCAACATCGCCGCGGCGTTCCTCATCCGCCTCGTCGGCAAGAACATGGACCGCTAGGAATGACTGCCACCAACTCACTTCGTTCGTGGCCCCCGAGGGGCGCTCGGACTACTTCGGAGCGGCCGTGCGCCGTCTGAGAATGGATTTCACCTCCGAAACCGGCCTCAAGGTCGCCCTGGCGATCCGCAGCGTCGCAGCATGGTTCGTCGCCCTGCTGCTGTTCTTCCCGATCCTGTTCATGCTGGTGACCTCGTTCAAGACCGAACTGCAGGCCATCGCGGTGCCGTCGGTGTGGCTCTTCACGCCGACGCTGGACAACTACACGCACGTGCAGGAACGCAGCGACTACCTGCTGTACGCGAAGAACTCGCTGATCACCAGCGTCGTCTCCACGCTGGTCGGACTGCTGATCGCCGCGCCTGCCGCGTACTCGATGGCGTTCTTCCCCTCGAAGCGCACCAAGGGCATCCTGATGTGGATGCTGTCCACGAAGATGATGCCGGCCGTCGGCGCGCTGGTGCCGGTGTACGTGCTCGCGCAGGGCGCGCACCTGCTGGACACGCGCTTCGCGTTGATCGTGGTCTTCATGCTCAGCAACCTGCCGCTGATGGTGTGGATGCTTTACTCGCACTTCAAGGACATCCCGCCCGAGATCCTGGAGGCCGCGCGCATGGACGGCGCGACCCTGCTGTCCGAGTTCCGCCACGTGATCCTGCCGCTGGCCATGGGCGGGATCGCCTCCACCGGGCTGCTGTGCCTGGTGCTGGCGTGGAACGAAGCGTTCTGGTCGCTCAACCTCACCGCCGCCAATGCGGGCACGCTCGCCGCGCTGATCGCGTCGTACTCCAGCCCCGAGGGCCTGTTCTGGTCCAAGCTGTCCGCGGCGTCCGTGCTGGCCATCGCGCCGATCGTCGTCTTTGGCTGGTTCAGCCAGAAGCAACTGGTGCAGGGCCTGACCTTCGGCGCCGTCAAGTAAAGGAAACGAGGCCATGACATTCCTCCAGCTCAAGGGCGTCGAGAAGCAGTTCGGCGAGGTCAGGACGATCAAGGGCATCGACCTGTCGATCGAACGCGGCCAGTTCACGGTGTTCGTCGGCCCGTCGGGTTGCGGCAAGTCGACGCTGCTGCGCCTGATCGCCGGCCTGGAGACGCTCAGCGCCGGCAGCATCACGCTCGACGGCCGCGACATCACGCGCCTGCCGTCCGCGCAGCGCGACCTGGCGATGGTGTTCCAGAGCTACGCGCTGTATCCGCACATGACCGTGGCCGAGAACATGAGCTTCTCGCTGCGGCTGGCCAAGGCCGATCCGGCGGTCATCAAGAAGAAGGTCGACCGTGCCGCCGAGATCCTCAACCTCGGGCCCTACCTGCAGCGGCTGCCGCGCGAGCTGTCCGGTGGCCAGCGCCAGCGGGTGGCGATCGGCCGCGCCATCGTGCGCGAACCCAAGGTGTTCCTGTTCGACGAGCCGTTGTCCAACCTCGACGCGGCGCTGCGCGGCCAGACCCGCGTGGAGATCGCCAAGCTGCACCGCGAGCTCGGCGCGACCACCATCTACGTGACGCACGACCAGGTCGAGGCGATGACGCTCGCCGACCAGGTGGTGGTGCTGCGCGACGGCGCGATCGAGCAGGTCGGCTCGCCGCTGGCGCTCTACGACCGCCCGGCCAACCGCTTCGTCGCGCAGTTCATCGGCACGCCCCAGATGAACGTGGTCGACCGCGAGGAACTGCCGCCGACCGGCCTGGGCGTGGCCGGCGCGGCCTTCGTCGGCATCCGGCCCGAGGACCTGCGCCTGACCGCCCCGGGCCAGGGCCAGATCGCCGCGCAGGTGGAACTGGTCGAGGCGCTGGGCGCCGAGACCCTGGTGTACCTGCACACGCCGCGCGGCGCGCAGATCGTGCTGCGCCAGAGCAGCCGCACCACGCTGGTGGCGGGCGACGACGTGGGCGTGGACGTCGCGCTGGACCACCTGCACTGGTTCGACGCCAGCGGCAAGCTGCTGGCCGCCGCCCACTGATCCTTGCCTTCCCACATCCGGACCTCGACATGACGCCCACGCCTCCCGAGCCCGCAGGCAGCCGCCTGCGCCTGCTGCACCTGGGCCTCGGCTCGTTCCACCGCGCGCACCAGGCCGTCTACATGCATCGCCTGATGCAGCTCGGCGACACCCGCTGGCAATGCGCGAGCGCCAATCTGCGCCCCGACCTGGCCGACACCCTCGCCGCGCTGCAGCGCCAGGGCGGCGCCTACACGCTGGAGACGGTGTCGCCGCAGGGCGAGCACGTGCTCGAGAAGATCACGTCGATCACCGAGGTCGTCGCGTTCGAACCCGCGCTCGCGCGCGTGCTCGAGCTCGGCGCCGACCCGGCCACGCGGATCGTGTCGTTCACCGTCACCGAGGCGGGCTACGCGCTCGACGACGCGGGTGAGCTGGACCTGAAGCATCCCGAGGTGGTCAGCGATCTCGCCGGCGCGACGATGCTGACGATCTACGGTGCCGTCGCGGCCCTCCTGCGTGCGCGCCGGGCGGCGGGCGCGGGCGCGCTGACGCTGATGAACTGCGACAACCTGCGCCACAACGGCGACCACTTCCGCAAGAACCTGCGCCGCTTCATCGACGCCGCGGGCGACCCCGGCCTGCTGGCCTGGACCGACGCGAACACGAGCTGCCCGAACGCGATGGTGGACCGCATCACGCCGCGCCCGTCGGCGGACATGAAGGCCCGCGTCGCCCATGCGGCCGGCTGGGACGACCAGGCGCCGCTGATGGCCGAGTCCTTCATCCAGTGGGTGATCGAGGAGCGTTTCGCCGCCGGTCGGCCCGACTGGGAGCGCGTGGGCGTCGAGATGACCGGCGACGTGCAGCCCTACGAGGAGGCCAAGATCCGCATCCTCAATGCCAGCCACAGCGCGATCGCCTGGGCCGGCACGCTGCGCGGCATGACCTACATCCACGAGGGCACGCGGGATCCGGCGATCCGATCGATCGCGGCCGCCTACGTCACCGACGACGTGATCCCGTGCCTGACCCGGCCGGGTGCGGCGAGTCCGGTCGACCTGCCGCGCTACCGCGACGTGGTGCTGGACCGGTTCGGCAACGATGCGATCGCCGACACCAACCAGCGCGTGGCCGCCGACGGCTTCGCCAAGATCCCCGGCTTCATCCTGCCGACGATCCGCGAGCGACTCGGGCACGGCGAGAGCATCGCCGCGGTGGCGCGCCTGCCCGCGCTGTTCCTCGCGTTCCTGCAGCGCTGGCACCAGGGGCGGCTGCCCTACCCGTACCAGGACCAGGCGATGGTGCCCGAGCGCGCCCATGCGATCTGCGCCGCCGCCGACCCGCTGGCGGCCTTCGTCGCCGAGCCGTCGCTGTGGGCCGAGCTGGCCGGCAGCGCCGCGCTGGCGGACGCGATCGCCGCCGCGCGCGTGGATCTCCATGGCGTGCTCGGCGACGCCGCGATGCGTTAATGTCGCCCCCTGGAAGACGAGACAGCGAGGCCACCATGCATACCTCTCCCCGTGTCCGCGCGCCCGAGATCGAGCACGACCACCTGCGCGACCCCAACCTCGGCTACGACCCGCCGGAAGGCTGCGGCTTCCTGCGTTGCCTGGCGCACGGCATCCCGTCGCCGCTGATCCGCTGGCACCACCACGACGAGTACGAGCTGCACCTGATCGTCGAGACCTCGGGCAAGGTGTTCGTCGGCGACTACATCGGCCACTTCCAGCCGGGCCACCTGGTGCTGACCGGACCGCGCGTCCCGCACAACTGGATCTCCAACGATGCACCCGCCGGCGGCGTGGCGCTGCGCGACCGCGTCATCCAGTTCGCGCACGAGCCCATCGAGCAGTCCTGCGAGCTGTTTCCCGAGTTCAAGGAGATCCTGCCGCTGTTGGAGCAATCCCGCTACGGCATCGAGTTCTTCGGCGTCTCCGAGATGGCGCAGGCGCACTTCGAGCGCGTGGCCGCCAGCCGTGGCCTGGCCCGCATCGCCGGGTTCTGCGAGTTCATGGCGATGCTGGCGCGCTGCAAGGACTTCCGGCTGCTGTCGAGCGTGCAGCTGCAATGCGCCGAGGACGACGAGTCGATGGCGCAGGTCAACGCGGTGGTGAGCTACATCAGCGAGCATTGCGGCGAGCCGCTGTCCATGGCCGAGGTGTGCGAGCGCTTCCGCATGCCCGAGAGCCGCTTCTCGCGCTTCTTCCGCCGCGCCACCGGCAACACCTTCACCGACTTCGTCAACCGCATGCGCATCAGCAAGGCCTGCCAGTTGCTGATGGACACGGACCGCTACGTGACGACGATCTGCTACGAGGTCGGCTTCAACAACGTCGCCAACTTCAACCGCCGCTTCCTCGAGATCAAGGGGATGACGCCGACCGATTTCCGCCGCCAGTCGGCCTCGCGCTTCGGCATCGAAGCCCATTGACATGTACCTCGGAATCGACCTCGGCACCTCCGCACTCAAGGCCGTGCTCCTGGCCGACGACGGCCGCATCGTCGCGCAGCAGAGCGCGCCGCTCGAGGTGTCGCGCCCCCATCCGCAGTGGAGCGAGCAGTCGCCTTCGGACTGGTGGCGTGCGCTGGCGATCGCGCTCGGCGAGCTCGCGCGCACGCAGCCGCAGGCGATGCGCGCGGTGCGCGCGATCGGCCTGTCGGGCCAGATGCATGGCGCGGTGCTGCTGGACGCCGCCGGCGAGGTGCTGCGCCCGGCGATCCTGTGGAACGACGGCCGCAGCGAGCCGCAGTGCGCCGAGCTCGCGCAGCGCGTGCCCCGCCTGGCGCAGATCGCCGGCAACCTCGCGATGCCCGGCTTCACGGCGCCCAAGCTGCTGTGGGTGCGCGACCACCAGCCGCAGGTGTTCGCGCGCGTGGCCAAGGTCCTGCTGCCCAAGGACTGGCTGCGCCTGAAACTCACCGGCGAGTACGTCACCGACTGCTCCGATGCGTCGGGCACGCTGTGGCTGGACGTGGCCGCGCGCGACTGGTCGGAGGAGCTGCTCGCGGCCTGCGGCCTGACCCGCGCGCAGATGCCGGCGCTGGTCGAGGGCAGCGCGCCCGGCGGCCGCCTGCAGCCGGAAGTGGCCGAGCGCTTCGGCCTGAACGCGGGCCTCGTGGTCGCCGGCGGCGGCGGCGACAACGCCGCCAGCGCGGTGGGCATGGGCGCCACCGCACCCGGCGACGGCTTCGTCTCGCTGGGCACCTCGGGCGTGATCTTCCTGTGCAGCGACCGCTTCCTGCCGGCCCCGGAATCGGCCGTGCACGCGTTCTGCCACGCACTGCCCGGCGCCTGGCACCAGATGAGCGTGATGCTGTCGGCCGCGAGCGCGCTGCGCTGGGTCACGCAGCTCACCGATCGCCGCGACGAGGCCGAGCTGCTGGCCGAGGTCGAGGCGCTGGACGACCGCGTGCTGGAGCTGGCGCCGCTGTTCCTGCCCTACCTGGCCGGCGAGCGCACGCCGCACAACGACGCGCGGGCGCAGGGCGTGCTGTTCGGGCTGACGCACGAGCACGGCGCGGCCGCGCTCGGCTACGCCGTCATCGAGGGCGTGGCGTTCGGCCTGCTGGACGGCTGGAACACGCTGGACGAAGCCACGCGCGGCCTCGCTCGGTCGCTCGACCTGGTCGGCGGCGGCGCGCGCAGCGCGTATTGGGGGCGCCTGCTGGCGACGCTGCTCGACCGCCCGCTGACCAAGCGCGACGGCGGCGAGGCCGGCGGTGCGCTGGGCGCCGCGCGCCTGGCCTGGCTGGCCGACGGCGGTGACATCGCCCGCGTCTGCGCGAAGCGGCCCGTGGTCGAGTCGTTCCAGCCGCAGCCGCATCGACGGCCAGCGCTGATGGCGCGCTACGCGCGGTTCAGGTCGCTGTACCCGTTGCTGCGCGAGAGCTTTCGCAGCTGAGTCAGGCCGCGGCGGCGGGGTGGGAGAGCCACCATGCCGCGCCCATCACCACGGCGATGGTGGCCACGACGACGAGGACGCTGGTGGCGATGCGGCTCCAGGAGCAGTCGCTGTGGCTCTTGCTCTCCTCGAAGTCGGCGCGGGCGGCGGGGCCGAACAGGCGCGCGCCCAGGAACTCGGCCGCGGCGGCGGCGGGAAAGATCAGCAGGAACAGCGCGAACCACTGGCCGAAACCGTTGGGTTGGAGCGGCGACCATTCGAGGTGGGTCATCGCGCACAACAGCAGGGCCAGGCCGGCATAGACGGCGAGCATCCGGACGATGGCATTCATGCCTGCGCGCTCCTTCAGGGAATCGAACGTTCAGGATAAGGCCAATCGCCCCCGCCAAGCTTGACCGGAGCCTTCGCGGGAACGGAAATGCTGCTCGGCAGCGTCCGCAAATGCGAGATTCGTCACGCGCCCTGGTGCAACTACCTACGCGCGAGACGGGCTCATGCCGCGGCCAGCGAATCCGTCGTCACGACCTCGGCGCGCAGCGAGTGCGGATACGCGGCCGTGATGTTGACGTCGATGAGCTGGCCTACCAGGCGCGCGGCGTTCGGCCCGGCGGGGAAGTTGACGATGCGGTTGCACTCGGTGCGTCCCATCAGGTCGTCGGCGCTCTTGCGGCTGCGGCCCTCGACGAGGATGCGGTGCACCTGGCCCACCATCGTCTGCGAGATGCGCAGCACGTTGGCGTCGAGCACCGACTGCAGGTGCTGCAGGCGCTTGAGCTTGACGGCGGAGGCCGTCGGGTCCAGCAGGTTGGCCGCCGGCGTGCCGGGGCGCGGGCTGTAGATGAAGCTGAACGAGGCGTCGAAGCCGACGTCGTCGACCAGCTTCATCAGCTTGTCGAAGTCCTCGTCCTCCTCGCCGGGAAAGCCGACGATGAAGTCGGTCGACAGCCGGATGTCGGGGCGCACGGCGCGCAGCTTGCGGATGGTGCTCTTGTACTCGAGCGCCGTGTAGCCGCGCTTCATCGCCGACAGGATGCGGTCGGAGCCGTGCTGCACCGGCAGGTGCAGGTGGTTCACCAGCTTGGGCACGCGGGCGTAGACGTCGACCAGGCGCTGGCCGAATTCCTTCGGGTGGCTGGTGGTGAAGCGGATGCGCTCGATGCTGTCGAACTCGGCGATGGTCTCGAGCAGCAGCGCGAAGTCGGCGATCTCGGTCGTGTCGCCCATCCTGCCGCGGTAGGCGTTGACGTTCTGGCCCAGCAACGTGATCTCCTTGAGGCCCTGGTCGGCGAGGCCGGCCACCTCGGTGAGCACGTCGTCGAACGGCCGCGAGACCTCTTCCCCGCGCGTATAGGGCACGACGCAGTAGGTGCAGTACTTGGAGCAGCCCTCCATCACCGAGACGAACGCGCTGGCGCCCTCGACGCGGGCGGGCGGCAGGTGGTCGAACTTCTCGATCTCGGGGAAGCTGATGTCGACCTGCGCCTTGGACAGCGCGCGGCGGTCGGCGATCATCTTGGGCAGGCGGTGCAGCGTCTGCGGCCCGAACACGAGGTCGACATAGGGCGCGCGCTCGACGATGGCCGCGCCTTCCTGGCTCGCCACGCAGCCGCCCACGCCGATCAGCACGCCCTTGGCCTTCAGGTGCTTGATGCGGCCGAGGTCGGAGAACATCTTCTCGGCGGCCTTCTCGCGCACCGAGCAGCTGTTGTAGAGGACGAGGTCGGCCTGCTCGACGTCGTCCGTCTTCTCGTAGCCGTCGGCGGCGTGCAGGACGTCGGCCATCTTGTCCGAGTCGTACTCGTTCATCTGGCAGCCGAACGTGCGGATGAAGACCTTCTTGGTCATGGTGGGCTCCTGCGCCGGCGCGCGCATGCGGCGCGGCGCCGTGGCCTCGTCGCGAGGCCGATGAAAATCGGGTGGGTGGCGTCAGCGGTCCGCGGTGCGCGGACCGGGCCTGCCTACGGCTTGGTCCAGGTCTGGGCGATCGGGTCGAAGGTCCAGGTCGTGGACTGTTCGAGCGTCGCCGGCCAGGCGTTGGCGATCTCGGCCGCCGACAGGATCCAGACCTCGAGGACGTGGCCCTCGACGTCGCGGGAGTAGTTCACCGTGGCGGCCTGGCCGTCGAGCTGGGCCGACATCACGAGCAGGTTGTTCACGCCGTGGATGCGGTAGGCCGGCGCCATGCGCGTGACGACGCCGTTCATCGTGATGACCGGCGGCACGCCGAAGACGATCTTGCCGCGCAGCGCGTTCCTGGGGAAGTTGCGTCGGACGGACTGGCCGTCCGACGTGGTCGGCGCTGACGTCGCGGCCTGCGGCGTCTTCGTGGGGCCGACGAAGTCCTGCGCGGAGGCGCCGGCCGGCGCGAGCGCGGCGAGGGCCAGGGCGAGACAGCGCTGTGCACAGCGGTTCATGGTGTAGATCCAGGGGCTGTGGAAGACATGAGCGCCGCGATGGCGCTCGCAAGCGCGGCGCCGTGAAGGCGCCGCGAGGGGCTCATTGTAAGGCGACGCCGGCCGGGCGCCGCCGCGCGAACCGTGACGAGATGCTTACGCGGCCACGAGCCGGCGCAGCGCCGCCGGGCTCATCTTCGCGAAGCTCCAGGCCTGGCGCAGCACCGTGGGCGACGACGATTCCTCGGGCACCAGCAGCAGGCGGGCGGTGCGCACGCGTTCGCCGAGCGCGGTGCTGCCGGTCAGCACGGTGAACGGCACCGCCAGCAGCAGCGGCAGGCCCACGGGCATCATCCACAGCACGGCCGACGAGCCGGCCAGGCTCATCGTGGCGGCGATCGCGGCGACGGCCAGGCTCACCGGCGCGAAACGCTGCGCGGCCTCGCTCCAGCGGACGTCGTTGGCCTCGCGCGGGGGCGACTTCCATTCGAGCTTCCAGCCCGTCATCGCGCCGACGACGAACAGGGTGTGCGCGACCATGCGCAGCGGCGCCAGCAGCATCGCCAGCGCGGCCTCCAGCACGGCGCTCTGCACCAGGCGCGCGCCGCCGCCGTAGCGGGCCTCCTCGCGGCGCATGAGGACGGTGGCCACGCCCAGCACGCGCGGCAGCAGCAGCATCGCCAGCGTGCCGGCCCACAGCCCGGGGATGCCCACGGCCAGCGTGCCCTCCGGCGTGAACAGCACGTTGCCGCCCACCAGCCACAGCAGCGCGCCCAGCACCACGTACAGCAGCCACAGCGGCGCCGAGACGTAGGCCATCGCGCCGGTGGCCAGCATGCCGCGGTGGACCGCGTGCAGGCCCGGCTCGGTGATCAGGCGGGCGTTCTGCAGGTTGCCCTGGCACCAGCGCCGGTCGCGCTGCAGCTCGGCCAGCAGGTGCGGCGGCTGCTGCTCGTAGCTGCCGACGAGGTCGGCCACCAGCCACACGTGGAAGCCGGCGCGGCGCATCAGCGCGGCCTCGACGAAGTCGTGCGACAGGATGTGGCCCGAGAACGCGCCCGTGCCGGCCAGCGGCGCCAGGCCGCAGTGGTCCATGAAGGGCTTGACGCGGATGATCGCGTTGTGGCCGAAGTAGTGCGCCTCGCCTAGCTGCCAGTACTGCATGCCCACGGTGAACAGGCTGCCCGTGACGCGGGCCGCGAACTGCTGCGCGCGGGCGTGCAGGGTCGCATGGCCGACGGCCTGCGGCGCGGTCTGCAGGATGCCGGCGGTCGGATGCTTCTCCATCAGGCGAACGAGGGTCTGCAGGCAGTCGCCGCTCATCACGCTGTCGGCGTCCATCACCACCATGTACTTGTAGTTGGCGCCCCAGCGGCGGCAGAAGTCGGCCACGTTGCCGGCCTTCTTGCGGGTGCGCACGCGGCGCACGCGGTAGAACACGTTGCCGCGGCCGGCCAGCGCGTCGCGCAGGTCGGCGAAGGCGGCGCGCTCCTCGGCGATCACGGCCTCGTCCTTGCTGTCCGACAGCACGAAGATGTCGAACCCGTGCAGCGTGCCGCTGCGCTGCAGCGACGCAGCGGTGGCGCGCAGGCCGGCGAACACGGTGGCCACGTCCTCGTGGCAGATCGGCATGACCAGCGCGGTGCGGGCGGTGGCCGGCAGCGGCGCGTCGCCGGCATCGGCGGCGGAGATCGCGTGCCGGTCCCCCCGGACCAGCACGAGGAACCCCATCAGCGCGGTGAAGCAGCCGGCGGCGACCCAGGCGAACAGCAGCGCGAACAGCGCGATCTGCAGGCCCTGGAGGAGCGGGTGCTGGAGTTCGCGCTGGCCGCTGGCCAGCACGATCGCGGCGAACGCGGTGGCCACCAGGATCAGCGCCAGCAGCGCGCGGCGACGCACGCGCACGGCGCTCTCCCAGGCCAGCGGCCGGGCGGCCAGTGCGGCGGCCTCGGGCGTGGCGGGATGCTCGGCGCGGCCCAGCATGCCGGCCCAGAAGCCGCTCCAGGCGCGCGGCAGCATCGGCTGGCGCACGATCTCGGGCATCGTGCAAGCGCGGGACGAGGTGTTCATCGGGGGGGTATGACGTGTGTCCATGTTTCGCTCAGGATGTCGTTGCCATGCTGAAGAAAGGCGCGCAGCTCGACGGGTTGGTCGAGCTGGCGCTGCTTGAATCGGAGGGCCAGGCGCCAGGTGCCGTTGGCCTCGTTGCGGTAGACGTTGGTGGAGAGGACGTCGACGTTGGCGACGCCGGTGACCACGGCCTTGACCTGCGCGTCGACGGGCAGCGCGGCCAGCGCCGGCCCGGAGAAGTCGACGATCACCTGCTCCTCGCCGGCGCCCAGCGTGGCGAAGCTGCGGCCGCTGCGCGACTGGGTCGCCCAGGCGCCGGGCGGGTGCTGCTGCGCGTTGCCCTGCCAGCGCATGCGGTACGCCAGGTCCAGCGGCTCGCCAGGCGCGGGCAGCCTGGCCGGCACCCAGTAGGCGACGATGTTGTCGTTGGTCTCGTCGACGGTGTTGAGCTGCACCAGCTCGACGCGGCCCGGACCCCAGTCGCCCACCGGCGTGATCCAGGCGCTCGGGCGCAGTTCGTAGCGCGCCTCGTCGTCCTCGTAGCTCGCGTAGGCGCGGTCGCGCTGCATCAGGCCGAAGCCCTTGACGGACGGCATCGCGAACGAGGTCGTGAGGATGCGCTTCGGGTTGCTCAGCGGACGCCACAGCCACTCGCCGCTGCCGGTCTCCACCATCAGGCCGTCCGAGTCGTGGACCTCCGGCCGGAAGTCGCCCGGCTGGGGCTGGTTCTCGCCCGAGAAGAACATGCTGGTGAGCGGGGCGATACCCAGCGTGGCCACCGGCCGGCGCAGGAACAGGCGCGACTGCACGTCGACCACGGTGTCGGCGCCGGGGGTGACCACGAAGCGGTACACGCCGGTGAGGCTCTTCGAGTCGAGCAGGGCCGTCACCGTCAGCGAGGTCGCGTCGGCGGCGGGCTTCTCGAGCCAGAACTCGGTGAAGCGCGGGAACTCCTCGGCGCCGGCGCCCACGGTGTCCACCGCCAGGCCGCGCGCCGACAGGCCGTAGCGCTGGTCCTTGCCGATCGCCCGGAAATAGCTCGCGCCCTGGAAGACGATCACCTCGTCCTTGTGGGCCGCGTTGTTGATGGGGAAATGCACGCGCAAGCCGGAGTAGCCGGAGGCCAGCGCCTTCGACGGCGCCTTGTTGTGGCCGTAGTCGAAGTCCGCGGTGTCGAACGGGATCTCGCGCGCGCTGCCGTCGGCCGCGACCTCGTGGATCTTCACGGTCCCGGTGTTGACGAAGCCGGGGTGGAAGAACTGCACCTCGAAGGGCAGCTTCTCGGCGCGCCACAGCGCGTGGTCGGGCCGGAAGCGGATGTCGCGGTACTGGTCGTAGGTCAGCGCGTCGCTGGCGGCCGGGCTGGCGACGGCGGCCCTGGCCTCGGGCTTGAACGGCGCCTGCGCCAGTTGCCGGGCCTGGGCGGAGACGTCGTCAAACAGCGCCGCGCACGCGGGCACGCTCGTCAGCGCGAGGGTCGCGCAGACGAGCAGGGCATGCAGGGCGACAGAGGAGAAAGGGCGGTTTCGACGACCCGGGATGTGCATTGGTTGAGCGAAGGAAAAGCAGGGTTGCTGCCCTTCATTCGCAATGCACGTGCCAGCACAAAAAACGTATATGAATCAATCACTTGGAAGGGGGCGCCGGCGCAAGCTTGCGAGGCGCTGTCAGCACGCGCCGAAAAGCGTCGGGCAGCTGCGACAGCCGCGCCGCGCTATCGCCCAAGTGATTGATTCACAAGGATTTTTGCTTGTCGCTATTCGGCGACAGGGGCGTCGCCGCGGAACAGGCCCGGGGTCAGGCCGTGCTTCTGCATCAGCCGGTAGAACTCGGTGCGGTTGCGGTCGGCCAGGCGCGCGGCGTCGGCCACGTTGCCGTCGGTGATCTTGAGCAGGCCGACGAGGTAGTCGCGTTCGAAGCGCGTGCGCGCCTCGGTGTAGCTGAGCACCTCCATGCTGGGCACGCGCAGCGCGCGCTGCACCAGCGCCAGCGGCACCAGCGGCGTGGTGGCCAGCGCGGTCACCTGTTCGACCACGTTGTGCAACTGGCGCACGTTGCCGGGCCAGGACGCGGTGGTCAGCGCCTTGAGCGCGTCGGGGGCGAAGCCGTTGACCTTGCGGCCGTACTTCAGTGCCAGGCGCGACAGGAAGTGGTGGGCCAGCAGCGGGATGTCCTCGCGCCGCTCGGCCAGCGTGGGCAGGGACAGCGAGACGACGTTGAGCCGGTAGTACAGGTCCTTGCGGAAGCTGCCGTCGATGATGGCCAGGTCCAGGTCGCGGTGCGTGGCCGACAGGATGCGCACGTCGATGGGCACCGCGTGGCTGGCGCCCACCGGCCGCACCATGCGCTCCTGCAGCACGCGCAGCAGCTTGACCTGGAGCGCGACGGGCATGTCGCCGATCTCGTCGAGGAACAGCGTGCCGCCGTTGGCGGCCTGGAACAGGCCCGGGTGGTTGGCCACCGCGCCGGTGAACGCGCCCTTGACGTGGCCGAACAGCTCCGACTCGAGCAGGTTCTCGGGGATCGCGCCGCAGTTGACCGCCACGAACGGGTGGCTCGCGCGCGGGCTGGCGCGGTGGATCGCCTGCGCGACCAGCTCCTTGCCGCTGCCGCTCTCGCCGCGGATCAGCACGCTGGCGTCGGAGGCCGCCACCAGCTTGGCCTCGGCCAGCACCTCGGCCATTCGGTTGGAGCGGCTGACGATCTCGGCGCGCCAGGCTTCCACCTCGCCGCCGTCGGTGGCCGCCTCGGTGGCACCTTCCATCGCCAGCGCGTTGGCGATGATGTCCAGCAGCGCCTTGCCGTCGAACGGCTTGGTCAGGTACGTGAACACCCCGCGCGAGGTGGCCTCGACGGCGTCCGGGATGGTGCCGTGCGCGGTCAGCAGGATGACCGGCAGCGACGGGTGCTGCACGCGGATCGCGTCGAACAGCGCCAGGCCGTCCTTGCCGGGCAGCTGCACGTCGCTGAGCACGAGCTGCGGGCGCTCCATCGCGATCTTGACCAGCGCTTCCTCGGCCGAGGCCGTGGCCGTGACGCGGTAGCCGGCGCCCGACAGGCGCATCGACAGCAGGCGCAGCAGGTCGGGATCGTCGTCGACGACGAGAACATGGGCGGCCGAGGACATGGTTGCCTTGCTCAGGGCCTGGGCGACGACGCCGGCGGCGCCTGGCGCGTGTTGAGGCTGCGCTCGATCGCCTTGAGCGCCTCGAGCTTGCTGTTGACGTCGTCGAGCCGGCGCTGGTTGTCGCGCTGCGCATCGCGCAACTGCTGCGCGCCGCGCTCGACGGCGTCCTCGGCGCGCTTCTGTTCGCCCAGCCGGTAGGCCAGCAGGCGCGCCAGCGAGCGCCACGGGTCGGCCTGCGGCGCGTTGTTGTGCAGCACCTGGTCGAGCAGGCCCTGCGCGCGGGCAAGGTCGCCGGGGTTGTGGGTCATGCTCAGCGCCAGCGCCTGGTCCATCTGCTGCTCCACGGTGGCGCCGTCGACGCTGCGGCCGGCCTCGGCGGTGAGGTCGGCGGTGTTGAGCGCGCTGAGGCGATCCTCGGTGGCGAGCAGGTGGCGCGCGGCCAGGTCCGGGGCCTCGCGTGGCGGGTCGCACTTGACCGGCGGCGCCACCACCACGGGCGGCGGCGGCGGCGGGGGTGCCGGCTGGGGCGCCGCGCAGCCGGCCAGGCCCAGCGCGGCGAACGCGGCGAGCAGCGCCGCGCCGCGCATCGCGCGCGAGCGGGCCGGCAAGGAAAGGACATCAATCGTTGGCATGGGGAAGCTCGATTCGGAAATGGGCGCCGGGCCCGTCGGACAGCAGGTCGACCCGGCCACCGTGCGCCTGGACATATTCGCGCACGATCGACAGGCCGATGCCGGTGCCGCGCACGGCGTCGTCGGGCTGCACCTCGCCCCGGAAGAACGGTTCGAAGATGCGCTCGCGATCGCCGGGCGCGACGCCGGGGCCCTGGTCGCGCAGGTCGATGCACACCCGGCCGGGCAGCGTCGACAGCGCGATGGTCAGGGTCCCGTTGACGGGGCTGAAGCGTATCGAATTGGACAACAAGTTGCCGAACGCCGCCGACAGCTTGTCCGCGTCGACGGCCAGCACCGGGGCTTCGCCCCGCACGTCGATCGTGAGCTGGCGCGCCTGCCATTGCAGCCGCTGCTCCTGCACCAGCGCCTCCAGCAGCGCGCGCAGGTCGATGTCGCTGCGGTCGAGCCGGCGCGCCTCGAAGGCGGCGGCGTTGAAGCGCAGCAGCGCCTCGATCTGGTTCTGCAGCGTGGCGGTGTTGTGGCCGAGGATGCGGGCGATCTCGCGCTGGTCGGCCGTCATCGGCCCGGCCACGCCGTCCTCCAGCAGGGCCACGCCCTCGCGCAGCGCCGCCAGCGGCGTCTTCAGCTCGTGCGAGGTGTAGCGCAGGAAGCGCGCCTTGTCCTCGTCGAGTTCCTTCAGGCGCAGCCGCAGCCACTCCAGGCGGCGGCCCAGTGAACGCATGTCGCTGGGGCCGCGGATGTCCACGGGTCGGTCCATGCGGTTCTCGCCCAGGCCGGCGATGGCGCTCTCCAGGCGCTTGAGCGGCCGGGTGAGCCAGACGCCGAAGGCCAGCGCCAGCAGCGCCGCCAGCACGATGGCGCCCAGCACCTGGGTGCCCACCGACGCGCGGCCGGCCTCCAGCTGGGCCTGCAGCGCCGCGTTGCGCTCCTCGCCGCTGCGTCGCACGGCCTCGGCGATCTGGTCGTTGAGCCGGTCGAGTGCGCGAAAGCGCGCGTCCAGCGCGTCCTCGCGCTGCTGGATCGAGGCCTTGGGGCCGCCGAGTTCCTCCTTGATGGGCGGCAACTGCGCCAGCCATTGCGTCGACAGCGCCGCGGGCAGGTCGTGGCGGCGCATCTCGTCGAGCAGCCGGGTGGCGTCGTCGGCGGCCTGGGTGAAGCCGCGCAGCAGCGACGGGTCGTCCAGCACGATGTACTGGCGCGCGCTGCGCTCCATGGCCACGCGCAGTTCGCCGAGCTGGCGCGCATCGGCGGTCAGCAGCAGCGCGCTGGCGGTGGCCACGCGGCTCTGGGCCATGACCCGCTCGAGCGTGAACAGGCCGCCCAGGGACGCGGCGGCGAGCAGGCCGGCGATCAGCAGGAAGGCGGCGAGCAGGGTCTGCCGGAACGACAGGCGCAGGAGGTTGGACAAGCGGGTCGGGTCTTGCGACGGCGGCGGGTGCGAAGCGCGCATTGTCACGCGAGCGCGCCGCTGGCGGTCGGCCGGCGTCGCCGGGACCGCCGCCCGTGCCCGATACTGCGCTGCCGGCGGGTGGCGCCGGAGGGGCGACCATGCGAATCCTGATTGTCGGAGCCGGCGCGACCGGCGGCTACTTCGGCGCCCGCCTGGTGCAGGCCGGCCGCGACGTCGCCTTCCTCGTGCGTCCCGCGCGCGCGGCCGCGCTGCGCGAGACGGGCCTGCAGGTGCTCAGCCCGCGCGGCGACTTCGCCGTCACCCCGCGGCTGGTGCTGGCCGGCGGGATCGACCGGCCGTTCGACATCGTGCTGGTCACCGTCAAGGCCTACGGCCTGGCCGCCGCGATCGACGACTTCGCCGCCGCGGTGGGGCCGCAGACGACGATCCTGCCCGTCCTCAACGGCATGCAGCACATCGACGACCTGCA
Source organism: uncultured Vitreoscilla sp. (assembly GCA_964418745.1). Classification (GTDB taxonomy): domain Bacteria; phylum Pseudomonadota; class Gammaproteobacteria; order Burkholderiales; family Burkholderiaceae_C; genus Scleromatobacter. The sequence goes on from CAYQMX010000021.1 coordinate 18,720, forward strand.
GGCGCGCTTCGGCGCCGCGGCGGTCGTGGGCGGCGTCTGCCGGGTGTCGACGACGCTCGACGCGCAGGGCCGCATCGTGCACCTGGCGCCACTGCACGAACTGGTCTACGGCGAGCTCGACGGCCGCGCCACGGCGCGCATCGAGGCCCTGCACGCGTTCCTGAGCGATGCCGGCTTCGACGGCCGGCTCAGCACCCACATCGCGCAGGACCTGTGGAACAAGTGGATCCTGCTGGCCACCCTCGGCGGCACCTGCGCGCTGGCGCGCGGCAGCGTCGGCGAGATCGCCGCGAGCGACGGCGGCGTCGACTTCGTGCGCGCGTTCCTCGCCGAGGCGGCGGCCGTGGCCGGCGCCGCCGGCTTCGCGCCCGGCCCGGCGGCGATCGCGTCCATCCTGGGCGTGCTCACCGCCGCGGGCTCGGCCATGACCTCGTCGATGTACCGCGACCTGGTGGCCGGCGAGCGCGTGGAGGCCGACCAGATCCTGGGCGACCTGCGCGCGCGGGCGCAGCGCGCGAACCTCGCCACGCCGCTGCTGGGCGCGGCCTGCATCCAGCTGGAGGTCTACCAGCGCGGCCGCGCGGCGCGGTAGACTCGACAGCAGGAATGGCCGCCCGCGCGGCCCCGCGCCCGAGAGTCCTGCCCGCCGAGTGACGTCGAATGCAACCTGGCCGCCTGCACCTGCGCACGAAGCTCGTCGTGTTCAATGTCGGGATGGTGGTCGTCACGCTGGCGGTGCTGGTGGGCCTGGACGTGGCGTTCGAGCGCGTGCGCATCAACGGCCCGCTGTACCGCGCGATCGACGGCGGCCAGGCGGTGGTCGCCGACATCCTGCCCCCGCCGCTGTTCATCGTCGAGGGCCACCTGACGGTGTTCGAGCTGATCGACGCGCAGGCGCATGGCGACACCACCCGCGTGGGCCTGCTCGAATCGCGCCTGCACGAGCGCGAGAGCGAGTTCGAGGCGCGCCGCCAGGAATGGGCGCGCAGGCTTCCGGCGGGCGCGGTCAGGTCCGCGCTGGTCGATTCCGCCAGCACGCCGGCGGCCATGTACTTCCAGGTGGTCGACCGCGAGCTGCTGCCCGCGCTGCGTCGCAACGACATCACCACCGCGCGCGACCTGCTGGCGCACACGCTGCAGCCGCTGTTCGCCGAGCACCGCGACCGCATCGAGTTCGCCGTGGCGGCGGCCCGGCGCGAGAACGCCGAGCGCGAGGCCCGCGCGGCCGCGTTCGTCGACCAGGTGCGCACCGCGATGCTGGCCGGCTGGCTGGCCCTGGCCTTCGCCACGTTCGTGATCGTGCGGCGCGGGTTGATGAAGCCCATCGTCTCCAGCGTGGGCGAGATCGGCGACGTGCTCGAACGCATCGGCGCGGGCGACACGCGCACGCCGGTGCTCGCGCACGGCGCCGACGAGTTCGACCAGATCCTGCGGGCCATCGACCGCATGCGCGAGCGCCTGCTGGCCGCCGTCGACGCGGTGCAGGGCCACCGGCGCGAGCTCGAGGCCGCGCTCGACGAAGCGCAGGCGGCCACCCGCGCCAAGAGCGAGTTCCTGGCCAACATGAGCCACGAGATCCGCACGCCGATGAACGCCATTCTCGGCATGACCGACCTCGCGCTGCGCACCGACCTCACCGAGCGGCAGCGCGGCTACATGATCAAGGCGCGCGAGGCGGCCGAGTCGCTGCTGGTGATCATCGACGACATCCTCGACTTCTCGAAGATCGAGGCCGGCCGGCTGAGCCTGGAGGCGCGCGACTTCTCGCTCGACGAGGTGTTCGACCGCGTCGCCTCGCTGATCGGCCTGAAGGCGCAGCGCAAGGGCCTCGAGCTGTTGCTCAAGACCGCGCCCGAGGTGCCGCGGGTGCTGGTGGGCGACCCGATGCGGCTGCTGCAGGTGCTGGTCAACCTGTGCGGCAACGCGGTGAAGTTCACCGAGCACGGCGAGATCGTCCTCGTCACCGTGCAGACCGTCGATGGCGCGAGCGGCGACGGCACGGTGCTGCTGCGCTTTTCCGTGCGCGACACCGGCATCGGCCTGACGCCCGGCCAGATCCAGGCGCTGTTCCGGCCGTTCTCGCAGGTCGACGCGACCAGCACGCGCGAGCACGGCGGCACCGGCCTGGGCCTGGCGATCTGCCGCAAGCTGGTCACGCTGATGGGCGGCGAGATCGGCGTCGACAGCCAGCCGGGCGCGGGCAGCGACTTCCACTTCACGGCCCGCTTCGGCATCGGCAGCGGCGCGCAGCCCGAGCGGCTGCCGCAGACGGGTGCGCACCGCGACCTGCGCATCCTGGTGGTGGACGACGGCGCCGATTCGCGCGAGATCCTCGGCGACCTGCTGGTGCTGCTGGGTTATGCGCCCGCGGTGGAGGCGGACGGGGCGGCAGGCCTGGCCGAGCTGCGCCGCGCGGCGGCCGCCGGCCGGCCATACCACCTGGTGCTGCTGGACTGGCGCATGCCCGGCATGGACGGCTTCGACGTGGTGCGCGCGCTGCGCGACGACCCGCTGCCGGGCGCCGCGCCCGCCATCCTGCTGGTGACGGCCTACGGCGACGAGGAGATCGTTCGCGCAGCCACCAGCCAGGGGCTTGCCGGCTGCCTGGCCAAGCCGGTGAGCGCCTCCACGCTGCTCGATGCGATCAATGGCGCCTGCGGGGCGCAGCGCGTCGCGCCGCCGCCGGCCGCCCCCGCCGCGCCGCCGACGCCGCGCGACGGCGCGCCGCCCGCGCTGCGCGGTCGCCGGGTGCTGCTGGTGGAGGACAACGAGCTGAACCGCTTCGTCGCCACCGAGCTGCTGTGCGACGTCGCCGGCATGCACGTGACGCTGGCCGGCAACGGGCGCGAGGCCCTGGAGCGCCTGCGCGAAGAACCCTACGACCTGGTGCTGATGGACATCCAGATGCCCGGCATGGACGGCCTGCAGGCCACGCGGCTGATCCGCGCCGACACGGCGCTGGCGCGGCTGCCGGTGATCGCGATGACCGCGCACGCGATGGCGGGCGACCGCGAGAAGAGCCGCGCGGCCGGCATGAACGACCACGTCACCAAGCCGTTCGAGCCCGCGCAGCTGTTCGCGACGATGCTGCGCTGGCTGGCGCCGGCGCCCGCCCGCGCGGCGTCGGCGGCGCCCGCCGCAGGGCCGCCCGCCGCACCCGCCGCCGACGGCGTGGCGATGGACGTCGAGCTGGGCCTGCGGCGCTGCCTGGGCCAGCCCGACCTGTACCGCAAGATCCTCGGGCGCTACCGCAAGCAGCGCGAGGCCGGCGGCAACGAGATCGCCACCGCGCTGGCGGCCGGCGAACTCGAGGCGGCCGCCCGCGCCGCGCACACCCTGGTGTCCACCGCGTCCACGCTGGGCGCGTCGACGCTGGCCGCGCTGGCGCGCGAACTGCACGACGCCATCGACCGCGGCGCGGCCGCGCGCTGGCCCGCGCTGCTCGCCCGCCTCGACGAGTTGCAGGCGCAGGTCGATCGCGCGGTCGACGCCTGGCTGGCCGGCCCTGGCGACGCGGCCGGCTGACTCAGGCAAGTCCGGGGGTTCGCACGACCGCGTTGTGGCTAAACTGGGTCGATGCCGAATTCTCCTGCGCCCCTCGGCCCTGCTTCGTTCTCGACGGCCCACCTGGCGCGCCGGCTGGGCGTGTCGGTGCCGACGGTGCAGCGCTGGGTCGACCTGGGGCACCTGAAGGCCTGGAAGACGGTGGGCGGCCATCGCCGCATCGACGCCGACAGCGCCGAGGACTTCATCCGCACGCAGATGCTGCAGCGCGGCGGCCCGGCCATCGCGGCCGACGCCACCGTCGCCGTCGTGCCGTTCTCGGTGCTGGTGGTCGACGACAACCCCGGCGACCGCGACCTGCTGTGCGCGCTGGTTGAACTCGCGGTGCCGGGCGCCCGCGTAGTGGTCGCGGCCAACGGCTTCGACGCGCTGATCGAGGTGGGCAAGGCGATGCCCGACCTGATCGTCACGGACCTGACGATGCCGCACATGGACGGGGTGGAGATGATCCGCCACCTGTGCGCGCAGGCCGCCCCGCGGCGGCCGGCCATCGTCGCGGTGACCAGCCACGCCGAGGCGCAGGTCCGCAAGCTGGGTGAGCTGCCGGCCGGCGTCACCGTGCTGGCCAAGCCGGTGGAGCCCGACCGGTTCGCCGAGACCGTCAACCAGGCGCTCGACGCCGGCTGAATCCGCCCGGCGCTCAGGGCGCCAGCGCGTCCACCAGCTTGGCCAGCGCGGAGGCCTGCGCCGGCTTCTCCAGGTAGCCGTCGAAGCCGGCGCGCCCGGCGGCGTCGCCGGTCTGCGCCCAGTCCTGGCCGGTGAGCGCGATCAGCACCGGCTTGTCGCCCAGGCGCGCGCGGAACTCGCGCGCGGTGTCGAAGCCGTCGAGCATCGGCATGCGCAGGTCGATGAAGGCGATGTCGGGCGTGAAGCGCGCGCACAGTTCGACAGCGCTGTCGCCGTCGTAGGCGACCTCCGTCTCGTGGCCCAGCAGCTTGAAGAAGGTCGCCAGCGTGTCGGCGTTGTCGCGGGAGTCGTCGACGAAGAGGATCTTGGCCACGGTGCGTCCTAGAGCTTCTTGGCCACGGTGACACCCAGCAGGATGAACACGACGACGAGGCCGAGGAACACGTAGAAGATCGTCTTGGCGACCACGGCGGCGCCGGCGGCGATGCCGGTGAAGCCGAGCAGGCCGGCCACGATGGCCACGAGGGCGAAGAGGAGAGCCAGGCGGAGCATTGGGGGGTGTCCCGTTGATGGAGGTTGGATCGTCTCCATCATCGGGCGCGAATGGTCGCGTGAACCTAGGCCGGTGGCGCGTGTCGGTGTGGGACTGCGCCGACACGCGCCGCGGCCGCCGGCGTCCCCATCGCCATCGTCGGGGCCCGATGCGGCCCGCGCCTTGAGTGCGCTCAATCGGCGCCGGAGCCTATACGCGATCTTTATGCGAGCGGCCTGAAATTTACCGACATCTTGACGCGTGAATTTCTACGATCCGTGAGTCTTGTTCAGGAGGGCGTCCCATGGATGTCGTTTATCTCGTGCTCGCGGTCGTGTTCTGGCTTCTGATCGCCGGAATGGCCCGCGGCTGTGCGTCGCTTGCCGGGGGAAAGAAATGACCTGGCTCTATGTGCTCGGTGCCGTCGTCTCGGTGGGCCTGCTGGTCTACCTGGTGGCCGCATTGCTTCAACCGGAGAAATTCTCGTGACCAGCCATTCATGGACCCTGCTGGCGGCCTACAGCGTCGTGCTGTTGCTGCTGGCCATTCCGACGGGGCGCTACATCGCCAACGTGATGGAAGGCAGGTTCCGGCTCGCGAGCCGGATCGAAGGCGGGCTGTACCGCCTGTGCGGCATCAAGCCCGATGCGGACATGGGCTGGCTGCAGTACGCGCTGGCCGTCATCCTCTTCAACGGCCTGGGCGTGCTCGTCGTCTACGCGGTGCAGCGCCTCCAGCAGTGGTTGCCGCTGAATCCGCAGGCCATGGCCGCCATCTCGCCCGACTCGTCGTTCAACACGGCCGTCAGCTTCGTGACCAACACGAACTGGCAGGGCTACAGCGGCGAGCAGGCGATGAGCTACCTCACGCAGATGCTCGCGCTGGCGGTGCAGAACTTCCTGTCGGCCGCGACCGGCATCGTGGTCGTGATCGCACTGATCCGCGGCTTCGCGCGCCATTCCATCCAGGGCATCGGCAACGCCTGGGTCGACCTGACGCGGGTGACGCTGTGGATCCTGCTGCCCCTGTCCCTGGTCTTCGCCCTGTTCCTGGTCCAGCAAGGGGTCGTGCAGAACTTCGACGCCTACAAGGACGTGCAGACGCTGGAGGTCAACAAGTGGCAGGAGCCCAAGCTGGGCACCGATGGCCAGCCGGTCAAGGACGCCAAGGGCGCGCCGGTGATGGTGGACAAGAGTTCCGCCGTCCAGACGATCGCGATGGGCCCGGTGGCGTCGCAGGAAGCCATCAAGATGCTGGGCACCAACGGGGGCGGCTTCTTCAACGCCAACTCCTCGCATCCTTACGAGAACCCGACGCCGCTGACGAACTTCATGCAGATGCTGTCGATCTTCCTGATCCCGGCCGGCCTGTGCATCGCCTTCGGACGCATGGTGCAGGACAAGCGCCAGGGCTGGACGGTCTACATCGCCATGTTCGTGCTGTTCGCCGTCGGCGCCGTCGCGGCCATGACCTTCGAGCAGCAGGGCAACCCGCAGTTCGCGGCGCTCGGCGTCGACCAGGCCATGAGCGCCACGCAGGCGGGCGGCAACATGGAAGGCAAGGAGACGCGTTTCGGCATCGCCGAGTCGGGCCTGTTCGCCACCATCACCACCGATGCGTCCTGCGGCGCGATCAACGCCTGGCATGACTCGTTCACGCCGCTGGGCGGCATGGTGCCGCTGGTCAACATGCAGCTGGGCGAGGTCGTCTTCGGCGGCGTCGGCTCGGGCTTGTACGGCATGCTGATCTTCGCGATCCTGGCGGTGTTCATCGCCGGCCTGATGATCGGCCGCACGCCGGAATACCTGGGCAAGAAGATCGAGGCCTACGAGATGAAGATGACGTCGATCGCCATCCTCGTCACGCCCTTGCTGGTGCTCGCGGGCACGGCCATCGCGGTGATGACCGACGCCGGCAAGGCCGGCATCGCCAACCCGGGCGCCCACGGCTACTCGGAGATCCTCTACGCCTTCACCTCGGCGGCCAACAACAACGGCAGCGCCTTCGGCGGCATCTCGGCGAACACGCCGTTCTACAACGTGATGCTGGCCATCGCCATGTGGTTCGGCCGCTTCGGCGTGATCGTGCCGGTGCTGGCGATCGCCGGTTCGCTGGCCGCCAAGAAGCGCATCGCCGCGACCGAAGGGACGATGCCCACCCATGGTCCGCTGTTCGTCTCCCTGCTCATCGGCGTGGTGCTGCTCGTCGGCCTGCTGAACTACGTTCCTGCGCTGGCGCTGGGCCCCGTCATCGAGCACCTCGTGCTCTGGAAGTGAGCTCAAACATGACTCGCACTGCATTCACGTTGTTCGATCCCGCGCTGGTCAAGCCGGCGATCCGGGACTCGTTCGTCAAGCTGGACCCGCGCGTCCAGTGGCGCAACCCGGTGATGTTCGTCGTCTATGTCGGCAGCATCATCACCAGCCTGCTGTTCGTCCAGGCCCTCGTGGGCAAGGGCGAGGCGTCGGCCGGCTTCATCCTGGCCATCGCGCTGTGGCTGTGGTTCACGGTGCTGTTCGCCAACTTCGCCGAGGCGCTGGCCGAAGGCCGCAGCAAGGCCCAGGCGGCGTCGCTGCGCAGCCTGAAGAAGGAGACCTGGGCCAAGAAGCTCGCCGAGCCGCATGCGGGCGCCAAGTGGCTGCCGATCGAATCGCAGGCCCTGCGCAAGGGCGACGCGATCTACGTCATCGCCGGCGACGTGATCCCGGCCGACGGCGAGGTCATCGAGGGCGTCGCCTCGGTCGACGAGAGCGCCATCACCGGCGAATCGGCGCCGGTCATCCGCGAATCGGGCGGCGACTTCTCGGCCGTCACCGGCGGCACCCGCGTGCTGTCGGACTGGATCGTGGTGCGCGTGACCGCCAACCCGGGCGAGACCTTCGTCGACCGCATGATCGCGATGGTCGAGAGCGCCAAGCGCCAGAAGACGCCCAACGAGATCGCGCTGACGATCCTGCTGGTGGCGCTGACCATCGTCTTCCTGGGCGTCACCGTCACGCTGCTGCCGTTCTCGCTGTTCAGCGTGGAGGCCGCCAAGGCCGGCGCGCCGGTCACGGTGACGGTGCTGATCGCGCTGCTCGTGTGCCTGATCCCGACCACCATCGCCGGCCTGCTGTCGGCCATCGGCGTGGCGGGCATGAGCCGCATGATGCAGGCCAACGTGATCGCCACCTCGGGCCGGGCGGTGGAGGCCGCCGGCGACGTCGACGTGCTGCTGCTGGACAAGACCGGCACGATCACGCTCGGCAACCGCCAGGCCTCGGCCTTCCTGGCCGCGCCCGGCGTGACCGAGGCCGAACTGGCCGACATCGCGCAGCTGGCCTCGCTGGCCGACGAGACGCCCGAAGGGCGCAGCATCGTCGTGCTGGCCAAGCAGAAGTTCAACCTGCGCGAACGCGACATCCAGTCGCTGGGCGCGCACTTCGTGCACTTCTCGGCCCAGACGCGCATGAGCGGCGTCGACCTGCCGGGCGCCGACGCGGACGCGCCGCGCCAGGTCCGCAAGGGCGCCGCCGCGGCCATCCGCAAGCATGTCGAGGCGCTGGGCGGCAGCTTCCCGCCGGCCCTCCTCACGGCCATCGACGACGTGTCGCGGCGCGGCAGCACGCCGCTGGTGGTGGCCGACGGTGTGCGCGTGATGGGCGTCGTCGAACTCAAGGACATCGTCAAGGGCGGCATCAAGGAGCGCTTCGCGGAGCTGCGCCGCATGGGCATCAAGACGGTGATGGTCACCGGCGACAACAAGCTCACGGCGGCGGCCATCGCCGCCGAGGCGGGTGTCGACGACTTCCTGGCCGAGGCCACGCCCGAGCAGAAGCTCGCGCTGATCCGCGACTACCAGGCGCAGGGCAAGCTGGTGGCGATGACCGGCGACGGCACCAACGACGCGCCGGCGCTCGCGCAGGCCGACGTCGCGGTGGCGATGAATTCCGGCACGCAGGCCGCCAAGGAGGCCGGCAACATGGTCGACCTCGACAGCAACCCGACCAAGCTCATCGAGGTGGTGGAGACCGGCAAGCAGATGCTGATGACGCGCGGCTCGCTGACCACGTTCAGCATCGCCAACGACGTCGCCAAGTACTTCGCCATCATCCCGGCGGCCTTCGTCACCACCTACCCGCAGCTCGCGGCGCTGAACGTGATGCACCTGGCCAGCCCCTCGTCGGCGGTGCTGTCGGCGGTGATCTTCAACGCGCTGATCATCATCTTCCTGATCCCGCTCGCGCTCAAGGGCGTCAAGTACCGCGCCGTCGGCGCCGCGCTGCTGCTGCGGCGCAACCTCGCCATCTACGGCGTGGGCGGCGTGATCGTGCCGTTCGTCGGCATCAAGCTGATCGACATGGTCCTCAGTGTCGTCGGCTTCGTCTGAACCGGAGTTCCCCATGAAAGCATTGATTCGCCCCGCCGCCAGCCTGTTCGTCGTCCTGACGATCGCCACCGGCGTCGTCTACCCGCTGGTCGTCACCGGCATCGCCAAGGCGGCGTTCCCACGCCAGGCCGCGGGCAGCCTGGTCGTCCAGGACGGCAAGACGGTGGGGTCGTCGCTCATCGGACAGAACTTCACCGATCCCAGGTTCTTCTGGGGGCGTCCGTCCGCCACGTCGCCGATGGCCAACAACGGCCAGGGTTCCGCCGGCTCGAACCTGGGCCCGCTGAACCCGGCGCTCACCGACGCCATCAAGGGTCGCGTGGACGCGTTGCACGCCGCGGATCCCGGCAACAAGGCGCCGGTGCCCGTCGATCTCGTGACCGCATCGGCGAGCGGCCTCGATCCCGAGATCAGCATCGCGGCGGCGCAGTACCAGGTGGCGCGGATCGCGCGCCTGCGCGGCGTCTCGCCCGAGATCGTCCAGGGCATCGTCGCCCGCCACACCGAGGGCCGCCTCTTCGGCGTGCTCGGCGAGCCGCGCGTCAACGTGCTCGAGATGAACCTCGAACTTCAGCATTCCAGCGCGTCCTGAGGCCGACAAGACAGTCCGCGAACGGCTCGGGTCTGCTGTCGACCTTCCCTGCGGCGCAGGCCGCAGGGAGTTCGGTGTCCGAGCGTCTCGCGCGGACGCCGGGCGGGCACCTCGCACATTCGTCATTCCAACAACCATGAACTCGTATCGCATCCTCACCGGCGCCTCCGTGCTGGCGTTCTCCACCCTCGTCTGCACGCCGCCGGCCAACGCGGCCGACGCCGCGGCCCCCGACGCCGCGGCCCCCGACGCCGCCGCGTCCGCGCCCGCGGCCACGCCCTTCCTGACCGCGACCGCCAACGTCAACCTCGTCAGCGACTACCGCTTCCGCGGGATCGACCAGACCTGGGGCAAGCCGGCCGTCCAGGGCGGCGCCGACCTGAGCCTGGCCAGCGGCGTGTATGCCGGCGTCTGGGCGTCCAACGTCTCCGGCAACTCGTATCCGGGCGGCAGCCTGGAGATGGACTACTACGCCGGCTACAACGGCAAGGTCAACGACGACCTCGGCTACACGCTGGGCGGCTACGGCTACTGGTATCCGGGCGCCAACTTCGACAAGTCGGCCTGCCCGTCGGCGGCCTATCCGGCGCCGTGCGCGCTGCCCTCGCAGGCCCTGAACACGTTCGAGCTGAACGCGGGTGTCACCTGGAAATGGATCAGCTACAAGCTGTCGGTGTCCACCGGCGACTACTTCGGCGCCAACGCGTCGACTGGCTATTCCGGCCACACCCGCGGCACGCTGTACCACGACCTGTCCGCCACCTGGGCCATCGCCGACGACATCAGCCTGGTGGGCCACGTCGGCCATACCGACCTCAAGGCGACCTACGCCGGCGTGAACCCGGACTACACCGACTACCGCGTGACGCTCGCCAAGACCTTCGCCGGCGGCTGGAGCGTGTCGGCCTCCGGCGCCGGTGCGAACAACAACCGCTTCTATCGTCCTCCGGTGGGTGGGCTGTCGCTGGGCAACGGCGAGACGCGCAACGTCAACAAGCCGGTGCTCATCGTCCAGGTCGGTCGCACTTTCTGATGCAGATGCCGGGTCTGCTACCGTCCGGAACCTCTTGAACGGAATTCCTTCGATGACGGACAACAGGCCCGATCCCGATCGCCTCCTCGCCAGGATCAAGGACGAGGAGATCCAGGCGCGCCGGGGAAAGCTCAAGCTGTTCTTCGGCGCCTCCGCGGGCGTGGGCAAGACGTTCGCGATGCTGTCCGCCGCCCGCGTGCAGCAGCAGCAGGGCGTGGACGTCGTCATCGGCGTCATCGAGACGCACGGGCGCGCCGAGACGGAGGCGCTCGTCGCGGGATTGCCCCGCCTGGAACTGAAGGAGGTGCGCTACCGCGACCGCGCCTTGCGCGAGTTCGACCTCGATGGCGCGCTGGCGCGCAAGCCCCAGCTGGTGCTGGTCGACGAGCTGGCGCATTCCAACGTGCCGGGCTCGCGCCACGCCAAGCGCTGGCAGGACGTCGAGGAACTGCTGGCCGCCGGCATCGACGTGTGGTCGGCGATGAACGTGCAGCACCTGGAAAGCCTGAACGACATCGTCACCGGCATCACCGGCATCCGCGTGTGGGAGACGGTGCCGGACCGCGTGTTCGACGAGACCGACGAGGTCGTGATCGTCGACCTGCCGCCCGACGACCTGCTGCTGCGCCTCAAGGAAGGCAAGGTCTACCTGCCGCAGCAGGCCGAGCGCGCGGTGCGCAACTTCTTCCGCAAGGGCAACCTGATCGCGCTGCGCGAGCTGGCCCTGCGCCGCACCGCCGACCGCGTCGACAGCGAGATGCTGCAATACCGGCGCAACCTGCAGGCGGCGCCGGTCTGGAAGACGCGCGAGTCGATCCTGCTGTGCGTGGGCCCGGACGAGCGCTCGGAGAAGCTGGTGCGCAGCACGGCGCGGCTGTCCGCGCAGCTGGGCGTGCCCTGGCACTGCATCTACGTGGAGACGCCCGCCCTCCAGCGACTGCCCGACGCCTCGCGCCAGCGCGTGCTGCAGCTGCTGAAGTCGGCCGAGGACAGCGGCGCCGTCACCGCGGTGCTCAGCGGCAGCGAGCTGGCGGCGACCATCGTGCGCTACGCGCGCGAGCACAACCTGCCGCGCATCGTGCTGGGTCGCGACACCGGGCGGCTGCGCCGCCCCTGGCGGGGCCGGATTGCGCAGGCCGTGGGCGACCTGGCCGACGACCTCGACCTGCTGCAGGTCGCGCTGCCCGCGCGCGACGGCGCGGCGGGGCGGGCCGCCGAGCGCCGCGCCGCCGCGCCGCGCAGGGATGCCTTCGCCTGGTCGGACTACCTCTGGAGCGCGCTGATCTGCGGCGCCGTGACGCTGGCCGTCGCCCCGCTGACCTCGATGCTGGCCGGCGCCAACATCGTGATGGTGTTCCTGCTGGCCGTGGTCGGCGTGGCGGTGCGCTTCGGCCGCGGGCCCGCGGTGCTGGCCTCGCTGCTGACCGTGGGCATGTTCGACTTCTTCTACGTCCCGCCGCGCTTCAGCTTCAGCGTGTCGGACGCCCAGTACCTGCTGACCTTCGGCGTGATGCTGGCCGTCGCGCTGGTCATCGGCCAGCTCACTGCGGGGCTGAAGTTCCAGGCCCGCGTGGCGCGCTCGCGCGAGGAACGCGTGGGGGCGATGTACGCGATGTCGCGCGACCTGTCGGGGGCCCTGCTGCCCGAGCAGATCGCGGAGATCGGGGCGCGGTTCCTGAAGTCGGAGTTCGGCGCCCCGGCGGCGCTGTTCGTGCCCGACCTGGAGGACCGGCTGCACGACGCCGTGCGTTCCGAGGGCCAGCCCGAGGGCATGGACGTCGGCATCGCGCAATGGGCGTTCGACCACGACGAGGCGGCCGGCCACGGCACCAACACCCTGGCGGGCGCGCCGGTGCTGTACCTGCCGCTGAAGGCGCCGATGCGCATGCGCGGCGTGCTGGCCATCGGCAGCGCGCAGGCGCAGCGCCTGGCCGGGCCGGAGCAGCGCCGTCTGCTCGACACCTGCGCGTCGCTGCTGGCCATCTCGCTCGAGCGCATCCACTACGTGGACGTGGCGCAGACGGTGACCGTGCAGATGGAGTCGGAACGGCTGCGCAATTCCCTGCTGGCGGCGATCTCGCACGACTTGCGCACGCCGCTCGCGGCGCTGGTGGGCATGGCGGAATCGCTGGCGCTGGCTGGGCCGCCGGGCGGCGAGGCGCAGGTCGACACCGCGCACCGGATCAAGGAGGCCGCCCTGCGCATGAACTCGCTGGTGAGCAACATGCTGGACATGGCGCGGCTGCAATCGGGGCCGGTGCAGCTCAACCGCCAGTGGCAGCCGCTGGAGGAGGTGATCGGCACCGCGCTGAAGGCGATGAGCAGCGTGCTCGAGCAGCGGCGCGTGAAGGTGGCGCTGGCGGACGACCTGCCGCTGGTGGACATCGACGCCGTGCTGTTCGAGCGCGTGCTGTGCAACCTGCTGGAGAACGCCGCCAAGTACACGCCGCCCGCCAGCCCGGTCGACATCCGCGCGCAGGCCGACGGCGAGCACGTGGTGCTGACCGTGGACGACAGCGGCCCCGGCCTGCCCAAGGGCAAGGAGAGCGCGATCTTCGACATGTTCGAGCGCGGCCGCAAGGAGAGCTCGACGCCCGGCGTCGGGCTGGGCCTGGCCATCTGCCGGGCGATCGTCGAGGCCCACGGCGGCCGCATCCGCGGCGAGACGAAGCCGCAGGGCGGCGCGCGTTTCACCATCGAGCTGCCGCGCGGCGTGCCGCCCAGCCTGGAGGGCCTGGAGCGGCTCGAGGAGGACGACGATGACGGCACGCGGTGAGGCCCAGCAGCGCGTGCTGGTCGTCGAGGACGAGGCCGAGATCCGGCGCTTCGTGCGCATGGCGCTCGTCGCCGAGGGCTTCGAGGTGTTCGAGGCGGACAGCGTGCAGCGCGGCCTCATCGAGGCCGGCACGCGCCGTCCGGACCTGGTGGTGCTGGACCTCGGCCTGCCCGACGGCGACGGCGTGGACCTGATCCGCGACCTGCGCGCCTGGTCGGACCTGCCCGTGCTGGTGCTGTCGGCCCGCACCACCGAGGCCGACAAGATCCGCGCGTTGGACGCGGGCGCCGACGACTACCTCGTCAAGCCCTTCAGCGCCGGCGAGCTGCTCGCGCGGGTGCGCGCGCAGCTGCGGCGCCGCACGCGCGTCGGCGCCGACGGCAGCACCACCATCGAGTTCGGCGACGTCCGCATCGACCTGCTGCGCCGCGTCGTCGAGAAGGCCGGCCAGCCGGTGCACCTGACGCCGATCCAGTATCGGCTGCTGGTGCACCTGACCGGCCATCCCCACTGCGTGCGCACGCATCGGCAGCTGCTGCACGCGGTCTGGGGCGCCAGCCACGGCGAGGACACGCCCTACCTGCGCGTCTACATGGGCCAGCTGCGCAAGAAGATCGAGCGCGATCCGTCGCAGCCGCGCCACCTGCTCACCGAGGCAGGCGTCGGCTACCGATTCGTGCCGTGAGCGGCGCCGCGGCCCGGGGTTCCTGCAGCCGGGCGATGCCGGCGCGAAATGCCGCGGCCGCGCTGGCGGCGTCGGCGGCGCCGTCCATCCGGGCGCGGAAGTCCGGCGCGGAAAACAGCTCGGCGACCAGGCCCAGCAACCGCAGGTGATCCTCGGTGTCGCCGTGCGCCGGCGCCAGGATGCCCAGCACGAGCCAGACCGGCTCGCGGTCGGGCGCCTCGAACGCGATCGGCGCACGCGCACGCAACATCAGCGTGAGTGGCCGCGCGATGCCGGGGATGCGCGCGTGCGGCACGGCGAAGCCGCCGCCCAGCGCCGTGGAACCCGCCTGCTCGCGCCGCCACAGGGCGCGAAAGACCGGGGCCGCGTCGAGGTCGTGGCGCGCGGCGACCTCGGTGGCGATGAAGTCCAGCGCGTGGCGCGCATCGCGCAACGGCACGTCGAGGTGGATGGCCTCGGGTTGCAGCCAGTCGGCCACGCGGGCGAGCTCGGTTGTCACGGGGAGCCTTTCTTGTCGCCGCCGCGCGGCAGGGGGTGGGAAGCGTCGTCACGGGCGTCGCGCCGGCGCGTGCGGCGGCCCCAGGCGTTGACCACGACCGCGTCGATGCTGAGCTTGGCGAACGCCAGCAGCCCGTCCAGCCACGGCGGGCTGGGCGAGCCGGGCTCCGGCATCGCGCCGCCGTACGCCGCCGCCACGACCGCGATCGCTGCGAACAGGAAGCCCTGGGGCCAGCTGCGCCAGGCGACGATCGCCACCGGGATGGCGAACAGGAGGGTCGATCGCCAGGCGCCGCCAGTCTGCACGTTGACGATGGTCAGCGCGAGCAGCCAGAGCAGGGCAATAGCCCCGGCGCGACGGGTGGCGGTGAGTTCGGCCAGGAATGCGGCAACCATGCGTGTCGAAGGGCGGTCAGTGTCGATTGGCGGCGGCGGCGGCGCGCGCGCTCGCTACACCCGGCCTGCGCCGTCCGTGTCCGGCGGCGCGGGGCACCCGGTCATTGGAGCGAAAGCGACATAAAGAAGTCGCAAAGAATGGGCGCCGCGACGTCAAGAACGCGTCAACGCCCGCACGGGCCCCGCGCTTGCCTCGTCGACACTTCGCTTGACGGACATCAACCGGCGCGACGGAACGGTCCGTAGCATCGTCCGCAACAACGATGGCGGGCCGTCTCGCCCGGGCGCGACCGCCGGGCCGCCTGCCATCGACCCTCGACAGGAGAGAACCGTATGCGCACACTCATCGCCGGCTTGCTGGCCCTTTTCGCACTGACGCTGACGGGCTGCGGCTACAACCGGATCCAGTCCAGCGACGAGCAGGTCAAGGCGAGCTGGGCCGAGGTCGTCAACCAGTACCAGCGGCGCGCCGACCTGGTGCCCAACCTGGTGGCCACCGTCAAGGGCGAGGCCAAGTTCGAGCAGGACACGCTCAACCAGGTGATCTCGGCGCGCTCGCGCGCCACGTCCATCCAGGCCACGCCGGAGCTGGTCAACGACCCGGTGGCGTTCCAGAAATTCCAGGCCGCCCAGGGCGAGCTCACCGGGGCGCTGTCGCGGCTGATGGTGGTGTCCGAGAACTACCCGACCCTGCGCGCGAACCAGGCCTTCCGCGACCTGGCGTCGCAGCTGGAAGGCACCGAGAACCGCATCACCGTGGCCCGCAACCGCTACATCCAGGCGGTGCAGGAGTACAACGTGATGGTGCGCTCGTTCCCGGTCAACCTGACCGCGATGGCATTCGGCTACAAGGAGAAGGCCACCTTCACCGTCGAGAACGAGAAGGAGATCTCGCGTCCGCCGAGCGTCACGTTCGACGCAGCGGCGCCGACGCCGGCCTCCGGAGCGAGTCGGTGACCACCCGCGCCGCCGCCCTGCGCGGCGCTCGCGCGCTGCTGGCGGCGGCCGCGCTCGGCTGGGCCGGGCTGGCCGGCGCCCAGGTGGCGGTGCCGGACCTCACCAGCCACGTGGTCGACCGCACCGGCACGCTCAGCGCCGCGCAGCAGGCCACGCTCGAACAGTCGCTGGCGGCCTTCGAGGCGCGCAAGGGCGCGCAGATCGCGGTGCTGATCGTGCCGACCACCGCGCCGGAGGCGATCGAGCAGTTCTCGATCCGCGTGGCCGACAAGTGGAAGCTCGGCCGCAAGAAGGTCGACGACGGCGCGATCCTGGTCGTGGCCAAGGACGACCGCGCCCTGCGCATCGAGGTGGGCTACGGGCTCGAGGGCGCGCTGACCGACCTGACCAGCAAGCGCATCATCACCGAGGTGATCCAGCCGCGCTTCGAGAACCAGGACTTCTATGGTGGCGTCACCGACGGCGTGGCGCAGATGATGCGGGTCGTCGACGGCGAGCCGCTGCCCGAGCCGGCCCGCGCGCCGGCGGCGGCGACGCGCGATCTCGGCCACTTCATTCCCGTGCTGTTCGTCCTGGCGATCGGCGTGGGCAGCGTGCTGCGCGCGATGCTGGGCCGCCTGCCGGGCGCGGTGGTGACCGGCGGCGCGGTCGCGCTGATCGCCTGGTTCGTGGCCGGTGCGGTGTCGGTGGCGGTGGTCGCCGGCGTCGTCGCGCTGTTCGTCACGCTGCTGGGTGGCATGGGCCGGTTCGGCTCTGGCGGCTACTACGGCGGCCTGGGCGGCGGTTTCGGCGGTGGCGGTGGCGGGGGCGGCGGGTTCAGCGGCGGTGGCGGCGGCTTCGGCGGCGGCGGCGCGTCGGGGAAGTGGTGACATGCAGATCCGACGCATCCTCAGGCACCTGCTGACCACCCGCTGGCAGGTCGCCCGCGCCTTTCCGCGCCGCACGCTGGCCACCATCGAACGGGCCATCCAGGCCAGCGAGGGCGCGCATGTCGGCGAGATCCGCTTCGCGGTCGAGGGCGCGCTGGACGGCGCGCCGCTGTTCGCGGGCCAGACGGCCCGCGAACGCGCGATCGACGTGTTCTCGCAACTGCGCATCTGGGACACCGAGTACAACAACGGGCTGCTGATCTACGTGCTGCTGGCCGACCGGGCGGTGGAGATCGTCGCCGACCGCGGCATCCACGCGAAGGTGGGTGCCGACGATTGGCAGCGGGTGTGCAGCGCCATGGAGCAGGCCTTCGCGGACGCGGACTACGAAGGCGGCGTCGTCGCCGGCGTGCACGCCGTCACGCGCCACCTGGCGGCGCACTTTCCCGCCACTGGCGCGGGCCGCAACGAGCTGCCCGATGCGCCGGTCGTGCTGCAGGGCGGGCGACCGCGCGGGGCCGCGTAGGCGGTCGTGCGCGCAGGCCCCCCAAGTTTGACGATCGCGGACTGCGCCCGGATGTTCATACTGCCTGCAGCCGCCGCGGCGCAGGCGCCTCGGCCGACGTTTCACGCGGAGGAGGGTCGCGATGATGAAGATCTTGCGCAAGGGACAGGCCGGCGGAGCCGCCGTCGACGCCCTGGCGGCCGCGCTGGTGCGCGAGCTGAAGGACGATGCCGCGCCGTACGCGGTGCTGCGCCGCGCCGGCGCCTCCATCGACGAGACCTTCGACGCGGCGATCCGTCGTTGGCAGGCGGGCATCGGCGTGATCGCCGACGGCATCGTCGGGCCGCGCTGCGCCATGCTGCTGGGCCTGGCGCCGCCGCCCGGGCCGGCTTTCGGCGCCGCCAAGATGAACGTCGGCCGGGTCAGCGTGCTCTTTCCCGCCACGAAGCCCGCCAACATCGCGCGCTACCTGCCCTACATCGAGGCCGCGCTGGCGGACCGGCAGCTCACCGACCGGGCCATGGTGCTGGGCGCCCTGGCGACGATCCGCGCGGAGACCGAAGGCTTCGTGCCCATCGACGAGTTCCCGTCGCGCTTCAACACGCCCCCGGGCGGCGTTCCCTTCAGCCTCTACGACGGCAAGCTGGGCAACGGAGCGGGGGAGGGCGCACGCTTCAAGGGTCGCGGCTTCGTGCAGTTGACCGGCCGCGACAACTACGCCAGGTACGGTGAACTCATCGGCGTCGACCTGCTCGCCGACCCGGGCTCGGCCAACGCGCCGGAGGTGGCGGCCGCGCTGCTGGCGGCCTTCCTGGCCGCGGTGGCCAAGCCGTTCCGCGCGGCGGTCAAGGCGGACGACCTGAAGGCGGCGCGCAAGCTCGTCAACGGCGGCGCGAACGGGTACGACAACTTCAGGAACGTGTTCGAGCTGGCGGACCGGGCGTTCGAAGTGCCCGCCCCGGTCTCTGCGGCGGCGGGCCGGGCCGCCCGGAAATCGAAGGCGGGCGCGGCGGCGGCGCCGATCGCCCCCGCGCCGGGCTCGCGGCGGCCGGCCGGCAGTTCGTCGCGCACGTCCAAGGCGCGCAAGGACGCCACCGACCTGCGCGACCGGCTCTTCCAGCCCGCGCCGATCAGCCTGGACGACGAGTTCCCGCGCAAGGAGGTCATCGCCCGGTTCCTGGGCGCCTATTCGAAGGCGGGGCTGATCCTCGACCAGGGGCGCGAGGGGGCCTGCACCGGCTTCGGCCTGAGCTGCGTCGTCAACTACCTGCGCTGGATCAAGGCGGGCAATCCGAAGCGGTTCGAGTCGGTGAGCGCGCGCATGCTCTACACGCTGGCGCGTCGCTACGACGAATACGAGGGCGAGAACTACGAGGGCTCGAGCTGCCGCGGAGCGATCAAGGGCTGGTTCAACAACGGGGTCTGCCTGGAAAGCGACTGGCCCTATGCGCCCGAGGAATCCAACCCGCCGCGCTACGGCTACGCCACCGCGGCGCAGGCCACGACGCTGGGGGTCTACTACCGCATCGAGATCAAGTCGATCACCGACATGCAGGCGGCGATCGCGCAGCACGGTGCCGTGTTCGTGTCGGCGTACACGCACGATGGATGGGATGCCGTGCCCCAGGGCGGCAAGGCCCCGAAGGCCCATGCCGACCTCCCGGTGATCGCCTTCGACGGCCGCCCGACGGCGACCGGCGGCCATGCGTTCGCGCTGGTCGGCTTCAACGCCGACGGCTTCGTGGTGCAGAACTCGTGGGGCGCCGCGTGGGGGGCGGGCGGCTTCGCCGTGCTGCAGTACGCGGACTGGCTGTCCAACGGCATGGACGCCTGGGTGGTGGCGCTCGGCGTTCCGCGCGTCATCGCCGGCCGCCTGGTGCCCGGCGCGGCGGCCGACGCGGCGCGTGCGGGCGGCGACCGCTCGCAGTGGTGGGACGAGGGCCGCGCCTACCAGCACAGCGTGGTGCTGGGCAACGACGGCCGCGTCGCCCGCTACGTCACCGAAGACGAACAGCCGCGCAACCTGCAGCACCAGTGCGCGGTGCTGCCCGACGCCTGGTTCCGCACGCGTCCGGCGGCCGAGGCGAAGCGGCTGGTGCTGGTCATCCACGGCGGACTCAACAGCGAAAAGGACGCGATCAAGCGCGCGAGCGCGATGGGCCGCTATTTCATCGGCAACGGCTGCTATCCGGTCTTCATGGTGTGGAAGACGGGCATCCTGGAATCGCTGGGCGACATCTTCGCGGAATCGCGCCAGAAGGACGCCGGCATGGCCGGCGCCTTCCAGCTCAGCGAGGCGACGGACCTGCTGCTGGAAAAGACCATCGGCCGCGGCGCGGCCCGGCCCATCTGGTCGGAGATCAAGAGCAACGCGGAACTGGCGTTCGCGCCGCGTCGCGGCGGCGAACTGCTGCTCAACGCGTTCGCCACGCTGGCCCAGACCTGGGGCGACCGGTTCGAGCTCCACGTGGTCGGCCACTCCGCCGGATCGATCTTCTTCGGCCACATGCTGGCGTCGATGCGCAGCCGCGCCGCCCTGCGCCCGGCGCTGCGGACCATCAACCTGTACGCCCCGGCCTGCTCCGTGGCCTTCGCGAACCAGCACTACGCCAACGACAAGGACGTGATGGATCGCCTCTACCTGGACTGCATGGCCGATCCGCAGGAGCGCGACGACAACGTGGCGGTGATCTACCGCAAGTCCCTGCTGTACTTCGTTTCCGCCGCGCTGGAGACCGACCTGCGCACGCCCATCCTGGGCTTGCAGCGCATCGGCGACGCGGGCGACCAGGGCTGGGACGGGTCGTCGGACACCGGCGAGGCCCTCGCGGCCTGGCGCGAGGCGGCCGCCGCGTCGAACCTGAACCGGCGCAGCACGTTCGCGAGCGCGCCGCGCGTGCGCACCGCCACCTCGGCCGCCGGCGACGTCTTCATTGCCACCGCGCACGGCAGCTTCGACAACGACATCGACGTCATCACGCGCACCTTGCGGCGCATCGTGGGCGGCGACCTGGCGATGGCCGTGGACGACCTGCGCGGGTACTGAATCCGACCGCGCAATGGAAAAAGGCTTGCAAGTCGACGACTTGCAAGCCTTTCGCATTCTGGTGGCGCTTCAGGGATTCGAACCCCGGACCTGCGGATTATGATTCCGTCGCTCTAACCGGCTGAGCTAAAGCGCCAAGCCTGCCATTATATGCAACTTTTCGATTGATGGGGAAGGGCTTCCCGGCACAATGTCGAAAAACCCACGCCGGGCTTGCATCGTGCCCGTCCGCCCCGACCATTGAGCGTCGCGCGCCCGCCAGCCGGACGACTCGCCGGCGCGCCCACCGGCCGCCCCGCTTCGAGAGACCGTTCCCCTTCCATGTTCAGCTTCTTCCGCAAGAAAAATGAACCGGCCGCCCCCGCGCCCGGCCCGGCGCCGGAGGCGGCCGCGCCGGCGCCGCTGGATTTCCTCAAGCGCGTCTTCACGGGCGCGCCGGCCCCGGAGCCGGCGGCCGCGCCGCCCGTCGTCGCCGCGGTCGAGGCCGCGCCCGCCGCCGAGGCGCCGCGCGAGGCCTGGTTCCAGCGCCTGCGCAAGGGCCTGGCGCGCACCGGCAGCGGCATCGCGCAGGTGTTCATCGGCGCGCGCATCGACGACGAACTCTACGAGGAGCTGGAATCGGCGCTGTTGATGGCCGATGCCGGCGTGCGGGCCACCGAGCACCTGCTCAAGGACCTGAAGCAGCGCGTCAAGGCGGCCGGCTCCACCGAGCCGGCGCAGGTCAAGGCCCTGCTGGCCGAGGCCATCGTCGACCTGTTGGCGCCGCTGGAGCGGCCACTGGCGGTGGGCGAGCACCAGCCGACGGTGATCATGGTGGCGGGCGTCAACGGCGCGGGCAAGACCACCAGCATCGGCAAGCTCACGCGCCACCTGGCCGAGGCCGACTGCAAGGTGCTGCTGGCCGCGGCCGACACCTTCCGCGCCGCCGCGCGCGAGCAGCTCGAGGTGTGGGCCGACCGCAACCAGGTGGAGATCGTCAGCCAGGAAGGCGGCGACCCGGCCTCGGTCACGTTCGACGCGGTCAAGGCCGGCAAGGCGCGCGGCTGCGACGTCGTGATCGCCGACACGGCGGGCCGGCTGCCCACGCAGCTGCACCTGATGGAAGAGCTCAAGAAGATCAAGCGCGTCATCACCAAGGCGGACGGCAGCGCGCCGCACGAGGTGCTGCTGGTGATCGACGGCAACACCGGCCAGAACGCGCTGGAGCAGGTGAAGTCGTTCGACGCCGCGCTCGACCTCACCGGCCTGATCGTCACCAAGCTCGACGGCACGGCCAAGGGCGGCGTGCTGGCCGCCATCGCGCTGTGGTCGCGCGACCGCGCGGCCCAGACCGGCGCCCGGCCGATTCCGGTCTATTTCATCGGCGTGGGCGAGAAGCTGGAGGACCTGCAGACCTTCAGCGCGCGCGAGTTCGCCAGCGCGCTGCTCAGCTGAGTTCGCCGGCGCCACGAGAACGGGGCCCGCGGGCCCCGTCGTTCCATCAGGCGCCCGCCGTCAGGGCTTGTGCGCGCTGCGCCAGTCCTGCACCGCCTTCATCGTGTTGGCGACGTGGTCGGCCGGATCCATGCTGGAGTACGCGTAGAGGATCTTGTCGTCGGGCGAGATCACGTAGGAGATGCGGCCCGACATCGGCAGCATCGCCAGCTTGGCGTCGTAGGCCTTGATGATGGCCGAGTCCGGGTCGGCCGCCACGGCGAACTTGTCGCGGCATTCTTCCTTGGAGAACTTGATCTGCGTGGCGATGTCGTCGTGCGACACGCCCACCACGGTGGCGCCCAGCGCGGCGAACTTCTCGGTGGCCTCGGCGAACATGTGGGCCTCCAGCGTGCAGCCCTCGGTGAAGGACTTCGGGAAGAAGTACAGCACCACCGGCCCCTTCTTGAGCGCATCGGCCAGCACCAGCGGCGCCCGCTTGCCGCCGACCGCGGCATCGGTCGTGAACAGCGGCGCGGCGTCGCCGGGCTTGAGCGCGGCACTGGCGCTCGTGCAAAGGCCCGCGAGGGCTGTCGCTGCCAAGATTGAAGAAATGGGGCGCAGCGTCATGTTTCGGTCTCCAACGAAGTTTGCGCGGATCTTGCCAGTTCCTGTGGAGCGCGACCTGGGCAAAGAAAATGGCCTTGATCGCGACAGCGAAACGCGTCCGCCGCTGGCGCTCGCACTCAGATCAGGAGCTCAAGGGAGCGCTGGATCTGGCTCTGCCAGGCCGGTCGCGGCCGGCCCCTCGGGGGCAGGGAGCGCCAGCGACCGTGGGGCTCACATCCTTCCCATGCCCTTCATCGCGCCCATGCGCTTCATCATCTTCATCAGGCCGCCGCCCTTCATCTTCTTCATCATGTCGCGCATCTGCTCGTATTGATTGAGCAGGCGGTTGACGTCCTGCACCTGCACGCCGGCGCCCTTGGCGACGCGGAACTTGCGCTTGGCCTTGAGCAGCTCGGGCTTGCGGCGCTCCAGGGGCGTCATCGAGTGGATGATGCCTTCCATGCGACGCATGTCGCGCTCGGCCTTGTCCATGTCGGGCTGGCCTGCCTTGGCGGTCATCTCGGTGGGCAGCTTGTCCATGAGGCCGGCCAGGCCGCCCATCTTCTTCATCTGGCTCAACTGCGCCAGGAAGTCGTCGAGGTCGAAGTCGCTGCCCGAGCGCACCTTGTCGGCGAGCTTCTGCGCGGCTTCCACGTCCAGGCCCTTGGTGACGCCCTCGACCAGCGCGACGATGTCGCCCATGCCCAGCACGCGGCCGGCGTGGCGGTCGGCGTCGAACACCTCGAGGCCGTCGAGCTTCTCGGAGGTGCCGGCGAACTTGATCGGGGCGCCGGTGACCTGGCGCACCGACAGCGCCGCGCCGCCGCGCGAGTCGCCGTCGAGCTTGGTCAGCACGATGCCGGTCAGCGGCAGTGCCTCGCTGAAGGCCTTGGCGGTGTTGATCGCGTCCTGGCCCTGCATCGCGTCGACGACGAACAGCGTCTCGACCGGGTGCAGCAGCGCGTGCAGGTCCTTGATCTCGGCCATCAGCAGCTCGTCGATGGCCAGCCGGCCGGCGGTGTCGACCAGCAGCACGTCGAAGTAGTGGCGCTTCGCGTAGTCGATGGCGGCCACCGCGATGTCGTGCGGCTTCTGGTCGGGCGTCGAGGGGAACCACTCGGCGCCGGCCTGCTTCGTGACGGTCTTCAGCTGCTCGATGGCGGCCGGGCGGTAGACGTCGCCGGAGACCGTCAGCACCTTCTTCTTGCGCTTCTCGATCAGGTACTTGGCCAGCTTGGCGGTGGTGGTCGTCTTGCCGGCGCCCTGCAGGCCGGCCATCAGGATGACCGCCGGCGGCTGCGTCGCCAGGTCGATGTCGGCGATGCCCTCGCCCATCGTCGCGGCGAGTTCCTTCTGCACGATGCTGACCAGGACCTGGCCCGGCGTCAGCGAGGCCACCACTTCCTGCCCGAGCGCCTTGTCCTTGACGCGGGCGATGAAGTCGCGCACGACCGGCAGTGCCACGTCGGCTTCCAGCAGGGCCATGCGCACTTCGCGCAGCATGTCCTGGACGTTCGATTCGGTGATGCGGGCCTGGCCGCGCATCGTCTTGACGAGGCGTGACAGGCGGTCGGTGAGAGCTGAAGCCATGGGTGCAGGTGCGCAGCGAGGATGGGCGCGGCGCGCCCCAGTAAACTGCGGGGATGATTCTATCGTCTGCCCCTGTCCACGCGCTCGCCTGGGCCGCCGTGGTGGCCTACTTGCTGTCGGTGTCGGGCCGCCCGGCCTGGAGCGTCCGCGCGCAGCTGGTCGCGCTGGTGCTGCACGGCCTGTCGCTGGCCGCCGCCTTCGCCGCCGAGGCCGGCGCCGGCCAGGGCATCCGCTGGGGCTTCGCCCCGGTGCTGTCGCTGACCGCCTGGCTGGTGCTCACCGTGCACTTCACGGAAACCCGGCTGGTGCCGATCTCCGGCCTGCGCCGCGCGTTCGGCCTGGTCGGTGCCGCCAGCGTGGTGCTGGCCCAGGCCTTCCCGGGCGACGTGGTGATCGTCTCGTACTCCCTCTACGCACCGTTGCACTGGACGCTGGGCATCGCCGCCTACGCGCTGTTCGGCGTGGCGGTGGTGCACGCGGCCATGCTCGACGCGGCCGAGCGCCAGATGCGCCGCAAGGCCGGCGCCGGGCTGCTGGGCATGCCGCTGCTGTCGCTGGAGCGGCTCACCTTCCTGTTCGTCGAGGCCGGCTTCGTGGTGCTGACGCTGGCCATCGCGATCGGCCTGCTGACGATGGCCCACTGGCGCTGGGGCGACCACAAGACGGTGCTGTCGCTGGCGAGCTGGGCGACGTTCGCGGCGCTGATCGTCGGCCGGCGCACGCGCGGCTGGCGCGGCCGCCAGGCCACGCGCTGGGTCTACGCCGGCGCCGTGCTGATGCTGCTGGCCTACGTGGGCTCGCGCTTCGTGTTCGAGGTCGTGCTGCAGCGCGCGCCGGCCGGGCTGGGGAACTGATGGTGGGCCGCATCCTGCTGTGGCTGGTGCTGGCCGTCGCCGCGTGGGCGCTGCTGCGGCCGCGCCGCCGCGTCCCGCCGCCGCCGTCGTCGGAGGCGGCGGGCACGGCGCGCGGCCCTGCCGCGGCCGCCGGGGCGCCGGAGGCGATGGTCGACTGCGCCGCCTGCGGCCTGCATTTCCCGTCGTCCGAGGCGGTGCGCGACGGGGCCCGCGTCTATTGCTGCACGGCGCATCGCGATGCGGGTCCGCGTGCGGCCTGAGCGCGCCATGAGCGGCCTGCCGTCGCCGACCGGGGTGGTCGATGGGCGCTAGCCGCCAGCGCAAGGCGCGCCGCGCGGTCGAATCGCGCGAGGGCGAGAACGCCGACCTGCCGGAGGAATCCTGGTTCAGCGCGCTCGACGCCGCCGCCGAGCAGGCGCCGC
Source organism: uncultured Vitreoscilla sp. (assembly GCA_964418745.1). GTDB lineage: Bacteria > Pseudomonadota > Gammaproteobacteria > Burkholderiales > Burkholderiaceae_C > Scleromatobacter. The sequence goes on from CAYQMX010000021.1 coordinate 44,057, forward strand.
CGGCCAGCGCGTCGCGCGGCCCGCGCTGGAACGTGCCCAATCCCGTGCTGCGGCCGCTGGCGGGCCATGCGCTGCGGCGCATCTTCGGCACCTACGTGGCCGCGCGTGCCGCGCTCGGCGTGGCGCTGGTGCTGGCCCTGGCGCTGATGGGCGCGGCCACCGGTCGCTACCTGAACGCGCCGCTGCTGCTGTGCGGCGCCTACGCGGTGCAGGCGCTCATCTGGTGGCTGACCGACCAGTTGCGCGTGTTCAGCGCGCTGCAGTCGGCGCGCTGGCAGTGGTGGATGACGATCGGCGTCGACCTGCTCGTGTTCGGCGCCATCCACTGGATCGACCCGACGTCCAGCCTGAACTTCGCCGCGCTGCTGGTGCTGCCGGTGCTGATGGCGGGCATCCTCACGCCGCGCCTGCCGGCGCTGGCGACGGCGGCGGGCGTGGCGCTGACGCTGCTGGCGGCCGCGGGCCGCGTCGCCGGCTCGGTGCCCGACTCGGCGGCGCTGATGTCGCAGGCGGGCCTGAGCGGCATCGGCCTGTTCGTCGTCGCGCTGCTGTCGGGCGAGCTGTCGATGCGCCTCGCGCACGAGGAACGCACGGCGCGCGACAGCCGCGAACGCGCGCGCCAGCAGGCCCAGCTCAGCCGGCTCGTGATCGAGGACATGGCCGACGGCGTGCTCGTGATCGACCGCCAGCTGCGCGTGCGCGCCGCCAATCCGTCGGCGCGCCGGCTGCTGGTGGCGCAGGCCTCGCGCTGCCCGTCGCCGCCGTTCTCGCTGCGCCTGCATCCGGGCTGGCTGGTGCTGGCCGACGAGGTCGAGCAGGCGTTCGGACGCGGCAGCTGGCCGGGCGCGCCGATCGACCTCAACATCCAGTTGGAGGACGGCAGCCGCCGCGCGCTGCATATCCGCGCCCGCTTCACCCGCAGCCGCTCCGACGGCAACGACACCGCGCCTGCCGACGAGCCGCTGTGCGTGCTGTTCATCGAGGAGCTGCGCAGCGTGCAGGCCCGCCTGCGGCAGGAGCGCCTGGCCGCGATGGGGCGCATCTCGGCCGGCGTCGCGCACGAGATCCGCAACCCGCTGGCCGCGATCTCGCAGGCCAACGCGCTGCTGGAGGAAGACGAGCTGCGGCCCGACCAGCGGCGCCTGATCCGCATCATGACGGACAACATCGATCGCCTGCGGCGCATCGTCGACGACGTGATGGAGGCCGCCCCCGGCTCGCTGACGCCCTCGCGCACGCTGGACGCGAGCGCCGAGATCGCCAGCATCTGCAGCGAATGGGCGCGCACCGAAGGCCTGGCGCTGGGCAGCGCCAGCCGGCTGCAGGTGCTGCTGCCGAGCGCGCAGGTGGGCGTCGTGTTCGACTCCGACCACCTGCGGCGCGTGCTCGTGAACCTGCTGGACAACGCGATCCGCCATGCCGGCCCGGCGCCGGGCGCGGTGCGCATCTCGCTGGACACCAGCGAGGACGGCGCCTGGGCGCTGCTGTCGGTGGCCAGCGACGGCGCGCCGATCCCGCTGGAGGTCGAGCCCTACCTGTTCGAGCCGTTCCACTCCACGCGCAGCCGCGGCACCGGCCTCGGGCTGTACATTTGTCGCGAGCTCTGCGAACGCCACGGCGCCCGTATCGACTTCCGGCGCCACGACGAGCGCCATTGCAACGTCTTCGAGGTGATGATGCCGCGCGAATCCCTGACCTCGGCCGAGGGTAGATTGGTCCTATGAGCGCGCGCACCGCAGGCCGCAGGCCGGAGGTTTTGCAATGACTGTCGCCGTGAACGCCGGCCCGGCCGGAACGAGTGCCATGCACGCCAGCAGCGTGCTGGTGGTCGACGACGAGCCCGACCTGCTGACCCTGTACGAGCTGACGCTGCTGCGCGAGGGCCTGGAGGTGGAGACCGCGTCGACCGTCGCCCAGGCGCGCGAGATGCTGCAGGCCCGCGTGTTCCGCGCGGTGATCAGCGACATGCGGCTGCCCGACGGCACCGGCCTGGACCTGCTGCAGTGGCTGGAGGCCAGCGGCCGGCCCGAGAAGGTGATCGTCGTCACCGCCTACGGCTCGCCCGAGAACGCCGTCACCGCGCTGAAGGCCGGCGCGTTCGACTACCTCACCAAGCCGGTGGACCTGCGCCAGTTCCGCGCCGTCGTCGCCTCGGCGATGGGACGCACGCGGGCGACGCCGCCGCCCCCCCCCACCGATGCCGCGCCGGTCGACGGCCGCGGCGATCCGCTGCGCCGCCTGGTCGGCGACTCGGAGGCGATGACGCAGGTGCGCGGCCTGGTCGAGAAGGTGGCGCGCAGCATGGCGCCGGTGCTGGTGCAGGGCGAGTCGGGCACCGGCAAGGAACTGGTGGCCCACGCGATCCACGACGTCAGCGCCCGCGCCGGCCAGCCGTTCGTCGCCGTCAACTGCGGCGCGATTCCCGAGAACCTGCTCGAGTCCGAATTCTTCGGCGTGCGCAAGGGCGCGTTCACCGGCGCCAACGCCGACCGCGACGGCTTCTTCCAGGCGGCCAACGGCGGCACGCTGTTCCTCGACGAGATCGGCGACCTGCCGTTCGCGATGCAGTCCAAGCTCTTGCGCGCGATCCAGGAGCGCGCGGTGCGCGCCGTCGGCGCCACCACCGAGCAGACGATGAACGTGCGCATCGTCAGCGCGACGCACAAGGACCTCGCCGCCGAGGTGCAGGCCGGCCGCTTCCGCCAGGACCTGTTCTATCGCCTCAACGTGATCGGCATCCGCGTGCCGCCGCTGCGCGAGCGCCTGGTGGACCTGCCGGCGATCGCCGATGCGCTGCTGGCCCGCCTGGCGCGCGAGGCGGGCGTGTCGCCGCCGCCGCGGCTCGCCGCCGCCGCGCGCGCGCTGCTGGCGCGCTACGCGTTCCCGGGCAACGTGCGCGAGCTCGAGAACCTGCTGCATCGGGCGGTGGCGCTCAGCGACGGCGAGGCGATCACGCCGGCCGACCTCGCGCTGCCCGAGGCCCTGCTGGCCGACGCGGCGACGCCGAGCGCGCCGGTCGTGCCCGCCGATCCCGACGGCAGCGCGATCGCCGCGGTCGTCGTCGACGACGCCAACGGTCCGACCGTGGCCGAGGTGATGGGGGCGGCCGGCATGGCGCACGCCGGCACGGCCGTGCCGGCCGCGCTCGAGCCGGTGCCCGCCGACCTGGTGCGCTACCTCGACGAGGTGGAGCGCGCGATCCTCGTGCGCGCGCTCGAGCGCCAGAACTTCAACCGCACCGCCGCCGGCGCCAGCCTCGGGCTGTCGCTGCGGCAGATGCGCTACCGGATGGCGCGGCTCGGCATCACCGAGTCCGAGGCGTCCGACCCGCTCTGACGCCCATGGACGCGCCGTGGCACGAGGGCTGGTGGCGCGACGCCACGCGCGTGCCGTCGCCCAATTTCAGCCCCCGGCCCGCCGGCGCGCGGGTCGACACCGTCGTGCTGCACTCGATCAGCCTGCCGCCGGGCGAGTACGGCGGCGACGGAATCCGCCGGCTGTTCACCAACACGCTGGACTGGTCTGCCCATCCCTATTACGAGACGATCCGCGGGCTCGAGGTGTCGGCGCACTTCCTGGTGCGCCGCGACGGGCAGGTGCTGCAGTTCGTCTCCATCGACCAGCGCGCATGGCACGCCGGCCGCTCCCGCTGGGACGGCCGCGAGGAGGCCAACGACTGGTCGATCGGCATCGAGCTGGAGGGCCTGGAGGGCGACACCTTCGAGCCCGCGCAGTACGCCGCGCTTGCGCGACTGCTGCCGGCCATCGACGGCATCCGGGCAGTGGCCCAGGTCGTCGGCCACGAGCACGTGGCGCCGGGCCGCAAGAACGATCCCGGCCCGGGCTTCGACTGGCCCGCGCTGGCCGCGCGCCTGCAGTGGGATGCGCGCCGCATCCCGCCCGCCAAGCCGCGGCTGGCCTGAGCCGGTGCGGTCGCGGCCCCGGATCCATGCGGCTTTGCGCCGCGCGATGCGCCGCGCGCCAAGCATCCATGCGGGTCGCGCGTTGCCGCCGCTGCGGCGATGCGGGCTGGCGCCGCAACGGCCTGGAATGCGCCGGCGCGCAGGCCGTCATCAGGAAGTCATCGACCGGTGGATCACACTACGGGTAGTGCCCTAGACGTTTTTTTGCGCTACCCATAGCGTTACCGCGCGCTTAGCTGCTAAAGTCAAACATCGGCCAACCGATACCCAACACGCTCAATGACTACCTCATTTGACGCACTCTGCGAGGAAGCTGCCGGCATTGGCCGGCTCTCGTCTCGACACGGAGCGCGCCACTCGGACACACCGAGCGGGTAGTCCCACCACACGTCGTCAAGCCAGCTCGCCGTCCAGCGAGTCGAGGCGAAGCTTTGTGTGCCGCGACGCGTGTCGGGCACGGCCAGGCCATCCGCAGAATCCAGATATCCAGAGCAAGAGGGGAACTCCATGCAGGGAATTGCTTCCGCCATCAACGAAACCGGCGCCGCGATGCGCGCCACGCCCACCCAGTCGGCGGCCGGCGCCCATTCCGCCTACCAGGGCTACCAGATCCTGCGCCGCAACGGCGCGGTCGTCTCGTTCGAGCCGAGCAAGATCGCCGTCGCGCTGATGAAGGCCTTCCTGGCCGTGCACGGCACGCAGGGCGCGGCCTCGGCCAGCGTGCGCGAGACCGTCGACGGCCTGACCGAGAGCGTGGTGCGCGCGCTGCTGCGTTCGCGCCCGGCCGGCGGCACCTTCCACATCGAGGACATCCAGGACCAGGTCGAGCTGGGCCTGATGCGCGGCAGCCACCATGAAGTCGCGCGGGCCTACGTGCTCTATCGCGAGCGCCGCGCGCAGGATCGCATCAAGGCCGGCCAGGTCGACGTCAAGGTCGCCGAGCCCGAGCTGTTCGTCACCGACAAGGGCGAGCGCGTGCCGCTCGATGTCAAACACCTGCACTCGCTGATCATCGCGGCCTGCGCCGACCTCGGCCCGGACGTCACCGCCGAGCCGGTGTTCGCCGAGACGCGCCGCAACCTGTACGACGGCGTGCCCATGGACGAGGTCTACAAGGCCGCGATCCTGGCCTCGCGCACGCTCATCGAGAAGGAGCCCGGCTACACGCGCGCCACCGCCCGCCTGCTGATGCACACCATCCGCCGCGAGATCCTCGGCGAGGAAGTGACCCAGGAGCAGATGGCCACGCGCTATGCCGACTACTTCCCCACGTTCATCAAGCGCGGCGTCAAGGCCGAGCTCCTGGACGAGAAGCTGCAGCAGTTCGACCTGGCACGCCTGGGCGCCGCGCTCGACTCCTCGCGCGACATGCAATTCGACTACCTCGGCCTGCAGACCCTGTACGACCGCTACTTCCTGCATGACAACGAAGAGCGCATCGAGCTGCCGCAGGCTTTCTTCATGCGCGTGGCCATGGGCCTGGCGCTTGGCGAGATCGACCGCGAGGCGCGGGCGATCGAGTTCTACAACGTGCTGTCGACCTTCGACTTCATGTCCAGCACCCCCACGCTGTTCAACGCCGGCACCCGCCGCTCGCAGCTGTCGAGCTGCTACCTGACGACCGTGGCCGACGACCTCGACGGCATCTACGAGGCGCTGAAGGAAAACGCGCTGCTGTCGAAGTTCGCCGGCGGCCTGGGCAACGACTGGACCAACGTCCGCGCACTCGGTTCCTACATCAAGGGCACCAACGGCAAGAGCCAGGGCGTCGTGCCCTTCCTCAAGGTGGTCAACGACACGGCCGTGGCCGTCAACCAGGGCGGCAAGCGCAAGGGCGCGGTCTGCGCGTACCTCGAGACCTGGCACCTGGACATCGAGGAATTCCTCGAGCTGCGCAAGAACACCGGCGACGACCGTCGCCGCACCCACGACATGAACACGGCGAACTGGATTCCCGACCTGTTCATGCGCCGCGTGATGGAAGGCGGCGACTGGACGCTGTTCTCGCCGTCCACCTGCCCCGACCTGCACGACCTGGTGGGCCTGGCGTTCGAGCAGGCCTACACCGCCTACGAGGCCAAGGCCGACCGCGGCGAGCTGAAGCTGTTCAAGCGCGTGCCGGCCAAGGACCTGTGGCGCCGCATGCTGTCGATGCTGTTCGAGACCGGCCACCCCTGGATCACGTTCAAGGACGCCTGCAACGTGCGCTCGCCCCAGCAGCACGTGGGCGTCGTGCACTCGTCCAACCTGTGCACCGAGATCACGCTCAACACCAGCGAGACCGAGATCGCCGTCTGCAACCTCGGCTCGGTCAACCTCGCCCAGCACCTGGTGGCGACGGCCGACGGCGCGATGACGATCGACCACACCAAGCTGCAGAAGACCGTGCGCACCGCGATGCGCATGCTCGACAACGTGATCGACATCAACTACTACGCGGTCAAGAAGGCGCGCGACTCCAACCTGCGCCACCGTCCGGTGGGCCTGGGCATCATGGGCTTCCAGGACTGCCTGTACCAGCTGCGCACGCCGTACGCCAGCCAGGCCGCGGTCGACTTCGCCGACCGCTCGATGGAAGCCGTCTGCTACTACGCGTACTCGGCCTCGACCGAGCTCGCCGCCGAGCGTGGCCGCTACTCGTCGTTCAAGGGCTCGCTGTGGGACAAGGGCATCCTGCCGTTCGACTCGATCGACCTGCTGGCCAAGCACCGCGGCGGCTACGTCGAGGTCGACCGCTCGATGACGCTGGACTGGGACGCGCTGCGCGCGAAGATCGCCCAGCACGGCATGCGCAACTCCAACTGCGTGGCCATCGCCCCGACCGCGACCATCTCCAACATCATCGGCGTGGACGCCTCGATCGAGCCGTGCTTCGGCAACCTGTCGGTCAAGTCCAACTTGTCGGGCGAGTTCACCGTCGTCAACGAGTACCTGGTCCGCGACCTCAAGCGCCTGGGCCTGTGGGACTCGGTGATGCTGATGGACCTGAAGCACTACAACGGCTCGCTGCGCGCCGTCGACCGCGTACCCGAGGAACTGAAGGCGCTGTACGCCACGGCGTTCGAGGTCGACGCCACGTGGCTGGTGGAGGCCGGCGCGCGCCGCCAGAAGTGGATCGACCAGGCGCAGTCGCTCAACATCTACTTGTCGGGCGCGTCGGGCAAGAAGCTCGACGAGACCTACAAGCTGGCGTGGCTGCGCGGACTGAAGACCACGTACTACCTGCGCACCATGGGCGCGACGCACGCCGAGAAGAGCACGGTCGACCGCAAGCAGCTCAACGCGGTGCCGTCGACGCAGCACGGCGGCCTGTCCGCGCTCGACGCCGTCGCGGCCCAGGCACAAGCCATGCTCAGTGAGACACCGGCGACCGACATCAAGTTCTGCGGTGTCGACGACCCGACGTGCGAGGCGTGCCAATGACGCCTCGCGACAGCGCGTCCGGCGCGCGCCGCGGCGCGCGCTGAACCCGATCTAGCGGACTACCTCCACCGATGCGGACACGCTCACACGTATGCACGCGCACTCGGATCCCGAGTGCGCGGCGCATGCGCCGCGAGCGCATTCGCGATGCGACGAAATGCTGCAAAGCACATGCGTCGAATCACGCTTCTTCGATGCGAAGCCGCAACAACGAGCGCGGCGCGCTGTCAATAAGTGCTTGGTGTTTCAACACAACACTCCGATAATTCAGAGCCATAGGAAGCACACACATGCTGGTCTGGGAAGACGACCTCCGGTCTCCACAAAGTTCTCTGCCGCCGACGTCCCCTTCGCTTGATCGCGATGGACGATTGGCCTCCCCGTCGCTCCGCGACGTCCAGTCCGCGCCGGTGCTGACGCAAGCCGTCGACTCCCGCGCCGTGCCCCATTCCGAGCCGCAAGTCTCGCCCGCGATCTCCATCGCCGCGACGCACGCCGCGAAGTCCGCGCGCCGCATCACGGCCGCCGAGAAGCGCATCATCAACGGCCAGACCGACGTCAACCAGTTGGTGCCGTTCAAGTACAAGTGGGCGTGGGAGAAGTACCTCGCCACGTGCGCGAACCACTGGATGCCGCAAGAGGTGAACATGTCGCGCGACATCGCGCTTTGGAAGGACCCGAACGGTCTGACCGAAGACGAGCGCCGCATCATCAAGCGCAACCTCGGCTTCTTCGTGACGGCCGACTCGCTGGCCGCCAACAACATCGTGCTGGGCACCTATCGCCACATCACCGCCCCCGAGTGCCGCCAGTTCCTGCTGCGCCAGGCCTTCGAGGAAGCGATCCACACGCACGCGTACCAGTACATCGTCGAGTCCCTCGGTCTCGACGAGAGCGAGATCTTCAACGCGTACAACGAAATCGACTCGATCCGCGACAAGGACCAGTTCCTGATCCCGTTCATCGAGGCGATCATGGACCCGCACTTCCACACCGGCACGCCGCAGAACGACCAGACGCTGCTGCGCAGCCTGATCGTGTTCGCCTGCCTGATGGAAGGCATGTTCTTCTACGTCGGCTTCACGCAGATCCTGTCGATGGGTCGCCAGAACAAGATGACGGGCGCTGCCGAGCAGTACCAGTACATCCTGCGCGACGAGTCCATGCACTGCAACTTCGGCATCGACCTGATCAACCAGGTCAAGCTCGAGAATCCGCACCTGTGGACGGCCGAGTTCAAGCAGGAGATCAAGGGCCTGTTCATGAAGGCGGTCGAGCTCGAATACCGCTACGCCGAAGACACCATGCCGCGTGGCGTGCTGGGCCTGAACGCGTCGATGTTCAAGGGCTACCTGCGCTACATCGCCAACCGGCGCGCGCAGCAGATCGGCCTGGAGGCGCTGTTCCCGAACGAGGAAAACCCGTTCCCGTGGATGAGCGAAATGATCGACCTGAAGAAGGAACGCAACTTTTTTGAAACCCGCGTCATCGAGTACCAATCCGGTGGCGCACTGTCCTGGGACTGATCGTCCTCGCCTGCACCCGGCAGGCGCGATCGGTTCACGGACGTTGTAGAGAGATCAAGATCCGCGGAGCCAGAAGAATCGCCGTCAGATGCGACTCGCTGGCACCGCAACCCAGTTCATCGTCATGCAAACCACCTGCTGCCTCGTGCGGCAGGCAAGGCAAGCGGGCGATGAATGCCGCACCGGTCTTTGGGGCGGCGTTTCATGCAACTTGATCAAGGAGATTGAAATGGCAACTGCGAAGAAACCGGTCGCGAAGAAGGCGGCCCCGGCGAAGAAGGCTCCGGCCAAGAAGGCAGCCCCGGCCAAGAAGGCGGCGGCGAAGAAGGCTCCGGCCAAGAAGGCGGCACCGGCCAAGAAGGCGGCTCCGGCGAAGAAGGCTGTCGCCAAGAAGGCTGTCGCCAAGAAGGCGCCGGCCAAGAAGGCGGCACCGGCCAAGAAGGCGGCTGCCAAGAAGGCGCCGGCCAAGAAGGCCCCGGCGAAGAAGGCCGCACCGGCGAAGAAGGCCGCTGCGAAGAAGGCGCCTGCGAAGAAGGCTGCGCCTGCGAAGAAGGCCGCTGCCAAGGCGCCTGCGAAGAAGGCGGCCGCCAAGGCGCCTGCGAAGAAGGCCGCTGCGAAAAAGGCGGCGCCCGCGGCGCCCGCTGCGCCTGCCCCGGCTCCTGCGCCGGCTGCGAAGACCGCTCTGAGCCCGGCAGCTGCCTGGCCGTTCCCCACGGGCAACAAGCCCTGAGGAAGCGTTCTCGCTTCACTGAAAGCCCGGCCCCGGCCGGGCTTTTTCTTTTGCGGACATGGAATCGACGAAATGACTGCCCCACCGCCCTGGCCCTGCCTGTCGACGCATGCCGACGGCGTCCTGCTGCAGCTGAGCGTCATGCCCAACGCGAAGCGCACCGAGGTCGACGGCCTGCACGACGGGGCGTTGCGCGTGCGGCTGGCGGCGCCGCCGATCGACGGCCGCGCGAACGAGGCGCTGGTGGCGTGGCTGGCGAAATCGCTGGGCGTGCGCAAGCGCGACGTCGAGGTGCTGCGTGGCGAATCGAGCCGGCGCAAGCAGGTGGTGGTTGCGGTGTCTCCCGACGCCGCTGCGCGCTGGCTGGCCGAGGTGATGCCGGCCGCCTAGCCCCGTCCGCGGGCGTTCAGAGGCCCAGCGCCGCCTTGTCGACCGGATGGTTCTGGCCGCCGCGGTAGGCGATCTTCACGGCGCCGATCTTGTTGCCGAGCTTGACGCAGTCGATCAGCGTCCAGCCGCGCTCGAGGCCGTACAGCAGCGCGCCGCGGAAGGCGTCGCCGCAGCCGGTCGGGTCCACCACTGCGGTGGCGGCCACGCCAGGCACATGGGTGCGCACGCCTTGCTCCCACACCTCGCAGCCCTGGTCGCCCAGCGTCACGATCACGCCCTTCAGGTGCGAGGTCGACAGCTCGGCCAGGCTCATGCCGGTGCGCTCGCTGAGCATGCGCGCCTCGTAGTCGTTGACGGTGACCCAGCTGGCCTGGGCGATGAAGGCGCGCAGGTCGGCGCCGTCGAACATCGGCAGGCCCTGGCCCGGATCGAAGACGAACGGGATCTTCGCGGCGGCCAGGTCGGCGGCGCGGCGGATCATCGCGTCGCGGCCGTCGGGGCCGATGATGGCCAGGCGGATGTCGCCGCGCGCGGGCAGGCCGACCTCGTGCGCCTGTGTCATCGCCCCCGGGTGGAACGCGGTGATCTGGTTGTTGGCCGCGTCCGTGATGATGATGGCCTGCGCCGTGTAGTTGTCGCGCGCCACGTGCACGCTGTCGGCGGAGATGCCCAGCGCGGCCAGGTGCTCCAGGTAGCCCGTGCCGTCGCTGCCGAGCGCGGCCAGCACCACCGGTTCGCCGCCCAGCAGCTTGAGCGTGTAGGCGATGTTGCCGGCGCAGCCGCCGTATTCGCGCCGCAGCGTCGGCACCAGGAACGACACGTTCAGGATGTGCAGCTGCTCGGGCAGGATCTGGTCGGCGAAGCGCCCCGGGAAGACGGTGATCGTGTCGAACGCAAGGGAACCGCAGACGAGGCTGGCCATGGGACGCTTTCAGGAAACGGGTGAAGGACGGAGCCGGCCGCGCGCGGGCCGCGCGCCGCATCAGGCATCAGGGATAGAAGAGGTCGGCCTGGAAGCCGCTGGCGGCGAGCGTGCCGACCTGCAGCCGCGCGTGGACATGCAGCTCGCCCTCGGCCGGCAGCGCGGCCTGGCGGATGCCGATCTGTTCCGGCGTGAGCACCTTGCGCGCGACGATCTCGCCGTTCAGGTCCATGAAGGTCAGGTCGAACGAGGGCATGCGCACCTCGTGGTCGGCGCGGTTGTGCAGGTCGGCGGAGAACAGCAGCACGTGCTCGGTGTCCGTGCGCGTCAGCGAGCTGCCGTCGAGCGCGAGGCTGGCGATCGCGCGCGGCGCCTCGATCCTGCAGTCGGCCTGCTCGCACAGCCAGTTCCAGGCCGGCAGCGTGGCGGGCCAGCGCGAGGCGAGCACGTCGCGCTGCGGCCAGGCCACCTGGGCGACCGCGCCGACGATCAGCAGCACCAGCGTGACCCCCAGCACCGCCCGCACCCAGGGCTTGCGCCAGCGCGCACCGCTGCGGGCCTCGCGCAGGAAGCGCGGGTCGCGCGTCCTGTCGACGAGCGCGTCCTCGGTGGCGGCGGCCGGCGCGCGCTTCTTGTTCTTGCGGGGCGGCCAGTCGCCGGCGTCTTCGGGCAGCATCGACGCCAGCGTCGGCGGGCCGGCGCGCAGCTCGTCGTCGAGGGCGTCCTCGGCCATCCGGCTGGGGATCGTCGAGCCGCCCGCCTCCGGTGCGAGATCCGATGCGGCGGCGGGTGCCTCCTCCGACGCGGGCGCCGCGAAGGCCGACGCCCGTTCGGCGGCGGTGTCGGCCGCGGCGGGCGGCGCCATCGGGATCGGCGTCACCAGCGGCGTGCGGGGCAGGGCGGCCGGCGGCGGGTCGGCATAGCCGGGCGCCGGCGCCTGCGGCCGCTGTGCGACGTCGGCGGGCACCGGCGCGGCCAGCGGGGGCGCCGCGGGCTGCCGGGCCGGCATCGCAGGGCGCCCGAACGGCGCCTCGTCGAACGCCATCGGCTCGGTCGGCGCATGCGGCCCGCCGTCGAACGGTACGGCTTCGGCGGCGGCCGACGGCGGCCAGGCCGACGGGATCGGGCTGGGGGCGGCGGCCTGCGCGCGCGCGGCCTCCTCGGCCAGGCGGGCGGCGAAGCGTGGCGCGATCGTGCCCCGCGTCATCACCGGCGCGATCGGGCTCGGCGTGGCCACCGGTGGCGCGGCCGGCGTGAAGCCGGTGTGGCCCGGGCGGAGGGCCGGCGTCGTCGGCGGGGGCGGCGCCGTGCCGAACGCCGACGGCGTGGCCGCCACGGACTGCCGCGCGGCCGGGTCCGGCGCGGGCGGGCGGGCGGGAATCGCGATGGGCGAGGGCGCCGGCGTCGGCCGCGGCACCGGGATGGGGGCGTTGGCGCGCTGCTCGGCGAACACCCGCGTGGGCGCGGGTGCGGCCGGCGCGCGCGTGGCGGCGCGGCGCGCGGCGATGGCGGGATCGCTGTCGAGGTCGAAGAGCGCCTCGATGCCGTGGAAGACCTCGTGGCACTGGCCGCAGCGCACCCAGCCTTCGGAGACCTTGAGCTGGTCCTGCACGACACGGAAGATCGTGCCGCAGGCGGGGCAGCGGGTGGCGAGGCTCATGCCCGAATCATACGATGCGACGAGGGGCGCACCGGGGCGGGCGAACCACGATCAAATACCCCATGGGGTACCTGGGCGCATACCGGTCAGGCCGGCTTGTGGCCCGTCATCAGGATCCAGCCGTCCATCGTCTGGCTGACCTGCAGCGCGATCCACGGCGCGTAGGCCGCCTTCAGCTCGTCCGCCTGGCGGTCGAGGATGCCCGCCAGCACCAGGTGGCCGCCGGGCGCCACGTGTCCGCACAGCAGCGGCGCCAGCATCTTCAACGGGGTAGCCAGGATGTTGGCCAGCACCAGCGGGTACTGGCCGGCGGCCATGTCGGGCGCGCCCGAGCGCAGCGTCACGCCGTTGTCGGCCGCGTTTTGGGCCGTGGTGGCGATGGCGGCCGGGTCGATGTCGACGGCGTCGATGGTCGCGCCGCCGTGCAGCGCGGCGCCGATGGCCAGGATGCCCGAGCCGCAGCCGTAGTCCAGCACGCGCCGGTCGCGGATGTCGGCCTCGTGCGCCGCGATCCAGCCCAGGCACATGCGCGTGGTCGGGTGCGTGCCGGTGCCAAACGCCATGCCGGGGTCGAGCCGGATCACGCGCGTCGCCGCGGCGGGCGGCTCGTGCCACGTTGGCACGATCCAGAACTCGGGCGTGATCTCCACCGGGTCGAACTGCGACTGCGTCAGGCGCACCCAGTCCTGCTCCGCGACCTCGTGCAGCGCCGTCATGCTCACGCTCGAACCCGGCACGGTGGCCCAGTCCTGGGCCAGCAGCAGGGTGGCCGCGTCGCTGGCCGCGGCCTCGGTCTCGAACAGCGCCTTCAGCGTCGAGCGCTGCCAGCCGGCGCTCGGCGGCGGCATGCCCGGCTCGCCGAACAGCGCGCGCTCGGCCTCGGTGTCGGCGTCGGAGTCCTCCACCGACACCGACAGCGCGTCGAGCTCCTCCATCAGGGCGTCGGAGACCGACTCCACCAGGGACTCGGGGGCCTGCAGCACAAGTTCGAACATCTCAGATCTTCTTGAACGGGCGGTCCGCGCACTTGGTCGGCGGCCGGCCCGCGTACACGCGGCCGCTCCGGAGGGAGCTTGCCGTTCGTGAGGCGTACGCGAGTCCACCGGACTGTCGTACGTCCGCACTCACCCCTCGGGGGCGGGGAGCGGAGCGAGCCCGGGGTGTCATGTCAGCGGGGGTGCTGGGCCAGCCAGCCTTCCAGGTAATGGATGCTGGTGCCGCCCTCGATGAACTTGGCGTCCACCATCAGTTCGCGGTGCAGCGGGATGTTGGTCTGGATGCCCTCGACCACCGTCTCCGACAGTGCCACGCGCATGCGCGCGAGCGCCTGGTCGCGCGTGTCGCCGTGCACGATGATCTTGCCGATCATCGAGTCGTAGTTCGGCGGCACGTAGTAGTTCGTGTAGATGTGCGAATCGACGCGCACGCCCGGGCCGCCCGGCGGATGCCACATGGTGATGCGGCCCGGCGACGGCACGAACTTGTACGGATCCTCGGCGTTGATGCGGCACTCGATCGAGTGGCCGCGCATCTGGATCTGGCGCTGCGTGAACGGCAGCGCCTCGTTGGCCGCAACCTTGATCTGCATCTGCACGATGTCGATGCCGGTGACCATCTCCGTGACCGGATGCTCCACCTGCACGCGAGTGTTCATCTCGATGAAGTAAAACTCGCCGTCCTCGTACAGGAACTCGAAGGTGCCGGCGCCGCGGTAGCCGATGCGCTTGCAGGCGGCGGCGCAGCGCTCGCCGATCTTCTCGATGACGCGGCGCGGGATGCCCGGCGCCGGCGCTTCCTCGATGATCTTCTGGTGGCGGCGCTGCATGGAGCAGTCGCGCTCGCCCAGCCAGACCGCGTTCTTGTGCTGGTCGGCCAGGATCTGGATCTCGATGTGCCTCGGGTGCTCGAGGAACTTCTCCATGTAGACGGCCGGATTGTTGAACGCCGCGCCGGCCTCGGAGCGGGTCATCTGCACCGCGTTGACCAGGGCCGCCTCGGTGTGGACGACGCGCATGCCGCGCCCGCCGCCACCGCCGGCCGCCTTGATGATCACCGGGTAGCCCACGGCGCGCGCGATGCGGATCAGCTCCTTCGGGTCGTCGGGCAGCACGCCCTCGGAGCCCGGCACGCACGGTACCCCAGCCTTGATCATCGCCTGCTTGGCCGACACCTTGTCGCCCATGATGCGGATCGATTCGGGCGTCGGGCCGATGAAGGTGAAGCCGCTCTTTTCCACGCGCTCGGCGAAGTCGGCGTTCTCGGACAGGAAGCCGTAGCCCGGATGGATCGCCTCGGCGTCGGTCACCTCGGCCGTCGAGATGATCGCCGGCATGTTGAGGTAGCTCTGCATCGACGGCGCCGGGCCGATGCACACGGCCTCGTCGGCGAGCTTGACGTACTTGGCGTCGCGATCGGCCTCGGAATAGACGACGACGGACTGGATGCCCATCTCGCGGCAGGCGCGCTGGATCCGCAGGGCGATCTCCCCGCGGTTCGCGATCAATATCTTCTTGAACATGACGGCGGTTCGCTTATTCGACGATGAACAGCGGTTGTCCGTACTCGACGGCCTGGCCGTTCTCGACCAGGATCTTGCTGACCGTGCCGGACATGTCGGCCTCGATCTCGTTCATGATCTTCATCGCCTCGACGATGCAGATGGCGTCGCCTTCCTTGATCGTGCTGCCGATCTCGACGAATGGCTTCGAGCCCGGGCTGGCCGAGCGGTAGAAGGTGCCGACCATGGGCGACTTGACCACGTGGCCGGTGGGCACCGGGGCGGCCTCGACCACCGGGGCGGCGACCGGCGCGTCGCCGGCCGGCGCGGCCTGCTGCGCCTGCGGCTGCATCATCATCTGCCCGGCGGGCTGCATCATCATCGTCGTCGGGACGCCGTAGCCGGCCTTGACGATGCGGACCTTGCCTTCGGCTTCGGTAATTTCGAGCTCGGAGATGTTGGATTCCGAAACGAGGTCGACCAAGGTCTTGAGCTTGCGCATGTCCATGATGGAACGGTCTCCTGGAGAAAGTGCTTGGGTGGCGGCGCCCGTGGCGCCGGGCCGCTGGGGAGTCAGGTGCGCGCGGGTGCGCGCGACAGGGCGAACCTCAGCGCCAGGCTGTAGCCCTGGGCGCCGAGGCCGACGATCACGCCTTCGGCCAGGTCGGAAAAGTAGGAATGGTGTCGGAACGGCTCGCGACGATGGATGTTCGACAGGTGCACTTCGACGAACGGGATGGCCACTGCCGCGAAGGCGTCGCGCAAGGCGACGCTGGTGTGCGTGAAGGCGCCCGGGTTGATCACGATGAACTCGGTGCCGTCGGTTCGGGCCGCCTGGACGCGGTCGATCAGCACGCCTTCGTGATTGCTTTGCAGGCTTTGCAGCGTCGAACCCGCTTCTTGCGCAATTTGCGTCAATTCGCGGTCAATCTCCGCCAACGTGGCACTTCCATACACTGCCGGCTCGCGAGTGCCGAGCAGGTTGAGGTTGGGTCCGTGAAGCACGAGGACGTTCATGCGATGCGCTGGGGGCGGCAGGGCCAGTTGTTTCTATTGGAAAGAAGCGGACTTTACGCTGGGTTGAGTGCCGTTCACGCCACTAAGCGAGAATTTACCCTAAAAAGAGTGCTTGACAACTCTTGGTGCCGAGGTTCATGCGGATGATGATGCCGCACCCCTTCCTGCCCCGTCCGCGGCGCCCGGGGCGCCGGATGCTGCAAGTTCGTTCAGGAAACCCGTACCCATTCCGCCAGTTCGGCGGCGTTCGTGGCACCGAACTTGTGCTGCGCCAGGCGCTGCGACCGGTCGAAGACGGCCGTGAACGGCAGGGCGACGTTGGGATCATTGCTGAGGCGACGGGCCCAGGCAAGTCCGGCATACCCGAGAGTGGAGATCGGGTATGACACCGGATGGGCGGCCACGAACTTCTCGACGTTGGCCGGCTCGTCGATCGCCAGCCCGATCACCAGCGTGCCTTGCCCGGCGGCCGAGCGCGCGAAATGGTCGATGTCGGGCATCTCGCGTACGCAGGGCGGACACCAGGGTGCCCAGAAATTGAGCACGACGAAGCGATGGCCGATGTCGGCGTTCGTCAGGGTGCGGCCGTCGATCGTGCGGATCGGCTCGGGCAGCGGCGTCAGCGGCGGCAGCGCCACGCCGGCGGCCGAGGCGGCGGCGGCGACCGCGTCGCCGGTGGCGACGGGCGCCTGGCGGTGGCGCAGCCAGGCGCCGACGCCCAGGGCAGCGACGCCCAGGCCGATGCCGGCCATCCACTCGCGGCGCTTCAGGGAACTCATGGGGTGTCTTCTTCCAGCAGTCGTTGCAGCGCGGCCGCGTCGCCGCGCCAGGTGCGCCCGCGCGCATCGGGCTTGAGCGCGCCGCGCAGGTCGTCCAGGTCGAGGATGTTCAGGTGGATCGTGATCCAGTCGTCCAGCTCGCGGTCGTGCTCGCCCAGCACCAGCGTCAGCGCGTGCTCGCCGCGGCCCAGCGGTTCGCTGACCGTCTCGTAGTCCACGCCCTTGTTCAGCAGGGCGATCTCCGGCGCCTTGATGTCGTCGCAATAGAGGTCGAGGCGGACGATGGACTGGCGCGTCGCCGTGCCGCGCCAGACGGCGCCGCCGACGTGGGGCCGGAAATCGGCCAGCCGCAGCATCCAGCGCAGGGCGGCCGCGCGCAGGGCGCGCAGCTCCGCGGGCTGGGAGTCGGCGCAGAAGATCGCTATGTGGGCGCGTACTTCGTCCTCGATGTCCTCGTTGCTGGGCGCGTCACGCAGTCGCCGACCCCCTTCGCCGTGCTCCTGCAGCGCCTTGCGGCGGGCGCTGGCGTAGTCGAGACCGTCCTCGACGATGAGGCGGGCGGCGGTCTGGGCGACTTCCTGTTGTTGTCGGTCAAGTTCCATGGCGTCTCGTGGTGCCCGATCCGCGGCGGGCGCTGACCGTCACTATGGCAGGTCCACCCCGCCCATGCGGGCGACGATGGTGGCCGAGCGCCCCAGCACGTAGGCCGAGGCCGGCGACTTCTCGAAGCGCTTGGGCGCCGGCAGCATCACCGCCAGCCGCGCCGCCTGCGCCGCGCCCAGCGTGGCGGCGTTGGTGCGGAAGTAGTGCTGCGCGGCGGCCTGGGCACCGAACACGCCCTCGCCCCACTCGACGTTGTTCAGGTAGGTGGTGAGGATGCGTTCCTTGCCGAGCACCAGCTCCAGCATCATCGTGATGACCAGTTCCTGGGCCTTGCGCACGATGTTGCGCTCGCCGGACAGGAACAGGTTCTTGGCGAGTTGCTGGGTGATCGTCGAGCCGCCCACGACCTTGGCGACCACGGCGCGCGGCTTGCCGTCCGGTCCGCGGCGGGGAGCCGCGCGGCCCTGTTGAGCCTCGACCCGCGCCTCGGCCTTCTCGTTGCGGCTCCAGGCCTTCTCGACCGCACCCCATTCGACGCCGTGGTGGTCGACGAAGCCGGCGTCCTCGCTGGCGATCACCGCGCGGCGCAGGTTGTCGGAAATGCGGCTGCCCGGGACGGACTCCTGCGACCACGGCAACTGGTGCCTGTCGAGCACGATGCGCCAAATCTCGCTGCGCTGGAAGGTGGTCGATTCGGGGGCGACGACGGTCATCAGCGCGATGCGAAGCAGGAAGAACAGCTGCAGCGCGAGCACCGCGACGGCCAGCATGCCCAGCAGCCGGCCGGCGCCGCGGATGCCCGGACTCACGCGGCGGCTCCCGGGGCGGCGGCCCGGGACGCGGCGGCCGCGAGCGTCGCCGCCGCCTGCGCATCGACTTCGCGGCGCAGGTCGGTCAGCACCTGGAACGTCTGCGGGCGCACGCCCAGCCAGACGAGATAGGCTTCGGCCGCCTGCTCCACCAGCATGCCCAGGCCGTCGCGGGCGACGGCGCCCTGGGCGCGCGCCCAGTCCAGGAAGGGCCGCGTCGCGGTGCCGTACATCATGTCCAGCGCGAGCGCCCCCGGCCGGAGCGTGCCCGCCGGCAGCGGCGGCACCGCGGCCTGCAGGCTGGCGGCGGTCGCGTTGACCAGCACATCGAAGTCGCCGCCCGCCGTCTCGAGCCCGGTGGCAGAGAGCGGCACCTCCAGCCGCGCGGCGTCGGCCGCGAAGCGCGCGATCATCTGCAGCGCCTTGTCCGGCGTGCGGTTGGCCACCACCAGCGCCGCCGGCCGCGCGGCCAGCAGCGGCTCGAGCGCGCCGGCCGCGGCACCGCCGGCGCCCAGCAGCAGCACGCGCCGGCCGCGCAAGGGCACGCCGGCATTGAGCTCGATGTCGCGCACCAGGCCGGCACCGTCGGTGTTGTCGCCGAACCAGCCGTCGGCCTCGAAGGCGATGGTGTTGACCGCCCCGGCGCGTCGCGCGCGTTCGCTCAGGCGCGCGCAGGCGGCGAAGGCCTCGCCCTTGAAGGGCACGGTGACGTTGCAGCCGCGCGCGCCGCTGTCGGCGAAGGCGCGCACGGCGGCGACGAACGCGTCCAGCGGCGCCTCGATGCGCGTGTAGTCCACGGCGTGGCCCGATGCGGCGGCGAAGCGCGCGTGGATCTGCGGCGAGCGGCTGTGGGCGACCGGGTTGCCGACGACGGCAAGGCGGATGGGATTCATCGGCGAACCTCCGCGCGGCGCGCTGCCGTGCGACTCGTCTGCGGGCGGCCGGGCGACGTTCACGCTCAGCCTCCGTTGTTGGTCATCGTGGCCTGCATGCCATCGGACTTGGTGAAGCGGAACCGCGAGGTCACGACGATCTGGTCGGCCTTGGCCTTCATGTCGTCGCTGAACAGCCCGAACGGCGCGGCGGCGTGCGCGATGGCGAGGGCGCGCTGGTCGAGGAAGCGCGAATTGGAGCTGTGGATGACCTCCGACTCGACGATGCGGCCGCGCGCGTCGATGGTCAGGTTGACGGTCAGCTCGCCGTACAGCTTGTGGCCGTTGAGGGTCGGGAAGTTGGCCGTGCCGCGATCCTCGATCCGGTGACGCAGCTTGTCGTAGTAGATCGCGTAGACCTCCTCGCGCGTGGCCGGGCTGATGTAGCGCCGGCGCGGGCGGGCGTTCTCCTCGTTGATGCGCTTCTCGATCACCGCGAGCAGGCGCAGCTTCTGCTGGCGCAGTTCCTCGGTCTGGCGCTCGGACGGCGTCATCGACGCCTTGCGCGGATCGGGCACCGGCATCGCGGCGATGTCGCGGCGGATCTTGGTCAGCAGCTGCTGCTGTTCCTGCTGGCGCTCCTGGATCGCCTTGGCGGCGTCGGACTGGTCGTCGCCGATCAGCTCGCTGGGCGAGGGCGGCAGCGGCGAGGTGGCGATGCCGGCCTCGCCCTCGCCGCCGCCGGCCAGGTTGGCCTGCGCGATCGCCTGCGCCTTGGTCGGCGCCTCGGTCGAGCGCGCGTTGACCAGCACCACCTCGAGCGGCGTGTCCTGGAACACGCGGTTGAAGTCCTGCGGGTCGACGATGCGCACGCCCAGCACCGCGGCATGCAGCGTGATCGAGATGGTCAGCGCCAGCTGCATCACGGTCGGCCGCCAGGCGCGCAGGCGCACCGACAGCGGCTCGGGAGCGAACATCTTGCGGGGCGACGGGGGCGTGAAGTTCTTGTCCATGCGGCGGGAGGAAGGCGCGTTCAGGCGGGCGCGGCGGCGCCCTCGGCGGGCGGCGCCTCTTCGTCGACGTCGATGGCCAGCGTCAGCGGACCGGCGCCGGCCTCCTCGATGTCGTCGGCCTCCTCGGCGGCATCGGCGGGCGGCGTCGCCTCGTCGTCGAGCTTGGCCAGCAGGCGGGCGTGCAGGTCCAGCGTCAGCAGGTCGACGCCGTCCACGCGCACGCGCACATGGGCCCCGCGCGGGAGGCCGTCGCAGCCGGCGGCCTTGAAGACCAGCGGCAGCGTGTCGGCGCGCACCAGGCCGTCCTTGAGCACGGCGGCGTCGAGCTCGGTCACCTCGTTCTGCTGCAGCCAGCGCAGCGTCCAGAAGCGCTCGATGCCGGTCTGGAAGCCGTTGTACGCGGCGTAGGCGGTGTCGAAGCCGGAGATGATGGAGAACAGCGTGGCGTCCTTGGGCTTGAACGGCGCCGACAGGGGCGCCATGCGGCCGTTGCGCACGCACGAGATGATCTGCCACTGGTTGACCAGGTCGACGTAGCGGCGCAGCGGCGACGTGGCCCACGTGTACTGCGCCACGCCCATGCCGGCGTGCGGCGCGGGGCGCACGCCCATGCGCACCTTGACGCCGGGGGCCAGGCTGGCCTGGCTGCGGTAGATGCCCGGCACGCCCATCTCGGCGATCCAGCCGCCCCAGGTGCTGTTGGCCAGGATCATCGCCTCGGAGACGATCAGGTCCAGCGGCGCGCCGCGGCGGCGCTCGCTGATCACCACCTTCTCGTCGCCCTGCGGCTCGCGCGTGGGCGCGGCGCCGTCGGCGGCCTCGAGGCGGAAGTTGTAGTCGGGCCGGTTGAAGTTCTCGGGCTTGCCGCGCACCACCTCGCGCAGGGCCTTCAGGTGGCGCGCCAGGCGGAACGCGAAGGCGAGCTCGGCGGCGAACGGGTAGTCGGCCGGCGCCGCGCCGGTGAGCGAGTCCTCGGTGACGAACGCGTCGAGCTTGTCGTGGCGCAGGTTGGCCGCGATCGGCACGCGCTCGAGCTTGGTCTCGGTGGCCCGGACCTCCAGCGTGGCCTCGTCGAAGGTGACGTACAGGCTCAGCGCCGGGCAGTCGCGGCCTTCGGCCAGCGTGTACTTCTCGACGATGCTGTCGGGCAGCATCGTGACTTTCCAGCCCGGCATGTAGACGGTGGACAGGCGCTCGCGGGCGACCTTGTCGATCGGGCCGTCCGGCAGGATGGCCAGGCCCGGCGCCGCGATGTGCACGCCGAAGACCACGGTGCCGCTGCCCAGGCCGCGCACCGAGAGCGCGTCGTCGATCTCGGTCGTCTGCGAATCGTCGATCGAGAACGCCGCCACCTCGGCGCGCGGCAGCTCGTCCTTGATGGCCGGCGCCTCCAGCGGCGGAAAGCCGGTGCCCTTGGTCAGTTCCTCGAACAGGAAGCGGCGCCAGTGGAACTGGTAGGGGCTGGTGATGGCGCCGGCGGCCTTGAGCAGGTCCAGCGGCGAGCGCTGCGCGCGCCGCGAGGCCTCGACGACGGCCTTGTACTCGGCGGCGTTCTTGTCGGGGCGGAACAGGATCTTGTAGAGCTGGTCGCGGATCGGCTGCGGTGTCGCGCCGGCCACCAGCTCGGCGGCCCATTCCTGGATCTGCAGCGCCTGCAGCCGCTTGCGCTCGATGCCCAGCAGCGCGGCCTTGACCGTCTCCTCGGGCGCCTTGCGGAACACGCCCTTGGCCATGCGGCGGAAGTAGTGCGGCGCCTCGAACAGGCGGAACAGCGCGGCGGCCTGCTGCACCGGGCCGGCCGACTTGTCGAAGTAGTCGCGCGCCAGGTCGGCGAAGCCGAACTCGTCCTCGCTGGCGAATTCCCAGGCGAGGTCGAGGTCGATCTCGCCGGCCAGTGCCTGGCCCTGCGCGATCAGGTCGGCGGGCTGCGGCTTGTCGAAGCGCAGGAGCACGTGCGAGGCCTTGACCTTCACGCGTTTGCCGGAGTCGAGTTCCACCTGGATCGAGGTGTCCGCCTCGGACATCACCCGTCCGGCGAGGAACTTGCCGGAGTCATCGAAGAGAGCGTAATTCACCGGTCGATTGTCGCCGAGTTCCGGCGCTGGCCGGCGCCGACGAGTGAGCGCCGGTTACCGCCGGCGGCCGCCCCGCGCCGATCGTGTCGACGCACCGCGGCGCGAGCGCGCTAGACGGTCATCCCGCCCGAGACCTCGATGACCGCGCCGTTGACGTAGCTCGCCTCGTCGCTGGCGAGGAACGCGTACACGTTGGCGATCTCATCGGGCCGGCCGAGCCGGTGCAGGGGCACCTGTTCGCGCATGTGCTGCAGCACCTTGTCGGGGATGGTGGCCAGGATGGGCGTCTCGACGAAGCCCGGGGCCACCGCGTTGACGCGGATGCCCTTGGGTCCGAGCTCGCGGCTCCAGGTCTTGGTGAAGCCGATCACGCCGAACTTGGTGGCGGCGTAGTTGGTCTGGCCGAAGTTGCCGTAGATGCCCACCACCGAGCTCGCGTTGAGGATCGTGCCGCCGCCCTGGGCGATCATCGTGTCGGCGACGGCCTGCGCGCAATGGAACACGCCGCGCAGGTTCACGTCGATGACCGCGTCGAACTGCTCGAGGGTCATCTTCTGCAGCCGCGCGTCCTTGGTGATGCCGGCGTTGTTGACCAGGGTGTCGATGCGGCCGAAGCGCGCCAGCGTGGCGGCCACCATTGCGTTGACCTGCGCGCGATCGGTGACGTCCACCACCTGCCCGATGCAGGCGGCACCCTCCACGCAGGCAGCGGCGACTGCCGCCACGGCGGCATCGACCGCGGCGGCCTTGACGTCGCAGACGACGACGCTGGCGCCTTCACGGGCGAACTTCAGGGCGGTAGCCAGGCCGATGCCTTGGGCGGCCCCGGTGACGATGGCGATTTTCTGGGCGAGACGCATGAGGTCGGGAATCGTTGGGAGGCGCCGATTGTCTCCGGACCGGCCACGCGGCCCGGAAACGACGACGGGAGCCTCGGCTCCCGTCGGTCGAGTCGCGCGAGGCGACGCGTCAGGCTTGCTTGTTCGAGCGGCGGCGCGCGAGCGTGCCGACCAGGCCCAGGCCGGCCAGCAGCAGGGCGTAGGTCTGGCCTTCCGGAACCGGCAGCAGGCCGTCGTTCGTGCCGAACGAGGTGAACTCGCCGTCGCCGACCTTGAACTGCACCTGCTGGTTGCCGGAGCAGCACGACTCGAGGCCGTACAGCGTCAGCGTGTGGTTGCCGGCGCCCAGGCCGTTGGCCGTGAACTGGAAGTAGTCGCCCGTCGACGTGTAGCTGTAGTTCCACCACATGTCGTCGCTGATGGACTGCTGCAGCACGCCGTCGAGGTAGACCGCGCCACCCTTGCCGAAGTCCACGCCGGCGCGGAAGGTCCAGTCGGCGCCATCGGTGGCGGTGTCGAACTGGATCGTCGACTTGAGCGCGCCGTCGTTGATCGTGATCGGCAGGTTGTCGAAGCTGGCGGCCCACGACGACGTCGTGACGGCGCCTTCGACGACGGACTGGAAGGCGCTCGCGTCGGCAAACAGGCCATCGCCACCGTAGTAGCCGGTCTGGATGTGGATCGCGCTGGCGCTGGCGATGCCAGAGACGAACGCGAGCGTGAGCGCGGCAAGCTTCTTCATTTGAATCCCTTGTGTACTGGTCGTTGTCGGCCGCAGTCCGCAGGACTCGGCGTATCGGAATGTTACTCGACGGACTAGGGATTGCCCTCCCCAAATCCAGGGGTCCCGGAATGTGATGGATGTCACGGACGGCGGCGGATCCGGCCCGTCCGGAGGGCTCAAAGCTGCAGGTGGCGCAGCAGGTCGGGCACGTGCGACTCGAAGTCCGACAGCCCGTGGTCGCTGCCGGCGACCAGCCTGAGCGGGCCCTGCGCGTAGCGGCCCGTCATCTCGCGCCAGTCCAGCACCTCGTCGCCCTTGGCGACGATCGCCAGCAGGTTGGCCGGATGCGCCAGGGGGTATGGCGGCGTCATCGCCGCGAGTTCGGCCACGTGCGCCGCGCTGAAGTCGAAGCTCTGGTCGGCCGCGTGGTACATCGTCTGGCGGCCGATGTGGGCCGCGAGGTCGCGCGCCGGATCGACCGCCGGGTTCAGCAGCACCGCGCGGCACCCGAGCGCCTCCGCCACGATCGTCGCGTAGAAGCCGCCCAGCGAGCTGCCGATCACGCCGGTGGTCGCCGCCGGCCAGCCGGCGGTCAGCGCGCGGATGTCGGCCAGGGCCGCGGCCGGCGACGGCGGCAGCTGCGGGCAGGCCCAGACCAGGTCGGGCCGGTGCGCGGCCACCCAGTCGGCCATCCAGCGCGCCTTGAACGACTGCGGCGACGAGCGGAAGCCGTGCAGGTACAGCAGGTGGGTGAGCACGCCGGCCGGGCTCAGGTGTGCGGCGCCTCGAGCGCGGCCAGCAGCTTGGCGTGGATGCCGCCGAAGCCGCCGTTGCTCATGCACAGCACGTGGTCGCCCGGCTTGGCCACCCGGGCCACGGCCGAGACGATGCCGCCGATGGTGTCGCTGACCTGCGCCTGCTTGCCCATCGGCGCGAGCGCCTCGGCGGCGTCCCACGACAGGCCGCCGGAGTGGCAGAACGACAGGTCGGCCTCCTCCAGCGCCCACGGCAGTTGCGCCTTCATCGCGCCCTGCTTCATCGTGTTGGAGCGCGGTTCGAACACGGCCAGGATGCGCTGGGCGCCGACCTTGCGGCGCAGGCCGTCGATGGTCGTGCGGATCGCGGTCGGGTGGTGCGCGAAGTCGTCGTACACGCGGATGCCGTTGGCCTCGCCCTTGAGCTCGAGCCGGCGTGCGACGTTCTCGAACGTGGCCAGCGCCGCGGCCGCGGCGGCCGGGGCGACGCCCAGGTGCTCGGCGGCGGCGATGGCGGCCAGCGCGTTCATCTGGTTGTGCTCGCCCAGCAGGGCCCACTCGACGCGCCCGATCTTCATCGAGCCGCGCAGCACGTCGAAGGCGTGCGGCTCGCCGCGGGCACGCAGCGCGCCGGGTTCCTCCTTGCGGGCGCCGAAGCGCTGCACCTCGCTCCAGCAGCCGCGGTCGAGCACGCGCTGCAGCGATTCCTCGCGCGCGTTGACGACCAGCCGGCCGCGCGCGGGCATGGTGCGCACCAGGTGGTGGAACTGCGTCTCGATGGCGGCCAGGTCCGGGAAGATGTCCGCGTGGTCGAACTCGAGGTTGTTCAGCACCGCGGTGCGCGGGTGGTAGTGGACGAACTTGCTGCGCTTGTCGAAGAACGCGGTGTCGTACTCGTCGGCCTCGATGACGAACGGCGTGCGCGCGCCGCCGGCGCCCGCGGTGCGGCCGAGCCGGGCCGAGACGCCGAAGTTGCGCGGCACGCCGCCCACCAGGAAGCCGGGCTCGAGGCCGGCCTGGTCCAGGATCCACGCGAGCATCGCGGTGGTGGTGGTCTTGCCGTGCGTGCCCGCCACGGCCAGCACGTGGCGGCCTTCGAGCACGTGCTCGGCCAGCCACTGCGGGCCGCTGACGTAGCGCAGGCCGTCGTCGAGGATGGCCTCCATCAGCGGATTGCCGCGCGAGACCGCGTTGCCGATGACGAACAGGTCGGGCGCCAGCGCGACCTGGTCGGTGCCGTAGCCCTCGATCAGGTCGATGCCGAGCGCGCGCAACTGGTCGCTCATCGGCGGGTAGACGTTGGCGTCGCAGCCGGTCACCTTGTGGCCGGCCTCGCGGGCGAGGGCGGCGAGGCCACCCATGAAGGTGCCGCAGATGCCGAGAATATGGATATGCATAGGAATGACTGCCCCAGTCTGCGGGTTACCGCAGACAGCCCCCGAGGGGCGTGCGGCCTTGCTCCGGAGCGGCCGAGCGCAGCGGCCGCGCGCTTGCGCCCTCCGCTCGAGCGACACGCGCCGAGGTGACGGATTGCAGGAAACGTACCAGCTGGCGCCGGGTTCGCGCCGCGCTGGTACTCGACGATGGATGGCGGGGCATGGCGTCAGCCGGCGATGAAGGTCTGCATGCCGGCCCACTCCTCGCCGGTGGGCAGCGTGACCGGGTCGATCACGCGCGCCGCCTCGACGCACAGCATCTTCTGCCAGTCGCCGTCGGGAAGATCGTCCAGCTGGGCGGCCTTCGCGGGGCCCGGGTTCCAGACGACGACATCGGTGAAATGGGCCTGCGCGATGGAGAGCCTGCGACCCAGCTCGCGCAGCGTCAGGCCGGCCGGGGCGTCGTGGTACAGGCGGTCGATCTCGCCCACGACCTGGGTGACGTCGCCCCACTGCTGCTGCCACTGGCCGGTGGTGTTGTCCTCGTACTTGACGCCCTGCAGACCCTCCAGCTGGGCCTTGAGCACATCATTGGTGCGCAGGTAGCTGTGCAGGGCCACGGTGAAATCGAACGCCGTGTCGCCGGTGTTGGTCACGGCGAACTCGACGTCGAGCTGGCGGCCGACGATGCTGACGGTGATCTCGGCCTCGAACTCGTGCGGCCACAGCGCGCGCGTGGCGTCGTCGGCGACGAAGCGCAGCACCGCCTGGGCATGGGTGCCGGGCGACGCGGTCTCGCCCAGCTGCCACCCGCGGGTGCGCAGCAGGCCGTGGCGCGGCAGCGTGCCGCGGCTGGAGAACTGCGGGAAGATCACCGGCACGCCGCCGCGCACCGCCTGGCCGTCGCCGTAGCGGCTGGCGGGCGACACGTAGAGCTGCTCCTCGCCGCCGGCGGGCGTCCAGCTCACCAGGTGGCCGCCGTGCAGCAGGATCGTGGCGCGGGCGCCGTCGGACGATTGCAGCGCGACCGCGGGCTGGCCGTGGTACTCGGTCTGTTTTGCGGAGGCCATCTCAGGATGCGGCGAACGCAGCGCGGGCGGCCTTCAGGGTGTGCTCGAGCTCGGCCGGACCGTGCGCGGCGCTGACGAAGCCCGCCTCGTAGAGCGCCGGCGCGAAGTAGACGCCGGCGTCCAGCATGGCGTGGAAGAAGCGGTTGAAGCGTTCCTTGTCCACCGCGATGGCGCTGTTGTAGTCGTGCGGCAGCCCGTCGCGGAAGAAGAAGCCGAACAGGCCGCCCTCGCTGTCGACCGACATCGGCACGCCAGCGGCGTCGGCGGCGGCCTTCAGGCCGTCGACCAGCGCGCGCGTGCTGGCGTGCAGCGCGGCGTGGAAGCCGGGCCTGGAGATCTCGGCCAGCGTGGCCAGCCCGCAGGCGGTGGCCACCGGGTTGCCCGACAGCGTGCCGGCCTGGTAGGCCGGGCCCAGCGGCGCGAGCTGCGCCATGATCTTGCGCGAGGCGCCGAACGCCGCCAGCGGCATGCCGCCGCCGATGACCTTGCCGAAGACGCTGATGTCGGGCACGAAGCCGGGGATCTGCTGCGCGTACAGGCTCTGCGCGCCGCCGAGTGCCACGCGGAAGCCGGTCATGACCTCGTCCATGATCAGCAGCGCGCCATGCTGGTGGCAGAGCTCGCGCAGCCGCTTCATGAACGCCACGCTGGTGCGCACGAAGTTCATGTTGCCGGCGATCGGCTCGATGATCACGCAGGCCAGCTCGTCGCCGTAGGCGGCGAAGGCCTCTTCCAGCTGGGCGACGTTGTTGAAGTCGAGCACGCTGGTGTGCTGCACGACCTCGGCCGGCACGCCCGCCGAGGTGGGGTGGCCGAAGGTGGCCAGGCCGGAGCCGGCCTTGACCAGCAGCGCGTCGGCGTGGCCGTGGTAGCAGCCCTCGAACTTGATCAGGCGCGAGCGCCCGGTGGCGGCGCGCGCCAGCCGGATCGCGCTCATGCAGGCCTCGGTGCCGGAGCTGACCAGGCGCACCTGCTCGACGCTGGGCACGTGGCGGATGATCTCCTCGGCCAGCTCGATCTCGCGCTCGGTGGGCGCCCCGAAGCTGAAGCCGTCGCGGGCGGCCCGCAGCACCGCCTCCAGCACCGTCGGATGGCCGTGGCCCAGGATCATCGGCCCCCAGGAACCGATGTAGTCGACGTAGCGCTTGCCTTCGGCGTCCACGATGTACGCCCCTTCGGCCCGGGCGATGAAGCGCGGCGTGCCGCCGACGGCGCGGAACGCCCGTACAGGCGAGTTGACGCCGCCCGGGATCACCTTCTGGGCGCGCTCGAACAGCTCATCGTTAGTGGACACTTCGCGAACCCCCGACTTCCGTCCCGTCGTCACCCAGCGCTTCCTCGATCGTCTCGTTGCCGTCCTCGTCCTCGCCGGGCGGCAGCGCCCAGAAGAAGCGGTCGGGCACCACCCCGCCCATGCCGGGCCGGAAGCCGGCGTCCAGGCTCTGGTCGAGGAACTGCAGCGCCTCGCCGACGCCGGCCTGCAGCTCGGCGGCGGCGCCCAGCAGCGCGGCCAGGGCTGCCGACAGGGTGTCGCCGGCGCCCACGAAGGTGGCCTCGAACATCTCGAACTTCTCGCCGGTGAGCGCGCCCTGGGGCGACGCCAGCACGTTGTCGATGAACTGGCCGGCGCCCTTGGCCGGCAGCATCACCCCGGTGACCAGCACGAAGCGGGTGCCGTGCTCGGCCGCTGCCACCGCCAGCTCGCGCGGCGAGGCCGGGCGGTCGGAATCCCAGTCCGGCAGCAGGAAGTCGGTGAGCGTCTTGTGGTTGCCCACCAGCACCTCGGTGGCCGGCAGGATCAGCTCGCGGAAGGCCTCCAGGTAGGTGTTCTGGTCGTCGTCCTCCATGAACGACAGCCCCGGCAGGTACGACACCAGGGGCACGTCCGGGTAGTCGGACAGCACCTCGGCCACCGCGCTGACGTTGTCGGTGCTGCCCAGGAAGCCGACCTTGAACCCGGCGACGGTGATGTCCTCGAGGATGCAGCGGGCCTGTTCGACCACGGCGTCGGCGTCGATCACGTGCTGGTCGAAGATCTCGGCGGTGTCGCGCATCAGCAGGGCAGTGACCACCGGCAGGGCGTGGGCGCCCATGGCGGCGATGGTCGCGACGTCGCCCGCGATCCCTCCCGCGCCGCTGGCATCGCTCGCGTTGAAGCTCAGAATGCAGGCGGGTGCACTCGCTTCATCTGCGATTTCGTCGGGCGTTTCCGCGCCGGGGGGGAGGTCCATTGCCATGTCCGGTGTGGGCGAACTTGTGAAGCTTGCCCGGAAAATGTGATTAGTTTGGCCCTTAACGCGTCGTTAACCGCTCGGGGCCGTGGCTACAATCCAGACGATTGTAGTGACCCTGAACGCGAACGACTGTGAACGAACCTCAAACCTGGATGTGCTTGATCTGCGGCTGGATCTACGACGAGGCTGCCGGCGACGCTGAAACTGGTTTGTTGCCGGGAACCCCCTGGGCAGCCGTCCCCATGAACTGGACGTGCCCGGAGTGCGGGGCACGCAAGGAAGACTTCGAGATGGTCCGCATCTGATGGAAGAACCCACGATGGCGCATGTTCTGAACGAGAGCTTCGATGGCTGACGCCACGCCGGCCCCCACCGCCGCCCCGGCGCTGCCCGCGGTGCGCGTGCTCGTGATCGACGACAGCAACACGATCCGGCGCAGCGCCGAGATCTTCCTGCGCCAGGGCGGGCACGAAGTCGTGCTGGCCGAGGACGGCTTCGACGCGCTGGCCAAGGTCAACGACCACACCCCCGACCTGATCTTCTGCGACATCCTGATGCCGCGGCTCGACGGCTACCAGACCTGCGCGATCATCAAGCGCAACCCGCGCTTCGCCGCGGTGCCGGTGATCATGCTGTCGTCCAAGGATGGCGTCTTCGACAAGGCGCGCGGCCGGATGGTGGGCTCCGAGGATTACCTGACCAAGCCTTTCACGAAGGAGCAGCTCCTGCGCGCGGTGGCC
Organism: uncultured Vitreoscilla sp.; assembly: GCA_964418745.1. Taxonomy (GTDB): domain Bacteria; phylum Pseudomonadota; class Gammaproteobacteria; order Burkholderiales; family Burkholderiaceae_C; genus Scleromatobacter. The sequence goes on from CAYQMX010000021.1 coordinate 74,034, forward strand.
CAATACCATCCGGCTCGACTTCTCCCGGAGCAGTAAGAGTTTCCCTCCCGGGCATTTCCGGCCGCGACGAGCGACCGGTGGTCGACGGGCCATAAGCGCAACCCAGGCGCGTTTCAAGGACACACCATGCCGATCCAGCACATTCTCCTGGTCGATGATTCGAAGACCGAATTGGCTTATCTCTCCGACCTGCTCGCCAAGCGCGGCTTCACCGTGCGCACCGCGGAGAATGGCGAAGACGCGATGAAGCGGCTGGCCGAGGGCAAGCCCGACCTGATCCTGATGGACGTCGTGATGCCCGGCACCAACGGCTACCAGCTGACCCGCTCGATCACCCGCGACCCGCGCTACTCGGACGTGCCGGTGATCATGTGCACCAGCAAGGGCCAGGAAACCGACCGCGTCTGGGGCCTGCGCCAGGGCGCGCGCGACTACGTCGTCAAGCCCGTCGACACCGACGACCTGATGGCCAAGATCAAGTCGCTGGGCTGATCGCCCCCCGGCTGACCCGACCTTCACGCACGTCAAAACGGCACGCACCCTTCCATGGCCAACAAAGATGCCCTGCGCGACCTGCAAACCCGGCTGGCGAGCCGCCTGCAAGCCGCCAAGACGCAGCCGCGCGCACGAGGCTGGCTCGCCGTCGAGTGCGCCGGCCTCGGCCTGCTGCTGCCGCTGGCCCAGGCCGGCGAGATCTTTCCGCTGCGCGCGCTGCTGAAGCTGCCGCACGCCAAACCGTGGATGACCGGCGTGGCGCAGCTGCGCGGCGATCTCTACACGGTCATCGACCTCGCGGCCTTCCTGGGCCTGCGCGCGCCGAAGGCCAACGACCCGGCGGCCCTCGACGGCCAGCTGGTGATGCTGGCGCCGTCGCTGCAGGTCAACGCCGCGCTGCGCGTCGACCGACTGGCCGGCCTGCGCGGCGAAGAACAGATGACGCGCGAGGCCGAGTCGGCCGAGAGCGTCGGTGCCCGGCCCGCATTCGCGGCCGGTCGCTGGAAGGACGCGCAGGGCGCGTCCTGGCAGGAAATCGATCTGGGAGCGCTGGCCGTCGACGGCGCGTTCCTCGATGTGATGAGCTGAAGAGGGTCCGGTTGCAACGACGCGCCGTGCCAGCGGCGCCAAGGCACGCAGTGCGTCGGGCAACCGTTCGGGATTAGTTGGGATTTGAAATCTAGCGTGAAGAGGGCGAGATGAACTTGTCAGACCAGAACAACGGCAACGTGCTCAAGCAGCATGGCGCCCACACCGAGGGCGGCCTCGAGAACGTCTATCCTCCCGTCGCTTCGGACTCCGGCGCTCGCGCGCGCGAGTCGGCGCTCGCGGACGTCGATCTCGGCGACCCGGTCGATTCGCACAGGCAATCGCTGCACGATTCCCACGACGGCCCCGGCGCCGGCCACGCCGAGCACGCGACGCATGCGTTGTCGGCCGGCGGCGCGGTGCCCACGCTCGACCTGGACGTCCACACGATGGGCCACTCGGCCTTTCCGCTGGACGGCGCGGGCCCGGGCCAGGACGACGAGGGCGTCGCCCACTCCCAGAACAACCTGGCCGTCGACCTGCCGCTCGAGGGCCCGGACACGGCCTCGATGACGGCTTCGACGATCATGCCCGACCACGGCAGCGACGCCGCGCCCACGCGCCTGCTCGACGCCGAGCCGGCCGAGGCCGAGGCCGAGGCCTCCGACGAGGACAACACCGGCCTGCCGCTGATCGGGCGCCGGTCGATCAACTACCAGCAGCGCTTCGTGATCACGCTGGCCGGCCTGGGCTTCGTCGGCCTGCTGTTCGGCGGCTACGGCGCCATCGCCTCGGCCAACGCCCACGCGAAGCAGGTGGAAGCCACCGGTGCGGCGCTGATGCAGTCGCAGCGGCTGGCCAAGTCGGTCTCGCAGGCCATGATCGGCAGCCCGGCGGCCTTCCCTGAAGTCAAGGAATCCGGCACGGTGCTGGCCACCGACGTGCGCGGCCTGAGCGCCGGCAACGACGTCGTCGGCGCGGTGCCGTCCGGCGCCCAGGACACGGTGCAGCCGCTGCTGCCGCTGGTCGACCGGGCCGAGAAGAACGCCAACATCGTGCTGGCCCAGCAGAAGACGCTGACCCAGGTGGGCCAGGCGCTGCGCACCATCAACCGCCAGTCGTCCGACCTGCTCGAGACCGCGGAAACGGTGTCGTCGCTGAAGCTGCAGGGCGGTGCCTCGGCGGCCGAGATCTCGGCCGTCGGCCAGCTCGTGATGCTGACGCAGCGCATCGGCAAGAGCGCCAACGAATTCCTGACCTACGAAGGCGTGAGCCCGGAGGCGGTGTTCCTGCTCGGCAAGGACTTGAACACCTTCCGCGAGATCGCCGATGGCCTGCTGCAGGGCAACGCCGACCTGCGCCTGCCCGGCACCAAGGAGCCCGCCACGCGCGAGCGCCTGGAGCAGCTGATCGCCCAGTACGAGCAGACCCGCAGCCAGTCCAGCGCCATCCTGGCCAACCTCCAGGGCCTGGTCGCCGCGCGCGAGGCGCAGGCGCAGATCGTGGGCGACAGCGAACCGCTGCGCAAGGGCCTGGAAGGCGTGCAGAGCCGCCTCGACCAGATCGGCGGCGTGTCCATCGGCTACCTCGTCGCCATCGTCGCCGCCGCCGGCCTGCTGCTGCTGGGTGCCCTGGGCATCCTGCGACTGTTCGTCGTGCAGCAGCGCCAGCAAGCCCGGGACGCCGACGACAAGCGCCGCGACGCCGACGCCCGCCAGCGCGAGGCCCAGCGCGTCAACGACGCCAACCAGGCCGCCATTCTCCGGCTGATGAACGAACTGCAGTCGGTCGCCGAAGGCGACCTGACCCAGCAGGCGACGGTGACCGAGGACATCACGGGCGCCATCGCCGACTCGGTGAACTACACCGTGGAAGAGCTGCGCACCCTGGTGGCCCAGGTGCAGGGCACCGCCAACCGGGTGACCGACACCACCGGCCAGGTCGAACAGACCTCCACCGAGCTGCTGGCGGCGTCCACCGAACAGCTGCACGAGATCCGCGAGACCGGCGAGTCGGTGCTGCAGATGGCCGGCCGAATCAACGACGTGTCGCAACGCGCCCAGGAAACCGTGGCAGCCGCCCAGCAGTCCTTGACCGTGACGCAGACCGGCCGCCGCGCGGTGCAGGACGCCATCGAGGGCATGAACTCGATCCGCGACCAGATCCAGGAAACCTCCAAGCGGATCAAGCGCCTGGGCGAATCGTCGCAGGAGATCGGCGAAATCACCGAGCTGATTTCCGACATTACGGAACAGACGAACGTGCTGGCCCTGAACGCCGCCATCCAGGCCGCCTCGGCCGGCGATGCGGGTCGCGGCTTCTCGGTCGTCGCGGAAGAAGTGCAGCGACTGGCCGAACGCTCCGGCGACGCCACGCGCCAGATCGCGGCGCTGGTCAAGGCCATTCAGACCGACACCGGCGATGCCGTGGCCGCCATGGAACGCTCCACGCAGGGCGTGGTGCAGGGTGCGCAACTGTCCGACGCGGCCGGCGCCGCGCTGGTCGACATCGACCGTGTGACGCGCGAACTGTCCACGCTGGTGGAAAGCATCTCGACGCAGGCGCAGAGCGAAGCGCAGTCCGCCAACGTCGTGGCCTCCAACATCCAGCACATCTTCGCCGTGACGGAGCAGACCGGCGACGGCACGCGGTCGACTGCGCAGATCGTGCGCGAGCTGTCGCGCACGGCCGAGGAATTGCGCCAGTCGGTGTCCCGGTTCAAGATCAGCTGACCCCCCCACGCTCCATGAGTGAGGCCTTCACGCACCCGCTGGTCGCCGCCCCCCGAGGCAGGGCCCTGTTCGCCACCGTGGCGAGCCAGGGCAGTTCCTGCACGCAGGGGGCCGCGGCCGGCCGGCGCCGTTTTGGCTGCTATCCCGTCGGTGGCTGACCGACCTTGGGCGCGCTCGACGAGTGCGCGCGCTGGAGATGACGTTGAGTGAACAAGTAGCGCACGCAGTGCCTGCAGACCTGAGCACGTTGGCCTGGGTGGCCGACGAGCTTCGCCGTACCCTCGACAACGCCCACAAGGCGTTGCGGCGCCAGGTGCGCGACACCGAGACCGCGCCGCAGGGCACCGAGATCGACGGCAGCGCTTCGGCCGCGTTGACGCAGGCCCGCGCGCTGTTCCACCAGGGCGCCGGCGCCCTCGACATGGTCGGCCAGGGCGAGGGCGCGCGCATGCTGCGCGCCAGCGAGCAGGCCGTCGTGCGCCTCGCGCAGAAGCCGCGCCTGCTCGACGCCACCGCTGCCACGACCATCGAACGCTCGTCGTTCGCGCTGCTCGATTTCCTGCGCCGCCGGCTGTCCGGCAAGGACGTGTCGCCGCTCGCGCTGTTCCCGCAATACCGCGAGGTGCAGACGCTCGCCGGTGCCGACCGCATCCATCCGGCCGACCTCTGGCAGGCCGACGCGCCCGCGCAGGGCGCGCAGCTGGCCGACATCGCCCCGTCGCTCGTGAAGGCCTCCGCCGCCACGCACCCGATGGCGCTCAAGCCCGACGCCGATACCCGTGGCCGCATGGAGCAGTGCATGCTCGCGCTGCTGCGCGGCCCGGTGGGCCCGGCCGCCACCCAGATGAGCCAGCTGTTCGCCGGCCTGGCCGCGGGCAGTTCCGGCAAGCTGTCGGGCCTGTGGTCCGTGGCCGCCGCCTTCTTCGAGGCGCAGGCCCAGGGCCGGCTGGCGGCCGACGTCTACAGCAAGCGCCTCACGTCGCGCCTGCTGGCCCAGGTGCGCCTGGCCGAGCGCGGCCAGGCCGAGGTCTCCGACCGCCTCACCCAGGACCTGTTGTTCTTCTGCGCCCGGGCGCTGCCGGGCGACGACGCCAAGGCGCCGCGCCTGGTGGCCGTGCGCAAGGCCTTCGCCCTCGGCACCCAGGCGCCGGTGGACTACGAGCAGGAAGCGCTCGGCCGCTACGACCCGGCGCTGATCCCGCTGGCGCGTCGCCGCGTCGAGGCGCTCAAGGAATCGTGGTCGTCGGCCACCGCCGGGCAGTCCGGCCTCGCGTCCAGCCTGCGCGAGCAGGCCACGCTGGTGGCCGACTCGGTGCGCAAGCTCCATCCCGAGGGCGAGCACATGGCGCGCGCCCTCGACGCCGCGGTCACCCAGGTGGCCGACGGCAGCGTCGTGCCGTCGCCGAACCTGGCGATGGAAGTCGCCACCAGCCTGCTGTGCCTGGACGCCGCCCTCGACGATGCCGACATCGCCGACGCCTCGTTCGGCACCCGCATCCACCAGCTCGCCGAGCGCATCGACCTGGCCCGCCAGGGCCGCACGCCCGGCCCGATCGAGCCGTGGATGGAGGACCTCTACCGCCGCGCGTCCGATCGCCAGACGATGGGCAGCGTGGTGCAGGAACTGCGCTCGTCGCTGGCCGACGTCGAAGGCCAGCTGGACAAGTTCAACCGCGACCCGTCCGAGCGCGAGCTGCTGGTGCCGGTGCCGGCCAAGCTGTCGGCCATGCGCGGCGTGCTGTCGGTGCTGGGCCTGGACCAGGCCGGACAGGCCGTCGTGCGCATGCGCGACGAAGTCGACGCCGTGCTGGCGCAGTCGCGCGACGGCGCAGAGAGCGCCTCGGCCTCGCGCGCGCTGTCCGAGCAGGCCGTCGGCCGGTTGGCCGCCAACGTGGGCGCGCTGGGCTTCCTGATCGACCTGCTGGGCGTGCAGCCGCAGCTGGCCAAGTCGCTGTTCAAGTTCGACGCCGACAGCGGTCGCCTCGAGACCGTGATGGGCCGCACCGACGAGATCGTGCCCTCCGAGCCCGAGGCCCCGGTCGGTGGCGAGAGCGAGCTGATGGCGCAGGTGCAGCAACTGGCCGCGGCCGCCGGCGACGACGCCGCATCCAAGGCCGACATCATGCACAAGCTCGAGGAGCTCGCGCAGCAGGCCGTCGCCTCCGACGAGAAGAGCGTCGCCGACGCCGCCAAGGCCGCGCGCAGCGCGCTGGCGCGCAGCGACGACTCCGGCGCCACCGAGGTGCGCCAGGAGATCGCCCAGGCGATGTCCGATTTCGCCGCGCCGCCGCCGCCGGCCCCGGTCACGTCCACCTCGATCGTGTCGGCCACCGCCACGGCCGAGGACGACGAGATGCTCGAGGTCTTCTTCGAGGAAGCCGAGGAAGTCATCGCCGGCGCCCGCGAGAGCCTGGACAGGCTGGCCGAGGAGCCGCAGCACTTCGAGTCGATCTCCACCGTCCGCCGCGCGTTCCACACCCTCAAGGGCAGCTCGCGCATGGTCGGCCTGCGCGACTTCGGCGACGCCGCCTGGGCCTGCGAACAGCTGTACAACGCCCGCCTGGCCGACGCGGTCATCGAGGCCGGCCCGGAGCTGCGCGGGTTCTCGCAGAACGTGCTCGACGAGCTCGAGGGCTGGGTCAAGGCGCTGGCCGCCCGCAATGCCACCGGCTTCCACAGCGCCCCCATCATCGCGGCCGCCAACGCGCTGCGCGACGGTGTCGACCCCGACGCCCTGCCGGTCAAGCCGCGCGCCCCGACCCCGGCGGTCGAGGCCACCGCGGTGCTGCCCCCGCTGGCCGCACCCGCGGCCCCGACGGCGACCGCCGCGGACGACTTCGAGCCGGCCCCCGCGCACGAGGCGCCCGACACCGAGATCCTCGAGGACTTCGCGTCCACCGCGTCCGGCGAGCTGCACGAGGCGCCGCATGCGCCGTCGAACGCCTTCGAGCTGCACCTGCCCGCGGACCCGTCCGCGGCCCCGGCCGCCGGCGAATACGTGCACGTGCGCACCGAGTTCATGGACGACCGCACCGTCGTCGAGCCGACGACGCCGGCCCCGGAATACGCGGCGCCGAACTTCGAGTTCGACCTCGGCGACCTCGACAAGGCGGCCGACGACGAAGAGCAGACGGTCATGACGCCGCTCGAACGCCGCGTGCCCGACCAGGACTTCGGCCCCGAGACGGTACCGTCCGCCCTCGACGAAGCCTCGTTCGACCTGTCGCCCTCCGGCCGCACGGTGGAGCCGGCCGCCAACGACGCGCTCGCCGCCACGCCGGCCACCGGCACGCATGCGTTCGACACGCTGACCGTCGGCGACCAGCTGCCGGCCGACGACGCCGAGAACTACAAGGTCATCGGCCCGCTGCGCATCGGCCTGGGCCTGTTCAACATCTTCCTGAACGAAGCCGACGAGCAGTCGCGCCGCCTGTGCACCTCGCTCGCCGAGTGGGTGCTGGAACTGCCGCGCCCGGTGGGCGAGGAGGCCGTCTCGCTGGCCCACTCGCTGGCCGGCAATTCGGCCACCGTGGGCCATGCCGACCTGTCGTCGCTGGCCCGCCGCCTCGAGCACGCGCTCGAGATCTCGCAGTCGCGCCTGGTGACGCCGGACGAGGCGCGCCTGTACAACGACGTCGCCGAGGAGATCCGCCGCCTGCTGCACCAGTTCGCCGCCGGCTTCCTGCAGGCGCCCGCCCCGGCGCTGCTGGCCCGCTTCGACGCCTTCCAGGCCTCGGTGCAGGCCCAGGTGGCCCAGGCCACCCACGACGAGAACCTGCAGCGCGCCCGCGACGCCGAGGCCGCCACCCAGGCGGAGCACGCCACCCAGGCCGCCGCCGCCGCCCAGGCCGCCGCCGCCGCCCAGGCCGCCGCCGAGGCGCAGGCCGCTGCCGAGGCGCAAGCCGCTGCGCAAGCCCGCGCCGCCGCCGAGGCGCAAGCCGCGGCCGACGCCCAGGCCGCCGCCGAGGCCCAAGCCCGTGCCGCGGCCGATGCGCAGGCTGCCGCCGAAGCGCAGGCTGCTGCCGAAGCCCAAGCCGCCGCCGAAGCCCAGGCCGCTGCCGACGCGCGCGCCGCCGCCGCGCCGGCCGACGATCATCGTTTCGCCGAGCCGGTGATCGCCGCGCCGGAGGTCATCGATTCGCCCGACACCGCCATCGGTGCCGACGAGTTCGACGCCCTCGCCGCCGCCGCCGACGCGGCCGCCGTGCCGGTGGCCCAGGCCGCCGCGGTCCCCGAATCCGGCCTCGGCGCCGTCCGTTTCAGCGTGCTCGACGACGCCGTCCGCGCCGATTCCGGCCAGCGCCACGAAGTGGCCGAGCCGACCAGCGACGGTTCCGGCTTCGCGCAGGACCTGGACGCCCAGGATGCGATCGATCCCGAGCTGTTCGAGATCTTCTCCGAAGAGGCGCAGGAACTGCTGCCCTCGCTCGCCTCGCACCTGCGGGCGTGGGAAGTCTCGCCCGAGATGCAGTCCGAGGCCTTCGGCGCGCTGCGCGCGCTGCACACCCTCAAGGGCAGTGCCCGCCTGGCCGGTGCGATGCGCCTGGGCGAGCTGGCGCACCGCCTGGAATCGGCCTTCGAGGAACGCGTGGGCGGCCGGTCGGCCAATCCACCGACCATGGCCACGCTGCACACCGGCGTCGACGCGCTCGACGAGGAGTTCCAGCGCCTGCTGAAGGCCCCGCAGGCGCCGGCACCGGTGGCCGCACCCGTGGTCGTGGAGCCGGTGGTCGCCGTGGTCCCGGAGCCCGCGGCCGAGTCCGTCGTGCCGGCCGTGGAAGCGCAGGTCGAGCCCGAGCTGCCCGCCGTCCCGGTCGCGCCCGCGGCCGTGCCCGAATCCACGATCCGCCAGATCGTGCCGAAGGCGCTGTCCGACGCCGCACCGGCAACGATCGACTGGGCCCGCTTCAGCGCGGCCAACCCGTCGCGCGTGCAGCGCGTCATCGAGGCCGCCACCGGCAACCCGGCCACGGCCACGGTGCGCGTCAAGGCGCCGCTGCTGGACCGCCTGGTCAACCAGGCCGGCGAAGTCTCGATCACCCGCTCGCGCCTCGAAGGCGACGTCACCCAGATGCGCGCGTCGCTGCGCGAACTGACGGAAAACCTGGATCGCCTGCGCCGCCAGCTGCGCGACATCGAACTGCAGGCCGACACGCAGATCGCGTCGCGCCTGGAGGCGAGCAAGAGCTCGTCGGTGGAGTTCGACCCGCTGGAAATGGACCGCTTCACGCGCTTCCAGGAACTGACGCGGATGATGGCCGAGTCGGTCAACGACGTCGCCACGGTGCAGCGCAGCCTCACGCAGACGGTGCAGTCGGCTGAAGACGAGATGGCCGCCCAGGCGCGGCTGACCCGCGCGCTGTCGGAAGACCTGCTGCGCGCCCGCATGGTGCCGTTCGACGCGTTGTCGGAACGCCTGTACCGCGTGGTTCGCCAGGCCGCCAAGGAAACGTCCGTCCAGGTGCGCCTGAACGTCGAAGGCTCGTCGATCGAACTGGATCGAAGCGTCCTCGACCGCATGGCCGGCGCCTTCGAGCACTTGCTGCGCAACGCCGTCGTGCACGGCATCGAGGCGCCGGACACCCGGCGCGCCCAGGACAAGGATCCGATCGGCACGATCGACGTCACGCTGGCCCAGCAGGGCAACGAGGTGCGCATCCAGATCCGCGACGACGGCAAGGGCCTGGACCTGGAGCGCATCGAGGCGCGCGGTCGCCGCAACGGGCTGATCGCGCCCGATGCCAGCCCGAGCGACGCCGAACTGGCCAACCTGATCTTCACGCCGGGGTTCACGACCACCGACGAAGTGACCGAGCTGGCCGGCCGCGGCGTCGGCATGGACGCGGTGCGCACCGACATCACCGCGCTCGGCGGCCGCATCGAGACCGCCTCGGCCCCCGGCCGCGGCACGGCGTTCACGCTGCTGCTGCCGCTGACCACGGCCGTCACGCGCGTGGTGCAGCTGCGCTGCGGCGACCTCACCGTCGCCATGCCCGCGTCGCTGGTCGAGGTGGTGCGCCGCACCCCCAACGCCGACGTCGAACAGGCCTACCTGAGCGGCGTCTACCGCGACGGCGCCCAGGACGTGCCCTTCTTCTGGCTCGGCGCGCTGCTGCAATCGAGCACGCACGGCGTGCTGGCCGGCAAGACCACCTCGGTCGTGCTTGTGCGAAGCGCGGAACAGCGCGTCGCGCTGCACGTCGACCAGGTCGTGGGCAACCAGGAAGTGGTCGTCAAGAACCTCGGGCCGCAGCTGGCGCGCCTGCCGGGCCTGGCGGGCATGTCCCTGCTGGCCACCGGCGAGGTGGTGCCCATCTACAACCCCGTGGCCCTGGCGGCCGTCTACGGCCAGCGCGTGGCCTCCGAATCCGGCGTGCCGCACGTGCCGGTGATCATGGAGGAAGTGGAAGAGGCCAAGGCACCGCTGATCCTGGTGGTCGACGATTCGCTGACCGTGCGCCGCGTCACCCAGCGCCTGCTGACCCGCGAAGGCTTCCGCGTCACCGTGGCCAAGGACGGCCTCGATGCGCTGGAGCAGCTCGAGGTCGAACGCCCGGCCGTGATGCTGACCGACATCGAAATGCCGCGCATGGACGGCTTCGACCTGCTGCGCAACGTGCGCCACGATCCGCGCTGGCAGGGCCTGCCCGTCATCATGATCACGTCGCGCATCGCCCAGAAGCACCGCGACCTCGCCCTGCAGCTTGGCGCCGACCACTACCTCGGCAAGCCGTATGATGAAGACCAGTTGATCGCACTGATCCAGGAGAACGTCGCGAAGACGACGCCTGCATGAGATTTCAGTCGGGGTGATACTCGGCCGATAACAGGGATCACCGCTCCAAACATCCATGCCGGAAATCATTGATCACCTCGCCTCGCTGACCGGGTTGCGCGACCGCGACACCCTCGACGTCAGCCTGGCACATGCCATGCGCGACCTGATCGCGCCGCAGCGTGTGGCCGTCTACCGGCTGGTGGGTGACCAGGGCGAGGAGCGCTGGCTCACGCGTGCGGCGCTGCTCGCCGACTCGCCGGCGGCCACGGCCGATCCGGCCTGGGTCGACCTCACGTCGCTGCCGCGGGCGGCCGACCGGCCCACCTGGCTGGAATGCCTGACCACGGGCAAGATCATCGAATCGCGCACCGAGGGCATCGTCACGACGCTGTTCCCGGTGATGTCCGATACCGGCGCCGTCGGCGTCATCGAGCTGCAGAGCGTGCGCGGCATCGGCGTCAAGATGCGCCGCCTGGTGTTCGGCGTGCTGCGCATCTACCGCAACGTGCAGACGCTGCTCGACTACAGCGAGCGCGACAGCCTCACCGGCCTGCTCAATCGCAAGATCTTCGACGACAGCTTCTACAAGGTGTCGTCGCTGCCGCTGCTCGACGCCAAGCTCGACGACGGCGAACGGCGCCACGCCGCCGGCTCGCGCTACTGGCTGGGCGTGGTCGACATCGACCACTTCAAGAGCGTCAACGACCGCTTCGGCCACCTGATCGGCGACGAGGTGCTGCTGCTGCTGTCGCGCATCATGCGCGGCGCGTTCCGCTTCTCCGACCAGCTCTACCGCTTCGGCGGCGAGGAGTTCGTGGTGCTGCTGCTGTGCAGCGACGAGGCCGACGCCGCCGCGGCGCTCGAGCGCTTCCGCCGCGTCGTCGGCGAGTACCCGTTCCCGCAGGCCGGCAAGATCACCGTGAGCATCGGCTTCACCGCCATCGATGTCGGCGACACGCCGGCCGCCGCCTTCGAGCGCGCCGACCGCGCGGTCTACCACGCCAAGCACAACGGCCGCGACCAGGTGAGCAACCACGCCGAGCTGATGCGCCAGGGCATCATCGAAGACGACAAGCGCGTCAGCGACGTCGAGCTCTTCTAGGGCCTGATCACACGCCGGGGCTGCCGCTGCCCCGGTTGCCGAAACGTGCCAGCGTCTTCGCGCGCGCCACGTCGTGGTCGACCACCGGGTGCGGATAGTCCCGCCCCAGCGCCACCTTCGCCGCCGCCAGCTCCGCCGGCCTGGCCGTCCACGGCGCGTGGATCGCCTTGCCGCGCAGCAGACCAAGCTCGGGCACCCAGCGGCGGATGAATGCGCCCTGGGCGTCGAAGCGCTCGCTCTGCGTGACCGGGTTGAAGATGCGGAACCAGGGCTGCGCGTCGCAGCCGGTGGACGCGGCCCACTGCCAGCCGCCGTTGTTCGACGCCAGCTCGAAGTCGTTCAGGTGCAGCGCGAAGTACGCCTCGCCGCGCAGCCACGACACGCCCAGGTCCTTGGTCAGGAAGCTCGCCGTGACCATGCGCAGCCGGTTGTGCATGTAGCCGGTGGCGTTGAGCTGGCGCATGCCGGCATCCACCAGCGGGTAGCCGGTGCGCCCGGCGCACCACGCGGCGAAGTGCTCCTCGGCGTCCTCGCCCTGTTCCCAGGCGATGGTGTCGCAGTCGGCCCGGTAGGCGTGGGCGACGACGTGCGGGTGATGGAACAGCACCTGGTGGTAGAAGTCGCGCCAGATCAGCTCGGACAGCCAGGTCTGCGCGCCGCGGCTGCCACCTTCGACGCGCTGGCCCGCCAGCCGCACCAGGCGGCGCAGCGACAGCGTGCCGAAGCGCAGGTGGATGCCCAGGTGGCTGGGGCCCGGCTGCGCCGGGAAGTCGCGCGTGGCGTCGTAGTCGTCCAGGCGGTCCAGGAACTCCTCCAGCAGCTCCGCGCCGCCGCGGCTGCCCGGGCGCAGGCCGGGGTCGTCCTGCAGGGTCGCCGCCCGGGCCGAGAACCCGAATTCGTCCAGCGCGGGCACCGCGGCGCCGTCGCGCCAGGGGCTGGCGGGGGCCGCGGCCAGCCGGCGGCCGTCGACGTCGCTGCCGCAGTCGCCCAGCAGCTCGGGGCGGGCGTGCAGGGCCTTGAGCCAGGCGTTCTTGTACGGGGTGAAGACGCCGTAGGGCGTGCCGCCGCCGGTCAGGAGCTCGCGCCGCTCGAACACCACGTGGTCCTTGAAGGTGCGCCACTGGCGGCCGTCGGCGGCCAGGCGCTCGCCCACCTGCGCGTCCCGCGTCCGCGCGGCCGGATCGTCGTCGTGGTGGGCGTAGACGGCCTGGACGCCCAGTTCCGCGGCCAGTCGGGGAATCGCCTCGGCGGCGTCGGCGTGGCGCACGACCAGGCGGGCGCGCCCGCCCGAGAGCGTCCCGATCTGGTCGTCCAGGTCGGCCAGGCTGGCCCGGATGAAGGCCACGCGGCGGTCTTCCCAGGGCAGGCCGTCCAGGATGGTCTTGTCCAGGATGAACACGCACCAGACGGCATCGGCCTCGCGCAGGGCGCGCGCGAGGGCGGGGTGGTCGGCCACGCGAAGGTCGCGGCGGAACCACACCAGCGCCCGCGACACGGAATTCGGGTGGGAGATCTCCATGGCGGCCGATTGTGGGGCCGGCGCTGTCCTAAAATCGCCCCAATGGCTTCCGAACCCATCAACCTGACCAACCAGTTCCTCATCGCCATGCCCGGGATGCTGGACGAGGCCTTCGCGGGCTCGGTGGTCTACCTGTGCGAGCACAGCGAGAAGGGCGCGCTGGGGCTGATGATCAACAAGCCGGTCGACATCCGGCTGCGCAACCTGTTCGAGAAGGTCGACCTCACCCTCGGCAGCGAGGACCTGGCCGAGCAGCCGGTGTTCTACGGCGGCCCGGTGCAGACCGAGCGCGGCTTCGTGCTGCACGAGCGCATCGACGGCGCGCCGCAGTACAACTCCACCCTGTCGGTGCCCGGCGGCCTCGAGATGACCACCAGCAAGGACGTGCTCGAGGCGATGGCGCTGGGCAACGGCCCGCGCCGCGTGCTGGTCACGCTCGGCTACAGCGGCTGGGCCACCGGGCAGCTGGAGGACGAGCTGGGCCGCAACGGCTGGCTCAACGTCGACGCCGCGCCCGAGATCATCTTCGACACGCCGATCGAGAAGCGCTACGAGCGCGCGCTGGCCTTGCTGGGCATCGATCCGCGCATGCTCAGCCAGGAAGCCGGGCACGCATGACGGTGATGGCCATGGGAGAGCCCGCCGCCGGTTCCCGCGCCGTCCTGTCGTTCCTGGCCTTCGACTACGGCACGAAGCGCGTCGGCGTGGCCACGGGCAACACGTTGATGAAGCTCACCCAGCCCCTGCGCACCCTGGCGCTGGAGGGCGATGCACGCTTCAAGGCGATCGAGGCGCTGATCCGCGAATGGACGCCTGACGCGCTGGTGATCGGCGTGCCCTTCCATCCGGACGGCGCGCAACACGACAATACGCTGCGGGCGCGCAAGTTCGGCCGCCAGCTGCATGGCCGCTTCGGCCTGCCGGTCCACGAAGTGGACGAGCGCTACACCACCGTCGACGTCGAGGCGGCGGGCGCCCGCGACGCCGATTCGGCGGCGGCCGCGCTGATCCTCGAACAGTACTTCCGGGAAAACGAATGACCAATCTGTTGCTCGATGCCGAGGCGCTCTACGGCGAGCTCAAGGCCGGCGTGCAGCGCCTGCTGACGCCCGACACCGTGCTGGTGGGCATCTGGTCGGGCGGCGCCTGGCTGGCCCAGCGCCTGAACGCCGACCTCGCCACGGGCCGGCCGGTGGGTACCATCTCCAGCACGCTGCATCGCGACGACTTCGGCGAGCGCGGCCTGGGCGCCGTCGAGGCGGCCACCAGCCTGCCGTTCGAGATCGACGGCGCGCGCATCCTGCTGATCGACGACGTGGTCGCCAGCGGCCGCACCATCCGCGCGGTGGTCAACGAGCTGTTCGACTACGGCCGCCCGGCCTCGGTGGAACTGGCGGTGCTGGTGGACCGCGGCGGCCGAGAGCTGCCGATCGCGCCCGTGTTCGCCGCCGCCAAGCTCACGCTGCCCGCCACCCAGCGCCTGTCGCTCGCGCGCGAGTCCGACGGCCGATTCACCTTCGCCGTCAAGGAGACCACCTGATGCTGGCGCGACGAAATCCGCAGCTCAACGCCCACGGCGAGCTGATCCACCTGCTGTCCATCGAGGGACTGCCGCGCGCGATCCTCACGCAGATCCTGGACACCGCCGGAACGTTTCTTTCGGTCAACGACCGTGACGTGAAGAAGGTGCCGCTGCTGCGCGGCAAGAGCGTGTTCAACCTGTTCTTCGAGAACTCCACGCGCACCCGCACCACGTTCGAGATCGCCGCCAAGCGGCTGTCGGCCGACGTCATCAACCTGGACATCGCCAAGTCCTCCGCCTCCAAGGGCGAGAGCCTGCTCGACACCATCGCCAACCTGTCGGCCATGCACGCCGACATGTTCGTGGTGCGCCACAGCGAGTCGGGCGCGCCGTACCTGATCGCCCGCCACTGCGCGCCGCACGTGCACGTCGTCAACGCCGGCGACGGCCGCCATGCGCACCCGACGCAGGGGCTGCTCGACATGTACACGATCCGCCACTACAAGAAGTCGTTCAACGAGCTCACGGTGGCCATCGTCGGCGACATCGTGCACTCGCGCGTCGCGCGCTCCGACATCCACGCGCTGACCACGCTGGGCGTGCCCGAGATCCGCGCCGTCGGCCCCAAGACCCTGGTGCCGGGCGACCTGCGCGAGATGGGCGTGCGCGTGTGCCACGACATGCGCGAGGGCGTCAAGGGCGCCGACGTCGTCATCATGCTGCGGCTGCAGAACGAGCGCATGAGCGGCGCGATGCTGCCGAGCGCGGGCGAGTACTTCAAGAGCTACGGCCTGACCGAGGAGATGCTGGCGCTGGCCCGGCCCGACGCCATCGTGATGCACCCGGGCCCGATCAACCGCGGCGTGGAGATCGACTCGCGGGTGGCCGACGGCTCGCACAGCGTCATCCTGCCGCAGGTCACGTTCGGCATCGCCGTGCGCATGGCGGTGATGTCCATTCTTGCCGGGAACGACGCATGAGCGCACGCACGGCCGTCCCGAAGGGCGCTCGCACCGCAGGCCGCAGGCCGGAGGCTACCCAATGAAGATCCTCATCCGCAACGGTCGCGTGGTCGACCCCGCGAGCGGCCGCGACGAAGCCGCCGACGTCGCCATCGCCGCCGGCCGCATCGTGGCCATCGGCAACGTGCCGGCCGATTTCATGCCCGAGCGCGTCCTCGAGGCCGACGGCTGGGTCGTGGCACCGGGACTCGTCGACCTGGCCGCGCGCCTGAAGGAGCCGGGCCCCGGCGCGCTGGAAAGCGAACTGGCAGCGGCCGCCGCCGGCGGTGTCACCAGCCTCGTATGCCCGCCCGACACCGACCCGCCGCTGGACGAACCGGGCCTGGTCGACATGCTCAAGTTCCGCGCCCGCAAGCTGAGCCGCTGCCGCCTGTTCCCGCTGGGCGCGCTGACGCAGCGGCTGGCCGGCGTCGAGCTGACCGAGATGATCGACCTGACCGAGGCCGGCTGCGTGGGCTTCTCGCAGGCCGAGCACCCCGTCAAGGACAACCTCACGCTGATGCGCGCGATGCAGTACGCCAGCACCCGCGGCTACGCCGTGTGGCTGCGGCCGCAGGACGCGTCGCTGGGCGGCGGCGTGGCCGCCAGCGGCGCCGTCGCCACGCGGCTGGGCCTGTCGGGCGTGCCGGTGGCCGCCGAGACGATCGCGCTGCACACCATCCTCGAGCTGGTGCGCCAGACCGGCGCGCGCGTGCACCTGTGCCGCATCTCGAGCGCCGCCGGCGTCGAGCTGGTTCGCCGCGCCAAGGCCGAGGGGCTGCCGGTGAGCGCCGACGTCAGCATCAACTCGCTGCACCTGACCGACGTCGACATCGGCTACTTCAACTCGGACATGCGCCTGACCCCGCCGCTGCGGCAGGGCAAGGACCGCGACGCGTTGCGCGCCGGCCTGGCCGACGGCACGCTCGACGCGCTCGTCTCCGACCACACGCCGGTGGGCAACGACGACAAGATGCTGCCGTTCGGCGAGGCGGTGCCCGGCGCCACCGGGCTCGAGCTGCTGCTGAGCCTGGCGCTGAAGTGGGGCACCGAGGCCAGGCTCTCGCTGGCACACACGCTCGCGCGCGTGACGAGCGAGCCGGTGCGCGTGCTCGGCGACGCGCTCGGCTCGCTGGGCCAGAGCGCTGGCCGGCTCGTCGAGGGGGGCGTGGCCGACATCTGCGTGTTCGACCCCGCCGCCGAGTGGCAGGTGAGCCCGGACGCGCTGCGCAGCCAGGGCAAGCACACGCCGTTCGACGCCGCCTCCAGCGGCACCTGCATGCCCGGCCGGGTGCGCCACACGCTGGTGGCCGGCACGCTGGCCTTCAGCGCCGAGCCGGCGCGTGCCGCGGGCGCGACCGCCGCTTGAGAACGCCGCTCGCGCTCTGGCGCCTGCTGTGCGTGGCCGGCATGGTGGCGCGCGGCCTGTGGCTGGCGGGCGTGGTGATGCCGCGCCTGGACGCGGCCGGCCGCCAGGCCATCGTGCAGCGCTGGAGCGTGCGCATGCTGCGCTGCCTGGGCGTGGCGGTGCGGGTGTCGGGCAGCGCGCATCCGGGCGCGGTGCTGATGGTGGCCAACCACGTCTCGTGGCTGGACATCCCGGCGGTGCACGCCAGCGCGCCGCGCGCCCGCTTCGTGTCCAAGTCCAACATCGCGCACTGGCCGCTGCTGGGCCGGCTGGCGCATGCCGGCGGCACGCTGTTCATCGAGCGCGAACGCAAGCGCGACGCGATGCGCGTGGTGCACGAGGTGGCCGCGGCGCTGCGCAACGCCGACGCGGTGGCCGTGTTCCCCGAAGGCACCACCGGCGCCGGCCATGACGTGCTGCCGTTCCACGCCAACCTGCTCCAGGCGGCCATCACCACCGGCACCGTGGTGCAGCCCGTCGTGCTGCGCTACAGCGAGCCGGGCCACCCGGTGAGCGTCGCGGCGCAGTACATCGGCGACACCACGCTGGGCGAGAGCCTGATGAAGGTGTGCCGCGCGCGCGGCCTCGTCGTCGAGGTGCGTTTCCTGGCGCCCGAGCCGGCCGGCGAGCTGGACCGCCGGGTGCTGGCGCAGGCGCTGCGCGAGCGCATCGCGGCCGAGCTGCGCGCCTAGGACGCGAGGGGGTACGCGGCTTGCCGCGTCATGGCGGAAAGGGCTTCCACCATGAACAACAGCAACTCCCAGACGGCCTACGGCGTGTTCAAGCCGGTCGACCATGTGCTCGCCTCGTTTCCCACCGAGGACGATGCCCGCGGGGCGGTGCAGGCGTTGCGCGACGCCGGCTTTCCCGAGGTCGCGTTCTACCCCGCCGCCGAGGTGTGCGAACGCGCCGAGCGCGACATCGCCAACGCGGGCGTGCTGGCCAGCATCGGGCAGGAACTCAACCTGGTGAAGCAGCAGCGCGAGCTGGCCGGCGCGGGCCACCCGTTCGTCTCGGTGCTGGCCCCGGAGGACACCGCGGCCCGCCGTGCCGCCGACATCGTCGCGCGATACCACGCCGACCGGGTGCAGAAATTCGGCCACCTCATCATCGAGGAGCTGATCGAGCCGGGCAGCGGCCCGCGCCAGGCCAACGAATCGCCCGACACCGGCCTCGACCCCCAGACGCGCTCCGGCCGCGAGGCCGGCACCGGCCCGGCGACTGCCTAGGGCCGGCTCGCAGCGTCGATCTCGCGTGCCGCCGCGTGCGCCGGGACGGGCAGCCGCGCCAGGCGCAGCGCGAGGCCCGCGCAGCCCAGCCACAGCAGTCCGAGAAAGCCCAGCACGCCCGGCCACGCGCCGGCGGCCCAGGCGTGTCCGCCGAGCCAGCCCATCGCGCTGGCGCCCAGGTAGTAGGCCGTGAGATAGACCGCGGCGGCGAGCGCCTTGGAGCGATGCGCGAGCCGGCCGACCCAGCTGCTGGCCACCGAATGTGCCGCGAAGAAGCCGAACGTGAACAGCGCGACCCCGGCGATGATCACCGGCAGGGCAGGCGCCAGCGTCAGCGCGAGTCCCGCCGCGCACAGCGCGAGCATGGCGGCCAGCACCCGGGACGATCCGCGCCGGTCGGCCTGGCGTCCGGCCCACGGCGACGAGATCATGCCCACCACGTAGAGCAGGAAGATCGCGCCGATGGCCCCGTGGGACAGCCCGAACGGCGCCTGCACCAGGCGGAAGCCGAGGTAGTTGTAGAAGCTCACGAAGCTGCCCATCAGCAGCAGCGCGAGGCCGAACAGCGGCAGCAGGCCGCGCTCACGGAAGACGGCACGCAGGTCGGCGAGCGCGTGGCGCGGATGCAGCGGGCGCGGACGGTGGCGGCGCGAGGCCGGCAGGCTGCGCCAGAACTCGAACGCCGCGATCGCTCCGAGTGCCCCCAGGCCGGCGAACGCCGCGCGCCAGTTGCCGTGGTCGGCCAGGACGCCGCAGACCAGGCGGCTGGACATGCCGCCCGCGGCGTTGCCCGCGATGATCAGCCCCACGGCCTGGCCCAGCGCCGCCGGATCCAGCTCCTCGGCCAGCCACGCCGACGCCACCGCCGGCAGGCCCGCCAGGCCCAGGCCCAGCAGCGCGCGCAGCGCGATCAGGCTGGCATGGTCCGGAGCGACCGCACACAGCAGGCTGCACAGCGCGCCCAGCACGATGGCTGCCAGCATCACCGGCTTGGGGCCGAAGCGCTGCGCGAGCAGGCCGGCCGGAATCAGGCCCATCGCCATCGCCCCGGCGGTGGCCGACAGCACGCCGCTGGCCTGCGCCGCCGTCAGCCTGAACTCGGCGGCGAACAACGGCAACAGCGGCTGCGGCCCGTAGAACATCGCGAACACCGAGAACCCGCCGACGAACAGCGCCCACTTGGCCGACCGGTGGGCGGCGCTGCCGGCGGCCAGCGGGGGCGGCAGAGGGCCATCGTGGGCGCCGTGCAGCGCGGGAGAGGGCGCCGGGACGAGGCGGCCGGGAATTGCGGACATGGGCCCATGCTAGGTACCCATGCTTAGTCAGTCCAATATATGATTGAATCCATATTGAGACGATGAAAGTATCAATGGAGCTGCGCCACCTGCGCTACTTCGTCGCTGTCGCCGAGGAACTGCACTTCACCCGCGCGGCGTTGCGCCTGCACATGGCCCAGCCACCGCTGAGCCAGCAGATCCGCGCGCTCGAACAGGAGCTGGGCGTGCAGCTGCTGCTGCGCACGCGGCGCTCGGTGGCGCTGACCGATGCCGGCCGCGCGCTGCTGGTCCGTGCGCGCGAGCTGCTGGCGGTCACGACGGCGCTGCCGCAGGAACTGCAGCGGGTGGCGCGCGGCGAGGTCGGGCTGCTGCGCATCGGCTTCTCGTCGACGCTGCCGCTGACCAAGGTGCTGCGCGACGTGGTCGCCGAGCATCGACGCGTCCACCCCGACGTCGCGCTGGCCCTGCGCGAGATGCACTCGCAGCTGCAGTTCGACGGGCTGCGGCGCGGCGAGCTCGATGTCGGCCTCGTTCGCTACAACGAGCGCGCGCCCGACGGCATCCGGCTGCAGGTGCTGCGGCGCGACCCGCTGCGCCTGGTGGTGCCCGCCACGCACCGGTTCGCGCGCCGCAAGTCGGTCGCCATCGCCGACTGCCGCGACGAGGCCTTCATCGGCTTTCCCGGCGACGCCGGCACTGGCACCGGCCCGCTGCTCAAGCGCCTGTGCGCGCAGGTCGGCTTCGAGCCGCGCATCGCGCAGGAGGCGCGCGAGGCGACCACGCAGATCGGCCTCGTCGCCGCCGGACTGGGCGTCGCGGTGCTGCCGGCGCCGCTCGAGGCGGTGCGCATCGAGGGCGTGCGCTACGTGCCGCTGGAAGGCGAGGGCGCGCTGCTGGTGATGTCGGCGGCCACGCGCGCCGACGAGGCGTCGGAGCGCGTGCTGGCCTTCGTGCGCCGGGTCGGCGCGCTGGCCGCGGCGACGTAGCGACGGGCCCGGCGGGCGGCAATGTAGCCGCTATGTGCGATACCGCAATGTCCCGGACGCAATTCCCGCCTACGCTGTCGTCGCAGTCGCCGTTCCGTGCGGCCCATGCGAAGCGCCTGCCGCCGTGCGTGTCCAGGCATTCGCGTGCGCCGGGACGGCGGCGCCAACCCCCCCTGGTCAGGAGCCCGAACAATGAAGAGGCCTGCGCGAGCCGTCCTCGCGAGTCGCCCACCGGTCGCCACGCTCGTCGCCGCCTGCATGCTGGCGGTCATGGCGGGCTGCGCGCACGTCGATGTGCGAACCGCCGACTCCAGCGTCGCCGACGTGCCGGCCGCCTGGTCGGTGTCCGCGGCGGCCTCCGACGCCGTCGGCGCCCCGGCTGACCCGTCGCTTGCCCGCTGGTGGCTGCGCTTCGACGACCCCGTGCTGGCCGGCCTGGTGGCGGACGCCCTGCGCGCCAACACCACCGTGGCGACTGCCGCGGCGGCGCTGCGGCAGTCGCGCGCGCTGCGCGACAGCGCTGCGGCCGGCCTGCTGCCCACGCTGACGGGTTCCGCCTCGGCGCAGCGCTCCAGCGTCGACAGCACGCAGCCGGGCGTCGGCCGCGTCGGCACCAACACCTTCCAGGCCGGACTGGACGCCCAGTGGGAGCTGGACCTGTTCGGCGGCAAGCGCAGCGCGCTCGACGCCAGCGAGGCCACGGTGCGCGCCAGCGCGGCCAGCCTGGCGGACGCGCAGGTGTCCGTCGCCGCCGAAGTGGCGCTCGAGTACATCGCGCTGCGCGGCGCGCAGGCGCGGCTGGTGATCGCCGGCGACAACCTGGCGACCCAGCAGGAGACCTTGCAGATCACCGCCTGGCGCAACCAGGCCGGGCTGGTGACGTCGCTCGAACTCGAACAGGCGCGCGCCGCCGCCGAACAGACCGCCGCGCTCGTGCCGACCCTGCAGGCCAGCGTCGACCAGGCCCGCCATGCGCTGGCCGTGCTGGCCGGCCAGCCGCCCGCGGCGCTCGCCGTCCGCCTGGGCGGCGTCGCCCCGGTGCCGCTGCCCGGCGACGCGCTGGCGCTGCGCCTGCCGGCAGACACCCTGCGCCAACGCGCCGACGTGCGCGCCGCGGAACACCAGGTCGGCGCGGCGCAGGCGCGCGTCCACCAGGCCGAGGCGGCGCGCCTGCCGAGCCTGTCGATCGGCGGCTCCCTGGGCCTGAGCGCCCTGACGCTGGGCGCGCTGACCGACGGCGCGTCGGTGGTCGGCAGCCTGCTGGGCAGCGTGAGCCTGCCGGTGTTCGACGGCGGCGCCGGGCGTGCGCAGGTCGACGCGCAGCAGGCGGCGCTGGAACAGGCGCAGTCGGCCTACCGGGCCGCGGTGCTGCAGGCGCTCAAGGACGTGGAGGACGCGCTGGTCGCGCTGCGCGGCGACCGCCTGCGCCTGGCCCACCTGGCCAACGCTGCCGACGCGGCGGCCAATGCCGCGCTGCTGGCCCGCCAGCGCTACGGCAGCGGCCTGGTCGATTTCCAGACCGTGCTCGAAACCCAGCGCACCCAGCTCGGCACCCAGGACGACCTGGCCAGCGTCCGCGCCGACGTCAGCAGCGACCACGTGCGCCTGTACAAGGCGCTCGGTGGCGGCTGGGAACCCGAAACCAACATCAGCCGAGCCTCGACCCCGTGACCGTCCTCACTCCCCCCAGCCCGACCCCGCCGACGATCCCGCCGGTGGCCGCGCCCGCCGCCCCGACCGACCTCGCCACGCTGCTGGGCGAGCCCGCGACGCGGGCCTGGTACCGCCGGCCGCTGTGGTGGATGGTCGCGCTCGCGGCGGCGCTGGCCGCCGCCGGGCTGTGGTGGTGGCTCGCGGCGCGCGCCGAAAGCAGCGCGCCCAGCTACGTCACGCAGCCCGTGACCAAGGGCGACCTCACCCTGCTCGTCACCGCCAACGGCACCCTGCAGCCGATCCGCTCGATCAACATCGGCAGCGAGCTCTCGGGCACGGTGCGCGACGTCAACGTCGACGTCAACGACGTGGTCAAGAAGGGCCAGGTGCTGGTGGTGCTGGATCCGGCCAAGCTCAACGACCAGGTGCTGCGTTCGCGCGCCGCGCTGACCGCCGCCAAGGCCAAGGTCGCGCAGACCGCAGCGACCATCGCCGAGGCCCGCGCCGCGATGGGCCGGCTGGAGGAGGTGGAACGGCTGTCCGGCGGCAAGGTGCCGTCCAGGTCCGAGCTCGATGCGGGCCGCGCGACCCTGGCGCGCGCGGTGGCCGACGACACGAGTGCGCGTGCCAGCGTCGACGACGCCACCGCGGCCCTGTCCACCGACGAGATCAACCTGACGAAGTCGTCCATCGCCGCGCCGGCGGACGGCGTGGTACTGACCCGCAACGTCGATCCCGGCAACGCCGTGGCGGCCTCGCTGCAGGCGGTCACGCTGTTCACGGTGGCCGACGACCTGCGCAAGCTGCGCCTGTGGGTCTATGTCGACGAGGCCGACGTCGGTGCGGTCAAGGTCGGGCAGGACGCCACCTTCACCGTCAGCGCCTACCTGACCCGCAACTACCCGGCGCGCATCACCCGCGTGGGCTTCGGCTCGACCATCACCGACAACGTCGTCACCTACCTCACCTACCTGGACGTCGACAACGCCGACCTGAGCCTGCGCCCCGGGATGACGGCCACGGCGACGATCACCACCACGCGGCGCACCGGTGTGCTGCTGGTGCCCAACACTGCGCTCCGCTTCACTCCCACCGCGGCCGCGCCGACGGCCACGCCGAAGAAGGGCCTGGCGTCCAGCCTGCTGCCTCGCATGGCCAGCACCAACACGCGCAAGTCGGCGGCCACCCTGGCAAGCACGGCCAGCGCAAAGCAGGTCTGGGTGCTGCGCGACGGCGCGGCCGTGGCCGTGGCGGTGACCCCGGGCATCAGCGACGGCCACATGACCGAGATCGTCGCCGGTGACCTGCAGCCCGGGGCGCTGGTCATCACCGACCAGAAGGTCGCGCCGAAATGAGCGCGCGCCCGGCCGCTCCGAAGCGCGCTCGCCCCGCAGCCGGCAGGCGGAGGGCCGCCTGATGGCCGATCCGCTGATCCGCCTGCGCGGCGTGACCCGGCGCTATGGCAGCGGCGCGGCCGAGCTGATGGCGCTCAAGGGCATCGATCTCGACATCGCCGCCGGCGAGTTCGTCGCCATCATGGGCCCCAGCGGTTCGGGCAAGTCCACCGCGATGAACATCCTCGGCTGCCTGGACACCCCCAGCGGCGGCCACTACCTGTTCAAGGGCGCGCACGTCGAGGCGCTGACGCGCGACCAGCGCGCGCGCCTGCGGCGCCGCTTCCTGGGCTTCGTGTTCCAGGGCTTCAACCTGCTGGCGCGCACCTCGGCGCAGGAGAACGTGGAGTTGCCGCTGCTGTACCGCGGCGACAGCGCGACCGAGCGGCGCAAGGCGGCCGCCAAGGCGCTGGCGGCGGTCGGGCTGGGCGGCTGGGAACACCACACGCCGGGCGAGCTGTCGGGCGGGCAGCAGCAGCGCGTGGCGATCGCGCGCGCCATCGTCACCGAGCCGGACGTTGTACTGGCCGACGAGCCCACCGGCAACCTCGACACCCAGCGCAGCCACGAGATCATGGGCCTGCTGGTGGCGCTCAACCGCGACCACGGCATCACCGTGCTGATGGTCACCCACGAGCCCGACATGGCCGCCTATGCGCACCGCATGGTGCACTTCGTCGACGGCCGCATCGCGCGCGATGAGGCGAACCCGAACCCGGTGACCGCGCCGCCCGCCGGCCTGACGGCGCTCGAAAGCACCTGATGCTCTACAGCGTCTTCATCCTCGCCCTGCGCTCGGTGCGGCGCAACGTGCTGCGCTCGTTCCTGACCATCCTGGGCATCGTGATCGGCGTGGCCGCGGTGATCACCATGGTGACGCTGGGCAACGGCGCGACGCAGGCGATCCAGATGCAGATCTCCAGCCTGGGCACCAACCTGCTGATGGTGCGTCCCGGCCAGCGCAGCATCAGCGGGGGCGGCAGCGGCGTGGCGCAGTTCACGGCCGCCGATGGCCAGGCCATCGCGGCGGAGATCGGCGGCGTCGCCGCTGTGGCGCCGCAGGGCACGACCAGCGCGACCGTGGTGGCCAACGGCCGCAACTGGGCCACCAGCGTCAGCGGCAGCACCAACGACTGGTTCGTCACGGGCAACTGGAAGCTCGCCAACGGGCGCATCTTCGAGGCCGACGAGCAGCGCGCCGGCGCCGCGGTGTGCGTCATCGGCGAGACGGTGCGACGCGAGATCTACGGCGGCACGGTGGGCCTGACCGGCCTGGGCGAGCTGCTGCGCGTCAAGCAGTTCTCGTGCACCGTGATCGGCATCCTCGCCGCCAAGGGCCAGGGCGGCATGGGCGACCAGGACGACACGGTGGTGGTGCCGCTGAACACGCTGCAGCGCCGGGTCACCGGCTCGCGCAAGGTGTCGACGCTGCTGGTGGCAATGCAGGACGGCAGCGACAGCGTGCCACTCAAGGCGAGCCTGCGCCAGCTGTTGCGCGAGCGCCGCAAGCTCGGCGAGAGCGACGACGACAACTTCAACATCTTCGACACCCAGCAGATCGCGGAGACACTGTCGTCCACGACGCAGTTGCTGACGGCACTGCTCGGCGCGGTGGCCGCCGTCAGCCTGCTGGTGGGCGGCATCGGCATCATGAACATCATGCTGGTGAGCGTGACCGAGCGCACGCGCGAGATCGGCCTGCGCCTGGCCGTGGGCGCGCTCGAGGGCGAGGTGCTGCTGCAGTTCCTGATCGAGGCCGTGGTGCTGTCGGCCCTCGGCGGCGTGGTGGGCATCGCGATCGCGACGCTGGCCTCCTGGGGGCTGTCGAGCCTGATGGCCGTGCCCTACACGTTCAACGCCAGCATCAACCTGCTGGCGCTGGCCTTCTCGGCCTTCATCGGCGTGATCTTCGGCTACTTCCCGGCCCGCCGCGCCGCCCGCATGGATCCGATCGAGGCGCTGCGCCACGAGTGAACGCGCCCCGGTCCGGCCGGGGCGTTCGCGCGCGGCCCGTCAGGCCTTCCTGCCCTGGTTGGCGACGGCCGCCGCCGCCTTCGCCGCTGCCTCGGCGTCGCCCAGGTAGTAGCTGCGGATCGGCTTCAGGTCGGCGTCGAGCTCGTAGACCAGCGGGATGCCGTTGGGGATGTTGACGCCCACGATGTCGGCGTCGCCGATGTTGTCCAGGTACTTCACCAGCGCGCGGATCGAGTTGCCGTGCGCGGCGACGACGATGCGCTGGCCCGACCGGATGGCGGGCGCCAGCACCTCGTTCCAGCAGGGCAGCACGCGCGCCACGGTGTCCTTCAGGCATTCGGTGAGCGGGATCTGCTCGGGCGCGAGCTTGGCATAGCGCAGGTCGTGGCGCTGGCCGCGCGGGTCGTCGGCTTCCAGCGGCGGCGGCGGGGTGTCGTAGCTGCGGCGCCAGATCAGGACCTGCTCGTCGCCATACTCCTTGGCCATGTCGGCCTTGTTCAGGCCCTGCAGGCCGCCGTAGTGGCGTTCGTTCAGGCGCCAGTCCTGCTTGACCGGCAGCCAGGTGCGATCCATCGTGTCCAGGCAGTGCCACAGCGTCCAGATCGCGCGCTTGAGCACCGACGTGTAGGCGACGTCGAACTCGTAGCCCGCCTCCTTCAGCAGCTCGCCCGCGCTGCGCGCCTGCGCGACGCCGGTGGCGGTCAGCTCGACGTCCGTCCAGCCGGTGAAGCGGTTCTCGAGATTCCAGGTGGATTCGCCGTGGCGGATCAGGACGAGCTTGTACATGGGGAAGGCCTCGCGCCGTGCGGCGTCCAAGTCGGTCGGTAAACGCGAAATTCTATGCGGGACGGCGGGCGCCGGCCCCCGCGATCGGGCAAGTGCGGGTTGCCGGCGGGGCGGGGGCGTGCCCGCGACGGCCGATCTTTCTATAATCGTCCCCTTCTCCAGTCACGAACGGCTCCCTTGCAATTCTTCACCGACCCCATCGTCTGGCTCATGGCCCTGGCCGCCCTCGTCTCCGGCGGGCTGCTGATCTGGCCGACGCTGCGCAGCGCACGCACCGGCGGGGTGCCGCCGACCGAGGTGGTGCGCCTGATGAATCGCGAGAAGGCCGTGGTGATCGACGTCAGCGAACCGGGCGAGTACGCCGCGGGCCACATCGTCGGCGCGCGCAACATCCCGCTCGGCCGCCTCGAGGTCGCGCCGGAGCTGCCCAAGAACAAGACCCTGCCGGTGGTGCTGGTGTGCGCCGGCGGCGTGCGCGCGGCCAAGGCGGCCAAGGCCCTGCAGGCCAAGGGCTACACGCAGGCCGTGGTGCTGGCCGGCGGGATGGCCGGCTGGCGGGCCGCCAACATGCCCGTCGAGACAGCGACGACGCCGGCCTGAAAGGCCGCCGCGGCGCAACTCGGTCACGCGGCGCGCCGCCGCCTTGGCACCTGGCACTGCAAGGTTGGCCCGGCTGCGCGAAAATCGGCAGTTCCCAGCAGTCCACCCGCCGCGCGCGACGCGGCACCCGAGCCCATGAATCCTGTCCGCATGTTCACCACGCAGGTGTGCCCGTACTGCATCCGCGCCAAGCAGCTGCTCAGGCAGCGCGGCGTGGACGCGATCGACGAGATCCGCGTCGACCTGGACCCGACGCAGCGCGACGCGATGATCGCCCGCACCGGCCGCCGCACGGTGCCGCAGATCTTCATCGGCGAGACCTGGGTGGGCGGCTGCGACGACCTGATCGCGCTGGACCAGAAGGGCGGCCTGCTGCCCCTGCTCAACGGCTGAGGATCAACCCTTGCCGGGGTATCGCGGGGCCTGCGACATAATGCCGGGTGCAGCCCGCACCGTCCCGGTTTGCGGGCTTCGTTTTTTCGAGACACCCCATGGCTGAACAAGACCAATCCCCCGTTTTCCAGATCCAGCGCATCTACCTGAAGGATCTGTCGCTCGAGCAACCGAACTCGCCGCAGGTGCTGCTCGAGCAGACCCAGCCGCAGGTCGACATCCAGCTGAGCATGGCGGCAGAAGCCGTCGGCCCAGGCCTGTTCGAAGTCGCCGTCACGGCCACGGTCACGACCAAGGTCGGCGAGAAGGTGCTGTTCCTGGTCGAGGCCAAGCAGGCCGGCATCTTCGAGATCCGCAACATCCCGGCCGACCAGCAGCAGGGCATCCTGGGCGTCGTCTGCCCGCAGATGCTGTACCCGTACCTGCGTGCCATCGTCTCCGACGTCTGCACGCGCGCCGGCTTCCCGCCGATCCTGCTGGCCGAGGTGAACTTCCAGGCCATGTTCGAAGCGCAGCAGCAGGCGCAGCTGGCCCAGGCGGCTTCCGCCAACGGCGCGCCGAACTGAAAGCCCGCGGGCCGCTCGCCGGCCCGCTTCGAATCTTCCCGAGAACCGCCGGATGCGCATATCGGTCATTGGCGCCGGTGCCTGGGGCACCGCTCTCGCGATCGCCGCGGCGCGGCGCCATCGCGTGCTGCTGTGGGCGCGCGATGCCGTGCAGGCCCGGCTGATGGCCGCGGATCGGCGCAACGAGCGCTACCTGCCGCACGCCACGTGGCCGGAGCAGCTGGCCGTCACGTCCGACCACGCCGCCGCGATCGCCCATGCCGACGGCGGCCTGCTGATCGTCGCCACGCCGATGGCCTCGCTGCGCGAGCGACTGGCCGCGTTGCCCCCGGACGCCTGCGTGTTCTGGCTGTGCAAGGGCGTCGAGTCGGCCACCGGCGCACTGGGCCACCAGATCGCTGCCAGCGTGCTGCCGCACGCGTCGGTGGGCGTGCTCTCGGGCCCCAGCTTCGCCCAGGAGGTGGCCGGCGGCAGCCCGACGGCCCTGGTGGCGGCGAGCGCCGACGCCGCGCTGTGCGACTTGGCCGTGGCCGCGCTGCACGGCGAGGCGATCCGCATCTACCGCTCCACCGACGTCGTCGGCGTCGAGGTGGGCGGCGCGGTCAAGAACGTGCTGGCGATCGCCACCGGCATCGCCGACGGCCTGAACCTGGGGCTGAACGCCCGCGCCGCGCTGATCACGCGCGGGCTGGCCGAGATGACGCGCCTGGGCGTGGCCCTGGGCGCGCAGGCCGACACCTTCATGGGACTGTCGGGCCTGGGCGACCTGGTGCTGACCGCCACCGGCGACCTGTCGCGCAACCGCAAGGTGGGGCTGCTGCTCGCGCAGGGGCTGTCGCTGAGCGGCATCCTCGAGCGCCTGGGCCACGTCGCCGAGGGCGTCTACTGCGCCGAGACGGTCACCCGCCTCGCGCACGACAACGGCGTGGCGATGCCGATCACCGACATGGTCTCGGCCGTGATCCACCGCCGCATCGCCGCGCGCGACGCGGTGGCGTCGCTGATGCGCCGCGACTCCCGCGACGAAGGGCTATAGCCCGCCGGCGTAGCCGTTGACGCGCCACGCCTCGAACACCGCCACCGCCACCGCATTGCTCAGGTTCAGGCTGCGCTGGCCCGGCAGCAGCGGCAGGCGAACCAGTCGCTCGGGCGGAAACGTGTCGCGCAGCGCCGGTGGCAGGCCCGCCGATTCGCTGCCGAAGACCAGGCTGTCGGCCGGGCGCCAGTGAACGCTGCCCAGCGTGCCGGTGCCTCGGGTGGAGAACGCGAAGCAGCGCGCCGGGTCGACGGTGGCGGCGTAGTCTTCCCAGCGCGCGTGGCGGCGCACGTCGGCGAACTCGTGGTAGTCGAGGCCGGCGCGGCGCAGCAGCTTGTCCTCCATCGAGAAGCCCAGCGGCTCGATCAGGTGCAGCTCGCAGCCGGTGTTGGCGGCCAGGCGGATCACGTTGCCGGTGTTGGGCGGGATCTCCGGGTGGACGAGGACGATGCGGAACATGGCGCGATTGTCCCAGCTCGCGTGCTTCAGGAATCCGGCGTGCGCGCCACCACCCACACCTGGACCTCGTGCGCGCCCGCCGAGCGCAGCGTGCGCGCGGCCGCCTGGGCGGTGGCGCCGGTGGTCAGCACGTCGTCCACCAGCGCGACACGCGCACCGCGCACCCAGGCCGCGTGGCGCGGCGCGACGACGAAGGCGCCGCGCAGGTTGGCGGCGCGGGCGTCGCGGTGCAGGCCCAGCTGGTGGCCCGTGTCGCGCACCCGGAACAGCGCGTCCGCGCGCGCGGGCAGGGCCAGCGCGCGGGCGAGCCGGCGCGCGAGCTCCCACGACTGGTTGTAGCCGCGCTCGACCAGGCGCTCGCGCGCCAGCGGCACCGGCAGCACGCGCAGGTCCGCGCCGCGGACGTCGTCCAGGCGCGCCAGCAGGGGCTGCAGCAGCGCGCCCACCGGCTCGAGCCGGCCGTGGAACTTCAGGTCGGCCAGCAGGCGGTCCCAGGGGTAGCCGTAGTCGACGCCGGCCACCGCGCGCGACCACGGCGGCGGCGCGAGCCGGCAGCGCAGGCAACGTGCTTCGGCCGATGCGGCCGCGACCAGCGGCAATGCGCAGCCCTCGCAGCGGGGGCGGGAGAAGGCGAAGCGCGCGTCGCAGCAGGGGCACAGCGCGCCGTCGCACCAGCCGCGACAGACGGCGCAGCGTCCGCCCGCCCGACGGCGCCAGTGCGCCAGCCAGTGCCGCGTCGCCGCCGCCGCGCGCGCGCACGCTGCGGCGCTTGGCCCGGCGCCGCCTGCGGCCTTCGGAGTGCCGCCGGGCCGCGAAGTCATGGTCTCAATATACTGCCGCATGGCCGTTGCTCCCCCCACCGAATCCCGCCCGGAACGCCTCGATCCGCGCGCACTGGACCGCGCGTGGGGGCGCCTGGCCGCGCAGCCGGTGCCGCCATGGCTGCACGGCGAGGTCGCGCGCCGGATGGGCGAGCGCCTGGCCATCGTCAAGCAGGTGCCCGAGCATGTGTTCGACTGGTGGAGCGAGCTCGGCGGCGGCGCGGCGCCGCTGGCGCAGGCCTACCCGAAGGCCACCGTCACCGGCGTGCTGCGGCCCGCGGCGGGCGCAGCGCCAGCGCCGGCCGCGCCGGTGGCGCTGGCGGCGACGCCCGCGTGGCGGCGCTGGCTGGGCCTGGGTGCCGGCGGGTCGCGCGCGATCGCGCAGTCGGCGGTCCCGCCGGCCCAGGCGCAGCTCGTGTGGTCCAACATGAGCCTGCACTGGGCGCAGGACGCGCCCGCGTTGATGCGCGAGTGGCAGCGCGCGCTGGTCGTCGACGGCTTCCTGATGTTCACCACGCTGGGCCCGGGCACGCTGGTCGCGTTGCGCGACCTCTACCGCGCACACGGATGGGGCACGCCGTATGCGCCGTGGACCGACATGCACGACCTCGGCGACATGCTGGTCGAGGCCGGCTTCGCCGACCCGGTCATGGACCAGGAGACGCTGCGGCTGACCTGGAGCAGCCCGCGTGCGGCGCTGGACGAACTGCGCACGCTGGGCATGAACACCGACGCGCTGCGCTTCCCGGGCCTGCGCACCCCCCGCTGGCGCGAGCGCCTGCTGGCGGCGCTCGGCGGGCGGGTCGATGCGCAGGGGCGCGTGCTGCTGGAGTTCGAGATCGTCTACGGCCACGCGTTCAAGCCGCTGCCGCGCGCGCGAGTCGCGGCGCAGACCCAGGTCGGGCTCGACGACATGCGGACGATGCTCGGTCGTGGCCGCCCTCCACGGTAGCCGATGGCGCAGGGGCAGGGCTTACGCTGAGTCAAGGAAGCACTTTTTTGGCATGAACAGGCCCTAGAATCGATCGGGTCTTGTGTCTGAAGTGCACCTCCCCTGTGCAGACCTGTCCCGAACGGGCCTGCGACCGACCTCCGATCAAGCCGATCCGGGCCATGCGAATGGTCCAGGCCCGCGACAAGAAGGATCGAACTACGTGACGACAATGATGACGATTCGCAAGCTGGGACTCGGCGCGACGCGCGCGGCACTGGCGATTTCCGCATTGGCGACCACCGGCGTGGCGCTGGCCTATGGCGACAAGTCCGTGACCGACCTTCCGGGCGGGCCCCGCGTGCTGGGCCTGGACTTCCAGCCCGCCGTCACCGAGATCGCGCGCCAGCAGAAGGAACTGCACTACTGGATGCTCATCGTCTGCACGGTGATCTTCGTGGTCGTGTTCGGCTTCATGTTCTATTCGATCTTCAAGCATCGCAAGAGCGTGGGCCACAAGGCGGCCAACTTCCACGAGAGCGTCGCCGTCGAGATCGCCTGGACCATCGTGCCCTTCGTCATCGTCATCCTGATGGGCGCATTCGCCACGCGCACCGTGGTGGCGATGAAGGACACCACCAACGCCGACCTCACGATCAAGGCCACCGGCTACCAGTGGAAGTGGGGCTACGACTACATCAAGGGCGAAGGCGAGGGCCTGGCCTTCATCTCCACGCTCGACACCGCGCAGCGCGACCTGTCCGAGACCGCCAGGCCGGCCGGCAACGACTACCTGCTGAAGGTGGACCACCCGCTGGTGGTGCCGGTCGACAAGAAGGTGCGCATCATCACCACCGCCGAGGACGTCATCCACTCGTGGAGCGTGCCGGCATTCGGCGTCAAGCAGGACGCCATTCCCGGCTTCGTGCGCGACACCTGGTTCCTGGCCGACAAGGTGGGCGACTATTACGGCATGTGTTCCGAGCTGTGCGGCAAGGAGCACGCGTACATGCCGATCCACGTGGTCGTGCTGTCCGCGGCCGACTACACCGCCTGGGTGGGCACGCAGAAGAAGGCGCTCGCCGCCGCGGCCGACGATCCGAAGAAGGTCTGGGAGTTGGCCCCGCTGATGGCGCGTGGCGAGAAGGTCTACCTGGCCAACTGCGCCGTGTGCCACCGGCCGGACGGCAAGGGCGCGGGCCCGGTCAAGCCGCTCGACGCGTCGCCGGTGGTCAACGACAAGGACATCAACGCGCAGATCGTCACCGTGCTGCACGGCCGCCTCAACGGCGCGATGCCGGCGTGGCAGGGCAAGCTGTCGGAGACCGAGATCGCCGCCGCCATCACCTACACGAAGAACTCGTGGAGCAACCACACGGGCCAGCTCGTCGAGCCGTCCGACGTGGTCGCTGCCGAAGCCAAGTAAGTCGCCGTTCGTTTCCCCGGAAACGTCCGACACACGCGTTCGCTGAAGGATTCCCTCTCATGAGTGCTGTTCTGCCCCATCCGATCACGCCCGGTCACGACCACGACCACGACCATGCGCACGGCCACCCCGTGGGCTGGCGCCGCTGGGTGTTCGCGACCAACCACAAGGACATCGGCACGCTGTACCTGCTGTTCGCGTTCACCATGTTCCTGGTCGGCGGCACGCTGGCGCTGCTGATCCGCCTCGAGCTGTTCCAGCCGGGCCTGCAGTTCTTCAACCCCGAGCTGTTCAACCAGTTCACCACGATGCACGGGCTGATCATGGTGTTCGGCGCGATCATGCCGGCGTTCGTCGGCTTCGCGAACTGGATGATCCCGATGCAGATCGGCGCGGCGGACATGGCGTTCGCGCGCATGAACAACCTCAGCTTCTGGCTGCTGATCCCGGCGGCCCTGATGCTGGTCGGCTCGTTCTTCATGCCCGGCGGCGCCCCCGCGGCCGGCTGGACGCTCTACGCGCCGCTGACGCTGCAGATGGGCCCGTCCATGGACGGCGGCATCTTCGCGATGCACCTGATGGGCGCCAGCTCCATCATGGGCTCGATCAACATCATCGTCACCATCCTCAACATGCGGGCCCCCGGCATGACGCTGATGAAGATGCCGATGTTCGTCTGGACCTGGCTGATCACCGCCTACCTGCTGATCGCCGTGATGCCCGTGCTGGCCGGCGCCATCACGATGACGCTGACCGACCGCCACTTCCACACCAGCTTCTTCAACCCGGCCGGCGGCGGCGACCCGGTGATGTACCAGCACGTGTTCTGGTTCTTCGGGCACCCCGAGGTCTACATCATGATCCTGCCGGCCTTCGGCATCGTCAGCCAGGTCGTGCCCGCATTCGCGCGCAAGCGGCTGTTCGGCTACACGTCGATGGTCTACGCCACGTCGTCGATCGCCATCCTGTCGTTCATCGTGTGGGCGCACCACATGTACACGACGGGCATGCCGGTCACCGGCCAGCTGTTCTTCATGTACGCCACGATGCTGATCTCCGTGCCCACCGGCGTGAAGGTCTTCAACTGGCTGGCCACGATGTGGCGCGGATCGATGACCTTCGAGACCCCGATGCTGTGGGCCGTCGGCTTCATCTTCGTGTTCACGATGGGCGGCTTCACCGGCCTCATCTGCTCGATGGCGCCGATCGACATCCAGCTGCAGGACACCTACTACGTCGTCGCGCACTTCCACTACGTGCTCGTGGCCGGCTCGCTGTTCGGCATGTTCGCCGGCTTCTACTACTGGGCGCCGAAGTGGACGGGCGTCATGTACAGCGAATTCCGCGGCAAGGTGCACTTCTGGCTGTCGCTGGTGTTCTTCAACGTCACCTTCTTCCCGATGCACTTCCTCGGCCTGGCCGGCATGCCGCGCCGCGTGGCCGACTACCCGATGCAGTTCGCCGACTTCAACGCGCTGGCCTCGCTCGGCGCGCTCGCGTTCGGCCTGACGCAGGTCTACTTCTTCCTGTTCGTGGTCATCCCGGTGATGCGCGGCAAGGGCGAGCCGGCGCCGCAGCGGCCGTGGGAAGGCGCCGAGGGCCTGGAATGGGAAGTGCCGTCGCCGGCCCCGTGGCACACCTACGAGACGCCGCCCAAGCTCGATCGCACGGCCACCAAGGTCATCGGTTGAACCCCGAGGCGCAGGCAGCCATGGCACCGACCCCCGAACAACGCCGCAAGAACCTGCGCCTGGCCCTGGTGCTGGCGTCGGTGGCGCTGGTGTTCGGCGTGGGCTTCTTCGCCAAGGCGATGCTGTTCGGGCTATGAGCGACCTCGAGGACAAGGGCCCCGAAGCGCCCGATCCCGCCCTCAAGCGCAGCCGCCGGGTCCGGCGCCTGAACCGCGACATGCTGTTCAAGCTGGTGTTGGTCGTCTTCGTCATGAGCGGGTTCGGCTACGCGATGGTGCCCATGTACAAGTCGATCTGCGAGGCGCTGGGCGTCAACGTGATCGCCCGCGGCGACGTCGGCTCGGCCTACGGCACCAAGCCGGGCGCGATCAACACGCAGGTCGACCTCCGGCGCGACGTCACCGTGGAATTCGACGCCAACGCGCGCGGGCCGTGGGAGTTCCATCCCGAGCAGAACGCGGTCACGGTCCATCCGGGCCAGCTGACCACGGTCATGTACGAATTCAAGAACACGCAGTCGCGCACGATGACCGCGCAAGCCATCCCCAGCTATGCGCCGGGCGTGGCGGCGGCGCACTTCACCAAGGTGGAATGCTTCTGCTTCAGCCAGCAGACCCTGGCGCCGGGCGAATCCAAGCGCTGGCCGGTGGTGTTCGTGGTCGACGACAAGCTGCCCAAGGACGTGCGCACCATCACGCTGTCGTACACCTTCTTCGAGGTCGGCGGCACCACGCCGCCGGCGCCGGTCGGCCAGCTCGACAGCCGGCCCCATGTCTGAGCGCGCGATGACCGCCCCCGACGAACCCCGCGAAGAATCGCCGACCGCGCGCAAGGCGCACTTCGGCCAGACCTTGCGCGCCGTCGCCTGGTCCTTCTTCGGCATCCGACGTTCCGCCGACCACGAGCAGGACGTGCGCAAGCTCAATCCGATCCATGTGGTGATCGCCGGCGTCCTCGGCGCCGCGGTCTTCGTGCTCTTCCTGGTCGTGCTGGTGCATTTCGTCATCGGCGCGGCCACGAGCCACTGACCCGTCTTTCCGTTTCACCGATCTGCAGAGTTCTGGAGAAAAGAAACCATGTCCGCCGCGACTCCCCACGGAACCACCCCGCACTACTTCATCCCCTCGCCCTCGCGCTATCCGGTGTGCGTGGCGATCGGCCTGTTCCTGATGATCCTGGGCGGCAGCCAGTGGATCAACGGGCACGACTGGGGCTCGTGGTGCCTGCTCACCGGGGTCGTGGTGTGGCTCGCCACGCTGGCCCAGTGGTTCACCACCGCCATCGGCGAGAGCGAGGGCGGCCAGTACTCCGACACCGTCGACGTGTCGTTCCGCTGGAGCATGAGCTGGTTCATCTTCTCGGAGGTGATGTTCTTCGCGTCGTTCTTCGGCGCGCTGTTCTGGGCCCGCACCTTCGCGCTGCCGATGCTGGGCAACCTGGACCACCAGCTCCTGTGGCCCGACTTCCACGCCATCTGGCCCAGCGCGCAGGCCGGCGCCACCGCCTCGCCCGCCGACACCATCGCGCCGTTCCGCACGATGGGCCCGTGGCCGATCCCCACGCTCAACACCGCCATCCTGCTGAGCTCCGGCGTGACGCTGACCATCGCCCACCACGCATTGATCGCCAACCACCGCGCCAAGGCCATCGGCTGGATGTGGATCACCGTGCTGCTGGGCGCCTCGTTCCTGTGCTGCCAGGCCTACGAATACCACGAGGCCTATACCGAGCTGAACCTGAAGCTGTCGTCGGGCATCTACGGCTCCACGTTCTTCATGCTCACCGGCTTCCACGGCTTCCACGTGTTCGTCGGCATGCTGATGCTGTTCTTCATCACGATGCGGCTGCAGAAGGGCCACTTCACGCCCAAGCGCCACTTCGGCTTCGAGGGCGCGGCCTGGTACTGGCACTTCGTGGACGTCGTCTGGCTGGGCCTCTACGTCGTCGTGTACTGGTTATAGGTTTGCCCCCAGTCTGCGGAGTACCGCAGCCAGCCCCCCGAGGGGGCGCGCGGCCTTGCTCCGGAGCGGCCGCGCGCGGCGGCCTCGCGCTTTCGCCCTTCGGTTGAGAATGCCCACCACAACGCCGCCTCGGGTCGCCCGGGCGGCGTTGTCGTTTCGGGGGAACCGCGCGGCGCCGGCCGCGTCGAAGTTCAGGTGCCGACGGGGATGCCCGACGGGTGGATCCAGCCCAGGCTCCAGGCCAGCAGGATCAGCAGGAACAGGGTGACCGACAATCCGACCCGGACCGCCAGCGTGCGGGCCATGCGCTTGTCGGCATCGCCATCGTCGGGACCGCGACGCAGCATGAAGTACCCCGCGCCCCCGAGTGCGGCCACGACGAGCACCAGGAACGCGACGATCACGATTTTCATGAGAAACGATTATTCCACCGACCCCGCCGCGCCGTCCGCGGGTTCCTCCCCTCCCGCGCCCCGGTCCGGCGCGGGCAGCCTGCGCTCGCGCGTGGTCTGGTTCGTCGTCGCGCTCGCCTGCGCGCTGCTCACCGCCCGCCTGGGCCTGTGGCAGCTGTCGCGCGCCCACGCCAAGCAGGCCAACGCCGCGCTGGTGGCCG
The DNA here is from genome assembly GCA_964418745.1 of uncultured Vitreoscilla sp. Taxonomy (GTDB): domain Bacteria; phylum Pseudomonadota; class Gammaproteobacteria; order Burkholderiales; family Burkholderiaceae_C; genus Scleromatobacter. Next base: position 110,915 of record CAYQMX010000021.1, read on the forward strand.
AGCGCGGCACGCTGGCGTCGCTGGGCCTGCCCGAGCTCGCGCGCGAGCCGGCCGCCGCCGAGCTGCAATGGCAGCGCCATTTCACGCTGACCGGCGAGTGGGACACCGCCCACACGGTGTTCCTGATGAACCGGACGATGAGCGAGCGTTCCGGCTTCTTCGTGATGACCCCCTTGCGCCTGCCCGACGGCAGCGCGGTGGTGGTGCAGCGCGGCTGGGTGCCGCGCGATGACGCCGATCCGATGAAGGTGCCGGCCATCGTCATGCGGGGCGGCGCGGTGACGGTCTTCGGGCATGCGGCGCCCTGGCCGGCGCACTGGATCGACATCGGCCACGGCGCGGGCGGCCCGGTGCGGCAGAATCTCGAACTCGGGCCGTTCGCGGCCGAGTCCGGCCTGGCGCTGCGGCCGCTCACGCTGGTCGAGGACGTCGGCGTCGACAATGTCAACGACGGCCTGCACCGCGACTGGTCGGCTGCCGCTGCCGGCGGCTCCAGCATCGCGACCAACTACGGCTACGCGGTGCAATGGTTCGCGATGAGCGTCGCGTTCCTGGGGCTGTGGGTGTGGCTGCAGTTCATCCGCCCGCGCCAGCAGGCCCGTTCCGAATCCCCGGTCGACGCGCGCGTCGACGACACCGATCGCCGATGAAACCGACCCTGCCCGACGACCCCCAGGCCACCGGCCCGGAATCCCTCACCTTCACGCTGCACGGCACGCCCGCGCCGATGCGCGACTACCCGGCCGCGCAGAGCCGGCGCGGCCGCATCACGATGCTGCTGATCCTGTTCGCCTGCGCGCTGCCGGTGATCGCGTCGTACTTCACCTACTACGTGATCCGGCCGCAGGGCCGTTCCAACTACGCGACGCTGGTCGAGCCGCAGCGTCCGTTGCCCTCGCTCGCCACGCTGCCCGCGCAGGACATGGACGGCCACTCGCTGCCGCTGACCACGCTCAAGGGCCAGTGGCTGCTGGTGGTGGTCGCGCCGGCCGCTTGCGGCACGCTGTGCGAGAAGAACCTGTTCCTCGAGCGCCAGCTGCGCGAGATGATGGGCGCCGAGCGCGACCGCATCGCCAAGGTGTGGCTCGTCGACAGCCCCGAGCCCGTGGCCCCGGCGCTGGCCGCCGCGGTGGCGGCGCCGCCGGCCGTGCTCGTCTACCGCGTCGAGCGCGCCGCGCTGGCGCGCTGGCTCGAGCCGGAGCCGGGGCACCAGCTCGAGGAGCACCTCTACATCGTCGATCCGCTGGGCAACTGGATGATGCGCACGCCGGCCAATCCCGACCCGTTCAAGCTCAAGAAGGACGTCGACCGCCTGCTGCGCGCGTCCGCCTGGTGGAACCGTCCGAAGGCCGGCGCGTGAACGCTGCGGGCACCGACTGGACCTCGCTGAGCGGCCTGGCGCTGATCGCGCTGGCCATCGCGTCGGTGGTGCTGATGGCGGCGTGGTGGCGCGGCGGCCTGCGCCACAGGTCGGGCGCCCAGCGCGTGGCCGCGCTGGCGGGCCTGACCCTGTTCCTGTGCTTCGACCTGGTGGTATTCGGCGCCTACACGCGGCTCAGCGACTCGGGACTCGGCTGTCCCGACTGGCCCGGCTGCTACGCCACGTCCAGTCCGGTGGCCGCGGCGCAGCACATCGCGCAGGCGCAGGCGCTGGCGCCCGACGGCCCGGTCACCGAGAAGAAGGCCTGGATCGAGATGATCCACCGCTACTTCGCGATGGCGCTGGGCGCGCTGATCATCCTGATGCTGGTGGCGGCCGCGTTCGCGCGCGAGCGGCGCGCGCAGGCGCTCGCGGGCGTCACGCTCGCGTGGGTGATCGCGCAGGGCGTCTTCGGCGCGCTGACGGTCACCTGGAAGCTCTACCCGGCCATCGTCACCGGCCACCTGCTGGGCGGCATGGGCCTGCTCGCGCTGCTGGCGCTGCAGGCGCCCGGCGCGGCCGGGCGCGACCCCGCGCGTGGCACGCGCGACCGCTGGGCCCTGGGCCTCGCGGCGCTCGCGCTGCTGCTGCAGATCGCCCTCGGTGGCTGGGTCAGCACCAACTACGCGGTGCTCGCCTGCACCGGCTTCCCGCAATGCAACGGCCAGTGGTGGCCGGCCATGAACTGGGCCGAAGGCTTCAGCTTCGCCCGCGACCTGGGCCGGCGCGCCGACGGCGCGCCGATCGCGATGTCCGCGCTGGTGGCCATCCAGTGGACGCACCGGCTGTTCGCGCTGGTGTTCGCCGCCGCGATGGGCTGGCTGGTCGCGCGGCTTTGGAAGCGCGGGCCGGCGGCGCGCCGGCGCGCTGTCATCATCGGCATCCTGGTGGTGGTCCAATGGGGTACCGGCCTGTCCAACGTCGTGCTCGGCTGGCCGCTGGTGGCCGCCCTGGCGCACACGGCCGGCGCCGCGGCCCTGGTGATCTGCATCGGCTTCGAGATCGCCGCCGCCCTGAATCGAAAGAACCGAGTCTTCTCGTCATGAGCTCCGTCCCCGTCCCGAATCCCGCCCCCGCATCGGCCCAGCCGTCGCGCTGGCGCCAGTACTACGCGCTCACCAAGCCGCGCGTCGTCCAGCTCATCGTGTTCTGCGCGGTGATCGGCATGTTCCTGGCCGTGCCCGGCTGGCCGCCGCTGGTGCCCACGCTGGCGGCCACGGCCGGCATCTGGCTGGTGGCGGCCGCCGCGGCCGCGTTCAACTGCCTGGTGGAGCAGCAAATCGACCGCCGCATGACGCGCACCGCCTGGCGGCCCACCGCCAAGGGCGAGCTCACCAGCCTGCAGGCGCTCGCGTTCTCGGCCCTGCTGTGCGCCGCCGGTGCCGTTCTGCTGCTGGCCTGGGTCAACGCGATCACGCTGTGGCTGACGCTGGCCACCTTCATCGGCTACGCCGTGATCTATACGCTGGTGCTCAAGCCGATGACGCCGCAGAACATCGTCATCGGCGGGGCCTCGGGCGCGATGCCGCCGGTGCTGGGCTGGGCCGCGATGCGCGGCGAGGCCAGCGCCGACGCCTGGCTGCTGTGCCTGATCATCTTCCTGTGGACGCCGCCGCACTTCTGGGCGCTGGCGCTCTACCGCACCGAGGACTACCGCAAGGCCGGGCTGCCCATGCTGCCCGTCACGCACGGGCCCGACTTCACCAAGCTGCACGTGTTCCTCTACACGCTGGTGCTGTTCGCCGGCACCTTGCTGCCGTTCGTCAGCGGCCTCAGCGGCTGGCTGTACCTGGCCTGCGCCGTGGTGCTGGGCGCCGTGTTCTCGGCCTACGCGTTCAGGCTCTGGCGCCACTACAGCGACGACCTGGCGCGGCGCACCTTCCGTTTCTCGATCCTGTACCTGTCGCTGCTGTTCGCGGCACTGCTGGTCGACCACTACATCCCCCGATGACCTCCCGCCGATTTCTTCTCGCTCTGGCCGCCGCCGGCGCGCTGGCCCTGGCCGGCTGCGAGCGCGCCGCGCCGCCGCACCACTTCAACGCGATCGACCTCACCGGCGCCAGCTATGCCCACGGCTTCAGCCTGGCCGATGCGGACGGCAAGCCGCGCACGCTGGCCGACTTCAAGGGCAAGGTCACGGTCGTCTTCTTCGGCTACACCCAGTGCCCGGACGCCTGCCCGACGACGATGGCCGAGCTGGCCGGCATCGCCAAGACGCTGGGCGCCGACGCGGCGCGCCTGCAGGTGGTGTTCATCACGGTCGATCCGGCGCGCGACTCCGCCGCGCTGCTGAAGAACTACGTCTCCAACTTCCGCCCCGACTTCGTGGCGCTGCGCGGCGACGCGGCGCAGACGCAGGCGGTCACCCGCGAGTTCAAGGTGCTGGTCGAGAAGGTGCCCGGCCGCACGCCCGACACCTACACGATCGACCACACCGCCGGCAGCTACGTGTTCGACACCCAGGGCCGCATCCGGCTGTTCGCATCGCAGAGCCTGGACGCGGCGCTGCTCACGGAAGACATCCAGGCGCTGCTCGCGGAAAAGAACTGAAGGGTCGGGCGCCCGAAAGCGAAAACGGACGCCGAGGCGTCCGTTTCCAGTGGCGAGGCGGCGCGTCAGACGCGTTGCGGCTCGAGCGTCTTGCGCATCTTCTTGAGCGCGGCCACCTCGATCTGGCGGATGCGCTCGGCGCTGACGCCGTACTCGGCGGCCAGCTCGTGCAGCGTCATGCCGCCGGAGCTGTCGTCGTTGACCTTCAGGTAGCGCTCCTCGACGATGCGGCGGCTGCGCGGGTCCAGCGTCTCGAGCGCGGAGACTATGCCGACGCCTGCCAGGCGGTCGTGCGCGGCGTTCTCGATCACCCGGGTCGGCTCGTCGCGGTCGTCGGCCAGGTAGGCGATCGGTGCGTAGGCTTCCTCGCCGTCGTCGTTCTGCGCTTCCATGGCGACGTCGCCGCCGGACATGCGCGTCTCCATCTCGAGCACTTCCTCGGGCTTGACGTTCAGGTCGCGCGCGACGCGCTCCACCTGCTCGCGCGACAGCGTGTTGCGGTGCACGTCGGCGTCCGAGGCCTCTTCCTTCAGCCGCGCCTTCAGCGAGCGCAGGTTGAAGAACAGCTTGCGCTGGGACTTGGTCGTCGCGACCTTGACCATGCGCCAGTTCTTCAGGATGTACTCGTGGATCTCGGCCTTGATCCAGTGCATGGCGTAGCTGACCAGGCGCGCGCCCTGGGTCGGGTCGAAGCGCTTGACCGCCTTCATCAGTCCGATGTTGCCTTCCTGGATCAGGTCGCCGTGCGGCAGCCCGTAGCCCAGGTACTGGCGCGAGACGGACACCACGAGGCGCAGGTGCGACATCACCAGCGCGCTGGCGGCCTTCAGGTCGCCGGTGTCGCGCAACTGGGTCGCCAGGTGCGTTTCTTCCTCCTGCGTCAGCAGGGGCAGGCGATTGATGGCCGAGATGTAGGCGTCGAGGTTGCCCAGCGGGGGAACCAGGCTCCACGGGTCGCGGACGGACAGGGCGTTGGCTTGGGTGGTGGTCATGTGCTCAGTCAGATCGGATTTCGATCGTTCGGTTCCACGGATATTAGCACTCTCGTCAAGCGAGTGCTTGTTGCTCTCAATGCCAGGGTAACCCATGCTGAATGCCGACTTCCAGGCGTTCATTATGATAGTGAACGCTCGCATCTGCATAATAACGTATCGCACGCTACAAAATATTTACACAGGGACCAGGCCCCGTCAAGTCCGCGCCCGGCGAGGAGCGTGCAGCGTGGCACCCCTCAGATGCGGACGCCTTGCGCAACATCAAGCCGGCGACGGTGCACGGCACCCCGGCACTCGGCCGTGCCGCGGCTACAGTGGCGTCCATGGACACCTGCTCGCGGACGACCCCCACCCTGGCTTGCCGGCGACCGCCGGGCGCTGCCGTGGCAGCTGTCCGGCCGCGGCGGTGCAGGCGCGCACGCGCGGCCGCTCCGAAGGGTGCTCGCGCCGCCGGCGGCCGGTCGGTGCTGGCCGCATGAGCCCGACCGAAGCCCCGGGCAAGGTGCTGGTCGTCGAGGACGAGGCCGAGATCCGTCGCTTCGTCCGCCTGGCGCTGCAGGCGGAGGCGCTGGACGTGTTCGAGGCCGAGACCGTGCAGCGTGGGCTGATCGAGGCCGGCACCCGACGGCCCGACCTGGTGGTGCTGGATCTCGGGCTGCCGGACGGCGACGGGATCGACTTCATCCGCGGCCTGCGCACCTGGTCCGAGATCCCCGTCATCGTGCTGTCGGCACGCACCATGGAGGCCGACAAGATCGCCGCGCTCGACGCCGGCGCCGACGACTACCTCGTCAAGCCGTTCGGCACCGGCGAGCTGCTCGCCCGGGTGCGCGCCCAGCTGCGCCGGCATCCGCGCGCCAGCGCCGAGGCGCAGAGCCTGCTGGAATTCGGCGACGTGCGCATCGACCTGGTGCGGCGCAGCGTGGAGCGTGCCGGCCAGCCGCTGCACCTGACGCCCATCGAGTACCGCCTGCTGACGCACCTGGCCTCGTATCCGAACCGAGTGCTCACTCACCCGCAACTCCTTCGCGCCGTGTGGGGGCCGTCGCATTCGGAGGACACGCACTACGTGCGGATCTACATGGGCCACCTGCGCGCGAAGCTGGAGGCCGACCCGTCGCAGCCCCGGCACCTGGTCACCGAGCTCGGGGTCGGCTACCGGTTCGTTCCCTGAGGCTATTCCTCTAGAGGGATCCGGCCTGCCGACCCGCATAATTCGCGCTCCCGGCGCTCGGCCGGTCACGGAGTGAACCAGGTGAATGCAGATCGACGTCTTGCCCTCGCGGCGGTGGCCGGTGCCGCCATGGTCCTGGCCGGTTGCGCCAGCTCCGGGGTCCCGCACGAGCATCGCTATACCGAAAGCGTGTCGTCGGTGCTGGTGTCGGAGGACGGCAAGCGCATCGCCGCGATCGGCAGCAACCACCACTACATCTTCGGCGCGCCCGAGGTGCTGGTGAACGCGCTGCGCTCGCCGGTGCACCCGCAGCTGACGGCCACGTTCTCCACCTTCCACGTCGACCAGCGCGGCATGGTCACGGGCGACTGGCTGCTCACGCTGGCGCGCGACGCGTCGCCTGCCGCCCGCCAGACCGCCCAGTCGCTGGGCCTGGCGCCCGGCGCCGACGGCGTGCTGGCCGCCAGCGGCCACCTGCAGGGCCAGCGCTTCACCGGCTGGACGTACAAGCTGCGCGGCCCGCAGGACAAGCTGAACCGGGCCTACGTGGTCGAGTTCACCACCGACGCGAGCGCCGCCGACGTCGCCGTCGACGACGCCGCCACGCCGATCCGCCTGGCCGCCGACGGGGTGCAGCTGATCTACTGGGCGCCGCTCGCGCCCATCATCGTTCCCTTCATCTTCCTGACCCGCGCCAAGGATCACTGACATCGCTCGAACGCGGCCACCCATGTCCATCGCGGAAGTCGACCGCCTCGCGCTCAGCGCGCTGCGCCTGCTGCCCGACGAACCGGATCGCGCGCTGCGCCTCTGGGACGAGGCCTTCGCGCGCGCCAGCGCGGCCGGCATGGCGCGCACGCTGCTGCGCCTGCGCATCGTGCGCATGCACCACCAGGCGCGCTTCGGCGATCGCGACGCGCTCGGCTCGCCGATGCTGGCGGCCTCGGCCGAGGCGCGCGCGCACGGCTGGCGGGTGGAGTCGCTGCTGGTCGACCTGCTGGAGGTGTTCCTCGCCACGCTGGTGGCCAACCCGGACGACGGCCTGGGCGACGTCGAGGCGATCCGCGCCGAGGCCGAGGCCCACCTCGACCCGATCGAGCTGAGCTGGATGGAGCTGATGGCCGGGCAGTTCCGCGGCTACATGCTGGGCTGGGCGCAGGAGCCCGAGCGGACCTACCGCGCGCTCAACCGGTTGATCGCCAGCGCCGACGCGCCGCCGGGCCTGATCGCCAACGTGCAGATGAACATCGGCCACAGCCACCTGCTGGTGGGCAACGTCGACCTCGCCGCCACCTACCTGCAGCAGGCCTGGCGCCTGTACCAGCCGCTGCCGTCGACGCCGCGCAAGCTGGCCGCGGCGCGCGCCTGGGCGCAATGCCTGATGGCGATGAACGAGTACCGGCGCGCCGATGCGGTGATGGCCGCGGTGCTCGAGGCGCGCGCGGAGCTGGGCGCGACGCTGTTCCTCGCCGGCGCGCTGCTGGTGCGCGCCGAGGCCCGCCTCAAGCTGGGCGACGCGGCGGGCGCCACCCAGTTGCTGGAGGACGCCGCGGCCCATGCCGATCCGTCCACCGAGCCCGGCGTGCTGGTGCATGTGGCCTACGTGCGCGCGCTGCTGCTGTCCGAGGCGGGCGACATCCCGTCGGCCGCCCAGGTCGGCGAGGCCGGCTGTCGCCTGATCCCCCGCAACACGCACAAGCTGGGCGTGCAGAGCTGCCTGGACCTGACCGCGCGGCTGCAGGCCCGGGTCGGCAACTTCCAGCGCGCCTACGAGCTGCAGTGCCAGGTCATCGCGATGCGCCACGACCTGGCCCAGAAGTCGGCCGAGGTGCGCCACATCGACCTGCACGTCGACCACCAGACCCACCTGCACCGCATGGAGATCGAGCACGCGCGGCGCGAGCGCGCGATCGCCGAGACCGCCGAGGCCGCCATCGTGCAGAAGAACGCGCAGCTGGAGCAACGCCTGCGCGAGGTGGAGCGCCTGCAGGAATCGCTGCGCGAGCTGGCCAACCGCGACCCGCTCACCGGCCTGTACAACCGCCGCTACCTGGGCGAGGCCTTGCCGGGCCTGGTGTCGATGGCCGCGCGGCGCGGCGACCGCATCGTGGTCATCCTGATCGACCTGGATCACTTCAAGGCGGTCAACGACGTGCACGGCCACCAGATGGGCGACCGGGTGCTGGAAGGCTTCGCCGACCTGGTGCGCGACGCGTTCCGCGCGCACGACCTGTGCTGCCGCTACGGCGGCGAGGAGTTCTGCGTCGTGATGGCCGACACCGACGACATCGCCGCGCACGAGCGCGTGGAAGAGCTGCAGGAACGCCTGGGCGCGCGGGTGTTCGTCAGCGGCGAGCAGCAGCTCACCCGCGTCGGCTTCTCGGCGGGCATCGTCACGTTCAAGGCCGATCCGCGCATGGATCTCGACGTGGTGTTCCGGCGCGCCGACCAGGCGCTGTACGCGTCCAAGAACGGCGGCCGCCGCCAGATCTCCGCGCTCGAGCTCGCCTGAGCGTCGGCCTGGCGCGCAACCGGGCGCGCACCGGCGCCGGCACGGCGGCAGGCCGGCGGCCTGCGCCTTCGGCGGTCGCCGCGCCCGGGGCGCCGTGACGGAATGCGCGCGCGGCGACCCCACCGCGGCGCGGTGCTTCAGGCGAGCCGCGCGCGTGCCGATACCCCCTCAGCACGAACCGTCCGGCGTCGCCCGGACGCGCGGCGGGGCGTGCGCAACCCCGGAACCCCGCCTCCATGCCTGCCCGCCTCGCGCCGCTTGCTGCCTTGCTGTGCGCCACCGCCACGGCCCACGCCGCCAGCGTGGACGTGGTCGTCACCGATCCGGCCGGCAACGCGCTCGCCGACGCCGTGGTGATGCTGGAGCCCGTGGGCGCGCGACTGCCGGTCAAGCCGATGGCCGGCGCCCAGATCGCCCAGCACGACCGCCATTTCAGCCCGGCGGTGAGCGTGGTGACGGTGGGCACCGCGGTGCTGTTCCCGAACCAGGACACGGTGCGCCACCACGTCTACTCGTTCTCGCCAGCCAAGACGTTCCAGATCAAGCTCTACGCCGGCGTGCCGCACACGCCCATCGTGTTCGACAAGCCCGGGATCGCGGTGCTCGGCTGCAACATCCACGACAGCATGATCGCGTGGGTGGTGGTCACCGACACGCCCCTGTGGGCGCGCAGCGCCGCGGGCGGACGGGCGCACGTGGCCGACGTGCCGCCGGGCAGCTACGAGATGCGCGTCTGGCACGCCTCGCTCGCCGAGGCCGCCCCGCCGCAGCAGCTGGCGCTGACGGTGGCCGCCGGCGACGTCGACCAGCGCGTGCGGCTGGGCCCGGGCGGGCTGGTCCGGTGACTGCCGGCGCGCGCCGCTGGCGCGGCACCCTCGCCACGCGCATCACCGTGGTCTTCCTGGTGCTGCTGCTGGCGGTGCAGCTGGTGAGCTTCTCGTCGCTGCGCTACAGCCTGTCGCGCCATGCGCACAACGAGCTGCCGACGCGCCTGGACGAGGGCGAGCAGCTGTTGCACACGCTGCTGGCGCACAAGGCTCAGACCGTGGTCGCGCTGGCCCAGGGCCTGACCTCCGACTTCGGGTTCTACTCGACGCTGCTCGACGACCATGGCGCCACCATCGTCTCGGCGCTCGACAATCTCGCGCTGCGCGTGAAGGCCTCCAAGGTGGCCTACCTGGACCTGGGCCTGGCCGTGCGGCAGACGTCCCGGTCCGCCCGGCCCGCCGAGGTCGCCGCGATCGTGGCGCAGCTGAAATCGCCGTTGACCGACGCGGCCGACGCCAACGCCATCGTGCTGGTCGGCGGCCAGCCCTGCCAGGCCGTGCTGGTGCAGGTGAAGGCACCGCGACCGGTCGGCTGGATGCTGATGGTGTTCCCGCTCGATGCCCAGCTGATGACCGACATGAAGCGGCTGTCGGGCCTCGACCTCACCTTGCTGTCGCGCGCCGGCGTGCACGCGCCCTGGACGGTGGCGATGACCCGGGTCGACGAGGCGAGCGCGAGCGACCTGGCCGACCATGGGTGGACGCCATCGACGCTGGACGAGCCCATGGTCGCGGTGGACGTGCACGGCGACGAGCTGGGCGTGCGGGCGCTGCCGCTCGGTGCCGACCGGCGCGTGGACCCGGGCGTGCTGGCGCTGGTGTCGCTGTCGATCGGCGACGCGGTGCGGCTGCCCTGGGACCTGCAGGCGGCGCTGGTGGCCATCACGCTGGTGGCCATCGCCGTGTTCGCCGCCGGCAGCCTGGTCACCGCGCGCCGCGTCACGACGCCGCTGCGCGGCCTGGCCGACGCCGCCGAGCGCCTGGGCGGCGGCGACTACGCGACGCCGATGCGCGGGCTTGGGCGCGGCGACGAGATCGGCGCGCTGTCGCAGTCGTTCGAGCGCATGCGCACCAGCATCGCCGAGAACCAGACCCAGATCCTGCGGCTGGCCTACTGGGACAGCCTGACCGGGCTGCCCAACCGCGCGCGCTTTCGCGAGGCGGTCGGCGACGCCATCCGCGATGCGGCGCTCGCGGCGCCGGGCAGCGGCACGGCCGTCTCGGTGGCGGTGCTGATGCTGGACCTGAACCGCTTCAAGTACGTCAACGACGTGCTGGGCTACAGCGTCGGCGACGAGGTGCTGGTGGCCATGGCCGAGCGCCTGGGCCAGGTGCTCGCCCGCGCGGGCGACGTGGTCGCGCGCCTGAGCGGCGACGAGTTCGGCATCCTGCTGTGCCACGCCGACGCGCAGCAGGCGCAGGCGGTGGCGCTGCGCATCGAGCAGTCGCTGGACCTGCCCCTGGTGCTGGGCGAGCACAAGGTCGACATGGGCGCGGGCATCGGCATCGCCTGCTGGCCCGCCCATGCCGACGACGACGACACCCTGCTGGTGCGCGCCGAGATGGCGATGTACGCGGCCAAGCGGCGCAGCAACGGCCCGGTCACCTACGACCCGGCGATCGACGCCACCAGCGCGCAGACGCTCACGCTGATGTCCGAGCTGCGCCAGGCCATCGATCGCAACGAGCTGCGCCTGTACCTGCAGCCCAAGCTGGCGCTGGAGGATCGCCGCGTCGTCGGCGCCGAGGCGCTGGTGCGCTGGCAGCACCCGCAGCGCGGGCTGGTGCCGCCGTCGCAGTTCATCCCGTTCGCCGAGCAGACCGGCTTCATCCGCCACCTGACGATGTGGGTGTTCGAGGAGGCCGCGCGCCACTGGCAGGCGCTGGCCGAGGACGGCCTGCAGCTGCGCCTGTCGGTCAACCTGTCCACGCGCGACCTGCTGGACCTCGACCTGCCGCACAAGTTCGCGCAGTTGCTGGCGCGCCACGACGTACCGGCGGGCGCGTTCTGCCTCGAGATCACCGAGAGCGCGATCATGGACGATCCGCAGCGCGCGCTGGCCACGCTCGACGCGCTCAGCGCGATGGGCTTCAAGCTGTCGATCGACGACTTCGGCACCGGCTACTCCTCGCTCGCCTACCTGAAGCGGCTGCCGGTGGACGAGCTCAAGATCGACCAGTCCTTCGTGCTCCACATGCAGACCGATCGCGACGACGCGACGATCGTGCGCTCGACCATCGACCTGGCGCACAACCTGGGCATCACGGTGGTCGCCGAGGGGGTCGAGACCGCCGAGACCTGGAACCTGCTGCGCGACCTCAAGTGCGACCAGGCCCAGGGCTTCCACATGGGCCGCCCGATGCCGGTGGGCGACTTCGCCGCGTGGTCGACCAGCTGGGGCATGCGCCGCACGGCCGGCGACAGCGACGGGCTGCACGTGCTGCACTGAGCAGCCCGGGACGAAGCCGCCGCGGCCGCGTCCTCCCCGGCCTGCGGCCCGCTCAGAACTCCTGCTGCAGCCGCAGCCGCACGACGTGGCGCGGCGAGCCCGGGCCGATGCCAAGCAGCCACGCGGCGTCGAGGCGCAGCGTGCTGCCCCCGGCGACGGTCTTCAGGAAGATCGCCGGGCCCGCCGTGTGTTCCTGTTGCGCGGTGGACGACCAGTGCGTCCACGGGCCCAGGGCGCCGAAGCCCTGCGCGCCGAGCTCGACGCCGCGCGCCACCATGCCCTTGGCCTGCCACTGGTAGCCGAGCTGCCAGGGCGCGGGCTCCGCCGCGCCCGGGTAGCGGGACAGCGCGGCATCGAAGTTCAGCTGCAGGTCGTCGGTATCCATCTGCAGCGTCGGGCCGCAGGCGAGGCCCAGCCGGCCTTCGGCGCGGTCGTGCGGGCGCGCGAGCTCGCACAGCAGGCCGATGTCCACCGGCCCCGCGCCCGATTCCGTCAGCTTCAGGTGGGTGGTCCACGACCACTCGTCGAGCGCGAAGGCGCCGCCGTCGCTGGCCGCCCAGGCCGCGTAGACGGCCGTGTACCAGCGCGCACTCGGCGTGCCGCCGACGCTCGCGGTCTGCTGCGACTCGCGCGCGCCGTCGCGGGCCCGCGCCGTGCCCAGGCCATAGGCGAGTTCCCACTTGCCGACCTCGCCGTACGGCGTGAAGACGGCGGCGGCCGGATCCGCCCACGCAGGCGCCGCGGCCGTGACCAGCAACGCGCACGGCCAGCCGCGCCGCCGGACCGGGGAGGGGTTGCGCGGGGACATGGGTCGGATATCGACCCTCGTGCGCGCCGCTTGAGGCGCGCAGCCGGCCGGCATCAGATCTGCACGCGCGTGCCCAGCTCGATGACCGAGTTGTTGGGCAGCTTGAAGAACTCCACCACGCTGCCGGCATTGCGCTGCATCGTCGCGAACAGGCGCTCGCGCCATTGCCACATGCCCTCGCCCGGGGTGGAGATGACCGTCTCGCGGCTGATGAAGTAGCTGGTGCGCATCGGCTCCAGGTCGATGCCGTACGTGGCGCAGCGCGCCAGCGCGGCAGGCACGTCGGGCACGTCCATGAAGCCGTAGTTGATGCACACGCGCCAGAAGCCTTCGGCCAGCGGCGTGACGACCACCGAGTCGGCCCGATCGACGTAGGCCTGGTCGTGGAACACCACCGACAGGATGAGGTTCTGCTCGTGCAGCACGCAGTTGTGCTTGAGGTTGTGCATCAGCGCCTGCGGCACCGTGTCGGGGTTGGCCACCATGAACACGGCCGTGCGCGGCGCCCGCTGGTCGACGTGCTGGGCCAGCGACTCGATGAAGGGCTTGAGCTCCGGGTCGTCCCGGCGAATCGACTCGATCAGCAGCGCCCGGCCGCGCTTCCAGGTCGACATCACGGTGAAGATGCCCAGGCCCATGACGATCGGGAACCAGCCGCCCTGCAGGAACTTGGTGGAGCACGAGGTCACCAGCAGCGCGTCGAAGCCGAAGAACACGGCGGTGGCGCCCCAGGCCAGCGGGCTCGGCAGCTTCCAGGCATGGCGCACGACGAAGAATGTCAGCCCGGTGGTGATCAGCATCGTGACCGTCACCGCGATGCCGTAGGCCGAGGCCATCGCCGCCGAGCTGCCGAAGCCGATCGCCGCCGCCATCACGGCCGCCATCAGGATCCAGTTCACCTTGGGCAGGTAGATCTGGCCGGCTTCCGCGGCCGAGGTGAACACCACCTGCATGCGCGGCAGGAAGCCGAGCTGGATGGACTGGCGCGTCATCGAGAACGCGCCGGAGATCACGGCCTGCGACGCGATCACCGTGGCCAGCGTCGCCAGGATCACGACGGGGATCAGCCAGGCCTGCGGGAACAGGTGGAAGAACGGGTTGTCCAGCGCCTTGGGCTCGCGCGTGAGGAGCGCGGCCTGGCCCAGGTAGTTCAGCGTCAGCGCGGGCAGCACCAGCCCGAGCCAGGCGAGCTGGATGGGCTTGCGGCCGAAGTGGCCCATGTCGGCGTACAGCGCCTCGGCGCCGGTGAGCGCCAGCACGATCGCGCCGACGGCCGCGAACACCATCGGGCCGCGCTCGACGAGGAAATGCAGCGCGTGCAGCGGGTTGAGCGCCTGCAGGATGGCCGGCGTGGCGGCGATCTCGTGCACGCCGGTGGCGGCCAGCAGGCCGAACCACAGCACGATGATCGGGCCGAACAGCTTGCCCACGACGCCCGTGCCCTTGCGCTGCACGAGGAACAGCCCGATCAGCACCCCGATGGCGATCGGCAGCACGAAGCGCTTGAGCGCGGGCTGCACGACCTCCAGGCCCTCGACCGCGCTGAGCACCGACATCGCCGGCGTGATCACGCTGTCGCCGTAGAACAGCGCGGCGCCGAACAGCCCCAGCAGCAGCAGGATGGCGCGCCGCGTGGTGCTGCCGCCGGCGGCCTGGGTGGCGAGCGCGGTCAGCGCCATGATGCCGCCCTCGCCGCGGTTGTCGGCCCGCAGGATCAGCAGCACGTACTTCAGCGTGACCACCAGCATCAGCGCCCAGAAGATGGTCGAGGCGGCGCCGACCAGGTGCACCGCGTCCAGCGGCACGCCCCCCTCGGGGCCGAAGATGGTCGACATGGTGTACAGCGGGCTGGTGCCGATGTCGCCGTAGACGACGCCGACGGCGCCGAGGGTCAGGGGCAGGAGGGCCTGCCGGCGGGGTGCGGTATCCATGGAGGGGTCGGATGCGGTCAAGTCGGCCAGTGTCGCCGGCCCGGCATAAAAAACGCATAAAGGTCGGCATCCGGATGTCGCTTACCCATGCGTTTGAGGAATGGGTGCGATGCCAATTGAACGTTGGATTTGTCTCAGGGAAAGCCCGATGATTCTCCTACCCTGAAGCCGCTGCCCGAACTGTGCGAATGTGCACGGATGGATGCAGTTGCGGAATAGGGAGCTGACCCTGGAAATGGAGACCGTCATGTTGCTCACCGCCCAACGCGCCGAACTGAACCTGGCCGACGACGAAGTCGCCCAACTGCGCGACGCCTGCGACTCGCGCCTGGAAGTCACCCGGGGCTTCATCTGGGTGACCGTGGAAGGCGACCGCAACGACGTGGTGCTGGGGGCCGGCGAATCGATGCTCATCGATTCGCGCGACCCCGTCATCGTGAGTGCCCTGCGCGGCCCCGCCGCGCTGCAGGTGCGCGCCAACGTCGGCGCCCGGCGCTGCCGCCCGGATGCCGCCGCGCGCGACGGCGCCCGGCCCGGCCGCATCCAGCAGTGGCTGGCCGGCGTCTCGCTGAGTTCGGTCGCCGTCGCCTGACGGTGCCGCGGGCCGGGCGAACCGGCAGTTGCGGCTTCGCGAAGGAAAGACCGGGAAAAGCCAGTCGTTCTTCGCTTGCAACAAGATGCACGTTTGCATACTCCTGGGAGTACCGGCCGTCGCCGGTGAGGGAGACTGCAGAATGAAGCGAATCTGGCTCAAGGGCCTGGCCGTGCTCGCCCTGGCGGCGAGCTTGCAGGCGCACGCCGATATCCTCATCGGCCAGACCGCCGATTTCAGCGGGCCGGTGGCTGCCGGCGTCAAGGAGACCGCCGCCGGCGCCAAGCTCTACCTGGACCGCGTCAACGCGGCCGGCGGCATCAACGGCGAACCGATCACGCTGGTGTCGATGGACGACAAGTTCGAGCCGGCGATCGCCGCCGCCAACGCACGCCAGCTGATCACCGGCAAGAAGGTGCTGGCGCTGTTCCTGACCCGCGGCACGCCGCACAACCAGGCCATCGTGCCGCTGCTGGCCGAGTTCGGGGTGCCGCTGATCGCCCCGTCGACGGGCGCCATGGCGCTGCACAAGCCGGTCAACCCGTGGGTCTTCAACGTGCGCGCGAGCTACCAGCACGAGGCCAACCGGGCGATCCGCCACCTGAGCCTCGTCGGCCTGACCCACATCGGCATCGTCCAGGTCAACGATTCGTTCGGCACCGATGCGGTCAAGGGCGCGGTCGAGGCCTTCACGCAGGTCAACGCCACGCCGCTGTTCACCGACACCTACGACCGCGAGAAGCCCGATTTCACGAAGATCCAGGAGTCGGTGCGCAGCCTGCAGCCGCAGGCGGTGCTGTTCCTCGGCTCGGGCAGCGCGGTCGTCGCCGGCGTCAAGGCGATCCGCGCCGCCGGCTCGCACGCGCAGATCGTGACGCTGTCGAACAACGCGTCCGACGGCTTCATCAAGGCGCTGGGCGACAACGCGTCGGGCACCATCGTCACGCAGGTGTTCCCGTACGAGCGCTCGCTGGCCTCGCCCATGGTCAAGGAGGCGCGCCAGCTGCAGAAGGCCGCCACCGGCGACGACCGCGTCACGCCCGCGATGCTCGAAGGCTTCGCCGGCGCCAAGGTGCTGGTCGAGGGCCTGCGCCGCTGCGGCGCGCATCCCACGCGCGCGAAGCTGCGCGAGGCGCTGGAGACGCTGCACCATTACGACATCGGGGGCCTGGAGGTGTCGTTCAGCCCCGCCAGCCACACCGGGCTGGACTACACCGACCTGTCCATCATCGGCTCGGACGGCCGGTTCACGCGCTGAGCTGCCCTCAGCAGGCGCCCGGCGTCCGGCCCGCGCAGGGCGCGACCGCCGATCCACAGCGTCACCGCCAGCCAGCCGTCGAGCAAGGTCCCGGCGGTGAAGGGCGGCACGGAAATCGTCATCGTCCCCAGGCTGCTTCAGGGTCATGGCGACGGCGACCGGAAAGCGTCGGCCGCATGGCGGCGCGCCAACGAAAAGGCCCGCCGGGTCGGGCGGTCCTGCGGGCCTGCGGCGCGGGGAGCCGGGCGTTCAGCTGCTGAACAACCACCCAGGAATTCTGGCCTCATGGACATCAGCTAAGTCATTGTTTCGAGAGGCTTTTAGGAGTTTAGTCGATGTCCATAGCCCGCCGCCCAGAGATGGCCCAGCGGCAGCGATCGTGTCCACGGCTGCCTGCTACCTACTGAGCGGCGTTGGCGGCGGCAGGAGTGAATCGACTTTCCTCTGCAGCGATGCGTTGGACTGCAACAGTTCGAGAACGAGTCGGTGCGCATGGACTAACTGAGATTGCGCCAGATCACGCTCCAATGTGAGCCGCATTATTTTGGCGACCGAATCGTCTCTGGCACGCCGCTTCGCTTGCCGCTGCAGTCTGCTCGTTGCCATGTGATCGTGAAGCTCGACCCAGGCTTGGACTTCACGGATCAATGCTGGATAGCGACCCTTGCGTAACGCCGTCGGATCCGTGCCGGCTTCTTTGGCGACATTGTTCTGACTGACAGGGGTACCGCGAGGAAGCACCACCGGCCGATCGAGCTTCAATCGGTCGAACGCAGCACGGAAGCGCTGTTCAGCAGTGCAAGTTTCCAACGACATGGAGGTAGTTCGTCAAGCCTGCGGCCTCGGCACGAAGCGCCCGCTGGCGCGGCGACTGCGGTTCGGCAGGGTTGAACTGTTCATTCAGCTTATCCAGCTGTCGCCGGATCGACGCGGCCTTGTTCTTGTCGAAGAGCCCATCCCGGCACGGTTTATCGCCATCGCCGCCAGCGCATCTGGCTACCGATTCGATGCCACCGTACTCGCAGGGGCCGCGCTTCGTGCAGCCGCCGAGCCTGGTCTCTCTGAAGTTCACCTCTGAGTCTCCTCCTATCTCAGAATCGACAGAGCAGGTACTGCGCCTGGCCATGATTTTGCGGGAGGCCGCTCAGATGGCGTTCTCTCAGGTTTCGGAGGGCGCGATTTCGGAGTTGCCTGAATTCGCCGCCATCCCAAAGGCGTTTTCCCTAGCATTGCGTGCAGAAACAGGTACTGCCAGTGAGGATGTCTCGCTTGTGCAGATCGTGGGCTATTTTCTAGCCCAATCCGAAGCTCTGCGCGCGTTGCTCGAGCTGCTTCTTGACCGGGAGGGTTCGACGTTAGCCGGACTCGGCGGAACGATCGCTGACCGCGTGGCAAGCCTCGTGAAGTACGTATCGTTCGCCATCATCGGACGAAGAATTGACGACCGCCTTCCTTTGGTTCATGAGATCGTCTCGGGTCCGTTCGATGCCGAGTGCATAGATGCGCTCTTGCGCGACGCACGATTCGCCGGCTTGCCCACGTTGATGGACGAGCAGCGACTGCTACAGAAGCTTGAAGTGAGGCGAATGCCTCTCGAAGAGATGCCTGATGCGATTCTCACGGCTATCTCGGACGGCGGCGCCAAAGACGACACTTGGCTGTTTGGCGTAAAGGCTTCTGCGGCTGCTGTGCTGGATGAGCTGCAACTTGCACGCATGCTGGCAACGTCCAAGGTCTATCAACACCCAAAGGTGCTCGCGGTTGAGCAGATGCTGAGGTCGGCCATCGAGTCCCTCGTCGCTGGCGCCGGCGCTTTAGCTGTGCTCAGACTTCTCTTCTGCTCGTCGGATGATGCGTTTCTCGGAAGGAGCGCCGCAGGCTTGGCTCAAGAACTAGCGGTGAGAGCAGATGCGTCGGAAGCCAATCAGCGGATACGGGCTGTCGCTGAGCTGCTGAAAGCTATGCGCGAGCGGCGCCTTTGGGTGCGCGCCTTCCAATTTCCCGAGTGGAGCTCAGCGCTCGACATGGGACGGGAAGCATCCACAGAGCTGGAGTTGATACGCGACGATCTGAGGCACGTCGAGCGGGGGCCGGTTCTGATGGGGAAGGTTCGTGCGGAGACGCATCGCATCCTTGATCTCATCGAAGTGGGAAGATGGAGCCGCCTTGCACTCGACTCGCTTATGTCCGCCAGGTCGCTTGAGGCCACCTCGAGTGAGACCGAAGTCGGGCGTGCATACATCATTCGATCATCTCAAAAGTCTTACCAGTTCTCGGAGCTGCTGTCTGCTCGCGGAAGCTGGCTCGATCACTACAACGCAGGGCAGCCTCGCGACCACGTCTTTTGTCCGCCGGAGATCGCGGATGCAGTGTTCGTAGCCTTGGAGCGGGGCGCCCGCGTTGACTACGACGTCAGGCTGCCCGAGAGTTCAATCGAGGCGAGCAAGCGGGACTCTAGGAAAATCGAAGCTCTCAAACGAGATCTTTGGACGAGGGGCTACTGGAACCGGACGCCCTATGACATTCGTCCAATGCCTACGCGGCTGAAGCGGCCGGAACTGCCTCGGCAGCTGGCGTCCTTTTATGACCTGCGAACAAAATACTTGGCGCCTGCCTTGGGAAAGAGCATTCGACGCGCTCGCACAGCTGCACTTGATACCCGGGACTGGCTGCGCCAGTTCGACGACGATACCTGACCAGACCCCGACGGATCCACCTGACGAGGTTTCGTAAGGTCGCTTGAGTCTGCTTGTGGGCTGCTTTGCCACAGACCCCCGACGAGGGGAATGAGGAACGGCGACATGCGCTCCTCGTGCTGCAGCAAGAGGTCCATCGCCATTCGCGGTTGCTCTCGGCCGATGACCTCCAGAAATTCGTAGAAGACCGGGAAGGTCGCCAGGTCGTCTGACTCAGTCTTGGAAAACTCCAGAATGCGATTGCGCCAGGTGTCGTAGGTTTGTGCGTTTATCTCGTCGAGGTAGCCGCGCATCGCTGCCACGCGCTTTGTATTGCTGTAGTCCCATGCATCCTCCGAGCGACTCAGGTCTTCCCACTGGCCAAAGATGCCCTCGAACCCGATGAGCTGCTTGTAGATCTGGTATTCGTGGTGTGACGCCAGAACATCCCGAACCTCGAGCGCAGCCGCCCTCACTACTTCGGTCGCGGCATGGAAGTAGTCCCAGTACGCCTGGTGCTCGATAGCCTGCACCAAGGGGAGCGCCTCTGCGTGCACTAGGTCACGAAGGAAGTGAAGCACTTCTACTGCGTCACGCTCGAACATCGCAACCGTCTCGGGGTCTGTAGAAGGATTCTCTCGTCGAGTCGCCGAATCCAACGTCCCCAAGACCCTCTTCCGGTACGAGACACTACCGCTGAGCGGATACATCCGCTTGAGCAGGGACACCGCGCTTGCGCGCATGTCAGCAACACCCCCGCCGCTCACGATGCCGCCTCGGGTGAACACGACCTTGTTGTACGTCCAGGCGCGCCCTTCGAGAGTCGGCGACAGCACCCTAGTCAACGCGCGCAACACCATGCTCACGCTGGCCACCAACTGCTCGTCCTTCAATTGCGCGAGGTGCGTAACCAAAGTGGCCTGCGGCTGGGGTCAGCATCGCATTGGTCGAGGTAGAACTCGATCAGTTCAACCAAGCCTCGACCGACATCGTTCAGATATCGCCGTGTGTCCTCGTCTTGATGCCCGAGGGCCTCGACGCGCTCAAGCTCATTGACGAGCGCGCGAATGGTGGCGACCAATACGTCGATTGATTCGAACATGCTATGAACCTCGCGAGCTAGACAGCGACGCAGCACGAGGTCGCAATTCGAAAACCGTCGAGAACGAAATTGGACAGCAGTGACGGTGACGAATAGTCTTGATGTCGGTCACTGATCGCTGCGGCAACTGCCGCCGCATGAAAAGCAGAGCCATGTCCGCAGCCATTCCGCCTTGGTTTGACGGTACGCACGTGCGCTATGTCGATAGTTCAGGAACAGCAACCAGCCAATTCCCAGGATGCCGATGCCCATCCAGACACCCTGCCATTCGATGTAGGTGTGGGCGAAGGCGTACTCACGAATAGCGAAGCCTCCCACCAGGAAGGCGATGAGGAACGGCATAGGAGACGGAGGCGAAGGCGGTGCGCATTGGCGCGCTGCGTCGGTGTATCCGATTCCTTGGCTCCTGGCGATGAAGGGGCCATTGACGCCGACGTGTTCGGACTCGACCCGAACGGTGCCCTGCGCACGAACGACCGGATAACGCTGAAGATGAGCGCTTCCGCAGAATGGGCACTGCATGATCTGACGGCTCCCGACTGGACGAAGGCGTTCGACCCGGCCACGGCACGTCCCGAAGCTGGTCGACCGACCACTATGAGTGACATATGCTGCCATAGGCCGGCCGGCTTGTCACTCATAGAGCGTGGCCTTATAGGAGGTGTAAATCTAGCATCGGTCTTCACTTTTTGAAGAACTGAACCCGATGCCGGAGGACCCGCGCGTCCTCTTTGGACGCAAGCTCACAGAAGTGCGCAAGCTCAAGGGCTGGTCGCAGGAGAAGCTTGCGCTGGAAAGCGGAATTGCTCGAAGCTACCTCGGGGGCGTCGAGCGTGGTCAGCGCAACGTCGCGTTGCTGAACATCTGCAAGCTAGCCGCTACGCTCGAAGTTCCGGTTGGCCAGCTCTTCGAGTTTGGCCGATAGCGAGGGGCAAGCCCAGACCGCGCACGCGTACGAACCGCGTCGCGTGCGCTCGCTCAATTCGAGCCTCCTAGACGCTCACGCGCCTGAGCGCTGGTCGAACTCCTGTGAGCATTATTGGCCTCTATGGGTGACAATGCCGCGGAGTCCCCAGCAGCGCCCAGCGACCAATCGCCTCTTTGGCGTGAGCGCGCAGAGGACAGGCTTGCGGCGGCAGGCTCCGCCTCAGAGCCAAAAACTCAAATCAATGTTCGTATCACTGCCCGCGTTTGAAATCGCAGCGCCGACTGACCCCATCGCGCCAGACGCGAAGTATTGGTGCGGACTCGGAGTGGCTGGAGATGACGCCTGGTTTATCGTGCGCTTGATGTTTGATGTGCCGCCGGACGAGTCTCGACTCACCTTGCTCGCCATGGACAGCGCTGAACTGCTATCGGCGATCACGAAGTTCGAACCCTGTCGCGTCGAGTCCTTGACTTGCGTACTACCCTCAGCCGAACGCGCGGACGCTGAAGGGTTTGTACGACTCACCGAGATATGGGTTGCTGGCGAGCAGGGTGCCTTAGAGGGGTCTCCGGTGATCTTCCGGGACGAGATGGGCACTTGCAGGACTGGTCGGCGCGCCGACCGCGTTCGAAGCCTGGAAGCCGGAATGCAGCTAAAAGTCAAAGTCGGCTCGGCATTCGCTCCATCGAGGGCCTGACGTCAGCACAAAGTGACCAGATGGGTTGCGTACCGTTCGCTGTCGCATCTGCTGGGCGTTGGGCAAACGATCCGCCGTTCGCGAAGTCAGCAGCGCGTGGCCAGCGCATAGATGCTTCATCCCGTCGTGACCGTCCATAGCTGGTCACTCCGGGGTGAATGTCCATACCCCCGTACTACGAGGTGAAGAGGAAGTTCAGCACGTCGCCGTCCTTGACGATGTACTCCTTGCCTTCCGCGCGCATCTTGCCGGCGTCCTTGGCGCCCTGTTCGCCCTTGTGGGCGACGAAGTCGGCGTAGGCGATGGTCTGGGCGCGGATGAAGCCCTTCTCGAAGTCGGTGTGGATCACGCCCGCGGCCTGCGGCGCGGTGGCGCCGACGGCCACCGTCCAGGCGCGCACTTCCTTGACGCCGGCGGTGAAGTAGGTCTGCAGGCCCAGCAGCGTGAAGGCGGCGCGGATCAGGCGGTTCAGGCCGGGTTCGGTCTGGCCCATCTCGGCCAGGAACATCTCGGCGTCCTCGGGGGCCATGTCGGCCAGCTCGGCCTCGGTCTTGGCGCAGATCGCCACGACCGGGGCCTTCTGCTTCTCGGCGAATTCGCGCAGGCGGTCGAGGTAGGGGTTGTTCTCGAAGCCGTTGTCCGAGACGTTGCCCACGAACATCGCCGGCTTGGCGGTGATCAGGAACAGCGACCTGACGATGACCTGCTCGTCCTTCGTGAACTCGAGGCTGCGCACCGGCTGGGCCTGGTCGAGCGCGGCGCGGCAGCGTTCGAGGATGGCGCTGAGCTTGACCGCTTCCTTGTCGCCGGCGCGGCCGAGCTTGTTGGTGCGGTGGATCTGCTTTTCCACGCTGGCCAGGTCGGCCAGGCACAGCTCGGTCTGGATCACCTCGATGTCGGAGATCGGGTCCACCTTGCCGTTGACGTGGATGACGTTGTCGTCCTCGAAGCAGCGCACCACGTTGACGATGGCGTCGGTCTCGCGGATGTGCGACAGGAACTGGTTGCCCAGGCCTTCGCCCTTGGAGGCGCCGGCCACCAGGCCCGCGATGTCGACGAACTCGACGATCGCCGGCACGACGCGCTGCGCGGAGACGATGTCCGACAGCACCTGCAGGCGCGCGTCGGGCAGCTCGACGATGCCGACGTTCGGCTCGATGGTGCAGAACGGATAGTTCTCGGCTGCGATGCCGGCCTTGGTCAGGGCATTGAACAGGGTGGACTTGCCGACGTTGGGCAGGCCGACGATGCCGCATTTGAGGCTCATGGCGCTTCTCTGTCTTTCTTTGCCGCGGTGCCGGGGGGCGCCCGTGTCGGCGTTCAGGGGAAAACCCCGCATTTTAGACGGTCTCCCCACCGAGGCGCCGGGAGGCCGCGGCTCCCTACAATGCGGAATGTCCAAGATCGATGTACGAATCCACGGCAGCGGCATCGTCGGCCGCGCGCTGGCCCTCGCCCTGGCCCGCCAGGGGCTGCAGGTGGGCATCGACGCCCGCCCGGCCGTCGCCGCCGGCGGCGAGCAGCGCGCCGACGTGCGCGCCTATGCCCTGAACGCCGCCTCGGTGGCGTTGCTGCGCGAGCTCAAGGTGTGGGACGCGCTGGCGACCGACGCCCGCACCCCCGTCTACGACATGCGCATCGCCGGCGACGCCGCGGGCGCCCTGGCCTTCTCGGCGTGGCAGCAGACGGTGCCGGCCCTGGCCTGGATCGTCGACGCAGCCGAGCTGGAGCAGGTGCTCGAGACGGCCACCCGCTTCGCCCCGGCGGTGGCCCCCGTCGGCGCCGACGCGAAGGCGCCGCTGGCGGTCGTCGCCGAAGGCAAGGCCGCGGCCGCGCGCGAGCGCCTGGGCGTCGCCTTCGAGCGCCACCCCTACGGCCACAGCGCGCTGGCGGCGCGCGTGGTCGCCGACGTCGCCCACGCCGGCGTGGCCCGCCAGTGGTTCCGCGCCCCCGACGTGCTGGCGCTGCTGCCGTTCGACCGCCCGCAGCCCGAGCGCTCGTACGGCGTGGTCTGGTCGATGCCGCAGGCCGAGGCCGAGCGCCTCGCGCAGGCCGACGACGCCGCGTTCGACGAGGCGCTCAACGCGGCCACCGGCGGCGCGGCCGGCACGCTGCGCGTGCACGGCCCGCGCGCCACCTGGGCGCTGATGCAGGCCAGCGCCACGCAGGTCGTCGGCCCCGGCTGGGCCCTGGTCGGCGACGCCGCCCACGTCATCCACCCGCTGGCCGGCCAGGGCCTGAACCTGGGCCTGGCCGACGTCGCCGCCCTCGCCGCGACCCTGGCCGGCCGCGAGCCGTGGCGCGCGCTGGGCGACGAGGCGCTGCTGCGCCGCTACGCCCGCGCCCGCCTGTGGCCCACGCGCGCCATGGCCGGCGCCGTCGACGGCCTGTGGCAGCTGTTCTGCGCACCCGCGCCGGGCCTGCGCGAGCTGCGCAACCACGGCATGACCCTGGTCGACCGCGTCGGCCCCCTCAAGCGATTCCTCGTCTCGCGCGCCCTCGGCGCGTGAGCGCCTCCATCGGTATGCCCATGCACACGTCCGCCCGCGCCCTGCGCACCCTTGTTGCCGCCTCGATGGCGCTGGCCTGCTTCTCGGCGTGGTCGGACGACGCGGCCATCCGCCGCAACTGGAACCTGCACAACCCGAAGGGGCCGCCGATCGACGAGATCTCGAAGACGCCGATCCCCGGCCTGTACGAGCTGCGCGTGGGCGGCGACATCATCTATTCGGACGACCAGGCCAACTACCTGATCTACCCGTCGCGCGACGTCACCGACGGCCGCCTGCCCGACGGCCACCTGCTCGACACCCGCTCCAAGACCGACCTCACCGACCAGCGGCTGACCAAGCTGATGGAAAAGGAAGTGCCGCGCCTGCCCTACGGCGACGCCCTGGTGTTCAAGCAGGGCAACGGATCGCGCCGCATGGTCGTGTTCGAGGATCCGAACTGCCACTACTGCAAGGATGCCGAACGCAACTTCATGCAGTTGAAGGACGTCACCATCTACACGTTCCTGATCCCGATCCTGGGCGACGACTCGGTGGCCAAGGCACGCACGATCTGGTGCTCCAGGAACAACGCGCAGGCGTGGCGCAACTGGATGCTGCAGGGCCAGCTGCCGCCGCGGCCGATGGGCGCGTGCGACCTGTCGGCGCTGCAGCGCAACCTGGACCTGGCCGCGCGCCACCACCTGAACTACACGCCGGCGATCATCTTCGACGACGGCTCGCGCTTCGCGGGCAACGCCGACCTCGAGCACCTGACCAGGCGCCTCGACGAGGTCGCCGCCCGCAAGGGCTGAGCCACAATCGCCTTCCATGCCACCCGATAGCCCGCAGCCCGTCGCGTGCGGCGATCCCGCCGAATGATCCATTACCGAATCGAGGTCGCCGACGCGGCGGCCCATCAGTTCAAGGTCACGCTGACCGTGGCCGACCCGGCGCCCGAACAGCAACTGAGCCTGCCCGTGTGGATCCCGGGCAGCTACATGGTGCGCGAGTTCTCGCGCCACCTCAGCCGCCTCGAGGCCCGCCAGGGCGCGCAGTCGCGCCCGCTGGTGCAGCTCGCCAAGGATCGCTGGAGCGTGGCCACCCGCGGCCGCGCCGCGCTGGTGGTCACCTGGTTCGTCTACGCGTTCGACCCCTCGGTGCGCACCGCCTGGCTCGGCGACGACCGTGGCTTCTTCAACACCACCAGCCTGTGCCTGGCGGTCGAGGGGCGCACGACCGAGCCGCACCGCGTGGAGCTTTACCGCCTGCCGGCGGGCTGGGACGTCGCCACCGCGATGCCCCGCGTCGATGCCGGCGCCCGCAAGGCCCGCGGCGGCAAGGCAGCGCCGGCGCGCACGCAGGTGTTCGAGTCGGCCGGCTACGACGAACTCGCCGACCATCCGTTCGAGCTCGGCCCGTTCTGGCGCGGCGAATTCACGTCCTGCGGCGTCGTGCACGAGTTCGTGGTCAGCGGCGCGTGGCCGCAGTTCGACGGCGCGCGCCTGCTGGCCGACACCAAGCGCATCTGCGACCAGGAGATCCGCTTCTGGCACGGCGGCGACAGGCCGCCGTTCGCGCGCTACGTATTCATGCTGTACGCCACCGAGGACGGCTACGGGGGCCTCGAGCATCGTGCCAGCACCGCGCTGATCGCCGCCCGCAAGGACCTGCCGCGCCAGGGCGTGGCGGGCACCGGCGACGGCTACGTCACGCTGCTGGGGCTGATCAGCCACGAGTACTTCCACACCTGGAACGTCAAGCGCCTGAAGCCGTCCGAGTTCCTGCCGTACGACTACACGCGCGAGAACTACACCGAGCTGCTGTGGTTCTTCGAGGGCTTCACCTCGTACTACGACGACCTGTTCCTGCTGCGCGCCGGGCTGATCGACCCCGCGCGCTACGTCAAGCTGGTGGGCCGCGCGTTCAACGGCGTGCGCCAGTCGCCGGGCCAGCACGTGCAGAGCGTGGCCGAGGCCAGCTTCGACGCCTGGATCAAGTACTACCGCACCGACGAGAACACGCCCAACTCGACGGTGAGCTACTACACCAAGGGCTCGCTGGTGGCGCTGCGCCTGGACCTGGCGCTGCGCGCGGGCGGCCGGTGCACGCTGGACGACGTCATGCGCGCGCTGTGGCGCGACGCGCCGGGCGGCGCCGTCACCGAGGAACTGATCCTGGCCACGGTGGCCCGCCTGGGCGGCAAGGCCATCGCCGCCGACCTGGCCGAGTGGGTGCACGGGCGTGGCGCGCTGGACGTGCTGCCGGCGCTGGCGCGCATGGGCGTCGAGCCCGAGGTCGAGACGCCCGGCCTGGCCATCGAGTTGGGCGTGCGGTTGTCCGAAGGGCCGGTCAGCGGCGTGCAGGTGAAGGCGGTGCTCGCCGGCGGCGCCGGCGCCGCGGCGGGGCTGTCGGCGGGCGACGAGATCCTGGCCGTCGACGGCTGGCGGGTACGCCGGCTCGACGACGCGCTGGCCTGGATCCGCACCGGCGCGGCATTCGACTTGCTGGTGGTGCGCCAGCAGCGGGTGCGCACGCTGCGCGTGGCCGAGCGCTCCGCCGAACGACGCGGCGACGCCGCGTCGCGCGGCCTCAAGCTGAGCGCGGCGCCCACCGCGGCCGCGCTCGCGCGTCGCAACGGCTGGTTGGGAAAGTAGGGTGCGATCGCCGTGGCGCGAGTCCCGGCGGCGTCGCGTCGCCTGGTTCGGGCTGATCCTGGCGGTGGTGCTGGCGCACGCGCTGTTCGGGCTGCGCGTGCTGTCCAGCGTCATCGGCTGGAACAGCGCCGTCCAGCCGCGGCGCATCGAGGTCACGTTCGCCAGGCAGCTGGTGCCGACCGCGCCGCCACCCGCGGCCGCCACGCCGGCGCCTGCGGCGGCAGCGCCGGCGCAGCGCTCGGCGCGCG
>CAYQMX010000022.1:0-121640 GCA_964418745.1 uncultured Vitreoscilla sp.
GGCGTCGCTCGCGGCCGGCGCCGCCTCGGCGGCCGCCGCCGCCGGCGGGGCCTCGGCGCCGGGCACCGTCGCGCAGCCCCACAGGAAGGCGAGGCCGGCGGACGCCAGCAGGGTCAGCGGCGGGAACGAGCGGTAGGAGGGCATGGATTCAGGATACGTGAAGTGCGCAATGGTTCCGGCACGCGGAAAGGACGGACAAAACAGTCAGTGATAACCCTGTACGACCGATCGAGTACGTATAGAATATACATACCGATCGGTTCTGCATCTCACTTTTTACCATCGAGGTTCCCCATGGAAGCCACCGTCGCCGAACGCGGCCAGATCACGCTGCCCAAGGCCGTGCGCGATGCGCTCGGCCTGGCCAAGGGCACCGTGCTGAAAGTCGAGCTGGACGGCGGCAGGATCATCCTGCGCAAGGACGTGAGCGACGCGATCTCGCGCGTGCGCGGCCGATTCAAGCTGCCGGACGGCGTCTCCACCGACGACGTGATGCAGGAACTGCGCGGCCGCACCCCGGGCGAGACGCCGGAATTCTAATGACCCACGGTTCCCGGCTCCTGTCGCCGCGCTGTCGCTCCCGGGCCGCGCGATGATCGCCATCGACACCTCCGTGCTGATCGACCTGCTGGGCGACGGCGCCGGCGCCGACGCCGCCGAAGCCTGCCTGCGGCTGGCGCTGGGCAGCGGCCCGGTGGTGGTGTGCGACGTGGTCGCCAGCGAGGTGACCGCCGGCCTCGGCCATGGCGCGGAAGTGATGGACGCGCTGGACGACATGGGGCTCACCTTCTCCGCCATCGAACAACGCTCGGCGGTGCGCGCCGGCGAGATGCAACGCAAGTACCTCCAGCGCGCCCGCGCCGCCGGCCAGTCCGTCGCCACGCCGCGCACGATGCCCGACTTCCTCGTCGGCGCGCACGCCCTGCTCCAGTGCAACGGCCTCATCACCCGCGACGAAGGTTTCTTCCGCGACTATTTCAAGGGTCTCAAGGTCATCGTGCCCAAGACCTGACTTCGTCACTTCTTTCCACCCTCTCGTTCAGACGCCCTACCCCGGCAACCCCAGGAGATCCCCATGCTTGAAGCCTACCGCCAACACGTGGCCGAACGCGCCACCCTCGGCATCCCGCCGCTGCCGCTGGACGCGCAGCAGACCGCTGCCGTGATCGAGCTGCTGAAGGCGCCGCCCGCCGGCGAAGACGCCTTCCTGCTGGACCTGCTGACGCACCGCGTGCCCCCGGGCGTGGACGACGCCGCCAAGGTCAAGGCCAGCTTCCTGTCGGCCGTCGCCCACGGCGACGTCGAGGTGGCGCTGATCTCCAAGGCCAAGGCCACCGAGCTGCTGGGCACCATGGTGGGCGGCTACAACGTCAAGCCGCTGATCGACCTGCTCGACTCGGCCGACGTCGCGCAGGTGGCCGCCACGGCGCTGAAGAAGACGCTGCTGATGTTCGACTTCTTCCACGACGTCGCCGAGAAGGCCACGGCCGGCAACAAGTTCGCCGCCGAGGTCATCGACAGCTGGTCCAAGGCCGAGTGGTTCACCACCCGTCCCGAGGTGGCCAGCAAGATCACCGTGACCGTGTTCAAGGTGACCGGCGAGACCAACACCGACGACCTGTCGCCCGCCCCGGACGCCTGGAGCCGCCCCGACATCCCGCTGCACTACCTGGCCATGCTGAAGAACGCGCGCCCGGGCATCACGCCGGAAGAAGACGGCAAGCGCGGCCCGATGCAGTTCATCGAGGACCTGAAGAAGAAGGGCCACCTCGTGGCCTACGTGGGCGACGTCGTGGGCACCGGCTCCAGCCGCAAGAGCGCCACCAACAGCGTCGTCTGGGCCACCGGCGAGGACATCCCGTTCGTGCCGAACAAGCGCTTCGGCGGCATCACCCTCGGCGGCAAGATCGCCCCGATCTTCTTCAACACGCAGGAAGACTCCGGCTCGCTGCCGATCGAGGTCGACGTGTCGAAGCTGGACATGGGCGACGTGATCGACATCTACCCGTACGAAGGCCGCGTCGAGAAGGCCGGCGCCACCGTCGCCGAGTTCAAGTTGAAGAGCGACGTGCAGTTCGACGAAGTGCGCGCCGGCGGCCGCATCAACCTGATCATCGGCCGCTCGCTGACCGCCAAGGCACGCGAGTTCCTGAAGCTGCCCGCCTCCACCGCGTTCCGCCTGCCCACGGCGCCGGCAGAATCGAAGGCCGGCTTCACGCTGGCGCAGAAGATGGTCGGCCGCGCCTGCGGCCTGCCGGAAGGCCAGGGCGTGCGCCCGGGCACCTACTGCGAGCCGAAGATGACCACCGTCGGCAGCCAGGACACCACCGGCCCGATGACCCGCGACGAGCTGAAGGACCTGGCCTGCCTGGGCTTCTCGGCCGACATGGTGATGCAGTCGTTCTGCCACACCGCGGCGTACCCGAAGCCGGTCGACGTGAAGATGCACCACGAGCTGCCCGCCTTCATCTCCAACCGCGGCGGCGTCGCGCTGCGCCCGGGCGACGGCGTGATCCACAGCTGGCTCAACCGCCTGCTGCTGCCCGACACCGTGGGCACCGGCGGCGACAGCCACACCCGCTTCCCGATCGGCATCAGCTTCCCGGCCGGCTCCGGCCTGGTCGCCTTCGGCGCGGCCACCGGCGTGATGCCGCTGGACATGCCCGAATCGATCCTGGTGCGCTTCAAGGGCCAGATGCAGCCGGGCATCACGCTGCGCGACCTCGTGCACGCGATCCCGCTGTACGCGATCAAGCGCGGCCTGCTGACGGTCGCCAAGGCCGGCAAGATCAACGCGTTCTCGGGCCGCATCCTCGAGATCGAGGGCCTGCCCGAGCTGAAGGTGGAGCAGGCGTTCGAGCTCAGCGACGCGTCGGCCGAACGCTCGGCCGCGGGCTGCACGGTGCACCTGAACAAGGAGCCCATCATCGAGTACATGACGTCCAACATCGTGCTGATGAAGAACATGATCGCCGACGGCTACGCCGACAAGCGCACGCTGGAGCGCCGCATCAAGGCGATGGAAGCCTGGATCGCCGACCCGCAGCTGCTCGCCGCCGACAAGGACGCCGAGTACGCCGAGGTCATCGAGATCGACCTGGCCGACATCACCGAGCCGATCCTGTGCTGCCCGAACGACCCGGACGACGCCAAGTTCCTGTCCGACGTGGCCGGCACCAAGATCGACGAGGTCTTCATCGGCTCGTGCATGACCAACATCGGGCACTTCCGCGCCGCCTCCAAGCTGCTCGAAGGCAAGCGCGACATCCCGGTCAAGCTGTGGGTGGCCCCGCCGACCAAGATGGACGCCTCGGAACTGACCAAGGAAGGCCACTACGGCACCTTCGGCACCGCCGGCGCGCGCATGGAGATGCCGGGCTGCTCGCTGTGCATGGGCAACCAGGCGCAGGTGCGCGAAGGCGCGACGGTGGTCTCCACGTCCACCCGCAACTTCCCGAACCGCCTGGGCAAGAACTCCAACGTGTTCCTGGCCTCGGCCGAGCTCGCGGCCATCGCCTCAAAGATCGGCCGCATCCCCACCGTCGCCGAATACCACGCCGACATGGGCGTCGTGAACGCCGACGGCGCGAAGATCTACCGCTACATGAACTTCGACCGCATCGAGGAATTCGCGGACAAGGCCAAGGGCGTGACCGCCTGATCCGCGTGCACGGCGCGCGTTGAGCAAGGGGCCGGGCGACCGGCCCCTTTGTCATTCGGGGCAGCCGCTCCGCGACCGGCCGGCCGGACCGCGGCGAATCAGGCGCGCGCGGCGTCGCGCCCGGGCCATCACTTCGAGAACAAGCCCGAGATGCGCTGGCGGATGCGCTGGAAGAACCCGGCGCGCTCCACGGCGGCCAGCGCGACGATCGGCGCCTCCCCGAGCTGCTTGCCGTCGGCGGTGGCGACGATCTTGCCGATCACGGCGCCCTTGGCGATCGGCGCCGTCAGGTCGGGCGTCAGCGAGACCGCGGTCTGCACCGCGGCGCCCTTGCCCTTGGGAACCACCAGCGTCCACGCCTGCGCCACGCCGGCCGCGACGGTCGGGGCCACGCCGTACAGCACCTTGGCGGTGGCCAGCGTCGCGCCGGCCTGGGCCGGGGTCGCCTCCTCGAAGTTGGCGTAGCCCCAGTTGAACAGCACCCGCGTCTGGTCGGCCCGGGCCTGGGCGCTGTCGGCGGCCATGATGACCGAGATCAACCGCATGCCGTTGCGCTTGGCGGACGCCGTCAGGCAGTACCCGGCCTCGTCCGTGTGCCCGGTCTTCAGGCCGTCGACCGTCGGGTCGGTGTACAGCAGCGCGTTGCGGTTGCCCTGCTTGATGCCGTTGTAGGTGAACTCGTGCTCGGCGTAGATCGGGTAGTAGTCGGCACTGTTGCGGATGATCGCCTGCGCCAGCACGGCCAGGTCGCGCGCCGAGGCCTTGTGGGTCGGGTCGGGCAGGCCGGCCGAGTTCACGAAGTGGGTCCGGGTCATGCCCAGCCGCGCCGCTTCGGCGTTCATCAGGGCCGCGAAGCCGGATTCCGAGCCGCCGACGTGCTCGGCCAGGGCCTTGGAGGCGTCGTTGCCGCTGTCGATGATGACCCCGCGCAGCATGTCGATCAGGGGCACCTGGGCGTTGAGCGGCACGAACATGCAGCTGTCGCCGTCCTTGCCGCCGCGGCACCAGGCGCTCAGCGACATCGTGACCAGCTCCGTCGGCTTGAGCTTGCCGCTCTTCAGGCCCTGTTCGACGAGGTAGCTGGTCATCATCTTGGTCAACGAGGCGGGCGGCAGCGGTTCATCGCCGTTCGACGACGCCAGAACCTGCCCGGTGTTGAAATCCATCAGCACCCAGGCCTTGTTGGCGAGCACGGGCACCAGGAGGCCGTTCGCGTCCTTGGTCATGGCCGGCTCCACGGGGACGGCCGGCTTGCGGGCCGCGGCGTGGGGCTTGGGATGCGGTGCGCCGGAGGCGGTGCCCGCCAGGACGACGAGGGACGCGGCGGCGACGAGGGTGGACAGCAGGCGTGCAGGGAAGGAACGAGGGGTCATCGAGAGGTGCTTCGTCAGGAAGCCGGTTGGTGCTGCACGGCAGGGCCGGAGCAGGAGGAAGAGGGGTTTGCGCCCGGGCGAACTCGACAGGGCGCTCGCGCACGGCGCGCTGCCGATTGTGACGGATTCGCGTGGGCGGGCCCCACGCCGCGCTCCACCGACGCGGACCGGCTGCGCGGGCCGAGGCCGCTCAGGCGAGCGGGGACGCCGCGTCGTTGGCGGCCTGCGCCGTCGCCTCGAACCGGCTCTCGGCCAGCGCAGCCGCGATGATCGCGGCCTCGTCGCGCATCACCTCGACCAGCCCTGCCGGCAGCGGCAGGCCGCGCGCGGCCTGCGCGTCGACATAGCCGCAGAAGCGCGCCGCCTCGATGTAGAAGTGCACGTTGCCTTCGGGGTATGCGGCCCAGTAGTCGCTGGCGATGTCGCGCAGCGCCGGGCCCAGCGCGCGGCAGGTACGCGGCAGGTTCAGCGCCAGCGGCGCGAGGCGGTTGGCGCGGTAGACGATGCAGGCGCATTCCATGCCGGGATGGTCGACGATGGCCGCCAGCCGGCGCGCCTCGCGCGGCGTGAGCTCGTAGCGGCGGGCCAGCACGCCGGCGTCGCGGCGCACCTCGTTGCACAGCGCCGGCGAGGCCGTGAGGTCGGCCATCGCCTGCTGGAAGTCAGCCAGCATGATGGGCCTCCAGTTCGGGCTGCGCGGCCCGGGCGGGCGGCGCGGCGACGCGGCACCGGTCGGCCAGCTCGTGCATGCGTTCGAGTTCGGCCACGACGCCCGCGACGCCCATGCGCTCGTAGTAGGTCTCCTGGAACTCGAACGTGATCGCGCGCAAGTTCGGGAAGCGCGGCGCGTGCGCGAAGGCCATCTCCCACACCTCGGGCGGCGTGAAGCCGGAGTGGCTGTCCATGTAGAAGCCGGCGAAGGCGTCGCCGCCGGCCAGGTGGATCTCCTCGACCGCCAGCGGGTCGATCTGGTCGAGATAGTCGGCCATGGCCATGCCGCCGTTGCGCTGGCTCACGTAGAGGTTGTGGATGTCGAGCAGCGTGGCGCTCAGGCCGGCGGCATGCAGCCGGTTGAGGAACTCGGGCTCGTTCATGTCCATGTCGGGCACGGGCGTGAAGAACGCGCCGTTCTCGAGCAGCATCGGGCAGCCCAGGCGGGCGCGCAGGCGACGCAGCTTGGGGGCGATGATGTCGAACGCCTCGTCGTCGTAGACCACGGGCAGCCCCAGCCCGGCCTGCGCGTTGGGCACGCTGCCCTTGGGCGTGAGGAACACGCTCAGGTGCTCGCTGAACCAGCGGAAGCCGCCGAGGTCGCGCGACATCTGCGCGATGGCCTCGACGAACACCTCGTCGAGCGGCATCGCGCTCGGCAGCGACAGGCCGATGCCGTGGGCGGCGAGCAGGCGGCCGTGCGAGAGCTCGCGCGCCTGCGCCAGCGCGCCCAGCGCGCGGTGGAAGCGCTGGCCGCCTTCGGCCTGGGCGCCGAAGTCGAACCACATCCTGTCGGGCATCACGGAGAAGTACTCGACCAGCGCGCCGGCGTGCGCGATGACGTCGGGGGTGGCGGGGTTGTAGAGCAGGCCGACGGCCGGACGAGCGTGCTGCATGGGGGTTTCCTGCGGGTGCGGGCGGCCTGTCGGGTGCGCGGGACGCGCCGCCCGGCGACGTCCCTCGCCGGCCCGGCGCGCCGGGGCGCGGCCGGGCCGCGGGCCCGCATCAGCGCGTCTTGACCTCGGGGCGGTCGAGGTTGACGCGGATGACCTCGGCGAAGATGTCTTCCACCACGAAGCTGATGCGGCCCGACATGCAGTTGCAGCCCGTCAGCTTGTTGATGAGTCCGTAGGCGTTGGTGGCGACGCGCTGGAAATCCTCCAGCGAGCATTGCACCGGCACGCGGCAGGTGAGCACCTGGCCGTGTTCGGCGTGCGAGAGCTTGAGGGTGGCGTGGCGCTCGGTGTCGAGTGCGTTGACGGTTGCGTTCATGGTGTCTCCTGGAGTTTGCAAGGGGGCGGCAGCCTGGCTTCGCGTGGAAGCGTCGCGGATCGACCGCGAGGTCGAGCCGGCGACACAGGCGCTGCGGTTGCCCTTCAACGCCGTGTCGGTACGGTAGGCCTCGAGAGCGGCGGCGGAAAGAGGTCGTCCCTAGGATGCGGTAGGGGGCCCGAAAGAGGGGGACTGCGCACCGGGTGGGGTATGTGCCAGCGGTCCGATGGGTCGGGGCCGCCCGTGGCCGCCCCATTTCAGTGCTCCGGCCCGGCGCCGCGGGTCGCGCACCGGCCGCCCGCGCCGCTCGCACCTGTCGCCCGGCTTGACGTGCCGTGCGCGCATGATCCAATGAGGGCCTGCGCGCCGGGTTCTCCGGTGGCCGCACCCTCCTCCGATTCCCCCTGACGGACCCATGCCGCCACTGAGTCTCCCGGTCGACCCGATCCGCTTTCACGGGTGGGAAATCCGCCCTTCGGAACGCCTGCTGCTGGTCGGCGGGCACCCCACGACGGTGGGCAGCCGCGCCTTCGACCTGCTGCTCGTGCTGGCCGCCCGCGCCGGCCAGGTGGTGACCAAGGCCGAACTGCTCGACGCCGCGTGGCCGGGGCTGGTGGTCGAGGAGAACAACGTCTCGGTGCAGGTCGCGGCCCTGCGCAAGGTGCTGGGCCCGGGCACGATCACCACGGTGTCGGGCATCGGCTACATCCTGGGCGACACGCCCGCCGACGCGGACGCGCCGATGGCCGCGGTCCCGCGCGTGGCGCCGTCGGTCGAGGACGAACTGGTGGGACGCACGCAGGAACTGGCGACGCTGCGCGAATGGTGTCGCGAGCGGCCGCTCGTCACCATCGTGGGCACCGGCGGCGTCGGCAAGACCAGCCTGGCGCGCGCGGTGGTCGCCCTGGTGGCGGCCCAGGACGCCTGCCCGATCCACTGGGTCGATCTCACGCCGGTGCGCGACGAGATCCAGTTCCTGGCGGCCCTCGGCAAGGTGCTGGGCATCGACGCGGGCGGCTACGCCGAGGCGCGCGGCCAGTTGCTGCGGGCGCTCGGCACGCTGGAGGCGGTCATCGCGCTCGACAACTGCGAGCAGGTGCTGACGGAGGTCGCGGCGTTCGTGACGGAGGCCCGCGCGGCCGCGCCCGCCGTGCGCTGGCTGGCCACCTCCCAGGCGCCGCTGCACGTCACGCAGGAGACGGTGTACCGGCTGGCGCCGCTGGAAGTGCCGCCGGTGGGCGTCTCTGCCACCGCGGCGGCCGCCTCGGGCGCGATGGCCCTGCTGGTGCGCCGCGTCGTCGCCCTCGATCCGGCCTTCGCGCTGAACGAGGCCGCGCTGGCGACCGCCGTCGACCTGTGCCGCCAGCTCGACGGCCTGCCGCTGGCCATCGAGATGGCGGCCGCGCGCGTGGCCACGCTGGGCCTGGACGAGGTGCATCGCCAGCTGGGACAGCGGCTGCGCATGCTCAAGGACGTGCGCGGCACGCTGGCGCGCCACCACACCCTGCGCAGCATGTTCGACTGGAGCCACGAGCTGCTGTCGCCGCTGGAGCGCAAGATGTTCCGCCGCCTGCATCCGTTCGAGGGCGGCTTCACCGTGGCGCTGATGGTGCGCGTGGCCTGCGATCCGGACGAGGTCGCCGCGCCGCTGGACGAATGGCAGGCCATCGACCTGCTCGACGCGCTGGTCGACAAGTCGTTCGTCCAGCGCAGCGCGGACGCGCCGGGGCGCTTCTTCCTGCTGGAGAACGCGCGCAACTACGCCGCGCTGCAGTTGGCGGACTCGGGCGAGATGGCGTCCGTGCAACGCCGCCACGCCCACGTGATGGCGAGCTGGTTCGACAGCGCGCAGGTGGACGCCGGCCGCATGCCCGACGCCGACTGGTCCGCGCGCTACGTGCCCGAGCGCCACAACGTGCGCGCCGGCCTCGCCTGGGCCTGCCACGCCCGCGAGCCCGACGTGCTGGCCTCGCTGACCGCGGCCCTGGCGCAGATCGACGCGTTCGCGCACCTGGGTGCCGAGGTGCTGCTGTTCGACCTGCCGCTGCACGTGCTGGGCGATGCGATGCCCTCGCTGCGCGCGGCGGCCTGCCTGGGGCTGTGCTGGGCGCACTACGCCGACGGCAATCGCGAGGTGGCCACCGAGCTCGCGCAACGTGCGCTGGCGGACTTCAGCGCCATCGGCGACGCGGATGGCGCGTACCGCGCGCTGGCGCAGTTGATCCGCGTGTACGAGACGCGGCCGGGCACGCAGGCCCAGGCGCGCGAGTGCCGCGAGCGCCTGCAGGCGATGGACGATCAGGAGGTGCCGTTGCGCACTCGACTGATGGCGGCGATCACGCTAACACGCTATGGCGAGAAGACGGTAGCGAGGCTGCGCTCGCTGCACGACATGGCAAGCCACGCGGGCTTCGCGACACTCGCCGCCATCTGTCGGGCGCACCTGACGGATCGGCTGCTAGTGGAACGGCGCTTCGCGGAGGTTGCCGAGCTGGCCGCGCACTACATCGAGGCCGGCGAAGCCTTGCCGCGGGCCCGCGCCCTCATCCTGAACAACCAGGCGCAGGCGCTGATCGAGCTGGGGCGCTTCGCCGAGGCGCAGGAGGCCGCGCGAGCAGCGCTGACGGCCTTGCCCAGCTTGGTCGCGATGGTCATCGACGTATTCGCCAGTTCCGCCCTGAAACAGGGGCGGCAGGTCAATGCGGCGATGTTGCTCGGTTTCGGCCATCGTCTGCGGGCCGATCGCGACCAGGCACCCGGCCGGGCTGAAGCCGCCACCATCGCCGCCACGCACAGCCAGCTCGAGGCCGCGTTCGGCGCGGAACGCCTGGACGAGCTCTGCCGCATGGGCGCCGCCCTGTCGACCGCCGAGGCCCTGGCGCTGGCGTTTCGCCCGGGCTCAGCCGAGCCAGGGTCGGGCCTGCATCAGCCGCTGCAGGTCGAGTGACTTGACGCGGTTCGCCGCGGTCCAGGTCAGCAGCGCCTGGGCGGCCGACGCGCTCACGCCGGCATCCACCAGCGCCGCCTGCACGAACTCCGGGGTGCGGTCACCGAACCAGGCGGCCGTCAGCGTGGCCACGGCGCGGGCCCCGGCGTCCTCAGCGATGCCCAGCGCGGCGCCGCGGATCTCCAGCGCGTGCCGCAGGTTGACCAGCGCCTCGGTCAGCGGAAACCAGGGATCCTCGGGGAAATGCAGCAGGCACATCTCGTCGTCGGTGAAGTCCGCGTGGCGGGCGAGCTGCTCGTACACATAGCCGAAGCCGCGCATGCCCTCGTCGCGCAGCTCGAAGGCGCGGATGGCGCCGATGCTGGACACGCCCCACACCTGCCAGCCGGCATCGATCGCGGCGCACAGCTCGGCGTGGGAGACGGCGGGCACGCTCTGGAAGACGCCGTCGCAGATCACCAGCACGCCCGGCGCCGACGCGGCCTCGACCAGCAGCTCGACGTCGCCGCGGCGCACCGGCGGCCGCAGGCGCACGCCGTCGCGCAGCAGCACCGCGCGATCCAGGCCATGGGTCGACGGCCCGGCGAACAGGGTGACCTCAGCCACGATCCATCACCGCCGCCATCAGCCGCGGGCCCATGCGTCGAAGGTCGCTCTCCGAGCATTCGCAGCGCGGCACGACGATGCGCAGCGCGTGCAGGCCATCGAGGTCGGCCGCGAAGCGATAGCGCAGCACGCTGCCCAGCCCGATGCCGCGCAGCCGCTCCAGCAGGTCGGCCAGCAGCTCGGGCAGCGACCGGCCCGCGGTGCTCGCCTGCGGCACGTCGCCGAAGGAGATGGCGCCGTCGGCGTCCTCCAGCGTGGCGACGAGCCGCGCCTCGCGCTCGCGGCGCCGGGCCGGATCGACCTGCGTGTACTTGTCGTAGAAATCGACGATGTCGTCGCGGCCGCCATGCAGCGTCGACAGGCGCGACTGCGCGGCTTCGCAGATGGCGCGCGTGAGGGCGATCTCGCGGTCGAGGTGCAGGCCGGAGCCGCTGCACAGGTTGATGTCGGTGCTCTCCGGCTCGATCAGCCAGGCCTTGAAGCACGGCAGGCCGGTGTCGCCCGGGACATGGCGCACCACCAGGCGCACCCCGCGGCGGCGCCAGGCGGCGGCCATCTCGATGAAGTGGGACGGCAGGCTGTCGTCCCGCACACGGCGCGAGGCGTTACGGGCCTGGTCGAGCGACAGCGCGTCGCGTTCCAGCACCTCGAGCAGGCCGTGCAGCGTGGCTTCGTCCAGCGAGTTGCCGGAGGCGACGCCATTGGTGTTCGATCCGAACACGGGCGGGACGGTCGGCCTGGCGTCGGAGACGAACAGCAGCTCGGTGGGAAGCGCCGTCGCCACGTCGCGGATCAGGTCCTCGCAGTCGAGGACAGGCAGCGTCGACGCGCCGTCGACGGGCACGTCGCGACGCGGCGCGAGGTCGATGAAACGGAACGCGCCGGCCCAGCTCGCCTGCAGCGCCGCGAGGGACAGGGGCCGGCCGGCGGGGTTGCGCCGCGGGTCGGCCGCGGCGAACTCGAGAGCCTCCATCAGCGCCCCCACGCGCGACTCGATCTCGCGCAGGCCCTTGCCCGCGTGCACGCGCAGGCCCTGCCCGCGCGGTCGCACGCTGGCGTGGACCGGCAGCCCCAGCTTGTCGAGGCGGGTGATGTCGGTGACCCGACTGATGCCGAATCGGGGCATCAGTCGGGCGGCGCGTTCGCAGGTGGCCTCAGGCGACTCCAGCCGGAGGCTGGAACTCAGGCGGTGCGACGCCGTCACAACGCGTGACAATTCCTGGCAGCAGTTACTCTTCGCTCGCTTTCCACAGGCCATTGCTGGCCACATAGACACTATCAGGAGAAGCCTCCGAAATGAAATTCTCGAGCTTGACCTCGAAATCCTCGTCGCGGCACTTGGCGCCGTCAATCGTGAATTCGGTCTGGCCGGTCGTGACTGTTGAAAACATGGCTGTCATCCCCTTCTGTCAGTGGTTCCTGCAGAACGACACCCGTGGCCGTTCGGATCGGAATTCAAGTATGCCCTACGCCGCCTTGCAGGGAGTACTGCATTTCCCAACATGTCCCGCGCCGGGCTCATGCATTTGAGCACCGGACGAACCGTCCCCCTTTTTTTCGCAGACGTCGCGCTGCGGCGTCCAGGTCGGTGGATCGCGATTCGCCAGCCTTGGTGCCCAGAATGTGGCGCCTGACAAAGTGCTTGCGGGTTTGCGTCGCGGAAAGCAGGAAAATGCGCCGGGGCCTCCACCAGCACCTCATCGGAGACCCGATCTCCCGCGTGCATGCGTAAGCCCCGTCCGCGAAAGCACGCGGGCGTGGACGGGCAGCCCCAGCTTGTCCAGGCGGGTGATGTCGGTGACCCGGCTGATGCCGAATCGGGGCATCAGCCGGGCGGCGCGCTCGCAGGTGGCCTCAGGCGACTCCAGCCGGAGGCTGGAGCTCAGGCGGTGCGACGCCGTCAGGTTGCACGGCGCCACTGCCCGCAGCTCACTTGTCGTCGCCGTTGAGCTTCCATTCGCCGCTGGCCGCCACGTAGACCTTGCTGTCCGAGGCCTCGGCGATGAACTTCTCGAGCTTGAGCTGGAAGTCCCGATCGAGCAGCTTGCCGCTGTCGATCGTGAATTCGGCCGTGGTGTTGTCACCGACCTGGTAGGTCACCGTGACCTTGACCAGCGGCAGGCGGCCCTTGGGGCCGACGGGCTTGTTCACCGACTTGGCGGTCTTGGGCGCCTTGGCGGCCGACTTGGCCTTCTTCACAGGCGCTGCCTTCTTG
Source organism: uncultured Vitreoscilla sp. (assembly GCA_964418745.1). GTDB lineage: Bacteria > Pseudomonadota > Gammaproteobacteria > Burkholderiales > Burkholderiaceae_C > Scleromatobacter. The sequence continues at coordinate 12,786 of CAYQMX010000022.1, forward strand.
GGCGACGTGGGCTTGGTTGCCATCCGATCCTCTTGGTTGTTCCCGGCGAACGGCATCGTCTGCCTTCCGGTGACGGGCCCGAGTGTGCCAGAGGCCGCCCCCTCCCGTAAATCCCGGAATCGCCAGGAGGGCGCCGGCCACGCAGGTTTAGGAATCCTTAGGGACGCCTTTAGGGACGATCCAGGACTTCGCCGGCACGATCTCCGACATTGGATCCAAGCCCTGCGACGCCGGCGAACCGCGCCGGCAACGCGGGGCCACCCTAGCAAAAACCATGAAGGAGTCCCCCATGCTGCACCTCATCGAACGTTCCGCCTCGGCCGCCGCCGCCCGCGCGCCGCATCGGGCCCGGGCCACTTGCGCGCCCACCCCGCGCTACTCGATGGAGGCGCTGGTGCCGGCGCTGCTCGACCAGATCGACTGCGGCCTGGTCGCCTGCACGGGCGAAGGGGAGCTGCTGCACGCCAACCGGGCGGGTCGGCGCGAGCTCGCCCATGGCGGCGCCCTCTGGCTGGCCGGGGGCCGCGTGGTCTGCGAGGCCTCGCTGCGCTTCGAGTTCGAGCACGCGGTGCGCGAGGCGGTCGCCGCGCGGCGCACCCGCATGCTGATGGTGGGGCCCGAAAGCGACCCGCTGCGCGTGGTCGTGATGCCGGTCTACGTCGAATCCGACGACGACCCGTGCGCGCTGGTGATGCTGGGCCGCCGCGCGCTGTGCAGCCCCCTCGGCCTGCAGATGCTGGCCCTCGAGGGCGGGCTGACGCCGGCCGAGCAGCGCGTGCTGCGCGCGCTGGTCGACGGCCGCACGGCGCACGAGATCGCCCTCGACCACGGCGTGGCGCTGTCGGCGGTGGGCGCGCAGATCCAGGCCATCCGCGACAAGCTCGGCGTGCGCAGCGTCGACGCGCTGCTGCTGCGGGCGGCGCAGCTGCCGCCGGTCAGCTCGTGGCAGGAGCTGCCGCTGGCGCCGGCGTCCTGAACGCCGCCCTCGTCGGCGCCCACCTGGGTCACGCCCAGGCTCGCGGTCAGCGCGCCCAGCCGCGGCACCGCGGCGGGCCAGTCGGTCTGCTCGAACGACTGGCGCAGGCGCGCGGCCGCGCCCTCAGCCCTTGCTGCGTTGCACCCCGGCCGACAGCCGCGGCGGGGAGCGCAGGGTCTGCAAGATCACGCAATAGCGTTCGGTCAGCTTCAGCAAGGTGGCGAGCTGCTCGTCGCCGGCATCGGTGTCGACCTCGAAGCGCAGGCGGATGTCGGCCAGGCCGACCGGCACGTCCTTGGCGAGCCCCAGCGTGCCGCGGAAGTCGCCCTCGCCTTCGACCACCACCCGGGCCGAGCGGAAGCGGATGCCCAGCGCCGTGGCCACCACGTTGAAGGTGACGCCGGCGCAGGCGACCAGCGACTCCAGCAGCAGGTCGCCCGAGCAGGCCTCGGTGCCGCTGCCGCCCGCCTTCTCGTGCAGGCCGGCGTCGTAGCGCGCGAACGCGGTGTCGATGCGGACCGACGGCCGGTCGGGCAGCAGTTCGCCGACGGCCCGGAAGGTGTGCCGCGCCGCGTCGGGATCGGTCTTGTAGCGCGCCTTGAGGGGCGCCTGCAGTTCGCGCAGTTCGTCGGCATTCATCGGCCGATGCTAGCGCACCCGTTCCCGCGCCGGGACGGCGTCGGTCAATCCAGGAACAGGTCCGGAATGAAGTTGACGGTGCCCGGCAGCACGGCGTAGGCGTCGAGGTCGCTCGCGCCTTCGGCCCGCAGGACGTCCTCGTCGACGAAGAAGCGTCCCGTGTCGTGCATGGCGCCCCGGGTGAGCAGGGCCCAGGCCGCATCGGCCATGATCTCGGGCCGGCGGCACTGGGACAGGTCCATGCCCGGGATCATCTGCAGCGCCGCGGTGGCGATGGCGGTGCGCGGCCACAGGCTGTTGACGGCGATCCCGAAGCGACGGAATTCCGCGGCGTGGCCCAGCGTGCATTGGCTCATGCCGTACTTGGCCATCGTGTAGGCCACGTGCGGCGCGAACCAGCGGGCGTCCAGGTTCAGCGGCGGCGACATCGTCAGCACCTGCGGCGCGCGGCCCGCCTGGGCGCTGGCGCGCAGGTGCGGCAGGCAGGCCTGCGTGCAGGCGTAGGTGCCGCGCACGTTGACGCCGAACATCAGGTCGAAGCGCTTCATGGGCGTGTCGGCGGTCGGCGTGAGGCTGATGGCGCTGGCGTTGTTGACCAGGATGTCGATGCCGCCGAAGCGTTCCACCGTGGCGCGCACGGCCTCGGCGATGGCGGCGTCGTCGCGGATGTCGGTGCGCAGCGGCAGGGCCTGCCCGCCGGCGGCCTCCACCGCCGCGGCCGCCGACGACAGGGTGCCGGGCAGCTTGGGGTTGGGCTCGGTGGTCTTGGCGAGCAAGGCCACGTTCGCGCCGTCGCGGGCGGCGCGGCAGGCGATGGCCAGGCCGATGCCGCGCGAGGCACCGGTGATCAGCAGGGTCTTGCCGTGCAGGCTGCGTTCGGTCATCGAGGTCTCCTTGGAGCGGTGGGCGAAAGACGTCGGCAGGCGCATCGGCGGCGGTCGAGGCGCCCAGGCGGGCCATCGGTGGCCCGCCCGCCGGGCGTCCTGCGGAGAGAACGCCGCTGCCGTGTGCGTCACTGTAGACGCAAATCCGCGCCCCCCGGTGCCCGCTCCCCCCGGGCACGGCACAATGGCGGCGTGCCCGGACGGCGCGGAAAATGGCAGGCGCCGCCCCGCGAACGACCGCCGACGCCGAGGCCCAAGGAGACACCCATGCCCGGACTGCTACCCGACGTCGACCCCGACGGACTGCTCGAATTCTCGGTGGTCTACACCGACCGCTCGCTCAACCACATGAGCGCGAAGTTCCAGGGCGTCATGCGCGACATCGCGGCCCTGCTCAAGCAGGTCTACCACGCGCGTTCCGCCGTCGTCGTGCCGGGCAGCGGCAGCTACGGCATGGAAGCCGTGGCCCGCCAGTTCGCCACGGGGCAGAAGGTGCTCGTGCTGCGCAACGGCTGGTTCAGCTACCGCTGGTCGCAGATCCTCGAGATGGGTCGGATCCCGGCCCAGGAGCGGGTGCTCAAGGCGCGCCGGGTCGGCGCCGGCGCCACCGCGCCGTTCGCCCCCGCCCCGCTGGAGGAGGTGCTGGCGGAAATTCGCACCGAACGACCCGCGGTCGTCTTCGCGCCCCACGTCGAGACCGCCAGCGGCATGCTGCTGGGCGACGACTACCTGCGCGCGGTGGGCGCAGCGGTGCACGAAGTGGGCGGCCTGTTCGTGCTGGACTGCATCGCCTCCGGCGCGCTGTGGGTCGACATGGACGCCTGCGAGGTCGACGTGCTGGTGAGCGCGCCGCAGAAGGGCTGGAGCAGTTCGCCCTGCGGCGCGCTGGTCGCCCTGAGCGAACGCGCGCGCCAGCGCATCGATGCCACGACCAGCACCAGCTTCGCCTGCGACCTCAAGCGCTGGCTGCAGATCATGGAGACCTACGAAGGCGGCGGCCACGCCTACCACGCCACCCTGCCCACCGATGCGCTGCTGCGCCTGCGCGACACGATGCGCGAGACGGTGGACGCCGGGCTGGAGGTGCTGCGCCAGGCGCAGGTGGACCAGGGCCAGCGCATCCGCGAGCTGCTGCAGGCCAAGGGCTTCGCCAGCGTCGCGGCGCCGGGCTGGCAATCGCCGGGGGTGCTGGTCAGCTACACGTCCGACCCCGACATCAAGAGCGGCAAGGCGTTCGCCGCGCTGGGCCTGCAGACGGCCGCCGGCGTGCCGCTGCAGTGCGACGAGGGGCCGGACTTCTCCACGTTCCGCATCGGCCTGTTCGGCCTCGAGAAGCTGCGCAACGTGGAACGCACCGTCCAGACCGTGGCGCAGGCCCTGGAGCGGCTGAAGACCTGAGGCTCAGCCGTCCGCGAGCAGGTGGCGCAGCTTGACGAACGCCAGCCCCGCCATCACCGCGTCGTTCAACGCGTCGTGCGCGGCGCGCTGCGGCAGGTCGAGATCCTTCATCAAGGTCGCGAAGCGCAGGTCGATGCTTTCGGCCTGGCGGTACGGCGGCAACTGCCGCCGCTTGTATTCGTAGTACAGCGAGGACACCTCGATGCGTTCCTGCGGCAGCCCCATGCCCAGCATCGGGAACACGGCGCGGTCGATCATGGCCAGGTCGAACTCGAGGTAGTAGCCCACCAGCGGGCGGCTGCCGATGAAGCGCATCAGCTGCATCAGCGCGTCGTCGGGCGCGAGGCCGCCGGCGACGTCGCTCTCGCGCAACCCGTGCACGCGCACGCTCTCGGGCGAGATCGGGCGGCTCGGCCGGACCAGCAGCTCCAGGCGCTCGCTGGTCATCAGCCGGTCGCCGACGATGCGCAGCGCACCGATCGAGATGATTTCGTCGCGGTGGGTGTTGAGGCCCGTCGTCTCGCAATCGAGCGCCACCCACTCGTCGGCGGGCGGGTCGTCCCACATGAAGCGAAAACGCGGGTCCCCCAGGTGGTACAGCAGCCACTCGCGCTTGAGCGCGCGCCACCACGAGGTCACAACGCGTCCAGCCGATAGCGCTGCCGCAGCAGCGCCTTGAAGCGCTTGACGATGGCCAGCGCGTCCTTGAGCAGGTCGCGGTCGAGCTGGCCGACGCGGCCGAGCACCACCATGCGGCCGTTGGCGTCGCGCTGGCCGGCGTCCATCGCGTCCAGGCCCACCTTCAGGCGCAGGCCCATCAGGAAGTGCAGGCATTCGACGAGGTCGGGGGCGAGGTCGGCCGGCAGGCGTCCGAGCGCCAGCAGCGCGTCGATGCGTTCGACCGTGCCGGTGACCGCCAGCCGGGCTTCCAGCGCGAGGCTGCGCACGCCGTGCACCAGCGGGAACAGGCCGGCCTTCTTCAAGTCCAGCTCCTCGCTGCTGCCGGTGGTCAGCGAGATCAGCCGCGTCCACCAGCCGTTGCCATCCTCGAAGGAGTCGATCGCCGCGGCGAAGCGTCCGATCAGCACGTCGTTGCCCGACACCAGCTCGAACACCGACGCGCGCACCGACTCGAGCAGCGCGCGGTCGCCGCAGACGGCGTGCGCGTCGATGAAGATGGCCAGCGCCATCAGGCTCTCGGCGTCGGGCATCAGCAGCCAGCGGCGCACCGTCTGGGCGAACTCGTGCTCGCCGTGGCGCCATTGCGGGTTGCGCACCATGATGCCGCCCGGGCATTCCGGGTAGCCGAAATCGGCCAGCGCCTGCGAGAAGCGCACGCAGATCGCGTCGAGGTCGGCCGGCGGCGCGTAGCCGTCGCGCAGCACCAGGCCGTTGTCCTGGTCGGTCTTGAGCAGCTGCTCGCCGCGGCCTTCGCTGCCCATCACGAACAGGCAGCTGTTGGCCACCAGCTCCGGCGGCGCGACCAGCTGCCAGGCGCGTTCGATGAGCTTGTCGTTCAGCTCGCGCACCAGGCGCGCGATCATCGCCACCCGGGTGCCGTTGCGCCACAGCAGCGCGATCAGCTTGTTGATCGCCTCGGCCGCGGCGGCGAGCGCGGCGGTGTCCTCGGCCTGCAGGATCTGCAGCGTGATCAGGTAGGAATGGTTCGAGAGGAAGCTGAGCAGGTCGAGCTGCTCCAGGAAGCCGACGATGCGTTCGCCGTCGGCGACGACCAGGCGGTGCACGCCGTGGCGGATCATCAGCGCGAGCGCGTCGAACAAGGCCTCGCCCGGCTTGACGGTGACCAGCGGGAAGGTCGCGATCCGGCCTACGGGCAATTGGTCGAGCGGCGTGCCGTCGAGGATCGCGCGCTGCAGGCCGGTGGTGGTGAAGATGCCCAGGCGCGGCGGATCGGTGGAGGTGTCGCGCACCAGCACGTTGCCGGTGCGCTTCGCGTGGAACAGCTTGACGACCGTGACGATGTCGTCCGCGGCGTCGACGACGAGCGCCGGGCGGATGAACGCCTGCTCGACACGCGCCATCGCCAGCGACTGCAACTGGTGCTTCGGCCCGTGCTCGGCGAGCGCGCTGAGCTTCTGGGACAGGTCGGCGAACAGCAGCGCACCGAAGGTGGCGTTGCGCGAGATCAGCTCGCTGACCGCCGGCCTGGCGATCTGGTACAGCAGCACCTCCTCGGCCGCGACGAACAGGCTGCTGGCCTTGCCCGCGACCAGCGCGCGCCCGTCGAAGCAGTCGTCGGGCCCGTAGCTGGCCACGACCGCGCCGCCATCGAGCTGGTGCACCAGCCCCTTGATCGTTACGAACAGGTGCTGCGGCGCGCTGCCCGGCTCCAGGATGGTGGCGCCGGCGCGGAAGTAGGCGATGTCCACGCTGTCGCGCACCAGGCGCCGTTCGTCGCCGCCGAGGCAGTCGAAGGGCGAGGCGGAGAAATTGAAGGCGTTCGGCACGGTGGACGCATCATCGCCGGCCCGGCTGACGCTGGACTGATCGCGATCAAGCCAGTTGCATCGAAATCGCGCGCCGGTAAGACGGCGGTCAGTGAGCACCGCCACACTCCGCGCGTTCAGACCTCAAATTACATCAGGAGACTCTTCCATGTCCGATCCGGTGACCGACCGCATCCTGGCCAATCCCAAGTACCACGAGCTTCGACGCAAGCGCAACGGCTTCGGCTGGCTGCTCGCCGCGTGCATGCTCGTCGTGTACTACGGCTACATCGCGTTGATCGCGTTCAACAAGCCCTTCCTGTCGCAGCCCATCGGCGACGGCGTGACGACCGTCGGCATCCCGATCGGCATGGGGGTGATCGTCTTCACGATCCTGATCACCGCGCTGTACGTGCGGCGTGCGAACACCGAATTCGACGCGCTGACCCGCGCGATCCTGGAAGAGGAAGTGAAATGAGCCGCAGCCTCCGACTCCTCCTCGCACTCGCCGCGTTCGCCGCTTGCGGCGCGGCCGTCGCGGCCGGTGCCGACCTGGGCCAGGTCGCCAAGCAGGCGACCAACTGGACCGCCATCTCGATGTTCGCGGTGTTCGTCGCGGGCACGCTGTGGATCACCAAGTGGGCGGCGGCGCGCACGCGCTCGGCTGCCGATTTCTACACCGCCGGCGGCGGCATCACCGGCTTCCAGAACGGCCTGGCGATCGCGGGCGACTACATGTCGGCCGCGTCTTTCCTGGGCATCTCGGCAGCCGTGATGGCCAGCGGCTACGACGGCCTGATCTACTCGATCGGCTTCCTCGTGGGCTGGCCCGTCATCACGTTCCTGATGGCCGAGCGGCTGCGCAACCTGGGCAAGTTCACCTTCGCCGACGTCGCCGGCTACCGCTTCAAGCAGGGTCCGATCCGCGCGTTCGCGGCCTCGGGCACGCTGGTCGTGGTTGCGTTCTACCTGATCGCGCAGATGGTCGGCGCGGGCCAGCTCGTCAAGCTGCTGTTCGGGCTCGACTACTGGATGGCGGTCGTCATCGTCGGCGCCCTGATGATGGTCTACGTGCTGTTCGGCGGCATGACGGCCACCACCTGGGTGCAGATCATCAAGGCCTGCATGCTGTTGGCCGGCGTCACCTTCATGGCCTTCATGGTGCTCGCGCAGTTCGGCTTCTCGCCCGAACGGCTGTTCGCCAGGAGCGTCGAAGTGAAGACGCTGATCGCCTCGGCCGCGGGCAAGACGCCCGAGGAGGCCGCCAAGATCGGCGGCGGCATCATGCGTCCGGGCGGCTTCGTCAAGGATCCGATCTCGGCGATCAGCTTCGGCATGGCGCTGATGTTCGGCACCGCCGGCCTGCCGCACATCCTGATGCGCTTCTTCACGGTGCCTGACGCGAAGCAGGCCCGCAAGTCGGTGCTGTGGGCGACGACCTGGATCGGCTACTTCTACGTGCTGATCTTCATCATCGGCTTCGGCGCGATCACGCTGGTGCTCACCAACCCCGAGATGGCCGACACGGTCAAGGGCGTGATCAAGGGCGGCGCGGGCACGGCCAACATGGCTGCGGTGCTGGTGGCCAAGACGGTCGGCGGCGACGTGTTCTACGGCTTCATCTCGGCGGTGGCGTTCGCGACCATCCTCGCGGTGGTGGCCGGCCTGACGCTGTCGGGCGCCTCGGCCGTATCGCACGACCTGTATGCGACGCTGTTCAAGAAGGGCAAGGCCGACAGCGCCTCCGAGCTGCGCGTCTCGCGCGTCACCACGGTCGCCCTGGGCATCGTGGCGGTGGTGCTGGGCATCGCGTTCGAGAAGCAGAACATCGCGTTCATGGTCTCGCTCGCGTTCGCGATCGCGGCATCGGCCAACTTCCCCGTGCTGTTCATGTCGGTGCTGTGGAAGGATTGCACGACGCGCGGCGCGGTGACCGGCGGCTTCCTGGGCCTGGCCTCGTCGGTGGGCCTGACGGTGGTCTCGCCGTCGGTGTGGGAAGTCACGCTGGGCAACCCGAAGGGCTCGGCCTGGTTCCCGTACACCTCGCCGGCGCTGTTCTCGATGACGATCGCGTTCGTGGCCATCTACGTGGTCTCGATGCTCGATCGCAGCAAGCAGGCCGCCGCCGAGCGCGCCGCGTTCCCGGCGCAGCAGGTGCGTTCGGAAACGGGCCTGGGCGCCTCGGGCTCGTCCGGTCACTGAGCGGACGCGCACACTGGGAACGGCCACCGACGGTGGCCGTTTTTCATTGTCGGCACGGCAACGGACGCCGCACGCCATGCGGCCGCCCTGCTTGCTTATGCGTGCGCAGCGGCCCGCGCTGCGCTATCTTCGGCCATGCCCGCCGTCTCGTCCGCCTTCGCCTCCGACCTCGTCATCCGCCCGTTCGACGCCCCCTGCGGCGCCGAAGTGATCGGGCTCGACCTCGTGCGCCCGCTGTCGGAGGCCGACTTCGCGCGCATCCACCGCGCCCACCTCGACCACCACGTGCTGGTGTTCCGCGACATGGACATCACGCCCGACCAGCAGGTGGCGTTCAGCCGCCGCTTCGGACCGCTGCAGCGCCATGTGCTCAGCCAGTTCGCGCTGGCGGGCCATCCCGAGGTGCTGGTGATCTCCAACATCAAGGCGGACGGCAGGCCGATCGGCCTCGGCGACGCCGGCGCCTACTGGCATTCCGATCTCTCCTACCTGCCCACGCCCAGCCTGGGCTCGATGCTGCACGCGCAGGAACTGCCCGCCGAGGGCGGCGACACGCTGTTCGCCAACCAGCACCGCGCGTTCGACGCCCTGCCCGCGGCACTGCGCACGGCCATCGCGGGCCGGCGCGCCGAGCACTGGTACCTGTGCAAGTACGCCGAGCTGCAGAAGCGCAACCCGTGGCGGCCCGACCTGACCCCGGCCCAGGTCGCCGCGGTGCCGCCGGTGGCCCAGCCCATCGTGCGCACCCACCCGGAGACCGGCCGCCCGGCCCTGTTCGTCAGCGAGCACTTCACCACGCGCGTGCTGGACGTGCCCGAGGACGAGAGCCGCGACCTGCTGGCGGCGCTGTTCGCGCACTCGACGCGATCCGAGTTCGTCTACCGCCACCGCTGGCAGCCGGGCGACATGGTGTTCTGGGACAACCGCTCGCTGATGCACCTGGCCGCCGGCACGCCCGACCACCTGCGGCGGCGCCTGAACCGCACGACGATCGAGGGCGACGCACCGTTCTGAACCGGATTGTGATCACATCTCCCACGCATTCACTGGGTGATGGCCCATAGCGCTCTGGAGACTTGATCCATACTTGTGATCACATCCACAGCGGAGCGCCGTCGACCGCGCGCATCCCATGTCCGACCACCTGCGCGATTTCCTGACCCAGCACCGCATCCACGAAGTGGAGTGCGTGATCCCCGACATGACGGGCATCGCGCGCGGCAAGATCCTGCCCAAGGACCTGTTCCTCGCCTCCGGCGAGATGCGCATTCCCAAGAGCGTGCTGCTCAACACCGTCAACGGCCAGCAGCCCGACAACGGCCCCTACGTGGGCGAGACCGACCCCGACATGGTGTGCCTGCCCGACGCCGGCACGGTGCGCCTCGTGCCCTGGGCCGCCGAGCCGGTGGCCGTGGTGATCCACGACTGCCACGAGTTCGACGGCTCGCCGGTGGAACTGTCGCCGCGCAGCGTGCTGCGCCGGGTGATGGCGCTCTACGAGGCCAAGGGCTGGCGGCCGGTGGTGGCGCCCGAGATGGAGTTCTACCTGGTCGCGCGCCAGCAGAACCCGCACGAGCCGCTGCAGCCGCCGCTGGGGCGCACCGGCAAGCCGGAAGCGGGCCGGCAGTCGTACTCGATCGACGCCGTCAACGACTTCGATCCGTTCTTCATGGAACTGTCGCAGTTCTGCGGCGTCCACCGGCTCGGCGTGGAGACGCTGATCCACGAGGCCGGCGCCGGCCAGATGGAGATCAACTTCTCGCACGGCGACCCGATGGACCTGGCCGACCGCGTGTTCCTGTTCAAGCGCACCGTGCGCGAGACGGCGCTGCGCCACGGCATCTTCGCCACTTTCATGGCCAAGCCGATGGAGCGCGAGCCGGGCAGCGCGATGCACATCCACCAGAGCATCGTCGACGCGGCCACCGGCCACAACATCTTCTCCAACGCCGACGGCAGCGCCAGCGCGCACTTCTCGCACTACATCGGCGGCCTGCAGAAGTACGTGCCGCTGGTGATGCCGATGTTCGCGCCCTACGTCAATTCGTACCGCCGGCTGTCGCGCTTCATGTCGGCGCCGATCAACGTGCGCTGGGGCCACGACAACCGCACCTGCGGGATCCGGGTGCCGGAGTCGGCGCCGGCCGCGCGCCGCGTCGAGAACCGGGTGCCCGGCGTCGACGTCAACCCGTACCTGGCGATGGCCGCCACGCTGGCCTGCGGCTACCTCGGCATGATGGAGCGCCTCGCGCCCTCGGACGCGATGGCCAGCAGCGCCTGGGATCTCGACCACGAGCTGCCGCGCCACCTCGAGGACGCCATCGCCCGCATGCGCGGGTGCGAGGCGCTGTCGGACGTGCTGGGGCCCTTGTTCGTCAAGGCCTTCTGCGCCGTCAAGGAGCTCGAGTACGCCACCTACAACCGCGTGATCAGTTCCTGGGAGCGCGAACACCTGCTGCTGCTGGTATGAGCGCGAGCACGCCGGTCCCCGCGGGCCTCGACGCCGACCGGCTGGCCCGCTTCGCGGCCGCCGAGCGCGCGCGTTTCGTCGCCGACAACCCGCGCTCGCGGGCGCTCGCCGAGCGCACCGCGCGCCACTGGCTGCTGGGTGCGCCGCTGCACTGGATGAACGACTGGGCGACGCCGTTCGCGCTGCACGTGGCCCAGGCTCGCGGCGCGCACGTGACCGACGTCGACGGCCACGAACGGGTGGACTTCTGCCTGGGCGACACCGGCGCCATGTTCGGCCACGCCAACCCCGCCGTCGCCGCCGCCGTGGGCGCGCAGATGGCGCGCGGCTGCAGCACGATGCTGCCCACCGAGGACGCCGCCTGGGTGGGCGAGGAACTGGCGCGCCGCTTCGGCCTGCCGTTCTGGCAGAGCGCGATGACCGCCAGCGACGCCAACCGCTTCCTGCTGCGCTGGGTGCGCGCCGCCACCGGCCGCCGGCGGCTGGTCGTTTTCAACGGTTGCTACCACGGCACCGTGGACGACGTGTTCGTCGACCTGGTCGACGGCCGGCCGCGCGCGCGCGACAGCCTGCTCGGCCAGGTGCACGACCTGACGCTGCACACCACGGTCGTCGAGTTCAACGACCTCGCGGCGCTGGAGGCCGCGCTGGCCGCGGGCGACGTCGCCTGCGTGCTGGCCGAGCCGGTGATGACCAACATCGGCATGGTGCTGCCCGAACCCGACTACTGGACGCGGGCGCAGGCGCTGATCCGCGCCCACGGCGCGCTGCTGGTGCTCGACGAGACCCACACCCTCAGCAGCGGCGTGGGCGGCTACGCGCGCGCCCACGGCCTGGCGCCCGACGCGCTGGTGCTGGGCAAGCCGATCGGCGGCGGCGTGCCGTGCGCCGTCTACGGCTTCAGCGAGGATCTGGCCGCGCGCGCCGCGGCCGCCAAGCGCGCCGCGCCCCCCGGGCACTCGGGCATCGGCACCACGCTGACCGCCAACATGCTGGCGATGGCGGCGTTGCGCGCCACGCTGGCCGAGGTGGCGACGCCGGCCGCCCATGAGCGCATGACGGCCTGCTGCACGCAGGTGGCCGACGGGCTGCGTGAAGCCATCGCGCGCCATGGCCTGGCCTGGTGCGTGACGCAGGTGGGTGCGCGCTGCGAGTTCCAGTTCGGCCCGCGCCCGCCGCGCAACGGCAGCGAGGCCGACGCGCTGGCGCACCCCCCTCTGGAGCACCTCGTCCACCTGGCGCTGCTCAATCGCGGCGTCATGATCACGCCGTTCCACAACATGCTGCTGGCCAGCCCGGTCACCAGCGACGCCGACGTCGACCGCCTGCTGGCCGCCTTCGACGACGTGCTGGCCGGCCTGCGCGCATGACCCGCGAACAGCAGACCTACGAGACGCTGCGCCACTGGGTCACCGTGGGCCGCTTCCTGCCCGGCGAGCGGCTGAAGCTGCGCGACGTGGCCGCCGAGCTGGGCGTCGGCCTGATGCCGGTGCGCGCGGCGCTGCAGCGCCTGGCCGCCGAGGGCGCGCTCACCTACAGCCCGAACCGCGGCGTGGCGGTGCCGCGGCTGTCGCGCGCCGAGTTCGACGACGTGCTGCAGACCCGGCTGCTGCTCGAGGGCGAGGCCGCCGAGCGCGGCGCGCTGCGCCTGTCCGCCGCCGACCTCGACGCGCTGCGCGGGGAGTCCGCGCGCATGGCCGCCGCGCTGCGCGCGCTCGACGCCAAGACCTACCTGGCGGTCAACGAGGACTTCCACGTGCGCCTGTACCGCGCCGCCGGATCGCCCCTGCTGATGGCGCTGATCGAGACGGTGTGGCTGCGCATCGGGCCGCTGTCCAACCAGCTGTTCGAGGAGGCCGCGGCACCCGCCGTGCTCAACGATGCGCACGAGGACCTGCTGCGCGCACTGGCCGTCCGCGACAGCGCCGCCGCCCGCCGCGCGATCGAGCGGGACCTGTTCGTGGCGGGCCAGTTCCTGCGCCGGCGCTGCGGCGAGCCGACACCCTCGCGCTGAGACGCTCCCGTGGCCCCGGCTGCGCGGTGAGCCTGCGGCGCTGCGCGCTTCGCCAGGGGCGAAGCGGTTGGCGAGCGGCAGGCGACCGGAAACCTCGCGTCGCGGGGTAGGTGGAGGTTTCTGTTTCTCTCATGCGTCGGCTACGGCCTATGGCCTATGGCCTATGGCCTGCGGCCTTCGCGCGACTGCGCTGCGCTGCGCTGCGGTGCGGTGCGGTGCGGTGCTCGGCGCTGGCTCTGGCGCTGGCTCTGGCGCTGGCGCTTCGCCGAGGGCGGCGAAGCGGGGCGAGCGGCGCTCGGAGAGGCGCGCGACGCGGGGCGGCGGGGGTTGCCGTCTCGCTCATGCGTCCGCGGTCGGCTGCGGCCTGCGGCCTCCGCGCGACTGCGCTGCGGTGCTCGGCCCCCAGGGCTTCGTCGCAAGCTCGGCGCGTAGCAAGCCTGTACCAACGGCCCGCCGCACAGCGCGCCTCGTGCTCCTCGGCCTCGCTGCGCTCGGCAACCCTGGGTACCTGCGCTCCTCGCCGCTTCCGAATTCGCGAGACGGCAAGCCCCGCCACCCCGCTCGACGACGTCTCCTCGCTTTGTGGAAAAGACATTGAAGTGCGCTCGCGCAGGCGAGCATGAACCTCAGGCCCGTGCGGCCATTGCGCGAGCTCGCGCCTGGAATTTGTGCGCGCCAGCGCGTGCCGTGGCGACCCTGTCCGCAGGCGGTGGACGCCGAGCGCGGGCGGCCATTGCTCGAGCTCGCGCAGGGAGCCTGTGCACACCATCGCGCCCCGCGGAGCACCGCTTCGCGTCTGCCGTGAACGCCAATCGCGCGTGACCTTTGCGCGGGCTCGCGCCTGGAACCTGTGTGCGCCATCGCGTCCCGTGGCGCGACCCTCTCCGCATGCCGTGAACGACGACTCGCTCGCCTGCGCGAGCGCACTTGTCTGTCTTCCTTCCAGCCCAGCGAGGAACGTTGACGAGCGGGGTGGGTGGGGGTTCCTGTTTCGCGAATTCGGGAGCGGCGAGGAGCGCAGGCGCCCAGGGTTGCCGAGCGCAGCGAGGCCGAGGAGCACGAGGCGCGCTGTGCGGCGAGCCGTCGGTACAGGCCTGCTACGCGCCGACCTTGCGACGAAGCCCTGGGGGCCGAGCACCGCAGCGCAGTCGCGCGGAGGCCGCAGGCCGCAGCCGACCGCGGACGCATGAGCGAAACAGGAACCCCCACCCGCCCCGCGACGCGAGGTCTCCGAGCGCCAGCCTCACACCAACCGCCTCGCCACCCGGCGAAGCATCCAGCGCCGCAGGCTCACCGCGCACGCCAACGCCAATCCCAGCCGCAAGCGCCTACAGGAACCCGATCGACAACCACGGCACCGCCGCGACGATGAGGGTGCCGACGAGCAGCGCCAGCATGTAGCGCAGCATCGGCCGGATGCCGCGGTCGGGGTTCACGCGGGCGATGGCGCAGGCGGCGTAGTAGCCCACCCCCAGCGGCGGCGCGAACAGGCCCAGGCCCATGGCCAGCGTGGCCACCATCGCGTAGTGCACGTCGTGGATGCCCAGCTGGCGGGCGATGGGAAACAGCAGCGGGCCGAACAGCACCATCGCGGGAATGCCTTCCAGCACCGAGCCGAGCACCACGAAGGCGACGATGGAGACGGCCAGGAACATCGGCGCGCCGCCCGGCATCGCCGCCATCGTGCCCGCCAGCCAGCCCGAGAAGCCCGATTGCGTCAGGCCCCAGGCCATCGCGGTGGCGGTGCCGATGATCAGCAGGATCGCGCCCGACAGCGCCGCCGTGCCCACCAGCATGCGGCCCAGGTGGCGCCAGCGCATCTGGCGGTAGACGAAGGCGCCCACCAGCAGTGCGTAGACGATGCCGATGGTCGACACCTCGGTGGCCGTGGCCACGCCCTCGACCACCGCGGCGCGGATCAGGAACGGCAGCGCCAGCGCGGGGAACGCGAAGCCGAACAGCCGGAGGTTGGTGCGCCAGGACGTGCGCTGCACGTGGCTGCGGTCCTCGCCGCGGCTGCGCCAGCCCACCACCGCGCACAGGATCAGCCCCACCACCAGCGCGGGCAGCAGGCCGCCGGTGAACAGCGCGGCGATGGACACGCCGGTGACCGAGCCGATGGTGATCAGCACCAGGCTGGGCGGCACCGTCTCGGTCTGCGCGCCGGTGGCCGCCAGCAGCGCGACCAGCTCGCCCTCGTCGGCACCGCGTGCCTTCATCTCGGGGAACAGCGCCGGCGCCACGGCGGCCATGTCGGCGGCCTTGGCGCCGGAGATGCCCGAGACCAGGTACATCGCGCCGACCAGCACGTACGACAGGCCGCCGCGCACATGGCCCAGCAGTCCGGCCAGGAAGGCGACCATCGCGCGCGCCATGCCGGTGGCCTCGAGCAGCTGGCCCAGGAACACGAACAGCGGCACCGCCAGCAGGATCAGGTGCGACATGCCCTCGTCCATGCGGCCGACGATCACCGGCATCGGCGTGCCGGTGGCCAGCGCAAGGTAGCCGAAGGTGCCCAGGCCGAACGCGAACGCGATCGGGATGCCCGCCAGCACGCTGCCCGCGGCGATGCCGACGAAGAAGACCAGCAGGTTCAGCCGGCCCAGGTCCTCGAACGCGGCGCGCCCGAACCAGAACGCGGCGCACAGGCCGCCCACCAGCACCAGCGCGGCGGCGATGTGCTTCGCGCTCGCCTCGCGCAGCAGGCGCAGCAGCGCGAACGCGCCCATCAGCGCGACGCCGATGGGCATCGCGATCTCGCGCCACAGGTTGGAGATCTCGAGGGCCGGCGTGGTGATGTCGGCCTCGTCGCGCGCATGCTCCCAGGCGGGGCCGAGGACCATGGCCAGGAACGCCAGGCAGGCGCAGGTGGCCACGGCCTCCATCAGCGCGCGGCCGCCGGGGCCCAGCCGGGCCACGATGGCCGTCATGCGCATGTGCTCGCCGCGCCGCAGCGCGACGACCGAGCCGAACATCGCCAGCCACAGGAACAGGATGGAGGCGAGTTCGTCCGACCAGACGAGCGGGCTGTGCAGCACGAAGCGCGCGACGACGCCGGCCAGCAGCACGACGATGTCGGCCACCACCAGCAGCGCCGCCGGCACTTCCACCAGCCAGCCCAGCGCCCATTCGATGCGTGCGAGCCAGCCGCGCGCGGCGCTGGTCTGCGTGATGACCGGGCCGTTGGCGGCCTCGGGCAGCGCATGGCCGAAGGCGTCGCGCACCGGCGCCAGCGCCAGCTCGTCGAGCCGGACCGGCTTTCTCACGACAGCTTGCCGACGCTGCGCTCGAGCACCGCCCACCCTTCGTCGCCGAACTTCGTCTTCCACTCGCTGTAGAAGCCGGCCTTGCGCAGGTGGTCGCGGAACAGGTCGGCCTTGGTGGCGTTGAAGACCATGCCCTTGGCGGTCAGGTCCTTCTGCAGGCTGGCGTTGAGCTCGGCGACGTCGGCGCGTTCCTTCAGGCCGGCGGCGTTGATGTTCTTCGCGACGATGGCCTGCAGGTCGGGCGGCAGCTTGTCCCAGGCCTTCTTGTTGGCCAGGAACCAGAAGCCGTCCCACATGTGGTTGGTCAGCGAGCAGTACTTCTGCACCTCGTAGAGCTTGGCCGTGGCGATGATGGCCAGCGGGTTCTCCTCGCCCTCGACGATCTTCGTCTGCAGCGACGAATAGACCTCGGCGAAGTTGATCGAGGCGGGCGCGGCGTCGAAGGCCTTGAACATCGAGGTCCACAGCGGCGACACCGGCACGCGGATCTTGAAGCCCTTGAAGTCTTCCGGCGTGACGATGGGCTTGCTCGACGAGGTGGTCTGGCGGAAGCCGTTGTCCCAGATCCTGTCCATCGCCACCAGGTCCTTCTTCAGGATCTGGGCGCGGATCCAGGCGCCGAGCTCGCCGTCCATCGCCTTCCACACCGTGTCGTAGTTGGGGAACGCGAAGCCCACGCCGCTGATCTGCGAGGCCGGCACGAGCTGGCCCAGGATCAGGCCGGACAGCGTGAAGAACTCGATGCCGCCCGAGCGCAGCTGGCTGAGCATGTCGGAGTCGGAGCCGAGCTGGTTGTTCGGATAGATCTGGATGTCGACGCGGCCCTTGGTCTCGGCGCGGATCGCGTCGGCCATCTCCTTGGCGCGCAGGTTCATCGGGTGGGTCAGCGGCAGGTTGTTCGCGTACTTGTACGTGAACTCGGCCTTCTGCGCGAACGCGCCCATCGAGGGCACGGCGAGGCTGCCGGCGGCGCCTGCGAGGATCTGGCGGCGGGTGAGTTGCATGCGGTTGTCTCCGGTGTTGTCGTTGATCTCGTCGCCCGCGGCGACGCCTCTGGTGGCGGCCGCGAATCGCTTGTGCAGTCGATTGTGAAGGCTCAGGCCGGCGCGGACTGCCTCGTCTTCCCCAGGCCTGTGGATTCCCACAATTCGCCGCTGGCGAAGAGTCGTTCGCGGATGTCCTTCTTGGCCACCTTGCCGTAGCCCGAACGCGGCAGGGCGTCCCAGAACACGACATGGCGCGGCCAGCGGTAGCGTGCGCAGCGCCCGTCCAGGTGGGCCAGCAACGTGGCGACGTCGCAGGCCAGGCCAGGCCGCACGACGACCACCGCCACGCCCACCTCGCCCCACTTCGGGTCGGGGATGCCCAGCACCGCCACCTCGGCGACGGCGGGATGCGTCAGCAGCACCTCCTCGACCTCGCGCGGGTAGACGTTGGACCCGCCGGAGATGTACATGTCGGACTCGCGGCCGGTGATGTAGAGCAGCCCGCGCACGTCGACGCGGCCCAGGTCGCCGGTGTGGAACCAGCCGCCCCGCAGGGCCTGGGCGGTGGCCTCGGGGTTGTCGTGGTAGCCCGCGAACACGGCGGGCCCGCGACAGCAGATCTCGCCGACCTCGCCCGCCGGCACGCGGCGCATGGCCGCGTCGAGGATCGCCACCTCCATGCCCGTGCGCGGACGGCCGCAGGATCCGACGTTGGCGGCGGGCGAATCGTCGTCGGCCGAATGCATGGAGGGCGGCAGAACGGTGATGCAGCCGGTCACCTCGCCGAGGCCGAAGTACTGCACCAGCACCGGGCCCAGCGTGCGCAGCGCGTGCTGCTGGTCGGCGCGGTACATCGGCGCGCCGGCATAGACCATGTAGCGCAGCGACGAGCGGTCGTGCGCGTGCACCGACGGATGCTCGACCAGCATCTTGACGATGGTGGGCACCGTGAACACGTTGCTGACCCGGTGGCGCGCCACCAGTTCCCAGAACTGCGCCGGGTCGAGCTTGTCGCCGGGCAGCAGCACCGTGGCCGCGCCGCGCGCCACGTTCAGCAGCGCGTGGATGCCGGCGCCGTGCGACAGCGGCGCCACCGCGATCGAGACGTCGTGCTCGGTGGTGCCGGGGATCAGGTCGGCCAGGTGGTTGGCGACGACGAAGGCCATCTGCCCGTGCGTCAGCATGCCGGCCTTGGGCCGTCCGGTGGTGCCGGAGGTGTAGAAGAACCACAGCGGGTCGTCCGCGGCGACCGGGGCCTCGGACGGCTCGGCGCCCAGGTGCGCCGCCGCCAGCGCCTCCCAGTTCAGCTCGCCGGCACGGCCGCCGCCCAGGGGGACGACCAGGCGCAAGGCCGGCACCGCCGCGCGCACCGCGTCCACGTGCGCCTCGAAGCCGTCGCCCACCAGCATCGCCACCGCGCCGCTGGAGGCGCCCAGCTGCGCCACCTCGGGCGGGGTCAGGCGGAAGTTCACCGGCACCCAGACGGCGCCGAGGCGGAACGCGACCCAGCAGCTCTCGAACATCGCCAGCGTGTTGCGCGACTGCACCAGCAGCCGGTCGCCCTTGGCGATGCCCAGCGAGCGCAGCGCGGCCGCCAGGGCGTCGACGCGGCGGTCGATCTCGCCCCATGTCCACTGGCGGTCGCCCTGGATCAGGCCGGGACGGTCGGGGTGCAGCGCCGCGGTCTGGCGCAGCAGCTGCGACAGGTTGCAGACCTGCGCCGCGTTGCTCACGCGGCCTCCAGGATACTGAGGTAGTTCGCCACCGCCGCGCCGCCCATGTTGAACACGGCGCCCAGGCCGGCGCGCGGCAACTGCATGTCGCCCGCCGTGCCGGTGAGCTGCATCGCCGCCATCACGTGCTGCGACACCCCGGTGGCGCCGATCGGATGGCCACGCGACTTCAGGCCGCCCGACGGATTGACCGGCAGCCGGCCGTCGCGCCGGGTGTCGCCGTCGAGGATGGCGCGCGCGCCCTGGCCGTGACCGCGCAGGCCCATCGCCTCGTACTCCAGCAGTTCGGCGATGGTGAAGCAGTCGTGGGTCTCGACGAAATGGAGGTCGGACAGCGCGAGCCCGGCGGCGTCCAGCCCGCGCTGCCAGGCGAGCGCCGCGCCCTCGAACTTCGTCGGATCGCGGCGCGACAGGGGCAGGTACTCGTTGACCTGGGTGCGCGAGCGCCAGCGCACCGGCTGCACCGTCGCGCCGGCCACCGGATCGCGCGAGATCACCAGCGCGGCGGCGCCGTCGGAGACGAGCGAGCAGTCGGAGCGCTTCAGGGGTCCGGCGACGAACGGGTTCTTCTCGGAGACGGTGCGACAGAACTCGACGCCGAGGTCGCGCCGCATGTGCGCGAACGGGTTGCGCACGCCGTTCTCGTGGTTCTTGGCGGCGATCGCCGCGAGCGCATCGCTCTGGTCGCCGAAGCGCTCGAAATAGACGCTCGCGATGGCACCGAACACGCCGGCGAAGCCGCCGGGCGTGGCGCCCTCTTCCTTCACGTAGGAGCACTTGAGCAGCGTGGTGCCGATCTGCGCGTTGGGCAACGTGTTCATCTTCTCCATGCCCACCACCAGCGCATGCCGGACGCGGCCGGAGCCGACGGCGTCGAGCGCCGCCCAGATCGCCGCCGAGCCGGTGGCGCAGGCGTTCTCCACGCGCACCGCGGGCACGTGGCGGAACTCCGGGATGGCCACGGCCACCAGCGCGCCGCTGAAGTCCTGCGGCACGAAGCCGCCGTTGAAGTGGCCGACGAAGATGCCGTCGATGTCGGCCAGCTGCAGGCCGGCGGCGGCCACGGCGGGCAGCGCGGCGTCGCGGATCAGCTGTTCCGTGTCGAAGGCGTCGAGCTTGCCGAAGGGCGTGTGGCCCCAGCCGACGATGTGTGCGTTGTTCATGTGCGGGCCCTGGTTGGCGTGATGGCGGGACGACGCGAGGGGCCGGGCCGGTTCGCCCTGTGAACCTGGCCGGGCCGCGTTCGCAGCGTCCGTGGGGTCCGATTCTGCGCAGGCCGGGCGGCCCGTGGCACCCGTGCTGCGGCGCCGCATCGCAGAAAACGGTTCACATCCTGACGCCAGCGCTGGCCGCGCCCCGGTGCCGCCGGGGCACGGGCCGCCCGCGTGCAGCGCTCCGCAGCACCCGTGTTCCGCGCACGTCGGGCCGGTTCGCGAGCGCCGGCCGCTCAGGCCGACGTCACTTCAGGCGGAAGGCGACGCCGTGGTAGCGATCGAGGCTGTACTCGGGCGCGAATGCGATGTTGCAGCGCTTCTCCGCGTTCTCCCACAGGTCCACCTTCGTGTAGCCCAGGCGGTCGAACTCGCCGAGGAACTCGTCGGTCTTCTGTATGCGGTAGGGGCACAGCGCCCGTCCGGTGCTCTGCACCGTCCAGTAGGCCCGCGACCGGTGCAGCGGCAACAGGTTGACCAGCACCCATTCGGGCCGGCGCCGCAGCCCGGCGATGCGCTGCGCGAGGGTGTCCTCCAGGTACTGGATGCAGCCGGAGGTGAACAGCACGTCGGCGTCGGCCGCCGCGCCGAAGTCGTCCACGAACGACAGTTGCTTCCAGCTGTCGCGTTCCTGCGCGAGCGCGCGGCCGGCCGCCATCACGGCCGGGACGTCGTGCACCTGCCACGACAACGCGGCGGGGAATTCGAGGTAGCGCCGGTAGGCGTAGTAGCCGACGCCCACGTGGCCGCCGAGGTCGAAGACGCGCGTGGCGCCGGCGTCGAAGGCTTCGCCCAGCCACAGCATCATCGGGTAGTCGGCGGGATAGACGCGGTCCAGCCGATCCCGGTACATCGCGGCCATGCCGTCGTTGTCGTAGCCGGTGGGCATGTTCGCCGAGACGGCCGCGGCCGCGCATTCGGCATGGGTCTGGAAGACGCCGCGGAACTCGCCGCAGTAGTGGCCGCTGGTGAACGCGGCGTCGAAGCGCTTCTGGCGCAGGTCGGAGATCAGGGGCAGCTCGAGCGCCCGATCGAGCATGTCATGCAAACGCGTTCTCATGGAATTCTCCAAAGCGGCGGCGACGCGACATACGCACTCACCCCCTCCAGCATCAGGCTCTCCGGCCCGCTCTCCCTGTCAGAGAAAAATCATAGCCCGACAGGACGTCCGCGCGCCATCCCCAGCTTGGGGAGGTAGTCGACGAACGCCTGCACCAGCGTCGAGTCGTCCGCCCGGCGCCAGCACGCGCCGGTCTCGACCAGCGTGCGTTCGCCGCGGATCGGCCGGTAGACCACGCCTTCGCGGTGCAGCGCCTTGACCGACGCCGGCACCAGGGCCACGCCGATGCCGCCCGCCACCAGGCTGACGATGGTGTGCATCTGGCGCGCCGGGAACAGCTCCGGGCTGAAGCCGTGGCGCATGCAGGTGGCCACCATCGCGTCGAAGATCATCGGGCCGTAGTGGCGCTCGAAGCCGAGGAAGCGTTCGTGCGCGAGCCGTTCCAGCGCGACCTGCGCCGAGCGCGCCTGCGGATGATCCTGCGGCAGCGCGACCACCAGCGCCTCGCGCTGCGTGGGCCGGTAGGCGAGCGTGGGCGACATGCCCGGCGAGGCGAAGATCAGCCCGACGTCCAGGGCGCCGATCTCCAGCTCGGCCAGCATCTGGTCGGTGGTGGACTCGAGCAGCGCGACCTTGACCTTCGGGTAGTCGGCCATGAAGCGCCGCAGCGCCGCCGGCAGGAACGAGTAGGCCGCCAGGCTGATGAAGCCGATCGACAGCGCGCCCGTCTGGCCCTGCGCGGAGTCCTGCGCGCGGCGCTTGAGCAGCTCGGCGCGGGCGAGCACGGCGCGCGCGTCGTGCAGCGCCTCCGCGCCCTCGCGGGTGAGCGCGATGCGGCGCGAACTGCGCTCGAACAGCGTGACGCCCAGCTCGGCCTCGAGCTCCTTGATGGCCAGGCTGACCGGCGGCTGCGACAGGTTCAGGCGCAGGGCGGCCCGCCCGAAGTGAAGTTCCTCGGCGACGGCCACCAGGCAGCGGAGATGACGCATTTCCATCGATCTGAATTCTGGATCAATCAATAGGAATTGCAAACTTCCGTGAATGAAAGGCTTTTCCTAGACTGGGCTCCACCCGTCGCCGGCCCCACTCGGGCCGCGACGACCACGACATGCGGGCCATGAGCCCGCGGGAGACAAGATGACCACGTCCACGTCCACGACCGCCGCCGCCCTGCCCCGCGCCCGCATCCTGGTGCATCCGGGCCCGGTGGGCCCGATCCGCATCGAGCACCGCCACGCGGCGCAGGCGCGCCATGTGCGGCTGGCGCTGGCGCCGGGGCGCACGCTGCAGGACGCCATCATCGAGCCGCTGCTGCGCCTGGGCGTGGGCGCCGCGTCGATGACGCTGCTGGGCGGCCGGCTGGCCCACCTGCTCTACTGCGTGGCGCCGCCCGACCCGAGCGGCGAACGCGTGGCCAACTACACGCGCCCCATCGATGCCGGCGCCGCCACGCTGATCTTCGGCAACGCCACGCTGGGCCTGTCGGGGCGCGGCGAGCCCGTCGTGCACTGCCACGCCACCTTCGTGTGCGCGGACGGCCGCGTGCGCGGCGGCCACGTCGTGGTCGACCGCAGCATCGTCGGCGACGCGCCGCCGGCGCTGCTGGCCACCTCGCTGGACGGGATCGAGCTGCGCATCACGCAGGACGCGGAAACCCACATGCCGCTGATGCGCCCGTTCGCCGTGGAGGCGCGCCATGCGGTCTGAAGTCCATCGCGTGGAAACGGGGGCGATGGGCCGCGTGGCCTACGCACGGGTCGCCCCCAACGAGGACCTGGTTCTCAGCATCGAGAAGCTGTGCGTGGCCGAGGGCTTCGCGCACGCGTTCGTGCGCGGGGCGCTCGGCAGCCTGGTCGACGCCTGCTTCATGGCGCCCGACGGCGGTACGCGCCAGGTGCGCGGGCCGGCTGTCGAGATCGTCAGCCTGGCCGGCGAGGTGCGCACGCAGGCCGACGGCTCGCTGCGCGCGGCCATCACCGGCATCGTCGCCGACACCGAGGGCCAGGTGCACGGCGGCCCGTTCGTGGCCGGCGCCAACCCCGTGTGCGTCACGTTCGAGGTGACGCTGGAAGAGTGGCTGCCGGCGGCGGCCTGACCCCGATTCATCACCGGCGCGGCACAACGACCGCGCCATCGTTGCCCAGGAGACCCCCTTGACCCCCTCGCCCCTCGTCACCACCGACGCTCCCGTCGCCCTCGTCACCGGCGGCGCGCGCGGGATCGGACTGGCCATCGGCCGCTGGTTCCTGGCCCGCGGCCACCGCATCGCGCTGCTGGACATCGACAACGAGACGCTGCAGCGCAGCGTCGCCGCGTTCGACCGCCCCGACGCGGTGCTGGCCGTGCACGCCGACGTCCGCGATCCGGCCCAGGTGGCCGCCGGCGTGGCGCAGGTCGTGGCGCGTTTCGGCCGCCTCGACAAGCTCGTCAACAACGCCGGCATCGCCGTGTTCAAGCCGGTCATGCAGACCAGCTACGCCGAGTTCCGCGACGTCCTGGACACCAACCTCGACGGCGCCTTCCTGTGCACCCAGGCCTGCGTGCCCGAGATGATCAAGGCCGGCGGCGGCGCGATCGTCAACATCGCGTCGATCTCGGGCCTGCGCGCGAGCACGCTGCGCGTGGCCTACGGCACCAGCAAGGCCGCGCTGCTGCACCTGACCAAGCAGCTGGCCGTCGAACTGGGCGACATCGGCATCCGCGTCAACGCCATCTGCCCGGGGCCGGTCGAGACGGAGATGGCCAAGCTCGTGCACAGCGTGGCGATCCGCTCGGACTACCAGGACGCGATCCCCCAGGGCCGCTATGGCACGCCCGAGGAGATGGCCAACAGCGTGGGCTTCCTGTGCAGCGACGACGCCAGCTTCATCAACGGCCAGTTCCTCGCGGTCGACGGCGGCTTCGACGCCGCGGGCGTGGGCCTGCCGACGCTGCGCCGCAACGCCGCGGCGGGCGCCGCGCGATGAACGACCGCGCCGCACCGGGCCTGCTCGCGCCGGCGGCGGGCCACGACGCCGCGCCCGGCGCGGTGACCGCGGTCGCGGCTCCGCGGAGCGAACCCGAGCGGGCCGAGACGGCCGGCGCGCAGACCCTGCGCCGCGGCCTGGCCGTGCTGCGCCTGCTCACCCGCGTGGGGCCCGGCGGCCTGCGCATGGGCGAGATCGGCCACCGGCTGGGCCTGAACAAGACGACCGCGATCCGGCTGACCCGCACCCTGGTCGACGAGGGCTTCGTGCTGCACGACGGCGCCGCCGGCCGCTACCGGCTCGGGCCCGAGGCCTTCGCCGTCGGCCTGGCCGCCGAGCCCAGCTACGAGCTGCAGCGCCAGGCCGCGGGCACCTTGCGCGCGCTCGCCGCAGAGTCGGGCGACACGGTGTTCTTCACCGTGCTGCACGGCCACGAGAGCATCTGCCTGTCGCGCGACGAAGGCGACTTCCCGATCCGCAACCAGCTGATCAAGCCGGGCGACCGCTGGCCACTGGGCGTGGGCGCCGGCAGCTGCGCGATGCTGGCGGCCCTGCCCGACGCGACCGTGGCGGACGTGCTGGCCCGCAACGCCGCGCTGCGCGCCGCCAGGTTCCCGCGCTGCACCGACGCCCGCCTGCTTGCGCTGGTGCGCGACACCCGCGAACGCGGCTACTGCCTGCAGCCGGGCATGGTGTTCGAGGAGAGCTGGGCCATCGGCGTGGTGGTCTACGACGCCAACCAGGCCCCGGTCGCCTCGATCAGCATCGCGGCGCTGCGCTCGCGCCTGGGCCCCGCGCGCAGCGCGATGCTGGGCAACCGGCTGATGCAGGCGAGCGCGGAGTTGACGCGGCAGCTGGCCGCGTGAGCGCCCGGAGGCGCGCTCGCCGCCGCCGCCGGGCGCGGCGGACGATACTTTCCAGGCGCCGGCCGGCGCCCGCAGCCCGACGGTCGCCGTCGCTTAAAGTCTGCACCTTGTCTGCTTTGCCGCCGCCGCGGCCTGCACCGTGCTCAAGAAGCCTTCCCGGGAACAGTGGATCACCATCGCGTGGGTCGGCGGGTTCGTCGTCGCCGCGCTCCTCGTCGCGCTGATCGCCGCCATCGTCGTCGTCTCCGAGCAGTTGCCCGAGCTCGACGAGATCACCCACTACCAGCCGCGCCAGCCGCTGGAGATCGTCACCCGCGAAGGCATCGAGCTCGCGCAGTTCGGCCCGGAGCGGCGCCGCTTCATGCCGGTGGGCGAGTTCCCGCCGGTGCTCAAGGACGCGCTGATCGCCACCGAGGACGCCGACTTCCGCAACCATAGCGGCGTCAGCGTCAAGGGCATCGTGCGCGCGGCTGTGTCCAACCTGTTCCGCCACCGGCGCGAAGGCGCGTCGACGATCACGCAGCAGGTGGCGCGCAACTTCTTCCTCAGCCGCAAGCAGTCGTACTCGCGCAAGTTCGCCGAGGCGCTGCTGGCGCTCAAGATCGAGCGGGCGCTCTCGAAGGACCAGATCCTCGAGCTGTACATGAACCAGATCTACCTGGGCCAGCACGCCTACGGCTTCGAGGCGGCCTCGCTGACCTACTTCGGCAAGCCCTCGAAGCAGCTCAACGCGGCCGAGGCGGCGATGCTGGCCGGCCTGCCCAAGAACCCGGGCGGCGCCGACCCGACCGAGCACTTCGAGAAGGCCAAGGCGCGCCAGATGGTGGTGCTGATGCGCATGCACGAGACGGGCGTGCTGACCGACGCGCAGTGGGAGGCCGCGAAGAAGCAGCCGCTGAAGATCACCGGCCACTGGGCGCCGCCGGTCAGTGCCGAATTCCTGGCCGAGATGGTGCGCCAGCAGGTGGTGCAGCGCTTCGGCGAGGCGGCCTACTCGCAGGGCCTGAAGGTGACCACGTCGCTGGTGTCGGCCGACCAGGCCGCCGCGCAGGCCGCCGTGCGCAAGGGCGTGATCGACTTCGACCGCCGCCAGGCCTGGCGCGGCCCCGAGGACAACGAGGACCTGCCCGACACCGACGTCGACATCGACAGCGCCGCCGCCGCCGCGCTGCACGACCACGCGGACGACGACGACCTGCACGTGGCCGTCGTCACGCATGCCAGCCCCAAGGAGATCGTCGCGATCCTGGCCAGCGGCGAGACGCTGCACCTGAGCGGCGACGCGCTGCGCGGCGTGCAGTCGGGCCTCCGGCCCAAGGCCCCCGACGACCTCGCCATCGAGCGCGGCGCCATCATCCGCGTGATGCGCACCGCCGGCGATCCGGGCTTCAAGAGCGAGTGGCGCGTGGCGCAGTGGCCCGACGTGCAGGGCGCGCTGGTGTCGCTCGACTCGAACACCGGCCAGGTGCGCGCGCTGGTGGGCGGCTTCGACTTCTCGCACAGCCAGTTCAACCACGTGACCAGCGCCTGGCGCCAGCCGGGCTCCAGCTTCAAGCCCTTCATCTACTCGGCCGCCCTCGAGCACGGCATCCAGCCCGCCACGCAGGTGATGGACGCGCCGATCGTCATCGACGATTCGCTGACCGGCGGCCGGCATTGGGATCCCAAGGACGACGACGAGCCGCTCAACGGCCCGATCTCGCTGCGCGCGGCGCTGGCCAAGTCGAAGAACCTGGTCAGCATCCGCGTGGTGCAGAACCTGGGGATCAACACCGTGCGCAACTGGGCCGCGCAGTTCGGCTTCGCGCAGGACAAGCACCCGGACAACCTCACGCTGGCGCTCGGCGCCGGCAGCGTCACGCCGATGCAGATGGCGCGCGCCTACGCGGCGTTCGCCAACGGCGGCTACGCCGTGCTGCCGCGCTTCATCGAGAAGATCACCGACGCCCAGGGCAAGGTGCTGTTCGAGGCGCCCCGGCTGCCCGCCACGCCGGCGGAAGACGCCCGCATCATCCCGGCGCGCAACGCCTTCGTCACCGCCAGCCTGCTCAACGAGGTCGCGCGCACCGGCACCGCCGCGAAGGCGCAGGCCACGCTGAAGCGACCCGACATCTACGGCAAGACCGGCACCACCAACGACGCCGTCGACACCTGGTTCGCCGGCTTCCAGCCGAAGATCACCACCGTGGTCTGGATGGGGCGCGACGACAACTCCAGCCTGGGCGCGCGCGAGTTCGGCGCGACGCTGGCGCTGCCGATCTGGATCGACTACATGCGCCAGGCGCTCAAGGACGAGCCGGTGGTCACGCTGGCGACGCCGCCCGGCGTGCAGGAGGTGCAAGGCGACTGGCTCTACGACGAGCTCGCCGGCGGCGGCTGGATCTCGTACCTGGGCATGGAGCCCGGCAATCCGCCGTCGGTGCAGGTGGCCGGCTCGCCGCACGCGGCCGCGTCGGAGCCGGCCGACGGCGGCGCCGGCACGGCGCTCCAGCCGTCCAGCCCGAACGCCATCCTGCTGCAACCGGTGCCGCCGACGCCGCCCGGCCAGTCGGTGCCGATCCAGCGGCCGGCGGCGAAGCCGGCGGCATCGGCTCCGGTGCAGGAGCCGTTCCAGCACCTGGCGCCGGGCCTGCGCTGACGCGGCAGCGCCGCGGCTCGGGCGGGCGTCTCAGGCGACCGTCTTCGATTCCAGCGCCTTGACCAGCGCGTGCAGGGCCCGGTTGAGCGGCGTCTGCACGCCCAGGCGCTCGCCCTCGCGCACGATGAATCCGTTCAGGTGGTCGATCTCGGTGGGCTTGCCGCGCCGCAGGTCCTGGCAGGTGGACGACACCTGGCCCGGCATCGAAGTCGCGATACGTTCCACCGCGGCGAACGCGTCGCCGGGTACCGTGACGCCGGCGGCCGCGGCCACTGCCAGGCATTCGACCACCGTGTCGTGCACCGTGCGCGCGATGCCCGGCAGCGTCACCATGCGGCCATAGGGCGTGTCGGTGATCGCCGAGATGGCGTTGTAGCCGCAGTTGAGCAGCAGCTTGGCCCACAGCGCGCCGATGACGTTGTCGGACAGCTCGACCGGGATGCCGGCGCGCGCGAACAGCGCGACGACGTCGGCCGGCCGCAGGGCGACCGCGGCCGGCAGGCTCGCCGGAATGACGAGCTCGCCGCGACCCAGGTGCCGCACGTGGCCCGGGCCGGCCATCTCGGTGGCCACGTAGACCACCGCCGGCGCCACCGGCCCGCCGAGCCGCACCTGCAGGCGCGCCGCGTTGTCGACGCCATTCTGCAAGCTCAGCACGCAGGCGCCCGGCGCCAGGTGCGCCGCGAGGCCGGCGCCCGTGGCCTCGGTGTCGGTGGACTTCACGCAGACCAGGACCAGGCCGGCGCCGGCCACGGCGGCGAGCTCGGTGCTGGCCTCGACGGCCACCGACTCGTCGCCGGCCGCGCCGCTCAGCCGCAGCCCCGCGCGGCGCATGGCCTCCACGTGCACCGCCCGGCCGATGAAGGTGACCGGCACGCCGGCGCGCGCCAGCATGCCGCCGTACCAGCAGCCGACGGCCCCGGCGCCGACGACGGCGACGCGGGTCATGCGCCCTCGCGCAACGGCGGCGCGATCTGCTCGGCGTAGTCGTAGAGCGCACCCAGGATCTCCTGGCCGCGCTCGTCGGCCTCCTCGTTGAGCTGGTCGATGCGCTCGAAGAACTGCGACAGCGTGGTGGAGCCGCCGGCGCCCTCGTGCAGGCGGGCGCTGCAATGGTCGATCCAGCGCTCGTTCTCCTGCGCGGCCAGGGTGTCGGGGAAGTTGCGGGCGCGGTAGCGTAACAGGATCTCCTCCAGCCGGGCGTCGTCGAACACCACGCGCTGGCCGGCGAGCTGCTCGCCCGTGAGCCGGCGCAGACGCTCCAGCTTGCGGCGATCCTCGTTGCCGACGAAGCCGCCGTACAGGTCCTCGTCGACATCGACCGCCGCCGTCGGCGCCGGCCGCGCGTAGACCTCGCGCCAGGCCCCCTGCATCAGCGTGGCGACGTCAGGCGCGGCCTGCGCGTGGCGCAGGGCGCGCTCGACGTCGAGCGGGAAGCGGCCCAGCACCTCGGGCGTCAGCGTCTTGAGGTTGCCCACGACGATGGGCGACTTGTTGGCGTGGATGCTCTTGACGGGCAGCCGGGTGACGCCCTCGGGCAGGTCGGCGCTGCGGGTGAACAGGCGCTGGCGCAGCGTCTCGGCGGTGAGTCCGGCCAGCTCCTGCGGATCGTGGGCCAGGTCCCAGACCAGCAGCTCGTTCTTGTTGGTGGGGTGCGGTGCCAGCGGATAGACGAGCGCCATGCAGCCCTGCTCCACGCCGAACATGCCCGAGATGTGCAGGAACGGCCGGTTGGCGCCGATCTCGGCCCACACGGCGTCCTTGCGGCGCAGCTTGAAGCAGAAGTCCCACAGCCGCGGCTGGCGGGTGCGGATCAGGCGCGCCAGAGCGATGGTGGCGCGCACGTCGGACAGCGCGTCGTGCGC
Organism: uncultured Vitreoscilla sp.; assembly: GCA_964418745.1. GTDB lineage: Bacteria > Pseudomonadota > Gammaproteobacteria > Burkholderiales > Burkholderiaceae_C > Scleromatobacter. Next base: position 42,407 of record CAYQMX010000022.1, read on the forward strand.
CGCCTCGTGGGCGATGCCGTTGGCGTGCGTGAGGTGCTCCAGCTTGAACGACGGCCGGCCATCGTCGTGCCGGGGCCACTCGATGCCCTCGGGCCGCAGGGCCCAGGTGGCGCGCACGACGTCGAGCAGGTCCCAGCGGCCGCACTCGTTCTGCCACTCGCGGGCGTACGGGTCGATCAGGTTGCGCCAGAACAGGTGGCGGGTGACCTCGTCGTCGAAGCGGATGGTGTTGTAGCCCACGCCGATGGTGCCGGGCTGCGCCAGCGCAGCTTCGATCTCGGCGGCGAAGGCGTGCTCGGGCAGGCCGCGCTCCAGGCAGGTCTGCGGCACGATGCCGGTGAGCAGGCACGACTCCGGGTCGGGCAGGGAATCGGGCGACGGGCGGCAGTAGTGCATCACCGGCTGGCCGACCTCGACGAGCTCGGCATCGGTGCGGATGCCCGCGAACTGCGCCGGGCGGTCGCGCCGGGGCACGCGGCCGAAGGTTTCGTAGTCGTGCCAGAAGAAGCTGAGTGCGGTCATGGGGAGAAGATACCTTCTTGTGCGCGGCGGCGACGAGCGCCATTTCCGGCATTTTCGGTCTTCTCCGGGACGCGGCCTCCGGCCGCGTCCGGCGGCGGGTCAATCCGGGTCGTGGTCGCCGTCGCAATCCTTGTAGTAGCCCGACTCGATGCGCGTCTTCAGGCCGTTCTGCACCAGGGTGTGGGCGTACACGCCGCCCTGCACGGTCTGGCCGATGTAGAGCGGCGGCGCCTCGAACGTGAGGTGCTCCGTCACCTGGGTGCCGCCGCGCACGCGGGTGAAGGTGATGTGCTGGTGGGTGACGATGCCCGGCACGTCGTAGCTGTCGGCGTCGTAGTAGCGCTGGCGCGCGAAGAAGCGCTGCTGGGCCACCGTCACGCCGTGGAAGGTGGTGCCGTCGGGCAGCGGGATGTCCTCGTAGGCGATGAAATCGTAGGTCGGCACGCCGTAGGCGTCGTAGCGGCGCACCGGCACGATGGACTTCAGGAACGGGTGCAGGCCCAGCGCGTTGTTGACGTCGGAGTAGATCCGCCAGATCTTGCGCAGCGGCGCGTCGATGACGATGGTCAGGTCCTGCGAGGCCGCGACGTAGCCACGCGCCGCCAGCGGGATGGATTCGAGCGACTGGTACTGGGCCCAGTTGCCGTTCCACAGCGCGACGTCGTCGGCGTGGGTCTGCGCGGCGGCCTGCAGCGCGAACGTGGTGGCGACGAGGCCCAGGAGGGCCGTCAGGCGTCTTCTCATGCTGTGCATCTCCGTTGGTGAAGGATCGGGGCGATCGGCGCCCCCTCGGCACCGTGCCGCCCGATCCTAACCAACGATTGCACAGGACGACTCCGCCCCCCTAGATCGAGGGGTGGCGTCCCGCGCCGTTCAGCGCGCGCCGCCGGCCACCCCCGCGGGTGCCGTGTCCGCCAGCCGGGCGCGGCTCTTCGGATAGATCAGCGTCTCCTCGAGCGCCGTGTGGCCGTAGCAGAGCTCGAGGAAGACCTCGGCGCCGTGCATGAAATCGGCCGGCTCGACCCAGTGGTTGCCCTCGGCGATGGCGCGCAGCTGAGGCCCGAGCTCGATCCAGTCCTCCTCGATCCAGCCGTGGTCCTGCTGCAGGGTCTGCACGATGGTCACCAGTTCGGCGTCGGCGCTGGCCAGCAGCGGCGGGAACACGAAGGCCTCCTCGAGGCGGTGATGGCGGCGCATGGAGCCGGAGAAGAAGGCCTCGATGGCGCAGGCCTCGGCCCGGATGTCCGGGGCCAGGTCCTCCGACTGCACCCGGCTGGCCAGCGCGGCCAGGCGGTCGAGGTGGTCGCGGACCTGGCGATGATGATCGTCCAGTTCGGCGAGATCGGTGTCGGCGGCTTTGACAGGCATCGCATGCTCCTGGACAACGGACATCTCCTTTATACGCCGGCAAGGCGGCCTGCGCTTGTCCGGCATCAATGTCGCGCCGATTCCCGGCCCGCGGATCGCCCCAAGCGGGTGCGATCGGCCTAGACTCGCGGAACCTGACCGGTGCACCCCCGCACCAGGTTCGGGCGAAGGAGACTGAACAGTGCAACTCGCCAACAGTGCCTCTCCCGCCTACTTCCACAAGGTCGTCGACTGCCAATGGGCCTGTCCGGCCCACACGCCGGTGCCCGAGTACATCCGGCTGATCGGCCAGGGCCGCTACGCGGACGCCTACATGGTCAACTGGGTCTCCAACGTGTTTCCCGGCATCCTGGGGCGCACCTGCGACCGGCCGTGCGAGCCGGCCTGCCGGCGCGGCCGCGTCGAGGAGAACAACCGCGACAAGCCGGAGCCGGTGGCCATCTGCCGCCTCAAGCGCGTGGCCGCCGACCACAAGGGCGACGTGCGCGCGCGGATGCCCGCGGTGGCGCCGCCCAACGGCCGGCGCATCGCCTGCATCGGCGCCGGGCCGGCCTCGCTGACCGTCGCGCGCGACCTGGCGCCGTGGGGCTACGCGGTCACCGTGTTCGACGGCGAGGCCAAGGCGGGCGGCTTCATCCGCTCGCAGATCCCCCATTTCAGGCTGCCGGAGTCGGTGATCGACGAGGAGACCGGCTACGTCCTCGACCTCGGCGTGCGCTTCGAGGCGGGCCGTCGCATCGAATCGATGCGGGCCCTGCTCGCCCAGGGCTACGACGCCGTTTTCGTCGGCTGCGGCGCCCCGCGCGGGCGCGACCTGGCCCTGCCCGGCCGGCACGAGGCGGCGGCCGCCATCCACATCGGCATCGACTGGCTGGCCTCGGTCTCGTTCGGCCACGTGACGAGCGTGGGCGAGCGCGTCATCGTGCTGGGCGGCGGCAACACTGCGATGGACTGCTGTCGCTCGGCGCGCCGCCTCGGCGGCCGCGAGGTGACGGTGATCGTGCGCAGCGGCTTCGCCGAGGTGAAGGCCTCGCCGTGGGAAAAGGAGGACGCGATGCACGAGGGCATCCCCATCCTCGACTTCCACGTGCCCAAGGCCTTCGAGCACGTCGACGGCCGGCTCGCCGGCATGACCTTCGAGCGCGTCGTGGCCCGCCTCGATGCGCAGGGCCGGCGCGAGCTGGTGCCCAGCGGCGCGCCGGACGTCTTCGTGCCCTGCGACACGGTGCTGGTGGCCGTGGGCCAGGAGAACGCGTTCCCGTGGATCGAGGCCGACTGCGGCATCGCGTTCGACCGCCACGGCCTGCCGATGCTCGCACCGCAGACCTTCCAGTCGACGCTGCCACGCGTGTTCTTCGGCGGCGACGCCGCGTTCGGCCCGAAGAACATCATCTCGGCGGTGGCGCACGGCCACGAGGCCGCGGTGTCGATCGACCGCTTCCTGCACGGCGAGGACGTGCGCGACCGCCCGCCGCCCACGTCCACGCTGATGTCGCAGAAGATGGGCATCCACGAGTGGAGCTACCACAACGACGTCTCGCTGGACACGCGCTCGCGGGTGCCCTGGGCCGCCGCCGAGCGCGCGCTGGCCGACATCCGCGTGGAGGTGGAGCTCGGCTTCGACGCCGCGACCGCGTTCAAGGAGGCCGGCCGCTGCCTGAACTGCGACGTTCAGACCGTGTTCAACCGCGACACCTGCATCGAGTGCGACGCCTGCGCCGACATCTGCCCGATGGACTGCATCACGTTCACGGCGGGCGGCGACGAAGCCGACCTGCGCACGCGCCTGAAGGCCCCGGCGCCGGACCTGGCGCAGGACCTGTACGTGTCGCGCGAGCTGAAGACGGGCCGCGTGATGGTCAAGGACGAGGACGTCTGCCTGCACTGCGGCCTGTGCGCCGAGCGCTGCCCCACCGGGGCCTGGGACATGCAGAAGTTCCTGCTCACCACCACGCAGGCCGGGCCGCACTGCCGTGGCCCGCAAACCCTGGCGGAGGCCGCATGAAGACCATCCAGGCCGTCAACGATTTCGTCATCAAGTTCGCCAACGTCAACGGCTCCGGGTCGGCCTCGGCCAACGAGCTGTTCGCCAAGGCCGTCATGCGCATGGGCGTGCCGGTGAGCCCGCGCAACATCTTTCCGAGCAACATCCAGGGCCTGCCCACCTGGTACGAGGCGCGGGTCTGCGAGAAGGGCTACACCGGCCGGCGCGGCGGCGTCGACATGATGGTGGCCATGAACCCGCAGACCTGGGACGCCGACGTCGCCGAGATCGAGTCGGGCGGCTACCTGTTCTACGACAGCACGCGGCCGATGCCGGCCGCGCGCCTGCGCGACGACGTGCAGGTGATCGGCGTGCCGCTGACCGGGATCGCCAACGCGGCCTACACCGACGCGCGCCAGCGCCAGCTGTTCAAGAACATCATCTACGTGGGCGCGCTGTCGGCCCTGCTGGACATGGAGCCGGCCGTCTTCGAGAGCCTGTTCGCCGAACAGTACAAGGGCAAGGAACGGCTGCTGGCCTCCAACATCCAGGCGCTGCACCTGGGCCGCGACCACGTGCTGGAGAACGTGCCGCACCCGCTGGGGCTGCGCGTGCGGCGCGCCGACCGCGTCGGCGACCAGATCTTCACCGACGGCAACTCGGCCATCGCGCTGGGCTGCGTGTACGGCGGCGCGACGGTGGCGGCGTGGTATCCGATCACGCCGTCGTCGTCGGTGCCCGAGGCGTTCCAGAAGTACTGCGAGAAGTTCCGCATCGACCCGGAGACCGGCCAGCACCGCTTCGCCATCGTGCAGGCCGAGGACGAGCTGGCCTCGATCGGCGTGGTGGTGGGCGCGGGCTGGAACGGCGCGCGCGCGTTCACGGCCACGTCGGGCCCCGGCATCTCGCTGATGACCGAGTTCATCGGCCTGGCCTACTTCGCCGAGATCCCTGTCACCATCGTCGACGTGCAGCGCGGCGGGCCGTCCACCGGCATGCCCACGCGCACGCAGCAGTCCGACCTGTTCGCCTGCGCCTACGCGTCGCACGGCGACACGAAGCACGTGCTGCTGTTCCCGGAAGACCCGCACGAATGCTTCGAGCACGCGGCCGCGGCGCTGGACCTGGCCGACCGCCTGCAGACCCCGGTCTTCGTGATGACCGACCTCGACATCGGCATGAACCAGCGCCTGTGCCGCCCGTTCGCCTGGGACCCGGCGCGCGAGTACGACCGCGGCAAGGTGATGAGCGCCCAGCAGCTCGAGGACGGCGCCAACTTCGGCCGCTACAAGGACGTCGACGGCGACGGCATCCCCTGGCGCACGCTGCCGGGCACGCACCCGACCAAGGGCGCCTTCTTCACGCGCGGCACCACGCGCGACCCGTATGCGCGCTACTCCGAGAAGGGCGCCGACTACATCTACAACATGGAGCGGCTGCAGCGCAAGTTCCAGACCGCGGCCACGCTGGTGCCGCAGCCCGTGCTGCGCCCCGCCGCGCGGCCCACGCGCCTGGGCGTGATCCACTTCGGCTCCACCAGCCCCGCCATGGCCGAGGCGCTGGACGTGCTGGCCGAGGAGGACGTGCAGCTCGACGCGCTGCGGCTGCGCGCGTTCCCGTTCCCGAAGTCGGTGCGCGAGTTCATCGCCGCGCACGACAAGGTCTTCGTCGTCGAGCAGAACCGCGACGCGCAGATGCACGCGATGCTGGTCAACGAGCTCGACATCGACCCGGCGCGCCTGGTGCGCGTGCTGCACTACGACGGCACGCCGATCAACGCGCGCTTCATCGCCGCGGCGATCCGCAAGCAGCTCGTCCGCCAGAAGGTGACCGCATGACCTATATCGCCAAGCCCCTGCTGCACCACCCGACGCTGCACCAGAACAAGGTCGGCTACACCCGGCGCGACTACGAGGGCCGCATCTCCACGCTATGCGCCGGTTGCGGGCACGACTCGATCTCGGCGGCCATCATCCAGGCCTGCTGGGAGCTCGACATCGAGCCGCACCGCGTGGCCAAGCTGTCGGGCATCGGCTGCAGCTCCAAGACGCCCGACTACTTCCTGGGCGCCTCGCATGGCTTCAACACCGTGCACGGCCGCATGCCCTCGGTGCTGACCGGCGCCAACCTGGCCAACCGCGACCTGCTGTACCTGGGGGTGTCGGGCGACGGCGACTCGGCCTCCATCGGCCTGGGCCAGTTCGCCAACGCGCTGCGGCGCGGCGTGCGCATGGCCTACATCGTGGAGAACAACGGCGTCTACGGGCTGACCAAGGGCCAGTTCTCGGCCACCGCCGACCGCGGCTCGCGCAGCAAGAAGGGCGTCATCAACAACGACAACCCGATCGACCTCGTGGGCATCGCGCTGCAGCTGGGCGCCACCTACGTCGCGCGCAGCTTCTCGGGCGACAAGGAACAGCTGGTGCCGCTGATCAAGGGCGCGATGTCGCACGGCGGCGCTGCCTTCATCGACGTCATCAGCCCCTGCGTGACCTTCAACAACCACGGCGGCTCCACCAAGAGCTTCGACTACGTGCGCCAGCACAACGAGGCCGTCAGCCGCATCGACTTCATGACCCCCGGCGCGGAGATCACCACGGCCTATGCGCCCGGCGAGGTGGTGGACGTGCCCCAGCACGACGGCAGCGTGCTGCGCCTGCGCAAGCTGCATGCCGACTACGACGCCACCGACCGCTATGGCGCGCTGAGCTACATGCAGAAGCACGCCGCGCAGGGCGAGATCGTCACCGGCCTGCTCTACCTCGATCCGCTGGCCACCGACCTGCACGACTCGCTCAACACCGTCGCCGCGCCGCTGCATTCGCTGGGCCGCGACGCCCTGTGCCCGGGCAGCGCGCGGCTCGACAAGATCAACGCCGGCCTGCGCTGAACGCGCACCGCCGGTCGCCGCGACCCATGCAAGGAGCCACCGCCATGCCGGAACGCACCGTCCTGCAATCCATGAGCCAGCGCCACGTGCTCAGCCTGACGCCGGCGGCCACCATCCACGACGCCGCCTGCGCGATGACGCGCGCCAACTGCGGCAGCGTGCTGGTGATCGACGCCGCCGGCACGATGCAGGGCATCGTCACCGAACGCGACCTGATGACCCGCGTGCTGGCCAAGGGCCTGGACCCGAACGCCACCACCGTCGCCCAGGTGATGACGCGCCACCCGCAATGCGTCGGCCCCGAGATGAAGGTCGCCGACGCCGTGCTGGTCATGATCGAGCGCGGCTTCCGCCACCTGCCCATCGTCGCCCCGGACGGCCGCGTGCTGGGCGTATTCTCGGCGCGCGACGCGCTGCCGCGGGAGGTGAACACGGCGGTGGACCTGGCGGAGTTCAACGAGCGGGTCAACGACGCGCTCGGCTGACGGGTCGCCTCCAACGTCACTCCGCCATCTCGATGGCGTCGGCACGATGCCTCGACTCGCACCACGGCACCGCCACGTCGCCCCGGGTCGCGGACGTGCGCCCGCCGGCCTCGACGACGGCGTAGGCGGGCGCGCGCGCCCGCTGCGCCACCTGGCCCTGCCAGGTGCTGCGCAACAGCTCGAATTCGCGCAGCGCCACCGATCGGCCGGACTCCGTCGGGCGCTGCACCAGCTGCGCCTCGCTCATGCCGACGGAGCGCATCAGGAAGCAGGAGCCGCGGTTTTCCGGGGCGGCCGCACCGATCAGGCGATCGACGTCGCAGCTGTCGAAGACCGCGTCCACGCAAAGCAGCCCCAACTCGAGGCTGAAGCGGCCGGCCCAGAACCGGTCGTGCGTCCAGATGCCCATCTCCATCGCCTGCGGGTCGGCCGCATAGGGCTGGAAGCGGAACAGGGATGCCCACTCGCCCGTCGCGCGCAGCACGCCCGACAATGCGGCGAGTCGCCCACGACGCGCCGCCTCGACGATGGCATCCATGCGTGCGATGGCTTCGTGCTCGCGAGCGGGCTGCTCCCACAGGAGGTGCTGGTTGAACAGCGGATTGCGCGTCGCCTCGAACAGCGGCCATGCATCGGCCAGCGCGACACGACGCAACGCCAGGCGCCGGCTGTAGGCGCGTTCGAGTCGATCGGTCAGCTCCATATAGTCGTGTGACATGGGTCGGCAGGTTCTCTCTGAGTCTGGGTCAAGGGGCTGGCGCACAAGCCTAGCCGCCCATACCCGTCCCCGTACCGTGAAATAGGGCTCGTTCCGCACCAGATCTCGAGCGATCGCGCGCGGGATGCCGAAGTTTGGTACCTCCCCCGGTACAGTTTCCCGATCCCGGGCCGATATGTGTTCCACGCGCCGCTTCGTCGGCGCGTCGAGCCACCCTGCGAAGCGCAGGACCGCCGTCGACCGGAACGCCGTGAAGACCCGAAACGAGACTGCCCAATGCTGCGCGAACTGCCCCTGACCCTGCTCGATCCGCAAGACATCTCCGGCATGTCCTCGGTGCTCGAGCAGACGGATGCGGTCCAGCTCTCGCGCCTCATGTCCGAGGCGCGCGAGGCCGTGGTCCACGTCGACCACGACTGGGTCGTGCGCTATTGCAACGACGTCTACCTGGACGACATCCACCTGCCGCGCGACCAGGTCATCGACCACACGCCGTTCGACTACCAGCCGTCGTTCAGCCGCTCCATCTTCTACGAGACGATCGAGATCGCCCGCAAGGAGCGCCGGCCCATGGCATCGATCGGCTACTCCGCGGTGCTGAACCGGTGGCTGATGGTGCGCGTGTTCCCGACCGCCACCGGCACGCTCATGCTGGCCAACGACGCCTCGGAGACGGTGGTGCGGCAGTACCAGTTGGCGCAGCAGGCGCTCAAGGACCCGCTGACCGGCCTGGACAACAAGCTCGCGCTGGTGACCGAGATCGCGACCCGCCTGGCCGCGGGTGCGGAGTTCTCCCTCGCAGTGCTGGGTCTCGACCGCTTCAAGACCGTCAACGACGCCCAGGGCTACGCACGCGGCGACCTCGCGCTGATGGAAGTGGCCTCGCGCCTGCAGATCGCCACGCTGGCCGAGGAGCGCCTGTACCGGCTCAACGGCGACGAGTTCGCCTTCATGACCAGCGGCGAAGCGAGCGCCGCCGGGCCGCGGATCCGCAACCTCATCGTCCAGACGCAGCGCCCGATCGTGCTGCACGGCCAGTCGTTCGTCCTCGGCGCCAGTGCGGGCCTGGCCCGCGCGCCGGTACACGGTGCCGATGCGGAACTGCTGCTGAAACGGGCACTGCTCGCGCTGCGCCAGTCGAAACGCCTCAGGACGGACGACGTCGTCGTCTACGAAGCCTCGCTCGAGAGCGTGACGCGCCAGCGCAGCGAACTCGAAGCCGAGCTGCGCCACGCCGTCGAGATCGGCCAGTTCACGCTGATGCTCCAGCCCAAGGGTGCGCTGGCCGGGCGCCACGTCGTCGGCGCCGAGGCGCTGATCCGCTGGCCCCATCCCGCGCGCGGCGTGCTCGCGCCGGACCAGTTCCTTCCGCTGGCCCAGGAATGCGACCTGATGCCGGCCATCGACCGCTGGGTGCTGCGACACGCGCTGTCGCAGGTCCAGGAATTGAAGCGCCTGGGCATCGCCGTGCCGGTGTCCATCAACCTGTCCGTGGAGTCGCTGTCGGACGCCGGGCTCGTCGACAGCGTCAGGAGCGCCTTGCACGACACCGGCGTCCAGCCCGGGCTGCTCGAGATCGAGATTCCGGAGGGCGCCCTGATGCGCGACGTCGACACGAGCGCCTCGGTGCTCGCCGGCCTGGATGAACTGGGTGTGGGCATCAGCATCGACGACTTCGGCACCGGCTATTCCTCGTTCGCCTACCTCGCGCGCTTTCCCGTGCACACCCTGAAGGTGGACCGCTCCTTCGTCGCCGACATGACGTCCAACGCCGCCAGCCGCACCATCGTGAAGGGCCTGATCCGGCTGGCCCATTCCCTGTCGATGCGCGTCGTCGCCGAAGGCGCCGAGACCGAGGAGCAGATGACGATGCTCGAGCGTATGCGCTGCGACGAGGTGCAGGGCTACGGCTACGGGCGCCCGATGACGTTCGACAGGTTCTGCGCGTTCGCGCACGGGCACACCGCGATCGCGGGGCCGAGCGCCTTCACGATCTAGCCCGCGCGGCCACCGGGCACACCGTCAGCGCCCGAACATCCCCCGCACCTCGTCGACGTCCACCTGCAGCTTGACGAACGCCTCGGTGCCGCGCGCGATGTTCTGCGCCCCCACGCCGCTGTGCGAGTGCGTGGCGCCCACGTACAGCACCGTGCCCATCGAGCGCCGGAACGCCCAGGTCAGCGAGGTCGTCAGGCCGGACTCGCGATCGGCGGCGACGCCGGGCTCGGACTTGCGGTCCACGGTGGAGCGCTGGACGATCAGGCGCAGGTTCTGGCGCGCGTCCACGTGCCAGACGCCCAGCAGCTGCGACGCCGTCTCGCGGTAGGCCAGCAGCGCGCCGTTCTTCAGCCAGGCGGCCCAGATGCTGGGCTCGACCTCGATCGCCGCGAACGGCCGCGTCGACATCGACAGGTTCACCTGCCCGCCCGGGCGCACCACGTCGGCGCCGATGTCGGCCATCCGGCCCAGCGCCACGGTGGCGTCGAACAGCGGGATCGACTGCGCCAGCGTGGCGGTGTACTCGCCCTTCCAGTAGTGCTCGGACAGCAGCTGGCCGCCCGAGCTCACGCGCAGCTTGGACAGGCCGTGCCACGAGAGCCAGACCTGCGTGTTGCGCGGCAGGCTCAGCCAGACGTCGGGTGTCACGTACTCCTGCACCACGTCGCCGTTGATGCGGTCGCGGATCAGCGCCGAGTGCAGGTTGACCCACAGCTCGTTGGTGGGCGCCAGGCCGCGGAACACGACACCCTGGTGCAGCTCGATGTCGCGCATGCCCGCCTGGTTGACGAAGCCGGTGTCGTGGCGGAACTGCGGGCTGATGTCGAGATCGGAGAAATCGAGCTGCAGGCGGTCCGTGTAGCGCGAGGCCTTGAGCATCACCGAATCGCCCACGGTGGCGCGGCCGCGCGCCAGCGCCACGGCGCCGCTGGCCGGATCGGTGAACGGCTGCGCCGTCGTCTGCGAGCGCAGCCACTGGCCGCGCACGCGCCAGGCGTCGTCGACCTGCCAGGCCACGTCGGGGCCGGCCACGGTGTTGTCGCCGACGTCGCCCTCGTAGCGGCGCGCGGCCAGGATGCCGCCCAGCTGGAACTTCGCGGCCTCGTCGAGGTCGGCGTGCACGCGCGCCGACAGCGAGCGCGAGCCGGGCTGCGGCGCGGTGTCGGTGCCGTAGGCGCGCGGCAGCAAGGTCTGCCCGCCGCCCTTGTCGTCGATGACGAACGCGGTGCCGGCCAGCGCGGCGTCACGCCAGGTGGACCGCACGCCCCAGCGCGGCGCGGTGAAGCTGCGCGTGTACAGCGCCTCGGTGGGCGAGTGCAGCAGGTCGCTGGACTCGAAGAAGAACGGCCGCTTCTCGGGCAGGTACAACGCGAAGTCGGTGTTGCCGCTGAGCTGCGGCACGTCGAGCGCCACCTGCGAGAAGTCCGGCTTGAGCGTGCCGTCGACCACCAGTTCGGGCGAGGCGCGCCACTTCACGTCCAGGCTGCCCTGCACGCCGTCGGCCGTGTGCTTTTCCGCGCCGGGCTCGCTGTCGCTGGTGTGGCGCGCGGTGATGCTGGGGCGCACGGTGACGAAGCCGCGCTGCTGCGGCAGCTCGATGCCCTGCAGCGGCTGCATCGCCGAGATCCAGGCCGGCGCGTCGGTGGGCACCGACACCGACACCCACATGTAGTTCTGGTCGCGCGGCACGCGCCGGCCGACCATGATGCGCCACCGGGCGCGCCGGTCGGACGAGAAGCGCAGCGATGCGAACGGGATGCGGAACACCGAGGTGTAGCCGTGCTCGTTGCGGGCCGAGGCGGCGTCGAAGTCGAAGTCGGGCGAGAAGTCCTCGTCGTCGTCGGCGGCCGTGTGCATGCCGTCGCCGGTGCTGCCGGCGGCGTTCACCCGGAAGAACTGCGCCGACTGGCGCTTGCCGATCGCGTCGAGGTAGACCACGACGAAGTCCTGCGTGCGGATCACGCCGTCGTGGCGCACCAGCGGCGCCTGGATCTCCTCGGGATGGTCGTCCAGCGCGGTCACGCCGACGTAGACCGCCGCCTCGTCGAACAGCACCTGCACCCGGGTGGCGTAGCGCGGCACGGTGTCGCGGTGCGGCTCGTTCTCGACGAAGTGGTCGTACACCGGCGCACGCTTCCAGGCCGGGTGGCTCAGGGTGCCGTCGATGACGATGTGCTCGTCCGCGCGCAGCCGCACGGCATGCATCGCCAGCGGATCGGCGTCGAGCTTGTCGGGCAGGCCGGCGGGCGCGGTCCCGGGCGCGAGCACCGGCTCGTCCGGACGGGCAGCGGGCTGCGCGCCCACCTGGGCGGACGCCGCGACCGGCCAGGCAGCGAACAAGGACGACAGGACGCCCGCGCGGGCGGCCCGCCAGACTGGAAGCGGACTCATGAACCTTTCCTGCGCGCCGGCTCGGCTGCGACGCGCTCGCTCGTTGGTGCGGGTCGGGACGCCTGGCAGGCGGCCCGATTTCGTGGCGCGATTGTCAGCGAGCCGGCGCGTCGGCTGGGTGCCCACGCGACGAACCACGGATTGCGGGCAGCGAAAGGGGGCCGCGCGGGCCCCCTGCCGATCCGCGACGCGCGGCGCGCGTCACTTCTTGCGCACGACCACGCTGCCGATGGAGTAGCCGGCGCCGAACGAGCAGATCACGCCGACATCGCCTGCCTTCAGGTCGGCGCGGTACTCGTGGAACGCCAGCACCGAGCCCGCCGAGGACGTGTTCGCATAGGTGTCGAGCACCAGCGGCGCCAGGTCGCCGCCGGCCTCGCCGCCGACCAGCTTCTTCAGGATCAGCTGGTTCATGCCGAGGTTGGCCTGGTGCAGCCAGAAGCGCCGCATCTGCGTGGGCTCCAGGCCCAGCGCCGCGAGGTGGCCCTCGATGTGCGCGGCGGCCATCGGCACCACTTCCTTGAACACCTTGCGGCCCTCCTGGCGGAAGGTCTTGTCGCGCGCCAGCGGGTCGGAGTCCTCGCTGCGGTTGATGAAGCCGAAGTTGTTGCGGATGGCGTTGGAGAACTGCGTGGCCAGCTTCGTGCCCACCACTTCCCACTGGTCGGCCGACGTGGCCGTGTCGGCGCTCTCGATGACGATGGCGGTGCACACGTCGCCGAAGATGAAATGGCAGTCGCGATCCTTCCACTCGATGTGGGCGGAGGTGATCTCGGGGTTGACCACCAGCGCGCAGCGGACGCTGCCCGAGCGCACCGCGTTGACGGCCTGCTCGATGGCGAAGGTGGCCGACGAGCACGCCACGTTCATGTCGAAGCCGTAGCCGCCGGCGCCGATGGCCTGCTGGATCTCGACGGCCATCGCCGGGTAGGCGCGCTGCATGTTGGAGGCGGCGCAGAAGATCGCGTCGACGTCCGCACCGGTCTTGCCGGCCGCGGCCAGCGCCTTGCGGCAGGCATCGGCGCCGATCTCGGCCATCAGCGACAGCTGGTCGTCGGGACGCTCCTCGAACTTCGGGCGCATGCGCGCCGGATCGAGCACGCCGGCCTTCTCGATGACGTAGCGCTGCTTGATGCCGGAAGCCTTCTCGATGAACTCCACGCTGGACGCCGTCAGCGCGGTCTTCTCGCCCCGCGCGATCGCATCGGCGTTGACGGCGTTCTGCGCCTCGGCATACGCATTGAAGGCGGCGACGAGTTCCTCGTTGGTGACGATGTGCGGCGGCTGGTAGAGGCCGGTGCCGCTGATGACTGCTTGGGGCATGGAGGTTCCTGGGTTACCGGGCAATTTTAGCCGGCGCGACGCCCCGGACGCGGCCGGCGCCCCCCGGGGAAATGCGGGGCGGCGCGGCGATCCCGGGAGCGTGCGGCCTGCTGCACCGCAGCACTAGAACGGCACCGGGCTCGCGAACGACAACGCCGCGCTGGTCAGCGGATGCGCGAAGTCGAGGCGGCAGGCGTGCAGCATCATGCGCGCCGCACCGTCGTCCGCGCGGCCGTAGAACGGGTCGCCGGCGATCGGGCAGCCGAGCGCCGCCAGGTGAACCCGCAGTTGGTGGGTGCGGCCGGTGACCGGCGCCAGCGCGATGCGCGCCAGCGGGCCGACGCCGTCCAGCGCGGTCTCGCCGACGACGCGGTAACGGGTCAGCGACGGCTTGCCGGTGGCGTGGCAGACGACCTGGCGCGGCCGGTTGGGCCAGTCGACGACCAGCGGCAGGTCGATCTCGCCCTCGTCCCGCGCGGGCCGGCCGTGCACCAGCGCCTCGTAGCGCTTGTCCACATGGCGCTCCCGGAACGCCGCGCTGAGCGTCGCGTGGGCGCCCGTCTCGCGCGCGAGCACGATCACGCCGCTGGTCATCATGTCGAGCCGGTGCACGATGCGGGCGTCGGGGTAGACGGCCTGGGCGCGCACCAGCAGGCTGTCGCGCTTGTCGGGGCCACGGCCGGGCTCGGACAACAGGCCGGGCGGCTTGGCGAGCACCACGAACGCCGGCTCGACGTGCAGCACGTCCAGCCCGCGATCGGGCGGCGGCAGGTAGGCGTCGGCGTCGGGAACCGTGCGCGCGCTCATCGATCCCGGTTCAACAGCCCGTCGACGTCGACGCCGCGCTCGCGCAGCAGTTCGGCCAGCGCGGGCAGCAGCGCGCCCAGGCGCTCGTCGACGGCGTCGCGCACGCTGTCGACCATCACCTGGGTGCTGCGCTCGATCTCGATGTTGAGCGTGTCGCCCGGGCCCTTGTCGCCGAACGTGGTCATGCGCAGCGTCTCGGGGATCAGCCACACCTCGAACCAGCCTTCGGCCTTGCTGGCATCCGCCACGGTCAGGCTGGCGCCGTTGACGGCGATGTAGCCCTTGGCGAACACGTAGCGCATCCACGGCGCGGGCACCGCGATGCGCAGCACGTGGTTGTTCTCGGGCCGGCGCACCGAGGCCAGCACGGCCTGGAAATCGACGTGGCCCGACAGCGGATGGCCGCCGATCTCGGCGCCGTCGCGCGCCGCGCGCTCGACGTTGATGCGGCTGCCCACCTTCAGGTTGGCCAGGGTGGTCAGCGCCAGGCTCTGCTGCATCACGTCGAAGTTCGCGGCGTCTTCGCCCACGCGTTCGGTGACGGTCAGGCACACGCCGTCCACCGCCACGCTCGCGCCGATCTCGAGCCCCTGGCAGAAGCCGTGCGGGAACGCGAGCGTGAAGCTGCGCAGGCCGGGGCGGTCGGCGAGCACGGAGACGGTGGCGACGGCCTGGACGATGCCGGTGAACATGGTGCGGCTCCTGGGGAGGGGGATGCGTCGATTGTCGCCGCTGTCGAACGCCCCCGGGCGGCGCGGGGCACCCGGGCCCGGCTCAGGCGCGCGCGGCCCAGTCCTCGGCGTCGAAGCCCACCGTGATGCGTCCGTCGTCCCACTCCACCACCGGCCGCTTGATGACGCTGGCCTGCGCGCGCATCAGCGCCTGCGCCGACGCGGCGTCCACCACCGAGGCCTGCAGCGCCGGGTCGAGCTTGCGCCAGGTGGTGCCCTTGCGATTGAGCACGCGCTCCCAGCCGGCCGCGGCCACCCAGGCGGCGAGCCGGTCGGCCGGCACGCCGGCCTTCTTGAAGTCGTGGAACTCGTGGGCGACGCCGCGCGTCGCGAGCCAGTCGCGGGCGCGCTTGACGGTGTCGCAGTTGGGAATGCCGAAGAGGGTCGTCATGGCGCGATTGTCGCGCGTCGCGCGGGCCCCGTCGCGCGCGGCAAGCCGTGCAAACCCCCACCGGGGTGGACAGCCCGCCTTCAGCTTGGCGGCCCGCGGCCGGCAAGAATCCGCCGCACAGGGAGAACAAGACCATGACGAAGACGACGAACCTCGCCGCGCTGCTGGCGGCCGGCGCGGCGCTGTCCGCCTGCGGCGGTGGCGGCAGCGCGCCGGCGCCGGCGCCCCCGCCGGCCCCGCCCGCGCCGCAAGGCTTCACCTACGTCGCGCCCGCCGTGGGCGAGACCGACGTCTGGAGCCGCGTGCTGACCGACAGCGTCGGCAACAGCGTGACGATGCAGGTGCGCCAGCAGGTGAGCTCGACCGACGCGTCGGGCAACCTGACGGTGACCTACGACGATCCCACCGGGGTCGACGTGGTGGAGGACGGCCTCGCGTTCCGCACCGCGCCGCAGGTGTCGCACGTGTCGCCCACCGGCGCCACGCTGGACTACACGACGACGGCCGTGGACGGCACGCAGACGACTTGCGTCTACGGCAGCGTGGCGCCCGCCGCCGCGCAGGCCGCGGTGCGCGCCCGGGCCCTGGCGCTGGCCCGCGTGCAGACGATCTACGTCGGCCAGACCTACATCTCCGACTACGCCATCACCTGCGGCGCGCAGGCGCCGGTCGCCTTCCACGTCACCGCGACCGTCGTGGGCCTGGAGAGCGTGACCGTGCCCGCGGGCACCTTCCAGGCGCTCAAGGAGGTCGTCAGCACCACGTGGACGGCCGCCGGGTTCGCCAACAGCAACGACGCCGTCGTCTGGCGCGATCCGGGACGGTCGCTGTTCACGCTGAGGCTCGACGAGACCTACGTGCGCGGCGACACCTCCCGGCCGTCGATGGCGCACGAGACGCGCGAGTTGCTGTCCCGCCCGTGAACCGGGCGCGCGCGCTTGATCCATCGCAATCGCGCCGGGGCCCGGTGATCTAATGTGGTGCACGATGCGGCGGAGCGAACGCCGCGCCTCGATGGAGCCCCCGCGATGAAACTCACCTTCCTCGGCGCCACCGGCACCGTGACCGGCTCGAAGTACCTGGTCGAGCACGGCGGGCGCCGGGTGCTGTTCGACTGCGGACTGTTCCAGGGCCTGAAGGCGCTGCGGCTGCGCAACTGGGCCGACCTGCCCGTCGACCCGGCCTCCATCGACGCCGTGGTGCTGACCCATGCGCACATCGACCACAGCGGCTACGTGCCGCGGCTGGTGGCGCAGGGCTTTCGCGGGCGCGTGCACGCCACGTCGGCCACCACCGCGCTGTGCAAGCTGCTGCTGCCCGACTCCGGCCACCTGCAGGAAGAGGACGCGCGCTTCGCCAACCGCCACGGCTTCAGCAAGCACCGGCCCGCGCTGCCGCTCTACACCGAGGTCGATGCGCTGCGCGCGCTGGACCATTTCGAGTCGCACGACTTCGGCGTCGCGTTCGAGCCGGTGCCGGGCCTGCACGTGCACTTCAATCCGGCCGGCCACATCCTGGGCGCGGCCAGCGCGATGGTGCGCAGCGAGCGCGCCAGCATCCTGTTCTCGGGCGACCTGGGTCGCAGCGACGACATGCTGATGAAGCCGCCCGCCCCGCCCGAGGCGGCCGACATCGTTCTGATCGAGTCGACCTACGGCAACCGCCTGCACGCCGGCACCGACGTGCTGTCGGCGCTGGCCGACATCGTCGGCCGCACCGCCGCGCGCGGCGGCATGGTCATCGTGCCGGCGTTCGCCGTCGGCCGCGCGCAGGAACTGCTGCACGCCATCCGCCTGCTCAAGGACGCCGGGCGCATCCCCGACCTGCCGGTGTTCCTCAACAGCCCGATGGCCGAGGACGTCACCACGATGTTCACGCACCATCCCGAACTGCACCGGCTGGGCCCCGACGCCTGCGCCGCGATGTGCCGCGGCGTGCGCTTCGTCAACACCGAGGCCGAGTCGCGCTCGCTCAACGACCTGCACTATCCGGCCATCATCGTGTCGGCCAGCGGCATGGCCACCGGCGGGCGCGTGGTGCACCACCTGGAGGCCTACGCGCCCGACGCGCGCAACGCCATCGTGTTCGCCGGCTACCAGGCGATGGGCACGCGCGGCGCGGCGATGGTGGGCGGCGCCAGGGAGATCCGCATCCACGGCCAGTGGATCCCGGTGCGCGCCGAGGTGGCGAGCATCGAGGGCCTGTCGGCGCACGCCGACCGCGACGAGCTGCTCGCCTGGCTGGCCGCGCTGCCGTCGGCGCCCCGGCACGTCTACGTGACGCACGGCGAGCCCGAGGCGGCCGATTCGCTGCGCCAGGCCATCGTCGAGAAGCACGGCTGGGCCTGCTCCGTGCCCGAGTACCAGGAAGCGGCGGACCTGGCCGACTGAAGGCCGGCCGGACCGCGGCGTCTCAGTCCGCGCGATCCGCGGGCCAGGTCCATTCGCGCACCTCGGGCATGTCCTGCCCGTTCGCGCGGATGTAGTCCCAGTGCTCGACGAGCTTGTCCTGGCATTCGGCCAGCAGCGCCACCCCCGCGTCGCCGGTCTCCGGCACCCGGCGCACCACCTGCATCGCGAGATGGAAGCGGTCGAGGTGGTTGCGCACCGCCATGTCGAACGGCGTGGTGACAGTGCCCTCCTCGCGGTAGCCGTGCACGTGGAAGCCGACCTGGTTCATGCGGCGGTAGACCAGCTTGTGGATCAGCGCCGGGTAGCCGTGGAACGCGAAGACGACCGGCTTGGCCAGCGTGAACAGCGCGTCGAACTCGGCGTCCGGCAATCCGTGCGGATGCTCGGAGGCCGGCTCCAGCTTCATCAGGTCGACGACGTTGACCACGCGGATGCGCAGCCGCGGGATGCGCCGGCGCAGCAGGTCGACGGCGGCCAGGGTCTCCAGGGTCGGCACGTCGCCGCAGCAGGCCATGACCACGTCGGGGTTGTCGCCGGCGTTGCCGGCCCAGTCCCACTCGCCGATGCCGCGGGCGCAGTGCCGCGCCGCCTGGTCCATGTCCAGCCACTGCGGCGCCGGGTGCTTGCCCGCCACCACCACGTTGACGTAGTTGCGGCTGCGCAGGCAGTGGTCGGCCACCGACAGCAGGCAGTTCGCGTCGGGCGGCAGGTAGACGCGGGCGACGGCGGCCTTCTTGTTGACCACGTGGTCGATGAAGCCGGGGTCCTGGTGCGAGAAGCCGTTGTGGTCCTGGCGCCAGACGTGCGAGGCCAGCAGGATGTTGAGCGACGCGATGTCGGCGCGCCACGGCAGCTCGGCGCACACCTTGAGCCACTTGGCATGCTGGTTGACCATCGAGTCGACGATGTGGATGAAGGCCTCGTAGCAGTTGAACAGGCCGTGGCGGCCGGTCAGCAGGTAGCCTTCGAGCCAGCCCTCGCACTGGTGCTCGCTGAGCACCTCCATGATGCGGCCGGTGTGGCCCAGCCATTCGTCGCCCGGCACGACCTCGGCCTCCCACTGGCGCGTGGTGGCCTCGAAGGCGGCGCGCAGGCCGTTGGACAGGGTCTCGTCCGGGCCGAAGATGCGGAAGTTGCGCGCCGTCTCGTTGGCGCGGATGACGTCGCGCAGGAAGACGCCCAGCGCCAGCGTGTCGCCGCTGCCGCCGATACCCGGGCGGGGTACCAGGGTGGCGTAGTGGCGGAAGTCCGGCAGCTCCAGGTCGCGCAGCAGCAGGCCGCCGTTGGCGTGCGGGTTCGCGCCCATGCGGCGCGCCGGTCGCGGCGCCAGGGCCCGCAGCTCGGGCCGCAGGCGCCCGTCGGCGTCGAACAGCTCCTCGGGCCGGTAGCTGCGCATCCAGGCCTCGAGCTGGGCCAGGTGCCCGGCGCTGACGCGCGGGTCGGGAATGGGCACCTGGTGCGCCCGGAACGTGCCTTCGACGGCCCGGCCGTCCACCACCTTGGGCCCGGTCCAGCCCTTGGGCGAGGCGAGCACGATCATCGGCCAGCGCGGCCGGGCGCCGTCGCCCTGCCCGCGCGCCGAGGCCTGGATCGCGCGGATGTCGGCGAGCGCGGCGTCGAGGGCGGTGGCCATCAGCTCGTGCATGGTGGCCGGGTCGTCGCCCTCGACGAAGACCGGCGCCCAGCCGTAGCCGCGCATCAGCTCGGCGAGCTCCGCGCGCGGGATGCGCGCGAGCACGGTCGGGTTGGCGATCTTGTAGCCGTTCAGGTGCAGGATGGGCAGCACCGCGCCGTCGGTGGCGGGGTCGAGGAACTTGTTCGAATGCCAGGCCGTGGCCAGCGGGCCGGTCTCGGCTTCGCCGTCGCCGACCACGCAGGCCACCACCAGGTCGGGGTTGTCGAACGCCGCCCCGAATGCGTGGCTCAGCGAATAGCCGAGCTCGCCGCCCTCGTGGATGGAGCCCGGGCACTCCGGCGAGGCATGGCTGGAGACGCCGCCGGGGAACGAGAACTGGCGGAACAGCTTGCGCAGGCCGGCCGCGTCCTCGGTCACGTCGGGATAGGTGCGCGACCAGGTGCCTTCCAGGTACGCGTTGGCGATCACGGCCGGGCCGCCATGGCCGGGGCCGCAGATGTAGATCATGTTCGCGTCGGTGTCGCGGATGACGCGGTTCAGGTGCGCGAAGATGAAGTTCTGGCCCGGCGTGGTGCCCCAGTGGCCCAGGATCATGCGCTTGATGTCGTCGACGGCCAGCGGACGCTCGAGCAGCGGGTTGTCGCCCAGGTACATCTGGCCGACCGCCAGGTAGTTGGCGGCCCGCCACCAGGCGTCGATGCCCTGCAGTTCCTGCGCGCTCAGAGTCGGGGCTAGCGTGGTCATGTCGGCCTCCTGGCCATCTCGCGCGAGCGCGGAAAAGGGGTTGAACGGGGCACCGGTGCCTCGCCGTGACGCGATGGTAGGAACGCAGGCGCCGGCGGGCTTGAGATCGATCAAGCCAGCAGGCCGCACGCCCGCGCTCAGCGCAGCCGTCGCGCAGCCACGAGCAGCGCCCCGATGCCCAGCGCGGCCAGCGACAGGCACTCCAGCGGATGCGCCGCGACGCCCGTGCCCGCGAGGAAGACGTCGCGCACGATGACCAGGTAGTAGCGCAGCGGATCGAGCAGGCTCAGGGCGCGCAGGAACGGCGGCATGTTGTGGATGGGGAACGCGAAGCCCGACAGGATCATCATCGGCATGATGAAGAAACCCGCCGACAGCATCGCCTGCTGCTGGGTCTGCGCATAGCTCGACAGCAGCAGGCCCAGGCCCTGCGTGCCCAACAGCAGCAGCAGCGTGGCGGCGACCAGGTCGAGCACGTGGCCCGCGAACGGCACCCCGAACCAGAACACGGCCGTGGCGGTGATCAGCAGCGAGTCGAACACGCCCACGCACGCCACCGGCACCATCTTGCAGACCAGGAACTCGGTCCGCCCCGCGGGCGTGACCATCAGCCGCTCGAGCGTGCCGAACTCGCGCTCGCGCACCACCACCATCGCGCTGAGCATCAGCGTGGAGACGAAGATGACGTTGGCCATGATGCCTGGCACGAAATACCAGCGGTCCTCCAGGTTCGGGTTGAACCAGGCGCGCTCCTCCACCATCACGCGGGGCCGCACGCCGGCCGCGGTGGCCGACTGCTGGGCCACGATGCGGGCGATCTCGGAGGCGATCAGCTGGGCACTGTTGGGATCCGACCCGTCGGCGATCACCTGCAGGGCGCCCGCGCGCACGTAGCCCTGCGGCACCTGCAGGATCACCCGCACTTCCGAGCGATCCATCTGGCCGCTGGCGGTGCGCAGGTCGGGCGCCATGCGCAGCGTGTAGTGCCCGGTGGCGACGATGGCCGCCAGCACGTCGCGGCTGGCGCGGCCGCCGTCGTGGTCGACCACCGCGACCTCGGCGTGGCGCACGTCGAACGTGGCGGCGTAGCCGAACAGCAGCAGCTGGATCAGCGGCGGCACCACCAGCACGAAGCGCATGCGCGGGTCGCGCAGCAGCTGCAGGAATTCCTTGCGCAGCAGCGCCCGCAGGCGCATCGCGACCCGGGCGACCACCGGCGAGACGAGGGCGGTCATCGACGCAGCCCCAGGCCCGCGGCCCGCCGGGCGAGCACCAGCGCGAGCACGAGGCCCATCAGCGCCAGGGCGCCGGTGTCGACCCACAGCGTGGCCAGCGTCGCCCCCTTGAGGAACAGCGCCTTGATCAGCGTCACGTAGTAGCGCGCCGGGATGACCACCGTGATCGCCTGCACCACCGGCGGCATGTTCTCGATCGCGTAGATCGCGCCCGACAGCAGGAACGCCGGCAGGAAGGTGACGACCTGCACCAGCTGCGCGGCCATCATCTGCGATCCCGAGACCAGCGAGATGAGCGCGCCCTGCGTCATCACCACCACCATGAACAGTGCCGATGCCCCGGCCAGCTCCAGCACCGAGCCGCGCAGCGGCACGCCGAAGATCACCACCGCCGCGACCGCGCAGCCCAGCACGTCGACCAGGCCGACGAAGAAGTACGGCAGCAGCTTGCCGAGCAGGAACTCGACGCGGGTCAGCGGCGTGGTGCGCAGCAGCACCAGGTTGCCCGACTCCATCTCGCGGGCGATCGTCAGCGCGGTCATCAGCGCGCCCACGATGCCCATCACCATCACGATGACGCCGGGCACGATCGCGTAGCGGCTCTCGTTGGTCTCGTTGAACCAGGTGCGGTAGGCGAGGTCCACCGTGCCGGCCGGCACCTTGCCCGCGGCCACGTCGAGCTCCGTGGAATACGCGGCGACCAGTTGCATCACGTAGTTGCGCATCAGGCGCGCGGTGTTGGCGTCCATGCCGTCGAGGATCAGCTGCACGGTGGCCGTGCCGCGCCGCGCCTGCACGTCGAAGTCCGCCGGGATCACGACGGCGGCCCAGACCTGGTGCGTGACGACGGCCTCGCGCAGCGCGGCGCGGTCCGGGAAGCGGCGCACCACCTCGAACGCGCGGCTGCCCTCGAAGTGCGCGGCCAGCGCGCGCGCCGACTCGTCGTGCGCCTCCACCAGCAGGCCGATCGGCGCCTCGACGATGTCGAGCCGGATCGCGTAGCCGTAGATGAACAGCATGATCGCCGGCAGCAGGAACATGAGGGCCAGGCTGCGCGTGTCGCGCACCAGGTGGCGCACCTCCTTGCGCGCCATGGCCAGGACGTTGCCCATCCTCATGGGCGTGCCGCCTCGCCCTGCTCGAGCAGGGCCACGAACACGTCCTCGAGCTCGGGTGTCGTGCGCGGCTCGGCGGCCAGCGCATGGCCCGCCTCGGCGGCCGCGGCCAGGGTGCGCGCGACGAAGTCGCCGGCATCCTGGCCGGCCTGCAGGCGCACGCGCAGCGTGCCGGCGCGCGGCAGCACCTCGCGGACGCCGGGCCGCGCGGCCAGCCAGGTGGCGCCATCGGACCCGGCGCCCACGCGGAACTCCACCAGCGCCGTGGCCAGCGGGGTGGCCAGCAGCTCGCCGGGCGTGCCGCTGGCGATCACGCGGCCGCGATCCATCAGCGCGAGGCGATCGCAGAACAAGGCCTCGTCCATGTAGTGCGTGGTCACCAGCACGCCCACGCCGGCCGCGGTCAGCTCGTAGACCAGTTCCCACAGGTGCTGGCGCGCCAGCGGGTCGATGCCCGAAGTCGGCTCGTCGAGGAACAGCACGTCGGGCTCGTGCAGCAGCGCCGCGGCGATGGCCAGCCGGCGCTGGAAGCCCAGCGGCAGGCGCGCGGCGCGCTCGTCGGCATCGGCGCGCAGCTCGAGGCGCTCCAGCGCCCAGTCCATGCGGCGCTGCAGGCGCTCGCCGGCGACGCCGTACAGGCCGGCCTGCAGCAGCAGGTTCTCGCGCACGCTGAGGTCGCCGTAGAGCGTGAAGCGCTGGGTCACGTAGCCGATGCGCGCGCGCGCCTTGCGGGCCTGGCGCACCATGTCGACGCCCGCCACCGCGATCGTGCCGCCACTGGGCGCCAGCGTGCCGCACAGCATGCGGATGGCCGTCGTCTTGCCGGCGCCGTTCGCGCCCAGCAGGCCGAACACCTCGCCGCGCGCGACCGCCAGCGACACGTCGTCGACCGCCTTGAACTTGCCGAAGCTGCGCGCCAGGTGCGCGGCGGCGATGGCCGGGGCGAGCGCCTCAGCCATGGCGGTCGCCCTGCTGGGCCAGCGCCAGGTCGCGCAGCGCGACATCGTGCAGGCGCGGCGCGCGGCGCTCGAACGACAGCGCGCCGGCCAGTCCCTCGACGGCGACCGCCACGCCCGCCACCGCGGCCTCGTCGCGCAGCCACAGCTTCATCTCCTGCCCCATCGCGAACACCAGCTCGACGCCGGGCAGCGCGCGCAGGCGGTCGCGCAGGCCGCGCACGCCACGGCCGGCCACCACGCACAGCGGCGCGGTGACGGCGGCGACGAGTTCCTGCGGCCGGCCGACCCGGGTGAAGCACCCGTGCTCCAGCGTGGCGACGCGGTCGCAGCGCTCGGCCTCCTCCATGTTGGCGGTGGCGCAGACGATGGCCACGCCGTCGGCGCGCACACCCTCCAGCAGTTGCCAGAAGGCGCGTCGCGACAAGGGGTCGACGCCGGTGGTGGGTTCGTCGAGGAACATCACCCGCGGCCGGCTCACCAGCGCGCAGGCGAGCGCGAGCTTCTGCATCATGCCGCCGGAGAGCTGGCCGGCGCGGCGATCCTCGAAGCCGGCCAGGCCGGTGCGCGCCAGCAGGTCGGCGATGATCGTCGCCGCCTCGGCGCGCGCCAGGCCGTGCAGCGCGGCGAAGAAGCGCAGGTTCTCCAGCACCGACAGGTCCAGGTACTGGCCGAAGGTCTGCGGCATGTAGGCGATGGCGTCGCGCAGGCGCTCGTCGCCGTGGGCCATGCCCAGGATGCGCACCTCGCCGCGGTCGGGCACGGCCTGGCCGATCAGCAGCTGCAGCAGGGTGCTCTTGCCCGCGCCGTCGGCGCCGACGATGCCGAAGATCTCGTGCGTGCGCACCTCCAGGGACAGGCCGTCGAGCACCGACACGCCGGCCCAGGCCTGGTGCAGGTCGACCGCGCGGACCGCGCACTCGTCGGCCATGGTCAGCGCGGGGCGGTGGGGAAGGCGACGTCGGCGGGCATGCCGATCTTCAACTCGCCGGCGGGGTCGTCCACGTCGACCGTCACGCGGTAGACCAGGTCGACGCGCAAGGCCTTGGTCTCGACCGTCTTGGGCGTGAACTCGGCCTGCGGCGAGACGAAGCTCAGGCGGCCGCGGTACGTCTTGCCGGCGCGGCCGTCGACATGCACGTCGACCGCGTCGCCCAGGTGGACCCGGCCGAGGTCGCCCTCGGGCAGGTAGGCGCGCACCCACGGGCGCTGCAGCTCGGCGACGCGAAACACCGGCTGGCCGACCGCCACCACCTGGCCGGCCTCGGCCAGCCGCACGCTGACGACGCCGCCGGCGGTGCTGACCAGGCGCGCGTAGTCGAGCTGGCGATGCGCCGCGTCGGCCGCAGCCTGCGCGGCCTGCACGTCGGCCCGGGCGCGTTCGAGATCCTGCTTGCGCGCGCCTTCCAGCAGCAGCGACAGCGATTGGCCGGCCTGGTCCACGCGCGCCGCGGCCACGTCGGCGGCGCTGCGCACGCGGTCGAGCTGGTCGGGCGAGACGAAGTGCTGGGCGATCAGTTCCTTGGTGCGCACGACCTGCTGGTCGGCGTAGCGCCGGTCGGCCTCGGCCTGCGCCACGGCGGCCCGCGCGCCGCGCACCTCCTGCGGGCGCGCGCCGGCCTGCAGCGACGCCAGCGCGGAGCGCGCGGACGCCGCCAGCGCCTGCGCGCGCTGGTCGGCCAGCGCGAGGTCCGCGGTGTCGAGCTCGGCCACGACCTGGCCCGCCTGCACCGTGCGGCCCTCGTCGGTGGCCAGGCTGCGGATGCGTCCGGCGACCTGGAACGACAGGTCGACCTCGTGGGCATCGACCGTGCCGCTCAGCGTGATCGGTCGGTTCGCGTCGGCGTCGCTCCACGGCAGCCGGCATCCGGCCAGCAGGGCGGCAACGGCCACGAGCGAAGCCCCGGCGGGCCACAGGCGCGCATTCATCGACAAGGTTCCCCGGCGGCCCGGCCGCCCGCGTGCCGCCGCGGATTGCGAGGGCCTGCGGACATTGTTCCGCCGCGGCGCCCGGATGGGCTTGCGCCTGCGCAAGGGGGTGCCGCCGCGTCGCGCGTGCGCGACGTCAGCCCCGCTTCAGCAAGGCGTCATCGGGCCCCGGGCGCGGCCCCCTGCCCGGATCGGCGCGCGCCGTCGACGAGCGACCACAGCCCCAGCGCCAGTACCACCGCGCCGAAGCCGACGGCCACCGACGTCGGGTCGGCCTGCGGGAGGTCCAGCGCCCACGGCGCGGCCACCAGCCAGCCGCCGATCGCGATGACGGCCCACTCCACCCAGGGCCGGCCGATGACCGCCGCGCCCACCGACACCGCGAACAGCACGGTCCCGACGATCACCGCGTTGGCCGTCGCCTCCTGCGCGGCGGTGTAGCCGAACACCCACGGGGACAGCAGGACCGCGACGGCGACCACCGCGTTGGCGGGATCCTGCCAATGCCTGGCCTTGATCATGGTTGAAGCTCCTGTCGGGTTGACGCCGGACCGCGCGCCGCGGACGATCCCCAAAAGGCGCGCAGGCGCGCTGCATTGCCCTCCGCCAAGCATGGCCCACGTCGCCCGGCGCCCCGTTGATGCGGATCAATCGGCGCGGGCCGGGCGCCGTGCGCGGCACGCGGCGTCCCGTTTGACGCAGCTCAACCGCAGCACGCCGTACGCGGCCTATCGTCGTCGTCATCGCAGTCAACCTCGTGAGGGCCAGCGTGGCCGACACTCCCGTTCCGAACACCTCCGCCGGCACCGATCCGGTCATCGCCGTCTGCGACACGCACGACGCGGCGCAGGCCGTCGTCGCGGCCCTGAACAGCGCGGGCTGGGACATGGGCAAGGTCTCGCTGGTGGGCGCCGGCACCGACGCGCCCGGACAGGTGCACGGTTTCTTCACCATCGGCGACCGCGTCAAGGCCTGGGCCAGCACCGGCAGCCTGTGGGGTGCCGGCTGGGGGCTGCTGCTGGGCGCCGCCATCGTGGTGATGCCGCCGGTGGGGGTGGTGGTGGCCGCCGGGCCGATCGTCGCGGTCCTGCTGGCCGTGCTCGAAGGCGCCGCGGTGGTGGGCGGCGTGTCCGCGATCGCCGCCGCGCTGACCGAGATGGGCATGTCGGCCGAGCACGCCGCGCAGCACGAGGCGGACGTGCGGGCCGACCGTTTCCTGGTGATCGTCCACGGCACGCCGGACGAGGTCGCGCGCGCCCGCGCGATCGCCGACGCCGCCAGCGCCTGACGCCCGCCGGATTGACGCGGCGCAATTCGCGCCGCGCGCCAATTCCTAGACTGCAATCTCCTTCCCACCCTTCAAGGAGATGCGTCATGAATGCCCTGACACCCTTCGACCGGATCGACGAGTTCCTGCCCGAGGTCTTCCGCCGCATGCAGCGCCAGTTCCCGCTCGACAGCGGCCTGCCCGCCAGCATCCGCCTCGACGTCAGCGAGAACGACAAGGAGTACCACGTCAGTGCCGAGATCCCGGGCGCCCGCAGGGACGACATCCGCGTCGTCATCGACGGCCGCCACGTGTCGATCAGCGCCGACATCAAGAAGGACTTCGAGGACAGGCACGCCGACAAGGGGCGCGCCCTGCTCAAGGAAACGTACCGCGGCAGCATCAGCCGCGTGTTCACGCTGGGCCAGGAGGTCGACGACAAGGCCGCCGTCGCCAAGCTGGAGGATGGTGTCCTGCGCCTGACGCTGCCCAAGCGGGCCGGTGCCTCGAGCCGGCTGCTCAACATCCAGTGAGCGCCGACCGCAGGCGGCGCGGGCGCGACGGGTCGCGCCCGCGCCGGGCCCGCGTCGCGCGGACGCGCCACCCGCGGCGCGGGCCCGGCGTGCCCGGGACGGCGTTTGATCGATATCAACGTGAGGCCGCCACGGCGCCGCGAGACTGCAGGAAGACAGCGGGCGGCTCGCTTGCCGCGCGCGCAGGACAAACCAACAAAGGCCCCCATGAAATCGCTCCACGCCGTCATCCACCTGAGCCACGAGTCCGCCAAGGTCATCGAGTTCGACGCCGCCTCGACGCAGGTCGCCAAGGTCGCCCAGCACCACCACGACACCCACCAGCACGGCAGCGCGGTGCGCTCCGAGCACGAGTTCTTCGGCTCGGTGTGCGACCAGGTCGAAGGCTTCGCCAAGGTGCTGCTCGCCGGCGGCCATACCGGCTTGGCCGATTTCCGCCACTACGTCGAGAAGCACCGCCCGCAGGTGGCGCCGCGCATCGCCGCCTACGAGGTGGTCGACCACCCGACGGACAACCAGCTGGTGGCCCTGGCCAGGAAGCGCTTCGACGAACTCGAACGCCTGGCCTGAGGCGTCGATGTCGCTGCCCGAGCTCTATCGAAGCAGGCGCCGCACCGCCCTGGAGGCGCTGGACTGCCTGCGCGACGGCGACCACATCGTGGTCCCGACGGGCGTCGGCGAGCCGCCGGCCCTGCTGGGCGCGCTGTCCGAGCGCCGCCGCGAGTGGCACGACGTCACCGTCGCGCAGATCCTGGCGATGCGCAAGTACGGCTACATCGACCGCGAGACCACGCAGCACGTGCGCCACGTGGCGCTGTTCTACGGCGGTGCCACGCGCGCCGGCGGCCAGCAAGGCTGGATCGACTTCACGCCGAACTACTTCTCGGAGATCCCGGCGCTGATCGAGCGCGGCCAGCTGCCGGCCGACGTCGTCTTCAGCATGGCCTCGCCCATGGACGCGCACGGGTACTTCTCGATCAGCCTGGGCGCGGACTACACCATGGCGGCCATCGCCAAGGCACGCGCCGTCGTCCTGGAGGTCAACCCCCATGTGCCGTTCGCCTACGGCAACTGCCACGTGCACCTCTCGCAGGTGGCGGCGCTGGTCGAGAGCGAGGATCCCGTCCTCGAGGTCGGCCTGCCGACGATCGGCCCGGTGCAGGAGGCGATCGCGCACTACGTCGCCGAGATGATCGAGGACGGCTCCACGCTGCAGATCGGCTACGGCGGGATCCCCGATGCGGTGGTGATGCAGCTCACGGGCAAGCGCGACCTGGGGGTGCACACCGAGATGCTGGGCGACGGCATCCTGAGCCTGATCGACGCCGGCGTCGTGACCAACCGGCGCAAGACGTGGTTGCCGGGCAAGTCCGTGGCCACCTTCGCACTCGGCTCGGCGCGCCTGCACAAGTTCATGGATCGCAACCCGGCGCTCGAGATGCACCCGGTGGACTTCACGAACGAGCCGGCGCTGGCGGCGCGAAACGACAAGCTGATCGCCATCAACGCGACGCTGCAGGTCGACCTGCTGGGCCAGTGCGGCTCCGAGAGCCTGGGCAGCGCGCCCTACTCGGGCACCGGCGGCCAGGCCGACTTCGTGCGCGCGGCCAACCGCTCGCGCGACGGCAAGGCCATCATCGTGCTGCCGTCGACCGCGGTGGGCGGCACCGTCTCGCGCATCGTGCCGACGCTGACTCCGGGCACGCACGTGACCACCAGCAAGAACGACATCAACTACGTCGTCACCGAGCACGGCGTGGCGCAGCTGCGCGGCAAGTCGGCCAAGCAGCGCGCCGCCGCGCTGATCGCGATCGCCCATCCCGACTTCCGCGCCGACCTCGCGGCGCAGGCGAAGCGGCTCGGGCTGGGCTGAGCCTCACGCGGGCGGCAGCGCCCGCCAGCGGCGCACGATCTCGGCCACGTCCGGCGCGGCGCCGGTGTCCACCTCGATGGCGCAGGCGCGCTCGGCCGGGTCCAGCGGCTCGTCGGTGGCGCGCTGCTGCGCCAGCACCGCCAGGGTCGCGTCGGACGGGTCGGCGCCGCGTTCCTGCCGGGCCACGATCCGTTCGCGCAGCGTGGCCGCGTCCGCGCGGCAATCGAGGATCGCGAACGCGACGCCCTCTTCCCGCGCCAGCTGGCGGAACGCGGCGCGGTCGGCCGCGCGCAGGAAGGTCGCGTCGACGATGGCCGGGAAGCCGCCGCGCAGGACGGCGCGGGCGCCAGCCAGCAGGCGCTCGTGCACGCGCCGGCTGGCGTCGGCCGAGTACAGGTCGACCCGGTCCGGCGTCGCGCGGGCGAGCGGTTCCAGGCCGAACAGGCGCTTGCGCTCGACGTCGGAGCGCAGGCGGATCGCCCCCGCGTGCTGCAGCAACTGCAGCGCGACGCTGGACTTGCCGCTGCCCGACAAGCCGTGCGCGATCAGCAGCCGCGGCGCGGCGCCGGCGCTCCAGGCCAGCGCGCCGTCGAGGTAGCCGCTGGCCGCGGCCGGCGCGTCGCCGGCCTCGGCCATCGCCCGCACCAGCGCGCGGTAGACCAGCTGGAAGCGCAGCACGCCCACGCCATCGAAGTCGCCGGTCGCGGCGAGCCAGGCGTCGAGGAAGCGGAAGGCCAGGTCGGGCCGGTCGCGGGCGGCCAGGTCCATCGCCAGGAAGCCGACGTCGCCCATCACGTCGGTCCAGCGCAGCGCCGGGTCGAACTCCAGGCAGTCGAAGGGCACGACCCGATCGCCGAGGCAGGCCACGTTGGCGGCGTGCAGGTCGCCGTGGCAATCGCGCACGAAGCCGGCCTGCCGCCGCGCCCGCCAGGTGTCGGCCAGCGCCACGCCCTGCGCCTCGATCCAGGCGCGCAGCGCGGCCACCCGCGCGTCTTCCGCGTCCAGGGCCGCGAGCACGGCGTGCGCGGCCTGCAGCGGCTGCCCGGGCGCGCCGAACGGGGTCGCCGGCCCGGCCACGCTCGCGCGGGCGTGGAAGGCGGCGATGCAGCGCGCGACGCGTTCGACGCACTCGCCCGTCAGCGACCCCGCCTCGATGCGTTCGGACAGCAGCGCGCCGCGCGGGAAGCGCCGCATGCACACGAGCCAGTCGATGGGCGCGCCGGCGCCACCGATGCGCGGCGCGAGCGGCGTGCCGCGCACCGCGATCACGCGGCGGTAGATCGTGTCGGAGAAGCGCCGGTTCAGGCGCAGCTCCGCCTCGCACGCGGCGCGGCGGGCGGCGACGCCGGTGAAGTCGAGGAAGCCCAGGCGCACCGGCTTCTTCAGCTTGAACGCGAGCCGGCCGGTCAGGAAGATCCACGAGATGCGGGTCTCGATGCGCTCGACCGGCGCGCCGCTGCGCGCCGCCAGGGCGTCGGCCAACGCGTCCGCGGACGTCCGCTGCGCGGCCATGGCGGCCGCGCTCAGGCGCCGCTGTCGCGCACCAGCAGCACCGGCACGGGCGCGGTGCGCAGGATCTGCTCGGCGTCGCTGCCCAGCACCATGCGACTCAGGCCGCGCCGGCCGTGGCTGCCCACCACGATCAGCGACGCCTTCCAGGCGGTGGCGGCCTCCGCGACCTGCTCGCACAGGCGCTGGCTGCCCGGCTCCTGGAGCTGCTTGTCGACCGCGACGCCGGCCGCCTTCACGCGCGCCGCGGCCTCGGCGAGCACCTGCCGGCCGACGCCCCGCGCGATCTCGAAGATGTCCTCGCCGCGCATCAGCGCCGCCTCGCCGCCGGCCGCCAGCAGCGGCGGATCGAACGCGTGGAACAGGCGGATGCGCGCGCCCGTCAGCCTGGCCATCGCGATGGCTTCGTCGAGGCCCCGCCTCGACGTGGCGCTGCCGTCGACCGGCACCAGGATTCTCTCGAACATTGCCGTGCTCCTCGCGCTGCGGAATGCAGCCTTGGCGCCAGTCTGGGCGAGCGCACGCCGGGCCCGTTGATGCAGGTCAAGCGCGTGCCGCGTCGCGGCGGCGCTTGACGAACCGCAAGTCCCGCCGGGCCCCGCTGCCGACAATGAAGGCATTCATCCACGCCGCGCCCGCCCCGGGCTCGCGGCAGCACGCGGAGCACGCCATGTACAAGCGCATCCTGGTTCCCATCGACGGCAGCGAGACCGCCGCGCGCGGCCTGCGCGAGGCCATCGCCATCGCCGGCGCGACGCAGGCGACGCTGGTGCTGCTCAACGTCGCCCGCGAGGCGTCCATCGCGATGGACGGCATGTCGATGGCCTACTACAACGACCTGCTCGAGCTGCTGGTCAAGGCCGGCAAGGACATGGTCGCCAAGGCCTCGCAGGAGGCCGCTGCGGCCGGCGTGGCCTGCGAGACCGTGGTCGTCGAGGCCCGCACTAGCGCGGCCTGGGAGGCGATCATCGAGCAGGTGGCCCAGTCGCGTTGCGACCTCGTCGTGATGGGCACGCACGGGCGGCGCGGCCTGAAGCGGCTGACGCTGGGCAGCGACGCCGAGCTGGTGGTGCGCCACGCGCCGGTGCCGGTGCTGCTCGTCAACGCGAACGCGCCGTCGGCCTGAGCCGCGGCCGCGCGCGGTTTCTTGCGCTGCCGCAACCCGGGGCGCGAGGCGGCGCCCAGAATCGGGTCCTTCCCAGCGATCCCCCGGAGGCGACGATGACCTACCCGACCGTCCTGCTCCACGTCGATGCCCACCCGCGGATGGACGAGCGCATCGACCACGCCGCGCGGCTCGCGCGCCGTTTCGAAAGCCACCTGGTCGGCGTCGCGGCCGCCGACCGCAGCCTGTTCGGCATGAGCGTGGCCACCGGCTTCGCCGGCACGCAGCGGCTGGGCGAGGCCGTCGAGGCCTGCCATGCCGCCGCGTTGCTGCGGGCCCGCCATTTCCGCGAGCGCGCCGAGACGCTGAACCTGAAATCCTTCGAGGCGGTGGTGGACGACCGCGACGACGTCGAGGCCCTGGTGCGGCGCAGCCATTGCAGCGACCTGCTGCTGGTGGCGCAACCCGACCCGGCCTGGCCGGAGGCGGCGCGCGCCCGCGAACAGCTCGACCAGGTGCTGCTGCACGGCGTGGCGCCCACGCTGGTCGTGCCGCACGGCGGCGCCCTGCCCGCCGCCGACACCCGCCTGCTGCTGGCCTGGGACGGCTCCGCCGGCGCGGCGCGCGCGGCGGTCGGCGCGCTGCCGCTGCTGCGGCGGGCCAGCAAGGTGCACCTGGTGCGCTGCGATACGCCGGTGGACATCGAGCGCGGCGTCGAGCCCGCGGAGCTGGAACTGGCGCGCGAATGGCTGGCCCGGCACGGCGTGCGGGCCCAGACCTGGCTCGAGCCGACCGGCCTCGACGTCGGCGCGGCCCTGCTGGCCCGCGCGGCCGCGCTCGACGTCGACCTGCTCGTGATGGGCGCCTGGGGCCACTCGCGCCTGGCCGAGCGCGTGCTCGGCGGCGTCACCCGCACGATCCTGGCGAGCGCGACCGTGCCCGTCCTGATGTCGCATTGAAGCCGGGAGCCGACGTGCGAGCGATGGTGCTGGAACGACCCGGCACCCCCCTGGTGCTGCGCGAGCGGCCGCTGCCGCAGCCCGGCCTCGGCGAGGTGCGGCTGCGCATCCTGGCCTGCGCCGTGTGCCGCACCGATCTGCACGTGGTGGACGGCGAACTGCGCCATCCGCAGCTGCCGCTGGTGCCCGGCCACGAGATCGTCGCCGAGGTCGACGCGCTGGGCCCCGGCGTGCTCGGCCTGAGTCCCGGCCAGCGGGTCGGCGTGCCCTGGCTGGGCCATGTCTGCGGCCATTGCCCGTACTGCACGGCCGGGCGCGAGAACCTGTGCGACGCACCCCGCTTCACCGGCTACACGCGCGACGGCGGCTTCGCCACGCACGCCATCGCCGAGGCCGCGTTCTGCCTGGCCTTGCCCGAGCTGCCGCGCGCGGCCACGCCCGGCGGCCCGCAGGCAGGCACGCTCGATCCCGTCCACCTCGCGCCGCTGATGTGCGCCGGGCTGATCGGCTGGCGCTCGCTCAAGCTCGCGGGTGCCGGCATCCGCCAGCTGGGCCTGTACGGCTTCGGCGCCGCCGCGCACCTGATCGCGCAGGTCGCCGTGCGCCAGGGCATCCAGGTGAGCGCGTTCACGCGGCCGGGCGACCACGAGGCGCAGGCGTTCGCGCGCGCGCTCGGCGCGACCTGGGCCGGCGCGAGCGACAGCGCGCCGCCCCAGCTGCTGGACGCCGCCATCATCTTCGCGCCGGTCGGCGAGCTCGTGCCGCTGGCCCTGAAGGCGGTGCGCAAGGGCGGCCGCGTGGTCTGCGGCGGCATCTACATGACGCCCCTGCCCGCGATGCCGTACGAACTGCTGTGGGAGGAGCGCGAGCTCGTGTCGGTGGCCAACCTCACGCGCGACGACGCCCGCGAATTCCTCGCGGTGGCCGCACGCACGCCCCTGTTCGTGCAGGCGAGCGCCTATCCCCTGGCGCGCGCCAACGAGGCGCTGGACGACCTGCGCGCGGGCCGAGTGGTCGGCGCGGCCGTGCTGCTGCCCTGATCCGGCGGTTGATCCCGGTCAACTCCGGCCGCGCGCGCTGGGCCACCATTGAACCGTGCGCGCTCGCGCGCCACCATTCCAAGCGGAGACACCCATGAACGTCGATACCCAGGCTCACCTGACCACCCTGCGCGGCCTGCTCACCTTCCAGCGCACCGAGTTGCAGGCGGACCTGCACGCGTTGCAGCTCGCACGCTCGCAGCTCCTGACGGACGTCGCGTCGACGGAGGTCACCGACCGCAAGGACGAGGCGGCGGTCGAGCAGCAGTCCGACGTCTCCGACGCGTCGCAGGAACGCATGCGCATCGAGCTGGCGCGCTGCGAGGAGGCGCTCAAGCGGCTCGACGAGGAACGCTACGGCGACTGCATCGACTGCGAGGAGCCGATCCCCTGGCCGCGCCTGCTGGCCCAGCCCGCGGCCGAGCGCTGCGCCGATTGCCAGCGTGCCTTCGAGCAGGCCAGCGCCACCCGCGCCCGCACCTAGGCACGCCCGCGCCCGCCGCCGACCCACTTCCCGGGGGGATGCCCATGTCCGAGTTCTTCCGCCACGGCCTGGCTGCCCGCCTGCGACCGGCCGCGCTGGTGGTCGTCGTGGCGGTGATCATCGTGCTGGTGTTCTACTCGCCGGGCCTCGGGGCGACACCCCTGCCCGTGCCCGGCGGCGCGTAGCCGGCCGGCACGCGCCGGAAGCGGAGAACGGACCCGGTGCGCCGGGTCGTGGCGAGCGGGCCTGCCGGGCCCGTCGTCGGCCTGCTCAGGCCATGTACTTGCCGCCGTTGACCGACAGCGTCGCACCGGTGATGAAGGCGGCCTCGTCGGCGGCCAGGAAGACGGCGCAGCGGGCGATCTCGGCGGCCGTGGCCAGCCGGCCGACCGGCACCGCCTTGAGCACCTGCTCGAGCACGTCGGGGCGCACCGCGCTCACCATCGCGGTGTCGGTGTAGCCGGGGGCGATGACGTTGGCGGTGATGTTGCGCGACGCGCCTTCGAGCGCCACCGACTTGGTCAGCCCGATCATCCCGGCCTTCGCCGCCGCGTAGTTGGCCTGGCCGGCCTGGCCCGACTGCCCGTTGACGGAACTCACGTTGACGATGCGGCCGAAGCGGCGCTCGCGCATGCCCTCGATGACCGCGCGCGTCATGTTGAAGCAGCCGCCCAGGTCCACGTCGATCACCAGGCGCCACTGTTCGGCCGTCATCTTGTGCAGCATCGCGTCGCGGGTGATGCCGGCGTTGTTGACCAGCACGTCGACCGGCCCGAGCAGGGCCTCGACCTGGGCGACGCCGGCGTGGCAGGCGTCGAAATCGGCCACGTTCCAGTTGAAGCCGGGGATGCCGGTGCGGGTGCTGAAGGCGTCCGTGTCCTCGGGGTGGACGCCGACGACCGCGACGCGGTAGCCCGCGGCCTGCAGGGCGGTGGAGATCGCGGCGCCGATGCCGATCGTGCCCCCGGTGACGAGGGCGACGCGGGCCGGGGCGGGGGTGGCGGGCGCGGCCGCGGCGGGTGCGGAGGTGGACATGGTTCCTGGCCTGGTTGAAGGGAGGGGTATCGATCCGGACGACGATAGGGCCGCCACCGGTCGCCGGGTTGAGGCGCGTCAAGCGCCGGCGCGATCGTCGCCTGCCTGCGACGATGGGGGCCGCTTGATCCACCGCAACGCCTGCGCGAGTCCGCCCGCCTACCCTGCCGCCATGCCACAAGCCAAGGTCCTGCCCCTGGTTGCGCCGCGTCCGGCGCGCGCGGGCGGGTCGCCTGCCTCGCCCTCCATCATGACGACAGCCTCCCGCGGCCTTCCCGCGCCCGCCCGCGCCCGGCGTTCCCGGCCCGCCGCCCTGGCGGCCGAGTCGCACGTCGCCCCCCACGCGCCCACGCTGGCGCAGACGTTCGACCGCGCGCTGCACGCGCAGTTCGCGCACCTGACGCAAGGCATCTCGCCGGCCTCGCTGGCCAGCGCCTACGCCGACTGGCTGGTGCACCTGGCGATGTCGCCGGGCAAGCTGCTGGAGCTGGGCGCGACGGCGCGGCGGCAGGCGCTGCGCCTGGGGCTGCAGGCCGTGCTGGGGCCCGTCGGCGCCGGCGCGCACTGCATCGAGCCGCTGCGCCAGGATCACCGCTTCGACGCGCCGGGCTGGCAGCGCTGGCCGTTCAACCTGGTCTACCAGGCCTTCCTGCTCAACCAGCAGTGGTGGCACGGCGCGACCACCGGCGTCGAGGGCGTCAGCGCGCACCACGAGCAGGTGGCCACGTTCTTCACCCGCCAGTGGCTCGACACGCTGTCGCCGTCGAACTACCTCCTGACCAACCCCGAGGTGCTGGACGAGACCGCGCGCACGGCGGGCGCCAACCTGGTCGACGGCTGGCGCAACCGCGTCGAGGACGCCGCGCGCCTGCTGGGCGGCCGGCCGCCGGCAGCCACGCAGCAGTTCCGCCCCGGGCACGAGGTCGCGGTCACGCCCGGCAAGGTGGTGTTCCGCAACCGCCTGATCGAGCTGATCCAGTACGGCCCGGCCACGCCGACGGTGCACGCGCAGCCGGTGCTGATCGTGCCGTCGTGGATCATGAAGTACTACATCCTTGACCTGTCGCCGGCCAACTCGATGGTGCGCTACCTCGTCGAACGCGGCCACACCGTGTTCATCGTGTCGTGGAAGAACCCCGGCGCCGACGATCGCGACCTCGGCATGGACGACTACCTGCGCCTGGGCGCGCTGGCCGCGCTGGACGCCGTGACCGACATCGTGCCGCGGCGCCGCGTGCAGGGCGTGGGCTACTGCCTGGGCGGCACGCTGCTGTCGATCGCGGCGGCTGCACTCGCGCGCGACGGCGACGACCGCCTGGCCTCGCTGACGCTGCTGGCCTCGGAGACCGACTTCCGCGAGCCCGGCCAGCTCGGGCTGTTCATCGACGAGAGCCAGCTCGCGTGGCTGGACGACATGATGGCGGAGAAGGGCTACCTCGACGGCAAGCAGATGGCCGGCGCGTTCGCGATGCTCAACTCGCGCGACCTGGTGTGGTCGCGCCTGGAGCACGAGTACCTGATGGGCCGCAGCCAGCCGGTCAGCGACCTGATCGCCTGGAACGCGGACGCCACGCGCATGCCCTTCCGCCAGCACCACGAGTACCTGCGCAGCATGTACCTGCACAACGACCTGGCCGAGGGCCGCTACCGGGTCGACGGCCGGCCGGTGGCGCTATCCGACATCCGGCTGCCGATGTTCGTGCTCGGCACGCAGCGCGACACCGTCTCGCCCTGGCGCTCGGTCTACAAGATCCACCTGCTGACCGACACCGAGATCACGTTCTGCCTGACCAGCGGCGGCCACAACGTGGGCGTCGTCAACCCGCCGGGCCCCGGCGCGCCGCGCGGCTTCCAGCTGGCCACGCGGGCCGCGGGGCATCGCTACGTCGACCCCGACACCTGGGCGGCGACCGCGCACGCGCACGACGGCTCGTGGTGGCCGGCCTGGGCGGACTGGCTGGCGCGCCACGGCGGCGGGCGCGTCGCGCCGCCGCCGCTGGGCCCTGCCCCGGCGCGCGGCCGGCGCGCGCCGGCCCTGGCCGATGCCCCCGGCCAGTACGTCCTCGAGGCCTGAACAGGGCCGGCAGCGATACTCCCGCCACGATGACCGACTCCCTCGCCCCCCCGGCCGCGGCCGACGACATGCTGGAGAACCACCCGTTCGCCGAGATCCGCGTCGGCGACGGCGCGAGCCTGGTGCGGCGCGTCACCGAGCGCGACATCCAGCTGTTCGCCGCCGTCTCGGGCGATGTCAATCCGGCCCACGTGGACGCGCTCTACGCCAACAACAGCGTGCTGCACGGCATCATCGCGCACGGCATGCTGGGCGCGTCGATGATCTCCACGGTGCTGGGCACGCGCTTTCCGGGGCCGGGCACGGTCTACCTGTCGCAGTCGCTGCGCTTCCTCAAGCCGGTGCGCGTGGGCGACACCGTGACCGTGACCGTGACGGTGCGCTCGATCGACCCCGCCACGCATCACCTCGTGCTGGCGACGACCTGCATCGACCAGCACGGCGACACCGTGATCGACGGCGAGGCCGGCGTGACGGCACCGCCGGAGAAGCTGCAGATCCGGCGCACCGAGCTGGCCGAGCCGCTGATGGCCGACCGCAACCTGCGCTACGCGCAGTTGCTGGCCGCGGCCGCGCACCGGCCACCGATCCGCATGGGCGTGGTCCATCCGTGCAGCGCCGATGCGCTCGCCGGCGCGGTCGACGCCGCGCGCCTCGGGCTGATCCAGGCCGTGCTGGTCGGCCCGTCCGAGCGCATCCGCCGCATCGCGGCCGACAACGCGATCGACATCGCGGGCCTGGAGATCGTCGACGCGCCGCACAGCCATGCCGCCGCGGCGCAGGCGGTGGCGCTGGCGCGCGCCGGCCAGGTCGAGGCGCTGATGAAGGGCAGCCTGCACACCGACGAGCTGCTGGCCGAGGTGGTCAACGGCGAGCGCGGCCTGCGCACCGGGCGGCGCATCAGCCACGTGTTCGTGCTGGACGTGCCGCGCTACGCCAAGCCGCTGCTGATCACCGACGCGGCGATCAACGTCGCGCCCGACATCTACGCCAAGGTCGACATCGTGCAGAACGCGATCGACCTGGCGCATGCGCTGGGCACGCCGTGCCCGAAGGTGGCCATCCTGTCGGCGGTGGAGACGGTGACGCCCAAGATGCGCTCGGCGATGGACGCGGCCGCGCTGGCCAAGATGGCCGACCGCGGCCAGATCACCGGCGCGCTGGTGGACGGGCCGCTGGCGTTCGACAACGCCGTGTCGCCCGCCGCCGCGAGGACCAAGGGCATCCGCTCCGAGGTGGCCGGCGACGCCGACATCCTGGTGGTGCCCGACCTCGAGTCCGGCAACATGCTGGCCAAGCAGCTGGAATACCTGGGCGACGCGCAGGCCGCCGGCATCGTGATCGGCGCCAGCGTGCCCATCGTCCTGACCAGCCGCGCCGACACCGCGCACTCGCGCATCGCCTCGTGCGCGATCGCGCTGCTGTGGCACGACTTCCGGCGCCGCGCCGCCGCCGAGGTGGCCAGTTGAACGGCGCGATCGTCGTCCTCAACGCGGGCTCGTCCAGCATCAAGTTCGCCGCGTACGCGTGCGACGCCGCCTCGCTCGCGCTGTCGGGCCGCCTGCTGCACGGCGAGATCGACGGCAGCGGCGCCGACGCGAAGCTGCTCGCGTGGGACGCCGCCGGCGCCGCGCTGCACGCCGACGGCCTGGCCGACACCGGCGGCACGCCGCAGGGCGAGGATCGCGCGCTGGGCCTGCTGTTCGAGTGGCTGGCCCGGCAGCTGCCGGGGCGCAGCGTGGTGGCGGTGGGCCATCGCGTGGTGCACGGCGGCGAGCGCTTCGTCGTGCCGGTGCGCGTCGACGACGCGGTGCTGCGCGAGCTCGACGCGCTGAGCCCGCTGGCGCCGCTGCACCAGCCGCACAACCTGGCGGCGATCCGCGCCATCGCCCGCCTGCACCCGGCGCTGCCGCAGGTCGCCAGCTTCGACACCGCCTTCCATGCGACGCTGCCCTGGCTGGCGCACACCTACGCGCTGCCGGCGCGGCTGCGCGACGCCGGCGTGCGGCGCTACGGCTTCCACGGCCTGTCCTACGAATACATCGCCGGCACGCTCCCGGCCCGCCTGGGCGCCCAGGCCGACGGCCGCATCGTTGTCGCCCACCTGGGCAACGGCGCCAGCCTGTGCGGGCTGCGCGAGCGCCGCAGCGTGGCGACCACCATGGGCTTCACCGCGCTCGACGGCCTGATGATGGGCACGCGCTGCGGCAGCCTCGACCCCGGCGTCGTGCTGTACCTGCAGGCGACGCTGGGCATGAGCCTGGGCGAGGTGCAGCGCCTGCTCTACCAGGAGTCCGGGCTGCTGGGCGTGTCCGGCCTGTCGGCCGACATGCGCACGCTGGAGGCCGCGGCCACGCCCGCGGCCGAGGCCGCAATCGCGCTGTTCGTCCACCGCATCTCGACCGAGCTCGGCGCGCTGGCGGCGGCCCTCGGCGGACTCGACGGCCTGGTGTTCACGGCCGGCATCGGCGAGCACAGCGCGGCGGTGCGCACGCGGGTCTGCGCGGCGGCGGCGTGGCTGGGCGTGGAGATCGACGACACGGCCAACCGCACGCACGCGCAGCGCATCGACGGCGCGGGCAGCCGGGTGTCGGTGCACGTGATCCCCACCGACGAGGAGATCATGCTGGCGCGCCATGCCTGCGAGGTGCTGGCGCCGCGCTCGGCCTGAACGCCTACAGGCAGGCGATGAACGCGGCACGGCCCGGCGCGACGGCATCTCGCGAGCGACCGGCCGGCGCCGCGTCGACCGCGGCGGCGCCGACGCCCACCAGGACGACCGTGGGCCGGCCCGCATGCAGCACGCAGGCGCCTGCCAGCGTGTCCACCCGATGGTCGCTGCTGCACTGGTCGGGCCAGCCCGCGCGCGAGACCACCGCCACCGGCGTGGCCGCCGGCCAGCCCGCGGCCAGCAGCTGGCGCGACAGCGCGGCCAGCTGGCGGCCCGCCATGTAGAACACCTCGGTGTCGGCGCTGCGCGCCGCCACCAGTTCGCCGGCACGCGTCATGGCCGTCGACAGCGACACGCTGCGACCGCTGCCGCGCCGTGTCAGCGGCCGTTGCAACGCGGCAGCGGCCGCGAGCGCCGCCGTCACGCCGGGCACGACCTCGCAGGCGATGCCGGCCGCCGCCAGCGCCGCCAGCTCCTCCTCCAGCCGCCCGAACACGCCCGGGTCGCCGCCCTTGAGCCGCACCACGCCGCCGGCGCGCCCGTGCTGCACCAGCAGCGCGTCGATGCGCGCCTGCGCGGTCGAGTCGCAGAAGCCGCGCTTGCCGACGTCGATCCAGGCGGCCTGCGGCGCGAGCTCGCGCAGCGCGGGGTCGACCAGCGCGTCGTGCAGCACCACGCGGGCGTCGGCGAGCGCGCGGGCGCCGCGCAGCGTGATGAGATCGGCCGCACCGGGGCCGGCACCGACGAACGTGACTGGGGGCATGGGAACTCCGGCGGGAAAAGGATGGGCTTGTCGCGTCATGACGCCGCCGTGCTCGCGGGCGAGGCCAGCGTGGCGGCCTGCGCGAGGCGGCGCAACTGCGGCAGGCAGGAACCGCAGTTGGTGCCGCAGCGCAGCCGCGCCTGCGTGCTGGCCAGGCGGCGCGCGGCGTCGCCGTCGGCCGCGGCCAGCGCCGCCTCGGCCGCGGCCACGCTGACATCGAAGCAGGTGCACAGCTGCGCGCTGGCCGGAACGGCGGCGGTGCCCTGGCCGGCGCGCGCGCCGGGCGCCAGCATCCGGCGCGCGGGCATCGTCAGCGGCGCCTCGTCCTGGAACGACGCGCGCCACCAGGCGGCCAGGTCGGCGTCGCGCGCGTCGCTGCCGCAGACCCAGAAACCCTGCAGGCACTCGCCGCCGCCGGCGTCGCGGCGCACCCGCAGCGCGCGCTGCAGGCCGGTGCGCTGGTCGCGGTAATCCAGCGTCGCGCCGCCCTCGAGCCCGAGCTCGGCGCGCACCGCGTCCAGCAGCGCCGGGGCCGGCGCCTGCGCGCAGGCGGCGTCCAGCCACAGGCCCAGCCGGCCTTGCGCGTCGGGCTCGCGGCCCACGGGCAGGCACGCGGCATAGCCGAACCCGGCCAGCATCGGGCGCAGCCGCTCGCGCCGCGCCAGCGCCTCGTCCTGCGGCAGCCAGGCCATCGCGCGCAGCCGCCACGGCAGCGCCGCGGGCGCGAGGCGCACGGCGCAGTGCTTGAGCTCCGGCTGCTTCGATTGCGGGCACGCGGCCGGCGTCGTCAGGCCGTTGATGCCGGTGAACACGTCGACGCCCTCGCCCCGCCCGGTCAGCACCTCCTCGCCCCAGTGCATCGCGATGAAGGCCTGCGCCGGCGCCTGCGCGGCACTGGCGCGCGCGGCCAGCACCAGCTCGCCGCGGCGCGAGGCGACCCGCACCAGGTCGCCGTCGACCAGGCCCAGGCGCGCCATGTCCTGCGCGCACAGGTCGATCGAGGGCTGTCCCACGTGGCCGAACAGCCGGCCCAGCGTGCCGGTGCGGCTCATGCCGTGCCACTGGTCGCGCAGGCGGCCGGTGCCCAGCGAGAACGGGTAGCGCGCGTCGCGCGGCTCGGTCGGGCCGCCGGGCACGGCATCGAAGAAGCGGGCGCGGCCGTCGGCGGTGGGGAAGCGGGCATCGCCGTACAGGCGCGCACGGCCGGCGACCGCGCCCTCCGGACACGGCCACTGCTGGGGCCCGTCGCGCTCGATGAGGGCGTACGACAGGCCGGTGATGTCGAGGTCGCGGCCGCGCGTGGTCTCGCGGTGCTCGTTCCAGACCGCTTCGGCATCGTCGTACGGGAACAGGGTGGGCCGTCCCGGACGCAGGCGTGCCTCGACGCGGTGCGCGACCGCGGCGGCGATGCGCCAGTCGTCGCGCGCCTCGCCGGGCGCCGGCACCGCGGCGCGCACCCGGCTGATGCGGCGCTCGCTGTTGGTCACGGTACCGCTCTTCTCGCCCCAGGTCGACGCCGGCAGCAGCAGGTCGGCGTAGGCGGCGGTGGCGGTGGTCGCGAAGGCCTCCTGCAGCACGACGAACTCCGCGCGTTCCAGCGCGCGCCGCACCATCGCCTGGTCGGGCAGCGACTGCGCGGGGTTGGTGCAGGCTATCCACAGCAGTCGGACCTCGCCGTCCGCCGCGGCCTCGAACATCTCGATGGCGGTGCGGCCGGGCCGCGCGGGCACCTCGTCCACGCCCCACAGCGCCGCCACTTCGGCGCGGTGCGCCGGGTTGGCCAGGTCGCGGTGGGCCGACAGCAGGTTGGCCAGGCCGCCCACCTCGCGCCCGCCCATCGCGTTGGGCTGGCCGGTCAGCGACAGCGGTCCCGCGCCCGGGCGGCCGATCTGGCCGGTGGCCAGGTGCAGGTTGATCAGGGCGGCGTTGTTGGCGGTGCCCCGGGCGCTCTGGTTCAGGCCCTGGCAGTACAGCGACAGCACCGCCTTCGAGGTGCCCCACCAGCACGCGGCGGTGACGATGTCGCCCTCGCGCAGGCCGGTCGCGCGCGCGGTCTCGCGCGGCGTGCACTCGCGCACGCGGTCGCGCAGGGCGTCGAAGCCGCTGGTGTGGGCGGCGATGAACGCGTGGTCGGCGAAGCCTTCCCACAGCATCAGGTGCAGCAGCCCGTTGGCCAACGCGACGTCGCTGCCCGGCAGCAGCGCCAGGTGCAGGTC
The DNA here is from genome assembly GCA_964418745.1 of uncultured Vitreoscilla sp. Taxonomy (GTDB): domain Bacteria; phylum Pseudomonadota; class Gammaproteobacteria; order Burkholderiales; family Burkholderiaceae_C; genus Scleromatobacter. Next base: position 85,570 of record CAYQMX010000022.1, read on the forward strand.
GGCCATCGCCGCCGTCTCGGTGCGGCGCGGGTCGACGACGATCCACTTCTGCGCCGGTCGCGCAGCCTTGGCGTCCTCCAGGCGGCGGCACAGGATGGGATGCGCCCAGGCGAGGTTGCTGCCGGTGATGAACACGAGGTCGGCGTCGGCCAGGTCGTCGTAGCAGGCCGGCGGCGCATCGGCGCCCAGCGTGGCCTTGTAGCCCGAGACCGCGCTGGACATGCACAGGCGCGAGTTGGTGTCGATGTTGTTGGTGCCCAGCAGCCCCTTGGCGAGCTTGTTGAACACGTAGTAGTCCTCGGTCAGCAGCTGGCCCGAGACATACAGGCCGACGGCATCGGGACCGTGGGCTTCGACGGTGTCGGCCAGCCGCGTGGCCAGGGTGTCGAGCGCGTCGTCCCAACCGATGCGCCGCGGCGCCTGGCCGCGCGCGTCGCGCCGCAGCGGATGCTGCAGCCGGGTCTGCGCCGCCACGTGCGGCGCGGCGGTCAGGTGCAGCGTGCTTCCCTTGGTGCACAGGCGCCCGAAATTGGCGGGATGGTCCGGGTCGCCGCGCACGTCGACGATGGTCGTGCCCTCGGTGGCGATCACCACGCCGCAGCCGACGCCGCAGTACGGGCAGGTCGAGCGCGTCTCGCGCCGCGTCGCGTCGTGCAGGGGGATCATCGGTCGGCTCATGGGCGTGCTCGCTCGCGGCGGCCGTCAGGCGCTGGCGATCGCGATGACCTGGCGCGCGGCGGCGAGCGCCTGCGCCGCCGCGTCGCCGCCGTCCAGTGCCAGCGTGGCCAGTTCCCCCTTGCGCAGGCTCACCTGCCCACCATCGACGCGCACCTCGAAGCGCGTCGCGCAGCCGATGTCGGGGGCGCGCGCCTGCCCGTCGGCCAACCCGATGGCCCAGTTGTGCAGCGGGCAGGCGACGTGGTCGCCGAACACGATGCCCTGGCTCAGCGGCCCGCCCTTGTGCGGGCAGCGGTCGAGCAGCGCGAACACGCGGTCGTCGGCGGTGCGGAAGACGGCGACGTCGGAGCCCACGGGCCGGCGCACGCGGCGCGCGCCCAGAACGGGGATGTCGTCGACGCGGCAGATGAAGGTCCAGTCGTCCATGCGAATCTCCTCGTTCTCAGGCCGGAATCAGCGGGATGAACTGGCGGGTGTCGACCGCCGCCTTGTCGTGCTCGAACCAGGGGTCGGGCTCGCCGTCGAGCGCGAACTGCAGGCGCGCCCACAACGCGCGCCGGTTGTCGGCGTCGTCCAGGATGCGCTGGCGGATGCCATCCAGGCCCACGCGCGCGATCCAGTGCACGGTGCGCTCCAGGTACCAGCCCTCCTCGCGGTACAGCTGCAGGAAGGCGCCGGTGGTCTCGAGCACCTCCTGCTCCGTCTTCACCTTGCAGAAGAACTGCCCGGCCTCGGTCTTGATGCCGCCGTTGCCGCCGACATAGAGCTCCCATCCCGAGTCGACGCCGATCACGCCGACGTCCTTGATGCCCGACTCGGCGCAGTTGCGCGGGCAGCCCGAGACCGCCAGCTTGACCTTGTGCGGCGCCTGCATGCGCCACAGGGCGCGTTCCAGGTCCTTGCCCATGCGCGTGGAATCCTGCGTGCCGAAGCGGCACCATTCGCTGCCCACGCAGGTCTTGACGGTGCGCAGCGCCTTCGCGTACGCATGGCCCGAGGGCATGCCGATGTCGCGCCACACGTCGACGAGGTCCTCCTTCTTCACGCCCAGCAGGTCGATGCGCTGGCCGCCGGTGACCTTGACCGTGGGGATCTTGTACTTGTCGACGACGTCGGCGATGCGGCGCAGCTCGGCCGCGCTGGTCTCGCCGCCCCACATGCGCGGGATCACCGAGTAGGTGCCGTTCTTCTGGATGTTGGCGTGCGAGCGCTCGTTGATGTAGCGGCTCTGCGGATCGTCGCGCGCCTCCTTGGGCCAGGTGCTGAGCAGGTAGTAGTTCAGCGCCGGGCGGCACGACGCGCAGCCGTCGGGGGTGCGCCAGGCGAGCGCGCGCCGGACGTCGGCGATCGTCAGCAGGTGGTCCTTGCGGATCGCGTCCCGCGCGTCCTGGTGCGAGGCGTCAGTGCAGCCGCACATCGCCTTCTTCTTCGGGGTGGCCGAGTAGTCTCCTCCCGCCGTGAACATCAGGATCTGCTCGACCAGGCCGGTGCACGAGCCGCACGAGGCGCTGGCCTTGGTGTGCTTGCGCACGTCGTCGAGCGTGAACAGGCCCTGGTCCTTGATCGCCTTGCAGATCGCGCCCTTGCTGACGCCGTTGCAGCCGCACACCTCGTCGGCGTCGCCCATGGCCGCGGCCTTGTTCTGGCCCTGGTGGCCGGCGTCGCCCAGGCTGGACTCGCCGAACATCAGGCGGTCGCGGATGTCGCCGATCGAGCGGCCGTCGCGCAGCAGCTTGAAGTACCAGCTGCCGTCCACGGTGTCGCCGTACAGGCAGGCGCCGACCAGCTTGTCGTCCTTGATGACCAGCTTCTTGTAGACGCCGCCCTGCGGATCGGACAGCACGATCTCGTCGCAGCCGGCGCCGCCCATGAAGTCGCCGGCCGAGAACAGGTCGATGCCGGTCACCTTCAGCTTGGTCGACACCTGGCTGCCGAGGTAGCGGCCGATGCCGAACATGCCCAGGTGCGTCGCGCAGACCTTGGCCTGCTCGAACAGCGGCGCAACCAGGCCGTAGGCGACGCCGCGGTGCGCCGCGCATTCGCCCACCGCGTAGACACGGGCGTCGGTCACCGTCTGCAGCGTGTCGCTGACGACGATGCCGCGCTGGCACAGCAGGCCCGCGGCCTCCGCCAGCGCGGTGCTGGGGCGGATGCCGGCGGCCATCACGACGAGGTCGGCCGCGATCTCGGTGCCGTCCTTGAAGCGCACCGCCCTGACGCGGCCACCACGACCCTCGTCGGCGTCGCCCACGAGCGATTCGGTCTGAGCGCCCATCAGGAACTCCAGGCCGCGTGCCACCAGCGACGCGCGCAGCATGCCGCCGGCCACGTCGTCGAGCTGGCGCTCCATCAACCACGGCGCGATGTGCACCACGGTCACCTTCATGCCGCGCAGCATCAGGCCGTTGGCGGCCTCCAGGCCCAGCAGGCCGCCGCCGATGACCACCGCATGGCGGTACTTCGTCGCAGCATCGATCATCGCCTCGGTGTCCGCGATGTCGCGGTACCCGATCACGCCCTGCAGGTCCTTGCCCGGCACCGGCAGGATGAACGGCGTCGAGCCGGTGGCGATCAGCAGCCGGTCGTACGGCGCCTCGGTACCGTCGGCCGCGCGCACGAGGCGGCGCACGCGGTCGACCTGCGTGACCGTCTTGCCCAGGTGCAGCGCGATGCCGTGCTCCGCGTACCAGCTCAAGGGGTTGAGCACGATCTCGGGGATCGTCTGCTCGCCCGCGAGCACCGGCGACAGCAGGATGCGGTTGTAGTTCGGATGCGGCTCGGCGCCGAACACGGTGATGTCGTAGAGGTCGGGGGCGAGCTTGAGCAGTTCCTCGAGCGTGCGCACGCCGGCCATGCCGTTGCCGATCATCACGAGCTTCATCTTCTTCATCGCGGGCCTTTCGTTGCGGTCGGTGGGGGCGGCGGGCGTTCAGGCCGCGTCGGCCAGGCCGGGCGGCAGCGCCGGGCGATGCGACGGCGCGGCCGCGGCGGGCGCGACGCCGCGCGCGCGACCGCCGGCGCCCACCCAGCTGCTCGTCCAGCTCGAGCGCAGCGCGCGCAGCACCAGCAGGCCGACGACGGCGCAGCCGGCGAAGAACGCGAAGCCCCAGGCATAGCTGCCCATGAACTGCCTGGTCGAGCCCATCACGCTGGGCACCAGGCCGCCGCCGAGGGCACCGAGCTCGCCGATCATCGAACCGGCGACGGCGGTGGTCAGCGGCCAGCGCAGCGGCACCAGCTGGTAGACCGCGCCGTTGCCCGCGCCGAGCGCGGCGAAGCAGGCGATGAACAGCGCGGTGGTGATCGCCAGCGAGCCGGTGGCCAGGCCGCAGCAGGCCAGTCCGACGGCCACCGACAGCAGCACGACGGTCAGCGTGTTGACGCCGCCGAAGCGGTCGGCCAGCCAGCCGCCGGCGATGCGCATCGCCGCGCCCATGAAGGCCGCCAGCATCGTGAGCTGGCCCGCCTGCACCTTGGCGACGCCGAACTGATCGTGGAAGTACGAGGGCAGGAAGCTGATGAAGCCGATGAAGCCGCCGAAGGTGACGGCGTAGATCAGGCTGATCGCCCAGCCGTCGCGCTCGACCAGGCAGGCCACCTGCGCGCGCAGGCCGGCGTGCGGATCGACGTCCGCGGGTTCGCGGGCCATGAAGATCACCGCGGCCATCGGGATCGCCATCGCGACCGCCGCGATCGCGTAGACCGTCTGCCAGCCCAGCCACTGCGCCAGCGGCGGCGCGATCAGCACGGCCACCGCGGTGCCGACGTTGCCGGCGCCGACGATGCCCATCGCCAGGCCCTTGTGCTGCGGCGGGAACGAGCCGGAGCCCAGCGACATCGCCACGCCGAAGCTGGCGCCGGCCACCCCTAGCAGCACGCCCATGGCCAGCAGCGCGTCGAAGCTCTGCACGAAGAAGAAGCCCAGCAGCATCGCCAGCGAGATCAGGCCCATCTCCACCAGCGTCGCGCGCTTGCGGCCGATGTACTGCGACAACACGCCCAGCGGGAAGCGGAACAGCGCGCCGGCGACGATGGGCACCGACAGCATCAGGCCCTTCTGCGCCGGACTCAGGTGGAAGGTCTCGCTGATGAACGGCGCCATCGCGCCGTTGAGCACCCACGTGCAGCACGAGAAGGCGAAATAGAGAAACGCCGCGAACAGGGTCGGTGCGTGGCCGGTGCGAAGAAAGTTCCTGAAGCTGGTCATGGCAGTGTCCGCAAGGGGATGGCAGGAGACAACGGCGGCGCCGGCGCCGGGAGGTGCCTGCGGTGTCGTTGGACGAGTGGGGAGTGGCGGCCCGGCGCGCGGGCGAGGCCGGGCGCAAGGGCGTGAGGCACGGTGACCGCGACGCGCGGGGCGCCAGGGAAGCTTGCAGGACGCATCGGGCTGCGACACGCACTGCGGGTCGGCCACGGGGGCCGGTTGCAGTCACCAGGGCAGTGCGTCGTTGCACTGCATGTCGTCATTCATGCAAGCGCCATGCCAGACATCGACGGCACGAACCGTGCAAGCTGCGGGAGCCGTGCGCGCGCCCGCATCCGGCGCCACTCCCACCCTCCCAAATCACTGCCCGCCACCGATGCCCGTCACCCTGCTGCTCGATCTCGCCGGCACCGCGTTCGCCGACTGGAGCGCCGCGTTGGACCGCACCGATCCGCACCCGTTGACGCCCTGCGAGGGCCACAACTTGGTGCAATGCACCATATCGAACTCGCCCGCGCTGGTGCTGTGTCGGGCGGCCGGCCTGAGCGCCGGGCTCGAGGCCGCGCTGGCCGGCTGGCATGCGGAGCCGCCCTGCGCGGTGCTGCTGCTGACACCGCCCGGCGCGCTGTCGGCCGAGGACGCCGCGCGGGTCGTCGCACTCGGCATCCATCACTGGCAGGCGGTCGCCGGCGATGTCAGCGCCGCCGAGCTCGACGCGGCGCGCGCCACCGCGCGGGCGCGCTGGCTGCGCGAGGCGGCGCTGCGGCAGTCGCTGGCCTCCACCCGCGAGCACCTGGACGAGCGCAAGTGGGTGGACCGCGCCAAGGGCGTGCTGATGTCCACGCGCGAGCTCGGCGAGGACGAGGCGTTCCGCCTGCTGCGCAGCGCCGCGATGACAGTCAACGTGCGGGTGGGCGAACTCTCGCGCTCGGTGTTCGAGACGGCGCGCTGGGCCGACGCGATCAACCGCGCGGGCCAGCTGCGCATGCTGTCGCAGCGCCTGGTGCGCACGGTCGCCCAGCGGCTGCTCAAGTTCGACGAGCGCGCCGTGGAGGCCACGCTGCGGCAGTCGGCGCAGCGCGTGCGCGACAACCTGGAGATGCTGGCGGGCCAGTGCGCGGGCACCAGCGCACAGGACGACTGCGCGCGCGCGGCGGCGCGCTGGGACGCGCTCGCGCGGGCGCTGGCGACGCCGCGCATCGACGTCGCGGCGCTGCTGCGCATCGATCGCTGCGCCGACGACCTGCTGGCCGCCGCCGAGGCCCTGGCCGCCGCGCTGCAGGTGGCAGCCGACCGGCGTGCGCTTCACATCGTCAACCAGTGCGGTCGCCAGCGCATGCGCGTGCAGCGCGTGGCCAAGGAGAGCCTGCTGGCCGCCCTGCAGGGGCCGCAGGGCGACGTGCAGGTGTTCGCCGCGCGCCGCGACGCGGCGCTCGAGGAGTTCGAGCGCGCCCAGCGCGAGCTGGAACTGGCGCCGCTGAGTTCCGCGGCCATCCGCGCCCGGCTGGGCGACGTGCGCGAGGAGTGGTTGCGCCTGCTCGGCGGACTGCGCACCGCGGAGTCCGCCGACGGGCGGCGCGCGCTGGTGCACGCCAGCGACGTGCTGCTGCAGACGCTGGACGCGCTGACGGCGGCCTACGAGCACAGCCTGCAGGTGATCATGGCCTGACGCGGCGCCGACACGCGCCGTTCACGCGCCGTTACCCGCCGTCACGCGGCATTGGTGCTTCGTTTCCCGGCGCGCACTACGCTGGACCGAACCGACGCTGCGCAACGGTGCCTGACGGCTCACCGTGCACCCCTGCCGGCATTCCACCCCGAGGCCCGGCCATGCACGACGCCCCCGACGACCCGACGAGCCTGCTGCAGCGCCTGGCGCCCCCGCCCGGAGCGCACGCCCCGCGCGGCGCGGCCCCGCCCTCGGTCGCCCTGACGCTGCTGGCCGCGGCGAGCAGCCTGTTCCTGCTCCTGATCGCGGCCATCGCCGTCGTGCTGCTGGCCAGCCGCGCCTCCGCCGGCGAGCTCTCCGCGCCGACGCTGGCCGCCGGCTTCAAGGGCAACGTGCTGCGCATCGCAGTCGCCAACGCCCTGGCGCTCGCCGCGGCCTGCGGCGCGCTGACGGTGTTCGTGCAGCGCCGCACGCTGCGCAGCGCCGCCGCCCACCAGGCCGAGCACGACGAGAAGCTGCGCGTGCGCCACCTGCTCGACGACATCGCCAACAGCTCCACCGACGCCATCTACGCGCGCGACGGCAACGGCCGCTTCATCTTCGTCAATCGCCAGGTCTGCCGCGCCCTGCAGTTGCCTGTGGACCAGCTGATCGGCCGCGCGGTCGAGTCGCTGTTCCCGGCAGACCAGGCCGCGGCGATGCGGCGCTCGGATCTCGAGGTGATGACCGACGGGCGGCCGCAGACCGACGAGGTCGCGCTGACCATGCCCAAGGGCGAACGGCTGTTCTCGTTCACCAAGAGCGCGCTGCACGATCGCCACGGCGACTGCATCGGCATCTGCGCGGTAGGCCGTGACGTCACCGACAACCGCCACGAGCAGGCGACCCTGCGCCAATGGGCGATGGCCTTCGAGAGCACTCGCGACGGCGTCATGATCACCGACGCCAGCAGCCGCATCCTGACCGTCAACCGCGCCTTCACCACCATCACCGGCTACAGCGCCGAGGCCGTGGTCGGCGGGACGCCGAGGATCCTGCAGTCCGGCCGCCACGGCACGGACTTCTACCGCGCGATGTGGCAGACGCTGCGCCAGTCCGGCCACTGGCACGGCGAGGTCTGGAACCGGCGCAGCGACGGCGAGGTCTTTCCGCAGCTGCTGTCGCTGAGCGCGGTGCACGACGAGCAGGGCCGGGTGATGAACTACGTCTCGGTGGCCACCGACATCAGCCACCTCAAGCGCAGCGAGGCGCGCCTGCAGCAGCTGGCGCTGTACGACCCGCTGACCAACCTGCCCAACCGGCAGTCGATCCGCGAGGGCGTCGAGCAGGCCATCGCGCGGCGCCAGCGCCTGGGCGGCCAGGTGGCCGTGCTCTACATCGACCTCGACGGCTTCAAGACCGTCAACGACAGCCTGGGCCATCCGGCCGGCGACGAGCTGCTGCTGGCGGTGGCCAACCGGCTGACGATGCGGCTGCGCGAGACGGACCGGCTCGGCCGCCTCGGCGGCGACGAGTTCCTGGTGCTGCTCGAGGGCCTGCACGACGTCTCCGAGGCGGCGGTGGTCGCGCGCGACATCCTGGCCACGCTGGCCGCGCCCTTTGCGCTGGTGTGCGGGCGCGCGGCCTACGTCACCGCGAGCCTGGGCATCAGCGTGCTGCCGGACGACCGGCCCATGACCGCCATCGAGATGATGCGCGATGCCGACAGCGCGATGTACCGCGCCAAGGAACTGGGCCGCAACCAGTACTGCTTCTACACCGAGGACCTGAACGCGGGCGCCATCGCCAGGCTGGAGATCGAGGGCGCGCTGTGCCAGGCGCTGGCGCGCAACGAGCTGCTGCTGCACTACCAGCCCAAGGTGGAGGCCGGCAGCGGCCGCGTGGTCGGCGTCGAAGCGCTGGTGCGCTGGCAGCGCGCCGGCAAGCTGGTGCCGCCCGGCCAGTTCATCCCGATCGCCGAGCAGAGCAGCCTGATCCTGGACATCGGCGCGTGGGTCATCGACAAGGCCTGCGCCCAGGCGCGTGCCTGGCGCGACGCCGGCGTGGCGGCGCCGCGCATCGCGGTCAACGTCGCCGCGCGCCAGTTCGCCGCCGGCGATCTCGACATCGTGCTGACCCAGGCGCTGGAGCGCCACGGCGTTCCGGCCGCCTGCCTGGAGGTGGAACTCACCGAGAGCATGCTGATGGACCGGCCGGAGAAGACCGCGCGCCTGCTGGCGCGCATCCGCCGGCTGGGAGTGCGGCTGGCGCTGGACGACTTCGGCACCGGCTACTCGAACCTGGGCTACCTGCAGCAGTTCCCGCTCGACTTCCTCAAGATCGACCAGTCCTTCGTGCGGGCGATGGGCGCGGTGCCCGACGGCTCGGTGATCGTCGACACCGTCATCAGCCTGGCGCACCGCCTCGGGCTGCAGGTGATCGCCGAGGGCGTGGAGACCGAGGCGCAGCGCGACTCGCTGCGGGCGCGCGGCTGCGACGAGCTGCAGGGCTACCTGCTCAGCCGCCCCCTGCCCGTCGCGGCGCTCGATGCCTGGCTGGCGGGTCGCAGCGTGGCGACGGCCGCCGACGTCGTCGCGCCGGCGTGACCCCGGCCCGCGCGGCGTGGCCGCGGCGCCTCAGCCCGCGTCGGCGAGGCCTTGCAGCAGCGGGCGCAGCGCCTGCCAGCGCCGGCGCATGTCGGGGCCGTCGCCGGCCTTGGCGCACGCCTCCAGTTCGGCGAACCTGGCAGCCAGCGCCGGCGCGCCCAGCGAGCCGACGACCGTCTTGAGGCTGTGCGCCAGGCGCCGCAGCGCCGGCGCGTCGGCGCCGGCGCAGGCGGCGTCGCCCTGCACGATGTCGAGCCGGAACTGCGCGCGGGCTGCGTCCCGCCAGGCCTCGAACAGCGCGCGATCGCCCGCGAAGAACCCGGCCACCGCCGCGTCCTCGTCGGCGGCGGAGATGGGCTCGGACACGGCGGCCGCGGGCGCGGCCGCCAGCGCGTCGGCCACGGTGCGCACCAGTTCGGCCACCCCCACCGGCTTGGGCAACTGGCCCCACACCCCCAGCGTGCGCATCCGCAGGCGATCCTCGGCGTCGATCGCGGCGCTGAAGACGAGCACGCGCGTGGCGCGCCACGCCGGCGTGGCGGCGATGCGCTCGATCAGGTCGAAGCCCGACTCGCCGGCCAGCATCAGGTCGCAGATCGCCACGTCCACCGGCGCGGCCTCCAGCGCCAGCACGGCCTCGGCGATGCGCGCGCATTCGACCAGGTCGGCGTCGACCTGGGAGAAGACCATCGAGACGAAGCGCCGGATCTGGGGATCGTCCTCCAGCAGCAGGACGCGTGCGCGGCGCGACATGCGGGCCGCCCTTCAGCCCGCCGCGTCCTGGCCCGCAGGCAGGCTGGCGCGCAGCAGCGCCGGCAACTCGGCCACGAGGCGCGGCTTGTGCACGACCGGCACGCCGGCCAGCGCGAACTGGTAGGGCGCGCGGTCGGCTTCGTCCAGGGACGTGACGACGATCAGCCGATGGCCCTTGAACTGCGGGTGCGTGCGCAGGCTGGTGATCAGCGTGGCGCCGTCGATGCCGGGCAGCAGGATGTCGACGATCAACACGTCGGGCTGCCACTGGCCCACCATCGCCAGCCCGACGATGCCGTCGGCGGCGATCCGCAATTCGACGTCGGGGAAGCTCTGGCGCACCAGCAGCGCGACCAGGTTCTGGAAATGCGCCGAGTCCTCGATGAGCAGCACGCGCGGCGCCACCGCCGGCCCCGCGCTGCCCGCCGGCCCGCCCGCGCCGGCGTGGGCCTGCTGCCAGCGGTGCACCGACTCGCGCGAGATGCGGCGGTGCCCGCCGGGCGTCTTCCAGGCGTCCAGCTCGCCGCGGTCGACCATCAGCTGCACCGAGCGCACGGCCATGCCCAGCAAGGCCGCGGCCTCGATCGTCGAGTAATGCCCTTCCGCGGGGGCGGCGGCGGTCAACGGAGGCCGAGATGCGAGAACCATGCGCAATTCTGCCGCTTTTTCGGCCGAATCGCGCGATCGGATTTGCATCTACCATTTTTATCATTTTAAAATGATCGCCATTCACACCATGACACGGAACCGCTCATGAGCTGCATCTCGCTCGTCGTCGAAGACCAGGCCGACATCCGCAAGTTGATCCGCATGACGCTCGAATTCGAGAATCATGAGATCCACGAAGTGGCCGACGCGCCGACGGCGATGGTCTTCGCCGCGGAGATGCGGCCCGACCTGGTGCTGCTGGACGTGATGATGCCCGGCGAGTTCGACGGCCTGGAGGCCTGCCGCCGCATGCGCGCCGACCCGCGCTTCGCGGACACCCGCATCATCCTGCTGAGCGCGCGCGGCCAGAGCGCCGACATCGCCGCCGGCCTGGCCGCCGGGGCCGACGCCTACGTGCTCAAGCCGTTCAGCCCGATCAAGCTGCTCGACACCATCCGCGCCTGCATCGGCGCCGGCAGGACGGCGGAGGTCGGATCGTGAACACGCACCCGCAGGAAGCCGCGGCCGTCGCGGACGCGGCGTCGGCCGCGCAGATGCAGTGCATCCTCGCCGACCTGGGTCGCATGTACCAGGAGCGCAACGAGGCGCTGCGCGAGGTGGCGCGCGCCCACCACGAGGTGCTGCTGCGACTGTCGCTGGCCGCCGAATTCAAGGACGACGACACCGGCGTCCACATCGTGCGCATGGCCTACCTCGCCCAGCAGCTCGCGCTGCGCCTGGGCGAGAGCGCGGAGTTCGCGCGCCTGCTGCGCGACTCGGCGCCGATGCACGACATCGGCAAGATCGGCATCCCCGACAGCGTGCTCAAGAAGCCCGGGCCGCTGGACGCCGAGGAACGCCGCGTGATGCAGCAGCATCCGGCCATGGGCGCGCAGATCCTCGGCGAGTCGCGGGTGCCGCTGTTCCAGATGGCCTCGCAGGTGGCGCTGACGCACCACGAGCGCTGGGACGGCACGGGCTACCCGCACGGCCTGGCGGGCGAGGCGATCCCGCTGTGCGGACGCATCGTGGGCGTGGTCGACTTCTTCGATGCGCTGACCATGGACCGCGTCTACCGGCGCGCCTTCGCCGACCCGGTCGCCCTGCAGATGCTGGCCGAGCAGCGCGGCTGCGCCTTCGACCCGCGCATCGTCGACTGCTTCCTGGAACACCAGGCGGAAATGGTCGCCCTGCGCGAACGGGTCAACCTCAACCGACCGACGCTGGCGGACCTGCTCGCCTGAGGCGCCTTCTGCCAAGGAACCAACGTGACCTTCCGCCTCCTGCGCCCTCTTCTCGTCGCCGCGGCCGCCTGCGCGGCCCTGGCCGGTGCCGGCGGCGCGCACGCCGGCAGCGTGGCCGCGCGCGTCGCCGCGACCCACGTCGTGCGCGTGTGCATCTGGCCCGACTACTACGGCGTGACCTGGCGCAATCCGCGCACCGGCCAGCTGGAGGGCATCGACATCGACCTGTCGGCCGAGTTCGCGCGCGACCTGCATGCGCGCGTCCAGTACGTCGAGTCGTCGTTCGTCACGCTGATCGACGACGTGCGCCAGGATCGCTGCGACGTCGCGATGTTCGCCGTGGCGATGCTGCCGCCGCGGCTGGCGCAGCTGCGCTTCAGCGAGCCGTACCTGCGCAGCGACATCTACGCCGTGACCACCCGCAGCAATGCCGTGGTGCACGACTGGGGCGACATCGACCGGCCCGGCGTGCGCGTGGCGGTGCAGGCCGGCACCTTCATGGAGCCGGTGATGGCGGCGACGCTGAAGAACGCCCAGATGGTGTCGATCCGCCCGCCCGCCACCCGCGAGCGCGAGCTCGAGTCGGGCCGCGTCGACGTGTTCATGACCGACTATCCCTACAGCCGCCGCCTGCTGGACAACGCCGACTGGGCCGCGCTCGTCGCGCCGCCCGCGCCGTTCCACGTGCTGCCGTACGGCTACGCCAGCGTGCAGTCCGACGAGGAATGGGCGGCGCAGGTGCAGTCCTTCGTCCAGCGCATCAAGAGCGACGGCCGCCTCGACGGCGCCGCCCGCCGCCACGGCCTGTCGGCCATCGTCGTGCACTGAGCGATGCGCACGCCCTTCCCGTCCGGTGCCTCGAAGGCCAGCCGCATCGCGCCGCTGGCCGGCGCGGCGCTGGCGGTCGCGGTCGTCGTCGCGGCGGCCTGCCTGGCCTGGTACCAGTTCGACCTGACGCTGCGCACCGACCAGGCCCAGGCCGACCTGCGGGTGCACCTGATGGAGCAGAACGCGTCGCGCACGTTCGAGACGGCGTCGATCGCGCTGGCCACGCTGGCCGACGACCTCGCCGTGCCCGCCGGCGACGCCGAGCGCGCGCGCCTGGACGCGACGCTGGCACAGAGCCTGGTCGGCCTGCCGCTGCTGCGCGGCATCGCCCTGCTCGGGCCGGACGGCCGCGTCCTGGCCAGCTCCAACGAGACCGAACTCGGCCTGCACGTGGCCCTGGCGCGCCTGGGCGCCGCGCCCGGGGCCGGCGCCGACCTCATCGGCGCGCCGGTCGCCGGCCGCGGGCTGGCGGCCATCGCGCTGGACCGGCCCTCGCCGCCCAGCCCCGCGGGCCTGGGCTTCATCCCGCTCGTGCGCCGCGTGGGCACCGCCGCCGCCGCGCCGCTGCTGCTGGTCGGCCTCGTGAACCCGGACGTGCTGGCGACCTACCAGCAGGCCGCGCTCGACGGCGAGGACAGGCGTTCGATGGCGATGCTGGTGTCGTACGACGGCCGCCTGCTGGCCGCCACCCGCACGACGCCGCTGCCCTTCGGCGCGACGCTGTCGCAGCACCGGGTGCTGCAGGCCGGCTTCGCCGACGTCGACCACGCCACCTTCATGGCCCCCGGCCTGGGCGGAGAACGCGCGATCGTCTCGTTTCGCGCCGCCCACGGCCTGCCGCTTCTGGTGATCCTGGAGCGTCCCTACGACGCGGTCGTGGCCGCCTGGTGGGCCACCATCCGCTGGGTCTTCCTGTTCACCGCGGTCGGCCTGGCCATCATCGCCGTGATGACGCGCCTGGCCTGGCGCAGCCTGCATGGCCGCGAGCGCAGCCGCATGATGCTCGACGCCGCGCAGGCCCGCATCGCGCACCGCGAGCGCGAGCTGAGCGTGCTGGTCACCAGCGTGCAGGAGATCATCTTCCGCACCGACGCGACGGGCTGCATCGGGTTCGTCAACGCACGCTGGCACGCCATCGACCCGCGCGGCCCCGAGGCCGCGCGCGGCCGCATGCTGCACGACCTGGTGGCGGCGGGCGATGCGGCCAAGGTGCGCGCGCTGTTCGACCCCGCCGCCGCCAGCGGCGTGCGCACCGCGCGCGTCGCGCTGGGCGAGGACGCGGCCGGCCCGCGCATGTTCGACATCGCGATCGTGCCGCTGCGCGCCGGCGGCACCGTGGTCGCCTTCGCCGGCAGCGCGATCGACATCACCGAGCGCCAGCGCGCCGAGCAGAAGCTGCAGGAGCAGCTCGCGTTCTCGTCGCTGCTGCTCGAGGCGAGCCCGCTGCCCGTCTCGCTGGCGGACACCCAGGGGCGCCTGCTCGCCGTCAACCAGGCCTGGGAGTCGTTCGTGGGCGAATCGCGCGAGCGCGCCCTCGGTCGCCCGTCCTCGGACTATTTCCCGCCGGCGCCGGCGGACTCGCCGTGCCCGTCGACGCCCGGCGGGCGCAATCGCCACGAGGTCAAGGTGCGCCACGGCGACGCCTCGCTGCGCGACATGGTGGTCACGCAGGTGGCCGTCGAAGGCGAGCGCGCCGAGGTGGCGGGCACGCTGTCGGTGGCCATCGACGTGAGCGAGTACCGCGAGGCCGAGCGCGCCACGCGCGAGGCGCGCGACGCCGCGGAGGAAGCCTCGCGGTCCAAGTCCGAGTTCATCGCCAACATCAGCCACGAGATGCGCACGCCGCTGCAGTCCATCATGGGCTTCTCGGAACTGGGCATGATGCGCGGCGGCGCCACGCCGTCGGTGTGCGCGATGTTCGAGGACATCCATGCCGCCGGCCAGCGCATGCTGTCGGTGGTCAACGACCTGCTGGACGTCTCCAAGATCGAGAGCACCGTGGGCACCTTCCACCTGGAGCGCGTGGACCTGCGCGGCGTCGTGCGCGCGGTCGCGCGCGAGATGGCGCCGCTGCTGGCCGGCCGCCAGCTGACGCTGGAGGTGGCGCTGGCCGACGAGCCGCTGCTGGGCAAGGTCGACCCGACCCGCATCCAGCAGGTGCTGCGCAACATGCTGGCCAACGCGATCAAGTTCTCGCCGGCGGGCGCCTCGATCGAGCTGAGCGGCGACGCCGAAGACCAGCTCCACTTCGCCGTCCGCGACCACGGGCCCGGCATTCCGCCCGCCGAGCTCGAGCGCATCTTCGAGGCCTTCGTGCAGTCGAGCCGCACCAAGGACGGCTCCGGCGGCACCGGGCTGGGCCTGGCGATCTGCCGCAAGATCGTCGAGGCCCACGACGGCCGCATCGCGGCGCGCCACGCCGACGGCGGCGGCGCGGTTTTCGACGTCTGGCTGCCGCGCGCCAGCGTCAACGAAACGCGGCCTGCGACGTTGGAAGAGATGTCCCCCGGCGCCTGAGAACGACGCGGCGGGGTCCGCTGATCCAGATCAACACGCCCGCCGTCCGGACCGCCTAAGCTCGCGAGCGCAGGCTACTCCTCACCGATCAAGGAACGTTTCCCCATGACCACCCGTCGCACTTTCATCCAGATCCTTCCGATGGCCGGCGCGCTCGCGCTGACCGCCCGTGGCGCGCTCGCGGCCGATGCCGCCGCCCTCGACCCGAAGGATCCGCAGGCCGCCGCGCTCGGCTACGTGGCCGACGCCACCAAGGCCGACAAGGCCAAGTTCCCGAAGTACGCCGCAGGCCAGAACTGCGCCAGCTGCCAGCTGTTCCAGGGCAAGGCGGGCGACGCCGCCGGCCCGTGCCCGATCTTCGCCGGCAAGAAGGTCTCGGCCAAGGGCTGGTGCAGCGCCTACGCGAAGAAGGCCTGAGCCCCTGCTCGGCGACGGCGCGGGCGACCGCGGCCCGTCGCCATCCCCTGCGCGCGCCGTGACCCGGCGCGCGTTTTCGTTGGCGAGGCCGCAGTGCCTCTCAAGCCTTGGCCGGCAGCGACAGCGTGAAGCACGCGCCCTGGCCCGGCTCCGAGACGACCTCCAGGCTGCCGCCCATCAGGACGGCCAGCGACCGCGACAGCGCCAGCCCCAGGCCGGTGCCGCCGTGCTCGTAGCTGACGCGGGCATCGCCCTGGCGGAACTTCTGGAAGATGATCTCGTGCTTGTCGGACGGGATGCCCGGCCCCGTATCGCGCACATCGAACCGCAGCCAGCCGCCGCGCAGCTCCACCGTCATGCGCACGCCGCCGGCGGCCGTGAACTTCACCGCGTTGGACAGCAGGTTGTTGAGGATCTGCTTGAGCCGCAGCGAGTCGCACACGAACTGGGGCGGCACGTCGTCGGCCACCGCCACGTCCAGGGCCAGGCCCTTGTCGGCGGCGTTGAGCGCGTAGAAGTCGGTCGAACCCGAGACGATCTCGCGGATGTCGTGCGGCTCCTGCACCAGGCGCATCTCGCCGGCCTCCACCTTGGAGATGTCCAGGATCTCTGTCAGCAGCTGGTTGAGGTACTCCGCGGCCTTGCGGATGAGCCCGGCCTGCTCGCGGAACAGCGGGTGCTCCAGCCGGTGCTCCATCAGCTCGGCGAAGCCACGGATGCTGGTCAGCGGCGTGCGCAGCTCGTGCGACATCGCGGTCAGGAAGGCGCTCTTGGCGTCGTTGGCGGCGTTCGCCTGCGCCTCGCTCAGGCGCAGGGCCTCGTTCGTGCGCTCGAGGCGGCGCAGTCCGGCGACGAAGCCGATCGAGGCCGCGAGCAGCGCGGCGTCCAGCAGCAGCATCAGGCTCACCATGGTGTTGCGGGTCGCGCGCCAGCCCGCCAGCGCGGTGTCGACGCTGGTGCTGACCACGATGAACAACGGGTAGCCCGAGATGCGGTGCATGGAGAAGGTGCGGCGGCGCCCGTCGATGCTGCTGTCGGAGATGTAGGACGAGCGGGCCTCGCCCTGGTGCTGGGCGAAGCCGCCGCTGGCGGCGAGCTCGCTGCCCATCGCCGAGGCGGCGCCGTCGACGACCCGGGCCCGCACGGTGCGGTCGGCGCCGACGAGCGCCACGCTGCCCGCGTCGCCGAGCGCGACGGTCTTGTAGACCGCGTCGAAATACGAGGGATCGAGCGAGGCGACGATGACGCCCAGCGTCCGGCCGTCGGCGCCGGCGACCTTGCGCGACATCTGGATCGTCCACTTCTTCGACACCTTGCCCAGCACCGGCTTGCCGATGAACAGGCCGTCGGGGCCGAGCCGGCCGGCATCGGCCGCGGCCGGCGCGGGCTGCAGGTGGATGCGCACGTGTTCGCGCGAGGACAGGTCGACGTGGCCGTTCTTCTCGCCGCCCGGGTCCAGGTTGCTGGTGACGAAATGACCGGTCGCGTCGATGAACGACAGCTGCGTCAGGATCTCCGGCACCAGGCCCGTCTCGTTGGCGAAGCGCACCAGGTCCGGCGGGGTCGGCGCGCCGACGACCGCGTCGCGGGCGCGGATCGTGGCCTGGTCCACCGCGGCGATGACGCGCAGCGTCTGTTCCTCGAGGACGCTGGCGAGGTTGGCATCCTGGCGCGTCTCGGCATCCAGCGCGTCCTGCCGCTTCTCGCGCAGGATGACGCCGACGGCCACCCAGCTGAACACGATCATCGCCAGCGCGAACAGCGCGACGAACCAGCGCAGCCGGCGGCTGGTGCCCGCGGCGGCGTTCATCGGAGCGCGCGGACCGGGCGCGGCCCGGATCGGTTCGCCCCGGAGGCCGCCGGGAAGTCGGGCGTCGGTGCGACGTCGTGCATGGGCGTTCCTGCGGGGGTGGTCAGGCCGCGGACGCGCCTTCGGGCAGCCGGAAGCGCGCGACGCGATCGGCCAGCGCGGTGGCCTGGTCGTGCAGGCCGACCGCCGCGGCGGCGGTCTGCTCGACGAGCGCCGCGTTCTGCTGCGTCTGCTGGTCGAGCGACTGGATCGAGCCGCCGACCTGGCGCACGCCCGCGCTCTGCTCGGTCGTGCTGGTGAAGATCTCGCCCATCAGGGCCTTCATGCGCTCGGCCTTGGACACCAGCTCGCCCATCTGCTGGCCGGCGGCGGCGACGATTCTGGTGCCGGCCTCGACGCGCTCGGCACTGTCGTTGATCAGGGTCTTGATCTCGCGCGCCGAGCTGCCCGAACGCAGCGCCAGCGCGCGCACCTCGCTGGCCACGACGGCGAAGCCGCGGCCCTGGTCGCCGGCACGGGCCGCTTCCACCGCGGCGTTGAGCGCCAGGATGTTGGTCTGGAAGGCGATGCCGTCGATCACGCCGATGATCTCGGAGATGCGCGCCGACGACGACTGCACGTCGTGCATGGTGGCGATGACCTGGCCGACGGTGCGGCCGCCCTGTTCGGCGACGGTCGCGTTCTCGCTGGCGAGCTGGGAGCAGGTGCGCGTGGTGTCGGCGGCCTGCATCACCGTGGTCGAGATCTGCTCCATCGCCGAGGCCGATTCCTCCAGGTTGGCGGCGGCCTGCTCGCTGCGCCGGCTCAGGTCGCTCGAGGCGCTGGCGATCTCGTTGCTGGCGTTGACCAGGCCGTCGGAGGCGTGGCGCACCTCGGAGACGATGCCGCGCAGCGAGTGTTGCATCCGCGCGAGGGTGTTCATCAGCGCGGCCGCCTCGTCCGAGCCCCAGGGGCGCGGCGTGGTCGTCAGGTCGCCGTCGGTCATGGCCTTGAGGTGGCGTTCCACTTCGGCCAGGCCGCCGCGCATCACCAGGAAGAAGCAGCGGAACAGGTAGAGCACCAGCAGCAGCGACGCGGTGGTGATGGCCAGCGTGATGTCGCGCATGCGCACGGCGCCCTGCTCGCGCGCGGCGAGCAGTTCCTCGAGCTTGAGCGTACCGGCACGCGCCAGGGCCTGCAGCGCATCGACCGCCGCCTGGCCGGGGGCGTTGAGCGCCTGCACGTCGGCGGCGAAGGTGTCGCCGAACCAGCTGTGCGCGCTCGCCTCGCCGAAGGCCTTCGTCGCCGCCAGCGCGCCGGCCAGCGGCAGGTCCCGGGCGACGCCGGGCATCGCGGCCTCCGCACGGGCGATCGCATCCTTGGCCGCGTCGGTGGCCTGCTGGCCGTCGTGCCAGACATCGTGCAGTTGCAGCAGGCCGTTGGGCTTGCCGCCGTCGGCACCCACGACCCCGGCCAGGCCGCGGCTGCGCGACACGCCTTCGATCGCGTCCGCGGCCTGCGAGGTGGCCGCCAGCATCAGGTAGTAGGTCGTCTGCTCGGGGTCCAGCGACAGTTGCGAGGCGTCGAGCACGTCGTTGTGCAGGCTGCGCACCGCGTCGACGTAGGCCTGCAGCGGTTCGGCCAGGGCGGCCCCGGTGGCGCTCGCCGACGCGGCGACCAGCGCATCGTGCAGCTTCGCGACGGCGTCGAGCGACGCCTTCACGTCGACGGCCGCCGGCCGGGCGGCGACGATGGCGGCGGCCGGCGCCAGCGCGCCGTCGATGTCGGCCATGTCGGGTCGAGGGGCCATGCCCGACAGCACCAGGCGGCGCTGGCGCTGCGCGGCGATGAGCCAGGGGTCGACCTTGGCGAGGATCTGCAACCCGGCACGCTCCTGGCGCGTCGCGTCGAGCGTGGACTGCACGTTCTGCAGGTAGGCCGCCAGCAGCAGGCCCAGGGGCACCAGGAAGCCCACCGAGACCAGCAGCGCCTTGGTCGGGAACGCGATGCGGCGGAACAGGCGTACACCCGGCGCCCAGGGGCCGTGGAAACTGAAGAACCCACCCGTTGCCGGGCGCTCGGTCCCGCGCGCTGCGCTCATGCATGTCTCCTTCGAGAGTCTGTTGGATCGGACGCACTCGTCCACGCTTTCGGCTGAAGCGATCATCCGCTCGCTCATTTGTTCTTCATCGACCGTGAAGCTGGCGAATTCCAGCCATTTCAGGCCACCGAAGCCTCCGGCGTGTGATCAAATTGATCCAGATCAAATCGGCACCGACTCCGCCATGTTCCCCAGAACGCTTGCCCTCATCGACGACGACGCCGAATACACGGAGTTCCTCTCGCAGTACCTGCGCGAGCGCGGGGTCGCGGTGGACGTGTTCGGCGACAGCAACCGCTTCCTCGCCCACACCGCCCCCTACGCGTACGAGTTCTACGTGGTCGACCTGTCGCTGCCCGGCATCGACGGCATCGACCTCATCAAGGTGCTGCGCCTGCGCAGCCAGGCCGGCGTGCTGGTGGTCTCGGGCCGGCTGGCGCCGGACGTGTTCGCGCACGTGGTCGAGGCCGGTGCCGACATGTACCTGACCAAGCCGGTGCAGTTCGAGCAGGTCGCGCTGGCGATCAAGGCCGTGCAGCGCCGCGCCGCCACGGGCGCGCCGCAGGCCAGCCCGTGGCAGTTCGATCGCCGGGCCCGCCAGCTGATCGCCCCCGACGGCTCGGTGATCGACCTGAGCGAGTCCGACCAGGTGGTGATGGAGTGCTTCGTCGACGCCGAGGGGGCCGACGTCACCCGCGACGCCTTGCGCCAGCGGCTCGGCCAGGGCGGCGACGGCGAGGCCGAGGCCAGCGACAGCCTGAACGCGACCATCTACCGGCTGCGCCGCCGCATCGAGCGGGCCACGCCGCTGGTGGTGCCGCTGCAGTCGAAGTCGCGCGTGGGCTACGTGTTCCGGGCGCCCCTGCGCGCCGTCTGAGCAACGGAGCGCCCGGCGGGGGCGCGCGGCGGGGGCGCGCGGCGTCCGGGTGCCGCAGGCGGGTACTGGCTCGCCCGGTACGGCCGCGGGCGGCTCACCGCGAACGATTCCGCGTAAGCGAGGCCTGCGCCTTGATCTGGCGCAACCCCTGTTCGCATGGCCCGTCGAACAATCACCCCCCATGACTCCCGTCAATGCCATCGCCCCCGAGCTCGAACGCTGCCGAGCGGACCCGACCCAACGGGCCTCCGCCTGCTCCAACTGCAACCTGCGCGAGCTGTGCCTGCCCGTCGGGCTCTCGGCTGCCGATCTCGACCGCCTCGATGAGCTCGTGACCACGCGCCGCAAGGTGCGCCGCGGCGAGACCCTGTTCCGGCGCGGCGAGGATTTCGCGTCGATCTACGCCGTGCGCAGCGGCTTCTTCAAGACCACCGTGTCGAGCGAGGACGGCCGCGACCAGGTCACCGGCTTCCAGATGACCGGCGAGTTGCTCGGCCTGGACGGCATCGGCGACGCCTCCCACAGCTGCGACGCGGTCGCGCTGGAAGACTCCCAGGTCTGCGTGATCCCGTTCGTCAAGCTCGAGGAGCTGGCCCAGGAATTCCCCGGCCTGCAGCGCGAGTTCCACCGCGTGATGAGCCGCGAGATCGTGCGCGACCACGGCGTGATGCTGCTGCTCAGCAGCATGACTGCCGAGGAGCGGGTCGCCGCCTTCCTGCTCAACCTCGCCCGCCGGCTCGAGGCCCGCGGGTTCTCGCCGTCGTCGTTCGTGCTGCGCATGACGCGCGCCGAGATCGGCGCCTACCTCGGGCTCAAGCTCGAGACGGTCAGCCGCAGTTTCTCGAAGTTCCACGAGGACGGCATCCTCGACGTGCACCAGCGCGAGGTGCGCATCGTCGACCCGGCCGCGCTGCGTCGCATGGTCTCGGCCGATGCGGGCTGAGCCCGGCCGCAGCCACCGCACCGCCACCCTCCCCCACACCGTTCCCGCAGGCAAGAACCGGCCATGACCAGCGTCGCCGAATGCTCGCTGCGCATCGGCGGCATGCACTGCGCCGCCTGCGCGGACATCGTCGAGAGCGCATTGCGGCGCCAGTTGGGCGTCGTCGACGCCCAGGTCAGCGCCGCGGCCCAGTGCGCCTCGGTGCGCTGGGATCCCGCGGTCACCGACACTGCCTCGCTGCTCAAGGCGGTGCAGGACGCCGGCTACGAGGCCTCCCCCGACACCACCGCCGAGGCGCGCGCCGCCCGCACGCGCGAGTCGCGGCTGGCGCTGTGGCGCCTGTTCGTTGCCGCGTTCTGCGCGATGCAGGTCATGATGCTGGCCGCGCCGGCCTACTTCAGCGCGCCCGGCGAACTCCCGACCGAGTACAAGAAGCTGCTCGACTGGGGCAGCTGGCTGCTGTCGCTGCCGGTGCTGTGCTTTTCCGCCGCACCGTTCTTCGGCGGTGCGTGGCGCGCGATGCGCCAGGGCCGCATCGGCATGGACGTGCCGGTGTCGCTGGGCATCGCGGTGGCCTTCATCACGAGCACCGGCGCGGCCTTCGCGCCCGACGGCCTGTTCGGCAAGGACGTGTTCTTCGATTCGATGACGATGTTCATCAGCTTCCTGCTGGCCGGCCGCTACCTGGAGACGCGCGCGCGCCATCGCGCCGAACGCGCGCTGGAAGAGGTCACCACGCGGCTGCCGCGCGCCGTGCTGCGCGAGGGCGCGGACGGCACGACGACGCTGGTCGACGTCGACAGCCTGGCCATCGGCGACCGCGTGCGCGTGCCCTACGGCGAGGCCTTCGTGGTCGACGGCGTGATCCTGGAAGGCTGGACGCAGGCCGATGAATCCCTGCTCACCGGCGAATCGCGCCCCGTGCCCAAGCACGTGGGCGACCCCGTCATCGCCGGCAGCATGAACCTGGGCGGGCCGGTGGCCGTGCGCGTCGAGCGCATCGGCGCCGACACCCGCGCCGAGGCGATCGCCGCGCTGATGCGCGCCGCGCGTTCGCAGCGTCCGGCCATGACCGCCACCGCCGACCGCTGGGCCGGCCCGTTCCTGTGGGCGGTGCTGCTGCTGGCCGCCGGCGCCGGCGCGGCCTGGAGCGTCGTCGATCCGTCGCGCGTGGTCTGGGTGGTGGTCTCGGTGCTCGTCGTGACCTGCCCCTGCGCGCTGTCGCTGGCAGTGCCTTCGGCGCTGCTGGCCGCCACGTCCGCCATGGGCCGCGAGGGACTGCTGCTGCGCAACCTCGACGCCATCTCCGGCCTCGCCCGCGTGCGCACGCTGTTCGTCGACAAGACGGGCACGCTCACCGACGGCAAGGTGCACTGCACCGCGATGCACCCGCTGCCCGGCCGCGACGCGGCGGGTTCGAACGACCTGGCCGGCACCGCGTCGTCGCTCGCGGCCTGGTCCACGCATCCGCTGTCGCGCGCCCTGCACGAGGCGTTCGCCGGCGACGCCACCGTGTGGAGCGAGCTCGCCGAGCTGCCGGGCCTGGGCATCGCCGGCACCGACAGCGGCGGCCGGCACTGGCGCCTGGGTGCGCCGCGCTGGGCCTGCACCGCGCCGACGGCGCCGCCGGCCGACGCGAAGGTCTGCCTGGCCGTGGACGGCATCGGCGTGGCGAGCTTCGATTTCGACGAACGCGTGCGCGACGACACGCGCAGCGCCATCGCGGCCCTGCATGCCGACGGCGTGCGCATCCACCTGCTCTCGGGCGACGAGGCCGAGCGCGCGCAGCGCCTGGGCGAACAGCTCGGGCTGGACTCGGCCATCGGCCAGCTGAGCCCGGAGGGCAAGCTCGAACAGGTGCGCGCGGCGCAGCGGCGCGGCGAGCTGGTGGCGATGATCGGCGACGGCGTCAACGACGCGCCCGTGCTGGCACAGGCCGACGTGTCCATCGCCATGGGCGAGGGCGCGCTGGTGGCGCGCACGCAGGCCGACGGCGTGCTGATCTCCAACCGCCTGGGCGACCTCGTGCGCGCCCGCGCGCTGGCGCGCCGCGCGCTGCGCGTGGTGCGCCAGAACCTGTGGTGGGCCGCGGCCTACAACGCGTGCTGCGTGCCGCTGGCCCTCACCGGCCACCTCCCGCCCTGGGCCGCGGGCCTGGGCATGGCGTGCAGTTCGCTGTTCGTCATCACCAACTCGATGCGGCTGGCGCGCTGAGCCATGGACATCCTCTACCTGCTGATCCCGTTCTCCGCCGTGCTCGTGCTCGGGCTCATCGCGGTTTTCGGCTGGGCGCTGTTCGGCGGCCAGTTCGACGACCTAGAGCGCGAAGGTGAACGGATTCTTTCCGATGGCTTGCCCTCGCTTGACACGGATCAACAGGCCCCGGCCACCGTCGCGGAAGAATGCCCTCGAGCCCCATAAGCCATGGGGTGCTAAGGGGTTTCAATGGTCCAATCTTCCGTAACCGCGCCGGCAAGCCCGGCTTCGGTGTACGACGATTCAGCGGTGCGAATGTTCGCGATCGCCGCAGTCGTCTGGGGCGTCGTGGGCATGCTCGTCGGCGTCTACATCGCTGCCGAACTCGCATGGCCCGACATCAACTTCGGCCTCCAGTGGCTGAGCTACGGGCGCATCCGGCCGCTGCACACCAACGCGGTGATCTTCGCGTTCGGCGGTTGCACGCTGATGGCCACGAGCTACTACGTGGTGCAGCGCACCTGCCAGGTCCGCCTGTTCTCGCGCGCGCTCTCGCTGATCCACTTCTGGGGCTTCCAGCTGGTGATCCTGCTGGCCGCCATCACGCTGCCCCTGGGCATCACGCGCGGCAAGGAATACGCCGAGCTGGAATGGCCCATCGCGCTGCTGCTGACCGTGGTGTGGGTGATCTACGCCCTCAACTTCTTCGGCACCATCGGCATCCGCAAGGTGCGCCACATCTACGTGGCCAACTGGTTCTACGGCGCGTTCATCATCGCCGTGGCGCTGCTGCACGTCGTCAACGCCGCCGTGATCCCCGTCAGCCTGACCAAGAGCTACTCGGCCTACGCGGGCGTGCAGGACGCGATGGTGCAGTGGTGGTACGGCCACAACGCGGTCGGTTTCTTCCTGACGGCAGGCTTCCTCGGGATGATGTACTACTTCATCCCCAAGCAGGCCGAACGGCCGATCTACAGCTATCGCCTGTCGATCGTGCACTTCTGGGCGCTGATCTTCACCTACATGTGGGCGGGCCCCCACCACCTGCACTACACCGCGCTGCCCGACTGGGCGCAGAGCGTGGGCATGATCTTCTCGCTGGTGCTGCTCGCGCCGAGCTGGGGCGGCATGATCAACGGCATCATGACGCTGTCGGGTGCCTGGCACAAGCTGCGTGACGACCCGATCCTGAAGTTCCTGATCGTCAGCCTGTCCTTCTACGGCATGTCGACGTTCGAAGGCCCGATGATGGCCATCAAGACGGTCAACTCGCTGTCGCACTACACCGACTGGGGCATCGCCCACGTCCACTCCGGCGCCCTCGGCTGGGTCGGCCTGATCTCGATGGGCTCGCTCTACTACCTGGTGCCGCGCATGTTCGGCCAGACGCAGATGTTCAGCGTCAAGGCGATCTCGCTGCACTTCTGGATCGCCACCATCGGCATCGTGCTGTACATCGCCTCGATGTGGATCGCCGGCGTGATGGAAGGCCTGATGTGGCGCGCGGTCAACACCGACGGCACGCTGACCTACAGCTTCGTCGAGACCGTCAAGGCCACCTTCCCGTTCTACATCGTCCGCCTGTGCGGTGGCGCGCTGTACCTGAGCGGCATGCTGGTGATGGCCTGGAACGTCTACAAGACGGCCACGAACGGCCGGTATGCGCCCGTGCGCATCCCGGTGGTCGCCGCCGCCCACGCCTGATCAACAAGGATAGCCATGTCTAATGACACTTCCGTCAAGCCTGCGGGCTTCTCGCACGCGAAGATCGAAACCAACAACTTCCTGATGATCGTGCTGATCCTCCTGACCGTGGCCGTCGGCGGCCTGGTGGAGATCGTGCCGCTGTTCTTCCAGAAGTCGACCACGCAGCCGGTGGACGGGCTCAAGCCCTACACGGCGCTGCAGCTCGCCGGCCGCGACGTCTACATCCGCGAGGGTTGCTACGGCTGCCATTCGCAGATGATCCGTCCGCTGCAGGCCGAGACGCTGCGCTACGGCCACTACTCGATGGCCGGCGAATCGGTCTACGACCATCCGTTCCAGTGGGGCAGCAAGCGCACCGGGCCCGACCTGGCGCGCGTGGGCGGCAAGTACAGCGACGACTGGCACCGCATCCACCTGAACAACCCGCGCGACCTGGTCCCCGAGTCGAACATGCCGGCCTATTCCTGGCTCGCCGCCGGCAAGGTCGAACCGACCGACCTCGCTCCCAAGATGCGCGCGCTGCGCCATGTCGGCGTCCCCTACACGGACGACGAGATCGCGCACGCCGCCGACGAGGTCACCGGCAAGACCGACCTCGACGCGCTCATCGCCTATCTGCAGGTGCTCGGCACCGCGGTCAAGTGAGGACAAGCCATGGACATCAATGACCTCAGGATCGCAGTGACCCTGCTGTCCTTCCTGCTGTTCGCCGGCATCGTGATCTGGACGCTGTCGCCCCGCAACAGGCGCGCGTTCGACGAGGCGCAGCAACTTCCCTTCCTTGATTCAGGAGCCAGCGATGAGTGACTTCTTCTCGGCCGGCTGGTCCGTCTACATCGCGGCCGCCACGATCCTCGGCCTGGTGGGCTGCCTGGCACTGCTGGTGATCACCGCGCGCGGCAAGGCGGGCGGCACCGGCCAGTCCACCGGCCACGTCTGGGACGAGGACCTGCGCGAACTCAACAACCCGATGCCGCGCTGGTGGATGTTCCTGTTCATCATCACGATCGTCTTCAGCGCGGGCTACCTGCTGCTGTATCCGGGCCTGGGCAGCGCCAAGGGCCTGCTCGGCTGGAGCAGCGCCGGCGCCCTGCAGGAAGACCAGCAGAAGTCCAACGCCGCGTTGTCGGTGGTCTACGCGAAGTACGCCGCGATGCCCTTCGACCAGCTGGCCAAGGACAAGGGCGGCCTGGCGATCGGCGAGCGGCTGTTCATCAACAACTGCGCCGCCTGCCACGGCTCGGACGCGCGCGGCAGCAAGGGCTTCCCGAACCTGACCGACAACGACTGGCTGCACGGCGGCACGCAGGACGCGATCGTCGAGACGATCACGCACGGACGCGTCGGCCTGATGCCGCCGATGGCCGCCGCGATCGGCGCGCCGGCCGACGTGTCGGATGTCGCGGACTACGTGCTGAGCCTGTCGGGCAGCCCGCACGACGCGGCCGCCGCCACGCGCGGCGCGACGAAGTTCGTCGCCTGCGCGGCCTGCCACGGCCCGGACGGCAAGGGCAACATCGCCATCGGCTCGGCCAACCTGACCGACGACACCTGGCTGCACGGCCGCGGCAAGGACGCGATCATGGCGATGGTCAACAACGGCAAGACCAACGTCATGCCCGCGCAGGAGCATCGCCTGACGCCCGAGCAGATCCACGTCGTCGGCGCCTATGTCTGGAGCCTGTCGCATGCGGCCGGATCCGGGGTCGCGGATGCGACGTCGCACTGAGTCCGGCGAACGATCATGAGCACCGGCCCGCTTGCCAGCGGCACCTTCGGGCGCCGCCCGGTGATCATCCCGATCGTTCCCAGCGGTACGATGTACCGCTCGGAAAAGAAGATCCACCCGCGCTCGATCAAGGGCTGGTTCACCTCGTGGCGCTGGGTGCTGGTCTTCCTGACGCAGGCCCTGTTCTACGGCCTGCCCTGGCTGGCCTGGAACGCGCGCCCCGCGGTGCTGTTCGACCTCGGCGCGCGGCGTTTCTACATCTTCGACCTGGTCCTGTATCCGCAGGACTTCATCTACCTGACCGGGCTGCTGGTCGTCAGCGCCTACAGCCTGTTCCTGTTCACGGCCGTGGCCGGGCGCCTCTGGTGCGGATTCGCCTGCCCGCAGACGGTCTACACCGAGATCTTCCTGTGGGTGGAGCGCCGCTTCGAGGGCGACCGCACCGCGCGCATGCGCCTGGACTCCGCACCCTGGAACTTCGACAAGCTCTGGCGCAAGGCCGGCAAGCAGCTTGTCTGGATCGCCATCGGCCTGTGGACGGGCTTCACCTTCGTCGGCTACTTCACGCCCATCCACACGCTCGCGGCCGAGACGCTGCAGCTGTCGTTCGGCCCGTGGGAGTGGTTCTGGATCGGGTTCTACGGCTTCGCCACCTACGGCGCGGCCGGCTACATGCGCGAGCAGGTGTGCAAGTACATGTGCCCCTACGCACGCTTCCAGAGCGCGATGTTCGACCGCGACACGATGATCGTGAGCTACGACACGGCCCGCGGCGAGCCGCGCGGGGCGCGTCCGCGCTCGGTCGGCCACGACGGCCTGGCGGCGATCAACAAGGGCGAGTGCATCGACTGCACGCTGTGCGTGCAGGTCTGCCCGACGGGCATCGACATCCGCAAGGGCCTGCAGTACGAGTGCATCGGCTGCGCCGCCTGCGTCGACGCCTGCGACGGCGTGATGGACAAGATGTCCTACCCGCGCGGCCTGGTCCGCTTCGTCACCGAGAACGGCCTGGACAAGCACTGGAACCGCTCGGAGATGATCCACCGCGTGTTCCGGCCCCGCATCCTCGTCTACGGCGCCGTGCTGCTGGCGATCGTCGCCGGCCTGGCCACCAGCCTGTCGCTGCGCCGGCCCTACCGCGTCGACGTCATCCGCGACCGCGGCTCGATGGCCCGCGAGGTGGAAGGCGGCCGCATCGAGAACGTGTACCGCCTGCAGCTGATGAGCGCCAGCGAGACGCGCCAGCACTTCCACGTGAGCGTCGAGGGCATCCCCGGCGCGCAGATCGCCTCGACGCCCGACATCGACGTCGACCCGACCGAGTCCCTGTGGCTGCCCGTGCGCGTGCAGGTGCCGCCGCAGGAGGCCCAGGCACTGGGCCCGGGCGCCCACCCGCTGCGCTTCGAGATCGTGCGCGGCACCGACACCAGACCGCTGTACGAGAAGTCGACCTTCGTCGTCCCTCGCTGAACAAGGAAACCCCATGACCACCCTCGCCCGCCAGCGCGCCCCGGCGCCCACCCCCTCGCTGCCCTGGTACCGCCACGCCTTCGTCTGGCTGGTATTCGGGCTGCCGGCGGCCGCCGTCGTGGCGGCCACCACTTCTGGCATCATCGCCATCCGAGGCGCCGATCCCGTGGTGCCGGAATACGCCACCGCCGCCAAGCAGGCGGCCGAGGAATCGCTGTCGCGCGAGGAAGCGTCGAAGGTGCCGGCCGAGCTGGCACGCAACCACGCAGCCACGCCGCGGCACTGATTCCTTCCATCCACCGAGGGGAGCGAATGACAGCACGCGTAATGACGATCCTGTGGCCTTCGTTCGTGATGGCCGGCGTCGCCGACGGCCTGGTCTTCTCCGTGGTGGATCCTGCGGACCTGCACTGGTTCGGCCAGGTGCCGATCGAGGCCTCCTCGCAGGCGGTCTACACGCTCGCCTTCCTCGCCTTCTGGGCGGTGATCGCCACCTCCGGCGCCGTGACGGCGCTGCTGTGGATCGACCCCGACGCCATCGAGCAGCCGACGCCCGCGGATTGATCTCCCGCAAGCCTGCCCCGGGTGCGTAGTCGCACCATTGGCGGCCATGACACACGCACTTCCGCTCTGCCTCGACGAGGCGCGCGAACTCCCCTCGGAAACCCTGCTGCGCAGGATGGACAAGCCGGGGCCGCGCTACACGTCGTACCCGACCGCCGACCGCTTCGCCGACGACTTCGGCCCGGCCAGCCTGCGGCATGCCCTCACGGAGCGACGCCATCTCGACGAATCGGGCGCGGCCACGCCACTGTCGGTCTACGTCCACATCCCGTTCTGCGACTCGGTGTGCTACTACTGCGCGTGCAACAAGGTGATCACCAAGCACCACGAGCGCGCCGCCACGTACCTCGATTTCCTCGGCCGCGAGCTCGACCTGGTCACCGCCGAGATCGGCGCGCAGCGCTCGGTGGCCCAGTTGCACCTGGGCGGCGGCTCGCCCACCTTCCTGTCGGACACCGAGATCGCCCACCTGATGGTGCTGCTGCGCAGCGCCTTCTACCTGCTGCCCGACGCCGAGATCTCCATCGAGGTCGATCCGCGCACGGTCACGACGGAACGCCTGGCCCACCTGCGCACGGCCGGCTTCAACCGCATCAGCTTCGGCGTGCAGGATTTCGACCCCGATGTGCAGCAGGCCGTCCACCGCGTGCAGTCGTTCGAGAGCGTGCGCGACCTGATGAAGGAGGCGCGCGCGCTGGGCTTCACCTCGATCAACGCCGACCTCATCTACGGCCTGCCCAGGCAGACGCCGGAGAGTTTCGCCCGCACGCTGGCGCAGATCACCGAGCTGCGGCCCGACCGCATCGCGCTGTACGCCTACGCGCACCTGCCGGAGCGCTTCAAGCCCCAGCGGCGCATCGAGGCGGCGGACCTGCCCAGCCCGGTCGCGCGCATCGACATGCTCGCCGCGGCGATGGCCCAGTTCCAGGGCCAGGGCTACACCTACATCGGCATGGACCACTTCGCCTTGCCCGACGACCCGCTGGCCGTGGCCAAGCGCGAAGGCCGCCTGCACCGCAACTTCCAGGGCTACAGCACGCACGCGGACTGCGACCTGATCGGCCTGGGCGTGTCGTCGATCGGGCGCATCGGCAAGAGCTACTACCAGAACGACAAGACCCTGCCCGAGTACTACGCCGCACTCGACGCCGGCCGCCTGCCGGTCGCCCGCGGCCTGACGATGACCGCCGACGACCTGGTCCGGCGCGACATCATCATGGCGCTGATGTGCCACGGCCGCGTCGAGTTCCACGAGATCGACCGCCTCCACGGCGTGCACATGCGCGCGGACTTCGCCGACGAGCTCGCCCGCCTGGCGCCGATGTGCGCCGACGGCCTCGTCAAGCTCGAGGAGGACGCCGTCCAGGTGACCAGCAGCGGCTGGTACGTGGTGCGCGCGGTCGCGCTGGTGTTCGACCGCTACCTGAAGGACAGCGCGCCGCGCGAGCGCTTCTCGAAGATCGTGTGATGGACCCTCGCACCGCAGCGGTCGGTCGCCAGGTGGCCCGATGAACGCCGGACTCGTGCTCGCGGGGCTGGCCATGGGCGTGGCCGCCACGCCCCACTGCGCGCTGATGTGCGGCACGCCGTGCGCGGCCGTCACCGGCGGGCGCGCCGGCGCCTCGGCCGGCTTCCACCTGGGCCGCACCGCGGGCTACATGGCCGCGGGCGCCGTCGTCGCCGGCGGCGTGTCCGTGCTGGGCACTTGGTCGCGCACCACCCCCGCGCTGCAGCCGATCTGGCTGATGGTGCACCTGGCCTTCCTGCTGCTGGGGCTGTGGTGGCTGTTTTCCGGCCGGATGCCGGCGCGCCTGCTGCGCGACGGCGCGGTGCCGATGCAGTTCACGCGCCGGCGCGGCCACGCGCTGCGCGCCACCAGCATCGGCCTGGCGTGGGTCGCCTGGCCCTGCGGCGCGCTGCAGGGCGCGCTGCTGCTGGCGGCCCTGGCCGACGGCCCGGTCGGCGGCGCCCTGGTGATGGGCGGCTTCGCCCTCGCCTCGCTGCCCGCGCTGGGGGCGGCACCCTGGCTGTGGCGCCGCCTGCAGGCGCTGGACGGCCAGCGCTTCGGCGCGGCCCGCCTGTCGGAGATCGGCTACCGCATGGCCGGCCTGGCGCTGGTGGCCAGTTCCACCTGGGCGCTGGCGCACGGCGTGCGCGAACGGATCGCCGCGTTCTGCGCCACCTGAACCGGTGCCGGCAGGCCCGCCGCCGCGCGGTTCGCCGTTGGCGCGCGTTTCCGGTACGGGCGTCCCGCCGTTCGTTGATGCAGCGCAAACCGCATCGCGCGGGGGCATCGTGAAATCGCTCGGACGAGATCTTCCCCGTCGCCCGAACCCTTGCCAATGCCCAGCCTCTCCCCGTCCAGCCCCGCCGCTTCCACCGAGAACATCCCGCACCGGAAGTTGATCCGTTCCTGGCTCGCCCCGCTCGCCGGCGCCAGCACCGCCCACGCGCTCGCGCTGGTGGTGGTCGACCTCGTCCTGTTCGCCGCCCTGCTGGCGGGCACCATCCTGCTGGGCAATCCGGTCCTGCAACTGCTGTGCGGCATCGCCTGCGGCCTGGTGATCGGACGCCTGTTCATCCTCGGCCACGATGCCTGCCACCAGAGCCTGACCCGCCATCGTGGCCTCAACCGCTGGATCGGCCGCCTGGTGTTCCTGCCCTCGCTCACGCCCTACAGCCTGTGGGAAGTGGGCCACAACGTCGTCCACCACGGCTACACCAACCTGCGCGGCTTCGACTTCGTCTGGCAGCCGCGCTCGCTGGAGGAATTCCAGGCGCTGCCGCGCGGCCGCCAGGTGCTCGAACGCATCTACCGCAGCGGCTGGGCGCCGTGGCTGTACTACCTGGTCGAGATCTGGTGGGCGCGCCTGCTGTTTCCCAACCGCACCAACATGCCCACCCGGCGCGCGGTGTTCATCAGCGACGGCGTGCTGGTCAGCGTGTTCGCCGGCCTGTGGATCGCCGGGCTGGTGGCCGCGGCCGCGGCCACCGGGCAGTCCGTCGCCTGGCTGGTGCTGGTCGGCTTCGTGCTGCCCTTCCTGGTCTGGAACGGCCTGATCGGCTTCGTCGTCTACGTGCACCACACGCACACCGGCGTCGCCTGGTACGAGGACAAGCGCACCTGGGCCGCCGCGCAGCCCTTCGTCTCGACCACGGTGCACCTGACCTTCCGCTCGATGATGGGCGGGTTCCTGCACAACATCATGGAACACACCGCCCACCACGTGGACATGAGCGTGCCGCTGTACCGCCTGCGCGAGGCGCAGGCACTGCTCGAGCGCAAGCTGGAGGGCCACATCGTGGTCCAGCCGTTCTCGTGGCGCTGGTACGTGGACACGGCGCGGCGCTGCAAGCTCTACGACTTCACGGCGGGTCGCTGGACGGACTTCAGCGGCCAACCGACGACGGCCTGAGCCAACCTGAACGAGGGCGCCCCATGACAGCCAGTACCAAGCACCCCGACATCTCGAGCGGCTTCGACGCATTCGAGCCGCTGGAGAACTGCCACCGCGAGACGATGCGCATGCTGGCCGAACTCTCGATGCTGGTCGCCCGCATCGAGGAGTTCGGCATCGATGCGCGCGCCCGCGACATGGCGCGCACGGTCAGCCACTACTTCGCGGTGGAACTGCGCCAGCACCACCTGGACGAGGAAACGCACGTGTTCCCGACCCTGGCGGCCAACGGCGACGCCGAGACGGCACAGGCCGTCGCCCGGCTCAAGCAGGACCACGCCTGGCTGCGCGCCGACTGGCGGGTGCTGTCGCCGCTGGTGCAGGCGCTGGCCGCGGGCCAGTCCTGGGTCGACATCGACGCGTTCCGCGACGGCGTGGAGGTGTTCTGCACCCTGGCGCGCGACCATGTCGCGCTCGAGGAGTCGCTGATCTACCCGCAGGCGCGCATCCTGATGCTGGAATCGACGCGGCGCGAGATGCGCCTCGCGCTGGCCTCGCGGCACTGAGCCTTGCTCAGGCGCAGAGGTCGACCAGCAGGGCCTGCAGCAGGCAGCGGCCGTCGTCCTGCGCGTCCGGACGGCTCGCGCGCAGCGCGATCCATTCGCCCGTCAGGTCGGAGATCGCCGGGATGCCGGCGACGTCGCGCAACTCCTGCACGACGCGCGCGGGCATGTCGACGCAGATCAGCGCGTCGTAGAGCCGGCCCAGCATGCGGCCGGTGCGCCGGCCGGCCGGCAGCGGCTCGGCATCGTCCAGCCGTGGCCGCACGAGCGCGACGCGCGCCCCGAGCGCGGTCGCCGCGCGCTGCAGCAGGAACACTTCCGGACGCTGCGGATCCTCGCAGAGGATGCCGATGTTGCGCCCACGCAGCGCCGTCTGGCCCAGGCCGGTGCGCGCGTTGGCCTTGAGCATCGCGATGGTGCTGTCCAGCGTGCCACCGAGGTCGGCGGCGCGAGGCGCGGCGCGGTCGGGGAAGGCGGTCGAGAGGGACGGGGAGACCATGGCGAGGTGACGTTCGGAGGCGAGCTGGACGAGGCAAGCCAAGCTTAGACACCCCGGGTCGGGCCGCCTTGATGTTTCTCAACGCCACCGGGTGCGCCAGCGGCGCCCGGCCACGGATGGGCGCCATTCGTCGCCGCCTTGCTGTCGATCAAGCCCGGTACGACGCTGCGGTCAAGGCGTTTGCCTGAGCGCGGCCAGGCATGCGGCGAGCCCGCCCGTCGCCGCTTGACGCAACGCAAGGCCCTTGCCCCCGAGGGCCCCGAAGATCGACATGAACCCACTGCCGTGGGGCCAGCGCGTCGACGACGAGACCGCGCGTCACAAGCGGGCGAGTCCGCGTCGAGGCCGTCATCCGAACCCAAGAACTGGAGTACCCCATGAAGATCCTGCTGCCCGTCGACGGAAGCGATTGCACGAAGCGCATGGTCGCCTACCTCGGCGCCCACGAAGAGATGTTCGGCACCCGCCACGACTACATCATGCTGCTGGCGATCCAGAACCTGCCGGCCAACGTCGCCTCGCTGCTCGACGCCCAGGCGATCGCCGACTACTGCGGCCGCGAGGTCGAGCATGTGTTCGAGCCGCTGCGCGCCTTCGCCGCGCAGAACGGCTGGAATATCCGCTTCGAGACCGTCCAGGGCGACGCCGGCCCCGCCATCGCCCGCTACGCGGACGACGAGAAGGTCGACCTGATCGTGATGGGCAGCCATGGCCGCACGGCGCTCGCCAACGTGGTCACCGGCTCGGTGGCCACCAGCGTGCTGGCGCGCTGCAGGAGGCCGGTGCTGCTGATCCGCTGAGCGCGCGCCGGGCGTGCCGCCAGTGGCCGCGCCCGGCCCCGCAGAATAGTCCAGAACAAGGCCCGAGACAGGCCATCCAGAACGAGAGACCCGCGATGCACTGCGCCTACATCACCCACGCCGATTGCATGCGTCACGAGATGGGGGACCAGCATCCCGAGGCCCCGGCGCGGCTGGCCGCGATCCACGACCGGCTGCTGCTCAAGGGCCTGCTGGACCACATGACGATCCACGACGCGCCGCTGGCCACGCAGGAGCAGCTCGCGCGCGCCCACACGATGCGCCACGTGCAGGAGACGATCGCGGCCTCGCCGATGGACGGCTACGTGCACGTCGACCCCGACACGCAGATGAACCCGCACACGGTCCTGGCCGCGCTGCGGGCGGCCGGCGCGTCGGTGCTCGCCGTCGACCTGGTGCTGGGCGGCGACGCGTCGTCCGCGTTCTGCTGCGTGCGCCCCCCGGGCCACCACGCCGAGCACGACGCCGCGATGGGCTTCTGCTTCTTCAACAACGCCGCCGTGGCCATCCGCCACGCGACCGACGTGCACGGCCTGCGCCGCGTGGCGCTGGTCGACTTCGACGTCCACCACGGCAACGGCAGCCAGGACATCCTGCGCGACGACCGTCGCGTGCTGATGTGCTCCACCTTCGAGACCGACCTGTACCCGTTCGCCGTCGATGTCGCCGGCGACAACATGGTCAACATCGGGCTGCCCGCGCGCTCCGGCGGTGCCGCGTTCCGCGAGGCCATCGCCGCGCACTGGCTGCCCGCGCTCGATCGCTTCGAACCCGAGCTGATCGTCGTCTCGGCCGGCTTCGACGGCCATCGCGAGGACGACATGGGCAACCTCGGCCTGGTCGATGCCGACTACCTGTGGGTGAGCCGGCAGATCGCCGACGCGGCGCGCCGCCACTGCGCCGGCCGCATCGTCTCGACGCTGGAGGGCGGCTACAACACGGTGTCGCTGGCGCGCTGCGTCGAGGCCCACGTCAGCGTGCTGGTCGGCGCGGACTGAGGGCAGCCCCGGCGCGCCTGCAAGCGCAGCGCGCCCCCCGTTGGATTCGCGCCACGGCCAATGTGACCTGGATCAATGTGCGCCCACTCGACGCGTCGCTTCGACCGCCTCTTGCGTCCGCACAAGTCCGCCGGCAGGTCGGCACGCTGAAATGGGTCTATCGCAACAACCGAAAGAAAGACCATCATGCGTTCCCTCCTTCGTATCGCCCTCCTCGCCGCCGCCGCCCTGCCGACCCTCGCTTCGGCCCAGGCCGCCCCGGACACCGGTGACTGGCTGGTCCGCCTGCGCGCGACCTACCTGCAATCCGCGAACAAGGACTCCACCGGCCTCGGTCTGTCGATCAACGACAAGACGCTGCCCGAATTCGACATCACGCGCTTCTTCACGCCGAACCTGGCTGCCGAGCTGATCCTGACGTATCCGCAAAAGCAGACGCTGTCGTCCAACGGCACGCCGATCGGCTCGCTCAAGCACCTGCCGCCGGTGCTGACCCTGCAGTACCACGTCACGGGCCTGCCGGGCTTCCGCCCCTATTTCGGCGCGGGCGTGAACTACACGCGCTTCTCCAGCGTGCAGTTCTCCAGCGCGGTCAACACGGCGCTGCAGCCGTCGATCAAGAAGAACAGCTTCGGCGCCGCGCTGCAGGCCGGCGTGGACGTCCCGGTGGCGGACGGCTGGCTGGTCAACGCCGACATCAAGAAGGTCCAGATCAAGACGGACGTGGATTCGTTCGGCGCCAAGGCCGGCACCTTCAAGGTCGATCCGTGGCTGTTCTCGGTGGGCGTGGGCAAGCGCTTCTGAGCACGCCGGTCGCCACGCGTGGCGACCGCCGCCCGGCCCTGCCGGGCGCCTTCCCGACCCGCGGGCAGG
>CAYQMX010000023.1:0-114590 GCA_964418745.1 uncultured Vitreoscilla sp.
CCGGCCTGCGGCCTGCGGTGCGAGCGCCCTTCGGAGCGGCCGTGCGTGCGCTCATCGGGAAGCCTCCGGCCTGCGGCCTGCGGTGCGAGCGCTCTTCGGAGCGGCCGTGCGTGCGCTCATGCCGCCCTCGCGATCCGCCCGCTCTGCAGCGCTTCCATGATGCGGTCGCGCGGGCCGTCGGCCACCACCTTGCCGCCGTCGATGACGATCACGCGCTCGACCAGCGACAGCAGCGACGTGCGGTGCGTCACCAGCACCACCGTCTTGTTGCTGGCGAAGGCCATCAGGCGTTGGGTGATCTGCGCCTCCGACGAGAAGTCCATCGCGCTGGTGGGCTCGTCCAGCAGCAGCATCGGCGCGTTGTGCAGCACGGCGCGGGCGATGCCCACGCTCTGGCGCTGGCCGCCCGACAGCGACTCGCCGCGTTCGCCGACCGCCATGTCGAATCCGTGCGGGTGGCGGTTGACGGTGTCGGTCAGGCCGGCCACCTCGGCGGCGGCGACGATCGCGCCGTCCTCGGCGTAGGGCATGCCGAACGCGATGTTCTCGCGCAGGCTGCCGTAGAACAGCAGCACGTCCTGCGACACGTAGCCCATGTTGCGTCGCAGGTCGGCCGGGTCGATCTGGCGCAGGTCGATGCCGTCGACCAGCACGGCGCCGGCGGTCGGCTGGAACAGCCCCATCGCCAGGCGCTGGATGGTGGACTTGCCCGAGCCGACGCGCCCGATCAGCGCCACCTTCTCGCCCGGCCTGATCTTGAAGCTGACGCCGTCGAGCGCGTTCTCCTTGCGGTTCGGGTAGTGGAACGCGACGTTGCGGAACTCGATCGCGCCGTCCAGGTCGCGCCGTTCGACGAAGGTGGCGTCCGCCGGCCGCTCGACGTCGGTCTTCATGATCTTCTCGAGCCCGGCCAGCGCGGTGCGCGCGCCCTGGTACTGCATCAGCAGGCCGACGATCTGGCCGGCCGGCGCCATCGCGCGGCCCGCCAGCATGTTGACCGCCACCAGCGCGCCCATGGTCAGCGACCGTTCGCCGATCAGGTAGACGCCCACGATCACCAGCACCACGCTCATCAGCTGGGCGATCGACGAGGTGACGTAGATCGAGCCCGACGACAGGCTGCGCATCTTCACGTTGGTGGCCGCCAGGTGCACGTTGGTTCGTTCCCAGCGCGCCTGGATCAGGCCTTCGGCGCCCTGGGCCTTGATCGTCTCGATGCCGGTCAGGCACTCCACCAGCGTCGAGTTGCGCATCGCGCTGGCGCGGTAGGTGGTCTCGGCGAGCGCATGCAGCTTCTTCTGCACGAACCAGCCGTAGGTGAGCACGCCGAAGAAGGCGAGCACCACGGGAATCGTCAGCCAGGGCGAGATCCACACGATGACGACCAGGAACAGCAGCGCGAACGGCAGGTCCACCAACGCCGTGACGGTGCTCGAGGTGATGACGTCGCGCACCTGTTCGAAGCCGCGCAGGTTCTGCGAGAACGAGCCGACCGACTCCGGACGGTTCTCCAGCCGCATGCCCAGCACGCGCTCGAGCAGCGCGGCCGATATCTTCACGTCGATGCGCGCGCTGGCCTCGTCGACGAAGCGGCTGCGCAGCTTGCGCATCAGCAGGTCGCTGCCCATGATCAGCGCGACGCCGATGGACAGCGCCCACAGCGTCTCGATGGCCGCGTTGGGCACCACGCGGTCGTAGACGTTCATCGAGAACAGCGGCAGCGCCAGCGCGAACAGGTTGATCAGCGCGGCGGCCCACAGGATGTCCTTGTAGACCAGGCGCTGGGCCAGCAGCGCGCTCCAGAACCAGTGGCCCTGCACCGGTTCGGCGGTCGGCTCGGTGCGCTTGTCGAAGCGGAAGTGCGGCCGCACGAACAGCGCCAGGCCGGCATAGCGCTCGGCGAGCTCGGCGTCGTCCAGCAGCACCGTGCCCTGGCCGGTCTCGGGCAGCAGCACGCGGTGGCGATCCTGCTCGCGGCCCAGCAGCACGCAGGCCTTGTCGTCCTTGAGCAGCAGCACCACGGGCAGGGCGGCGGCGTCGATCGCCGCCACCGCCACGCGCTGCAGCTTGGTGGCCATGCCGGCGCGGGCGGCCGCGCGTTCGGCCAGGTTGAGCGTCAGCAGGCCGTGGGCCAGCGGCAGGCCGGCCGACAGCGAGGCCCGGGTGGCGTGCTGGCCGTGCAGGCGGCAGATCTCCACCAGGCAGTCGAGCAGCGGGTCGGGATGGACCAGGTCCTGGCGCACCGCGCCGCCGGCCACCGACGCCGGCGCGGGCGTCACGGGTGTGGACGCGGCGGGCGGGGCGGGCGGGACGGCGGAGGAGGGGACGCTCATCGGTTGGCGGAGTCGTTGCGGACGCCCGTGGCGGAGCGTCTCGTCATGCGATATCGGCGCAATGGACCAGGAATTGACCCTTGCGGCGGTCGGCGAAGAAGCGTTCCAGCGTGATCTTGACCGTCTTGAAGGCCAGCGTGTCCCACGGGATCTCGGCCTCGTCGAACAGGCGGGCCTCGATGGTTTCCGGTCCGGGGTCCAGCGCGGGGCCGGTCATCTCCGCGCGATAGTACAGGTGCACCTGGCCGACGTGCGGCACGTTCAGCAGCGTGAACAGCGGCCCCAGCACGATCTTCGCGCCGGATTCCTCCACGGTCTCGCGCACCGCGCCCTGCTCGGTGGTCTCGTCGAGCTCCATGAAGCCGGCCGGCAGCGTCCAGAAGCCGCGCCGCGGCTCGATGTTGCGCAGGCACAGCAGCACCTTGCCCTCGAACACGGGCACGGTGCCCACCACGTTGAGCGGATTCTCGTAGTGGATCGTGCCGCAGGCCGTGCAGACGGCGCGCTCGCGGTTGTCGTCGGGCGGCTCGCGGTAGACGGTCGGCGCACCGCAGGCACGGCAATGGCGGATCGAACGGGGGCTGAACATGGCTGCGCTTCTCGGGTTCGAGCCAGTGTAGCCGCCGGCCCGGGCCGGCGCGTGGCATCATCGTCGCCGCCCGCCCGGGCCTCCCGGGACGACCGCCTGCCCAGGAATCCCCGCCATGTCCGATGTCATCACCGTTCCCGTCGTCCCCCGCGTGCATGTGCACGGCGGCGGCGAGTTCCCGGTCCACCGCATCTACTGCGTCGGCCGCAACTACGCCGAGCATGCCGCCGAGATGGGCCACGACGGGCGCGAGTCGCCGTTCTTCTTCATGAAGCCGGCCGACGCGGTGCTGCCGGTGCGCGCCGGCGAGACCGGGGCGATGGACTACCCGTCGCTCACCAGCGACCTGCACCACGAGGTCGAGCTGGTGGTGGCCATCGGCGACGCCGCCGCCGGCAACGGCCGCGACGTCGCCGAGGAGGACGCGCCACGCCTGGTCTTCGGCTACGCCGTGGGCCTGGACATGACCCGGCGCGACCTGCAGGCCGCCGCCAAGAAGGCGGGCCGGCCCTGGTCCGTCGCCAAGGGCTTCGACCAGTCGGCGCCCATCGGCGCGATCCACCGCATCGAGGAGACCGGCGAGCTCGCCAGCGGTGCGATCGGGCTGGACGTCGACGGCACGCCGCGTCAGCGCGGCGACCTGTCCGACATGATCTGGAACGTGCGCGAGACCATCGCCTGGCTCAGCCGGGCCTGGACCCTCAAGCCGGGCGACCTGATCTTCACCGGCACCCCGGCGGGCGTGGGCGCCGTCGGCCGCGGCCAGACGCTCGCCGGCCGCATCGCCGGCCTGGGCGAGCTCGTCGTCACCGTGCGCTGACCGCCCGCCATGGAGCTCTACAACTACTTCCGTTCCTCGGCCAGCTGGCGCGTGCGCATCGCGCTCGCGCTCAAGGGGCTGGAATACGACTACCTGCCGGTGCACCTGGTGCGCAAGGAGCAGTCCTCGCCGGAGTACCTGGCGCGCTCGGACTCCGGCCTGGTGCCGCTGCTGGTGACCGACGACGGGCTGCGGCTGCACCAGTCGCTGGCGATCATCGAGTACCTCGACGAGACGGTGCCCGAGCCGCCGCTGCTGCCGCGCGACGCCGCCGGCCGCGCCCGCGTGCGCGCGCTGGCGCTGGACATCGCCTGCGAGATCCATCCGCTGAACAACACCCGCGTGCTGCAATACCTGGTCGGCCCGCTGGGCGTCGGCGAGGCGGCCAGGGGGGCCTGGATCCGCCGCTGGATCGAGGGCGGCCTCGCGGTGGTCGAGCGCCAGCTCGCGGCGCAACCGGCGACGTTCTGCCACGGCGAGGCGCCCGGCCTGGCCGATTGCACGCTGGCGCCGCAGATCTTCAACGCGCAGCGCTTCGACTGCGACCTGTCCCACGTGCCCCACGTGATGCGCGTGAACGCCGCCTGCCTGGCGCACCCGGCGTTCTCCAGCACCCAGCCGTCGGCCTGCCCCGACGCCGAATAGCATGCCCGTCGAAATCGTCGATCCCCTGCCGCTGGACGCCTTCTTCCGGCCCATGCACTGGCCCGCGGGGACCGGCGCGCTGATGACCACGCGCCGCGGCGGCACCAGCGTGGCGCCGTACGACTCGCTCAACCTGCGGGCCCAGACCGCCGATCCGCTCGACCAGATCGCCGTCGCCGAGAATCGCCGCCGCTTCGCGACCACGCTGGGCGCCACGCCGGTGTTCCTCGAGCAGGTGCACGGTACGCGCGTCGTGCGCCTGGATGCGGCACACACCCACCCCGACGCCGTCACCGAGCGTGCCGACGCCAGCATCACCACCGTGCCGGGCATCGCCTGCACGGTGCTGGTGGCCGACTGCCTGCCGGTGCTGTTCGCCACCCGCGACGGCCGCGCGGTGGGCGCCGCGCACGCGGGCTGGCGCGGGTTGGCCGGCGGTGTCCTGGAAGCCACGGTCGACGCGTTGCGCGCCGCGGTGCCGGTGGCCGCGGGCGACATCGTCGCGTGGCTGGGCGCGTGCATCGGCCCGCAGCGCTTCGAGGTCGGTGCCGACGTGCTGGCCGCGTTCCACGAGGCTGAGGCGCGTCACTTCGTGTCGGCGCCCGCGCGCGACGGCGCGCCGAAATGGCGGGCCGACCTGCCCGGACTGGCCGAGGGACGGCTGCGCCGGCTCGGGCTGACCGAGGTCAGCAGTTGCGGCCTGTGCACCGCCAGCGACGCCTCACGGTTCTTCTCGTTCCGGCGCGACCGGGTCACCGGCCGCCTGGCCGCCGCCGCCTGGATCGAGGTCGCCTGAGGCCGGGGGCGCCGCGGCCTCGGCGCGTCGGCGCGCCCGCGCGCACCGCCGACGTAGAGCACGATGCCCAGCGGCA
The DNA here is from genome assembly GCA_964418745.1 of uncultured Vitreoscilla sp. Taxonomy (GTDB): domain Bacteria; phylum Pseudomonadota; class Gammaproteobacteria; order Burkholderiales; family Burkholderiaceae_C; genus Scleromatobacter. The sequence goes on from CAYQMX010000023.1 coordinate 5,260, forward strand.
GCACGCCGTACAGCGCCAGCGTGACCAGCGCGCCCAGCACCGAGCCGCCCGGGCCGAGCGCCTCGGCGAGCACCATCATCAATACCACGTAGGCCCAGCCGAGGGTCACTATCTGCACGGCCGTGCTTCTTCCAGGTCGGTCATCTTTCGTCGTTCGACAAGCGAATCGACCTCATGGTAGTGGCTGTTCATCGTGCTGTAAGCTCAGGTCGCTACAAAGCGTGAAAGACCGCGCCCGATCCGAACGGCGACCACCTCTTCCGGTGGCGCCGTGTCCTGGGGCCAGGGGCGCGGCGAAGGAGACAAGACAGATGGCCCGCAATTCCGCCGCGACGACGGCCGCCAAGAAGGCCGTGCGCCCCGCCCGCAAGCGGGCACCGCGCGCAGCCGCGCCCGCTCCCGCACCCCGGGCCGCCGCCGCGCGTGCCGCCATGGCCGCGCAGGCGCACGGGCCCGAGGCCTTCGGCGCCGCGATCGGCGGCTTCCTGAGTTCGCTCGGCGGCCTGCAGCTGCCGCCCGACAAGCTGGCCGAGCTGCAGCAGCAGTACGTGGCGCAGGCGGCGACGCTGTGGAACGGCGCGGTCGACCAGATCCCGGTCGGCGGTGCCGAGGTGGCCGCACCGCCGCCCGCGCCGATCGCCGACCGCCGCTTCGCGGCGGAGGACTGGCACAAGAACCCCGGCGCCGCCTTCACCGCGCAGCTGTACCTGCTCAACGCGCGCACCCTCACCCAGCTGGCCGACAGCCTGCAGGGCGACGAGAAGACGCGGGCGCGCGTTCGCTTCGCCGTGCAGCAGTTCGTCGACGCCGCCAGCCCGGCCAACTACCTGGCGCTCAACCCCGAGGCGCAGCGCAAGGCGATCGCCACCCAGGGCGAGAGCCTGACCCAGGGCCTGCAGCACCTGTGGAGCGACGTCCAGCAGGGCCACCTGTCGCAGACCGACGAGACGGTGTTCGAGGTGGGGCGCAACGTGGCCACCACCGAAGGCGCCGTGGTTTTCGAGAACGAGTACCTGCAGCTGATCGAGTACAAGCCGCTCACCGACAAGGTGCACGCGCGGCCGATGCTGTTCGTGCCGCCGTGCATCAACAAGTACTACATCCTGGACCTGCAGCCGGCCAACTCGCTGATTCGCCACACCGTGGCGCAGGGCCATCGCACCTTCGTCATCAGCTGGCGCAACCCGGACGAGTCCATGCAGGACCGCACCTGGGACGACTACATCGAGAACGCGGTCATCCGCGCCATCGAGGTCGTGCAGCAGATCACCGGCGCGAAGACGATCAACACGCTGGGTTTCTGCGTGGGCGGCACGCTGCTGGCCACCGCGCTGGGCGTGCTGGCCGCGCGCGGGCGGCAGCCGGCCGAGAGCATCACGCTGCTGACGACCTTCCTCGACTTCTCCAACACCGGCATCCTCGACATCTTCGTCGACGAGGCCTCGGTGCAGCTGCGCGAGATGACCATCGGCCCGGACGCGCCGAACGGGCCCAAGCTGCTCAAGGGCAGCGAGCTGGCCAGCACCTTCAGCTTCCTGCGCCCCAACGAGCTGGTCTGGAACTACGTCGTCGGCAACTACCTCAAGGGCGAGACGCCGCCGGCGTTCGACCTGCTGTACTGGAACAGCGACGCCACCAACATGCCCGGCCCGATGTACTGCTGGTACCTGCGCAACACCTACCTGGACAACGCGCTGCGCCGTCCGGGCGCGCTGAACGTGTGCGGCGAGCAGCTGGACCTGAGCCGGATCAAGTCGCCGGCGTTCATCTACGGCTCGCGCGAGGACCACATCGTGCCGTGGAAGGGCGCCTGGGAATCGACGCGCATCCTCGGCGGCGACAACCGCTTCGTGCTCGGCGCCTCGGGCCACATCGCCGGCGTCATCAACCCGCCCAAGGCCAACAAGCGCAGCCACTGGACGAACGACCGGCCGGCGGCCTCGGCCGACGCGTGGCTGGCCGGCGCCACCGAGCACCCGGGCAGCTGGTGGAGCGGCTGGTCGAAGTGGCTGGCCGGCTTCGGCGGCCCGCTGGTGGCCGCGCCGCGCGGCGCCGGCGGCAACGGCCACAAGGCGATCGAGCCCGCCCCCGGACGCTACGTGAAACAGAAAGCCTAGTCGGCCGGCCGAATACCCCCTTCCGTATACTGATCCCAGGAGACCCTTCATGACCACAGACATCGTCATCGTCGCCGCCGCGCGCACCGCCGTCGGCAAGTTCGGCGGCTCGCTCGCCAAGGTGCCCGCCTCCGAGCTCGGCGCCACCGTGTTGCGCGCGCTGCTGGAGCGCGCGAAGCTCGCCGGCGAACAGGTCAGCGAGGTGATCCTGGGCCAGGTGCTGCAGGCGGGCACCGGCCAGAATCCGGCGCGCCAGTCGGTCATCAAGGCCGGCTACGGCCATGGCGTGCCCGCGATGACCATCAACAAGGTCTGCGGCTCCGGCCTGAAGGCCGTGATGCTGGCGGCCCAGGCGATCCGCGACGGCGATGCCGAGATCGTCGTCGCCGGCGGCCAGGAGAGCATGAGCCTGTCCCCGCACGTGCTGCCCAATTCGCGCGACGGCCAGCGCATGGGTGACTGGAAGCTGGTCGACACCATGATCAACGACGGCCTGTGGGACGTGTACAACCAGTACCACATGGGCATCACCGCCGAGAACGTCGCCAAGAAGTACGGCATCACGCGCGAGCAGCAGGACGCCCTCTCGTACGCGTCGCAGTCCAAGGCTGCCGCGGCCCAGGACGCCGGCTACTTCAAGGCCGAGATCGTGCCGGTGGCGATCCCGCAGAAGAAGGGCGACCCCGTCCTGTTCGACGCCGACGAGTTCATCAACCGCAAGTCGACGCTGGAGGCGCTCGCGGGCCTGCGCCCGGCATTCGACAAGGCGGGCTCGGTGACGGCCGGCAATGCCTCGGGCCTCAACGACGGCGCCGCCGGCGTGGTGGTGATGTCGGCCGCCAAGGCCGCCGCCCTCGGCCTGAAGCCGCTCGGCCGCATCGCCTCGTACGCCAGCGCCGGGCTGGACCCCGCCTACATGGGCATGGGCCCGGTGCCCGCGGCGCGCAAGGCGCTCGAGCGCGCCGGATGGAAGCCCGCCGACCTCGACCTGCTCGAGATCAACGAGGCCTTCGCGGCCCAGGCCTGCGCCGTGCACCAGGAAATGGGCTGGGACACCAGCAAGGTCAACGTCAACGGCGGCGCGATCGCCATCGGGCACCCGATCGGTGCATCCGGGGCGCGCATCCTGGTCACGCTGCTGCACGAGATGCAGCGTCGCGACGCGAAGCGCGGCATCGCATCGCTGTGCATCGGCGGTGGCATGGGCGTTGCATTGACCATCGAACGGGCTTGATCCACGTCATGCCACATGGGGGTAGCCCCTGAGGGCGGCCGGCAGGACAAAGCGCGATAGTGAAGCCGACTTACCGGCACCCGAAACCTCAGACAGGAGACAAGACATGAGCCAGAAAATTGCGTACGTGACCGGGGGCATGGGTGGCATCGGCACCTCCATCTGCCAGCGCCTGCATCGCGACGGCTTCAAGGTGATCGCCGGTTGCGGCCCGAGCCGCGACCATGCGAAGTGGGTGGCCGAGCAGAAGGCGCTCGGCTACACCTTCTACACGTCGGTGGGCAACGTCGCCGACTGGGATTCCACGGTCGAGGCGTTCAAGCACGCCAAGGAAGAACACGGCCCGATCGACGTGCTGGTCAACAACGCCGGCATCACGCGCGACCGCATGTTCCTGAAGATGTCGCGCGAGGACTGGGACGCCGTCATCGGCACCAACCTCACGTCGATGTTCAACGTGACCAAGCAGGTCGTGGCCGACATGGTCGAACGCGGCTGGGGCCGCATCATCCAGATCTCGTCGGTCAACGGCGCCAAGGGCCAAGCGGGGCAGACCAACTACTCGGCGGCCAAGGCCGGCATGCACGGCTTCTCGATGGCCCTGGCCCTCGAGATGGCCAACAAGGGCGTCACCGTCAACACGGTCAGCCCGGGCTACATCGGCACCGACATGGTCAAGGCGATCAAGCCCGAGGTGCTCGAGAAGATCGTCGCCACGATCCCCGTCAAGCGCCTGGGCACCCCCGAGGAGATCGGCTCCATCGTCGGCTGGCTGGCCGGCGAGGAGTCGGGCTTCACGACCGGCGCGGAGTTCGCGGTCAACGGCGGCCTGCACATGGGCTGAGTGCGCCGGCGCGCGAGCGCTTTCCAAGGGCTCCGGCGGCGCAGGCTGCCGGGGCCTTTTTCGTTCCCCCGGGCCGCCATAATGCGCGGCAGCGGCATTCGCGTCCAGGGAGGAGGCGAACCGATGGAACAGTCGCCCGCCGGCGGCGCTTGCAATGGCGCGGCGCGGCGGCGACGCGGGAGGCGCTGGCCGATGAGGTGGACCTGGGTGGTGGCGACGGTGGTCGTCGGAGGACTGGCGGTGGCCGGTTGGGCATGGCGCGGCTCGGCGGCGCTGGCCGACGTGGCCCGCGCCGTCGGCGTGCAGTCGGCGGGCACATCGCCGCAGACGGGGACTTCGCTGAAGGCGGCGGGCGTCCACAAGTGCGTGGGGCCTGCCGGCACCCTCTACGTCGACGGCCCGTGCCCGAACGGCAGCCGCGAGGTGGCGGCCACCGGCGGCACGCTGACCGTGACCGCGTTCCCGAAACCGGCGCCGGCGCCGTCCGCGCTCGCGTCGTCCGTGCTGGGCGCCCCCATCGTCAAGCCGATGGATCCCGAGGAACGGGATCGACTGCGCGACAAGGCGATCGAGGACGCGGCGAACCGGCACTGAACGCGCCGCGCGCGCTCAGGTCGTCGAGATCGCGTCCAGCAGTTCCGTCTCCACCTGGATCTGCAGCCGGTTGTTCTGCAGCGCCGCACCGTCGACGAGGAAGGTGTCCTCCACGCGTTCGCCGAGCGTCGACACCTTGGCCAGCTGCAGGTTGATGCGGTATTGCGCCAGGACGCGGGCCACCGCGTACAGCAGGCCGGAGCGGTCGCTGGCGCTGATCGACAGCAGCCAGCGCTGGGCGCGCTCGTCGGGGCGCAGCGACACGCGCGGCACCACCGGGAACGACTTCACTCGGCGCGAGACGCGGCTGGAGCGCGGCGTCGGCAGCGGGCCGGTGGAGGCCGCGGCCAGCGCGGCCTGGTTCTCCACCAGCGCGATCAGGTCGCGGTAGCCGGCCGGGCCGTCGTCCTCGTACGCCGGGTTGACCACCTGGAAGGTGTCGAGCGCGTAGCCGGCGTTGGTCGTGTGGATCTTGGCGTCCTGGATGGAGAAGCCGGCGCCGTCGAAGTAGCCGCAGATGCGCGCGAACAGGTCGGCGCGGTCGGGCGAGAACAACAGCACCTGCAGGCCCTCGCCCAGCGGCGACGGGCGCGCGCGCACCACCGGCACGGCCGTCTCGATGTGGCGCCACAGCGAGCGCGCGTGCCAGGCCAGCTCGTTGGGATCGTGGCGCGCGAAGTAGCTCAGGTCCAGCGTCTTCCACAGCGGCGTCTCGGTGCCCGGCAGCGCCGAATGCAGCGCCAGGATCTGGCGCGCCTCCTTCTTGCGCGCCTCGATCTCGGCGTCGAGGGCCAGCACGTCGCCGCCGAGCTTGCGCATCGTCAGCCGGTACAGGTCCTCCAGCAGCTTGCCCTTCCAGGCGTTCCACACCTTGGGGCTGGTGCCGCGGATGTCGGCCACGGTCAGCAGGTACAGCGCGGTCAGGCGGCGCGGGTCGGCCACCTTGGCGGCGAAGTCGGCGATCACGCGGGCGTCGGACAGGTCCTCCTTCTGTGCCGTGTGGCTCATCGTGAGGTGGTGGCGCACCAGGAACTCGATGAAGTCGGCGTCGTCCTTGGCGATCCCGTGGTCCTTGCAGAAGCGGCGCACCTCGCTGCCGCCCAGCTCCGAGTGGTCGCCGCCGCGGCCCTTGGCCACGTCGTGGAACAGCGCGGCCACGTACAGCAGCCAGGGCTTGTCGAAGTTGGCCGCCAGCGCGGTGCACTTCGGGTACTCGTGGGCATGCTCGGGGATGAAGAAGCGGCGCACGTTGCGCAGCACCATCAGGATGTGCTGGTCCACCGTGTAGACGTGGAACAGGTCGTGCTGCATGCGGCCGACGATGCGGCGGAACACCCACAGGTAGCGCCCCAGCACCGAGGTCTGGTTCATCAGCCGGAACGCGTGGGTCTGGCGCTGCGGCGCCTGCAGGATGGACAGGAAGCGCGCCCGGTTGACCGGATCGCGGCGGAACGGCCCGTTCATCTGGTTGCGCACGTTGTACAGCGCGCGGATGGTGCGCGCCGACAGCCCGCGCAGCTGCGGCGTGGTCTGGTACAGGTGGAAGGTCTCGAGGATGGCGTGCGGCTCGCGCTTGTACAGGTCGTCGGCGGCGATCTCGAGCAGGCCGCCGCGGTCGAGGAAGCGCTCGTTGAGCGGCTGCATCGGCAGGTCCTCGGAGCCGTTGATGCGCTCCTCGAGGTTGAGCAGCAGCACCTCGTTGAGCTGGGACACCGCCTTGGCCGCCCAGTAGTAGCGCTGCATCAGCATCTCGGACGCACGCATCGTGGTGTTGCCGTGGTAGCCGAACGACTCGGCCACGGCGGTCTGCAGGTCGAACACCAGGCGGTCCTCGCGCCGCCCGGCCACCAGGTGCAGGCGCGCGCGGATCAGCTTGAGCGTGCCTTCCTGGCGCTGCAGCTGCTTGACCTCGAACGGCGTCAGCAGCCCGTGGGTGGCCATCTCGCTCCAGGTGCGGCCCAGGCCGGCGGCGCGTGCGATCCAGGTCAGCACCTGCAGGTCGCGCAGGCCGCCCGGGCTTTCCTTGCAGTTTGGCTCCAGGGAGTAGGGCGTGTCCTCGTACTTGACCTGGCGCTGGCGCATCTCGAAGGTCTTGGCGCGCAGGAAGGCGCGCGGGTCCATGGCCTCGGTGTTGACGCGCCGGAACATGTTGAACATGCGGCGCGAGCCGGTCAGCAGGCGGCTCTCGAGCAGCGCGGTCTGCACGGTGACGTCGGCGCGCGATTCGAGCAGGCATTCGTCGATGGTGCGCACCGACGAGCCGATCTCCAGGCCGATGTCCCAGCAGGCCGTGATGAAGCCCTCGATGGTGGCGCGCAGCGCCTCGGACGTGGGGGCGGGTTCCGCGGCCTTCTGGCCGTTGGGCAGCAGCACCAGCACGTCGACGTCGGAGTAGGGGAACAGTTCGCCGCGGCCGTAGCCGCCCACGGCCAGCAGCGCGGCGCCGCCGGGCATGCCGGCGTTGGTCCAGAGCTCGGCCAGGGTCTGGTCGACATGGCGGGCCAGCGCGCGCAGCAGGCTGCTGGCGGCCGGGGCGGTCGCGCGCGACTCGCGGAAATGGGTCAGCAGGGCGGCCTTGCCGGCGCGGAAGCGCTCGCGCAGCTCCGCCACGGACGCGCGCGGCCGCGCCGCGACGGCGCCGGCGCCGTCGGGCCCGGTCGCGGGGTCGGCCAGGAGGGATTGGTCGGGCAAGGACACGCCGTCGCGCGCTCAGGCCGCGCTGACGTCGCTCAGCAGCCGGTTGAGCACCGGTGCCTTGACGAACGCGGGCACGGCCGGGCTGCCGGCCGAGACCGTCAGCACCTCGTAGCCCGTCTCGGTGACGACGATCGTGTGTTCCCACTGGGCCGACAGCGAGCGGTCCTTGGTGACGATGGTCCAGCCGTCGCCGAACTCCTTGATGTCGCGCTTGCCGGCGTTGATCATCGGCTCGATCGTGAAGATCATGCCGGGCACCAGCTCCTCGAGCGTGCCCGGGCGGCCGTAGTGCAGGACCTGCGGCTCCTCGTGGAACTTCTGGCCGATGCCGTGGCCGCAGAACTCGCGCACGATGGAAAAGCCGGCGTTCTCGGCGAACACCTGGATGGCGTGGCCGATGTCGCCCAGGCGCGCGCCCGGCCGCACCTTCTCGATGCCCTTCCACATGGCCTCGTAGGTGATCTGGCACAGGCGGTTGGCGGCGATCGAGCCCTTGCCGACGATGAACATCCGGCTGGTGTCGCCGTGCCAGCCGTCCTTGATGACGGTGACGTCGATGTTGACGATGTCGCCGTCCTTGAGCGGGCGGTCGTTCGGGATGCCGTGGCAGACCTGGTGGTTGATCGAGGTGCAGATCGACTTCGGGTACGGCGTGTAGCCTGGCGGGCAGTAGTTCAGCGGCGCCGGGATGCCGCCCTGGACGTCGAAGATGTAGTCGTGGGCGAGCTTGTCGAGCTGCTCGGTCGTGACACCGGGCTTGACGTGCGGCGTGAGCATGTCCAGCACTTCCGAGCCCAGGCGGCCGGCGATGCGCATGCCTTCGATGTCGGATGCGGACTTCAAGGTAATCGTCATGGTCGCCAATTATCCCATCGCCGACTAAAATCCGTGATTCTGCCGAGTTCGATCCCCGCGCTGCCCCTGTAGTCATGCGCGTGGCGAGCCCGGCGACGGCCCACGAAGCCGCCTCCGATGCCCGATTCCTCCCCTGCCGCGAGCCCACACCGCATGTCCCCCACGCCAAAGCACCTGCTGCACTTCGAGGGCGGCAACGCCCTGTCCGCCTTCCGCGCCCAGGCGCTGTTGCCGAAGCTGCAGTCCGTCTCGTCGCGCATCACGGGGGTTGCGGCGCGCCACGTCCACTGGGTCTGGACCGACACCGCCGTCCAGCCCGACGCCACGCGCAAGCTGGCCAGCCTGCTGCGCTACGGCGACGCCTACGAAGGCCCCACGCACGAGGACGCCGACACCTTCCTGGTGGTGGTGATGCCGCGCCTGGGCACGGTCTCGCCGTGGGCCAGCAAGGCCACCGACATCGCCCACAACTGCGGTCTGGCGCTGCAGCGCGTGGAGCGCGTCACCGAGGTCCGGCTGACGGTCAGGACGGGCCTGCTGGGCGGCATCAAGACGCTGTCCGAGCCGGAACTTCAGGCCGCCGCGATGCTGCTGCACGACCGCATGACCGAGAGCGTGGCGTTCGAGCGCGAGGCGGCCGTGCACCTGTTCGACAAGCAGCCGGCCGAGCCGCTGGTGCACGTCGACCTGCTGGGCCGCGGCCGCGACGCGCTGGTGGCGGCCAACGCCCAGTTCGGCCTGGCGCTGTCCGACGACGAGATCGACTACCTCGTCGACGCCTTCAACGGCCTGCAGCGCAATCCGACCGACGTCGAGCTGATGATGTTCGCGCAGGCCAACAGCGAGCACTGCCGCCACAAGATCTTCAACGCCCAGTTCCGCATCGACGGCCAGGCGCAGGACCTGTCGATGTTCGGCATGATCCGCAACACCGAGAAGCTGCACCCGCAGCACAGCATCGTCGCGTACTCGGACAACGCCGCGGTGATGGAAGGCCATGCGATCGAACGCTGGGTGGCCGAGCCCATGGGCGAGGCCGGTCCCGCGCAGTACGGCGGCCGCGCCGAGACCGCGCACGTGCTGATGAAGGTCGAGACGCACAACCACCCGACGGCCATCTCGCCGTTCCCGGGCGCGTCCACCGGCTCCGGCGGCGAGATCCGCGACGAGGGCGCCACCGGCCGCGGCTCCAAGCCCAAGGCCGGCCTGGCCGGCTTCTCGGTGGGCAACCTGCACCTGCCCGGCACCGACGAGGCCTGGGAGCGATCGCCCGTGGGCAAGCCCGAGCACATCGCCAGCGCGCTGCAGATCATGATCGACGGCCCGCTGGGCGGCGCCGCGTTCAACAACGAATTCGGCCGTCCGAACCTGGCAGGCTACTTCCGCGTGTTCGAGCAGTCGGTGGCCGGCGTCACCCGCGGCTACCACAAGCCCATCATGATCGCCGGCGGCCTGGGCGCGATCCGCCACGACCTCACCCACAAGATCGAGTTCCCGGCCGGCACGCTGCTGGTGCAGCTGGGTGGCCCGGGCATGCGCATCGGCATGGGCGGCGGCGCCGCCAGCTCCATGGCCGCGGGCACCAACACCGCCGCGCTCGACTTCGACTCGGTGCAGCGCGGCAACCCCGAGATCCAGCGCCGCGCGCAGGAGGTCATCAACCAGTGCTGGCAGCTGGGCGCGGGCAACCCGATCCTGGCGATCCACGACGTCGGCGCCGGCGGCCTGTCCAACGCCTTCCCCGAGCTGGCCGAAGGCGCCGGCGTGGGCGCCACCTTCGACCTGCGCCAGGTGCCGCTGGAGGAATCCGGCCTCGCGCCCAAGGAGATCTGGTGCAACGAGAGCCAGGAGCGCTACGTCCTGGCGATCGCGCCGCAGTCGCTGCCGATGCTGCAGGGCTTCGCCGAGCGCGAGCGCTGCCCGCTGGCTGTGGTCGGCCGGGCCACCGATGCCAAGGCGCTGGTGCTGGAAGACGGCGAAGGGGGCGCGCGCGCCATCGACATGCCCATGGACGTGCTGTTCGGCAAGCCGCCCAAGATGCTGCGCGACGTCGCGCGCGTCGAGCGCACGGAACAGCCGCTGGCCCTGACCGGCGTGTCGCTGGAGCAGGCCGCGTTCGACGTGCTGCGCCACCCGACGGTGGCCTCCAAGCGCTTCCTGATCACCATTGGCGACCGCACCGTGGGCGGCCTGTCGCACCGCGACCAGATGGTGGGCCCGTGGCAGGTGCCGGTGGCCGACGTCGCCGTCACCCTGGCCGATTTCAAGGGCTTCGCGGGCGAGGCGATGAGCATGGGCGAGCGCACCCCGCTGGCCGCGCTGCACGCGCCGGCCTCGGGCCGCATGGCGGTGGCCGAGTCCATCACCAACCTGCTGGCCGCGCCGATCGAGCTGTCGCGTGTCAAGCTCAGCTGCAACTGGATGGCCGCCTGCGGCGAGCCGGGCGAGGACGCCGCGCTGTACGACACCGTGCGCGCGGTGGGCATGGAGCTGTGCCCCGCGCTGGGCATCAGCGTGCCGGTGGGCAAGGACAGCCTGTCGATGCGCACCCGCTGGAGCGACGGTGGACAGACCCGCCAGGTCGTCGCGCCGGTGTCGCTGATCGTCACCGCGTTCGCGAGCGTCGCGGACGTGCGCGGCACGCGCACGCCCGAACTCGCGCGCGAGGCCTCGGCGCTGATCCTGGTCGATCTCGGCCGCGGCCAGCATCGCATGGCCGGCTCGGTGCTGGCGCAGACGCTGCAGCAGTTCGGCGACGCGGTGCCCGACCTCGACGACCCGAAGCTGCTGGTGGCGCTGGTGGATGCGGTCAACGCCCTGCGCGCGCAAGGCCTGCTGCTGGCCTACCACGACCGCAGCGACGGCGGCCTGTGGGCTGCGGCCTGCGAGATGGCGTTCGCCGGCCACGTCGGCCTGACCCTGAACGTCGACATGCTGGTCACCGAGGGCGCCGGCGTCGCCGACAGCCGCGCCGACTTCGGCGACGCGAAGAACTGGGCCACGCAGGTGGGCGCCCGCCGCGAGGAGCTGACGCTGAAGGCGCTGTTCAACGAGGAGCTCGGCGTGCTGCTGCAGGTGCCCGCGGCGCAACGCGACGCCGCCATGGGCGTGCTGCGCGCCCACGGCCTGTCGGCGCACAGCCACGTGGTCGGCGAGCCCAACGACCGCGGCATCGTCGAGGTGTGGCGCGACGCGAGGTCGGTGTTCGCCCGGCCGCTCGCCGAGCTGCAGCAGGCCTGGGACGACACCTCGTGGCGCATCGCGAAGCTGCGCGACAACCCGGCCTGCGCCGACAGCGAACACGCGCTGGCCGGCCAGGCCGACGATCCCGGCCTGCACGTGGCGCTCACGTTCGATCCGCAGCAGGACGTCGCCGCGCCGTTCCTGAACCTGGCGCGCCCGAAGGTGGCGATCCTGCGCGAGCAGGGCGTCAACAGCCATGTCGAGATGAGCTACGCGATGGCCCGCGGCGGCTTCGACACCTACGACGTCCACATGAGCGACCTGCATTCGGGCCGCGTCGCGCTGGAACAGTTCCAGGGCTTCGTCGCCTGCGGCGGTTTCAGCTACGGCGACACGCTGGGCGCCGGTGAAGGCTGGGCGCGGTCGGTGATGTTCAACCCGGTGCTGGCGCAGCAGTTCGAGGCCTTCTTCGGCCGCTCGGACACCTTCGCGCTGGGCGTGTGCAACGGCTGCCAGATGCTGGCCGCGCTGTCGCCCATCATCCCGGGCGCGCAGGACTGGCCCAAGTTCACGCGCAACCGTTCCGAGCAGTTCGAGGCCCGGCTCTCGCTGGTGGAAGTGCTGGAATCACCGTCGATCTTCTTCCAGGGCATGGCCGGCAGCCGCCTGCCGATCGCCGTGGCGCACGGCGAGGGCTATGCCGACTTCTCGCAGCGCGGTGACGCGGCCAAGGTCAAGGCGGTGATGCGCTACGTCGACCACCACGGCCAGGCGACCGAGACCTATCCGCTGAACCCGAACGGCAGCCCGGCTGGCCTGACCGCGGTCACGACCGCCGACGGCCGTTTCACCGCGCTGATGCCGCACGCCGAGCGCGTGTTCCGCAATGTGCAGATGAGCTGGAGCGGTGGCGACGTGTCGGCGCCCAGCCCGTGGGCGCGCATGTTCGGCAACGCGCGCCGCTGGGTCGGCTGAAGCGGGCCGGTCAGGCCGGCTCGGCCTCGCTGGCCTGGTCGAGCAGCGCGCGATCGCTCTCGCCGAGCGCGAGTTCCGCCGCGACGGCGAAGGTGGCGAGCTGTTCGACACTGGTGGCGCTGGCGATCGGCGCGGTCACGCCCTCGCGGCCGATCAGCCACGCCAGCGCGATCGCCGCCGGCTGCGTGCCGTGGCGCCGCGCGACCTCGTCGAGGGCGGCCAGGATGCGCAGGCCGCGCGGGGTCAGATATTTCGTCACGCCGGCACCGCGCGGGCCCTGGCCCAGGTCGGCCGCCGCGCGGTACTTGCCGGTCAGGAAACCCGATGCGAGGCTGGAATAGGTGATGACGCCCAGCCCCTGGCCGATCGCGAGCTCGCGCAAGGGGCCTTCGTAGCCGGCGCGGTCGAACAGGTTGTACTCGGGCTGCAGGGTCTGGTAGGCCGGCAGGTCGTTGATGCGCGCGGAATCGCTGGCCTCGGCCAACTGGCGGGCGTCGAAGTTTGAGCAGCCGAACGCGCGGATCTTGCCGGCCCTGACCAGCCGGTCGTACGTCCCCAGCGTCTCCTCGTAGGACGTCTCGGGGTCGGGGCGGTGCGATTGGTACAGGTCGATCACATCGGTGCCCAGGCGGCGCAAGGAGTCCTCCACGGCGCGCTCGATCCAGAGCTTGCCCAGGCCCTTGTGTTCGTCGCCCATGTCGGAGCCCACCTTGGTCAGCAGCAGCACCTGCTGCCGGCGCGCCGGATTGGCGCGCAGCCAGCGGCCGATCAGGGCTTCCGATTCGCCGCCCTGGTGACCGGGCACCCAGCGCGAGTAGACGTCCGCGGTGTCGATCGCATTGAAGCCGGCATCGACGAAGGCGTCCAGCAGCGCGAAGCTGCGCGCTTCGTCGGCGGTCCAGCCGAACACGTTGCCGCCGAAGACCACGGGTGCGATCTGCAGGCCGGTGCGGCCGAGAGGGCGAAGTTGCATGCGGTTTCTCCTGTGCGCCGCGTGCGCGCCTCGATGCAGGCCGCGTTCCGGCGGGCGCGATGTCGGGCTGGCGCGGCAAGGCGCGCTCCCGTCGTCGCCCGGCGGCCCCGGGCGCTCAGTTCTTCTTGTCCAGCACCAGGGAGGTGTTGTCGCTGTGCATCTGGAAGTGCGACAGGAAGCTGTTGCCCAGCAGCACCACGGGCATGGACTGCGGCACCACCATCGCCTCGACGTTGTAGACGGTCACGTCGCCGACGGTGACCTTGGCCAGGGTCAGCATGCGCGTGGCCACCGCGCCGTTGGCGGTCATCGCGGCGGCCGCCGTGCTGGTGCTGTAGTCCAGGCCCAGTTGGGCGGCGACGTCGGCGCCCATCGCGATGGTGGTCGCGCCGGTGTCGACCACGAAGTGGATCGGATGCCCGTTGATCGCCCCCAGGCCGGTGTAGTGGCCGCCCGAGCCGGCCGGCAGCACGATGCGCGAGCCGCTGGAGCTGCCGCCGCTGTCGCCGGCCACCACCGCGGTGCCGCCCAGCCGCAGCGTCTGCGCCTTGCCGCCGGCCTCCACTTGCGCCTGCGCGCCGTCCACCCGCACCAGCTTGACGCCCTGCACGGTGGCCCCGACGGCCACGCTGCGCGCCTGGCCGTTGATGATCAGCAAGGCCTTGTCGCCCAGCATGCCGCTGAACGCGACCGACTGGGCCTGCGCCGCGCCCGCCAGCGCGCCCAGCAGGGCGCAGGCGAGGACCGCGTGCCGGCGTCGGCGGCGGGTCGATGGGTATTGCATGTGCGTTCCTCCCCGGATCATGTCGATTTCCCCGCGGGGCGGTGCAGCGGCCCACGTGCTTGGTGTTGGACCCGCGTGCGGGCGCGCCGGTCAGCCCGCGAAGCGGTTCGCCGGCAGGCCGACGGCGTTCGTCTCGATCGCGAACAGCGCGCCGGCCAGCGGCTGCCGCGCGAGCTGCGCGTCGTCCAGCTCGAAGCGCGCGCTGCTGGCGAAGAGCGTCGTCATGTCGGGGCCGCCGAAGGCGACGTTGCTGACGTGGGCGGTGGGCAGCTCGATGCGTGCGAGTTCGGCGGCGGTCGCCGGGTCGTGGCAGGTGACGCAGGAGCCGCCCCAGTGGGCGATCCAGATCCGGCCCGCGGCGTCGGTGGTCATGCCGTCGGGGTGGCCGTCCGCGGCGGGCAGCAGCAGCCAGTCGCGTGCGGCGCCCACGGCGCCGGTCTCGACGTCGAACGCCCACGCCACCACGCGCCGGTGCACCGTGTCGTTGACGAACATCGTGCGGCCGTCCAGCGTCCAGGTGGGGCCGTTCGTGACGATCCAGCCCAGGTCGAGCGCCCGGCGGGCGCGACCGGCGCCGTCGAAGCAGTACAGCGCGCCGGTGGGGGCGCGCACCGCGAAGTCCATGCTGCCGCCCCAGAAGCGGCCGTGCGCGTCGCACTTGCCATCGTTGAAGCGGTTGCCGGGGCGCTCGGGCTCGGGCTCGTCGCGGCGTTCCAGCGTCCCGGTGTCGGGGTCGAACAGCGCCAGGCCGCGCTGCAGGGCCACGGCCAGGCCGGGCGCGTCGCGGCGCTCGGCCACCGCCGAGATGGTGTCGTCGAAGTCCCAGGCGCGGTGCGCGCCAGTGGCGGGGACGTCGCGGTACAGCCGGCGTTCGAGGATGTCGACCGACCACAGGGCCTGATCGCGCGGCGACCAGCACAGGCCCTCGCCGAGGGTGGCGCGCACGTCGCTGACGACACGGGGGGCGGACAGGAAGGCGGGGGCGGTCGAGGAAGTCGTCATCGGTGTGAAAAAGCGCGTGAGGCCGGCGCGCTGGCGCCCGCGGGAAGGTGGGGATCGGTGCCCGGCGGCGGCCGCGGGCGCCGCCGCGTCCGTGCGGGGAGCCGGGACTGCCGGGCCGGCCGTCGCGCCATTCTGCCTCAGCGAGGGTGTCGCCCGCGTCGACTTGACGCGGCGCATCGTATCGCCCGACACTGCTTCGCTGACGGCAACCCCCCCAGAATCTGACATTGCACACCCCGGCGCGATGACCAACTCCCCAGCTCCTTCCCCGATGCAACATGCCGCCGGCCCGATGGCGGCCGCCACCTTTCCCAGCCGGCGCGGCCGCGTGTTCGTGACCGGCGGCGGCTCGGGCATCGGCGCCGCGATGGTCACGGCTTTCGCGGCCCAGCGCACGTCGCGCATCCGCGTCAACACCGTGTCGCCGGGCTGGGTGATGACCGAACGGCAGGTGCAGAAGTGGCTGAAGCCGGCCGGCGAGGAGGAGATCGCGCGCAACCAGTGCCTGCCCGACAAGCTGCAGCCCGACGACGTTGCGCAGATGGTGCTGTTCCTGGCGGCCGACGACGGTCGCATGTGCACGGCGCAGGAGTTCCGGGTCGACGCGGGCTGGGTTTGACCCGCCGCGCACCCGCTTGCGGCCGCGCGAGGCGCCCCGCATGAAGTTCTTCGGCAGCAAGCGCGCCGGCGTCACGCTGGTGCGGGCCTGGTGTTCTCCCTTCGACGAGGACGGGCCCGCGGGCGAACTGCTCGCGCTGGTCGACCAGGTGCTCGCCTCGATCCCGGCCAAGGCACTGGAGGGCACGATCAACTACGGCTACACGCAGCCGCTGTCGTCGCTGCGGCGCGCGCTCGCCAGGATGAAGCCGGCGCAGCTCGATGCGCTGCTGGTGCGCGACGGCGCCGACGAGGTGATCTGCAGCTTCGGCGCGGAAGGCGCCTCGGTGGGCGACCGCTCGCGCGCATTCGAGATCTTCGCCCTGCTGCCCCCGGCCGCCGACGCGGCGCGCGACAAGCTGCTGCAGATGCTGATGGGCCACCGCATGCACTACGGCTATGCGCGGGCGCTGGGCCCCGGCTTCAACCCGCTGACGGAGGCCGCGGTCAGGCGCGGCTTCCTCGGCCCGGAGCTCGAGGTGGACGGCGGCCGCGCCGACTGGCTGGTGCCGGAGGTGGACGTGCGCGCCGGCGCGGTGCGCGGGCTGTATCCGGTCAACGTGTTCTCGGCCATCGGCCTGGCGCGCCTGGCCGGCTCGGGCCTGCGCCTGCCGGCCTCGGCGCCGACGGTGGGCGAGCAGCTGTGGCGGCCTTCGGCGGCCGAGCGGGCCGAGCTGGTGCGGCTCAATCCCGGCTACCGCGACTACCTGCACTTCGAGGCGGGCTGACGCTCCGCGACGCCGCGCCGCGCGGCTCAGTGACCCGCGCGCTGCGGCGCAGGCCGGGTGCGGAAGAAGGTCATCGGCACGGCCATCGCCTCGTTGATCACCTGCTTCCTGATCTTGCCCACCACGTGCATCTCGCAGGGCTTGCAGTCGAAGCGCAGGGTCAGCTTCTCGCTGCCGTTGTGCAGCACCAGCGGCTCGGCGCGCACGGTGCCCTGCACGCCGGTGACGCCCTTGGCCTGCTTGGGGCACAGCGACATCGACCAGCGCACGCAGTGCTTGGTGATCATCAGGCTGACCTCGCCCTGTTCCTCGTGGCTCTCGTAGGCCGCCTCGATCACCTGGACGCCGTGCTTGCGGTAGAAGTCGTGCGCCGGCTGGTTGTAGACGTTGGCGAGGTAGGACAGCGCGTCGTCCGGGTAGACCGCCGGCGGCTCGACGGGCTCGGCGCGCGGCAGGATCTCGCGCTGGTCCAGGCGGGCCTGCTCCAGGCGCTCGAGCGCCTCGCGTCGCAGCGCGTTCAGGCGGCTGGCCGGCACGAACCAGGATTGCGCGGTGGCCAGCGTCAGCTCGCTGAGCGAGAACAGGGTGCCGCCCAGCTTGGACAGGTGTTCGCGCAGCATGGCCTGGCCTCGCTCGACGTCGCGCGCCGGCTGCAGGTCCAGCAGCGCGTCGGCGTGCGCCGCGACGCCGCGCTCGTCGGTGACCGACAGCCGCAGGCCGCCGGGGATGTCCGCCAGCGTCATCCACACGCCGATCAGCCGCTCGGCCGACTTGCGCTCCAGCAGCCGGTCCCACTGCATGTCGCGGTTGCGGTGCAGCCGCGGCTTCGAGCGCAGGTCCTTCAGCTCGGCGATCGGCTGGTTGGGCTCGATGCGCCAGCGGTTGGCGGCGCCCGGCAGGCGCGCGACGACGTTGGCCTGCAGGCCCACCAGTTCCTTCTGCAGATCGAGGTAGGTCAGGCCGTCGCCGTTGTTCAGCACCGTGTCGGCGTCGTCGAGCTCGACCTCGAAGTGGTCGGCCGCCACCTTGGTCACGTGGCCCACGGACAGGCCCGCGTGCTTGGGCGTGTCGAAGGCGCCGATGTCCATCTGGCGGCCGTTGACGAAGTAGTCGGTGGACTCGCGGTTGAAGTTGCGGTCGGGGTCGGGCGTGAAGTTGAACGTGGCCTTGCCGGCGGAGGCGGCGCGCAGCTCGGGGCGGCGCTCCAGCATCTCGTCGAGCTGGCGGCGATAGTGGGCGGTGATGTTCTTCACGTAGCCCATGTCCTTGTAGCGGCCCTCGATCTTGAAGCTGCGGATGCCCGCGTCCACCAGCGTGTCGAGGTTGGCGGTCTGGTTGTTGTCCTTCATCGACAGCACGTGGCTGTCGTGCGCCACGATGCCGCCCTTGGCATCGGTGACGGTGTAGGGCAGGCGGCAGGGCTGCGAGCAGTCGCCGCGGTTGGCGCTGCGACCGGTGTGCGCGTGGCTCAGGTAGCACTGGCCGCTGTAGGCCACGCACAGCGCGCCGTGGATGAAGAACTCCAGCGTGGCATGGGGCGTGACGGCGGCGATCTCGCGGATCTGGCGCAGGTCGAGCTCGCGCGCGAGCACCATCTGCGAGAAGCCGACGTCCTGCAGGAATTTCGCCTTCTCGGGGGTGCGGATGTCGGTCTGCGTGCTGGCGTGCAGCTGGATCGGCGGCAGGTCCAGCATCAGCAGGCCCATGTCCTGGACGATCAGCGCGTCGGCGCCGGCGTCGTGCACGGCCCAGGCCATGCGGCGGGCGTCTTCCAGCTCGTCGTCGCGCAGGATGGTGTTGAGCGTGATGAACACCTTGGCGCCGAAACGGTGCGCATGGCGGGTCAGGCGCTCGATGTCGCGCAGGTCGTTGCCGGCCGAGGCGCGCGCGCCGAACGCCGGGCCGCCGATGTAGATCGCGTCCGCGCCGTGGTTGACGGCCTCGATGCCGATGTCGGCGTTCTTGGCCGGCGCGAGGAGTTCGATCTCGGCCGTGACCGCGGGCGCCACGGCATTGAAGTTGAACGGGGACGGATGCATGGTGTCGGGCTCGAGGAGGCGCTGCGGGTCGCCTCGTGGGAAACGGCAGCGGGGCGCCGGTGGCGGCGGCCGGGGCGGGCTGGATCAGCCCGGCGGGGCGCGCCTGGACGGCGTTCCGGCCCGTGCTGCGCGCAAGGGCGGATTATCGCAGGCCGGGGCGATTCGTGCACGTGGCGCCGCGCCCGGGCGACCGGGCCTCAGGCCAGGATGTAGGACGCCGCGCCGGTGGCGATCAGCACGCCGTCCTCGTTGACCAGCCGCATCTGGGTCGAGCCGACGCGCCCGCCCAGCCGCGTCACCTCGGCGCTGGCGACGAAATGCTTGCCGACGCCCTGGCGCAGGAAGTCGACGCGCAGGTCGATCGTGCCGATGCGCGCGAAACGCTGCAGCACCTGCTCGGCGGAATCGGCGGGGTGCCGCTCGCCGATGGCGGCCATCAGGGCCAGCCCGGCGGTGGCGTCGAGCACGGCGCTGATCACGCCGCCGTGCAGCCGGCCGTACAGGAAGTGGCCCACCAGCGCGGGCTGCATGTCGAAGCGCAGCGAGGGCGCCGGCAACGCGACGGATTGCACGCGCAGCCCCAGCACCTCGTTGAAGCTGATGCGCTGCTCGAACATGTCGGTCAGCAGCGCGACGAAGCGGGCCTGTTCGGCCGCGCTGCGGTGGGCGGGGGCGGGAGAAGCGTCGTCGGAGCGGTGGGGCATGGCCGCGATGTTAGGCCACGGCCCGCGTGAGGTATGGTCCCGCCCGTGACAGACCGCCTCGCTTCCCCTTCCGGCCGCCGCTTCGACCGGCTCGACCTCTGGCGCGGCTGTGCCATGGTCTGGATGGCCTGCTTCCACTTCTCGTTCGACCTCAACCAGTTCCACTTCCTGGCGCCGCCGCAGAACTTCTACGGCGACCCGTTCTGGACCACCCAGCGCCTGTGCATCGTGTCGATGTTCCTGCTGGGCGCCGGTGCCGGCCAGGCCGTGGCCATCGATGCCGGCCAGACCTGGGCCCGGTTCTGGCGCCGCTGGGCCCAGGTTGCCGGCTGCGCGCTGCTGGTATCGCTGGGCTCGCTGACGATGTTCCCGCTCAGCTGGATCAGCTTCGGCGTGCTGCACGGCATGGCCGCGATGCTGCTGCTGCTGCGCCTGCTCGGCACGCGCCTGCCGCCCGCGCGCCTGGCGCGCACGCCGCTCGCGTTCGCGGGCGTGGCGCTGGTCGCCGCGCTCGCCTGGATGCTGCCGCACTGGGTGGCCGAGCCGTTCTTCGACACCCGCCTGACCAACTGGGTGGGCCTGGTCACCCACCTGCCGCGCACCGAGGACTACGTGCCGGTGCTGCCCTGGCTGGGCATGATGCTGGCCGGCTACCTCGCGGCCAGCGTGCTCCTGGTGCATGCCCGGGCGGCATTCAGCGGCCCGGTGCCGTCCTTCGCGCGACCGCTGGCGGTGCTCGGCCGCTGGTCGCTCAGCTTCTACATGATCCACCAGCTGATCCTGATAGGCTCGCTGGAACTTTTCAGAATGGTCTTCCCATGAGCAGCCCCCGAATCCTTTTTGGTTTTCATGCCATCACCGTGCGCATGAAGACGGCGCCGAAGTCCGTCATCGAGCTGCACGTCGAGGCCAACCGGCGCGACGCGCGCATGCGCTCGTTCGCGGACCGCGCCCGCGAGGCCGGCATCAAGATCGTGGAGACCGACGGCGAGCGGCTGGACAAGCTGGCCGGCACGGCGCGCCACCAGGGCGTGGTCGCGCGCGTCGAGGTGGTGGCGATGCCGCATTCGCTGGACGAGGTGATCGAGGCCGTCGAGGGCCCGCCGCTGCTGCTGGTGCTCGACGGCGTGACCGACCCGCACAACCTGGGCGCCTGCCTGCGCGTGGCCGACGGCGCCGGCGCGCATGCCATCGTCGCCCCGAAGGACCATGCGGTGGGCGTCAACGCCACCGTGGCCAAGGTGGCCAGCGGCGCGGCCGAGACGGTGCCCTACATCATGGTGACCAACCTCGCGCGCACCCTGAACGAGTTGAAGGACTTCGACATCCGCGTCATCGGCACCAGCGACGACGCCGAACGCACGCTGTATGACCTCGACCTCACCGGGCCGGTGGCCTTCGTGCTGGGGAGCGAGGGCGACGGCATGCGCCAGCTCACCCGCAAGACCTGCGACGAGCTGGTGCGCATCCCGATGGCCGGCGCCGTCGAGAGCCTGAACGTGTCGGTGGCCGCGGGCGTGTGCCTCTTCGAGGCCCTGCGCCAGCGCACCCGGGCCGCCCCCCGAACCTGATCACCCCGTTTCGGCGGGGCCCGCGTTCAACCCCCATCGACAGGGATCGGGGAGGTTCGGATGCTGCAGGGACGATGGGCGATGTGGGCGGGGTGCTGCCTCGCGATGGCACAGGCGATGGCGCAGGAGGTCGTGCCGCCGCGACCCGAACCGGCCCTGGTGCAGGTGGCCGCGGGCGCGCAGCCGATCCGGCTGGCCCATGCCGGCGTCGACGTGTTCGTCGAGGGCAGCCTCGTCCACACGGTCGTCGACCTGACGCTGGCCAACCCGAATGCCCGCGTGCTGGAGGGCGAGCTGCAGTTCCCCTTGCACGCCGGCCAGACCGTGGCCGGCTTCGCGCTGGACATGGCCGACGGCTCGATGCGTGCCGCGGTGCCGGTGCCCAAGGCGCGCGGCCGCCAGGTGTTCGAGGAGGTGGTGCGGCGCGGCGTCGACCCGGCCCTGCTGGAGCAGACCGCCGGCGACAACTTCCGGCTGCGCGTGTATCCGCTGCGGGCGGGCGGTTCGCGCCACGTGCGCATCGCGCTCGTCGAATGGCTTGCCCCGGACGCCCGCGAACGCCTGTCGCTGGGACTGCCGCTGGACTTCGCGGGCACGCCGGCCGACACGCTGGACGTGCACCTGCGCCTGCACGCCACCGACGCCGCCGGCGTGCGCCTGGGCGACGGGCTGGAAGGCGCGAGCGTGCAGTCGCTGGGCGCGGATGCCGACGTCCGCCTGCATCGCGTCGACTGGCGCCCGCGCGCCGACGGCCACCGGTCGGCGGTCGCCAGCTGGCCCGCGCCACGCGGCGACACGCTGCTGCGCGAACGCGTCGACGGCCAGGGCTACTTCCATGTCGAACTGCGCGTGCCCGACGCGCCGGCACCGCGCCCCCGGCCGGACGAGCTGACGCTGGTCTGGGACGCGTCCGGCTCGGGTGCCCGGCGCGACCACGAGCGCGAGCTGCGGCTGCTGGCGGCGCTGTTCGCCTGGCAGCCCGACGTGCGAGTGCGCCTGCGCGTCGTGCGCGACGCGGCCGAGCCCGAGCGCCTGTTCGACGTCCGCCATGGCGACTGGCAGGCCCTGCGCGACACCTTGAAGCGCATGGCCTACGACGGTGCGAGCAACGCGTCGCTGTGGACGGCGCCGGCCGGCGCCGCCACCACCCGCAACGGCCTGGCGCTGCTGTTCTCCGACGGCCTGGGCAACTGGGGCGGCACGCTGCCGGCCGCCGCCGGCAGCGTGCCGGCGTACGCGGTGCAGTCGGGCGCGGGCGGCTCGGCACTGTTCCTGCGCCAGTGGGCCGACGCGCGCGGCGGCGACCTGCTGGACCTGGACGCGCTGTCGGCCGACGACGCGCTGCGCCGGATCCGCCAGCGCGGCACGCACCTGCTGCGCATCGAAGGCGAGGGCTTCGAGCAGGCGGTCGTCGCGTCGACGCGCCCCGACGCCGGGCGCCTGGTGCTCGCCGGCCGCTTCACGGCGGCGAGCGCGCGGATCGACCTCGTGCTGGCCGGCGGCGACGGCCGCCTCCGCCATCAGGTCGTCGAACTCGCCGCGCCGCCGCTGGCCGAGAGCGCCGACGCGGCCGGCTTCGTGGGCCAGCGCTGGGCGCGCCTGCGCATCGACGAACTGCTGGCGCAGCCGGCGCTGCATCGCACCGAGATCGAGGCGCTGGGCCAGCGCTTCGGCCTCGTCACGCCCGAGACTTCGCTGATCGTCCTCGAGACGCTGGCCGACTACCAGCGCTACGAACTGCGGCCGCCGTCCGGTCCGCTGCGCGCGTCCTACGACGAGGCCGTGCGCACCGCCGCCTCGGCCAGGGCGGCGCAGTCGGCGCGCCATCTGGCCGCGCTGGTGGAGCGCTACCGCGCGGTCCAGGCCTGGTGGGACCAGGACTTTCCGAAGGATCGCCGCGCCGCCCGCGACGCCGTCGCGCAGGTAGCCGGCGCGACCGCTTCCGCCGGCGTCCTGCACGAGGCCATGGCCGACCGCGCCGCGGCCCGGCTGGCCGCGCCCGCCGCCCCCGCGCCCCCCATGCTGGCGGCCACGACGAACGCCGCGCCGGCCGACGCCTCCCGCCCGGAGGCGCAAAAGGCCTTGAAGAAGGACGGCGACGCCCCGGCGGGCATCCGCATCGCCGTGCAGGCCGCGTCGCTGGACGAGGCCGGCATGCGCCGCCTGGCCCAGGCCGGCGCCGACGAGCGCTACGCCGTCTACCTCGACCAGCGCCTGGCCGCCTCGGGCAGCCCGGCGTTCTACCTCGACGCGGCCCAGGTGTTCGCCGCGCACGGGCAGCGCGCGCTGGCGCTGCGCGTCGTGTCCAACCTCGCCGAGCTCCACATCGAGGACCGCGGCCTGCTGCGCGTGCTGGCCTACCGGCTGCAGGAAATGGGCGAGGCGGCCGAGGCGGTGCGCCTGCTGCAGCGCGTGGCCGCCATGGCGCCCGACGAGCCGCAGTCCTGGCGCGACCTCGGCCTCGCGCAGGCGGCGGCCGGCGCCTGGCAGGCGGCCGTCGACGCGCTGTGGAGCGCGGCCTCGGGTGCCTGGGACGCGCGCTTCGGCGACATCGACGTGATCGCGCTGGGCGAGCTCGACGCCATCGCCGCCACCCACGCGGTGGACGTCTCGGCCGTCGACCCGCGGCTGCACCGCAACCTGCCGCTGGACGTGCGCGTGGCGCTGGCCTGGGACACCGACAACACGGACATCGACCTGTGGGTGAAGGATCCGCACGACGAGTGGGTGAGCTACCAGAGCCCGCTCAGCCGCCAGGGCGGGCGCGTCACGCGCGACGTCACCAACGGCTACGGGCCCGAGGTGTTCGCGCTGAAGCAGGCGATTCCCGGCGTCTACGAGGTGCATGCCAAGTATTACGGCTCGCACCGGCAGGTGCTCGGCAACGGCACCAGCGTGATGATGCGGCTGACCACCGGCTTCGGCACCCGCGCCGAGCAGCACCGCGACGTCATCCTGCGGCTGGAGGAGGCCCGCGACGATGTCCTGGTCGGCAGCTTCGAGGTGAAGTGAGGAGCGCGCTCAGGCCAGGAACGCGCCCACCAGCCCGCCTGCGGCGATCAGCCACAGCGGGCTGACCTTGGTGGCCAGGCAGGCGGCGACGGTGGCCGCCATCGTGGCGAACAGCCACGGGCTGCCGTAGGCCGGCTTGCCGAGGATGAAACCGCTGGACAGCACCAGCCCGACGGTGAGCGGCGCCATGCCCGCCACGAAGGCCTGCACGCCACGCGTGCCGCGGCGCGCCTCGCCCCAGCGTGCCGCGGCCAGCGTCAGCGTGGTCGACGGCAGCAGGATGCCGGTCATCGTCACGCACATGCCGAAGAACCCGCCCAGGCCCCAGCCGAGCACCGCGACGAACAGCAGGTTGGGGCCGGGCGCGGCCTGGGCGATCGCCACCGACGCGCTGAACTGCTCGTTGGTCATCCAGTGGTGCTGCTCGACCAGGAAGCGGTGCATCTCGGGCGCGGTGCCGATGGCGCCGCCGATCGACAGCAGCGACAGCAGCAGGTATTGCGCGAAGATGACGCCCCAGTCGCCGCTGGAGAGCACGGGCGCGGTCACCGGCGTCATGGCGCCAGCCTGCGCCAGGCCGCGAGGCAGGCGAGCCCGCCGAGCCCGGCCAGCATCCAGGCCAGCGGCACGCGCAGCAGGGCGATGCAGACGAACATCAGCGCCGCCAGCGCGACGGCGGTCGACGCGCCCAGCGCGCTGCGGCGCAGGGCGGTCAGCAGCTTGATGCCGGTCGCCAGGATCAGCCCGGCCGCCGCGGCGCCCATGCCGCGCAGCGCGCCGGCCACGACCGGGTGTTGCGCGTAGTGGGCGTAGACCACGGTCAGCGCCAGCACGATGCACCACGGCGCCAGGATCATGCCGCCGAGCGCCGCCAGCCCGCCGCGCCAGCCGAAGGCGCGGTCGCCGAACATCAGCGACAGGTTGACGACGTTGGGCCCGGGCAGCACCTGCGAGACGGCCAGCAGCTCGAGGAACTGCTCGCGCGTGAGCCAGCGTTCGCGCTCCACCAGCTCGCGCTGGGCGATCGGCAGCACGCCGCCGAAGCCCTGCAGGGCGAGCCGGGTGAACACGCGGAAGATCTCGCCGGGCGAGCCGGGCACGCGCAGCGCGTCGTCGGCAAGGACGGAATGCGGGCTGTCGGCGGGCGCGGCAGCGGCGCCGGACAGCGACTCGCCGGCCGCCGGCAGCGGCGACGGCGCTGCCGCGGAGGCGATCGGGGTGTCGGGAGGCGTCACGGCGGGTCTTCGAACTTTGCGCCAGCGTACTCCGGAGGCGCGTCCCTGGAAAGTCTTATGTCTTATATAAGACTAAAGGAATCGGATTTCCGCTCGGTCGGCCGGGCGCACGGCGCTCAGCGCAGGACCTTCAGCGCGTCCGGATTGACGATGTTGGTGGGCGTGCCGTTGATGAAGTTGACGACGTTGTCGAACGCGGCGCCGAAGTAGGCCTCGTAGCTGCTCTGCTCGACATAGCCGATGTGCGGCGTGCACACCGCGTTCTCCAGCCGCAGCAGCGGATGGCCGGCCAGGATGGGCTCGCTCTCGAACACATCGACCGCCGCCATGCCCGGGCGGCCGCGGTTGAGCGCCGCCACCAGTGCGGCCTCCTCCAGCAGTTCGGCCCGCGAGGTATTGACGAACAGCGCCGTCGGCTTCATCTGCAGCAGGTCGTTCAGGCGGATCAGGTGACGGTTCTCCGGCGTGAGCCGCAGGTGCACGCTGAGCACGTCGGCGCTGGCGAACAGTTCCTCGCGCGTGGCCACGGCGCGATGGCCGTCGGCGGCGGCGCGCCCGCGCGACTCTTCGGAGCCCCACACCGACACCTCCATGCCGAACGCGCGGCCGTAGCCGGCCACCAGCTTGCCGATGCGCCCGTAGCCCCAGATGCCCAGCGTCTTGCCGCGCAGCGTCATGCCGATGCCGAAGTTGGGCGGCATCGACGCGGCCTTGAGGCCGGACTGCTGCCAGGCGCCGTGCTTGAGGCTGGCGATGTACTGCGGCAGCCGGCGCATCGAGGCCATGATCAGCGCCCAGGTGAGCTCCGCGGGCGCGTAGGGCGAGCCGACGCCCTCGGCCACGGCGATGCCCTGCTGCGTGCAGGCGTCGATGTCGATGTGCTCGCCCACCTTGCCCGTCTGGGCGATCAGGCGCAGCTTGGGAAGCTTCTCCAGCAACTGGCGCGGAAAGCGCGTGCGCTCGCGGATCAGCACCAGTACCTCGGCGTCGCGCAGCCGTATCGAGAGCTGGCCGATGCCCTTGACGGTATTGGTGAACACCTTCGCGTTCAGTTCGCTGAGCTTGGCCGCGCACGGCAGCTTGCGCACGGCGTCCTGGTAGTCGTCGAGGATGATGATGTTCACGCGTCCGATTATGGCCCCCGCGGCGCGCGGCGAGCCCGGTGCGGCGGACGTGGAAAGGCCGCCCGCAGGCGGCCTTCGCGCGCAACAGTCGGGTTCGTTCAGAGCCGCTGGGTGGGCAGGGCGCCGACGTCGACGCTGCCGAACGCCTCGGGGAAGGTGCGGTCCAGCGTGCGGTAGAGCGCGGCACGCATGGTGCGGGTGGCCACGTCGTCCTCGCGCAGCGTGCCCAGCAGCGGGCCGCGCAGCAGCCACAGGTCGATCGGATCCTCGGCGGCACGCACCTGGGCACGCAGCCAGGCGCCCTTGCGGTGCGCCAGGTTCTCGACGGCCTGCATGAAGAGCTGCTTCATCTCGACGAAGGCGCGGCGCGATTCGATGCGCGCGGAACGCGACGCCGGAAAGCCCGGCGAATCGGGAAAGATCGACTCCGCGTCCAGCTGGGAGTCCAGCTCGGCCAGGCCGAGCAGGTCGATGCGAGGGTCAGTGGACATCGGCGGGTTCCGTGACGGGAGTGCTGGTGCGCTGGGCACGGGTGGGGAAGTGCTGGTTCACGCGCGCGAGGCGCGCATCGGCCTCGATCTGGCTGGTGCGACGCGCGACCAGGGTGTAGAGCTCCGAGCGCAGGTGCCACAGCTCGCGCAGCGAGCGGGCATGCTGGGCGCGGCGCAGCAGGTCGTTGTGGTCCACCTCGAGCACGCCCTCGAGTGCGGCGACGAACTCCGTGCGGGCGCGTTCCAGCGGCGTGCGCAGGGCCGGGACCGCCTCGACGTCGCCGCCCACCAGCCAGCGCAGCGTCGCCGACCACAGCGACTCGCTGCGCGGGCAGACGTCCGGCGGGCAGACGTTCATGCGCAGCGTCGTCGGTGCGGCGGGCTTGCGGTGCAGGAGGCGATGGAGGAGGGCGTTGCTCATGGTTTGATTTCGGTCCGCGAGGATCGAAACATGAGCTGATTGTTAGAAATTGCAGCTTTGCGTAAGCGTTGATAAGGAAGCGACTTCCCGACAGTTAAATGTCCGGTTTCGCCCGCCATTCTTCGCCCGCGGCCTCCCGGCCACCCTCAAGTTCTGGAAATCGCGGCGACGCGGCCGCGCCGGCGGGGGCCTCAGCGGCCGGCGCTGGCCGCCCGGGCACCCACGGACATCGCCGGCGGCAGGCCCTGGCGGGCGCGGTCGATGGCCGCGCACAGTTCGCGTGCGCCGTCGACGAAGCGCGGGCCGCTGCGGGCGATCAGGTCGCCATCGAGGCGGGCGAACTCGCCGTGGCGGGTGGCGCTGACCTGCGCGAACTCGCTCCAGCGCCCGGGCCGCGCGGGCTCGCTGCCGCTGCCGGCCGTCACCACCAGTTCCGGGTCGCGCTGGATCGCCACTTCCCAGCTGACGGTGGCGGTGAGCGTGGGCAGCTCGGCGAACACGTTGGTGCCGCCGCAGGCGGAGATCGCGCTCGAGATCAGGTGCTGGCCGTTGAGCGTCATCAGCGGGGCGTCCCACAGCTGGTAGAAGACGCGCACCGGCCGCCGGCCGGCGTAGGCGGATTTCAGCGCCCCCCAGTCGGCGGCCAGCGCCTGCGCGCGCGCCTGCGCCACGCCCTCGGTGCCGGCCAGCCGGCCGATGCCGCGCAGCGTGTCGGCGAGTCCGTCGACGTTGCGTATCTCGACCTCGTAGACGGCCAGGCCCAGCGAGCGCAGCTTGGTCTTGATGCGGTCGGACGTGCCGCTGCCCCAGACCAGGACCAGGTCGGGCCGCAGCTGGGTCAGCGCCTCGTAGTCGACCGCGAACGCGTCGCTGATGACCGGCTTGGACAAGGCCTCGGGCGGATAGTCGCTGTAGCGGCCGACGGCCACCAGCCGGCTGCCGGCGCCGGCCGCGTACACGAGCTCGGTCAGGTGCGGCGCCAGCGACACGATGCGGCGCGCCGGGTGGGGCAGCACGACCTCGTGGCCGCCGTCGTCGATCAGGCGCAGGGCCGGCTCCGCGGCCCGGCTCGCGGGCGGCGCGATCAGCAGGAGGGCGAGGGCGAGCGGGCGCAGCCTCATGGCGCGATCCCGGCCTCGCGCAGCGCGCGCGCGTCCGGGGCCGCCGCGCCGGGCCGCGGGCGGGCGGCGGGCGGCAGGGCCTTCCAGAAGTCGCAGGTCGCCGCGACGGCGCAGCGGCCGCACTGCGGCATGCGTGCCAGGCAAACGTAGCGGCCGTGCAGGATCAGCCAGTGGTGCGCCTCGTCCAGGTACTTGCGCGGCACCCGCTCGAGCAGCTTCAGCTCCACCGCCAGCGGCGTCTTGCCGGGCGCCAGGCCGGTGCGGTTGGCGACGCGGAACACGTGGGTGTCGACTGCCAGCGTGGGCTCGCCGAAGGCCACGTTCAGGATCACGTTGGCCGTCTTGCGGCCCACGCCCGGCAGTGCCTCCAGCGCGGCGCGTTCGCGCGGCACCTCGCCGCCGTGGCGTTCGACCAGCATGCGGCAGGTCTCGAGCAGGTGTTTCGTCTTCGTGCGGTACAGGCCGATGGTGCGCACGTGCGCCTCGACGCCGGCCGTGCCGAGCGCGAGCATGCGCTGCGGCGTCGGCGCGGCGACGAACAGCGTGCGCGTGGCCTTGTTGACGCCGACGTCGGTGGCCTGGGCCGACAGCAGCACCGCGACCAGCAGCTCGAACACGCTGGCGTAGTGCAGCTCCGACGCCGGGTGCGGGTTGGCGGCCTGGAGCGTGGCGAAGAAGGTCTCGATGTCGGCGGCGTTCATGCGGTCCTGGGGGAAGTGTCGGCGAACCAGCGCCAGAGCAGGGGCTGCAGCTGGACGACCAGCACGCAGGCGAGGATCAGCGCGCAGCCGGCCAGTCCGGTGCGGTCGAGGCGGTCGCCCATGAACAAGGCGCCGAACGCGGCGGCGAACACCGTCTCCGTCGACAGCACGATGGCGGAATCGGCGGGACGCGTGTGCCGTTGCGCCACCACCTGCAGCGTGAAGCCCAGCCCCACCGACAGCACGCCGGTGTAGACGATGGCGCCGAGCGCCTGCCAGGCGCCGTGCGCGGTGACGGGCTCGAGTGCGAGCCCCAGCCCCAGCGCGAGCAGGGCGCAGGCGATGAACTGGCCGCAGGCCACCAGCATCGCGCCGTGCAGCCGGTTGGCGGCGCGGCCCACCAGCATCACGTGCGCGGCCCAGGGCACGCTGCTGGCGATGACCCACCAGTCGCCGGTGCGCAGTTGGAGCAGGCCCGCGGCCGACGCCCCGCCGGTCAGCAGCCAGGTGCCCGCCATGCAGCCCGCGGCGGCCAGCCACGTGGTCCAGTGGGGGACGTGGCCCTGCACGGCCCAGCCGAACACGGGCACCAGCGGGATGTAGAGCGCGGTCAGGAAGCCGGCGTTGGTCACGCTGGTGGTGAGCATGCCGATCTGCTGCATCGCCGAGCCGAGGAACAGCAGCGTGCCCAGGCCGGCGATGTGCGCGAGGTCGCGCGGGCGCGGTTGGCGGCCCTGCGCGCGCAGCGTGCGCCACTCGCGCCAGGCGAACGGGGCCACGACGACCGCGCCGAGCGCGAAGCGCAGCCCGGTGAACATGAACGAGCCCAGGCTGCGCGTGCCGATCGCCTGGGCCACGAAGGCCGAGCCCCAGATCAGCGCGACCAGCAGCAGCAACAGGTTCGAGCGCGCTCTGGTCAGCGGCACGTGGGCGGGGTGCGCGGTGGCGACGTCGTCGAACGTCGCGGCGTCGGCCTGCACCGGCTGCGTCATCGGGCGCGCCCCTGTGCGCGCACCCGGGCGCGCGCCAGCGCGGCCGCGATGGCGGCGCGCTTGGGGTCGTCCGCGGGGCGGGACGGCACGTCGGCGGCCGCCGGGGTGGACTGCGCGTTCAGGCGGTCGTCGTGCTCGCGCGCCGCGCGCGCGAGGCGGGCCTGGTGGCGGAGGTACTGCGCGCGTGCGGTGTCCGCCTGCGCGCTGGACCACGCGGCCCAGCCGGTGGCGCCGGCGCTCGCTTCCTCCAGCGCGATGCAGTCCATCGGGCACACCGGCAGGCACAGCTCGCAGCCGGTGCAGTCGGCCTCGACGACCGCGTGCATGCGCTTGGGCGCACCGATGATCGCGTCGACCGGGCAGGCCTGGATGCACAGCGTGCAGCCGATGCAGGTGGCCTCCTCGATGTAGACGATGCGGCGCGGCGCCTCGTCGCCGAACGCGGGGTCCAGCGGCATCTCGGGCTGGCCCAGCAGGGCGGCAAGTCGGCGGATGCCCTCGGCGCCGCCGGGCGGGCACTGGTTGATCCCGGCCTGGCCGGCGGCGACGGCCTCGGCGTACGCGTGGCAATCGGGGTAGCCGCAGCGCGTGCACTGCGTCTGCGGCAGCAGGGCGTCGATGCGCGCCGCAAGCGACGCGACGCCCGGGGCGGGCGTCGCGGAGGGGGACAGGGACGGGACGGTGGGGCTCACCGTCGCGATTATCCCTTCGCCGTGGCCGTCACCTTGACCGTCTTGCGCGACTTGGCCGGCGCGGCCTTGGCGGCGACGGCGGGCGTGCGGCGCTTCCTCGCGGCCGGCGCGGCAGCGCCCTGGCCCGCGCGCTCGGTCTCGAAGCGCGCGATGAAGTCACGTACGTGCGGGTAGACGATGTCGCGCCAGCGGCGACCCGAGAAGATGCCGTAGTGGCCGGCGCCCTCGACGTCGTAGTGGAACTGGCGCGTCTTCGGGATGCCGGTGCACAGGTCGTGCGCGGCGCGGGTCTGGCCGGCGCCGGAGATGTCGTCGAGTTCGCCTTCGACCGTCAGCAGCGCCGAGGTGGCGATGTCCTGCGGCCGCACCAGGTGGCCGTCGACCTCCCAGGTGCCCTTGACCAGCGAGAAGTCCTGAAACACCGTCTTGATGGTGTCCAGGTAGTACTCGGCCGGCAGGTCCAGCACCGCGTTGTACTCGTCGTAGAACTTGCGGTGGGCCTCGGTGGAGTCGTCGTCGCCGCGCACCAGGTCCAGGAAGAAGTCGTAGTGGGCGGTGGCGTGGCGGTCGGGGTTCATCGCCACGAAGCCGGTGTGCTGCAGGAAGCCCGGATAGACCTGGCGCCGCGCGCCCGGGTAGTTTTCCGGCACGCGGTAGATGACGTTGTTCTCGAACCAGTCGTAGCTGCGGTTCATCGCCAGGTTGTTCACCGCGGTGGGCGACTTGCGGGCGTCGATCGGGCCGCCCATCATCGTCAGGCTCAGCGGCGTCGGCTTGCCGGCGCTGGCCAGCAGCGACACGGCGGCCAGCACCGGCACGGTGGGCTGGCACACGGAGATCACGTGCACGTCCGGGCCGATGTGGCCGATGAACTCCTGCACGTAGGCGATGTAGTCGTCGAGGTGGAACGGGCCGGCCTCCACGGGCACCATGCGGGCGTCGGTCCAGTCGGTGATGAATACCTTGTGGTCCTGCAGCAGGCTCTTGACGGTGTCGCGCAGCAGCGTGGAGTGGTGGCCCGACAGCGGGGCGACCACCAGCACGGTGGGCTGGGACTTCATGCGTTCCAGCGTGGCGGCATCGTCGCTGAAGCGCTTGAAGCGGATCAGGCGGCAGAACGGCTTCGCCAGCGCCACCTGTTCCTGCACCACGACGTCGACGCCGCTGCTGGAGATCCGGTTGACCTCGAACTCGGGCTTTTCGTAGTCCATGCCCAGCCGGTGCAGCAGCTCGAAGCCGGCCGACAGGCGTCCGGCGCCCGGCGTGTGGGTGAAGGGCGACAGCGGGTGCTTGTAGAGCTTGGCGGTCGCAGCGGCGAAATCGGCGAAGGGCGCCATCAAGGCGCGCTGGGCTTCGTAGAGGTGGTACAGCATGACGCTCTCAGGCCTTTCGGGGCACGGACATTACCTGTTGCGCGACAGGGGGCGGTCGCGCGACGCGGATTCTCGACGATTCCTGAACGAAGGCTTGTCGCCTTTGTTCGAATGTTAATTGCTGCGCTGCAGCATTGTCGGATACTACGCCGATTCGGGCCTGTGTGCTCACCGCAAAGGCAACGCGCGTGCCCGCTGCGGACGGAATGGCCGCAATCCGATGTGATCATGCAACCGCTTGCCGCGCACCAATCGGGGGAACAGGGCGAAGTTTTCCCGGCAGACGTGACGTCCAGGCGCAAGAAAGCCCCGGGGGACGCCCCGGGGCGGGCCGGCCGGCGGATGGATCAGGCCGCGACGGCCGCGATCGCCTTGGCCACGTAGGCCAGGTTGCCGTCGTTGAGCGCGGCCACGCAGATGCGCCCGGAATCGACGCCGTAGACGCCGAATTCGCTGCGCAGGCGCTGCATCTGGGCGGCCGTCAGGCCCGAGTAGCTGAACATGCCGTTCTGCTTGACGATGTAGCTCAGGTCGCCCTGGACGCCGGCGTTGACGAGCTGGTCCACCAGCGCGCCGCGCATGCGCTTGATGCGCTCGCGCATGCCGGTCAGCTCGCCTTCCCACTGCGCGCGCAGCGCGGGCGTGGTGAGCACCGTGGCGACGATCTGCGCGCCGTGCGTCGGCGGGTTGGAGTAGTTGGTGCGGATGACGATCTTTAGCTGCGACAACACGCGCGTGGCCTCGTCCTTCGACGAGCACACCACGCTCAGCGCGCCCACGCGCTCGCCGTACAGGGAGAAGCTCTTCGAGAACGAGGTCGAGACGAAGAAGTCGAGGCCGGCGGCCAGGAACTGGCGCACGACGGCGCCGTCCTCGGCGATGCCGAAGCCGAAGCCCTGGTAGGCCATGTCGACGAACGGCACCAGGCCGTGCTGCCTGATCGTGGCGATGACCGCTTCCCACTGGGCCGCGGACAGGTCGACGCCGGTCGGGTTGTGGCAGCAGGCGTGCAGCACGACGATGGTGCCGGCGGGCGCGGCCGCCAGCCGGGCGATCAGCGCGTCGAACGCCACGCCGCGGGTGGCGGCGTCGTAGTACGGGTACTGCTCGACGACGAAGCCGGCGTTGGTGAACAGCGCCCGATGGTTCTCCCAGCTCGGGTCGCTGATGAGCACCTTGGCATCCGGATGCAGGCGCTTGAGGAAATCGGCGCCCAGCTTCAGGCCGCCGGTGCCGCCGAGCGCCTGCACGGTGGCGACGCGCCCCTGCTGGACGACGTCGGAGTCGGCGCCGAAGACCAGGCCCTGCACGGCCTTGTCGTACGCGGCGATGCCGTCGATCGGCAGGTAGCCGCGCGCCTTCTGCAGGTCGACCAGCTGCTTTTCCGCGGCCGCGACGCAGGCCAGCAGCGGCAGCTTGCCGTTCTCGTCGGTATAGACGCCGACGCCGAGGTTGACCTTGGCCGGGTTGGTATCGGCATTGAACTGCTCGTTCAGGCCGAGGATGGGATCACGCGGGGCGAGTTCGACGGAGGCAAACAACGACATGGAGTCAGGTTCCTGGCAAGGGCTTGAAAAGCCCGGAAGGTGTCGGCAGATAAGGGAGTTGCGCCACGGCCGGAAGCCTTCTCCGTTGCGTTGCGCTACGCTGTCGGGTTGGTCGTCGCCGCAACGCGACGAAACAGGACCACCACCGGCAGTGTGCCGATTTTAAGGCCAACAGCCAGGGATTACCCGATGCCGATTGATTCTGACGTCATGCCGGAGCCGACCGCGGCCGGCTATGCGCACGCCGCGCGTGCCCCGCTCGCCGAAGGCGAGGCCGAGGCGCCCCAGGGCGAATTCATCACCTATCCGGGCTCGCCGTTCGAGCTGTTCCAGCCCTATGCGCCGGCGGGCGACCAGCCGGCGGCCATCGCGCAGCTGTGCGAGGGCCTCGAGGACGGCCTCACCTTCCAGACCCTGCTGGGCGTCACCGGGTCGGGCAAGACCTTCACGATGGCCAACGTCATCGCGCGCATGGGCCGGCCGGCGATCGTGTTCGCGCCCAACAAGACCCTGGCCGCGCAGCTCTACAGCGAGTTCCGCGAGTTCTTCCCGAAGAACGCGGTCGAGTACTTCGTCAGCTACTACGACTACTACCAGCCCGAGGCCTACGTCCCGCAGCGCGACCTGTTCATCGAGAAGGACTCGTCGATCAACGAGCACATCGAGCAGATGCGGCTGTCGGCCACCAAGAGCGTGCTGGAGCGGCGCGACACGGTGATCATCGCGAGCGTGTCGGCCATCTACGGCATCGGCAAGCCCGAGGACTACACGCAGATGCGCTTCATCCTGCGCAACGGCGACAAGCTGGGCCAGCGCGACGTCATCGCGCAGCTGATCCGCATGCAGTACACGCGCAACGAGACCGACTTCTCGCGCGGCTCGTTCCGGGTGCGCGGCGACACCATCGACGTGTTCCCGGCCGAGCACTCGGAGCTGGCGATCCGCATCGAGCTGTTCGACGACGAGGTGGAGTCGCTGCAGCTGCTGGATCCGCTGACCGGCCACATCCGCCAGAAGGTGCCGCGGTTCACGATCTACCCGTCCAGCCACTACGTGACCCCGCGCGAGCGGGTGGTCGCCGCCGTCGAGACGATCAAGGAAGAGCTGCGCTGGCGCCTGGACGAGCTGGTCAAGCAGGGCAAGCTGGTGGAGGCGCAGCGCCTGGAGCAGCGCACCCGCTTCGACCTCGAGATGCTGCAGGAGGTGGGCCACTGCAAGGGCATCGAGAACTACACGCGCCACCTGTCGGGCGCGAAGCCGGGCGATCCGCCGCCCACGCTGGTGGACTACATGCCCAAGGACGCCATCATGTTCCTCGACGAGAGCCACGTGATGATCGGCCAGATCGGCGGCATGTTCAACGGCGACAAGGCGCGCAAGACCAACCTGGTCGACTACGGCTTCCGGCTGCCGTCGGCGCTCGACAACCGGCCACTGAAGTTCGAGGAGTTCGAGAAGAAGATGCGCCAGTGCATCTTCGTCTCGGCCACGCCGGCCGACTACGAGAAGACGCATGCCGGCGCGGTCGTCGAGCAGCTCGTCCGCCCCACCGGCCTGATCGACCCGACCGTGGAGGTCCGCCCGGCCACGACGCAGGTCGACGACGTGCTGCAGGAGATCCGCGAGCGCACGATCAACGGCGACCGCGTGCTCATCACCACGCTCACCAAGAAGATGGCCGAGCAGCTGACCGACTACCTCACCGAGAACGGCGTCAAGGTGCGCTACCTGCACTCGGACATCGACACGGTCGAGCGCGTCGAGATCCTGCGCGACCTGCGCCTGGGCGTGTTCGACGTGCTGGTGGGCATCAACCTGCTGCGCGAGGGGCTGGACATCCCCGAGGTGTCGCTGGTGGCCATCCTCGACGCCGACAAGGAAGGCTTCCTGCGCGCCGAGCGCAGCCTGATCCAGACCATCGGCCGCGCGGCGCGCAACGTCAACGGCCAGGCCATCCTGTACGCCGACAAGATGACCGAGTCGATGCGCAAGGCCATCGGCGAGACCGAGCGTCGGCGCGAGCGCCAGATCGCGCACAACCTGGCCAACGGCATCGTGCCGCGCGGCATCCGCAAGACCATCCGCGACCTGATCGACGGCGTCGCCGCCGAGCGCTCGGGCAAGGACGACCTGAAGTTCGCGCAGCAGGCCGCCGAGGTCGAGGCGATGAGCGAGAAGGACCTGGGCAAGCGCATCAAGCTGCTCGAGAAGCAGATGCTGGAGCACGCCAAGAGCCTCGAGTTCGAGAAGGCGGCGCGCGTGCGCGACCAGCTGGCCCTGCTGCGCGAGCAGGCCTTCGGCAGCGCCGGCCACGACCTCAACGTGGTGCCGGCGCCGGCGGCGGTGCGCAAGGCCTGAGGCCCGGGCGCCCGCCAGGTCGCGCGCCGATCTTCCCGCCTCTGTGGCCTGGCGCACATACAGGCGGCGTAGCGCACCCGCACACTGGATGTGCACACGCAGGGTGTCCGCCCGGACACGCTGCGTCGATGTCCTGATGGCGGCGAACCGGGACGTGGACCCGCCGCGGCGCGCGAGCAGCGCACCGCGGGTGGCCTGGCGCCCACGCTTTCCATTTCCCCCGCGTCGCCTCGAGCGACGACCGAACCAGGACATCGATGAAACCAGAATACGTGGCGATCACGGACGTGCTCGCGGACCCGAAGGCTGTCGTGCGCGAATGGCTGGTCGAGGTCTCGGGCGCGACCGGCTCCAGCCGGGTCAGCCACTCCACCGATGCCATCGTCGCCGAGGCCGGCGAGATCGCCCGCGCGGTGCATGACGGCCTGCGCGCCGAAGGCGACGTCGGCGCGTTCGAGGGCGCCGCGTGGGAGCGGCTGCGCGGCGTGCTCGAATCGCTGTCACGCTCGCGCGCCGCCCAGGGCGCCACGGCCGGCGAGACGAGCTGGTTCCTGCTGTCGTTCAAGCGGCCGCTGTTCGCCCGCCTGCAGCAGCACCTGGCCAGCGAACCGCCGATGCTGGTCGCCTCCCTGTGGGCGGTGTCGAGCCTGGTCGACAAGATGGCGCAGTTCACGCTCGAGGTCTACCAGCGTTCGCGCGAGGACATCATCAAGCGCCAGCAGGACGAGCTGCTGGAGCTGTCGACGCCGGTGATCAAGCTGTGGGACGGCGTGCTGGCCGTGCCGATGATCGGCACGCTCGACAGCGGACGCACGCAGCTGGTGATGGAGTCGCTGCTGCAGCGCATCGTCGACACCGGCTCGGAGCTCGCGATCATCGACATCACCGGCGTGCCGGCGGTCGACACGCTCGTCGCCCAGCATCTGCTCAAGACGGTGACGGCGATCCGGCTGATGGGCGCCGACTGCATCATCAGCGGCATCCGGCCGCAGATCGCGCAGACCATCGTGCACCTGGGCATCGACCTGCAGGGCATCACGACCAAGGCGACGCTGGCGGATGCGCTGTCGGTGGCGCTCAAGCGCTCCGGCTACACGGTCACCCGCACCAGCGCGGCCTGAGATGCGCATCCCGATCCTCCAGATGGGTGACTGCCTGCTGGTGACGATCCAGGCCGACCTGCAGGATCGCGCGGCCGTGTCGCTGCAGGACGACCTGGCGAGCAAGATCGAGTCCAGCGGCGCCCGCTCGGTGCTGATCGACATCTCGGCGCTCGAGATCGTCGACTCCTTCATCGGGCGCATGCTGGCGGGCATCTCCGGCATCGCGCGGGTGCTCGACACGGCCACGGTCGTGGTGGGCATGCAGCCGGCGGTGGCGATCACGCTGGTCGAGCTGGGGCTGTCGCTGCACGGCGTGCGCACGGCGCTCAACGTGGAGCGCGGCATGCGCCTGCTGCGGCTGGCTGCCGAGGAACGCGCCCTTGACCCCCACGCCTGACGTCCTCGAACTGCGCATCGAGGGCGACATCGTCACGTGTCGCCAGGCGGTGCGCCGCCTGGCCCAGGCCCTGTTGTTCTCGCTGGTCGACCAGACCCGCCTGATCACGGCCGCCAGCGAACTCGCGCGCAACACGCTGGTGCATGGCGGCGGCGGCCAGATGCGCTGGGCCGTGCTCAGGCGCGACGCGCGTTCCGGGCTGCAGCTCGACTTCGAGGACCGCGGCCCGGGCATCGCGGACCTGGCGCTGGCGCTGACCGACGGCTGGACCTCGGGTGGCGGCATGGGACTGGGCCTGTCCGGCAGCAAGCGGCTCGTGCACGACTTCGCGATCCGTTCGGTGGTGGGTGCGGGAACCTGCGTGACCATCACGCGCTGGGCCTGAGCATGCACCAGGTCTTCGACATGCACGACGTCAGCCAGGTCGGCGAGGCGCGGCGCGCCAGCGTGCTGATGGCCGGGCGCCTGGATTTCGACGAGACGGCCTGCGGCCGCTTGGCGCTGGTGGTGACCGAGCTCGGCAGCAACCTGGTGCGGCATGCCCAGGGCGGGCGGTTGCTCGTGGGCGTGCACGCCGACGTCGACGGCGCGCGGGTGGAGATCCTGGCGCTCGACGGCGGCCCGGGCATGGCCGACCTCGAGCATTGCCTGCGCGACGGCGTGACGAGTTCGACGACCGCGGGCACGGGCCTGGGAGCCGTGCGGCGCCTGGCCGACGACTTTGCCGCGTTCTCCGCCGTGCCGGGCGGCACCGTGATCCTGGCGCGCATCGCGCCCCGGCGCGCCGCGCCGCGCGGGCGCGGCGCCGAGCGCTTCAGCCATGGCGCCATATCGCTGGCCGCCGCCGGCGAGACGCAATGCGGCGACGCGTGGGCCGTCACCCGGCGCGGCGGGCTCGCCAGCGTCCTCGTGGTGGACGGCCTGGGCCATGGGCCGGAGGCCGATACCGCGGCGCAGGCGTGCCTGGCCGAGTTCCGCGCGACGCCGTTCGATGCCCCGTCCGCGACGCTGGGGCGGGCCCATGCGGCCATGCGGGCCACGCGCGGCGCCGCCGCGGCGATCGCGCACCTGGACGCCGATGCGCGCGCGGTCACCTTCTGCGGCGCGGGCAACATCGTCACCCGCCTGACCTCGGGCCTCGGCGATCGGTCGTTCCTGTGCCAGCACGGCACCCTCGGCCTGCAGGCGAGGCTCCTGCTGGACGTGAGCGCGCCGTGGCCCGACCACGCGCTGCTCGTGATGCATTCCGACGGCCTCGGCGGCCGCTGGGACCTGCGCCGGACGCCGGGCCTGCTCCAGTGCGATCCGGCCCTCATCGCGGCCTGGCTGATCCGCGCGCACATCGGCGGCCGCGACGACGCCACCGTCGTCGTCGTGCGCGCGGCCGCGGGCGGACTCGCGTGAGCGCGCTCATGCTGCGGCCCGCGCCCGAGCTCGCCGCCACCGTCGCGCGCCAGGCCGACGAGCTGGCCGCCCTGCGCCAGGAGCTCGAGCACACCAACCGCGGCGTCGTCGCGCTGTACGCCCAGCTCGACGACAAGTTCCGGGCGCTCTACGCCAGGGCGCATGGCGGCATCTGCCTGCTCGACGTCGACGGCCGCATCGTCGACGCCAACCCCGCGCTGCTGCGCCTGCTGCGGCGTGAACTCGCCGGCGTCGTCGGCCGGCGCATCGGCGACTTCGTCGCACCCGGCTGGGCCGACGGCCTGGCGGCGACGCCAGCGGGCAGCGACTGGCAGGCCGAGTTCCCGCTGGTCGACGGTGCCGGCGCGCGCGTGCATGTCGAATGGAGCGTGTCGCCGTTCGTCGAGGAGGGCATGAGCTTGGCGATGGCCACGGACGTGTCCGAGCGCATGCTCATCCACCAGGCCCGGCTGGAACTCCTGGAGCGCGAGCAGGTCGCCCGCCAGGAGGCCGAGCGGGTCAACCGGCTCAAGGACGACCTGATCGCCGTGCTCTCGCACGAACTGCGCACCCCGCTCAACGCCATCATGGGCTGGACGCACGTGCTGCTGCAGCAGGGCGGCGGAGAGCGGACCTTGCGCGGGCTGCGCGCCATCGAGCGCAACGGCAAGGCGCAGGCGCGCCTGATCGCGGACATCCTGGACATGTCGAGCATCAACATGGACAAGCTGCAGCTCGTGCAGGAGTGGTGCGATCCGGGCGAACTGGTGCGCAGCGCGCTCGACGACCTGCGCGAGTCGGCCGGTGCCCGCGGAGTCGAGCTGGCCTGCGCGCCGCCGCCGGCGCTGCGCGCGATCCACGTGGACGCCGGCCGCATGCGCCAGGTCGTCTGGAACCTGGTCGGCAACGCGATCAAGTTCTGCCCGCAGGGCGGCCACGTGGAGATCGCCCTGGCCGAGAGCGTCGATGCGCTGCACCTGTGCGTCGCCGACGACGGGCGGGGCATCGCGGCCGAGTTCCTGCCCTACCTGTTCGAGCGCTTCAGCCAGGGCGAGGTCGCGGCCACGCGCACCCGCGGCGGGCTCGGTCTGGGCCTGTCCATCGTCAAGCACCTGGTGGAAATGCACGGGGGAACGATCGCGGCGAGCAGCGCCGGGGTGGATCGCGGGGCGCGCTTCGACATCCGCCTGCCCACGCTCGCGGCGCGCGAGGGCCGGTCCGGCGGCGACGCGCCCTTGGCGCCGGCGCCCGCGGACGACCTGCCGGCCGACCTGCTCGCCGGCCTGCGGATCCTGGTGGTGGACGACGACCGCGACGGGCTGGCGGTGCTGGAGATCGTGCTGGCCGACCGCGGCGCGCGGGTGGCGGTCGCCACCGATGTCGACGGCGGGCTGCGCCGGCTGGCGGAATTCGCGCCCGACGTGGTGCTGAGCGACATCGGCATGCCGGGCCAGGACGGCCATGCGCTGATGCGTGCGATCCGGCGCGGCGAAGCGTCGGGCACGCGGGTGCCTTCGATCGCCCTGACGGCGTTCTCGCGCAAGCAGGACGTCGAGCAGGCGCTGGCCGCCGGCTTCGACGCCCACTGCCCCAAGCCCTTGCGGCCCCACGACCTGCTGCGGCTGATCGCCCGCGTCAGCGGCGTGCGCGCCGGCAAGCCCGCGCCGCCGTAGCGGGCGCGGCGCCGACCGATACTTGCGGCATGAACGCTCCGTCTTCGAAGGTCACGCGCGTCCTGATGGTCTGCCTGGGCAACATCTGCCGCTCGCCGTCGGCCGAGGCGATGCTGCGCCGCAAGGTGCACGAGGCCGGGCTGGCCGACCGTGTCGAGGTCGATTCGGCGGGCACCGCCGACTACCACGTCGACTCGCCGCCCGACCGCCGCGCCGTGGCCCACGGCGAGCGGCGCGGCCTGGCGATGCAGCAGCTGCGCGGGCGCCAGGTGGAGCGGGCCGACTTCGACCGCTTCGACCACATCCTGGCGATGGACGAGGACAACCTCGCCGACCTGCAGCGCATCCGCCCGCCGGGCTCGCATGCGCGGCTGGCGCTGCTGATGTCGTTCGCGCCGCGGTCGGGCGCGCGCGAGGTGCCCGACCCGTACTACGGCGGCGCCGAGGCCTTCGAGACCGTGCTCGACCTGGTCGAGTCGGCGGCCGATGGCTTCGTCGCTTTCGTGCGTTCGCAATAAGCCTTCGCGGCGTCCAAGACCGCTTTGGCCGGCATGGACTTTCGGCCCG
Source organism: uncultured Vitreoscilla sp. (assembly GCA_964418745.1). Classification (GTDB taxonomy): domain Bacteria; phylum Pseudomonadota; class Gammaproteobacteria; order Burkholderiales; family Burkholderiaceae_C; genus Scleromatobacter. The sequence goes on from CAYQMX010000023.1 coordinate 46,428, forward strand.
CCCCACCGGGCGTCAGGGGTCGGATGACGAAGGTTTGCCGCACTGCAACACGGCACCCCGGCAATCTCGACAAAATCGGTGGGCCTCTGGCATAATCGACTAAAACGCTCGGAATCAACCAAGGGTTATCACTCCTCTCCGACCTCCAGTCGCGCCTCTTTCGAAGGGGCGGGCGCGGACCGAAGTCGATCGCCCAAATCACCCCAGGAGTGCACCCCATGCGTCTGACCACCAAAGGCCGCTTCGCCGTCACAGCGATGATCGATCTGGCCCTCCGCTCCAGCAACGGTCCGGTCGCGCTCGCCGCGATCTCGCAGCGCCAGCAGATCTCGCTGTCGTACCTGGAACAGCTGTTCGGCAAGTTGCGCCGCCACGAGCTCGTCGAGAGCACGCGCGGCCCCGGCGGCGGCTACTCGCTCGGCCGCGGCGCCGAGTCGATCACGGTGGCCGACATCATCGTCGCCGTGGACGAGCCGATCGACGCCACCGGCTGCGCCGGCAAGGAAAACTGCATGGGCGACGACACCGGGCGCTGCATGACGCACGACCTGTGGGCCAGCCTGAACGTGAAGATGATCGAGTTCCTCGATTCGATCTCGCTGAAGAAGCTGGTCGACGAGCAACTGGCCAAGGGCGTGTCGATCGAGGAGGTGCCGGTGCGCCGTGCGATCTCGTCGCAGCCGGTCGTCAAGCCGATCAAGATCAACGCGCCGAACTCGGTGTTCGCGCTCGGCAACGCGTTCTCGAAGTAATCGTCCTCCGGACTTCTGCTTTCTTCCTGCGAACCATGACCCCGCATCTTCCGATCTACATGGACTACGGCGCGACCACGCCGGTCGACCCGCGCGTGGTCGACGCGATGATCCCCTGGCTGCGCGAGCACTTCGGCAACCCGTCCTCGCGCTCGCACGCGTGGGGCTGGGAGGCCGAGGAAGCCGTGGAGCGCGCCCGCGGCCAGGTCGCCGCGCTGATCGGCGCCGATCCGCGCGAGATCGTCTGGACGTCCGGCGCCACCGAGTCGAACAACCTCGCCATCAAGGGCGCGGCCAACTTCTACAGCACGCGCGGCAAGCACCTGATCACCGTGCGCACCGAGCACAAGGCCGTGCTGGACGTCATGCGCGAGCTCGAGCGCCACGGCTTCGAGGTGACCTACCTCGACGTCGAGGCCAACGGCCTGCTGGACTTCGACAAGTTCAAGGCGGCGATCCGTCCCGACACGATCCTGGCCTCGGTCATGTTCGTCAACAACGAGATCGGCGTCATCCAGGACATCCCGGCGCTCGGCGCGCTGTGCCGCGAGCGCGGCATCATCTTCCACGTCGACGCCGCGCAGGCCACGGGCAAGGTCGACATCGACCTCGCCACGTTGCCGGTCGACCTGATGAGCCTGGCCTCGCACAAGACCTACGGCCCCAAGGGCATCGGCGCACTGTACGTGCGGCGCAAGCCGCGCGTGCGCCTGGAAGCGCAGATGCACGGCGGCGGCCACGAGCGCGGCATGCGCTCGGGCACGCTGCCCACGCACCAGTGCGTCGGCATGGGCGAGGCCTTCCGCCTCGCCGGCCTCGAGATGGGCGCGGAGCGCGAGCGCATCCGTGCGCTGCACGAGCGCCTGTACGCCGGCCTGCAGGGCATCGAGCAGGTGTTCGTCAACGGCGACCTCGAACGGCGCGTGCCGCACAACCTGAACATCTCGTTCAACTACGTCGAGGGCGAGTCGCTGATCATGGGCGTCAAGGGCCTGGCGGTGTCGTCGGGCTCGGCCTGCACCTCGGCCAGCCTGGAACCCAGCTACGTGCTGCGCGCGCTGGGCCGCAGCGACGAGCTGGCGCACTCTTCGCTGCGCATGACCATCGGCCGCTTCACCACCGAGCAGGAGATCGACGCCGCGATCGCGATGCTCAAGGACACGGTGGCCCGCCTGCGCGAACTGTCGCCCCTGTGGGACATGTACCGCGATGGCATCGACATCAGCACGATCCAGTGGGCTGCCCACTGATCTCCCATCCATATCGTTGAGGGCATAACAACATGGCATACAGCGACAAGGTCATCGACCACTACGAGAACCCGCGCAACGTGGGCGGCTTCGACAAGGGCGACGACAGCGTGGGCACCGGCATGGTCGGCGCGCCCGCCTGCGGCGACGTGATGAAGCTGCAGATCAAGGTCAATCCGTCCACCGGCCTGATCGAGGACGCGCGCTTCAAGACCTACGGCTGCGGCTCGGCGATCGCGTCGTCGTCGCTGGTCACCGAGTGGGTCAAGGGCAAGTCCCTGGACGAGGCGATGTCCATCCGCAACACCCAGATCGCCGAGGAACTGGCGCTGCCGCCGGTCAAGATCCACTGTTCCATCCTCGCCGAGGACGCGATCAAGGCCGCGGTGAGCGACTACAAGGCGCGTCACGGCGCCGGCGCGCTTGTGGCCGAGTCTGCGTCCGCGAACGCCTGAGGCCGAAGACGATGGCGGTGACCCTGACCGAGCGCGCCGCGAAGCACGTGACGCGCTACATCTCCAAGCGCGGCCGCGGCGTCGGCGTGCGCCTGGGCGTCAAGACGACCGGCTGCTCGGGGCTGGCCTACAAGCTCGAGTACGCCGACGACGTCGCCCCCGAGGACCTGATCTTCGAGGGCCATGGCGTCAAGGTGCTGGTCGACCCGAAGAGCCTGCCCTACATCGACGGCACGGAGCTGGACTTCGTGCGCGAGGGCCTCAACGAAGGCTTCAAGTTCCACAACCCGCGCGAGAAGGACAAGTGCGGCTGCGGCGAATCGTTCCGCGTCTGACCGTTCCGACAGCGGACGCCTCGAAGGCGCGGCACTTGTCGCGCCTTTTTGCTGGGCTGTCCCGTTGCACCCTCCTGCCGTCGTTCCCATGACCCTCGCCATCCGCCCCACGCCGCCCGAACACCCCCAGGTGCAAGCGCTGATCGCCGAGCTCGATGCCTACCTCGAGACGCTCTACGAGCCCGAGGACGTCTACATCGTCGACCTGGCCGGGCTGACCGACCCCTCCGTCACGTTCCTCGGTGCCTGGAGCGGCGACGCGCTGGTCGGTTGCGGCGCCGTGCGCCTGATGCCGGCCGAGCCCGCCACCGATGGCCGGCCCTACGGCGAGGTCAAGCGCATGTTCGTGTCGCGGGCACGGCGCGGCGAGCGCATCGGGGAGCGCCTGCTGGACGCGCTCGAGCGCGAGCTGCGCCAGCGCGGCATCGACCGCGCGCTGCTCGAGACCGGCCCCCCGCAGGTCGAGGCGCTCAGGCTCTACACGCGTTGCGGCTACGTGCGCCGTGCCGCCTACAGCGACTATCCCGACAAGCCCTCGGCGTCCGTGTTCATGGAGAAGCGATGGACGACGGACTGAGCCTGCAGGCGACCGACTTCGCGCTGTTCGGCCTGCCCGTGCGCTTCGCCATCGACGCGGGCGCGCTCGATGCGAAGTGGAAGTCGCTGCAGGGCGCGGCGCATCCCGACCGCTTCGCCACCGAGAGCGGGGCGGCGCAGCGGGTGGCGATGCAGTGGGCCATCCGAATCAACGAGGCCTACCGCCGGCTGAAGGACCCGCTCGCGCGCGCCGCCTACCTGTGCGCGCTGCATGGCGCCGACATCGAGGCCGAGAGCAACACCGCGATGCCCGCGGCCTTCCTGATGCAGCAGATGGACTGGCGCGACGCCCTGTCGGAGGCGACCACCGTGGATGCCGTCGACGCGCTGTCGGCCGAGGTCGTCGCGGCGCGCAACGTGACGCTGGCATCGCTGCAGGCTGCCATCGACGGCACCTCGACTCCCGACTGGCGCGCGGTCGCCGGCACGGTGCGCGGCCTGATGTTCGTCGACAAGTTCCTCGGCGACGTCGATCGAAGAATCGACGCGCTTTCCTGAGAAGACCCAAACCTCCATGGCATTGCTCCAGATCTCCGAACCCGGCCAGGCGCCCGACCCGCACCAGCGGCGCATCGCCGTGGGCATCGACCTCGGCACCACCCACTCGCTGGTCGCGGCGGTGCGCCACGGCGTGGCCGAGTGCCTGCCCGACGACCAGGGTCGCGTGATCCTGCCCTCGGCGGTGCGCTACCTGGACGGCGGCGGCCGCCAGATCGGCCACGACGCGCTGGCCGCGCAGGGCGACGACGCCGAGAACACCATCGTCTCGGCCAAGCGCTTCATGGGTCGTACGCTGGCCGACGTGGCCGGCCACCAGCGCCTGCCGTACCGCTTCGTCGACCAGCCGGGCATGGTCGGACTGCACACCCGCGACGGCGTCAAGACGGCGGTGGAGGTCTCCGCCGAGATCCTGGCCACGCTTCGCTTCCGCGCCGAGGACACCTTCGACGACGATGTCTACGGCGCCGTCATCACCGTGCCCGCGTACTTCGACGACGCCCAGCGCCAGGCCACCAAGGACGCCGCCCAGTTGGCCGGCCTGAACGTGCTGCGCCTGATCAACGAACCCACCGCCGCGGCCATCGCCTACGGCCTCGACCAGGGCGTCGAGGGCCTGTACGCCGTCTACGACCTGGGCGGCGGCACGTTCGACATCTCGCTGCTGCGCCTGGCGCGCGGCGTGTTCGAGGTGGTGGCCACCGGCGGCGATTCGGCGCTCGGCGGCGACGACTACGACCAGCGCCTGGCCAGCGCGCTCCTGCTGCGCGCCGGGCTGGGGACGCTGGAGGAACTCACGCCGCGCGAGCGGCGCCGCGTGCAGACCGAGGCGCGGCGCGCCAAGGAGGCGCTGACCGAGGCCGACGAGGTGGGCGTGTCCTTCGAGGTGGCGGGCCAGGTGCACGCGCTCGACGTCGACCGCGCCGAGTTCGAGGCCGCCACGGCCGACCTGACGGCGACCACGCTGCGCCTGCTCAAGCGCGTGCTGCGCGATGCCAGGGTGGCCGCGCAGGACGTGCAGGGCGTCGTGATGGTGGGCGGCTCCACTCGCATGCCGGCGGTGCGCGCGGCCATGGCCGAGCTGTTCGGCAAACCACCGCTGACCGACCTGAATCCGGACGAGGTCGTCGCGCTCGGCGCGGCGATCCAGGCCAACGCGCTGGCCGGCAACGCCACCAGCGGCGACCTGCTGCTGCTGGACGTCACGCCGCTGTCGCTGGGCCTGGAGACGATGGGCGGCCTGGTCGAGCGCGTCATCGAGCGCAACTCGACCATCCCGACGGCCAAGGCCCAGGACTTCACCACCTTCAAGGACGGCCAGACCGCGATGGCGGTGCACGTGGTGCAGGGCGAGCGCGAACTGGTCTCCGAATGCCGCTCGCTGGCCCGCTTCGAGCTGCGCGGCATCCCGCCGATGGTGGCCGGCGCGGCGCGCATCCGCGTCACGTTCCAGGTCGACGCCGACGGCCTGCTGAGCGTCAGCGCTAAGGAGCTCGGCTCGGGCGTGGAGGCGGCCATCGTCGTCAAGCCCAGCTACGGCCTGACCGACGAGCAGGTGGCCGGCATGCTCAAGGACGGCTTCGCGACCGCCGAATCCGACATGGCCGCGCGCAGCCTGCGCGAGGCCCAGGTGGACGCCGAGCGCATGGTGCTGGCCACCGGGTCGGCGCTGGCCGCCGACGGCGACCTGCTGACCGACGCGGAACGCCGCGCCATCGACGCGCTGGTCGAACGCGTGCGCGCCGTCGCGCGCGACGCGGACGAGCCGCGGGCGATCGAGGCCGCCGTCGAGGCGCTGGCCGACGGCACCGAAGGTTTCGCCGCGGCCCGCATGAACCGCGGCATCCGCGACGCCCTGGCCGGGCGCAACGTCAACGAGATCTAAATGACCACTATCCGGATCCTCCCGCACGCCGAACTCTGTCCCGAGGGCAAGACGATCTCGGTGGCCGCCGGCACCTCCGTGTGCGAGGCGCTGCTGGAGAACGACGTCGCCATCGAGCATGCGTGCGACATGAGCTGCGCCTGCACCACCTGCCACGTCATCGTGCGAGAGGGCTTCGGTTCGCTCAACGAGGCCGACGAGGCCGAGGACGACCTGCTCGATCGCGCCTGGGGGCTGACCCCGCAATCGCGGCTGTCCTGCCAGGCCATCGTGGCGGCCACCGACCTGGTGATCGAGATTCCCAAATACACCATCAACCACGCCCGCGAGAATCACTGAGCACGGTCGCGCAGTTGTCACACGCCGGCGGGCGCCGGAAACGAAAAAGCGGCCCGGAGGCCGCTTCGCGAGGGTGGCGCGGTGCGCGGACCGATTCCTTCAGCGCCAGTCGCGCACCATGCCGCGCACGGCGGCCACGGGCCACCATTGCTGCCATGCACCGGACGGGTTGACCGATTTCGGCGTCGCGCGCGTCATCAGCATGCCGTCGCGGTCGAGCTTGGCGATCAGTTCCTCGACATCGCGGGCGTTGGCGCCACTGCTGCGAGCCAGGTCGCGCACGCTGGCGAAACGCTGGGACAACTCGCTGACGACGCGGCGCATCGGGGTCTTCTGGAATCGCGGAGGCAGGTCCGGCCAAGCAGTGAGTTTGTATTGCATCTGGGTTCCCAACGACGTCTACGGCTCTGTGTATTGTTTGTTCCAGCGGTCAACTTGCATTGTCCGTCCGGTTGGTGAAGCCGAATATCACCATGTGCACGATTAAAACCGCCCATTCGAGTTTGCGGAAGAGAACGGGCACCGAGTTTGTAACGACTTGAGTCGACTAATGCACATTTACACTGCCTCATGATCGTTCTTGGCATTGAATCCTCCTGCGACGAGACCGGCGTGGCGCTGGTGGAAACCACAGGCGCCGCGCTGCCCGTGCTGCGCTCCCAGGCGCTGCACAGCCAGATCCGCATGCACCAGGCCTACGGCGGCGTCGTGCCGGAGCTGGCCTCGCGCGACCACGTCCGGCGCGTGCTGCCGCTGCTGGAGGCCGCGCTGGCCGACGCCGCGCTCACCAAGTCCGACGTCGACGTCGTCGCCTTCACCCGCGGCCCCGGCCTGGCCGGCGCGCTGCTGGTGGGCGCGGGCGTGGCTTGCGCGCTGGCGGCCTCGCTGGGCAAGCCCACGCTGGGCGTGCACCACCTCGAGGGCCACCTGATGTCGCCGTTCCTGTCGGCCGACCCGCCCGAGTTCCCGTTCGTGGCGCTGCTGGTGTCGGGCGGCCACACGCAGCTGATGCGGGTGGACGGGGTGGGGCGCTACGAGATGCTGGGCGAGACCATCGACGACGCCGCCGGCGAGGCCTTCGACAAGTCCGCCAAGCTGCTGGGCCTGGGCTACCCCGGCGGGCCGGCGCTGGCCGCGTTGGCCGCGCACGGCAACCCGGTGGCGTTCGCGCTGCCGCGTCCGCTGCTGCACAGCGGCGACCTCGACTTCTCCTTCGCAGGCCTGAAGACGGCCGTGATGACCGCCGCGCGCAAGCTCGGCCCCGCGCCAACCGACGCGCAGCGCGCCGACCTGGCCGCCAGCACCCAGGCCGCGATCTGCGAGGTGCTGGTCAAGAAGTCGCTGCGCGCACTGCAGGAGACGCGGCTGGCACGTCTCGTGGTGGCCGGCGGCGTCGGCGCCAACACGCGGCTGCGCGCGGAACTGGACGCGGCCGCCGCGCGTCGCGGACTGCGCGTGCACTACCCGGAGCTGGCCCTGTGCACCGACAACGGCGCGATGATCGCGCTGGCCGGGGCGTTGCGCCTGCAGTCCGACCCGACGCTGGCGCGCCTGGACTACGCGTTCGACGTCAAGCCGCGCTGGCCGCTGGCCCAGGCCTGACGGGCAGGCAAAAAAAGTCCCTCGCGCCAGGCGGCGGGAGGGACTCGGTGGCGGCGCAATGCGTTGGGGCCGCGCCGCCAAGGCCGGAAAGCCGCAGGCGACCCGGCCGGTCGAGGAACTCAGTTGACGGTCAGGCGGATCGACGCCGGGTTGCGCTTGACCAGCGTCAGCGTCAGCACGCCGTTGTCGAGCTTGGCCTGCGACGCGCCCTGGTCGAGCTCGGACTGCAGCGTGAAACTGCGGGCGAAGCTGGCCGGCGCGCGCTCGCGCAGGATCACGCGGTCGGCGGGCCTGGCGGCGTCGGGGGTGTCGGCAGCGGGCTCGGCGGCAGGCGCGGGCGTGGCGGCCTCGGCGACGATGCTCACGCTGCGGCCGTCGATGGACACCTTGACGTCCTCGCGCGTGACGCCCGGCACGTCCAGCGTGACGACGTAGGCGGTGTCGGATTCGCTGACGTCGATGGCCGGGCGGCGCACAGGAGACGCGTCGGCGGCGGGCTGGGCGAACAGGTGGTCGAAGGCGTCGTCGACGAGGCGGTCGAAACCACGGGTGCGGGCGGCGGCGCGACGGGAGACGGGAACGATGAACATGAGGGGACTCCTGGTTGGAAAGGGCTGTTCCTGGACGTCGTCCCCGTCGCCGTTCGGCGTGGGGGGGGCAGCGTCGCATGACCCTCAATTGGCCGCGTCCGAAACCATTTCAAGAGGCGATATTTTTCGCCGGCGCGCATTGAAATACGGTCCGCCGATCCCACGATCGGCCGCCCTGGCGCCGGCGCGTGCCCGTCGCCGGCGCCCCGGGCGGGCCGGGCGGGGAAGGGCGGCCCGCCGGGTCGGATTGGCGGGTGCCTTGCGGTTCGGCTATAATTCCATGCTTGTCCTCGGAGTCGCCTTCCTTTTCAGGAGAGTCGCCGGTGGCAAGTCCAGCACGCCCCGGGTCGGTTTCACTCGGGTGCGCAAGTCGTCAAGGAAACCGAGCAGGCCATGCAGACCCCCGGTCGTGTCATGGCTGCGAGTCCGGGAAATCCGTCCCGGGTCAGCGCTGCCGGTTTCCGATTCAACATCACAGGAAATCCGCATGACTGACATCAACAAGGCAGAGATCGTCGCCGCCCACGCCCGCGGCACCGCCGACACCGGCTCCCCGGAAGTCCAGGTCGCCCTGCTGACCGCCCGCATCAACGCGCTGACGCCCCATTTCAAGCTGCACGCCAAGGACCACCACGGTCGCCGCGGCCTGCTGAAGATGGTCAACTCGCGCAAGAGCCTGCTGTCCTACCTGAAGAAGACGGACGCCAGCCGCTACCTCGCGCTGATCGGCAAGCTCGGCCTGCGCAAGTAAGACACTGATGAGCCAAGAGAGCCTGTCTGGAACCCTCCAGGACAGGCTCTTTGCGTTTGGAGTTCGAACCGTTGCCATCCCGGCGTCGATGTGTCATTCCAGCGAAGCTCCGCCTGCGAGCCTCGCTGGAATGGCATCCCGCCACTGAACGGTCGTCTCCCGTCTCCCCCGCCACGATACGGCGTCATACAAACATCGGAGAAAGAACAACATGAGCATGTTCAACAAGGTCACCAAGTCGTTCCAATGGGGCGCGCACACCGTTCGCATGGAAACCGGCGAGATCGCCCGCCAATCGACCGGCGCCGTGCTGGTCGACATCGAAGGCACCGTGGTGCTGGCCACCGTCGTGGCCAAGCGCGAAGCCAAGCCGGGCCAGGACTTCTTCCCGCTGACCGTCGACTACATCGAGAAGACCTACGCCGCCGGCAAGATCCCGGGCAGCTTCTTCAAGCGTGAAGGCCGCCCGAGCGAGCTCGAGACGCTCACCTCGCGCCTGATCGACCGCCCGTGCCGCCCGCTGTTCCCGGAAGGCTTCTTCAACGAAGTGCAGATCGTCGTGCACGTGATGTCGCTCAACCCCGAGGTCGACGCCGACATCGCCGCGCTGATCGCCTCCAGCGCCGCGCTGTCCGTCTCCGGCATCCCGTTCGCCGGCCCGATCGGCGCCGCGCGCGTGGGCTACATCAACGGCGAGTACGTGCTCAACCCGGGCAAGACGCAGCGCATCGATTCGAAGCTGGACCTCGTGGTCGCCGGCACCGAAGCCGCCGTGCTGATGGTCGAGTCGGAAGCCGACCAGCTGCCGGAAGACATCATGCTGGGCGCCGTGGTGTTCGGCCACGACCAGGGCAGGATCGCCATCAACGCGATCCACGAACTCGTGCGCGACGCTGGCAAGCCGCTGTGGCTCGAGACCGGCGAGTGGGCGCTGCCCGCCAAGGACGAGGCGCTGATCGCCAAGGTCGGCGCGCTGGCCCAGGCCAAGATCGAAGCCGCGTACCAGATCCGCAGCAAGCAGGCCCGCACGCAGGCGCTGCGCGCCGCCACGGCCGAAGTCAAGGCCGCGCTGGCCACCGAGGAGACCAAGGTCGACCCGGTCAAGGTCGACGCGCTGCTGTTCGACATCGAAGCCAAGATCGTGCGTGACCAGATCCTGGCCGGCGAGCCGCGCATCGACGGCCGCGACACCCGCACGGTGCGCGCCATCGAGATCCGCACCGGCGTGCTGCCGCGTGCCCACGGCTCGGCCATCTTCACCCGCGGCGAGACCCAGGCCGTCGTCGCGACGACGCTGGGCACCGAACGCGACGCGCAGACCATCGACGCGCTGGCCGGCGAGTACTCCGAGCGCTTCATGCTGCACTACAACATGCCCCCGTTCGCCACCGGCGAGACCGGCCGCGTCGGCAGCCCGAAGCGCCGCGAGATCGGCCACGGCCGTCTCGCCAAGCGCGCCCTGGTCGCCGTGCTGCCGTCCAAGGAAGAGTTCCCGTACTCGGTGCGCGTGGTCTCGGAAATCACCGAGTCCAACGGCTCGTCGTCGATGGCTTCGGTCTGCGGCGGCTGCCTGTCGCTGATGGACGCCGGCGTGCCGCTGAAGGCGCACGTGGCCGGCATCGCCATGGGCCTGATCAAGGACGGCGCGCGCTTCGCGGTGCTGACCGACATCCTGGGCGACGAGGATCACCTCGGCGACATGGACTTCAAGGTGGCCGGCACCACGCAGGGCATCACCGCGCTGCAGATGGACATCAAGATCCAGGGCATCACCAAGGAAATCATGCAGGTCGCGCTGGCGCAGGCCAAGGAAGCCCGCCTGCACATCCTGGGCAAGATGGTCGAGTCCGTGGCCGGCGCCAACGCCGAGGTCTCGGAATTCGCCCCGCGCCTGTACGTGATGAAGATCAACCCGGAAAAGATCCGCGACGTCATCGGCAAGGGCGGCGCGACCATCCGTGCGCTGACCGAGGAAACCGGCACGCAGATCAACATCGAGGAAGACGGCACCATCACGATCGCGTCCACCGACGCCGACCGTGCCGCCGCCGCCAAGAAGCGCATCGAGGAGATCACGGCCGAGGTGGAAGTGGGCAAGGTCTACGAAGGCCCGGTCACCAAGATCCTGGACTTCGGCGCGCTGGTCAACCTGCTGCCGGGCAAGGACGGCCTGCTGCACATCAGCCAGATCGCCCATGAGCGTGTCGAGAAGGTCACCGACTACCTGAAGGAAGGCCAGATCGTCAAGGTCAAGGTGCTCGAGACCGACGAGAAGGGCCGCGTCAAGCTGTCGATGAAGGCGCTGCTCGATCGCGACGCACCGAGCGATCGCCAGCCGCAGTAAGCGGCTCGCGCGGCAACGTCTCCTGTCGTGAGCGACCTGGCTCCCCACGCGCCGACCATGCGCGCCATCGAGATCGCCGGCTTCGGCGGTCCCGAGGTGCTGCGCGAGGTCGTGCGCGCGCGCCCGGACGCGGGCGCGGGCGAGGCGTTGATCCGCGTGACGGCCTCGGGCGTCAACCGGCCCGACGTGCTGCAGCGCAAGGGGCACTATCCGGTGCCTCCGGGCGCATCCGACCTGCCGGGCCTGGAGCTCGCGGGAACGATCGTCGACGGCGACGCCGCGGCCCTGGCGGCTGCAGGCCTGGCCGTCGGCGAGCGCGTCTGCGCCCTCGTGGCCGGCGGCGGCTACGCCGAGTACTGCGTGGCGCCGGTCGGCCAGGTGCTGCCGGTGCCCGCGGGCTTCAGCGACATCGAGGCCGCCGCGCTGCCGGAGAACTACTTCACCGTCTGGTCCAACGTCTTCGACCGCGGCCGCCTGGCCGCCGGCGAATGGCTGCTGGTGCAGGGCGGCAGCAGCGGCATCGGCGTGGCGGCCATCCAGCTGGGCAAGGCGTTCGGGGCGCGGGTGATCGCCACCGCCGGCTCGGACGACAAGTGCGCGCGCTGCGTCGAACTCGGCGCCGACCACGCCGTCAACTACCGCACGGAGGACTTCGCGGCACGCGCGCTGGAGATCACCGGCGGCCGCGGTGTCGACGTGGTGCTGGACATGGTGGCCGGCGACTACGTCGCGCGCGAGATCGGCTGCCTGGCCGAGGACGGCCGCATCGTGCTGATCGCGGTGCAGGGCGGCACGAAGGCCCAGGTCGATGCCGGCCTGGTGCTGCGCAAACGGCTCACCCTGACCGGCTCGACGCTGCGGCCGCGACCGGTGGCGTTCAAGGCCGCCATCGCCGCGTCGCTGCGCGACAAGGTGTGGCCGCTGCTGGCGGCACGCCGCGTCGTGCCGGTGATCCAGGAAGTCTTCCCCGCGCAGCAGGCGTCGCTCGCGCATGCCGCGATGGAAGCGGGCCACCACGTCGGCAAGCTGATGCTGTCGTGGTCGTGAAACCCCAACCAGAACCTACACCCACACCATGCGCAAGAAACTCGTTGCCGGCAACTGGAAGATGCACGGATCGCACTCGGCCAACGCCGAGCTGCTGTCCGGGATCCTGGCCGCGCGTCCGTTCGCGTGCGACGTGGCCGTGTGCGTGCCGTTTCCCTACCTGAGCGAGGCCGCGGTGGCGCTGGCCGGCAGCGACGTGCGCCTGGGCGCGCAGGACTGCTCGCAGCACGACAAGGGCGCCTACACGGGCGAGGTCTCGGCCTCGATGCTGGCCGAGTTCGGCTGCCGTTACGTCATCGTCGGCCACTCCGAGCGCCGCGCGATGCACGGCGAGACCGACCAGGTCGTGGCCGACAAGGCCAAGGCCGTGCTCGCGCGCGGGCTCACGCCCATCGTGTGCGTGGGCGAGACGCTGGGCCAGCGCGAGCAGGGCACTGCGCAGGCCACCGTCAAGCGCCAGCTGTCGGCGGTCATCCACGCGCTGGGCCATTGCGTGGGCGAGATGGTCGTCGCCTACGAGCCGGTGTGGGCCATCGGCACCGGCGTCACCGCCACGCCCGAGCAGGCGCAGGAGATGCACGCGCTGATCCGTGCCCAGCTGCATGCGGCCACGCCCCAGGCCGACACCATGAAGCTGCTGTACGGCGGCAGCATGAAGCCCGACAACGCCGCGTCGCTGCTGGCGCAGCCCGACATCGACGGCGGGCTGATCGGTGGCGCCGCGTTGAAGGCCGCCGACTTCGTCGCCATCTGCCGGGCGGCCGGCTAGACACAAAAAGTGGCCGTGCGAGCGGCCGAACAAACAAGTTCCCTGGAGTCCCAAGCAAATGCAAGTCTGGTCCAACCTTCTCTTCATCCTGCAGATCCTGTCGGCGATGGCCATGATCGGCCTCGTCCTCATCCAGCACGGCAAGGGCGCCGACATGGGCGCCTCGTTCGGCAGCGGCGCCTCGGGCAGCCTGTTCGGCGCCACCGGCAGCGCGAACTTCCTGTCGCGCTCCACCGCGATCTGCGCGACGGTGTTCTTCGCCACCACGCTGGGCATGTCGGTGATCTCCACCGGCCGCGGCAGCGCGCACGCCATCGAGGTCAACCGCCTCGACGCTGCGACCGCGGCGGCCATCGTCGCCAGCGCGCCGGTGAGCGCCGCTTCGGCCGCCGTCCTGGCACCGGCCTCGGCCGTGTCGGGCGTGCAGGGCATCCCGACGCGTTGATGCGACGATCACGCCAACTTTCTGTAGCGGATGCAGGTAAACACTGTTTTTTTCGCTATAGAATGTGAGGCTGTTCAGTGAGCCATATCCCTCACGCAAACTGAACTGATCAGGTATTGCCGGATGACCGATGGTCATTCATGCCGACGTGGTGAAATTGGTAGACACGCTATCTTGAGGGGGTAGTGGCGAAAGCTGTGCGAGTTCGAGTCTCGCCGTCGGCACCAGGATTTATCGAGTATTGAATTGGTCGCGACTCACCCTCTGAGCGCAGCGGCCGGCGCGCCCTGCGTCATTCACGTGAGACGGACGGCGAAACGTGCGGGCGCACTCGGGATCAGCAAGCTGTGATCTGTCGAGGCGCTCTTTTTTCTGTCCCCGGACAAATCGACGCAGCCTGCAAACGACAAGAATCTAGCCATGGACCTGTCCGCCTATCTCCCCGTCATCCTGTTCATCCTGGTCGGGGTGGCCATCGGCGTCCTGCCCCAGGCGCTGGGCTTCCTGCTCGGCCCCCGTCGTCCCGACGCGCAGAAGAACTCTCCGTACGAGTGCGGATTCGAGGCCTTCGAAGACGCGCGCATGAAGTTCGACGTTCGCTACTACCTCGTGGCGATCCTGTTCATCCTGTTCGATCTCGAGATCGCATTCCTGTTCCCGTGGGCCGTCGCCTTGCGCGACATCGGCGCCACCGGTTTCTGGGCAATGATGCTCTTCCTGGCGATCCTGGTCGTCGGCTTCATCTACGAATGGAAAAAGGGCGCGCTGGACTGGGAGTGATCCCGGCATCCCGAGCGACAACACCATGGCTGCACCCAAAGGCAATGAAGGCCTCCTGAAAGAGGGATTCGTCACCACCTCGGTCGACGTCCTCGTCAACTGGTCCAAGACCGGCTCCCTGTGGCCGATGACCTTCGGCCTCGCGTGCTGCGCGGTCGAGATGATGCACGCGGGCGCCGCCCGCTACGACATCGACCGCTTCGGCATGCTGTTCCGTCCCAGCCCGCGCCAGAGCGACCTGATGATCGTCGCCGGCACGCTGTGCAACAAGATGGCGCCGGCGCTGCGCAAGGTCTACGACCAGATGGCCGAGCCGCGCTGGGTCCTGTCGATGGGCTCATGCGCCAACGGCGGCGGCTACTACCACTACAGCTACTCCGTCGTGCGCGGCTGCGACCGCATCGTGCCGGTGGACGTCTACGTGCCGGGCTGCCCGCCCACCGCCGAGGCGCTGCTGTACGGCATCCTGCAGCTGCAGGCCAAGATCCGCCGCGAGAACACCATCGCCCGCGCCTGAACCCGCGTCCGAATGTCTTTCAGGAAGACAGCTAAAAATGACCCAACGACTCGACGCCCTGCAGGCCGCTCTGGAAGCCGCCCTGGGTGCCCGCATCGCGCAGTTCAAGCGCGAGCGTGGCGAGATCACGATCACCGTGGCCGCGGCCGACTACCTCGCCGTGGCCAAGCAACTGCGCGACGACAAGACGCTCGGCTTCGAGCAGCTGGTCGACCTGTGCGGCGTCGACTACTCGTCGTACAAGGACATGCCCTGGGATGGCGCGCGCTTCTGCGTGGTCTCCCACCTGCTGTCGCTGGCCAACAACTGGCGCCTGCGCCTGAAGGTGTTCGCCGCCGACGACGACCTGCCGGTGGTGCCGGCGCTCACGCCGGTGTGGAACTCGGCCAACTGGTTCGAGCGCGAGGCGTTCGACATGTTCGGCATCATCTTCGAGGGCCACGACGACCTGCGCCGCATCCTGACCGACTACGGCTTCATCGGCCACCCGATGCGCAAGGACTTCCCGGTCACCGGCCACGTGGAGATGCGCTACGACGCCGAACAGCGCCGCGTGGTCTACCAGCCCGTCACGATCGAGCCGCGCGAGATCACGCCGCGCGTCATCCGCGAAGACAACTACGGCGGCCTGCATTGATGGCCGCCACCGCTCGTCACGACCTCCGCTGCTGCTTCCGCGCGGCGCCTGACCGGACCGCACTCCATGGCTGAAATCAAGAACTACACGCTCAATTTCGGGCCCCAGCATCCGGCCGCGCACGGCGTGCTGCGCCTCGTGCTCGAGCTCGACGGCGAAGTCATCCAGCGCGCCGACCCGCACATCGGGCTGCTGCACCGCGCCACCGAGAAGCTGGCGGAGTCCAAGACCTACATCCAGTCGTTGCCCTACATGGACCGCCTCGACTACGTCTCGATGATGGCCAACGAGCACGCGTACTGCCTGGCCATCGAGCGGCTGCTGGGCGTCGACGTGCCCGAGCGCGCGCAGTACATCCGCGTGATGTTCGCGGAGATCACGCGCCTGCTCAACCACCTGATGTGGCTGGGCGCGCACGCGCTCGACTGCGGCGCGATGAACGTGTTGCTGTACGCGTTCCGCGAGCGCGAGGACCTGTTCGACCTGTACGAGGCGGTGTCCGGCGCCCGCATGCACGCGGCCTACTTCCGCCCGGGCGGCGTCTACCGCGACCTGCCCGACACGATGCCGCAGTACAAGGCTTCGCGCATCCACAACGCCAAGGCGATCTCGCGCATGAACGAGAACCGCCAGGGCACGATGCTCGATTTCATCGACGACTTCTGCCGCAAGTTCCCGGGCCGCGTCGACGAGTACGAGACGCTGCTGACCGAGAACCGCATCTGGAAGCAGCGCACCGTGGGCATCGGCGTCGTCACGCCCGAGCGCGCGAAGAACCTCGGCTTCACCGGCCCGATGCTGCGCGGCAGCGGCATCGCCTGGGACCTGCGCAAGACGCAGCCCTACGACGTCTACGCCAAGATGGACTTCGACGTTCCCGTGGGCGTCAACGGCGACGTCTACGACCGCTACCTGGTGCGCGTGCAGGAAATGCGCGAGGCCAACCGGATCATCCAGCAGTGCAGCAAGTGGCTGCGCGCGAATCCGGGCCCGGTCATCACGACCAACCACAAGGTCGCGCCGCCCACCCGCACCGAGATGAAGTCCAACATGGAGGAGCTGATCCATCACTTCAAGCTCTTCACCGAAGGCTTCCACGTGCCCGAAGGCGAGGCCTACGCCGCCGTCGAGCACCCGAAGGGCGAGTTCGGCATCTACCTGATCAGCGACGGCGCGAACAAGCCGTACCGCCTGAAGATCCGCGCGCCCGGCTTTTCCCACCTGGCCGCGATGGACGAGATGTCGCGCGGCCACATGATCGCCGACGCAGTCGCCGTCATCGGCACCATGGACATCGTGTTTGGCGAGATCGATCGATGATGCAGTCCGAAAACACCCCCGCGCACGTGCCGTTCCCGGCCGACATGCTGGAGCGCTTCGCGCGCGAAGTCGCCAAGTTCCCGCCCGAGCAGAAGCAGTCGGCCGTCATGGCCTGCCTGAGCATCGTCCAGGCCGAACGCGGCTGGGTCTCGCGCGACGCCGAGGACGAGGTCGCCGCCTACCTGGGCATGGCGCCGATCGCCGTCTACGAGGTCACGACGTTCTACAACATGTACAACCAGCAGCCGGTTGGCAAGTTCAAGATCAACGTCTGCACCAACCTGCCGTGCCAGCTGCGCGACGGCCAGGCCGCCCTGGCCCATGTCTGCAAGAAGCTCGGTGTCGCCGTCGGCGGCACCACGGCCGACGGCCAGTTCACCGTGCAGCAGAGCGAATGCCTGGGCGCCTGCGCCGATTCGCCGGTGATGCTGGTCAACGACCGCGAGATGATCAGCTTCATGACCAACGACCGCATCGACGACCTGCTCGCGACGCTCGCGCAGGCCAAGTGAGAGGCTGAGTACACCTTATGGTCGATCTTTCCCGATTCAAGTCGCAAGGCGTCGAGACCGCCTTCCACAACCGCCACATCGACCCGCAGATCATGGCGGGCCTCGATGGCAAGAACTGGCGCCTGAAGGACTACGAGGCGCGCGGCGGCTACCAGGCCATCCGCAAGATCCTGGCAGGCGAGGGCGGCATGACACCCGACCAGGTGGTCGCCGAGGTCAAGACCTCGGGCCTGCGCGGCCGCGGCGGCGCCGGCTTCCCCACCGGCCTGAAGTGGAGCTTCATGCCGCGCCAGTTCCCGGGCCAGAAGTACCTCGTCTGCAATTCCGACGAAGGCGAGCCGGGTACCTGCAAGGACCGCGACATCCTCGCGTTCAACCCGCACATCGTCATCGAGGGCATGATCGTCGCGGCCTACGCGATGGGCATCTCGGTGGGCTACAACTACATCCACGGCGAGATCTTCGAGATCTACGAGCGCTTCGAGGAAGCCCTGGCCGAGGCGCGTGCCGCCGGCTATCTCGGCGACAACATCCTCGGCTCGAACTTCAGCTTCCAGCTGCACGGCTTCCACGGCTTCGGCGCCTACATCTGCGGCGAGGAGACGGCGCTGCTCGAGTCGCTCGAAGGCAAGAAGGGCCAGCCGCGCTTCAAGCCGCCGTTCCCGGCCAGCTTCGGCATCTACGGCAAGCCCACCACGATCAACAACACCGAGACCTTCGCGGCGGTGCCCTGGATCATCCGCAACGGCGGCCAGGCCTACCTCGAGTGCGGCAAGCCCAACAACGGCGGCACCAAGATCTACTCGGTCGTCGGCGACGTCAACAAGCCGGGCAACTACGAGATCCCGATGGGCACGCCGTTCTCGACGCTGCTCGAGCTCGCCGGCGGCGTTCGCACCGGCCGCAAGCTCAAGGCCGTGATCCCCGGCGGCTCGTCGGCGCCCGTGCTGCCCGCGTCGATCATGATGGAGCTGACGATGGACTACGACTCCATCGCCAAGGCCGGCTCGATGCTGGGCTCGGGCGCCGTCATCGTGATGGACGACTCGCGCTGCATGGTCGAGAGCCTGCTGCGCCTGTCCTATTTCTACCAGCACGAATCCTGCGGCCAGTGCACGCCGTGCCGCGAAGGCACCGGCTGGCTGTGGCGCCTGGTCGATCGCATCGAGCACGGCCACGGCAAGCTGGAAGACATCGACCTGCTGAACTCGGTGGCCGACAACATCCAGGGCCGCACCATCTGCGCGCTGGGCGATGCCGCGGCGATGCCCGTGCGCGCGATGATCAAGCACTTCCGCAGCGAGTTCGTTCACCACGTTGAACACAAGACCTGCCAGGTTCCGGCGTCGGTCTGATCGAGACGAACACACTCATGATTGAAATCGAACTCGACGGCAAGAAGGTCTCCGTTCCCCCCGGCAGCATGGTGATGCATGCGGCCGAAGCGGCGGACACCTACATCCCGCACTTCTGCTATCACAAGAAGCTCTCGATCGCCGCCAACTGCCGCATGTGCCTGGTCGACATCGAGAAGGCGCCCAAGCCGATGCCCGCCTGCGCGACCCCGGTCACGCAGGGCATGATCGTGCGCACCAAGAGCGACAAGGCGATCAAGGCGCAGCAGAGCGTGATGGAGTTCCTGCTGATCAACCATCCGCTCGACTGCCCCATCTGCGACCAGGGCGGCGAGTGCCAGCTGCAGGACCTGGCCGTCGGCTACGGCGGCTCGTCGTCGCGCTACACGGAAGAAAAGCGCGTCGTCTTCCACAAGCCGGCCGGCCCGCTGATCTCGATGGAAGAGATGAGCCGCTGCATCCACTGCACCCGCTGCGTGCGCTTCGGCCAGGAAGTGGCCGGCGTCATGGAGCTGGGAATGGCTCATCGCGGCGAGCACGCCGAGATCCAGACCTTCGTCGGCCGCTCGATCGACTCCGAGCTGTCGGGCAACATGATCGACATCTGCCCGGTGGGTGCGATCACCTCGAAGCCGTTCCGCTACCAGGCCCGCACCTGGGAACTCGCCCGCCGCCGCAGCGTCAGCCCGCACGATTCGGTCGGCGCCAACATCGTCGTCCAGGTCAAGAACAACCAGGTGCTGCGCGTCGTCCCGTACGAGAACGAGGACGTCAACGAATGCTGGATCGCCGACCGCGACCGCTTCTCGTACGAGGCCCTCAACAGCAACGACCGCCTGACCGCCCCGATGATCAAGCAGGGCGGCCAGTGGCAGACAGTGGACTGGCCCACCGCGCTCAACTACGTCGTCGACGGCGTCAAGCGCGTCAAGGGCGAGTTCGGCGTCGCCGGCATCGGTGCGCTGGGCCACGCCGGCTCCACCGTCGAGGAACTGCACCTGCTGGCCAAGCTCGTGCGCGCCCTCGGCAGCGAGAGCGTCGACCACCGCACCCGCCACGCCGACTTCGCGCACGCCGGCGGCGTGCGCTGGCTGGGCACCTCCATCGCGTCGCTGAGCAAGCTGGACCGCGCGCTGGTCGTCGGCTCGTTCCTGCGCAAGGACCATCCGCTGTTCGCGCAGCGCCTGCGCCAGGCCACGCGCCAGGGCGCCGAGATCCACAGCGTCAACGCGCTGGCCGACGACTGGCTGATGCCCGTCGCCACCCGCCTGACCGTCGCCCCGAGCGCGTGGGTCGCCACGTTGGCCGACATCGCGCACTGCGTCGCCAAGGCCCGGGGCGGCAGCGCGCCGTTCGCCGGCACCTGCACGCCGCAGGCCGAAGCCGTCGCCGCGTCGCTGCTCAACGGCAGCGCGAAGGCGGTGCTGCTGGGCAACGCCGCCGCGCAGCACCCGCAGGCCTCGACGCTGCTGGCACTGGCGCAATGGATCGCCAAGGCGACCGGCGCCACCTGCGGCTACCTGGGCGAAGCCGGCAACACCGTGGGCGCGCAGCTGGTCAACGCGCTGCCGGGCGCCGGCGGCCTGAACGCCGGCCAGATGCTGTCGCAGCCCATGAAGGCGCTGTTCCTGCTCAACGTCGAGCCCGAGCTCGACGCCGCCAACGCCGCCGCCGCGCGCGCCGCCCTCGGCGGCTCGGGCCTGGTGGTCGCGCTGACCTCCTTCCGCAACGCCGCCGCCGACGTCGCCGACGTGCTGCTGCCGATCTCGCCGTTCACCGAGACCGCCGGCACCTACGTCAACGCCGAAGGGCGCGTGCAGTCCTTCCAGGGTGTCGTGCGTCCGCTGGGCGAGACGCGCCCGGCCTGGAAGGTGCTGCGCGTGCTGGGCGACATGCTGGGCCTGCCGGGCTTCGCCCAGCAGTCCGCCGACGAGGTGCTGGCGGAGGCGCTGGGCGACCAGTCCACGCTGGCCGCGCGTCTGGGCAACGACGCCGCGCTGCCGGCCTCGCTGGTCACCGACGCGGTCGCCGGCCTCGAACGCATCGCCGACGTGCCGATCTACTCGACCGACAGCCTGGTGCGGCGCGCCTTGTCGCTGCAGCTGACCGCCGACGCGCGCGCCCCGCAGGCCTCGCTTCCCAGCCAGCTGTGGGCCGACCTCGGCCTGGCGGCCGGCGACAAGGTGCGCCTCAGCCAGGGCGACGCCAGCGTCGTGCTGGCCGCGCGCCTGGACAAGACGCTCGCCCCGACGGCCGTGCGCGTGCCGGCTGGCCACGTGCTGACCGCTGCACTGGGCCCGTCGTTCGGCGCCATCTCGGTGGCCAAGGCCTGACCCGCAGCGGAGCAAAGAAAACCAATGATCGATTCCATCAATCAATGGGGCTTCGCCCACCTGGGCGGCATCGTCTGGCCCGTGCTGTGGGCGTTGGTCCGCATCGTCGCCGTCATCCTGCCGCTGCTGGGCCTGGTCGCCTACCTCACGCTGTGGGAACGCAAGGCCATCGCCTGGACGCAGATCCGGCCGGGCCCGAACCGCGTCGGCCCGCTGGGCCTGCTCACGCCGATCGCCGACGCCGTCAAGCTGATCTTCAAGGAGATCGTCCGCCCGACGGCCGCCAACAAGGGCCTGTTCTTCGTCGCGCCGGTGATGACGATCATGCCGGCGCTGGCCGCCTGGGCCGTGGTGCCGTTCGATCCGGGCGTCGTGCTCGCCGACGTCAATGCCGGCCTGCTGTTCGTCATGGCCATCACTTCGCTGGAGGTCTACGGCGTGATCGTCGCCGGCTGGGCCTCGAACTCCAAGTACGCGTTCCTGGGCGCGCTGCGCGCCTCGGCGCAGATGGTCAGCTACGAGATCGCGATGGGCTTCTGCCTGGTCGTGGTGCTGATGGTCTCGGGCACCATGAACCTGGGCGACATCGTCATGCTGCAGGGCAAGGGCATGATGGCCTCGCACGGCGTGGGCATCCTGTCGTGGAACTGGCTGCCGCTGCTGCCGATCTTCGTCGTCTACTTCATCTCGGGCCTGGCGGAGACCAACCGCGCGCCGTTCGACGTCGTCGAGGGCGAGTCCGAAATCGTCGCCGGCCACATGGTCGAGTACTCGGGCATGGCGTTCGCGATGTTCTTCCTGGCCGAGTACGCCAACATGATCCTGGTCTCGACGCTGTGCGTGATCATGTTCCTGGGCGGCTGGCTGAGCCCGTTCGCGTTCCTCGACTTCATCCCGCACTTCATCTGGCTGTTCGCCAAGGTGTTCGTCGTCGTCACGATGTTCCTGTGGGTGCGTTCCACGTTCCCGCGCTATCGCTACGATCAGATCATGCGTCTGGGCTGGAAGATCTTCATCCCCGTGACGCTGGTCTGGCTGGTCGTCGTCGGTCTGTGGATGCAGTCGCCGCTGTCGATCTGGAAATAAGGCGAGGCTAGAAAACCATGTCTGCTACCACCACTGCCACGCCCTCGTTCTCGTTCAAGAACTTCTTCTCGAGCTTCCTGCTCATGGAACTGTTCCGCGGGATGCGGGTGACCGGGAAGTACTTCTTCTCGCCGACCATCACCGTGCAGTTCCCGGAAGAGAAGACGCCGATGAGCCCGCGCTTCCGCGGCCTGCACGCGCTGCGTCGGTACGAGAACGGCGAGGAACGCTGCATCGCCTGCAAGCTGTGCGAGGCCGTGTGCCCCGCGATGGCCATCACGATCGAGTCCGACGTGCGCGCCGACGGCAGCCGCCGCACCACGCGCTACGACATCGACCTGACCAAGTGCATCTTCTGCGGCTTCTGCGAGGAGAGCTGCCCGGTCGACTCGATCGTCGAGACCCACATCTTCGAGTACCACGGCGAGAAGCGGGGCGACCTGTACTTCACGAAGGACATGCTGCTCGCCGTGGGTGACCGCTACGAACGCGAAATCGCCGCCGCCAAGGAGGCCGACGCCAAGTACCGCTGAGGCGCCCCCGCGCCCGTAGCGGTCACTGGCCTGGTATTGCCATGACAACAACATCCGCCCTGTTCTACATTTTCTCGGCCGTGCTGCTGGCCTCGTCGTTCGGTGTGATCACCGCGCGATCGACCGTGCATGCCGCGCTGTTCCTGGTGCTGGCCTTCTTCAATGCCTCGTGCCTGTGGATGATGCTGAAGGCCGAGTTCCTGGCCATCACGCTGGTCCTCGTCTACGTCGGCGCCGTCATGGTGCTGTTCCTGTTCGTGGTGATGATGCTCGACATCAATACCGAGGAACTGCGCGTGGGCTTCTGGAAGCACTTCCCGATCGCCGCCCTGGTGGGCGTGCTGATCGCCCTCGAGATGGCCCTGGTGCTGATGGGCGGCTTCCGCGTCACCGACGCGCCGGTCGACCTGCAGGCCCTGAAGATGGGCAACACCCGCCTGCTGGGCATCGAGGTCTACACCAACTACCTGTACCCGCTGCAGGTCGCCGCGGTGCTGCTGCTGGTGGCCATCGTCGCCGCCATCGCGCTGACGCTGCGCGAGCGCAAGGACAGCAAGGCGTTCGACCCCAACCTGGCGCTGCGCGCGCACAAGGCCGACCGCCTGCGCATCGTCAAGATGGCGCCGACAGTGGAAGTCGCGTCGGTTCCGGCGGCCCCCGCGGCCGAAGCCGGCAAAGAGGGAGGCAAGGCATGAACATCGGTGACATCTCGCTCGCCCACTACCTGACGCTGGGCGGCATGCTGTTCGCGCTGTCGGTGGTCGGCATCTTCCTGAACCGCCGCAACCTGATCGTGCTGCTGATGGCCATCGAGCTGATGCTGCTGGCGGTCAACCTGAACTTCGTGGCCTTCTCGCACTACCTGCCGGTGACGCAGGACCGCATGGCCGGCCAGGTCTTCGTGTTCTTCATCCTGACCGTGGCCGCGGCCGAGTCCGCGATCGGCCTCGCCATCCTGGTGGTGCTGTTCCGCAATCGCGCCACCATCGCCGCCGACGAACTCGACGCGCTGAAGGGTTGATCGATACCATGTCCGCCAACCTTTCCCTCACGTCCCTGATCGCCGTTCCGGTGGCGCCGCTGGTCGGCGCGATCGTCGCCGGCCTGTTCGGCCACAAGATCGGCCGCGCGAACGCGCACCGCGTCACCATCCTGGGCGTGCTGATCGCCTTCCTGCTGTCGGCCTCCACCCTGTGGTCGGTCGTCAACGACGGCGCCCACTTCTCGGGCACCGTCTACGAGTGGATGAACGCCGGCGGCCTGAAGATGGAAGTCGGCTTCCTCATCGACGGCCTGACCGCGATGATGATGTGCGTCGTCACCTTCGTGTCGCTGATGGTGCACATCTACACCATCGGCTACATGGAAGAGGATCCGGGCTACCAGCGCTTCTTCTCCTACATCTCGCTGTTCACGTTCTCGATGCTGATGCTCGTCATGAGCAACAACTTCCTGCAGCTGTTCTTCGGCTGGGAAGCGGTGGGCCTGGTGTCGTACCTGCTGATCGGCTTCTGGTTCAAGAAGCCCACGGCGATCTTCGCCAACCTGAAGGCCTTCCTGGTCAACCGGGTCGGCGACTTCGGCTTCATCCTGGGCATCGGCCTGATCGCCACCTACGCGCACACGCTGAACTACGCGGAGGCGTTCGAGGCCTTCACGAAGCCCGGCGGCCTGGCGACGCTGCCCTTCGGCGCCGGTACCGACTGGAACCTGATCACCGTCACCTGCATCTGCCTGTTCATCGGCGCGATGGGCAAGAGCGCGCAGTTCCCGCTGCACGTGTGGCTGCCCGACTCGATGGAAGGCCCGACGCCGATCTCTGCGCTGATCCACGCCGCCACCATGGTGACGGCCGGCATCTTCATGGTCACGCGCATGTCGCCACTGTTCGAGCTGTCGGACACCGCGCTGAACTTCGTGCTGGTCATCGGCTCGATCACCGCGCTGTTCATGGGCTTCCTGGGCATCATCCAGAACGACATCAAGCGCGTCGTCGCGTATTCCACGCTGTCGCAGCTGGGCTACATGACCGTGGCGCTGGGCCTGTCGGCCTACCCGGTGGCCGTGTTCCACCTGATGACGCACGCGTTCTTCAAGGCGCTGCTGTTCCTCGCGGCCGGCTCCGTGATCATGGGCATGCACCATGACCAGGACATCCGCAACATGGGCGGCCTGCGCAAGTACATGAAGATCACGTACTGGACGTCGCTGATCGGCTCGCTCGCGCTGATCGGCACGCCGTTCTTCTCGGGCTTCTACTCGAAGGACTCGATCATCGAGGCGGCGCACGCCAGCCACCTGCCGGGCGCCACCTTCGCGATCTGGTCGGTGACCATCGGCGTGTTCGTCACGGCGTTCTACTCGTTCCGCATGTTCTTCCTGGTCTTCCACGGCCAGGAACGCTTCCACGACAAGCCGTTCCCCGCCGCGGCGGAAGAACCGGCGCCGCCGCTGGAGGAGGACGACGCGCACGGCGACCACGGCCACGCGGTGGCTCACGGCGCCCACGCGCACGATGCGCACGCGCACGACGACCATGGCCACGGCCATGGCGACCACACGCCGCACGAGTCGCCGTGGGTGGTCACGCTGCCGCTGGCGCTGCTGGCGATCCCGTCGGCCGTCATCGGCGGCTGGACGATCAAGGAGATGCTGTACGGCAAGTTCTTCGCCACCTCGATCTTCTTCAATACCGAGAAGCACCCGGCGATGGAAGAGCTGGCCAAGGACTTCAACGAGAACGGCGGCGCGCTCGGCATGGGCCTGCATGCCTTCGCCTCGCTGCCGTTCCTGCTGGCGCTGGCCGGGGTCGTGCTGGCCTACGTGATGTACATCGTCAAGCCCTCGCTGTCGGACGCCGCCGCGAAGGTCTTCGCGCCGTTCATCCGCATCCTCGAGAACAAGTACTACTTCGACTGGTTCAACGAGAACGTCCTCGCCGCGGGCGCGCGCCTGCTGGGCCGCGGCCTGTGGAAGGGCGGCGACCAGGGCCTGATCGACGGGCTGTTCGTCAACGGTTCCGCGCGCCTCGTCGGCGCCATCTCCGGTGTCGTGCGACTGGTCCAGACCGGCCACCTCTATTGGTATGCCCTGGTGATGATCCTGGGCGTGTTCGGTCTGTTGACCTGGCAGCTCGGGCCTTACCTTCACAGTGTCGTCCTGAGCATCGCTCACTGATTCGAGCCGGCGGAGAACAAGAATGATCTTTTTGAACCTGGCCATCTGGCTGCCGATCCTGGCAGGGGTGGTGTTGCTGGCGCTGGGACGCGACGAGAATGCGCGCGTCGTCCGCTGGTTGTCGCTGGTCTTCGCGCTCGCGTCGTTCCTGGTCACGATCCCGCTGATCACCGGGTTCGACAACGCGCAGGCGGGCATGCAGTTCCAGACCGACCTGACCTGGATCGAGCGCTTCAACGCGCACTACCACCTCGGCGTGGACGGCATCTCGGTGTGGTTCGTGCTGCTGACCGCGCTGATCACGGTGGTCGTCGTGATCTCCGCGTGGGAGGTGATCACCGAGCGCGTGAACCAGTACATGGCCGCGTTCCTGATCCTGTCGGGCCTGATGATCGGCGTGTTCGCCGCCGTCGACGGCCTGCTGTTCTACACGTTCTTCGAGGCCACGCTGATCCCGATGTACATCATCATCGGGGTGTGGGGCGGCCCGCGCCGCATCTACGCGTCGTTCAAGTTCTTCCTCTACACGCTGCTCGGCTCGCTGCTGATGCTGGTGGCCATCGTCTACCTGTACATCCAGTCCGGCGCCAGCTTCGACATCCTCGCGTGGCACAAGCTGCCGCTGTCGATGACCGCGCAGACTGCGCTGTTCTTCGCGTTCCTCGCCGCGTTCGCCGTCAAGGTGCCGATGTGGCCGGTGCACACGTGGTTGCCGGACGTCCACGTCGAGGCCCCCACCGGCGGCTCCGCCGTGCTGGCCGCGATCATGCTGAAACTGGGCGCCTACGGCTTCCTGCGCTTCTCGCTGCCGATCGCCCCCGACGCCAGCCACCACTGGGCCTGGCTGATCATCACGCTGTCGCTGATCGCCGTGGTCTACATCGGCCTGGTCGCGATGGTGCAGACCGACATGAAGAAGCTGGTCGCGTATTCGTCGATCGCCCACATGGGCTTCTGCACGCTGGGCTTCTTCATCTTCAACGCGCTGGGCATGGAAGGCGCGATCGTCCAGATGATCTCGCACGGCTTCGTCTCGGCCGCCATGTTCCTGGGCATCGGCGTGCTGTACGACCGCGTGCACTCGCGCGAGATCTCGGCCTACGGCGGCGTGGCCAACACGATGCCGATGTTCGCCGCCTTCGCCGTGCTGTTCGCGATGGCCAACTGCGGCCTGCCGGGCACCGCCGGCTTCGTCGGCGAGTGGATGGTCATCCTGGCCACCACCGGCTACAACTTCTGGGTGGCCGCGCTGTCGGCCACCGCGCTGATCTTCGGCGCCGCCTACACGCTGTGGATGGTCAAGCGCGTCTACTTCGGACCGGTGACCAAGGGTAGCGTCAGCCGCCTGAAGGACATCAACCCCCGCGAATTCTTCATGCTCGCGGTTCTCGCCGTCGCCGTCCTCGCGATGGGCCTGTACCCGAAGCCCTTCACCGACGTCATGCAGGCCTCGGTGGACGCATTGCTGAAGCACGTCGCCCAGCCCAAGCTGATCTGAGCGTCGCGGAAAGAGCCCCATGATTCAATTGACCACGTTGCCGATCGTCTACCCCGAGATCTTCCTGCTGCTGATGACCTCGGTGGTGGCCCTGGTCGGCGTCAACGCCTCCGAGTCGCGCCTGAACCTCACGTTCTGGATCGCGCAGGTCTCGCTGGCCGTCCTCGCGCTGATGCACCTGCACGAGCTGCAGCTGGGCCTGACCGGCTACGGCATGTCGCGCATGGTCGTCGTCGACCCGCTGGGCCACCTGCTGGCGATGGCGGCCGCGCTGGCCACGATGGTCACGCTCGGCTTCGCGCGCCCCTACCTGGCCTCGCGCGACCTGCTCAAGGGCGAGTTCCTGTCGCTGGCGATGTTCTCGCTGCTGGGCATCTCGGTGATGGTGTCGGCCAACAACTTCCTGGTGGTCTACGTCGGTCTCGAGCTGATGAGCCTGTCGCTGTACGCGCTGACCGCGTTGCGCCGCGACCATGCCGTGTCCACCGAGGCGGCGATGAAGTACTTCATCCTCGGCGCGCTGGCCAGCGGCTTCCTGCTGTACGGCCTGTCGATGATGTACGGCGCCACCGGCTCGCTCGACATTCCCTACGTGTTCGAGGCGATCCACAAGGGCACGGTCAACCCGCAGGTGCTGACCTTCGGCCTGGTGTTCATCGTCGCCGGCCTGGGGTTCAAGCTGGGCCTCGCGCCGTTCCACATGTGGGTGCCCGACGTCTACCAGGGTGCGCCCACCGCCGTGACGCTGCTGATCTCCGGCGCGCCCAAGCTGGCGGCCTTCGGCATCACCTTCCGAATCCTGGTCGAGGGCCTGTCGGGCCTGGCCACGGACTGGCAGGAGATGCTGATCGTGCTGTCGGTGGTGTCGATGACGCTGGGCAACCTGGCCGCCATCGCGCAGTCCAACCTCAAGCGCCTGCTGGCCTACTCGGCCATCGCGCAGCTGGGCTTCATGCTGCTCGGCTTCACGCCCACCGTGATCAACGTGGACACCGCCAACGCCGTCAACGGCTACAGCTCGGCGCTGTTCTACATCGTCACCTACGTGCTGACCACGCTGGGCACCTTCGGCCTGATCATGGTGCTGTCGCGCCACGGCTTCGAGAGCGAGGAGATCTCCGACCTCGCCGGCCTCGGCGAGCGCTCGCCGTGGATCGCCGGCGTGATGGCGCTGTTCATGTTCTCGCTGGCCGGCATTCCGCCGCTGGTCGGCTTCTACGCGAAGTTCGCCGTGCTGCAGGCGCTGGTGAGCACCGGCATCAAGGGCTACATCATCCTGGCGGTGGTCGCCGTGCTGCTGTCGCTGATCGGCGCGTACTACTACCTGCGCATCGTCAAGACCATGTTCTTCGACGAGCCGGTCGACCCGTCGCCGGTCCGCGGCGAGGCCGGCGCCACCGTGCTGCTGGCCCTCAACGGCCTGGCTGCCCTCGGCTTCGGCCTGTTGCCCGACGGCCTGATGAACATGTGCCGCGACGCCGTCCTCAAGGCGTTCAGCACCTGATGGAAGCGGTGCGCGCGTGACCGGCAAGGACCTCGAGGCCATCGTCGCCGGTGGTTCGCCGGTACGCGCGATGGACGGCGTCGACGAGCACCTCGTCGAACGCCGCGTCCGCTCCGACGTGGTCTTCCAGGGCAGCTTCCTGCAGGTCCGCCGCGACGAGATCCGCCTTCCCGGCGGACAGCCCGCCTTCCGCGAGCACATCGTGCATCCGGGCGCGGTGATGATCGTGCCGATCGCCGACGACGGCCAGTTGGTGGTCGAGCGTCAGCACCGCTACCCGCTGGACCGCGTGCTGCTGGAATTCCCGGCCGGCAAGCTCGACCCGGACGAGACCTCTCTGCACTGCGCCGTGCGCGAGCTGCGCGAGGAGACGGGCTTTCGCGCCACCGAGTGGGCCTACGCGGGCTGCCTGCACAACGCGCCGGCCTACTCCAACGAGTTCATCGACATCTGGTTCGCGCGCGGCCTCGTGGCCGGCGCGCAGGAGCTCGACGACGGCGAGTATCTCGAGGTGCGCACGATGACCGAGGCCGCGCTGCGCGCGTTGTCGGCCAGCGGCGAGCTCACCGATGCCAAGACGATGGTGGGGCTGCTCAAGCTCCAGCAGTGGCACGAGGGCGCCTGGACGCCCGCCTGGCAGGCCGCCGAATGAACGCGGCGCGGATGATCCGGCGATGAAGGTGCTCGACCTGCGCTGCGGCGCCGGCCATCCTTTCGAAGGCTGGTTCGCCTCCGAGGACGACTACGCCGCGCAGCGCGAACGCGGCCTGCTCGATTGCCCGGTCTGCGGCAACGCCGAGGTGATGCGCCTGCCGAGCGCGCCGCGCCTGAACCTGTCGGGCGCGCGCGCGCCCGTCGCCGCGCAGACGCCCGGACCGGCGTCCCCGCCCGCGGGCGGCGGCGTGCCGGCGCCGGCCACCGAGATGGCCCTGCACGGCAACGCCGCCCAGCGATTCGTCGAGGCCGTGGCCGAACTGCTCAACAACACGCAGGACGTCGGTCCGCGCTTCGCCGAGGAAGCGCGCCGCATCCACTACGGCGAGGCCGACCCGCGCGCCATCCGCGGCCAGGCCACGCCCGAGGAACGCGAGGCGCTGGCCGACGAAGGCATCGAGGTCTTCACGCTGCCGGTCGGGCTGCCGCCCAAGACCTCGCTGCAGTAGCGGGCTCAGTCAGGCAGCAGCACGCCCGGATTGAGCAGTCCGTGCGGGTCCAGCGCCGCCTTGATCGCGCGCATCATCGCCAGCGCCGCCGCCGGCTTGCGGGCCGCCAGTTCGGCGCGCTTGAGCCGGCCGATGCCGTGCTCGGCCGAGATGGTGCCGCCGAAACGCTCGACCACGCCGTAGACGCAGGCGTTGACCGCCGCCTCGTTGGCGGCGAGGAAGGCCGGTGCCGCGGCGCCCGCGGGCGCCTGCAGGTTGTAGTGCAGGTTGCCGTCGCCCAGGTGGCCGAACGTGACATGGCGCGCGCCGGGCACCACGGCCTCCAGCGCGGCGTCGGCAGCGGCCACGAAGTCGGCCAGCGACGACAGCGGCACGCCGATGTCGTGCTTGATGTTCAGGCCCTCGGCCCCCTGCGCGAGCGGGATGGCCTCGCGCAGTTGCCATAGCCCGTGCGCCTGCGCCTCGTTGCCGGTGACCACGATGTCCACCGCCTCTCCGGCCTCGAGGGCCGCCGCCAGCGCGGCCTCGGCGCCGGCGCGCAGCACGGCCACGTCGTGCGGCGAGGCGAGGTCGACCAGCACCGACCACAGCGGCAGTCCGTCCGCGTCGGCCAGCGGCAGCGGCGCGCGCAGGGCCCCGAAGTGCCGCTCGACCAGCGCCAGCGAAGCCGGATTCATGGCCTCGTAGCCGACCAGCTCGGCGTCGAACGCCGCCCGCAGCCGTCGCATCAGCGCCACCGCGTCGACCAGCGTGCGGCAGGTCGCCCACGCGGTGACGCCCGCGCGCGGCTGCGGGAACAGCCGCAGGGTGGCGGCGGTGATGATGCCCAGCGTGCCTTCGCTGCCGACGAACAGGTCGCGCAGGTCGTAGCCGGTGTTGTCCTTGCGCAGCCCGTGCAGGCTGCTCCAGAGCTCGCCCTGCGCGGTCACCACCTCCAGGCCCAGGCACAGTTCGCGTGCGTTGCCGAAGCGCAGCACCTGCGTGCCGCCGGCGTTGGTGGCCAGGTTGCCGCCGATCGTGCAGGTGCCCTCGGAGGCCAGGCTCAGCGGGAACAGCAGCCCGGCCGCGGCGGCGGCGGCCTGCACCTGCGCCAGCGCGAGTCCGGCCTCGACGGTGAGGGTCTGGTTGTCGGCGTCGATGCGGCGCACCGCGACCAGCCGCCGCGTGCTCAGCACCACCTGGCGCCGCGTCGCGTCGGGCACGCCGCCGCCGACCAGGCCGGTATTGCCCCCCTGGGGCACCACGCTGATACCGGGCTCGCGCGCGCAGCGGCGCACGACTGCGGCCACCTCGTCGGCGCTGGCGGGCCGCACCACGCACAGGCTGCGACCCCGGTAGCGCTGGCGCCAGTCGCGCTCCCAGGCCAGCAGCGTGTCGGCACCGGCGTCGTCCACCAGCACGTGGGCCGCGCCCACGACGGCCCGCAGGTCGTCCAGCAGCGAGCTCATCGCGGCACGGGCATCTCAGTGCCGCTCGGCACCCGTGGCCAGGCGCCGGGCGACCGCATGGCGCCAGCGCACCTGCGTCGCGCAGGCGGCGAACAGCACCAGCGAGAGCGCCAGCTCGATGCCTGCCAGCCAGTTCGCCGGCGCGCGGTCGGCGAGGCGCACCGCGCCCTCGGCCACGTAGAGCCAGATGGCCAGGCTCAGCCAGCGGTAGGTGTACATGCGGTGCCGCAGCAGCCCGGGCAGGGCGAGCACGAGCGGCAGTGCCTTGAGCACCAGCGTGCCGTGGCCGGTGCGCGCCCACACGAGCTCCCAGCCGATGGCCAGGCCCAGCAGCGCGAGCGCCGCGACGACCGCGACGACGCGCGTGGCCGCGGTGATGGCGTCGGGGGACGCGGAGTCGAGGGGAGAGCGGTCGGCCATGTTTGGCATGATAGTCGCCATGACCGTTTCCAAGACACTGACCACGCCCCTGGGCCAGGCGCTCGCCGGCCCGATGCAGGCGCTGCGCACCTGGCCCTGGTTCGAGACGCTGCGCACCCTGCGCGAGCGCTTTCGTGACGACCGCCTGGGGCTGACCGCCAGCAGCCTGACTTTCACGACGCTGATCTCGCTCGTGCCCCTGCTGACCGTGATGCTGGCCGTCTTCACGGCCTTCCCGATGTTCGGCAGCTTCCAGGCCGGGCTGGAGAAGTACTTCCTGCAGACGCTGGTGCCGCCCAACATCGCCAAGCCGGTGCTGGGTGCGCTGACGATGTTCGCCACCAAGGCGAGCCGCCTGGGCACCGCCGGCCTGATCGCGCTGGGCCTCACGGCGATGGCGTTGATGCTGACGATCGACCGCACGCTCAACGCGATCTGGCGCGTGCGCAAGCCGCGCCCGATCGCCCAGCGCGTGCTGATCTACTGGGCGGCGCTCACGCTCGGCCCGCTGCTGCTGGGCGCCAGCCTCACGCTGACGTCGTACGCCATCTCGGCGTCCAGCGGGCTGGTGCAACAGATGCCGGGCGGGGTGAGCTTCTCGCTGTCGCTGGTGGAATTCATCGCCCTCGGCGGCGCGATGAGCGCGCTGTACCACTACGTGCCGCACGCCCCCGTGGCCTGGCGCCACGCGGTCGCCGGCGGGCTGTTCGTGGCCACCGGCTTCGAGGTGGCGCGGCGCTCGCTGGGCTGGTACCTCACGCACATGACCTCGTACTCGAGCGTCTACGGCGCGTTCGCGACGGTGCCGATCTTCCTGCTGTGGATCTACCTGGGCTGGGTCATCGTGCTGCTGGGCGCCGTGATCGCGGCCTACGCGCCGAGCCTGCGGCTCAACCTGGTGCAGCACGGCAGCCGGCCCGGCCAGTCGTTCGCGCTGGGGCTCGAGATCGTGCGCCGCCTGCAGCGCAGCCGCGAGGCCGGCGAGCACGGCCTGACCGGCATCGCGCTGGCGTCGACCCTGCGCATCGACCCGCTGAAGATCGAATCCGTCCTGGAGGCGCTGATGGACCTCGACTGGGTCGGCCGGCTCGACGAGGAAGGCCAGCAGCGCTACGTGCTGCTGTGCGATCCGGCGCACACGCCGCTGGCGCCGCTGGTCGACGCGCTGCTGCTGGCGCCGATCGAGGCGCTCGCGCCGGCGCGCGGCAAGCTGGGGATCGCGGCGATCACGCTGGCCGAGGTGCTGCCCGCCTGAGCGCGCGAGCGTCAGGCCGGGTGCACCACGACCAGCAGCGCGTTGACGACGCGCTCGCCCGGGTTCGCGATCGAGTGCGGCACGTCGACGACGTAGCGCGCGGTCTCGTTGGCCTGCAGGGTCGACACGTCGGCGCCCGAACGCACCTCCAGCGTGCCGTCGCCCAGCACCGTCAGGTGCTCGCGCGAACCGGGTTCGTGCGCCTCCGATTCCAGGCGGCCGCCCGGCTGCACCGTCAGCTCGTACCACTCGAACTGGCCGGCCAGCTCGATCGGCCCCAGGATGCGCAGCTCGCACTTGCCGTCGGGGCTGCGCAGCGAGGGCGTCGCGTGGCCGGCCACGGTGGTGATGGCGGGCAGCGCGGGGCGCTCGCCGTCCAGGAGCTGGCCCAGCGGTACGCCCAGCGCGTTGGCCAGGCGCCAGACCACCGCCACCGTCGGGTTGGCCTGGTTGCGCTCGATCTGCGACAGCATCGACTTCGACACCCCGGCCAGGCGCGATAGCTCGTCCAGGGACAGGGCGCGCAATTGGCGCAGTTCGGCCAGGGTATTGCCGACCCGGGGGGGCTCGACGGACAGGTTGCGGGCCATGATGTCGTGGTGGATTCCGGTCGAGGCGGCTTGACGAAACCGCGGATGTTCCTGATACTGCACATCTGTTCGATATATCGAACAAAGCAATTTGCATTGAACACGATTGTGCCTGAAGGACAAAGCTCATGACCAGCGTCGCCGCATTCAACCAACACGTCCAGGCCGAACTGGACGCCATCCGCGCCGCGGGGCTGTTCAAGAGCGAGCGCATCATCGCCACGCCGCAGGGCGCGCTGGTGCGCCTGGCCGACGGCCGCGAGCTGATCAACCTGTGCGCCAACAACTACCTCGGGCTGTCCTCGCACCCGCAGGTGATCGCCGCGGCGCACGAGGCGCTGCGCACGCACGGCTACGGCCTGAGCTCGGTGCGCTTCATCTGCGGCACGCAGGACATCCACAAGCAGCTCGAGCAGCGCCTGGCCGCTTTCCTGGGCACCGAGGACACCATCCTCTACGCCGCGGCCTTCGACGCCAACGGCGGCCTGTTCGAGCCGCTGCTGGGCGAGGAGGACGCGGTCATCAGCGACGCGCTGAACCATGCCTCGATCATCGACGGCATCCGCCTGTGCAAGGCCAGGCGGTTTCGCTACGCGCACAACGACATGGCCGACCTCGAGGCGCAGCTGCAGGCGGCCGACACCGCCGGCGCGCGCTTCAAGCTCGTCTTCACCGACGGCGCGTTCTCGATGGACGGCACCATCGCCCAGCTCGACAAGATCCGCGCGCTGTGCGACCGCTACGGCGCGCTGCTGGGCGTCGACGAGTGCCATGCCAGCGGCTTCCTGGGCGTGCGCGGCCGCGGCACGCACGAGCACCGCGGCGTGTTCGGCAAGATCGACATCATCACCGGCACGCTGGGCAAGGCCCTCGGCGGCGCCTCGGGCGGATTCACCACCGGCAAGAAGGAAGTGATCGAGCTGCTGCGCCAGCGCTCGCGGCCCTACCTGTTCTCCAACACGGTGATGCCGGCCATCGTCGGCGGCTCGCTGGCGGTGCTCGACCTGCTGGAGGCCAGCACCGCGTTGCGCGACAAGCTGGCCGACAACACGGCCTGGTTCCGCCAGGCCATCACCGCCGCGGGCTTCGAGATCAAGCCGGGCGAGCACCCGATCGTGCCCATCATGATCGGCGACGCCGTCAAGGCCCAGCAGCTGAGCCAGCGGATCCTCGAGCTGGGCATCTACGCCGTGGGCTTCTTCTTCCCGGTGGTGCCGAAGGGCCAGGCGCGCATCCGCGTGCAGATGAGCGCGGTGCACGACCGCCACCACCTCGAGAAGGCGGTCGCGGCGTTCGCGCAGGCCGGCAGGGAGCTGGGCCTGGTGGGAGCCGCGCAATGAGCGGGGCGCGCATCCTCATCGTCGGCGCCAACGGCCAGATCGGCTCGGAACTGGCCGGCGCCCTCAGCAAGCGCCCGGGCGTGGCACAGGTCGTCACCAGCGACGTCGCGCCGACCGGCCGCAACCCGGGCCTGCCGCACGAACAGCTGGACGTCACCGATGCGTCGGGTCTGGCGGCGGTGGTCGAGCGCCACCAGATCACGCAGGTCTACCTGCTCGCGGCCGCGCTGTCGGCCAACGGCGAGAAGCATCCGCAGTGGGCCTGGAACCTGAACATGACGGGCCTGCTCAACGTGCTGGAGCTCGCGCGGACCGCGAAGCTGGACAAGGTGTTCTGGCCCAGCTCGATCGCCGCCTTCGGGCCGACGACGCCGGCCGACGGCACGCCGCAGGACACGATCATGGATCCGACCACGATCTACGGCATCAGCAAGCTGGCCGGCGAGCGCTGGTGCGCCTGGTACCACCGCAACCACGGCGTGGACGTGCGCAGCCTGCGCTATCCGGGCCTGATCAGCTGGAAGACGCCCCCGGGCGGCGGCACCACCGACTACGCCGTCGAGATCTTCCATGCGGCGTTGCGCGACGGCCGCTACACCTGCTTCCTGAAGGAGGACCAGGCACTGCCGATGATGCTGATGGACGACGCGCTGCGCGCCACCATCGAGCTGATGGAAGCGCCGGCCGACGCGATCCGCCAGCGCGGCAGCTACAACCTGTCGGCCATCAGCTTCACGCCGCGCCAGATCGCCGACGCGATCGGCCGCCGCCTGCCGGGCTTCACGATGGACTGCGTCCCCGACTTCCGCCAGGCCATCGCCGCCAACTGGCCGCGCTCGATCGACGACAGCCAGGCGGCCGCGGACTGGGGCTGGAAGGCGCGCTTCGGGCTCGACGAGATGGTCGACGAGATGCTGACGCAGCTCGCGCCGCTGGTGAAGGCGACGGCGGCCGCCTGAGGCCTGCCGGCGGCCTCAGGCCATCGCGGCGGCCACCGGCGCCACGGTGGTGCGGCCCAGGGGCACCGAGACCACGAACTGCGTGCCGCCCGCCGCCGGGCAGTCGACCTCGATGGTGCCGCCCATCGCGGCGACGATGCCGTGCGAGATGGCCAGGCCCAGCCCGGCGCCGCGGCCGGCTGCCCGGCCCAGCTCGCCCTGGGCGTAGGGCATGAACAGGCGGGCACGGTCGGCCGGGGAGATGCCCGGCCCCGTATCCGCGACGCGCACTGTCAGGCGGCCCGTCTCGGCCTGCCACCGGCCCTGCACGGTGACGCTGCCGGCGGGCGTGAACTTGATCGCGTTGCCGATGATGTTGGCCAGCGCCTGACCCAGGCGGACGCCGTCGAAGACCACCGGCTGCGCCGCGACGGGCGGCTCGACCTGCAGCACCAGGCGCTTGGACTGGGCGCTCAGCTGCAGCGGCGCCAGGGTGCGCTGCCACCACGCCGACAGGTCCGTCGGGCTGGCCTCCAGCGTCAGGGCGCCCGCCATCGCGCGCTCGTGCGCGAGCGTGGTCTCGAGCAGGTCCAGCAGCCCGCTCGCCGACAGCCGGATGGCCTCCAGCAGGCGGCGCCGCGCGGCGGGGTCGTCGATGTCGAGCAGCAGCCCGGCGCCCGAACCGATGCTGCCCAGCGAGCCGCGCAGTTCGTGCACCAGGTAGCCGAGGAAGCGCCCGCGCGCGGCCGTGGCCTCCTCCGCGCTGGCGCGCGCCGCCTGCGCCGCCTCGTGCGCCGCGCGCAGCCGGCGGTTGGCCAGCAGCAGGACCACCACGACGACCAGCGCGCCCAGGCCGGCGGGAATCGTCCAGGCCAGGATCTCGCCCCACTGCAGGCCGGGCCGAAGCGACACCAGCAGCCAGCGCTGGCGCGCCTGCGCGGTCTCGGCCGGGGTGATCGCGTCGAAGCCCTTCTGCAGCAGGCGGGCGAGTTCGGGCTGCGCGCGCGGCACGGCGAAGTACAGCTCGCTGGCGCTGTCGGGGACGACGCCGGTCACCCGCAGCCGACCCGCGTAGCGCTCGTCGATGAGGCGGTTGACCACCGCGCCGTTGCCGATGGCGGCATCGACGCGGCCATCGACCAGCGCGCGCAGCACCTCGTCCTGCGACTCGAACACCACCAGCGGCAGGCCCGGCCGGCGCGAGCGCAGTTGCGGGATCAGGAAGTGCTCGCGCAGCAGGCCCAGCGTGGCGCCGGTGGCGATCTCGTCGGGATCGCTCCAGAGGCGGCGGTCGCTGCTGCGCATGACCATCGCCGTGGGAAAGCGCGAGAACGGGCCGATGAACTCGAAGTCGGCCCGGCGCGACTGCGTGCGCGCGGCCCCCACCACGACGTTGAGCGTGCCGTTGCGGGCCGCGTTGTAGACGTCCGCGAAGCTGCCGCCGCGCTGCTCGATCACCTGCAGGCCCACCTTGCGCGCCGCCAGGCGCAGCATGTCGGCGCCCAGGCCCTCGAAGCTGTCGAGGGCGCCGCGCACGGTGAACGGGGCGAAGTTCTCGTCGTAGCCGAGCTTGATGGCGCCGGAGCGGCGGACCCAGTCGAGTTCCGATGGCGACAGGTTGACCTGGGCCGGCGCCCACAGGGTGTCGAGGCCGGCCGGCAGCCAGCGCGCGGCGGCGCTCGTCTGCTCGCCTGGCGACAGCGTCGCGATGCCCTGGGCGAGGATGGCGGCCAGCACCGGTTCGTTGCGGGCGATGGCCGGGCCGAAGAAGCTGCGGGCGGCCCCGGGCAGCCGCCGCACGCGCAGGTTGGCCAGCAGGTTCGCCTCGATCGTGTAGACCGACTCGTGCAGCCAGCTCACGGCCAGGTCTGCCTGGCCCTCGGAGATGGCGCGGAAGGCGTCGAGGCGGCTGGCGAAGTGGACGAGGTTGGCGCGCGGGAATTCGGCCGCCACCGTCTCGGCCAGTGCGGTGCCGTCCACCACCGCGATCCGGCGGCCGGCGAAGTCCTGGGTCGGCGAGATGTCGCCGACGTCGCTGCGGGCCACGATCACCTGTTCGGCGGGAATGAACGCACCCGGGAAGGCAAAGGCCTGCAGCCGCGTCGGCGTGGGCGCGGCCATCGGGGTGACGTCGGCGCGGCCGTCCTGGATCTCGGCCATGGCCTGCGCGCCGCTGTCGACGCTGTGGAACTCGAGCGCGACGCCGGCGCGCTGGGCGACCAGGTTGAGCAGGTCGATGCCGAAGCCCTGCGGGCCGCGCACCGCATCGCCGGCGTCGTACAGTGGCGCCATGTCGCGCACCAGCACGACGCGCAGGCGCGGATGGTCGGCCAGCCAGCGCTGCTGCGCAGCGGACAGCGCGGGGCCCTGGGCGCGCGCCGGCGCGGCGACCCCCAACGCCAACAGCAGCGCGATCGCGAGCAGGGCCGCCAGGCGGGTCGCCGCGGATGTCATGTGCATGGAGAGCCTGTGGAGGGGGGACGGGCCGGACGCGCCTTGCGTTCCTCGACAGTGTCCCTGGAAATCGAGGCGGCGGCCGGATTGTTCATCGGTTCAGGTGCCAAGGTGGCGCCGCACGGTCGCCAGCAGCGCTGCCATGTCGAAGGGTTTGGACAGGTAGTCGTCCATGCCCGCCGCGAGGCAGCGCTCGCGGTCGCCTTCGATCGAGTTGGCGGTCAGCGCGACGATCGGCACCCGCGTGCCGCCGTTGGCCTGCTCCTGCGCCCGCCAGTGCGCCGTCGCGTCCCAGCCGCTGAGGATCGGCAGCTGGCAATCCATCAGGACGAGGTCGTAGCGCCCGCGGGCCAGGCAGTCGCAGGCCGCCTGGCCGTCGGTCACCACCTCCACGCGCAGTCCCTCGCGCTCGAGGATGGTCCGCGCGACGAGGGCGTTGACCGGATCGTCCTCGACCACCAGCACGCAGCCGGCCGCGCCGCCGCCGCCGACGGCCGCGACGACCGGCGTCGGCACGAAGGGCGGCGCCGCCTCGTGCACGGGCAGGGTGAAGTCGAACGTCGAGCCGGCGCCTGGCGTCGAGGTGCAGCTCAGCTCGCCGCCCAGCGCGCGTGCCAGCTCGCGCGAGATGGTCAGGCCCAGCCCGAGTCCCGAGCGGTGGCTGCCGTCGGCGGGCGTGTCGGCCTGCTCGAACGCGTCGAAGATGCGCTCGATCTGGTCCTGCGCGATGCCGACGCCCGTGTCCTGCACGCGGATGGTGGCGAGCCCGGCGACACACCTGACCGACAGCGAGATCCGTCCCGCGCGGGTGAACTTCACCGCATTGGTGATCAGGTTGTAGACGATCTGCTTGACCCGCACCGGATCGCTCTCGATCCACGGCGGCAGGCCCGACAGTTCGTCCAGCTCGAAGCGCATGCCGGCCTGGCGCACCAGCGGCTCGGCGACGACGGCGACCTCGTGCACCGCGTCGCGCAGCGACATGCGGGTGCGCGTGATCGCGAGGCGGCCCGACTCGATGCCGGACTGGTCCAGCAGGTCGCCGATGACCCCTTGCAGGTGGCGCGCCGAGGTCAGGATGGCCTGCACCGGTTGTTCCTGGTCCGCCTGCAGCGATCCGGCCGCCAGCAACTGCGCCATGCCCAGGATGCCGTTCAGGGGCGTGCGCAGCTCGTGGCTGAGGGTGGCCAGGAAGCGGCTCTTGACGCTGCTCGAATGCTCCGCCAGCAGCAGCGCGCGTTGCCGTTCCGCGGCGATCTGCGCGATCTCGTGACGCAGGCGCAGCATTTCCACGAGCCGGGCCTCGAGGCCGCGCGACTCCAGCAGCAGCAGGCCCTCGAGCACCATGAAGGCGGCGGCCGCCACCCCCGGGTCGGCCGCGCGCATGGCCATCAGCGACACCGCGTTGGGCAGCAGCACCAATGAAAAGAAGAGGGCCGCGAAGCGCGCGTGGCTGGCCAGCGAATAGAGCGACACCGCGGCCACCACGGCCAGGCTGGCGAGCAGCGCGAGGCCCAGAGGCGGGCGCGCGGCGCCGACGAACAGCAGGCCGGCGCTGCTCCAGCTCACGGCGTCGATGCACAGCAGGACGACGAAGCGCTTGCGCCGTGGGCCCAGGTGGGGCGGCTCGGGGCGATGCGTGAAAGCCAGGCAGTCGGCCAGGCGCAGCCCGGCGATGACCAGCCGTGCGGCGAGCCAGGCCACCAGCGCGAGGCCGGCGCCCGGCGTTGGCCACAGCGCGATCGCGATCAGCACCGAGAACGCCGCGCCTGCCAGCAGCGGCTGCGGCGTCAGGCGAAACAGCAGTGCCGTGCGTGCTGCATCGACCAGCGACTCGACCTCCGCGGCCGATGCCCCGACCGGGTTTTCCGGGGGCACCAGCCGTCTGGTTCCTGGATCACCCACGAAGACCCCCAACGACGGTTTGCCGCGGGCGTCGTTCGGCGCCAATCAAGGGACGACGGGGCTCGCGGCTCGGAGATGGTCCGATGGCGGGGGCCGTGCTGCGCGACCCCGGGAGGTCGCTCAG
This sequence comes from uncultured Vitreoscilla sp., assembly GCA_964418745.1. GTDB lineage: Bacteria > Pseudomonadota > Gammaproteobacteria > Burkholderiales > Burkholderiaceae_C > Scleromatobacter. Next base: position 86,976 of record CAYQMX010000023.1, read on the forward strand.
GCGGCGGCGGCCGCGGCATCAGAGCGATAAATGTCGAGTTGGATGATAAATGACTAACGGGGGTCGACGGCTGACACGGGGGTCAATCGTTCGGCGGCCGCGGCCGCGGCCGGCCGGCCGGCGGCGGCGGCGGCGGCCCGCGCGCGGGTGCTTCGGCGTGCAGGCTCAGGGCCGGGCGGTGGCCTCGTAGCCGTCGCTGAGGGTGCCCAGGAAGGCGATCACGTCGTCGACCTCGGCGTCGCTGAGGGCCGGCGCGTCGCCGGGATGGCGGTTGTAGGGCACCTCCTCCTGGTTCACGTTGGCGCGGTACTGCGCCGGCAGGTCGTCGAACTTGTCGATGCTGCCGTCGGCCTTGCGCGGGTAGAACTTCTCGGGGCTGGTATCGCGCTGCACGTAGAACGTCAGCGCGTCCTTCAGGGTGTGGAAGCGGCCGTTGTGGAAGAAGCTGTGGCGCAGCGCGACGTTGCGCAGCGAAGGCACCTTGAACGCGCCGCACAGTTCCGGATGGCCGGCCCGCAGGGTGGGGTCGTTGCACAGGCCCAGGTCGTAGTGGTCGGGGTCGGCGTTGGCGGGAATCTCCATGTTGCGCGGCACGCCCAGGTTGTCGTACGTGCGGTCGGTGAAGATCGGCAGCGCGCCGAAGGCGCCGACGTCGGCCGGGTGGCAGGCCGCGCAGTTGCCCTTGCCGGCGTCGGTGAACAAGGCGAAGCCGCGCGCCTCGGCGGCGGTGTACGTGGCCTGGCCGCGCTGCACGGCGTCGAACTTGCTGGTGAACGCCTCGAAGCGCTTGTCCTCGGTCTCGAACGCCGCGATGGCCTCGGTCATGCGCGTGTAGGCGGTCTCGACGTCGTCGAACACGGCGGCGCCGTAGAGGGCCCGGAAGTCGGCGGCGTAGCTGGCGTTGCGCAGCCGGGCGATCACGCTGGCATGGTCGGCATTGGCCATCTCCCGCGGGTTGGTGAAGGGCTGGCCGGCCTGGCCGGCCAGCGTGTCCTCTCGGCCGTCCCAGAAGAAGCCGCCTTGCGGGCCGTCGACCGGGTCGATGCGGAACGGGAACTCGGAGCGCATGTAGGCGATGGTCGGCGATTCGCGTACGCCGGCCAGTTCCATGTTGACGCCGCCGGGCTGCACCGCGAGCGCGTTGGGTGCGGCCAGGCCGCTGGCGAAGTCATGGCAGGTCTGGCACGACTGGCGGCCCGATGCCGACAACGAGGTGTCGGCGTAGATCCGGGCGCCGAGCTGCGCCGCGGTGCTCGTCGCGGTCGGCGCGGTGCCAGTGCTTCCGCCGCCGCAGGCGGCCAGTATCAGGGTCAGCACCAGCGCCAGCAGGCGGGTGGACACGGGCATGCCGTGGCGGGTGGGGGCGGCGGCGAAGTTCACTGGGCGTCATCTTGGCTGGACAGGACAGCCTGATTCTAATTACAAATGCGAAGCGGTCGCATTAAAAAGAAGAATGAATTGCTGACCTGGGCGCGCAAGGCGGGACCGCTCCGGGGTACCGGGCGATCAGATCTCGATCTTGCCCGTCCAGATGTCGAAGTACATCCGCCAGTCGCCCATGAAACTGTAGAGCGGGCGCTTGAACGATGCCGGGCGGTTCTTCTCGAAGCCGTAGTGGCCGATCCAGGCGAATCCGTAGCCGAACACCAGCGCCGCGCCGAGGAAGCCGGGCTGGCGCGTCCAGAGCAGGGCCCAGAGGCAGATCAGCGCCAGCGTCGAGCCGATGAAATGCAGGCGGCGGCAGGTTGCGTTGCGATGCTCGTTCAGGTAGTAAGGGTAGAACTCGGCGAAGCTGTGCAGCGACTTCGGGTCGCCGTCGAATACTGCGTTGGCCATCGTCGTCCCCTCGTCCTGGCAGCCCGTCAGGCCGGAATGGCCAGACGCATCGCATTCAACACTGCATCGGGCGCTTCCTGCATCAGTGCATGCCCTGAAACAATGCGCGCGACCGTGGCATGCAGCACGCTCGCGATCTCCCGGGTGGCACGCGCCGGCGTCATGACGTCGCGCGTGCCCACGACCAGGTGCGACCTGCAGGCGACGCGGGCGGCGGCCTCGAGGCCGCTCGCGTAGGCATCGCACACCCGGAAGTCGTGCTCGAACAGGTTGCCCCAGCCCGCGGCCGCCGCGGCGTCCTGCAGGCGGTGCATCAGCGCGCTGCCGCCGCCGTGCAGCCAGGCACCCGGCCCCGGGTACGACGGCTTGCTGGCGAAGCCGGACAGCGAGAATGCGTTGACCATCGCGATCGCGCGCGCCGGGTCGTCGCGCGCGGTGCCCAGCAGCGCGTCGCTGACCTTCATCGGGTACGCGGTGCCCACCATCACCAGCCCGTCGGCGCGCGCCGGCGCGCGGGCCGCGGCCTCGAGCGCGACCAGCGAGCCCATGCTGTGGCCCACCAGGTGCGCGGCGGGTACGCCCGCGGCGTCCAGCAGCACCAGCAGCCAGTCGGCGAGCGCCTCGATGCTGGGCAGCGGCGGGCCGTCGGAACGCCCGTGGCCCGGCTGGTCGACGGCCAGGACGCGGTAGCCGTGGTGCGCGTACCAACGCGCCAGCAGCGTCCAGACCGAGTGGTCGTTGAGCGCGCCGTGCACGAACACGACGCAGGGGCCCGTGTCGGCCCAGGGCTTGCCGCCGGTGTACGCGTAGGCCGCGCGACCCTGCACGTCGAACTTCATGCCGCGGCCCTTTCCGCGGCCTTGAGCGCCGCCTTCAGGTCGGCGATCAGGTCGTCCGCGTCCTCCAGGCCGATCGACAGCCGGATCGTCCCCGGCCCGATGCCCGCGGCCGCCAGTGCCGCGTCGTCCATTCGGAAATGGGTCGTCGAGGCGGGGTGGATCACCAGCGAGCGACAGTCGCCCACGTTGGCCAGGTGCGAGAACAGCTGCAGCGCCTCGATGAAGGCGATGCCCTGCGCCCGCGAACCGCGCAGGTCGAAGCTGAAGACGGAGCCGCAGCCGCGCGGCAGCAGGGTGCGCGCGAGCGCATGGTCGGGATGCGATTCCAGTTCGGGGTAGCCCACCTGCGCCACCAGCGGATGCGCGGCGAGGAAGGCCACCACCTTGCGCGCGTTGGCCACATGGCGCTCCATGCGCAGCGGCAGCGTCTCGAGTCCCTGCAGGATCAGCCACGCGGTGTGCGGGCTCATGCAGGCGCCGAAGTCGCGCAGGCCCTCGCGGCGTGCGCGCAGCAGGAACGCGCCGACGGTGCTTTCCTCGGTGAACACCATGTCGTGGAAGCCGGCGTAGGGCGCGCTCAGTTCGGGAAAGCGCCCGCTGCGGTCCCAGTCGAAGCGGCCCGAGTCGGCCAGCACGCCGCCGACCACCGTGCCGTGGCCCGACAGGAACTTGGTCGCCGAATGGAACACCAGGTCGGCGCCGAGCTTGAACGGCTGCTGCAGCCACGGCGTGGTGAACGTGGCGTCGACCAGCAGCGGCACGCCGGCGTCGTGGGCGATGGCCGCCACGCGCGGGATGTCCAGCACGTCCAGCCCCGGGTTGCCCAGGGATTCGCCGAACAGCAGCTTCGTGTTCGGGCGGATGGCCGCGCGCCAGCCGTCGATGTCGCGCGGCTTGACGAAGGTCGTCTCGATGCCGAAGCGCGCCAGCGTGTAGGCGAGCAGGTTGTGCGAGCCGCCGTACAGCGCGCTGCTGGCAACGATGTGCGCGCCGGCGCCGGCGATGGTGGCCACGGCCAGGTGCAGGGCGGCCTGGCCGCTGGCGGTGGCGACGGCGCCCACGCCGCCCTCGAGCGCCGCCAGGCGTTCCTCGAACACCGCCGTGGTCGGGTTCGAGATGCGGCTGTAGACGTGGCCCGCGCGTTCCATGTTGAACAGCGACGCGGCATGCTCGCTCGACTCGAACACGAACGACGTGGTCAGGTGGATGGGCGTCGCGCGCGCGCCGGTGGCCGGGTCGGGCGCGGCGCCCGCGTGCAGCGCGAGGGTGTCGAAGGCGGGGTCGGACGGGCCGGGCATGGGGGCTTTCGAAGAGGTGTTGCGGCGCTGCCGGCAAAGGCCGATTCAGGGTCGAACCATGGCGCCAATGACGCGATTGTGTGCTATGTTGAACACCTGTTTTTCTGATTCCCGAGGAGGCGTTGCCATGAAAGTCAGCGACATCCTGCGTGTCAAGGGCAATACCTTGTTCACCGTCTCGCCCGACCAGCCGCTGCACGAAGCCGTCGTCACGATGGCCGAGCACGACATCGGTTCGCTGGTCGTCATGGACCATGGCGAACTCACCGGCATGCTCACCTTCCGCGAGGTCATCCGCGCCACCGTCCGCCAGGGCGGGGCGCTGGGCACGGTCACCATCCGCACGGTGATGGACGACGCACCGCTCACCTGCACGCCCGAGACCGAGATCGACGAGGTGCGCCGCATGATGCTCGGCCGGCACGCGCGCTACATGCCGGTGCTCAACGGCCAGACGCTGATGGGCGTGATCTCCTTCTACGACGTCGCCCGCACGGTCGTCGAGGCGCAGGACTTCGAGAACCGGATGCTCAAGGCCTACATCCGCGACTGGCCCTCGGAAGAGGATGCCAAGGTAGGCCAGTCCCTCTAGCCCGCGGTCGGTCGGGGCTCTTGGCCCGCCGAGGTACTAGCCAAGCTCTCGGGAAGTGAGGATCACATCCGAGCCGAACCGAGCGCCCCCTTGGGGGGCAGCGACCTGCGGGAGCGTGGGGGTCGTCATTTCGCGGCCGGCGATCCACATCTCCAGCGCGGCCGCGTCCATCGGACGGCAGAAGCGGTAGCCCTGCACCATGTCGCAGCCCTCGCGGCGCAGGAACTGGTGCTGGGCATCGGTCTCGACGCCTTCGGCGATGGTCTTGAGGTCCAGGGCGCGCGCCAGCTGGATGATGGCCTGCACGATCGCGCGGTCGTCCGGGTCGGTGTCGATGTCGCGCACGAAGGACTGGTCGATCTTGAGCGTGTGCAGCGGGAAGCGCTTGAGGTAGCTCAGCGACGAGTAGCCGGTGCCGAAGTCGTCCAGCGACAGGCGCACGCCCAGGCCGTGCAGCGCGTCCATCACCGCGATCGCCGCGGCCGGGTTGGCGGTGACGCTCTCCGTCAGCTCCAGCTCGAGGTATTGCGCCGGCAGGCCCGCATCCCGCAGCGCGCGGGTCACGACGTCGGGCAGGCCTGCGTGGCGGAACTGCACGGCCGACAGGTTGACGGCCACGATCATCGGCGCCACGCCGGCGTCCATCCAGGCCTTGAGCTGCGCCACGGCGGTGCGCAGCACCCACTCGCCGATCGCGACGATCTGGCCGCTGGTCTCGGCCAGCGGGATGAACTCGGCCGGCGACACCATGCCGAACTCGGGATGGCGCCAGCGCAGCAGCGCCTCGACGCCGACCAGGTGCGCGCCGTCGGCGTCGAGCTGCGGCTGGTAGTGCAGCAGGAGCTCGTTGCGCTCGATCGCGCGCCGCAGCGCCGACTCCAGCTGCAGCTGGCGCGCCGAGCGCTGCTGCATGCCGGCGGCGAAGAAGCGCCAGGTCGCCTTGCCTTCGTGCTTGGCGCGGTACATCGCGGTGTCGGCGTTGCGCGACAGGATCTCGTAGTCGTCGCCGTCGGACGGGTAGGTGGCGATGCCGATGGACATCGTCATGCTCAGCTCGTGGCCCTGCACCATGCAGGGCTCGGCCAGGCGCTCCAGCAGCTTCGTGGCCACGAGCTCGGCGCCCGCGGCGTCGGCGCCCGGCAGCAGCACCGCGAACTCGTCGCCGCCCAGGCGGGCGACCGTGTCGACCTCGCGCAGGCTGCCCTGCAGGCGGCGCGCCACCTCGCCGAGCAGCGCGTCGCCGACGCTGTGGCCGTGCGTGTCGTTGATGTTCTTGAACTGGTCGAGATCCATGAACATCAGCGCGAACGGCCGATGGTCGCGCCGCGACACGCTGGTCAGCTGGCCCACGCGGTCGGCCAGCAGGCTGCGGTTGGGCAGGTCGGTGAGTGTGTCGACGTGCGCGAGCCGCACCAGGTTGCGCTCGACCTCGCGGAACTGCGTGATGTCGTTGAGGATGCCGATGTAGTGGGTGACGGCGCCTTCGGCGTTGCGCTGCTGGGTGATCGCCGCCCAGCAGGTGTAGAGGCTGCCGTCCTTGCGCGAGGTGCGCACCTCGCCCTGCCAGTGGCCGTTGGACTGCAGGGCGCTGCGCACCTGGCGCCGTACCTCGCGGCGGCCGATGCCGAAGCCGAGCGCGGCGGTCTGCTGGCCCTGCAGCTCGTCGGCGTCGTAGCCGCTGATCTCGCAGAAGGCCTGGTTGACGGTGACCACGCGGCCGTCGCGGTCGGCGATCACGAAGCCCTCGCGGGCCTGGTCGAACACGGCGGCGGCCAGTTGCAGCTTGTCCTCGACCGACTTGCGCTGCGTGACGTCGCGCCCCTCGACGAGCAGGTTCGCCGCACCGGCGCGCCTGCGCGGGATCGCGCGGATCGACAGCTCCAGCGTCAGCGCCGCGCCGTCCGGGCGCGCGACGGTGAGCTCGTGGGTGACCACGGCGCCACCGAGTGCCTGCGCGACCGCGCCCTGCAGGGCCTGGGCCTGCGGGCCGCCGATGCCCAGCTCGGCGATCTCGTGCAGGCGGCGGCCGGTGATCTGCGCATGGCTGACGCGCAGCCAGTGGCGGCCGGTGGCGTTCATGTGGCGCATCGCGCCGTCCGCGTCGAGCACGCACACCAGCTGCGGGCTGTGGTCGATCAGGTGGTTGGCCAGGCGTTCGCGTTGCTGCGACCGGCGCGCGCGCAGCGTCTGTGCGAACAGGGCGCTGCCCAGGCCCAGCAGCACGACGGCCACGAGCCAGCACAGCCACAGCGGCACGTCGACCGCGCGCGCGGGCATGCCCGCTTCGGCCGCGAACGCGCGCGCGCCGGACGTCGTGGCGGCGAGGAGGAGGGCCAGCGCGCGGGCGGGCACGGCCGGGCACGGCGTGGCGCGCGCCGGACGATCGCCCGTCGCGTCTCCCTTGACGCTGGATCTGGGGCCGGAAAACTGCATCCCGGCACTTTGCCCCGGATCCCGACGCGCCGACGCGTGAATAAAGCCCACCGGCGTGGCCTTTTTCACACGGCGCGGCAGCGGCGCGGCGCGAAGGCGGCGCTGCCGCGTTGCCGCGCGCGAAGCAGTGCCCGTCGCATGGCGAAGGCGCCTGCCCGGCCGCGCCTTAGAATCCGTCCATGTCAGGCAGCACCTTCGGCGAACTCTTTCGCGTCACCAATTTCGGCGAATCCCACGGCCCGGCGATCGGCTGCGTGATCGACGGCTGCCCGCCCGGGCTGGCGCTGTGCGAGGCCGACATCCAGGTCGAGCTCGACCGCCGCCGGCCGGGCACCTCGCGCCACGTCACCCAGCGCAACGAGCCCGACGCGGTGGAGATCCTGTCCGGCGTCTACGAGGGACTGACCACCGGCACGCCCATCGCGCTGCTCATTCGCAACACCGACCAGCGCAGCAAGGACTACGGCAACATCCTCGACACCTTCCGCCCCGGCCACGCCGACTACACCTACTGGCGCAAGTACGGCCTGCGCGACCCGCGCGGCGGCGGCCGGTCGTCGGCCCGCCTGACGGCGCCGATGGTGGCGGCCGGCGCCGTGGCGCGCAAGTGGCTCAAGGAACACCGCGGCACCACCTTCCTGGGCTGGATGAGCCAGCTCGGCGACATCGCCATCCCGTTCGTCGACGAGGCGCAGATCCCGCTCAACCCGTTCTTCGCCCCCGACGCCGCCATCGTGCCGGCGCTCGAGGCGCGCATGGACGAACTGCGCAAGGCCGGCGACTCCTGCGGCGCGCGCATCGACGTCGTCGCCCGCGGCATGCCCGTGGGCCTGGGCGAGCCGCTGTTCGACAAGCTCGACGCCGACATCGCCTACGCGATGATGGGCATCAACGCGGTCAAGGGCGTCGAGATCGGCGCCGGCTTCGCCAGCGTCGCCCAGCACGGCAGCGAGCACGGCGACGAGCTGACCCCGCAGGGCTTCGTCGGCAACAACGCCGGCGGGGTGCTGGGCGGCCTCTCCACCGGCCAGGACCTGCGCGTGTCGATCGCGATCAAGCCCACCAGCTCGATCCGCACCCCGCGCCGGTCCATCGACCGCGCCGGCGCGCCGACCGTCGTCGAGACCTTCGGCCGCCACGACCCGTGCGTGGGCATCCGCGCCACGCCGATCGTCGAGGCGATGCTGGCGCTGGTGGTGATGGACCACGTGCTGGCGCATCGGGCCCAGTGCGGCGACGTCGTCGTCGCCACGCCGGCGATCGCCGCCGCCGCGCCCCGCGCCTGACCGGCACCCGCGCGCCGGCACCGGCTGCCCCGGCGAGCGAGGGGTTCCCGTCCGGCGCCGACCGGCCTATGCTGCGCATGGCCGTCGAGCGGCCCGTCGCGGGCGCCTGCAGTCCGTCGGCGCCCGTTCCGGTTCGTCCAGTCGCACTGCAGCTCGTCCCGGCCCAGCAGCACTTCGTCGCAATCTGCCCCCATGCCGTCTCCCGCCGATCCACACTCCGTCGCAATCCAGGACGAGCCTGAGAAAACGATGAAGGAAGAGGACATGCGCAAACGCTTTGTGATCGGTGTGGCGGTGGTCGTGGTGGCTATCGGGGCGGGCTTCGCGATCAAGGCCGGCAAGGGCAGCGCCGCGGTACCCGCCGGTGCCGCGCTGGCGGCCAACTCGCCGGACGGCGCGGCCAGCGAGGTGCCGCTGGACTTCACGGTGGCCGAGGCCGCGAAGCCGCTTGCGCTGGCACTGCCGCAGACCGTCGAATTCTCGGGGGCCCTGGTGGCCCCGAACACGGCGATGGTGCGCGCCAAGGCCACCGGCACGCTGCTGACGCTGGATGTCCAGGAAGGTCAGCGCGTCAAGGCCGGCGACGTGCTGGGCCGCATCGACATCAGCGATCTCGCCAGCCACGTGGCCGAGCGCAGCGCCAACCTGGCCGCGGTCAAGACGACGCTCGCCCAGGCCCAGCGCACGCACGACTCCAACATCGGCCTCGCCAACGACAAGTTCATCTCGCCGATCGCGCTCGACAACTCCCGCTCGCAGCTCGACAGCGCCAAGGCCCAGGTCGCCGCCGCCGAAGCCGCGCTCGACTCCGCGAAGATCGCGCTGCGCGACGCCTCGCTGGTCGCGCCGATCAGCGGCATCGTCTCGAAGCGCTACGTGGTCGCCGGCGAGAAGGTCACCGCCGAACAGCAGGTCGTCACCATCGTCGACCTGCGCCTGCTGGAGCTGGCCGGCACGGTCGGCACCCAGGAGGTCGCGCGGCTGGCCGCGGGCATGCCGGTGGTGCTGCGCATCGAGGGCGTCGACACGCCCCTCGAGGGCAGGCTGGCGCGCATCGCGCCCTCGGCCGAGGCCGGCACGCGCTCGATCGGCGTGGCCGTGCAGCTGCAGAACCCGAAGGAGACGCTGCGCGCCGGCCAGTACGCCGTCGCGCACGTGCAGATCGGCGACGCGACGCCGCGCCTGACCGTGCCCATCGGCGCGATCAGCTCGGCCTCGGGCCAGGAGTACGTGTGGACGGTCGAGGGCGGCAAGCTGCTGCGCCGCACCGTGACCACCGGCCGTCGCGACCCGGTGCGCCAGCGCGCCGAGGTGCTGGAGGGCCTGTCCGCGGACGTGCCGGTGCTGGGTGCGCGCTTCGACAACCTGCGCGAGGGCGCGAAGGCGCGCGTGGTCACCGTCGCGACCGCCGCCACGCCCAAGCCGCTCGCGCCCGTCGCGCCGGCCGCTGCCACCACCACCCGCTGATCCGCGCCGTTCCCACGGCCTCACTCCGAGGAGAATTCCCATGTGGATGACGCGTGTCTCCATCAACAACCCCGTCTTCGCGACCATGGTCATGGTGGCCCTGTGCGTGCTCGGGTTGTTCTCGTACCAGCGGCTGGGCGTCGAGCAGATGCCCGACATCTCGCCGCCGGTGGTCTTCATCGCCGTGCAGTACCCGGGCGCGTCGCCCGGCGCCGTCGAGACCGAGATCACCAAGCCGCTGGAGGATGCGCTCAACGGCATCGCCGGCGTCAAGATGATCCGCTCCAACAGCTACGAAGGCCGCAGCGAAACGGTGGTCCAGTTCCAGCTGTCGGTCGACATGACCCGCGCCACGCAGGAAGTGCGCGACAAGGTCTCCGTCGTGCAGGCCGGCTTCAACCGCGACGTCAAGCCGCCGTTCGTCAGCCGATTCGACGGCGACAACGCACAGCCGACGGTGGTGCTGGCGCTGATGGCCACCGGCCGCAGCGACCGCGAGCTGTCGCTGATCGCCGACCAGACGGTGCAGAAGCGGCTGACCAGCGTCGAGGGCGTGGCCCGCGTCACGCCGCTGGGCCTGGTCACGCGCCAGGTGCGCATCGACCTGGACCCGCAACGCCTGCGCGGCTTCGGCCTCACGCCGGCCGACGTCAGCGCCGCGGTGGCGCGCGCCAACGCCGACCAGCCGGTGGGCATGCTGCAGAGCCGCAACGAGGACTCGCTGGTGCGCGTCGAGGGCCGGGTGCTCGACCCGAAGCAGTTCACCGACATCGTCGTCGCGCGCAACGCGAGCGGCGGGGTGGTGATGCTGGGCGACGTCGGCAAGCTGGTCGAGCGCGAGCAGGAGCCCGACTCGCTGTCGCGCATCAACGGCAAGGCTGCGGTCACGTTCAACATCTTCAAGCAGCAGGACGCCAACATCGTGCGCACCGGCGCGGCGATCAAGGCCGCGGCCGACGAGATGCGCAAGTCGCTGCCCCCGGGCGTCGAGCTCAAGCTGATCTACGCCAGCAGCGACTGGGTGGAGCAGTCGCTCGACGGCGTCAAGAAGACGCTGGGCGAGGGCGCGCTGCTGACCATCGCCATCGTGTTCCTGTTCCTGCACAGCTGGCGCTCGACCATCATCACCGGCCTGACGCTGCCGATCTCGGTCATCGCCTCGTTCATCGCGATCAACGCGTTCGGCTTCACGCTGAACTTCATGACGATGATGGCGCTGAGCCTGTGCATCGGCCTGCTGATCGACGACGCGATCGTGGTGCGCGAGAACATCGTGCGCCACGTCGGCATGGGCCAGGACCACCACACGGCGGCGCGCCGCGGCACCGACGAGATCGGCCTGGCGGTGATGGCCACCACGTTCGCGATCTGCGCGGTGTTCGTGCCGGTGGCCTTCATGAAGGGCATCGTCGGCAAGTTCTTCTTCCCGTTCGGCATCACGGTCGTGTCGGCGGTCGTGGTCTCGCTATTCGTCAGCTTCACGCTCGACCCGATGCTGTCGTCGATCTGGCGCGACCCGCCTGCCGTCACGATGCAGCGCCTGTGGGGCATCGGCCACATGATGCGTGGCGTCGACTGGGGGATGGCCAAGCTGCACAACACCTACGAGCGCCTGATCACCTGGGCCTTCAGCGGCCGCCGCTACCGCGTTTTCGTGCCGCCGGTGCCCGCCTATGGGTTCGGCTTCGGCGCGGACGGTCGGCGCATGACCGGCGGCAGGCGCCGCTTCCGCTTCGCGACGCTGACCCCGCGCGGCATCGTGCTGTGGGCCGCCGTGGGCACCTTCGTGGCCGCCATCGGCCTGGCCACCACCATCGGCGCCGAGGCGATCCCGCAGACCGACCAGAGCTACACCGGCCTGAACATCACGATGCCGGTGGGCACCAGCCTGGCGCGCGCCGACGAGAAGATGAAGCAGGTCGAGGCCATCATCGGCGCGATGCCCGAGATCGACTCGCTGTCCACCCAGGTCGGCGGCGACAACGGCCACAACACGGCCTACGTGGGCATCGGCCTGAAGCCGCGCCACGAGCGCAAGCTCAACCAGTTCCAGGTCGAGGACGAGATCCGCAAGCGCCTGGCGGGCCTGCCCGGCATCTCGGTGGCGCTGGGCAACCGGCCGATCTTCATCTCCATCCTCGGGCCCGACCCGACCGTGCTCGACCAGATCACGGCCGACCTCGGCGCGAAGATGAAGAAGGTCAAGGGCCTCACCGACTTCGAGAGCTCGGTCAAGCCCGGCCTGCCCGCGTACGCGGTGCGCGTGCGCCCCGACGCCGCCCGCCAGCTGGGCATCACGCCCACGCAGCTCGCGTCCAGCCTGCGCGCCTACGTGCAGGGCGACGTCTCGAGCTACTGGACGACGCCCGACGGCCAGCAGGTGGAGGTGCAGCTGCGCCTGCCGCAGGCCAGCCGCGAAAGCGTCGCCCAGCTCGCCAAGCTGCCGGTGGCCTTCTCGACCGACGGCACGCCGGTGCCGCTGGAGAGCGTGGCCACGATCGAACCGGTCACCAACCCGGACGTCATCAAGCGCCAGGACCTGCAGCGCCGCCAGGCGGTGTACGCGGGCGTCGACACGAAGTCGGGCCGCACGGTGGGCCAGGTCAACGACGACATCGACAAGATCGTCAAGGCCACGGTGCTGCCGCCGGGCTATCGCTTCGACGTGGGCGGCTCCGCCCAGGACCAGGACGACATCTTCGGCAACATCGGCAGCGCGCTGGGGCTGGCGCTGATCTTCATCTACATCGTGCTGGCCAGCCAGTTCGGCAGCTTCCTGCAGCCGCTGGCGATCATGGCCTCGTTGCCGCTGTCGCTGATCGGCGTGATGATCTCGCTCAAGCTGTTCCACTCGACCATCAACCTGTTCTCGCTGATCGGCCTGATCATGCTGATGGGCCTGGTCACGAAGAACGCCATCCTGCTGGTGGACTTCGCCAACCACGCCCGCAAGGCCGGGGCGACGCTGGCCGAGGCCGTGCTGACCGCCGGCCAGATCCGGATGCGCCCGATCATCATGACGACCGCGGCGATGGTGTTCGGCATGTTCCCGCTGGCGCTCGCGCTGGACGAGGGCGGCGAACTGCAGGCGCCGATGGGCCGCGCCATCATCGGTGGCGTCATCACGTCGACGCTGCTGACGCTGGTGGTCGTGCCGGTGATCTACGCCTACATCGAGCAGTGGGTAGGCTTCTTCAAGGCGCGCCTGGACAACAACTCGCGCGGCGCCATCATCGGCGCGGTGCTGTCGGGCCTGGTCGGCGTCGTGCTGATGATGAGCGGCGTGCCGATGCCCGGCGTCGCCGCGGTGATGGGGGTGGCGATCGCCCTGAGCGTGTGGGCCTGCTGGTCGTACGCGCAGGCCAACGGCTACCACCGCGGCTGGGCGGCGATGGGGCTGCTGGGCATGCTGGGCTTCATGATCCTGGCGTTCCTGCGGCCGATCCAGGACGGCGGCCCGCCCGAGGAACTGGCGATGGCCGCGCCGCACTCGATGGCTCCCGATTCGCAGCCCGACTCGGAGCCGGAGGCGGATTCGGTTCCGGCCTGAACGCGCCTTGGCGTCCCGGGGCCACCGGCCGCGCCCGCCGCGCCCGGTGGCCTCGTCACATCCGCAGGCCGCGCGGCAGTGCTATGGTGCCGCCATGAACCACCGTCTCCTCCTCCCCTTGCTGCTGGCCGCGTACGCCGGCGGTGCGCTGGCCCAGTACAAGTGCACGGCCGCCAACGGCGCCATCACGTTCCAGCAGACGCCGTGTGCCGGTACCCAGGCGCAGGAAAAGCTGGTCGTCGTGCCCAACGGCCATCCGCCGCCGGCCTCCGGCGCGGCGCCCTCGACGGTGATCGTGCAGACCGCGGCCTCGGCCGCGGTGGGCAAGGTCGAGACCAACGCCGACAAGCGCATGCTGGCCAACTACGAGCGCCAGCACCGGCGCGATGCGCTCGAGCAGACCCTGCGTACCGCGCAGGACGACAAGGCGCAACGGGCGACGCAGCGCGACGCGGCCATCGCCACCGCGCGCCGGCAGTTCGGGGATGACTCGGCCAACGCCGCGGCACTGCGCGACGCGCTGGCGTCGATCGGCAACCGCTACGACGCGCTGACCGAGCTCGACGAGAGCCGCATCCGCGCCGCCCGGGCGGCGCTGGATGCGTGGGACAAGGGGCTGGCGGCGCAGGCGACGCCGGCCAGATAGGCTCGGGCGCTCAGGGGCGGCGGGTCTTGTCGGCGGAGCGGCCCAGCACCGTCTCGCAGCCGGTGCAGGCGCGCAGCTCGATGTCGCCGGCCGGCGTCTCCAGCGTGGCGGTGCCGCCGGCGCGGATCTCCCAGCGCCACAGGCCGCTGGCCGAGCGCGCGGTACCGCGCACGTAGCACGGCAGCACGTCCCAGCCTTCGCGCTGCTGGCTGGCGGTGACGACCACCGAGCGCGCCAGGAAATAGCGCGCCTGCGCGGCGGTCAGCGCGAAGTCGGCGCAGGCGTCGTCGCCCGGGTCGGCGCCGCGTGACTCGATGCGCACGGCGTCGAGGGCGGCGCCGGGCAGCGGCGCGGCGGCGCATCCGGCCAGGATCAGCGGCACGGCGGCCGCCAGGAACAGGGTGAGTCGCATTGACCTCTAGTGTCGCGCTTTTTCGGTCAGCACTCGACGATGTTGACCGCCAGGCCGCCGCGCGCCGTTTCCTTGTACTTGGTCTGCATGTCGGCGCCGGTCTCGCGCATCGTCTTGATGACCTTGTCCAGGCTCACGTGGTGCGTGCCGTCGCCGCGCAGCGCCATGCGCGCGGCGTTGATCGCCTTGACGGAGGCGATCGCGTTGCGCTCGATGCAGGGGATCTGCACCAGGCCGCCCACCGGGTCGCAGGTCAGGCCCAGGTGGTGCTCCATGCCGATCTCGGCGGCGTTCTCCACCTGCTCGGGCGTGCCGCCCATGACCGCCGCCAGGCCGGCCGCCGCCATCGAGCACGCCACGCCCACCTCGCCCTGGCAACCCACCTCGGCGCCGGAGATCGAGGCGTTCTCCTTGTAGAGGATGCCGATGGCCGCGGCGGTGAGCATGAAGTCCACCACGCCGGTGTCGCTGGCGCCCGGCACGAAGCGCGTGTAGTAGTGCAGCACGGCCGGCACGATGCCCGCGGCGCCGTTGGTGGGCGCGGTGACCACCCGGCCGCCGGCGGCGTTCTCCTCGTTGACGGCCAGGGCGTAGAGGTTGACCCAGTCCATCACGATCAGCGGGTCGCGCATCGCGGCCTCGGGATTGACGGTGAGGTCGCGGTACAGCTGCGCCGCGCGCCGCTTCACCTTGAATCCGCCCGGCAGGATGCCCTCGGTGCGGCAGCCGCGCACGACGCACTCCTGCATCACCGTCCAGATCTTCATCAGCCCGGCGTGCACCTCGGCGTCGCTGCGCCAGTGGCGCTCGTTGCGGCGCATCAGCTCGGCGATGCTGATCGCGTGCTCCGACGTCAGGCGCAGCAGGTCGTCGCCGCTGTGGAACGGGTAGGGCAGCACCGTGGTGTCGGGCGCGATGGTCTTCTGCCGGGAGCCGTCGGCGGCCACCTCGTCGCTGACGACGAAGCCGCCGCCCACCGAGTAGTACACCCGGTTCTCGATCTCGGCGCCGTCGGCGTCGAAGGCCGTGAAGCGCATGCCGTTGGCGTGGAAGGGCAGCGTCTCGCGGCGGTGCATCACGAGGTCGGCGGTCTCGTCGAACGCGATGCGTTGCGTGCCGCCCAGCACGACCGCCTTGTCGGCGCGGATCGCGTCGAGCTCGCGCGGCACGCCCTCGATGTCCACCGTGTCGGGCTCGTGGCCCGAAAGCCCGAGCAGCACGGCCTTGTCGCTGCCGTGGCCCTTGCCGGTGGCGCCCAGCGAGCCGTACAGGTCGGCCCTCACGCGCGCGGTGCGCGTGAGCGTGCCGTCGTGGGCCAGGCGGCTGACGAACAGCCGCGCGGCGCGCATCGGCCCCACCGTGTGCGAGCTCGACGGGCCGATGCCGATCTTGAAGAGGTCGAAAACCGAGACTGCCATGGGGTGCCTTTGGAAACAGTCAGGGTCGAGCCGGCACGCGCTCGTGGCGCGTGCGGCCGGACCGGGTCATGCGAGGCGTCGTCAGGCCTGGGCGGCTTCCGCTTCCGCGGCCTGCGCGAATTCGCTCATCGGCACGCAGCTGCAGAACAGGTTGCGGTCGCCGTAGACGTTGTCGACGCGGCCCACCGGCGACCAGTACTTGCCCAGGCGCAGCGCGGGCACCGGGTAGGCGGCGTCCTCGCGCGAGTAGGCATGCGGCCAGTCGGCCTTGAGCAGCGCCTGCGCGGTGTGCGGCGCATTCTTCAGCGGATTGTCCTCGCGCGGCCACGCGCCTTGTTCCACCCGGGCGATCTCGGCGCGGATGGCGACCATCGCGTCGCAGAAGCGGTCCAGCTCGGCCAGCGGCTCGCTCTCGGTGGGCTCCACCATCAGCGTGCCGGCCACCGGGAACGACAGCGTGGGCGCGTGGAAGCCGTAGTCGATCAGGCGCTTGGCGACGTCCTCGGCGCTGATGCCCGAGGTCTCCTTGAGCGGGCGCAGGTCCAGGATGCACTCGTGGGCGACGCCGCCGCCGCGGATGCCGGGGATCTCGCCGCTGAAGTGGATGTCGTAGTGGCCGGACAGGCGCGCCGCGATGTAGTTGGCGTTCAGGATCGCGCCCTCGGTGGCCTGGCGCAGGCCGGCCGCGCCCATCATGCGCACGTACATCCAGCTGATCGGCAGCACCGCGGCATTGCCCAGCGGCGCGGCCGAGACGGCGCCGACGCGCTGCGGCGAGTCCACGCCCAGCGCGCCGGTGCGGTGCGCCGGCAGGAACGGCACCAGGTCTTCCACCACGCAGACGGGGCCGACGCCCGGGCCGCCGCCGCCGTGCGGGATGCAGAAGGTCTTGTGCAGGTTCAGGTGGCTGACGTCGCCGCCGAACTCGCCCGGGGCTGCGACACCCACCATCGCGTTCATGTTGGCGCCGTCGACGTACACGCGGCCGCCGTGGCGGTGCACCAGTGCGCACAGCGCCTTGACGCCCGGCTCGAACACGCCGTACGTGGACGGGTAGGTGATCATCATCGCGGCCAGGTCGTCCTTGTGCGCGATGCACTTGGTCTCGAGGTCGGCCATGTCGACGCTGCCGTCCGGCGTGCACTTCACGACCACCACCTTCAGCCCTACCATCTGCGCCGACGCCGGGTTCGTGCCGTGGGCCGATTCCGGGATCAGGCAGATGTCGCGCGCGCCTTCGCCGCGCGACTCGTGCCAGGCGCGGATCACCAGCAGGCCGGCGTACTCGCCCTGCGAGCCGGCGTTGGGCTGCAGGCTGATGCCGGCGTAGCCGGTGGCCTGTTCCAGCCACTGGCACAGCTGCTCGTCGAGCAGCCTGTAGCCCTCGAGCTGGTCGGCCGGCGCGAACGGGTGCACTTCGGCGAACTCGGGCCAGGTGATCGGGATCATCTCGCTGGTGGCGTTGAGCTTCATGGTGCACGAGCCCAGCGGGATCATGCTGCGGTCCAGCGCCAGGTCCTTGTCGGACAGGCGGCGGATGTAGCGCAGCATCTCGGTCTCGCTGTGGTGCGTGTTGAAGACGGGGTGCGTCAGGAAGTCGCTGGTGCGCAGCAACTCGGCCGGCAGGCGCAGCTCGACGCCCTGCTCGAAGGCCTCGAACGACGGGGCCGCCTGGCCTGGGGCGAACAGGCCCCACAGCGCCAGCACGCAGTCGCGGGTGGTGGTCTCGTCGAAGCTCACCGACACCGTCGTCGCGCTCGCCCGCCGCAGGTTCATGCCGGCGGCCACCGCGCGCGCCAGCACGGCGTCGGTCTGCGGGCCGGTGACGATCTCCAGCGTGTCGAACGCATGCGCGTTGACGCATTCGATGCCGCGCTGGGTCAGGCCGGCCGCGAAGATGGCCGTGAACGACGCGACGCGGCGCGCGATGCGGCGCAGGCCTTCGGGCCCGTGGTAGACCGCGTACATGCTGGCGACGACCGCCGGCAGTACCTGCGCGGTGCAGATGTTGGAGGTCGCCTTCTCGCGGCGGATGTGCTGCTCGCGCGTCTGCAGCGCCAGGCGGTAGGCTGGCGCGCCGTGCGCGTCGACGCTGACGCCCACCAGGCGGCCCGGCAGCGAGCGCTTGAGCGCGTCCTGCGTGGCCAGGTAGGCGGCGTGCGGACCGCCGGCGCCCATGGGCATGCCGAAGCGCTGCGTGTTGCCGCAGGCGATGTCGGCGCCGAAGTCGGCCGGCGCCTGCAGCAGCGTCAGCGCCAGCAGGTCGGCGGCGACGATCACGAGGCCGCCGCGCGCATGCACCGCGTCGACCAGCGGCTTCAGGACGCGCACCTGGCCGGTGACGCCCGGGTACTGGAACAGGGCCGCGAAGCAGTCCTGGGCCGCGGCCTGGCCGGCCGGGGCGACCAGCACCTCGACGCCGATCGGGCGGGCGCGCGTGCGCACGACTTCCAGCGTCTGCGGCAGCACGTCGTCGGCGACGAAGAACACCTTGCTGCGGCTCTTGCCCATGCGCAGCGCCAGCGTCATCGCCTCGGCGGCCGCGGTGGCCTCGTCGAGCATCGACGCGTTGGCGATGGCCATGCCCGTCAGGTCGGTGACCATGGTCTGGAAGTTCAGCAAGGCCTCCATGCGGCCCTGCGAGATCTCGGCCTGGTAGGGCGTGTAGGCCGTGTACCAGGCCGGGTTCTCGAGGATGTTGCGCAGGATGACGCCCGGCGTGATGGTGCCGAAGTAGCCCTGGCCGATGAAGCTCCGGAGCACCTTGTTCCTGCCCGCCATGGCCTTGAGCTCGGCCAGCGCCTTCGCCTCGGTGACGGCGTCGGGGATCGCCATCGACCGGGCGCGCCGGATGTTGGCCGGCACCAGGGCCTCGATCAGCGCCGCGCGCGAGGCGGCACCGATCGCCGACAGCATGTGCGCCTCGTCGGCGGCATCGGGGCCGATGTGGCGGGCGACGAATTCGGCGGCGTTCTCGAGCTCGGCGAGCGGGGTCGGGGCGGTCAGCGACATGACGGAAATTCCAGGCGAGGGGTCAGCAGGTAGGGCCCCCGGGGCGCGTCGGATGGACGCGGCCGGAAGCGCGCGGTCGGCGCGGCGCGGTGGCGCGGGGCCGGATGTTTCGCGGGTCAGGGCAGCGAGGCGGGGCTCAGAGCGTCTTCAGCAGCGCGTCGTAGCCCGGGCCATCCAGCAGCTCGTCGAACTCGGCCATGTTGGAGATCTTGACCTTGAAGAACCAGCCTTCGCCCAGCGGGTCGGTGTTGGCCAGGGCCGGCTCGTCGCGCAGCTTCTCGTTGACCTCGACCACCTCGCCGGACACCGGCATGTAGATGTCGGCCGCGGCCTTGACGGACTCGACGACGCCGGCGATCTCGCCCTTGGCGAACGTGCGGCCGACGGCGGGCAGGTCGACGAACACGACGTCGCCGAGCGCGTCCTGCGCGTGCAACGTGATGCCCACGACGGCGGCGTCATGATCTTCGATGTTGATCCATTCGTGGTCGGTCGTGAACTTGGTCGTCATGCAGGGCTCCTGGAAGATGGGCGGGGAGTGGGACAGTCGGGGGGACGGCGCGGCCACGCGGGCCGCGTCGGGGAAGCGTCTTCAGCCGCGGTAGTAGCGGTTGGGCGTGAACGGCATGGTCGCGACGCGCATCGGCAGGCGCTTGCCGCGCACCTCGGCGTACACCTCGTGGGCGACGATCGCGTGGTCGACGGGCAGGTAGGCCATGGCCACCGCCTGGTTGACGGTGGGCGCCAGCGTGCCGCTGGTGACGACGCCCAGCTTGTGGCCGGCGTGGTCGACGATGACGGTGCCTTCGCGCACCGGTGCGCGCTCCAGGCCGACCAGGCCGACGCGCCGGGTCAGCGGCCCGACGGCGAGCTGGCGCGCGATGATGTCGGCGCCGGGATAGCCGCCTTCGCGGGCGCCGCCCGGGCGGCGCACCTTCTGGATCGCCCAGGTGAGCGCGGCCTCGACCGGCGTGGTGGTGGTGCCGATGTCGTGGCCGTACAGGCACAGGCCGGCCTCCAGGCGCAGCGAGTCGCGCGCGCCCAGGCCCACGGGCTTGACCTCGGGCTGGGCCAGCAGCGTGCGGGCCAGCTTGTCGGCGTCGGCGGCGGCCACCGAGATCTCGAAGCCGTCTTCGCCGGTGTAGCCCGAGCGGGTGACGTAGCACGCGATGCCGGCGACGTCGAAGAAGCCGCCGGTCATGAAGGTGAGCTTCTCGATGCCGGGCGCCAGCCGCGCCATCGCGTGCACGGCCATCGGGCCCTGCAGCGCGAGCAGCCCGCGGTCGAACATCGTGACGATCTCGCAGCGGTCGCCGATGCGGTCGCGCAGGTGTTGCAGGTCGGCCTCCTTGCACGCGGCGTTGACGATGACGAACAGGCCGTCCTCGCGGTGCGTGACCATCAGGTCGTCCAGCAGGCCGCCCTGGGCGTTGGTGAACAGCGCGTAGCGCTGCTTGTTCAACGGCAGGTCGACGATGTCCACCGGCACCAGCGTCTCGAGCGCCGCGGCGGCGGCGGCGCCCTTGAGCAGCAACTGGCCCATGTGCGAGACGTCGAACAGCGCGGCCTCGTGGCGGCACTGGCGATGCTCGGCCAGGATGCCGGCCGGGTACTGCACCGGCATCGCGTAGCCGGCGAACGGCACCATGCGGGCGCCGAGCTCGAGGTGCAGCGCGTGCAAGGGGGTGTGGAGCAGGGGGGCGGAGTCGGCGGACATCGGAATTCCTTCGAGGGCAGGCGGTTCCGCCCCTGGTTCGTGGGGCGGGTGGATGCCCTCGCTGTCCGCTTTACCTGAGAGATTGCAAGGCCGGTGTGCCGACCCCGCTTGCCCCTTCGGTGGACGATCTCGCCGCTGGCCGGGGCCAGCAACCGCATCGTCTCTCTCCAGTGAGGAACGCCCGTGTTCGACGGGCGCCTTGTCAGTCCTTTTGCCTGAGCGTTCGGGGCGTTGCGGCCCCTGCGCCTTCGGCGGCATGCCCGTGCGCGCTCGCGCGCCGGGAACACTCTCTCCTGACAAGACGGCAGTTTAGCATCGCCCCCGCCGCCGGCAAGCCGTCGCTTCGCGGCCGGGCTTTCCGAGGCCGACGTGTAAATATGTGTTGCCAAGGCGCCGTTTCCATGCAGAATTTGTCCCAACAATAGATTTCCCGCCGGTTGGTCGCGCGGCGGCGAAAACAAGGGGAGCGGTGTTGGCGTCGGGACTGTTCCGACGAAGTCGTTCTGCTCGATCCGAACCTGCGGCCGGTTGTCTCCCGAGCACTGTCATGAGTCACTTCGTCCCCCGGCAGCAGCCCCTTGCGGACGCTGCGCCGAGCGAACGCGCACCGGCGTCGTCCGCCGCCCGGCCGCTGCCCGAGTTCCCCTCCCACGTGCCGCCGCCGGGGCTGCATTCCCCCATCGAGCGCGAGATCGAGCGTTCCGAGCGCGCCTCCGCGGCGCTGGCCGCCGCGCGGGCGGTGGCGCGGGCCTCGTTCACCGACTCGCAGCTGGCCGCCGACGACGCGGCCATCGACTTCAATGACTCCGGCTGGGTGCGCACCGAATACGCGGCGCTCGACCACCGCGAGCGCGCCGCCGAGGACGAGGCCCCGCGCGAGGCCCCGCCGCGCAACCTGGTCGGCGGCAGCTTCAACCCGGGCATCGCGTCGCAG
The DNA here is from genome assembly GCA_964418745.1 of uncultured Vitreoscilla sp. GTDB lineage: Bacteria > Pseudomonadota > Gammaproteobacteria > Burkholderiales > Burkholderiaceae_C > Scleromatobacter. The sequence goes on from CAYQMX010000023.1 coordinate 108,416, forward strand.
CACGGCCGCGCGTTCCCGGGGGCCTCGATCGCGCATGCGCCCATCAAGACGCGCACCGGCGCCCAGGCCCGCTTCCTCCAGGAGGCCCGGCACGCGCCCCGTGGGGCCGGCGTGAAGGTGGAGCCGGCAGCGCCGGTGGCCGCCGCGAACTACGACAAGCCGGCGGTGATGCCGGTGCTGGCCCCGGCCATCGTCACCCCCGGCGCGGCGCGCGCCACCGTGGCGCCGCGCGCCCGCCCGCGCGCGCCCGCACCGACGCGCGAGCCGCTGCGGCTGGCCCTGGCGGTGGGTGCCGGTGCGGCCATCGTGCTGGCGGCCGGTGCCATCGCCATGAAGGCCGGCCTGCTGACCCGCAGCGGCGCGAACGATGCCGCGATGATCACGGCCCGGGCCGCCGCGCAGGCCGAGGCCAACCGCGTGCTGTCGGCCGCCGCGCCGGAGATCGCCATCGCGCCGGCGGCCGGCGTGGCCCCGTCGCGCAGCGACGCCGAGGTCGATGCCGCCCTGGCGGCGGCCGCGCGCGCCGCCGCGGTGCCGGTGGCCACCGTGCATGCGGCCGGTCCGGCGCGCGCGGTGCCGGTGGCCGTCGCCGTACCCGCACCGCAGCGCGCGCCGGCGCACGCCAAGGACAGCGTGGCCGCCGCCATCGCGAACGCCCAGGCGCGCGCCGACAGCTTCCTGGCGTCCGGCGGCGGCACCGCCGCACCGGCGCCCGCGACCGAGGTCAAGCCCGGCCCGTGAGGGCGCGGGCTACTTGACGCATTCCTGGCTGCGGTCCTCGCCGCCGGGCTGGTGGCTGGTGAACGGGTTCGTGCTGATGCCCTGGATCCGCCGCCAGCGGCCCGGGCCGCGGTAGATGCTGCCGTCCGGCTCGCGTTGCCAGGCGATGCATTCGACGACGCCGAAGTCCACGTCCATCTGTTCCTGCTTCGTCAGCACCAGCCGGTTCGAGCGCGGGTCGCGCATCGCCTCCTGGGCGGGCGTGAGCGCGGGCGGATGCGTGTAGAACTCCTTCGGGATCGCCAGGTTCAGCGGCGCGACTGCCGGCCCGGCCGGCGCGCTGCCGGACGGCGCCCCCGCGCCGTCGGGCGCGGTCAAGGCGGCGGAACTGTCGTGGATGCCGCGCGGCGCCTGCAGGTCGAGGAGGGGAGACGGCGGCGTCGGGGCCGGGCGCGTCCGCGGGCGTGCCGGCGCGGCCGCGCGAGCGGGTGCGGGTGCGGCCGGCGTGGCAGGCCGGGGCGCCGCAAGCAACAGCAGCGTGGCCAGGCGCTCCACGGCGTGTTCGCGGGTGGTGCGCAGGCCGACGAACAGGCTGATCGCGACGAGGTGCAGCGTCAGCAGCAACGCGGCGGCGACGACTCGGGTGGGGCGACGCGACGCGGTGGGAAAGCTCACTGAAGGTCGGCGGGCGGCGCGGTAGGGTGCAGCGCGGTCGGTGGGAAGCCGGGCGCGGGGCCCGGCCGGGAGCGCGAAGTATCGCGGCCCCGGGCTCGCCGCGTGGCGGATTTACCGACGAGCAACGTGGCAGCGGATCCGACACGAGTCGATACGGTACCTGGTATGCGCCGAACGCAGGAAAGGCACCTCGACGTGTAGGTGCCTTTCGCGTTCGCGCATGGACGAAGCGCGCGCCTGGCGACGGCGCACCCCGACAGCGAAGGTCAGTTCGACTTGGCGGCGGCCTTGTCGACGTCGGCCTGGCCTTCGGCCTTGGTCTTGTCGGTCTTGATCGCGGCCTTGGCCTTGTCGGCGTGCGCGTCGGCCTTGGCCTTGGTGACCTTGGTGTTGGCCTTCACGCCGGCCTTGGCTTCGTCGGCGTTGGCGTCGGCCGCCTTCGTCTCGGCCTTGGCCGCCATCTTGGCCTTGTCTTCCGGGTCGGCCTTGTCGACCTTGGCCTGCGCCTTGGCCTTGTCCTTCAGGGCGTCGGAGTGGGCCTCGGCCTTCTTCTTGTCGGCCTTTGCGGCGGCCTTGTCGACCTTGGCGTCGGCCTTGGCATCTGCCTTGGCTTCGGACGTCATCGCCTTGGCGTCGGCCTTGTCGGCCTTGGTTTCGGCCTTGGTCACGGCGGGGGTGGCCACCGGGGCGCTGGCCTGGGCCATTGCGACGGAGGCGAAGAGGGAGGCGATCAGGGCGGCGAGGAGCTTGCTCATTGTCATTTCCTTGAGTGGGTTTGCGTGGATCACCGACCGACCATCGATCGAGTCCATGTGCTGGTAACGCGGGACTGCGGGGGCTCAGTTGACAGGGTGTGGAAGTCCACATCCCTTGCGTGCGGCCCTGTCGAGCGGGGCAAGTCCGAAGACCCGGTGGTGATTCGTTGCGAGCCGCATGGGCGCGGCAATGCGTGTGCCCGCAGGCCTTCGAAGCGGTGCACGAGATGCCCAGCGACTGTGCGCGGCGCGCCGGTCTCGCACGCGTCTTGTGCGGTTTCGGGCCCGCGCGGGCCCCGACGGGCTGGCACCGAACATGCTTGTATACCGACCAGAACACCAATCGGTGTGATCAGGCCGGCCGAGCGTCCGGCGGTGTCCTTCCCGTGGCTGAACAGGAGCGAAGTGCAATGTCCGTACAACGTTGGAATCGTCGTGAGTTGATCCAGGCGGCCGGTGGCCTGGCGGTGGCCGGACTCGCGGGGCGCGCGTTCGCGCAGAAGCCCCTCACGGCCGGCTTCATCTACGTCGGCGCCCGCGACGACTACGGCTACAACCAGTCGCACGCCGACGCGGTGGCGCTGGTCAAGAAGATGCCGGGGCTGAAGGTGGTGGAGGAGGAGAACGTGCCCGAGACCAACGCGGTGCAGAAGACGATGCAGGGCATGATCGCGCAGGACGGCGCGACGCTGCTGTTCCCCACCTCCTACGGCTACTTCGACCCGCACATCCTCGCGCTGGCGCCGAAGAACCCGGGCGTGCGCTTCGCGCACTGCGGCGGCCTCTGGACCGCCGGCAAGCACCCCACCAACGTGGGCAGCTTCTTCGGCTACATCGACGAGGCGCAGTACCTCAACGGCGTGGTCGCCGCCTTCGCCACCAAGAGCCGCAAGCTCGGCTTCGTCGCCGCCAAGCCGATCCCGCAGGTGCTGCGCAACATCAATGCCTTCACCCTCGGCGCGCGCTCGGTGCACCCGGACATCACCACCACCGTGATCTTCACCGGCGACTGGAGCATGCCCGTCAAGGAGGCCGAGGCCACCAACAGCCTGGCCGACCAGGGCGTGGACGTCTTCACGATGCACGTCGACGGTCCGAAGGTGATCGTCGAGACCGCGGCCAAGCGCGGCAAGTTCGTGTGCGGCTACCACGCGAGCCAGGCCAAGCTGGCGCCGCAGGCCTACCTGACCGGCGCCGAGTGGAACTGGATCGTGCCCTACAAGCAGATCATCGACGCGGCGCAGGCGGGCAAGCCGCATCCGAACTTCGTGCGCGGCGGCCTGAAGGAAGGCTTCGTCAAGAGCTCGGCCTACGGCCCGGCCGTCAGCGAGGCCGCGCGCAAGCAGGCCGAGACGGTGCGCGCCGCGATGCTGGCCGACAAGTTCGACATCTTCAAGGGCGAACTCAAGGACAACACCGGCAAGGTCGTGATTCCCGCCGGCACCGTGCACAAGCAGACCGACATGGCGCTCGAGGGCATGAACTACCTCGTCGACGGCGTCATCGGCAAGGTCTGAACGGCTGCGCGCGACCATGGCCACCCCTCGCAACTGGCACGCCTCCGCCGAGGCCGTGATCCTGCCCGTGCTGGCGCTGGCGGCGGCGCTGCTGTTGTTCGGCGTGTTCTGCTGGTTCGGTGGCCAGAGCCCCGGCGAGGTCTGGACGCTGCTGTTTCGCGGCGCCTTCGGCGACGCGTTCTCGTGGCAGAACACGCTGCAGCGCGCGGCGCCGCTGATGCTCACCGCGCTGGCCGTGGCGCTGCCGGCGCAGGCCGGGCTGACGGTGATCGGCGGCGAGGGCGCGCTGGTGCTGGGGGCGCTCGGCTGCGCCGCGCTGCCCTACGTGATGCCGGTGCCCGGCGGAGTGCTGGGCAGCGCCCTGGTGCTGGCCGCGGGCGCGCTGCTGGCCGCCCTGTGGGTGGCGCTGGCGGGCGTGCTGCGCCAGTGGCGGCGCGTCAACGAGACGATCTCCAGCCTGCTGCTGGGCTACATCGCGATCGCGTTGTTCAAGCACTGCGTCGAAGGCCCGATGCGCGATCCGGCCAGCCTCAACAAGCCGTCGACGCGGCCGCTGGACGAGGCGTTGCGCATCGGCCCGATCGCCCCCGACTCGTTTCTCGGCGACGTGCACTGGGGCCTCGCGATCGGCATCGCGCTGTGCCTGCTGTTCGGCGCCTGGCTCAGCCTCACCGCCCAGGGCTTCTCGCTGCGCGTGGTGGGCGGCAACGCGCGCACCGCGCGCCTGGTGGGCCTGCCCACCGACCGGCTGGTCGTGCTCGCCTGCGCCCTCGGCGGTGCCTGCGCGGGCCTGGCCGGCGCCATCGAGGTGGCGGCGGTGCAGACCTCGGCCAACGCGTCGGTGATCGCCGGCATGGGCTACACCGGCATCCTGGTGAGCTTCGTCGCGCGCCACAACCCGTGGGCCATCCCGCCGGTGGCGATCCTGTTCGGCGGCTTCGCCGCGGCCGGCAGCCTGCTGCAGCGCCGCCTGGGCCTGCCCGACGCGTCGGTGCTGGTGCTGCAGGGCTTCGCCTTCGTCTGCATCCTGGGCGCGGAGGCGCTGCGCGGACGCCTGTTCCCGCTGCTGACCACCCGCCCGGCCTTCACCCTCATCAAGCCCGGCGCGGGCGGCAAGGCGATCGCATGATGACCTCCGATGCCTGGATCACGCTGCTGCTGGCCATCGTCGGCGGCGCGGTGCGCGTGGGCACGCCGTTCCTGTTCGTCAGCCTGGGCGAGTGCCTGACCGAGAAGTCGGGCCGCATCAACCTGGGCCTGGAGGGCGTGCTGGTGCTCGCGGCCATGGCCGGGTTCGCCGGCTCGTACCTGACCGGCGTGTGGTGGCTGGGCGTGCTGCTGGCCGGCGTCAGCGGCGCGCTGCTGGCGCTGCTGCACGGGCTGCTGTGCTCGTTGCCGCGCGTCAGCGACATCGCCACCGGCATCGCGCTGATGCTGCTGGGCACCGGCCTCGCGTTCTACCTCGGCAAGCCGCTGATCCAGCCGCAGGCCGCGCAGATCCCGGCGCTGCCGCTGGGCGCGTGGAGCGCATCGCCGCAGGTGCAGTCCGCGCTGGCCGTCAACGCGCTGTTCCCGATCGGCGTGGCGCTGGCCGCGCTGCTGCACTGGGGCTTCGCCAACACGCGGCCGGGCCTGGTGGTGCGCATGGCGGGCGATTCCAGCGACGCGGCGCGCGCGCTCGGCTACTCCGTCAACGGCGTGCGCATCGCCGCCACCACGGCCGGCGGCTTCATCGCCGGCATGGGCGGCGCGTCGCTGTCGCTGTACTACCCGGGCAGCTGGAACGAGGGCCTGTCCAGCGGCCAGGGCCTGATCGCCGTGGCGCTGGTGATCTTCGCGCGCTGGCGGCCGTGGCGCTGCCTGGGCGCAGCGCTGCTGTTCGGCGGCGCCGGCGCGATCGGCCCGGCGCTGCAGAGCGTGGGCATCAGCGGCGGCTACTACCTGTTCAGCGCGGTGCCCTACGCGCTGACCCTGGCCATCCTGGTGGCCACCTCGTCGCCGCGTGGCGCGCTGCGCGGGGCGCCCGCCGAACTGGGTGTCTCGCGCTGAAGAACCTTCCTGGAGAGCAGCTCATGCCCACCATCCGATCCGAACCCTATGCCTGGCCCTGGGACGGCGCGTTCAGCGCCGCCAACACCGCGCTGATCGTCATCGACATGCAGACCGACTTCTGCGGCGAGGGCGGCTACGTCGACAAGATGGGCTACGACCTGTCGCTGACGCGCGCGCCGATCGCGCCGATCAAGCGCCTGCTGGTGGAGGCACGCCGCGCCGGGCTGCTGGTGATCCACACGCGCGAGGGCCACCGGCCAGACCTGTCCGACCTGCCGGCCAACAAGCGCTGGCGCTCGCGCCAGATCGGCGCGGGCATCGGCGACCCCGGGCCGTGCGGGCGCATCCTGGTGCGCGGCGAGGCGGGCTGGGACATCATCCCCGAGCTCTACCCGGTCGAGGGCGAGCCCGTCATCGACAAGCCGGGCAAGGGCTCGTTCTACGCCACCGACCTGG
>CAYQMX010000024.1:0-111780 GCA_964418745.1 uncultured Vitreoscilla sp.
TTTAAAACCTTGTCAAGCAGTCGACTTTCTCGCTTCGTTTCGCTGACTGCTTATCTGCTTTGTCACACCGCGCTTTTGCGAGATATTCAAAAGCTGACTCTTGATCAGCGAAGCCTGTGATTCTATGCTTGATTTCAAACTACCGTCAAGCACTTATTTTCAGGCTTCTTCGCCGACCTTGCGGTCGCCTGGCCCGGACCCGGGAGGAGCCTTCGGCTCGCTCCGCTTGTCGCGGTCAGCACTGACTTGTGATCAGCGAAGCCCTCGATTCTATGCCAGCAGATCTCGACAGCGCAAGCACTTTCGAAAAGTTTGCTGGCTACCCCTCGCAGATGGGGGCGCCGAGCACGCCTACAAGCCCTCGGCGGTGCGCACCGCGATGATCTGCACCTCGGCGCGCCCCTCGCGCGGCCGATGCCGCAGCCACCAGACGCTGCCCTTCTTGATCGTCCACGGATCGCCGAAGCGGGCCGACTCGCCCGCCATCAGGTAGGCGGCCACGCGGCCGAGCGTCGGCTGGTGCCCCACGACCAGCACGGCCTCGCGGGCGTCCGGCCAGCGCGTGGCCGCCAGCAGGCCCTCGACGTCGCCGTCCGGCGCGAGCGCCGGCGACTTCTTCACGCGGCGCCCCAGCGCCGCCACGGTCTGCTGGCAGCGCAGCGCCGGGCTGGTGAGCACCCGCGCCGAGTCGGGCAGGAACTGGTTGAGCCAGTCCGCCACGCGGCGCGCCTGGCGCTCGCCCTTGGGGGTCAGCGGCCGGTCCAGGTCGGCCACCGGGTCGTCGAGGGGATCGCCGGCTTCGGCATGTCGCCACAGGATCAGATCCATTTCCTTCGCTCCACGACAGACAGGCGGGTTGCGGATTACCGGCGGTAGCGGGCCATGAGTGCCTGCTGCGCACTCACGCCATCGGTGCCGATGCGTTCGTAGCGCCCATTGGACTGCAACATCCATGCATCCCGTGTGTCATGCAGGTAGGGCACCAGGCATTCGTCGATCACGCGCTGGCGCATCGCCGGATCGCGGATCGGCCAGGCCAGCTCGATGCGGCGAAGCATGTTGCGCAGCATCCAGTCCGCGCTCGACAGGAACAGCGCCTCCTCGTCGACCGTCTCGCCCCAGCGCAGGTAGACGATGCGCGAGTGCTCCAGGAAGCGGCCGACGACCGAGCGCACCCGGATGTTGTCGGTCAGCCCCTGGATGCCCGGCGGCAGCGAGCAAGCGCCGCGCACGATCAGGTCGATGCTGGCGCCCGCCTGTCCGGCGCTGACCAGCGCCTCGATCAGCGGGTTGTCCGTCAGGGCGTTGACCTTGACGACGATGCGCGCGGGCTTGCCCGCACGCGCGGCCGCGCCCACCTGAGCGATGTGGCTCAGCAGCCGCTTGTGGAGCACGAACGGCGCCGTCAGCAGGTGGCGCGGCGGCTTCATGCGGGTGAGGCTGGCGATCTGCTGGAAGATCTGGTCGGCGTCGGCGGTGATGCCGTCGTCGGCGCTCAGGTAGCCGATGTCGGTGTAAAGGCGCGCGGTCTTCGGGTTGTAGTTGCCGGTCGACAGGTGCACGTAGCGCTTCAGGCGCGGCCCGCGCGGGGACGGCTCGCGCCGGGTGACCAGCAGCAGCTTGGCATGCGTCTTCAGCCCGACGATGCCGTAGACCACCTGCGCGCCCACCGCTTCCAGGCGCTCGGCCCAGTTGATGTTGGCCTCCTCGTCGAAGCGTGCCTTCAGCTCGACGACCACCATCACCTCCTTGCCGCGCCGGGCCGCCTCGATCAGCAGGTCCATCAGCACCGACTTCTCGCCGGTGCGGTAGATGGTCTGCTTGATGGCCAGCACCTGCGGGTCGGTGACCGCCTCGCGCAGGAACTCCACCACCGGCTCGAAGCTCTCGAACGGATGGTGCAGCAGCACGTCGCCCTCGCGCAGCCGGTCGAACATCGACCCGTTGCGCGGCAGCCGGCCGCGCGGCCACGAGGCCTCGTAGGGCGTGAAGCGCAGCTCCGGCCCGTGCAGCGGGTCGGTGGCCTGGTCGATCAGCTCGTTCAGGCGCACCAGGTTCACCGGCCCGTTGACGCGGTGCAGGGCCGCCTCGGGCAGGTCGAACTCGGCCAGCAGCAGCCGCCACAGGGCCTCGGGGCAGGTGTTGACGACCTCCAGGCGGATCGCCCGGCCATAGTGGCGCGTCATCAGCCCGCGGCGCAGCGCCTGGCGCAGGTTGCGGATGTCGTCCTCGTCGACTTCCAGCTCCGAGTCGCGCGTGACGCGGAACTGCGAGAACGACTCGACGACGCGCCCCGGGAACAGCTCGGCCAGGTGGGCCCGGATCACGCTGGACAACAGCACGAAGTGCTGCTCGCCCTTCGGACAGCAGTTCTCCGGCAGCTTGATCACGCGCGGCAGCACGCGCGGCACCTTGACGATGGCGATGGTGTTCTCGCGCCCGAAGGCATTGCGCCCGCCCAGCTGCACGATGAAGTTCAGCGACTTGTTGGCGACCTGGGGAAACGGGTGCGCCGGATCGAGCCCCACGGGCACCAGCAGCGGCCGCACCTCGCGCTCGAAGAAGGCCGCCACCCAGCGCCGCTGCGCCTCGGTACGCTCCGCATGGTTGACCACGCGGATGCCGTGCAGCGCCAGCGACGGCATCACCTGCTCGTTGAAGACCGCGTACTGCTCGTCGATCAGCGCATGCGCCTCGCCCGAGATGCCCACCAGCTCGCGCCAGGCATCGCCCGCGCCCGGCGCCCGCGCCGCCTCGAGCGCGCCGGCGAAACGCACCTCGAAGAACTCGTCGAGGTTGGACGACACGATGGACACGTAGCGCAGCCGCTCCAGCAGCGGCACGTCGGCGCGCAAGGCCTGGGCCAGCACGCGGCGGTTGAATTCGAGGATGGAACGCTCGCGATTGAGCAGCGGCAGCCGCAACGCAGGGACTGCTGGGGGGACGTCGGTCATCGCCCCAGTTTATGAAGCTTTGATGACAATTTCGAGACAGGGGGCCGGGCTTACCCGCGCACCGCCAGTCAGGACGCCGCTTGCCCGCTCATCCGCAGGCGCCGGTACCGTGCCTTCAGCGGGCCGCCGCGACGCCGACGAGCTCGGCCCCCAGCGCGCCGCCCACCAGCCGCAGCGTCACGGCGCCGCCCTCGCTGGCCTGTCGCCACAGGGCCTCGTCCACGCACTCGTCGTACGGGCGGGGCACCGCGCCGGTGTCGGCGGCCGCGCTGGCCACCTCGAGCCGGAATGGGCAGTCGGCGTCGGTCGTCGCGGGCACCTTGCGCACCACCCGCCCGGGCTCGGTGCGCGCCGCCCCGGCCAGCGCCGTCAGGGTGGCCGGCAGCGCCTGCGACACCAGCAGCCAGGCCAGCAGGGTGGCCGTGACCATCACGAAGCCCATGAACAAGGCCTTGCCGCCGGGATTGAACTCGCGCTCGCCGTCGACCCGGGCCCGCGCGTTCGCCACCAGCCGCGTGAAGGCGCCACCGGCCAGCAGGGCCAGCAGCGGCGCAGCCACGCGCAGCAGGTGGACGGGCTGGAACCCGGGATGGCTGGCCAGCCCCCATGCGGCCCACAGCGCGCCGGCGGCCAGCCCGGCTGCCAGCGCCCGCCCGCCCGGCGCGAAGGCGGGCCCGGGCGTTCCGGCCATCGGCGGCCCGTCCTGCGGTTGCGTCACTTCAATGTGCCTCGTCCCAGTTCGAGCCCACGCCCACCTCGGCGATCAACGGCACCGACAGCTGCGCCACGCCCGCCATCAGCTTCGGGATCTCGACCCTGGCCCATGCGATCTCGCCCTCGGGCACCTCGAACACCAGTTCGTCGTGCACCTGCATCACCATGCGCGTGCCCCTGCCCTCGTCGTCCAGCGCCTTCTGCACGGCCAGCATCGCCAGCTTGATCAGGTCGGCGGCGGTGCCCTGCATCGGCGCGTTGATGGCCTGGCGCTCGGCGCCGGCACGCAGCGGGCCGTTGCCGCCGCGGATCTCGGGCAGCTCGATGCGGCGGCCGAACAGGGTCTCGACATAGCCGGTCTCGGCGGCGCGCGCCTTGGTCTCGTCCATGTAGCGCTTGACGCCGGCAAAGCGGGTGAAATAGCGCTCGATGTAGCCGCTGGCGGCCTTCTGCTCGATGCCCAGCGACTGCGACAGCCCGTACGCGCCCATGCCGTAGATCAGCCCGAAGTTGATCGTCTTGGCGTAGCGGCGCTGCTCGCTGGTGACGTCCTCGGCGGCCAGGTTGAACACCTCGGCCGCGGTGGCGCGGTGCACGTCCATGCCGTCGGTGAACGCGCGCAGCAGGCCCGGATCCTGGCTGATGTGGGCCATCAGGCGCAGCTCGATCTGCGAGTAGTCGGCCGACACGATCACGTGCCCCGGCGGCGCGATGAAGGCCTCGCGCACGCGCCGGCCCTCGGGCGTGCGGATCGGGATGTTCTGCAGGTTCGGGTCGTTGCTGGACAGCCGGCCGGTGACCGCCACCGCCTGGGCGTAGTGCGTGTGCACGCGCCCGGTGGCCGGGTTGACCATCAGCGGCAGCTTGTCGGTGTAGGTGCCCTTGAGCTTGGCCAGGCCGCGGTGCTCCAGCAGCCGGGCCGGGAGCGGGTAGTCCAGCGCCAGCTTCTCCAGCACGCTCTCGTCGGTCGACGGCGCGCCCGAGGCGGTCTTCTTGGTGACCGGCAGCCCCAGCTTGCCGAACAGGATCTCGCCGATCTGCTTGGGCGAGCCCAGGTTGAACGGCTGGCCGGCGATCTCGTAGGCCTCGTTCTCGAGCGCCAGCATGCGCTCGGCCAGCAGGCGCGACTGCTCGGCCAGCCGCGCGCAGTCGATCAGCACGCCGTGGCGCTCGACCCGGCCCAGCACCGCGCTGGTGGGCATCTCGATGGACTCGTAGACGTACTTCATGCCCGGGCTGGCGACCAGGCGCGGGTAGAGCGTCTGGTGCACCTGCAGCGTCATCTCGCTGTCCTCGCCCGAGTACAGCGCCGCGCGCTCGATGTCGACCTGCGAGAACGGGATCTGCTTGGCGCCCTTGCCGCACAGGTCCTCGTAGTCCAGGCCCTTGCGATCCAGGTGGCGCTGCGCGAGGCTGGACAGCGAATGCGGCCGGTGCGCCTCCAGCACGTAGCTTTCCAGCAGCGTGTCGTGCTGCCAGCCCTGGACGTCGATGCCGATGTTGGCGAACACGTGGGTGTCGTACTTGATGTGCTGGCCCACCTTGGCGGCGGCCGGGTTCTCCAGCCACGGCCGCAGCCGCGCGATCACCTCCTCGAAGGGCAGCTGGTCGGGCGCGCCGGCGTAGTCGTGGCGCAGCGGGACGTAGGCCGCCTTGCCGGGTTCGACGGCGAACGAGATGCCGACGATGCGGGCGCGCATCGCGTCCAGGGAGTCGGTCTCGGTGTCGAGGGCCGACAGCTCGGCGGCCTGCAGGCGGGCGATCCAGGCGTCGAGCGCCTCGAAGGTGAAGATCGTGTCGTACTGGCGCGCGAGCTCGGGCGCCGGGGCGGCGGCCGGCGGCGGGTCGCCGTCGAACAGCCCCAGGTTGCCGCCCACCGCCACGCCGGCCGGCGCGGGCGCGGTCGCGGCGCCAAGCTGCTTCTCGATCTCGTCGCGCCAGCCGCGGAAGCCGTAGCGCTGGTAGAACTCGAGCAGGCGCGCATGGTCGACCGGGCGCAGCGCCAGCGCGTCGAGCGCCGGCCAGTTCGCCACGTGCGGCGCCATGTCGTGGTCGGTGACCACCGTGACCAGCTTGCGCCCCATCGGCAGCCAGTCCAGCGCCGCGCGCAGGTGCTCGCCGACGGCGCCCTTCATGGCGGGCGCGGCGGCGATCACGCCCTCCAGCGAGCCGTGCTCCTGGAGCCACTTGACCGCCGTCTTCGGGCCCACCTTGTTGACGCCGGGCACGTTGTCCACGGTGTCGCCCACCAGCGTCAGGTAGTCGACGATGCGCTCGGGCGGCACGCCGAACTTGGCCAGCACGGCGGCGGCATCCAGCGTCTCGTTGCTCATCGTGTTGATCAGCGTGACATGGTCGTCGACCAGCTGGGCCAGGTCCTTGTCGCCGGTGGAGATCACCGTCTTCCAGCCGGCCCGGGTAGCCGCGCGCGCCAGCGTGCCGATCGCGTCGTCGGCCTCGATGCCGGGCACCATGATGATGGGCCAGCCCAGCATCTCGACGACCGCGTGGATCGGCTCGATCTGGCGCGCCAGGTCCTCCGGCATCGACGACCGGTTGGCCTTGTACTCCGGATACCACTCGTCGCGGAAGGTCTTGCCCTTGGCGTCGAACACGCAGGCGGCGTAATCGGCGCCGATCTGCTCGCGCAGCAGCTTCATCATCGAGACCATGCCGCGGATGGCGCCGGTGGGCACCCCGTCGGGGCCGCGCAGGTCGGGCATCGCGTGGTAGGCGCGATAGAGGTAGCTGGAGCCGTCCACCAGCAGCAGGGTCTTGTCGGTCATCCCGCCATTGTGCCGGCCGCCGGGCCCGCCGTGCACGCCGCGGCGGGCCCGGCGGCAGGTGAAGACCCCGTCCGGCCCCGACCGTCTAGAATCCGCCCATGACCGCCCGCCCCTCGACCTTCGTCCTCGCCGCCCTCCTGGCCGTGGCCGGCACGTCCGCGTTCGCGCAGGCTGCCCGCTCGGCGCCCGCCGCCGCCCCGTCGCGGGCGACCGACAAGGCGCCCGAGCCGGCCGCCGCGCCGGGCGTCGACCCTGCGACCGGCGAGCTGGTCGAGACGGCGCCGGCGACCCGGACCAAGGATGCCCGCATCGAGCACCTCGTCACCGAGGACTCGCAGGTGCGCATCGAGGAGACCCGCGTGCGCGGCGTCACCAAGAAGATCGTCGTGCACTCCAAGATCACCGGCGACAGCTACGAGATCCAGCCGCGCGATCCGGGCGTCGATCCCGAGCACGACAAGGGCGCCGGCATGCGCCTGTTCCAGTTCGGCTTCTGAGCCGTGCCCGGCGTGCCGACCGTGGCCGATCGGCGTGACGCCGCCCTGACCCGGATCTCCTGATGGCTGTCTACACGGAAGTCGATGTCGCCACGGCGGCCGCGCTGCTGCGCACGCTGGACGCCGGCGAGCTCACCTCGATGGCGGGCTGCGCCGGTGGCATCGAGAACACCAACTACTTCGTCCATTCCGACCAGGGCGCCTGGGTGCTGACGGTGTTCGAGCGCCTGGGCTTCGACCAGCTGCCGTTCTACCTCGGCCTGATGCAGCACCTGGCCCGCAAGGGCCTGCCGGTGCCCGAGCCGCGCACCGACGCCACCGGCAACTTCCTGCATTCCATCGGCGGCAAGCCGGCCTCGCTGGTCAACCTGCTGCCCGGCGCGAGCATCGATGCGCCGATGCTCGCGCACTGCTCGCTGCTGGGTGTCACGCTGGCCCACCTGCACACAGGGGCGCTGGACTACCCGGTGCAGCAACCCAACCTGCGCGGCCTCGACTGGTGGGCGCAGACGGTGCCCGTCGTGCGGCCGCACGTGGGTGCCACGCTGGCGCAGCGCCTGGACGAGGAACTCGACTTCCAGCAACGCTTCCACGCCGCCGCCAGCACGCAATCGCTGCCGCGCGGGCCGGTGCATGCCGACCTGTTCCGCGACAACGCGCTGTTCGACGGCCCGCCGGACGCCCCGCGGCTGTCCGGCGTGTTCGACTTCTACTTCGCCGGCGTCGACCACCATGTCTACGACCTGGCCGTGTGCGTCAACGACTGGTGCGTCGACCTGGACACCGGCCGCCTGGAGCCAGAGCATGCCGAGGCGCTGCTGCGCGCCTACCACCTGCATCGCCCGATGAGCCCGGCCGAGCTGCGCGCGCTGCCGGGCATGCGCCGCGCCGCCGCGCTGCGCTTCTGGCTGTCGCGCCTGGCCGACTGGTACCTGCCGCGCGAGGCCGCGCTGCTCAAGCCCAAGGATCCGACGCACTTCGAGCGCGTGCTCGTCGACTGCGTCGAGTCGCCCTGGCACCCGGCGCTCTGAACGCCATGTCCGCCTCGCCCGCGCCCGTCAGGATCCGGTTGCGCAGCCTCCCCCCCGTGGCGGGCCTGCACTGGATCCGGCGCGGCTTCCGCACGTTCTGGCGTCGCCCCGGCGGCTTTTGCGGGCTGTACCTGTTCGTGATGCTGTGCCTCGTCGTCTCGATGATGCTGCCGCCGGTCGTCGCGCTGGTGGCGATGACGCTGCTGCCGCTGCTGTCGCTGGGCTTCATGCTGGCCAGCGAGGACGTGCTCAACGACCTGCCCCTGCGTCCATCAGTGTTCTGGACGCCGCTGACGATGGGGCCGGCCGCGCGCCGCGCGCTGCTGGCGATCGGCCTGTTCTACCTGGTGGCGAGCGTGCTGCTCGTGTTCCTCGCCGACTTCGTCGACGGCGGCGAGGCGCGTCGCTGGATGGAATCCCTGATGAAGCCGCGCACGGACGGCAAGATGCCCGAGGTCCCGCCGCTGAGCGGCATCGGCACGCTGGTGCTGCTGTTCAAGTCCTTCGGCATCGGCCTCGTCTCGATCCCGCTGTGGCACGCGCCAGCGCTGGTGCACTGGGGACGCCTGGGTGCGGCGCAGGCGATGTTCTCCAGCGTGGTGTCGATCTGGCGCACGCGGGGCGCCTTCGCCGTGTTCGGCCTGGGCTGGATCGCCATCGTCCTGCTGTTCGCGATGGGGGTGGCAATCGCCGCGGCGGTGTTCGGCGCGGTCGCGATGTCGCTGGCGGCCATGACCTGCATGGTCGCCCTGACCGCCACCTTCTATGTCTCGGCCTGGTTCTGCTTCGCCGACACCTTCGAGATCACGTCCACCGTGGCCTATCGCACGGTCATGGCCGACCTGGATCGGCCCGCGCCCTGAGCCGCACCCCCGAGCGGGGGGCGACAAGCGGCGGGCTTTCGGCTCCAATCCAGGCTCGCGCCCCCGCGCGCCCTGCCACCCCGAGGCCCCGGATGAAGACCCCGAAGACGCTCGCCAAGCTCAATGACCTGACCCATTCGCACGGCCCCCTGCCCACCGGCCGCGGCCTGTCCTCCGGCGTCGTCGCCCTGGTGCTGGCCCTGCTGTGCTTCCTGGGCGTGCTGGCGTTCCACTTCCCGCAGTACCTGACCACGCCGGAGCTGCGCAAGTCCTACGACGTCTCGGTCATCCGCCTGATCCTGTACTGGGCGATGGTCGTGGCGGGCGGCATCTCGCTGTACAACATCCTGTTCGCGCGCACGCGCTGGCTCGCCGCGTCGGCGTTCTTCCTGGTGGCCGCATCGGCGCTGCTGGGCGGCGCCAAGGTGCCGGTCGACAACTTCGCCGACCACACGCCCTACATCGGCCTGGACTGGTTCATCCTCGACCTGCTGGGCTCGTCGCTGATCTTCGTGTTCATCGAGAAGCTGTTCTCGCTGCGCCGCGAACAGCCCGTCTTCCGCGCCGAGTGGCAGGTGGACATGCAGCATTTCATCGTCAACCACATGATCGTCGGCTTCGTGCTGCTGGCCACCAACCTGCTGGTGCACAAGCTGTTCGGCTGGGCGGCCAAGGACGGCATCCAGGCCTGGGTGCGCGACCTGCCCTACCCCGTGGCGCTGTTCCTGATCATCCTCGTGGCGGACCTGGTGCAGTACGCCACCCACCGCGCGTACCACGAGGTGCCGGTGCTGTGGCGGCTGCACGCGGTGCACCACAGCGTCAAGAGCATGGACTGGCTGGCGGGCTCGCGCCAGCACGTCGTCGAGCTGCTGATCACGCGCACGCTGGTGCTGGCGCCCATCTTCGTGCTGGGCTTCGACAAGAGCGTGATCGACACCTACATCGTGATCGTCGGCTTCCAGGCCGTCTTCAACCACGCCAACGTCAGCGTGCGGCTGGGGCCGCTGCGCTACCTGATCGTCACGCCCAACTTCCACCACTGGCACCATTCGCAGGACGACGCGGCCATCGACCGCAACTACGCGGCGCACTTCGCGTTCATCGACTACCTGTTCGGCACGGCGGTGAAGTCGGACGAGGCGTGGCCGCGGCAGTACGGGGTGGTCGGCGACTACGTGCCCGACGGGTTCTGGAAGCAGGTCAAGTTCCCGTTCACCTGGAAGGGCTGAAACCGCCGCCGCTCAGGCCGCGACCTTGCGCGCCATCCAGATCTCGCCCAGCGACACGCCGTCGATGACGAACATGTCCGGCCGCCCGCCCTGCATCTGGAAGCCCTCGCGCCGGTAGAACGCCACGGCCGGCTCGTTGGCCGACAGCACCTGCAGGTCGATCCACTCCAGGCCCCGCGCCGCGGCCCATTGGGTGGCCTGGGTCAGCAGGCGCGTGGCCAGGCCGATGCGGCGCAGGTCGCGCCGCACGCCCATGCCCAGCACGCACCGGTGGCCGGTGAACGCATCAGGGTGCGCGCGCAGGTCGACGTGGCCGGCCACCTCGCCGAAGGCGTCGAGCGCGAGCCAGCCGCGCCGCCAGCCGGCGTCGCCAACCGGGATGGCCAGGCCGTCGCGAAAGCGCTGCTGCCGTTCGGCCGGAACGCCGGCATCGGTGGGTGCCAGCGGCATGAACCAGCGGCCGTCGCGGCCGTTCTCTGCCAGTTGCTCGCCGAGGTAGCGGAACAGCGCGTCGAGGTGCGCCTCGGCCAGGGGCTCGAGGCGCAGGCCGGCCGCGTCGACCGGCGGCGTCGCGGCAGCGGTGCCCTGCGCCATCCACTGCGCCCAGCCCAGGCTCGACCAGCCGCCGCCCGGCTGCATCGGCCCCGGCGGCGGCAGCGGCGTGCGCGGCCGCAGCGGGCGCTTGGGGTGCAGCGGCACCTTCGGGTTCATCGGCGGCGCGGGCTTCATCCCGGTCGTCGGCCGCGCGCCGGCGAGCCAGGCCACGGCACGGCCGTCGCCGTCCTGGAACGTGCCGTCCTTCAGCGGCCCGAGCCAGCGGCCGCCGACCGCGAAGACGTTGCCGCGATCGTGGAACGCGACCCAGTCGTTGGCCAGGTCGAACAGGTAGGTCCCGTCGAAGAACCCGACCAGGCGGACGTCGGCGTCGAAGATCGGCGTCACGGGCTTCAGTCCACGGGCGTCAGCTTGGCCACCGACAGCGCCAGCCACTTCATGCCGTGGCGCCCGAAGTTGACCTGCGCGCGGGCTTCCTCGCCGGCGCCCTCCAGCGTCACGATGACGCCCTCGCCGAACTTGGTGTGGAACACCGACTGGCCCTGGCGCAGCTTGTGGCCGCCGCTGCTGGTGGCCGAGCGGCTGTCCTGCATCGCCTGGGGCACGGAGGCCGAGTCGACGCGACCCGCGCCGATCATCGAGCCCAGGCCGGTACCGCGCTCCCAGGCCTGCTTGTACTCGCGGGCGTAGCCCGAGCCGAAGGCCTGGTTGCGCGGCGTGAGCCAGCGCACGTTGGCCTCGGGCAGTTCCTCGACGAAGCGGCTCTTGACGTTGTAGCGGGTCTGGCCGTGGAGCAGGCGCGTCTGGCTGAAGCTCAGGTACAGGCGCTTGCGGGCGCGCGTGATCGCCACGTACATCAGGCGCCGCTCCTCCTCCAGGCCGTCGCCGGTCTGCAGCGAGTTCTCGTGCGGGAACAGGCCTTCCTCGAGGCCGGTGATGAACACGCTGTCGAACTCCAGCCCCTTGGCCGAGTGGATGGTCATCAGCTGGATCGCGTCCTGGCCCGCCTGGGCCTGGTTGTCGCCGGCTTCCAGCGAGGCGTGGGTGAGGAAGGCGGCCAGCGGCGACATGATCTCGCCGGTCTCGGCGTCGGGCGTGACCGGCGCGGGCACCGGCAGCAGCGCCAGGCCCTGCACGTCGCGCGAGACGTTGCGCTCGGCCAAGGTGCCCGGCGCGAGCTCGTCCACCGGCAGCGCCACCGCGTCGCGGCCGAACCCCTCCTGGGTGACGAAGGCCTCGGCGGCGTTCATCAGCTCCTCCAGGTTCTCGACGCGGTCGGCGCCTTCCTTGTCGGCGCGGTAGAAGTCGATCAGGCCGGTCTCGGCCAGCATGTGCTCGATGATCTCGCGCAGCGTGAGCCCGCGCGTGGCCTCGCGCATGCGGTCCACCAGTCCGGTGAAGGCGGCCAGGTTGCCGCCGCCCTTGCCCGCCACGCTGCCCACGCTCTGGTACAGGCTGCGGCCCGACAGCCGCGCCGAGTCCTGCAGAAGCTCGATGGTGCGCGCGCCGATGCCGCGGGTGGGGAAGTTGACGACGCGCAGGAAGCTGGTGTCGTCGTTCGGGTTCTCGATCAGGCGCAGGTAGGACAGCGCGTGCTTGACTTCGGCGCGCTCGAAGAAGCGCAGCCCGCCGTACACGCGGTAGGGTATGCCGGCGTTGAACAGCGCCGACTCGATCACGCGCGACTGCGCGTTGCTGCGGTAGAGCACGGCGATCTCGGAGCGCGCGGTCCCGGCGCGGTGCAGCTGCTGCGCCTCGTCGAGGAACCACTGCGCCTCGGCGAAATCGCTGGTGGCCTCGAAGATGCGCACCGGCTCGCCCGGGCCCTGGTCGGTGCGCAGGTTCTTGCCCAGCCGCTTGGAGTTGCGGTCGATCAGGTGGTTGGCAGCGTCCAGGATGTTGCCGAAGCTGCGGTAGTTCTGCTCCAGCTTGATGACCTTGTCGACGTGGAACTCGCGCTCGAAGTCGGCCATGTTGCCCACCAGCGCGCCGCGGAAGCCGTAGATGCTCTGGTCGTCGTCGCCCACCGCGAACACCGCGCCATGCGGGCCGGCGAACATCTTCAGCCAGGCGTACTGCAGCCGGTTGGTGTCCTGGAACTCGTCGACGAGGATGTGCTGGAAGCGGTGCCGGTAGTGCTCGCGCACCGACTCGTTGTCGCGCATCAGCTCGAACGCGCGCAGCAGCAGCTCGGCGAAGTCGACCACGCCCTCGCGCTGGCACTGGTCCTCGTAGGCCTGGTAGATCTCGACCATCTTCTGGGTCTGGCCGTCGTGGATCTGCACGTCCCTGGGCCGCAGGCCGTCGTCCTTCGCGCCATTGATGAACCACGTCACCTGCTTGGGCACGAAGCGTTCCTCGTCGAGCTTCATCGCCTTGATGATGCGCTTGACGGCCGATTGCTGGTCCGCGGAATCGAGGATCTGGAAGCCCTGCGGCAGCCCGGCCAGCTTCCAGTGGGCGCGCAGGAAGCGGTTGCACAGGCCGTGGAAGGTGCCGATCCACATGCCGCGCACGTTGATCGGCAGCATCGCCGACAGCCGGGCCTGCATTTCCTTGGACGCCTTGTTGGTGAACGTGACCGCCATCAGGCCGCCGGGCGACACCTGCCCCGTCTGCAGCAGCCAGGCGATGCGGGTGGTGAGCACGCGCGTCTTGCCCGAGCCGGCGCCGGCCAGGATCAGCGCCGGACGGGCGGGCAGCGTCACCGCCGCGAGTTGCTCGGCGTTGAGGTTGCGGAGCAACCGGTCCGTCGTCGGGGCTTCGGGATCGGCGTCAGAATGCTGGATATGCATCCACCTATTCTAGTTTCGCGGGCCCTGCGCGGCCGGATTCTTTGCCTGGCGGCCGTGGGCGCGGCCCTCGCAGCGCCCGCGGCGCTGGCGGCGCCGAAGCCGGCGCCCGGCGTGGCCGCCGAATGTCCGGCGCGCGCCACGGCCGTGGTGGAGCATTTCATGGGCGCCGACTGCATGGATTGCTGGAAGGCGGCGCCGCCGGCCGCCGGCGCCGGGCCGGTCGGCGCAGCGGAATGGGCGCTCGACTGGATCGTACCGGCCGCCGCCGATGCGCCGATGGCGCCCGGCGCGCTGCCCGAGGCCGCCGACCGCCTCGCCCGCCTGGGTCCCGGACTGGCGGCGAAGCTGGCCGTGCCGCCTGCCGCGTTCGACGCGAACACGGTGCTCGAGACGCGGGCCGGCAAGCGCCGCTTCTACGTGCACTCCAGCCTGCCGCATTCGGGCTACATGGGCGTGCAGCTGCACGCCACCGGCGTCTGGCCCGCCGGCAGCACCGGCTGGATCGCGCTGGTGGAGCTGATCCCCGTGGGCGTGCGCGACACCATGCTGCCGCGCCACCTCGTGCGCGTGCTGGTCGGCCCGCTGAAGCTGCCCCCCGGCCCGGGCGCGCAGAATGCCGTCGCGCCCCTGTACGGCCTGCGCTGGCCCGAGAACGCCCATGCCGACCAGCTGGTGGCCACCGCGTGGGTGGAGGCCGCCGACGGCCGCATCACGCAGATCGCCACCGATCGCTGCGCCGATCCCAAGTAAGCGAACGGAGGACATCCCATGGAAATCTTCGACTACGACAACATCCTGCTGTTGCCGCGCAAGTGCGTCGTCGACAGCCGCAGCGAGTGCGACGCCACGATGGAGTTCGGCCCGCGTCGCTTCAAGCTGCCCGTGGTGCCCGCCAACATGAAGACGGTGCTCGACGTGCCGATCGCGGAGTTCCTGGCCACGCACGGCTACTTCTACGTGATGCACCGGTTCGACCTCGACACCGTGGCGTTCGCGACGACCATGCGCGCCAAGGGCCTGCTGGTGTCGGTCAGCGCCGGGGTCAAGCCGGAGGACCACGCCGTGATCGACCGCCTGGCCGAATCGGGCGTGGGCGCCGACTACGTCACCATCGACATCGCGCACGGCCACGCCGAGAGCGTGCGCCGGATGATCGCCCACATCAAGCAGCGGCTGCCGCAGGCGTTCGTCATCGCCGGCAACGTCGGCACGCCCGAGGCGGTGATCGACCTCGAGACCTGGGGCGCCGACGCCACCAAGATCGGCGTCGGCCCGGGCAAGGTGTGCATCACGCGCCTGAAGACCGGCTTCGGCACCGGCGGCTGGCAGCTGTCGGCGCTGAAGTGGTGCGCCCGCGTGGCCACCAGGCCGATCGTCGCGGACGGTGGCATCCGCCACAACGGCGACATCGCCAAGAGCCTGCGCTTCGGCGCCACGATGGTGATGATCGGCTCGCTGTTCGCCGGCCACGAGGAGAGCCCCGGGCAGACCGTGGAGGTCGACGGCAAGCTGTTCAAGGAGTACTACGGCAGCGCCTCCGACTTCAACAAGGGCGAGTACCGCCACGTCGAGGGCAAGCGCATCCTCGAGCCGATCAAGGGCCGCCTGGCCGACACCTTGCGCGAAATGCAGGAAGACCTGCAGAGCTCGATCTCGTACGCGGGCGGTCGCTGCGCGGGCGACATCCGCAAGGTGAACTACGTGATCCTGGGCGGCGAAAACGCGGGCGAGCACCTGTTCATGTGAGCGCGGGCGGCCGCCCTTCGGCCAGACCCTGAGGCCGCGCCCGGGCGCGACC
The DNA here is from genome assembly GCA_964418745.1 of uncultured Vitreoscilla sp. Lineage (GTDB taxonomy): Bacteria > Pseudomonadota > Gammaproteobacteria > Burkholderiales > Burkholderiaceae_C > Scleromatobacter. Next base: position 15,226 of record CAYQMX010000024.1, read on the forward strand.
GGTTAGCATCGTCGCGCTGGACGGTGCGCGCGAGCGACTGCACGCCGGGGCGACCATGGCGTGGGCATCCCTGCGTCGCGGCGCCCCGCGGCCCTGTCCGGCGCCCCCCCCACTCTCGCGCCCACCGCGCCCGCGCCATGACCGACATCGACGGCAACCGCTTCGCACCCCCCAAGGCCGAACTCGCCGACCCCGCGAGCCTCGACGGGGGCCCCGTCCTCGCAGGCCGGGGCATGCGGCTGGTGGCCGTCATCATCGACGGCCTGCTCAACACGCTGATCTTCCTGCCGGCCTTCTTCCTGGTCGGCGGCGGCACGCTGATGAACCTCGACCCGCAGTCGCCTCCCGATCCGGGCGCACTGATGGCCACCATGTTCAAGGCGATGGTGCCGGGCTACATCATCACCGGCGTGGTGCAGGGCTGGTCGCTGCACGCCTTCGGCGGCACGCTGGGCAAGAAGCTGCTGGGATTGCGCATCGTGCGCACCGATGGCAGCCGCGCCGGCTTCGTGCGCCTGTTCTTCGGCCGCGGCGCGGTGTCGGTGCTGCCCGGCCTGGTGCCGTTCATCGGCGGGCTCTACCTGCTGGTCGACATGCTCGTGATCTTCCGCGATTCGCGCCAGTGCCTGCACGACCAGATCGCGGACACCAAGGTGGTCACCGCCGCATCCTCGATGAACGCATCGCTGGCCGCGGCGAGCGCCTGAGCCGGCAGCCGCGAGCGCAAGCGCGGCGCGGCGAGGCCGGCTCTCCCCATTCAGGGGGATACCGACCTGAAACCGCGTCCGGACGCGCTACGATCCGCCACTGAAAGCGGCGCGCCACGACGCCGCCCCGAATCTGCAGACCCCACGGAGGGAGGAAATCATGTCCAGCATCGGAACCCAGAATCCGTTCGCGCCGCCGCGCGCGCTCGTCGACGACCAGATCGACACGCAGGTCGAGATGGTCCCGGCCACGCGGGGCGCGCGCTTCGCCGCGGCCATCATCGATGTCCTGGCGGTCGGCGGCGTCGCCGCCGTCGTGGGCATCGTCGCGGCGATCGCGCTGCCCGCCTACGCCAGCTACCAGAAGCGCGCGGCACTGGCCGGGGCGGCCGTTCCCTCCAGCGCCGGCGCCAGCGTGATCGCGATCGTCATCGGCCTGGTGGCCCTGGTGGCCATCGCCGGCATCTTCGTCTACACCGCGATCCTGGTCTATCGCTACGGCCAGACCATCGGCAAGCGCGTGATGGGCATCCGGGTGGTGCGCACGAACGGCGAGCGCGTGGCCTTCGGCCGCTTCATCTTCCTGCGCTGGCTGCCCATGGCCCTGCTCGGCGCGATCCCGATGCTGGGCTATGTCATCACGCTGCTCGACGCGTTGCTGATCTTCCGCGAGAACCGGCTGTGCCTGCACGACAACATCGCCGACACCCGGGTGGTGACGGCGGCGACGTCGGAAGGCGCGACCCTGCTCGGCAGCTCGGGCGCGCAGCTGCGCAACATCAACTTCTGAACCCGGGAAGCCAGCGCGCGCCTTGAAGCTCGACACGACGCTCCTCGCCGAGACGCCCGAAGGCATCGACATCCTGCTGCGCCCCGCGGGCGTCGTCGCGCGCGCGCTCGCCTACGCGCTCGACTGGGGCATCCGGCTGGCGGTGTTCATCGCGGCGATGACGGCCATCGCCAGCACGCAGGGCGCGAGCGGCGGACTCGGAGCCGGGCTGTCGTTCATCCTGTACTTCGGGCTCGAGTGGATCTACCCGATCGTGTTCGAGCTGCTGCCGGGCGCGGCGACGCCGGGCAAGCGCGTCCTGGGCCTGCAGGTGATGATGGACACCGGGCTGCCGATCACGCCCTCGGCGGCGGTCACCCGCAACCTGCTGCGCGCCGCCGACTTCCTGCCGTTCCTGTTCGCCTTCGGCGTGCTGGCGATGCTGTTGCGGCACGACTTCAAGCGCATCGGCGACATCGTCGCCGGCACGCTGGTGGTGCACGCCGACCATGTCCGACTGGCCGGCGCGCTGCCCGAGGCGCCGCCGCTGGCGCCCCGCGTGCCGCTCACCCGCGCCCAGCAGGTCGCCATCCTGCACCTGGCCGGCCGGGCGCGCCGCCTGACGCCCGAGCGCGTCGACGAACTCGCCGCCCTCGCCGAGGGCGTCCTGCCGCCGCCCGATGCCGCCCTGGCCGGTGCGCCCCCCGCTGCCAGCCGGCCGGGCCCGCGCCTGCTGTCGGTGGCGCAATGGCTTGCGGGGCAGCGCTGACATGGCCATGACCCCCCGCCAGTTCGAGGCCCGCTACGACCCGTTGTGGGACGAGCTCGAGCGCGGCCTCGCGGCGCTCGACGCGGGCGGCAAGCCGCGCCGGCTCAAGGCCGGGGAGTTCCCCACCGAGGTCGCGCCGGTGCCGCGGCCGGCCCGCGTGGCCCAGCTCTATCGCCAGTGCTGCGAGCACCTGGCGCTGGCGCGCGAGCGCGCGTACCCGGTGCACCTGGTGGCGCGCCTGGAGGCGCTGACGGCCCGCGCCCACCAGCGCATCTACCGCCGCCACGACTTCGGGCTCGGCGCGCTGCGCGACCTGGTGCTGCACGGCGCACCGGAGGCCGTGCGCGCGTTGCGCTGGCACCTGCTGGTATCGGCGCTCGTGTTCCTGCTGCCCGCGCTGGTGGTGGGCGTGGCCACCTGGGTCGATCCGCAGTTCGCGCTGACGGTGGTCGATGCGCACCAGATCCGCGAGTTCGACAAGATGTACGGCCCGGAGGCCGGCGAGCACCTGGGCCGCACGTCCAGCGACGACTGGCAGATGTTCGGCTTCTACATCGCCCACAACGTGGGCATCGCGTTCCAGTGCTTCGCCGCGGGCATCACGTTCGGCGTCGGCAGCCTGGTCATGCTGGCCTACAACGGCCTGCTCCTCGGCGCGGTGTCGGGCCTGCTGGTCACGCGCGGCGACGCCGAGCGCTTCTTCTCGTTCGTCGTCACGCACTCGGCGTTCGAGCTCACCGCCATCGTCCTGGCGGGCGCGGCCGGGCTCAAGCTGGGACACGCGATGCTCGCGCCCGGTCGACTGACGCGCACGGGCGCGCTGATGCAGGCCGCGCGCGACACCTCGCCGGTCGTCTTCGCCTTCTTCGTGATGCTGCTCGTGGCCGCGGCCCTGGAGGCGTTCTGGTCCTCCGCGGGCTGGATCGCCCCGGCCGTGAAGTACGGCGTCGGCGGTGCCTGCTGGCTGCTCGTGATGGCCTACCTGGGCCTGCAGGGCCGCGGCGCCGCCGCGGAGTCGGCGCGATGAAGGCCGAGCAGCTCCGGCTCGCGCTGCGGCCGCGCCCGATCTACGAATCGGTGGACCTGGGCGTGCGCATGACGCAGCGCAATGCGCGCTCGCTGCTGCGCGCCCACGTGCCGCTCGCGCTGCTGCTGGTGGTGGCCTGCGGATCGACGGTGGAGCTGGCGCCGTGGCTGCCGTCCCTGCTGCTGTGGTGGCTCAAGCCGTGGCTGGATCGCACGCTGCTGCACATCTACGCGCGCCAGGCCTTCGGCGACACGACCACGTTCGGCGAGGCCTGGGCGGCGCGCGGCCGCGCGCCCTGGGGGCCGCTGCTGCGCCTGCTCACCCTCGGCCGGCTGTCGCTCTGGCGCGCGTACTCGATGCCGGTCGCGCAGCTCGAGGGCCAGTCCGGCGCGGCCCGGCGCCAGCGCCTGCAGGCCATCCTGCGCAGCCACCGCGGCGCGGCGACGCTGGTGCAGTCGGCCTTCTCCTGGTGCGAGCTCATCGTGATGCTGGGGCTGATGTCGCTCGTGCCGTGGATGACGCCGGGCCTGCGCACGTTCGACGGCCTGGCCCTGTTCACCGACGGCACGCTGCCCGGCGTCGCGCTGGGCTACGCGGCGCAGGCCGCGGCCGTGCTGTTCGTCGAGCCGTTCTACGTCGCCGCCGGCTTTGCGATGTACCTGAACCGGCGCGTCGAGCTCGAGGCCTGGGACGTCGAGCAGGAGTTGCGCCATGCGTTCGACCAGCGCTGATCCGCGGCCGCGCCGGCGTGCCGTCGCGGCGGGCGTCGGCCTGTGCCTGGCGCTCGCGGTTGCGGGCGGCCCGGCGCGCGCGGACGACACGGACGACGCCGACGATCCCGTCGCGGCGCTGGTCGGCGCCCGCGCCGTCGCGCCGGCGCCCGCGGCGTCGCAGGCCGACGGCTTCGTGGCAGGACCGCGCTCCGCGGCGGTCGAGGCCGCGGTGCGCAAGCTGCACGACGACCCGCTGCTTTCGGGCCGCCACAAGGAGCACCGGCTCGAGTGGCTGCCCAAGCCGTCCCCTCGCAAGAAGATCGACCCCGACCCGTCCTGGTTCGCCTGGATCGCCGCGCTGGCCCGCTTCATCAACGACACCAGCCGCTTCCTGGTCTACGGCGCCGTGCTGGTGCTGGTGGTGGTGCTGCTCGTGAGCGGGCGCCAGTTGGTGCAGTTGCGCGCGTTCCGCCGCCGCGCGGCGGCAGCGGCGGCGGTGAGCCACGTGCGTGACCTCGACGTGCGGCCGGAGAGCCTGCCCGAGGACGTCGGCGCGGCCGCATGGGCGCTGTGGCAGGCCGGCCGGGTGCCGGCCGCGCTGTCGCTGCTGTACCGCGGCGCGCTGTCGCGCCTGATCCATCGCTGGCACGTGCCGATCGCGGCGTCGACGACCGAGGGCGAGTGCCTGGCGCTCGCAAGCGGCAAGCTGGAGCCCGGCGCCCAGCGCTACCTGACGCAGGTGATCCGCGCGTGGGAGGCCAACATCTACGGCAACCGCGTGCTGTCGACGGCGATGGGCGAGACCCTGTGCACGGGCTTCGCCACCCGCTTCGACGCCGCGCCGCCGCAGGAGGACGCGGCATGAGGGCCGCCTGGGTGCTGCGCGGCCTGGCCGTGCTCGTGATCGCGGCGCTGGCCGCCTGGATCGTGCACAACACCCGGTGGGTGGAAGTGGAGGTGGACGATCCGCCGAGCGGCGCCGCGGCCACCGACCCGTACTACGCGCTGCGCCAGGTGCTGGCGGCCAGCGGGTCGACGCTGGAGTTGCGGACCTCGCTCGAGCCGCTGCCGCCCGTCGGCGCGACGCTGGTGCTCAACTCGAGTTCGTGGACGGTCTTTCCCGAACGCGACGCGCGCCTGAAGGCCTGGGTGGAGGCCGGCGGCGACCTGGTCGTCGACGGCTGGCGCACGCGCGGGGGCGACACGCTGAAATGGATCCCGCTGTCGTTCGCCAGGCCACCGCAGGCGAACCGGCCGGCGTCCGCCACCGAGGACGACCTCCCGCCGACGCCACGCAGGCGCCAGCGCGCCCGGGCGGCCGGCGTCCCCGGGCCGGATTGCCACCTGCTGGAGGAACGCGGTGGCGCGAGTGCGCCCGCCTTCGAGCCCGACCGCCACTATCGCGGCTGCCTGGCCGAAGGCGTGATCCGCCCCGTGCGGGTCGAGCCCGACTGGGTGCTGTCCGGGCCGCGCGGCACGGTGGCCCTGCGCGTGCCGGTCGGCCGCGGCAGCGTGACCGCCACCGCCGCCGCCAACGCCGGGGACGACAACCGCGGCCTGCTGCAGGCCGACAACGCCCTGCTGATGTCGGCCATCCTGCGCGCCGGGCCGGGCCGGGCCGTCTGGTACGTCAACGACGAATCGCGCGAGCCGCTGCTGCTGTGGCTGTGGCACCAGGCGCGCACGCCGCTGCTGCTGTGCGTGGCCGCGACGCTGCTGGCGTTGTGGCGGCTGATGGTGCGCTTCGGCCCGCGCCAGGCGCTGCCGCCGCGAGCGCGCCGCTCGATGGGCGAGCAGGTCAACGGCACCGGCCAGTTCATCGCCGGCGCCGACCCGCAGGCGCTGCATGCCGCCACGCGCCAGGCCTTCGACGACGTGGCGCGCCTGCGCATCGAGGACTACGCCCAGCTCGACGACGCCGAGCGGCTCGTCGCCCTGGCGGACGCGCTGGCGCCGACCACGACCCTGGCCCCGGACGCGCTGATGGCCGCCCTGCGCCCCGGCCCGAAGTCGACGCCAGCGCAGTGGCTGGCGGCGATCGCCGTCGTCGAACAGGCCCGGCGCGCGCTGCTGCGCGGGCCGAACCGGGCGGCGCCGACCGCGGACAGCGCCGGCGCCGCCCTTCCCTGACATCTCCAACGGACCTCCCCATCATGGCCATTGCTCCCCAGGAACTCGAATTCATCGGCAGCGCACTCGCGAAGCTGCGCGCCGAGGTGGGCCGCGCGGTCGTCGGCCAGCAGGAGGTCATCGACCAGACGCTGGTGGCGTTCGTCGCCTCCGGCCACATCCTCTACGAAGGCATGCCCGGGCTCGGCAAGACGCTGCTGGCGCGCGCGCTGGCGCAGGCGATGTCGCTGCAGTTCTCGCGCGTGCAGTTCACGCCCGACCTGATGCCGTCCGACCTCACCGGCCACGCCGTGCTCGAGCCCGGCGCCGATGGCGGCATCGGCCGGCTGCGGCTGCGCAAGGGCCCGGTCTTCACCAACCTGCTGCTGGGCGACGAGATCAACCGCGCGCCGGCCAAGACGCAGAGCGCGCTGCTGGAAGTGATGCAGGAGCGCCAGGTGACGCTGGAAGGCCAGACGGTGTCGCTGCCGCGGCCGTTCATGGTGCTGGCCACGCAGAACCCGATCGACTCGGAGGGCACCTATCCGCTGCCCGAGGCGCAGCGCGACCGCTTCCTGTTCAAGATCGACATCGGCTACCCGACGCAGTCCGAGGAGGTCGACGTCGTCAAGGCCGCCACCGGTGCGCAGGTTGGCGACGCGCTGCCGCTGGACAAGGTGCAGCGCTGCCTGACCGAGGCCGACGTCACGCGCCTGCAGCAGTGCGTCAGCGAAGTGACGATCGACGACCGCGTGGTCGACTACGCGGTGCGCCTGGTGCGCGCGACGCGCGGCGCCGTGGGCCTGGGCGCAGGCGCGGGCTCGCGGGGCGCGATCGCACTGGTGCGCGCCGCGCGCGCCGCCGCGCTGATCCAGGGTCGCGACTATGCGACGCCCGACGACGTCAAGCGCCAGGTGCTGCCGGCGCTGCGCCACCGCGTCATGCTGTCGCCGGACGCGCAGCTGGAAGGCCGCGCCGTCGACGACGTGCTGCGCGAGATCGTGTCGCGCGTCGACGCGCCGCGGCTGTAGCCGGGAAAGGCGCGCGTGCCCCGCCTGCTGTTGCCGACCCGCCGCACGGTGGTCGCCGTCGCCGCGATCGGCGTGGGTGCGGCCGTCGCCGAAATGATCGCCAAGGCGGGCAACCTGCCCGACGCGCTGGTCGCGCCCGTCGCCGGCGGGCTGTTCGCCGCGCTGGGCGTGGCCTTCCTGGTCGACGCGGCCGCCGCCGCGTGGGCGCTGCGCCGCGCGCCCATCGCGTTCGAGCGCCAGATGCCCAGCGCGTTCGCCCTCGGCCAGCCGCAGGGCCTGACGGTGACGCTCGCGCACGAAGGCGCGAACGCCTGGCGCGTCGAGCTGTTCGACCACGTGCCGGCCACGATGACCCTGCGCCTGCTGCCCGCCCGCGTGACACTGCCGGCCGCCAGCCGCCTCGACGTGCGCTACGAGATCACGCCGACCCGGCGCGGCAAGGTCGTGTTCGAGCCGGCGGCGATCCGCGTGCGCTCGCGCCTGGGCCTGGCCGACCTGCAGTTGCGCGTGGGGACGACCCAGTCGGTGCAGGTCTACCCGAACTTCGCCGCGCTGTCGCGCTACGCCTGGCTCGCCGGGGACCGCCGGCTGGCCGAGATCGGCATCAAGACCTACGCTGCTCGCGGCGCCGGCACCGACTTCAAGCAGCTCGGCGAGTATGTGCCCGGCATGCCGACCCGCCACATCGACTGGAACGCCTCGTTCCGACATCGCCGCGCGGTGGTGCGCGAGTTCCAGGACGACCGCGACCAGTCGGTGATGTTCCTGCTCGACTGCGGCCGCCGCATGCGCGCCGACGAACGCGCCGGCGCCGCCGGCAGCCACTTCGACCAGGCGCTCAATGCCGCGATGCTGCTGGCCTACGTCGCCCTGAAGGATGGCGACGCCGTCGGCGCGCTGACCTTCGGCCACGACCCGTCGCAGCAGCGCCATGTCGCGCCGTCCAAGGGCATGGCGGCGCTCAACACGCTGGTGGCCCGGCTGCACGACGTCGAGCCCAGCCCCACGCATTCCGACTACCTGGCCGCGGCGCGCGACCTGATGCTGCGGCTGCCGCGCCGCTCGCTGGTGGTGGTGCTCACCAATTTCCGCGACGAGGATTGCGAGGAGCTCGCCGACGCGCTCCGGCTGATGCGCACGCGCCACCTGGTGCTGCTGGCGAGCCTGAAGGAAGGCGTCGTCGCCGAGATCGTGTCGCAGCCGCTGGACGACGACCGGGCCGTGGTCGGCGTGGCGTCGGCGCACTGGTTCCAGCAGTCCCGCGCCGAGGCCTTCCGCCGCCTCGCCGGACGCGACCAGCTGCAGGTGGATGTCGAGCCGGAGAAGCTCGCCGCGACCCTGGTCAACCGCTACCACGCCGTCAAGCGAGCCCGCCTGCTCTGACGGCGGGCCGCCGGTCGCCCCGGCCGGGCGGCGGGCGCCGCCTACAATTGGGGCAACCCCCGGCAAGACGCGCCCTCCTGCGTCGCCCTCCGAGACCGGGGTCTGAAATCACGAGCTGAGCCCCCATGTCCGAACTCGCCAAGTCGTTTGAACCCGCTGCCATCGAGGCCCGCTGGGCGCCCCTGTGGGAACGGAGCGGCGTCTACGAGCCGACGCTGGACGCCACGAAGCCGTCGTTCTCGATCCAGCTGCCGCCGCCCAACGTCACGGGCACGCTGCACATGGGCCACGCGTTCAACCAGACCATCATGGACTCGCTGACGCGCTACCACCGCATGCGTGGCCACAACACGCTGTGGGTGCCGGGCACCGACCACGCCGGCATCGCCACGCAGATCGTCGTCGAGCGCCAGCTCCAGGACAAGGGCACGTCGCGCCAGGAACTGGGCCGCAAGAACTTCGTCGCCCGCGTGTGGGACTGGAAGCAGGAGTCGGGCTCCACCATCACCCGCCAGATGCGCCGCATGGGCGACTCGGTGAGCTGGAAGCACGAGTACTTCACGATGGACGAGGGCCTGTCGAAGACGGTCACCGAGACCTTCGTGCGCCTGTTCGAAGAGGGCCTGATCTACCGCGGCCGCCGCCTGGTGCACTGGGATCCGGTGCTCAAGTCCGCCGTGTCCGACCTCGAGGTGGACAGCAAGGAGGAGGACGGCTTCCTGTGGCTGGTGCGCTACCCGCTGGCCGACGGCTCGGGCGACCTGACCGTGGCCACCACGCGCCCGGAGACCATGCTGGGCGACGTCGCGCTGATGGTCAACCCGGCCGACGAGCGCTACACCGCGCTGGTGGGCAGGCAGGTGGTGCTGCCGCTGGTGGGCAAGCACATTCCGGTGATCGCCGACGACTACGTCGACCGCGAGTTCGGCACCGGCGTGGTGAAGGTGACGCCGGCGCACGACGCCAACGACTATGCCGTGGGCCTGCGCCACGACCTGCCGGTCATCGGCGTGCTGGCGCTCGACGCGACCATCAACGACAACGCGCCCGAGGCCTACCGCGGCCTCGATCGCTTCGTGGCGCGCAAGAAGATCGTCGCCGACCTGGAGGCCGGCGGCTTCCTGGTGGAGGTGCGCAAGCACAAGCTGATGGTGCCGCGCTGCGAGCGCACCGGCCAGGTGATCGAGCCGATGCTCACCAACCAGTGGTACGTGGCGATGACCAGGCCGGGCGCCGACGGCACGTCGATCGCGTCCAAGGCGATCGCGGCCGTCGAATCGGGCGCGGTGAAGTTCTACCCCGAGCAATGGGTCAACACCTACAACCACTGGATGAACGATCTCCAGGACTGGTGCATCTCGCGCCAGCTGTGGTGGGGCCACCAGATCCCGGCCTGGTATGCCGACGACGGCCGCATCTTCGTCGCCCGCAACGACGCCGAGGCACGCGCCAAGGCCGACGCGGCCGGCTACGCCGGCGCGCTGGTGCGCGACGAGGACGTGCTCGACACCTGGTACTCGTCGGCGCTCGTCCCGTTCTCCACGCTGGGCTGGCCCGGGAAGACGCTGGAACAGGACCTGTTCCTGCCGTCCTCGGTGCTGGTGACCGGCTACGACATCATCTTCTTCTGGGTCGCCCGGATGATCATGATGACCACGCACTTCACCGGCAAGGTGCCGTTCCGCGACGTCTACATCCACGGCCTGGTGCGCGACGCGCAGGGCCACAAGATGTCCAAGTCCGAAGGCAACGTGCTCGATCCGGTCGACCTGATCGACGGCATCGCGCTGGAGCCGCTGCTGGACAAGCGCGTGGTGGGCCTGCGCCGCCCCGAGACGGCGCCGCGGGTGCGCGAGAACACGAAGAAGGAATTCCCCGAGGGCATTCCCGCCTACGGCGCCGACGCGCTGCGCTTCACGTTCGCCGCGCTGGCCACGCTCGGCCGCAACATCGCGTTCGACTCCAAGCGCTGCGAGGGCTACCGCAATTTCTGCAACAAGCTCTGGAACGCCACCAAGTTCGTGCTGATGAACTGCGAGGGCCAGGACTGCGGGCTGATCGAGGGCGACAAGATCGAATGTCCCCCGGGGTACAACCACTTCAGCCAGGCCGACCGCTGGATCAGCAGCGAGCTGCAGCGCACCGAGGCGGCCGTGGCACAGGGCTTCGCCGAATACCGGCTCGACAACGTCGCCAACGCCATCTACCAGTTCGTGTGGACCGAGTACTGCGACTGGTACATCGAGATCGCCAAGGCGCAGCTCGCCGAGGCCAAGGCCGCCGGCAACGAGTCCGCCGCGCGCGGCACGCGCCGCACGCTGATCCGCACGCTGGAGACGGTGCTGCGACTGATGCACCCGGTCACGCCCTTCGTCACCGCGGAGCTGTGGGAGACGGTCGCGCCGATCGCCGGCCGCGCGCCGGCGCCGGGCCAGACGATCGCGACCGCGCCCTACCCGGTCGCGCAGCTCGACCGCGTCGACGACGCGGCCTGCGCGTGGGTCGATCGCCTGAAGGCGCTGGTGGGCGCCTGCCGCAGCGTGCGCAAGCAGATGAACCTGTCGGACGCCGAGCGCATGCCGCTGCTGGTGCACGGCGACGCCGAATTCATCGCCCAGGCCACCCCGCTGCTGAAGGCGCTGGCCAAGGTCAGCGAAGTGCGCGTGCTCGCCGACGAGGCCGCCTTCGCCGAGGCCACGAAGCTGCTGCCGGTGGCGGTCGAGGGCGCCGTGCGCCTGGCCCTGCACGTGGAGATCGACGTCGGCGCCGAGCGCGAGCGCCTGGGCAAGGAGATCACCCGCCTGGAAGGCGAGATCGTCAAGGCCAACAACCAGCTGGGCAACGAGAACTTCGTCGCGCGCGCCAAGCCGGAAGTGGTCGAGCAGATGCGCACCCGCCTGGCCGGCTTCGTCGACACGGTGGCGCGCATGAAGGCGCAGCGCGAGCAACTGCGCGACTGAGCCGGACCGGCATTCATGCCGGGGCGCGCAAGCTCGTTGCGGCAACGACGCGAACTACCTGGGCAGGGGCTCCAGCCTGAAGCTGCGGACGATTCGATCGAAGGCCGCCTCGTCGCTGCCGGGCGACCCCGCCGAGCCGTCGAGCGCCAGCGTGTAGATGATTGCGCTGGCTTCGACCCGCCGACGATAGACGACGCAACGCCTTTGCAGGAGGCCGTCCGACATCCGTCCGAAGCATCGGGCGCTCGGCCCGGCGGTACGCACCGTCCTGGTGGGCACCGCCGGATCGAAGGACTCGTCCTCCATCACGCGTCGCGCGGCGGCGGAAGCGGATCCCAGGAACGCCGCGTCGTATTGGCCGTCGATGCGGATCCGGGCACCGGACGCCAGGTGGACGACCGCACCGTGCGCAGGGGCGGGCGGCGTCGCTTGCTCGACCGATGCCTGCGGGGGAAGGCGCACGGCGAACCCGTACTCGACGTTGCGATAGAGCGCCGAGGACGCGGCCGCGCAGGTGGACGCGACGGCCAGGAATACCGATGACAGCAACAGCAACGGACGGCGCTTCATCTCATTCGACCTTGCAGGCGATCTTGTACTTCTGGACGGTCTTGAGCTGCTTGACCAGATCGGTGTAGTAGTTCTTGTTCACGCTGTTGTACCTGGCCTCCTTGAGCCCTGCAGCGAAGTCGTCCATCGTCCGGCTGCCCTTGACATGTTCGCCGAAGTGCTCGATCCAGAAGTCGGCGCATTTCTCGTACGTCTCGAACGACAGGTTGTTGCCGCCCGCCTGGGTGAGCCCGAACAGGTTGTGCAGGCCCTGGTTGTGCGGATCGAGCCAGCCACTTTCGATCGACGACAGGGCGACGAGGAAGTCGACGTCAATCGCCAGCTGCTCGGCCATCTTCCGGAACAGGGGCATGTTCTCGAAGAATGGCGTCATCTTGGCCATGCAGGCCGCGTCGGGATTGGGCTTGTGAAGCTTCGCGTTGCTGCCCGTGTGCTTTGCCTTGTCGCCAGCCATGGATGGGATGCGTCGTTGAAAGAATGACAGCTATAGCCCGGCGACGCGGGTGGCGCAATCCCGATCTCGGCCCGTGCCAAGGCGCCGCCCGTCCCGGGCGGGCGTCCGGCGTGTCGCGCGGGTTCGCCTCTCTCCCGGCGGCCGTGCGCCATCGAACGACACCCCGACCCCGCAAGCAAAAGGGCGCAGCCACTGGCCGCGCCCTTGCCGCAAGAGGCCGGCGGTCGGCCTGCCTCAGCGTCGCCGCATGAAGTGGATGTAGTCCGTGCCGCTCTGCGACTGTTCCAGCAACTCGTTGCCGGTCTGGCGCGCGAAGGCCTGGAAGTCGCGCGTGGAGCTGGGATCGGTGGCGACCACCTTCAGGATCTCGCCGGCCTGCATCTCGGACAGCGCCTTCTTGGCCTTCAGGATAGGCAGCGGGCAGTTGAGCCCGCGCGTATCGATTTCCTTGTTCGCTTCCATTGACTAGACCTCGTGAGCGTGGGCCATTCTATGACGCGTCGGGCCGGGTCGCGGGCGCGGGCAGTTCCATGAAACGCGGCTCGATGCCGCGCGAACGCAGCCACTCGGCCACGGCGTAGCCGGTGCCGGCGGGCCAGCAGACGATGTCGCCCGGCGCGAACAGCTTGTACTCGGCCAGCTCGGGCGACAGCACGACTTCGCCGTGGGCGACGACGTGGTACGCGATGATGACCTGGTTCATGCGCTGGAAGTCCCACACGCCGACCAGCTTCACGGACTCGACGGTGAGCGCCGTCTCCTCGAGCACCTCGCGCGCGATGCCCTCCTCGGGCGTCTCGCCGGCCTCCATGAACCCGGTGATGAGCGCGAACATGCGAAAGCTCCACGTCGCGTTGCGGGCCAGCAGCACCTTGCCATCGCGGTCGGAGCATTCGACGATGGCGGCGAGCACCGGCGTCGGGTTGTTCCAGTGGGTGAAGCCGCAGTGCGCGCAGCGCAGCCGCTCCGTCGGGCCGCCGTCCTCGTCCCGCGTGATGTACGCCAGCGCGTTGGCGCATTGCGGGCAGTAACGCCACGCCGTGCCCGTCATGCCGGAAACACCCCGGTGGACAGGTAGCGGTCGCCGCGGTCGCAGACCACGAACACGATGGTCGCGTTCTCCAGCCGCTGCGCCACCTGCAGCGCCACCCAGCACGCGCCGGCGGCCGAGATGCCCGCGAACAGGCCCTCCTCGCGCGCGAGGCGGCGCGCCATGTCCTCGGCGTCGTCCTGGCTGACCAGCACCAGCTCGTCGACCCGCGACGGGTCGTAGATCTTCGGCTGGTAGGCCTCGGGCCACTTGCGGATGCCCGGGATGCGCGAGCCCTCGGCCGGCTGCGCGCCCAGGATGCGCACCGCCGGGTTCTTTTCCTTGAGGAAGCGCGAGACGCCGGTGATGGTGCCGGTGGTGCCCATCGCGCTGACGAAGTGGGTGACCTGGCCGCCCGTGTCCTTCCAGATCTCCGGGCCCGTGGTCTCGTAGTGCACGCGCGGGTTGTCATGGTTGGCGAACTGGTCGAGCACCAGGCCCTTGCCGTCGACCTGCATCTGCAGCGCCAGGTCGCGCGCGTATTCCATGCCGCCGGACTTCGGGGTGAGGATCAGCTCGGCGCCGTAGGCCTTCATCGTCTGCACGCGCTCGATGGACAGGTCCTCCGGCATGATCAGCACCATGCGATAACCCTTGATGGCCGCCGCCATCGCCAGCGCGATGCCGGTGTTGCCCGACGTGGCCTCGATCAGCGTGTCGCCCGGCTTGATCTGGCCGCGCTCCTCGGCGCCGCGGATCATCGAGATCGCCGGGCGGTCCTTCACCGACCCGGCCGGGTTGTTGCCCTCCAGCTTGCCCAGGATCACGTTGCCCCGCGCGGTGATCTCGGCGCCGATGACGCGCTGCAGCCGCACCAGCGGCGTGTGGCCGATGGCCTCCTCGAGGGTCATGTACGTCGGCATGGGCGCGTGGATTCCGTGGAAGCGAAGCTGGACAGGAGCCACCATTGTCGCAGCGCGCCCCGATCCCCGCCTTCGTCATGTGATAATCCGCCCCCTGCACGCACCTTTGGTCCCTGCAGCATCCCCAGCCTCGGTGGCGTAATCGGTAGCCGCGACGGACTCAAAATCCGTTCTCGAAAGGGGTGTCGGTTCGAGTCCGACCCGAGGCACCAGCCGGCTTTCCCGCGCCCGTCGGACGTGCCGCACCCGCAGCGCCGCCGTCGACGCGCGCCCACGGCCCTGGCGATGCCATGGCACACTGGTCGCCTCACTGCCCTCGCCGCACCATGCCGCCACCGCCTCCCCTCACCCGCGCCCTGCTGATCGCCTGCACCGTCCTGCTGTTCCTGGCGCAGGTTCCCGTGCTGGCCGGGGTGATGTACCAGTGGCTGGCGCTGCATCCGGTGCTGTCGGGATTCTGGCCGTGGCAGGTGCTGACGTACTCGTTCCTGCACGTCAGCGTGCTGAACTGGCTGTTCAACATGATGTTGCTCTATTACTTCGGCGCGCAGCTGGAGGAGATCTGGGGCAACCGGCGCTACATCCAGTTCCTGCTGGCCTGCGCGCTGACTGCGGCGGGCACCTACCTGCTGCTGTCGCTGGCGCCGGCGCTGCTGGGCTGGCTGATGCCGGTGATGCCGCTGATCGACGCCTCGGGCGTGGGCCTGGGCATGCTGGTGGCGTTCGGCATCCTGTTTCCGCAGCGCCGCATCCAGCTGTTCTTCGTGCTCGACGTCACCATGCGAAACGCCGTGTGGATCTTCCTGGGCATCGACGTCTTCCTGATGCTGGGCGACCTGTCCAGCGGAACCGGCGCGTGGATCCGCGACATCGCGCAATTCGGCGGCGCATTGGGCGGCTACCTGATGATCCTCTACTGGCGCTGGCGCCCGCCGTCGTTCAAGCGCAAGAAGCCGCCCTCGCACATCCGGCGCGTGCACTGACGCGCTAGGGCGCCAGCCCTTCGCGCACGGTGGGCCGGCGCAGCACGAGGCGCAGCTCGCGCTTCATGCGCTCGTTGGACAGCCGCCGCGACTCGTTGAGGAAGCTCCACTGCGCGGGGCTGAAATGCTCGCCCGCCTGCGCACGCGTCACCCGCGCGGGGCGTGGCAGGCCGCCGAGGTCGGCCACCAGGTCGTAGTAGTCGCCCGTCTTCAGGTCGGTGTCGTCGCACACCTGCACCACGCGCTGCGGGCGCCCGCGCCACAGCGCCGCGACGCACGCCCGCGCCAGGTCGTCGGCGTGGATGTGGTTGGTGTAGCCGTCGTCGGCGGCCGCCAGCACCGGCGTGCCGCGGCGCACGCGATCCTGCGGCCGGCCGCCGTCGCGGTCGTTCGCGTAGATGCCGGGAATGCGCAGCGTGCTCGTGCGCACCCCCGTGGCGCGCCCCCACGCGCGCAACTGCGATTCGGCGTCGACGCGGCGGCGCGCGCGATCGGTCGTGGCGTTCAGCGGCCGGGTCTCGGTCACGCGCTCGCCGCGGCAATCGCCGTAGACGCCGGTGGTGCTGGCGTAGACGAAGCGCGCCGGCAGCGTGCGCCGGCTCAGCGCCACGAGCAGCGCGCGCAGGCGCGGGTCGGTGCGGCCAGTCGACGGCGGCGGCGCCAGGTACAGCACGGCGTCGGCCAGCCCCGCGAGCCGCCCCAGCGTCGCGGGGTCGTCGAGATTGCCCACCAGCGGGCGCACGCCCCGCGCGCGCAGCGCGTCGCAGCGGGCCGGCGAGGAGGTCAGCGCGACCACGCGCAGGCGGCCGGCCAGCGCACGCACGACGCGCAGGCCGACGTCGCCGCAACCGACGATCAACAGGGAGGACACGGGCGCCTTCATCGGCCCCATTGTCTCAACCGCGGCGCTCGGCCGCCACGACCAGGGCCAGCCCGGCCAGGATCAGCGCGATGCCGGCGACGCCGCTGGCGCGCAGTGGCTCGCCCAGCACCAGCACCGCCAGCGTGAACGCCGTCAGCGGCTCGCCCAGCGCCAGCGCCACGCCGGTGGCCGCCGAGATGAAGCGCAGCGCGCTGCTGAACAGCAGGTAGGCCACGCCGGTGGCCGCCACGCCCAGCCAGGCGACCACCGCCCAGGCACGCCCGCTCGCGGCGACGAGCCCATCCAGGCCGGACGGCACGATCAGCCACGCGGCCGGCAGCGCGATGAGCGCCGCGGCGGCGAACACCCACAGGCTCGCGCGCGCCGGCGACGCGTGCGTGGACAGCGACTTGGCGGCGAGCGTGTACACCGCGTACGAGAACCCGGCCGCCAGGCACAGCAGCAGCCCGGCGAGGTCGACCGGCGCCACGCCGCCCCCGCCCAGCGCGATGGCCGCGCCGCCGGCGATCGCGAGCGTCGTGCCCGCCCACCACAGCGCCACCGGCGCCCGGCGCGTGACGAGCGCCTGCGCCGCACCGGCGAACAGGGGCCCGCTGCCGATGGCGAGGGTGGTGCCCACCGCGACGCCCGCCAGCCGCACGCCGGCGAAGAAGGCCAGGTTGTAGGCGGCCATGGCGGCGCCGGCCAGCAGTTGGCGGCGCCACAAGCCCGGTGCCGCCGCCCGCGCGGGCCCGCCGCGCTCGGTCGCCGCCACCAGCCCCGCGAAGAAGGCGGCCGCGATGGCCAGGCGCAGCGCGCCGATCCAGTACGGCGACAGGCCCGTGCCGGCGAAATGCTGGGACGTGCCGGTGGTGCCCCACAGCACGGCAGCCGACAGCGCCAGGACGACGCCTGGCCAGGATGCGGTCTTCATGCGCCCATGGTGGCGCGACGCGGCGCGGCGTTTGTCGAGAGGCTCTCGACTTTCAGTCGTCGCGCAGCCCGCGCACGCCCACTGCCCGGTCGCGCCGCAGCGCATGCGCCAGCGCGCTGGCCGAGGCGTAGCCCACGCGGGCGGCGGCGGCCTCCAGCGTCAGGCCGCGCCGCAGCAGGCGCTGCGCCTCGTCCAGCCGCAGCGCGCGCAGCCAGGCCTGCGGCGCCTGCCCCGTCAGCTCCAGCAGCCGTGCATGGAAGCGCTGCGGGCTGAGCAGGCAGCGCTCGGCCATGCGCGCGGTGGACCACGGCTCGTGCAGCGCGCCGGCGAGCGTCGCGCGCAGGCTGTCGAGCGCGAGACCGCGACGGACGCCGGCGCGCGGGGTCTCGAGGATGGCGTCGAGCAGGCGCTGCGCGCGGGCCCCGGCGGCCAGTTCGCGCACGTGCGCGGTGACGGCGAAGCGTCGCACGCGCTCCAGGCCCGCCTGCGCGGGCACGTCGATCACCACCATGCGAAGGTCGGGCGATGCCGCGTAGGCGTGGGTGACGCCCGCCGGGATGACCAGGCCGCAGGAGTCGTCGGCGAAGTCGGCGCCGGCGCCGACTTCCAGGTCCATGCGGCCGCGCCACGCGAACAGCACCTGCGCCCAGGCGTGGTCGTGCACGGTCTGCTCGCCGCTGTAGGCGCGGATGCTCAGCTGCGGTTCGAGCGGCGTGCGAGGGTCGGACATGCGGCCAGTCTAGGGCGAGATCCGCGCCGCGCGGGATAATCCCCCCATTCGGCGCCTCCCGCGCAGCCCCCGGATCCCGCGCTCGGCGCCCCAGGACACATGACCTTCACCGTCACGCTTCACCCCGCCGAGCAGGCCTTCGACGTCGCCCGCGACGAGACCATCCTGTCGGCCGCCCTCCGCGCCGGGGTCGGCCTGCCCTACGGCTGCCGCGACGGCGCCTGCGGCTCGTGCAAGAGCCGGCTGGTCGAGGGCCGCGTGATCCACGGGGCGCACCAGCCCAAGGCCCTGTCCGAGGCCGAGGAGGCCGCGGGCCTGATCCTGACCTGCTGCGCCACGCCGCAGACCGACTGCGTGGTCGAGGCGCGCAGGGTGGTGGGCGCCGGCGAATACCCGATCAGCAAGATGCCCGGCCGCGTGCTGGGCATCGAGCGACCGGGCGCGGACGTCGCCATCCTGCGCATCCAGCTGCCCGCCACGCAGCCGTTCCGCTACCGCGCGGGCCAGTACGTGGAGTTCATCCTGCGCGATGGCGCGCGCCGCAGCTACTCGATGGCCAACGCGCCGCACAACCTGGGCACGCCGGCGGCCATCGAGCTGCACCTGCGCCACATGCCCGGCGGCAAGTTCACCGACCACGTGTTCGGCGCGATGAAGGAAAAGGACATCCTGCGCATGGAGGGCCCGTTCGGCAGCTTCTTCCTGCGCGAGGACAGCGACAAGCCCATCGTGCTCCTGGCCTCGGGCACCGGCTTCGCGCCGATCAAGGCGCTGATCGAGCACCTGCACCACCTGGGCAGCATCCGCCCGGTGCGCCTGTACTGGGGCGCGCGCCGCCAGTCCGACATCTACCTGGCCGACTGGATCGCCACGGCCCGGGAACTGCTGCCGCAGCTGGAGTACGTGCCGGTGCTGTCCGAGCCGGCCGCCGAGGACGCCTGGACGGGCCGGACCGGCTTCGTGCACCGGGCCGTGATGAGCGACCTGCCCGACTTGTCGGGCCACCAGGTCTACGCCTGCGGCGCGCCCGTCATGGTGGAGTCGGCACAGCGCGATTTCGTCGCGTTGTGCGGCCTGCCCGAGGACGAGTTCTACGCCGACAGCTTCACGTCGGAAGCGGACAAGCACGCCGCCTGATCGCCCCGGCGCGCGCACCGCGCGCCCGCCGCTGCGCAGACTGCCCCAGCCGATGCACGTCACCGCCAAGGACCTCCTGCTCGCCCTGACGATCGGCGCCGAAGTGTTCGCCGTCGCGGCGCTGTGGCCGCTGTCCGAATGGGCCGTGAAGGCGCCGCGCCGCGCGGCCTTCGCCGCGTCCATGGCCGTCATCCTGGCCTGCGTCGCGCTCGACACCTGGGGCGTCGCGTTCGGGATGATGGCCCCCGGTTCGCTGCGCTGGCGCATCGCGCACCTGCTCGAATGGACGGTGCTGCCGCTGTTCCTGGTGTTCCCCGACGCCGTGTGCGTGGCCTCTGCACACTCGCTCGCGCAGGCGGGTGTGCCCGCGCGCTACGCGCGCGCGGCGGCGCTGGCGGTGGCGGGCGTCGCGGTGGTCGTGGCGCCGTTCGCGATGATCGTGGGCGGCTGCGGGCTCGCCGGCGCCTGCTTCTGAACCGGCGCCCCGCGCGTCATTCGCCCAGGTAGGCCGCGCGCACCTTCGGGTCGTTGAGCAGCACGTCGGCCGCGCCGTCCATCGTGACCTCGCCGGACTCCATCACGTAGCCGCGATCGGCGATGCTCAGCGCGCGGCTGGCGTTCTGCTCGACCAGCAGCACCGTGGTGCCCTGCTTGTGGATGGCCTCGATCACCTCGAAGATCTTGTCGACCATGATCGGCGACAGGCCCATCGACGGCTCGTCGAGCAGCAGCACCTTGGGTCGCGCCATCAGCGCGCGGCCCATGGCCAGCATCTGCTGCTCGCCGCCGGACATCGTGCCGGCAAGCTGCGCGGCGCGCTCCTTCAGGCGCGGGAAGGTGGTGAACACCTTGTCGATGTCGGCCTGCACCTCGTTGTCGCGGCGCACGTGCGCGCCCATCAGCAGGTTCTCGGTGATGGTCATGCGCGTGAACGTGCCGCGGCCTTCGGGCACCATCACCAGGCCCTGCTTGACCAGGTTCCAGGCGCCCTGGCCCGCGATGGACTGGCCGAGGAACCGGATGTCGCCGGCGGCGATCGGCTGGATGCCGGTGACGGCCTTCAGGGTGGTGGTCTTGCCGGCGCCGTTGGCGCCGATCAGGCTGACCAGCTCACCTTCGGCGACCTTGAAGGTGACGCCCTTGACGGCCTGGATGCCGCCGTAGGCGACCCGGAGATTCTCGACTTCGAGCAATACTTTCGCGGTCATTCGTGCCTCCCTCAATGCGGCTTGTGGCCGGCGCCGAGGTAAGCCTCGATCACCTTCTCGTTGCCCTGCACCTCGGCAGGCGTGCCTTCGGCGATCTGCTTGCCGTAGTCCAGCACCGTGACGCGGTCGCACAGGCCCATCACCAGCTTGACGTCGTGCTCGATCAGCAGGATGGTGCGGCCGTCGTTGCGGATGCGGTCGATCAGCTCGCGCAGCACCACCTTCTCGGTGGCGTTCATGCCGGCCGCCGGCTCGTCGAGCGCGATCAGCTTGGGGTCGGTGGCCAGCGCGCGGGCGATCTCCAGGCGGCGCTGGTCGCCGTACGACAGGGTGCGCGCCTTGTAGTCGGTGAAGCGGCCGATGCCCACGTAGTCCAGCAATTCCTGCGAGCGCGCGCGGATCGCGGCCTCCTCGGCCTTGAAGCCGGCCGTGCGGAACACGGCGCCGATCAGCCCCGAGTGGGTGCGTACGTGGCGGCCCACCATCACGTTCTCGATGGCGGTCATCTCGGCGAACAGGCGGATGTTCTGGAAGGTGCGCGCGATGCCGGTCTTGGCGACCTCGTGCACGGCGGTGGGCTGGTAGGGCGCGCCGCCCAGCATGAAGCTGCCCGAGTCGGGCGTGTACAGGCCGGTGATGACGTTGAAGAAGGTGGTCTTGCCGGCGCCGTTGGGGCCGATCAGGCCGTAGACCTGGCCCGCGTTGATGGTGATGCCGACGTCCGACAGGGCCTGCAAGCCACCGAAGCGCTTGGAGACGCCGTTGACCTGGAGAACTGCGTTGCTCATGGTGTGGGTATCCCTGTTGTTCTTACTTGGCGGGCACGGCGGCGGGCGCGGCCTTGCCATGCTCGGGCGACGGCCACAGGCCGCGCGGACGCGAGAGCATCACGCCGATCATCGCCAGCGCGATCAGCAGCTGGCGCAGGATGGACGCGTCGAGGCGGCCGCCGGTGGCCTCCTGCAGCGGGCCGGCCACGTAGCGCAGCACCTCGGGCAGGGCCGACAGCAGCAGCGCGCCCAGCAACACGCCCGGGATGTGGCCGATGCCGCCCACCACCACCATCGCCACGATCATCACCGACTCCGCCAGCGAGAACGATTCCGGCGACACGAAGCCCTGGAACGCGCCGAACATCACGCCCGAGACGCCGCCGAAGGTGGCGCCCATGCCGAACGCGAGCAGCTTGAGGTTGCGGGTGTTGATGCCCATGGCCTTGGCCGCGATCTCGTCCTCGCGGATCGCCATCCACGCGCGGCCGATGCGCGAGCGCTCGAGCCGGTAGCAGATCAGCACCGCGAAGACGACCAGCGCCAGGAACAGGTAGTAGTACATGGACACCGAGTGGAACTCGATGCTGCCCAGGGTGTGGTCCTTGCCCAGGTCCAGGCCGAAGATGTGGATCGAGTCGATCGTGTCGATGCCCTTCGGGCCGTTGGTGATGTTGACCGGCGCGTCGAGGTTGTTCAGGAACACGCGGATGATCTCGCCGAAGCCGAGGGTGACGATGGCCAGGTAGTCGCCGCGCAGCCGCAGCGTGGGCGCGCCCAGCAGCACGCCGAAGGTGCCGGCCACCGCGGCCCCGAGCGGGATCACGAGCCAGACCGAGGCATGCAGGCCGTGCTGGAAGGTGTTCTTGAACCAGTCGAAGGTCTCGGTGAGGTGCGGCGAGGCGAGCAGGCCGAACATGTAGGCGCCGACCGCGTAGAACGCGACGTAGCCCAGGTCCAGCAGGCCGGCGTAGCCGACGACGATGTTCAGGCCGAGCGCCAGCATCATGTACAGCAGGGCCGAATCCATGATCCGCACCCAGCCGTTGCCGAAGTACTGCGCGAACAGGGGCAGGATCAGCAGGGCCACGGCGCCGGCGCCGAAGAGAGCGAGCTTGTTCTTCATCATGAGGTGTTCTCCTTGGGCTCAGGCGCGGTCGGCGACGCGTTCGCCGAGCAGGCCCTTCGGTCGCAGCGTGAGCACGAGGATCAGCACGATGAAGGCGAAGATGTCCTGGTAGTTGGAGCCCAGCACGCCGCCCGTCAGGTCACCGATGTAGCCCGAACCCAGCGACTCGATGATGCCCAGCAGGATGCCGCCCACCATCGCGCCGGCCAGGTTGCCGATGCCGCCGAAGACGGCCGCCGTGAAGGCCTTGAGCCCCGGCAGGAAGCCCATGGTGTGCTGCACCGAGCCGTAGTTGGAGGCCCACATCACGCCGGCCAGCGCCGCCAGCGCAGCGCCGATCACGAAGGTGGCCGAGATGACGTTGTCAGGCCGCACGCCCATCAGCGCGGCCACGCGCGGGTTCTCGGCGGTGGCGCGCATCGCGCGGCCCAGGCGCGTCTTGTTGACCAGCCACATCAGGCCGCCGAGGGTGATCGCCGTCACCACGATGATGGTGAGCTGCGTGAAGTTGGTGACCGCGCCGCCGATGAAGATCGGGTCGCGCGGCAGCAGCGTGGGGTAGGACTTGTAATTCGGCTTCCAGATGATCATCGCCAGCGTCTGCAGCAGCAGGCTCATGCCCATGGCGGTGATCAGCGGCGCCAGGCGCGGCGCGTTGCGCAGCGGCCGGTAGGCGATCTTCTCGATCGTGAAGTTCAGGATCGAGCAGACGACGATCGCGCACAGCAACGCGATCAGCAGCAGCAGCCAGCCGGGCAGGCCCAGAGGGCCGAGCCACACGGTCACCGACCAGCTGGTGAGCGCGCCCACCATCAACACTTCGCCGTGGGCGAAGTTGATCAGGTTGACGATGCCGTAAACCATCGTGTACCCGAGTGCCACGAGCGCATACATGCTCCCGAGCACCAGGCCGTTGATCATCTGCTGCAGAAAGATATCCATCAGGGGGTCTCCTGGTCGTGACCGCCGCGACGTCACCAGGGTGCCGCGCGGCTCTCCTGCCCCAGCATCGACATGCCGTGGGCCTGCCGCCACGGGCTTTACCCGCATGCGACACGCTGCGGTGTTGCAAGAACCCGGCCATCGCCGCGCCCGCTGGCGGCGCGCGTCGACCGGGCCCGGCAACCCCGGGCGTTGGCGGGATTCTAGGAGCGCGCCGACGCGCGGGCGGACGGACTTACCCGCGACAAACCGAACGACCCACTATTCAGCTGACCGAAGGGCGAGCATTGTTCGGCGCCAACCTCCCGTTGGCGAGAGCGGGCCGATACCTGGACCGCGCGCCGCCGATGCGCGCCCGCCACCTGGATCCGCACGCGCCGGATGCGCTCCGTCGTCGTGAGCGTATCGATACGCTGCGCCACGGCCCGTCGCATGGCCCCGGCGTCGCGCACGCATTGGGACGGTGCGCGGGCACCGGCACGGTGCCCGGTCCGCAGGCGGCCCGCGCGTCGTGCCGGGCACCTGCCACCCGCCCGGCACCGCGCTCGGCCGTGGTCGCGGGATCGGTGAGAATCCGGCGATGGCAGAGACGGCACTCCTGGACTCCGATACCCCCGTGCGCCGCATCGCCTGCCCGCGTTGCACGACGACCATGCGATGGCTGCACCTGTCGTCGCACAGCGGCGCGACCATCGTCGTCGACCACTGCCCGGACTGCCGCCTGGTCTGGTTCGACGCCCTGGAATCGGTGCAGCTCGACGGTCTCGGGTGGCTGCGCCTGCTGCGCGAGATGCAGGACGGCACGCGCCGCCCGCTGGTCGACGCGGTGCGGGCGCGCCCGGCCTGCCCGCGCTGCACGGCGCCGCTCAAGCAGGTACAGAACCGCAGCCGGTTCGGGATCTTCGCGGTGCTCGAATGCCCGCGGCACCATGGCCACCTGCAGGGCCACACCTCGCTGCTCGCCGAGCGCGGCCTGGTGCGGCCGCTCGGCGTCGCGGAACGGCGCGCGCTGGCGAGCGAGCAGCATGCGTTGCATTGCCTGAACTGCGGCGGCGCGGCGGCCAGCGGCGACGACCTGTGCAGCTACTGCGGCACCCCGCTCGTGGTGTTCGACCTGCCGCGCCTGGCCCACTCGCTGCGCCTGCGGCTGACCGGCATGGGGCCGTCGCCGCGCGCGCCGGGCCGGCACGTCGCCTGGACCTGCCGCGGCTGCGGCGCCGCGCTCGACCCGGGACGCGACACGAGTTGCCGCCAGTGCGCGCACATCGTCGTGGCGCACGAACTGCCCGACATCGACCCGTTGCTGGCCGCCGCGCAGGCCGAGCTCGACGCCGCCGCGCAAGCCGAGGCCCGTCGCCTCGCCCGCTACCCCAGCACGCACACGGCGCGCGCGCCGGGCGGCTTCCGGACCCGTGAACCGGCGCCGGCGTCGCCGCTGGTGCGGCGCCTGCGCGCGCTGATGCTGTCCGGCTGGACGCCGCTGCTCGCGCTGCTGGGCGTGGCGGGCGCGCTGCTCGTGGGCGTCCTCGCCGATCTCCCCTGGCCGCCCCGCACGCCGATCCAGGCCCTGCGCGCCCGGCCCCTCGGCGACGACCCGGCGATGGCCTGGGCCTGGGTCGAGGCGTATCGACTGCTGCAGCCCGCCGACGTCGGCTCGCGCACCGTGCTGCGGCGCGGCCTGCTCGAGCGCTACGCGGCGCAACTGGAGGGCGCGCCCTGGCCGGCCGACGCCACGGTCGCCAGCATCGTCGACGGCACGGCGGCGAGCGCGCCGCCGACCCATTGGGATCGCGCCGTCGTTCGCAACCTGCGGACGGTACCGGCTTCCGGCACGGCCCCGCCGCCGGAGGTGGGCACGCCCTACCGCGGCGACTGGCAGGAGGTCGCACCCGCCGCCTGGATCGACGCCGACACGCACAACACGGGCGCGTGGGCACCGACGTTCGAGAACACGGGCCCGTCGCCGCTTGCCGTCGTCGGCCCGTTCACCTTGAAGATCGCCGTCGCCGGCCCCGACGGCGTGCCGTGGGACTGCAAGCCGGTCGCCACGACGGCCGCCGTGATCCGGCCCGGGCAGCGCCTGCAACTGGCTTGCCGCACGACGGTGCTGGTGGGCCTGCAGCAGGACCTGTGGGACGCGGCGATGCGGCAGTTGCGCGCTGGCGGGCCGACCGAGCTCCAGTGGGAGGACCGCGGCGGCACCGACACCGCGATCGACAACCTGGTCGCGGACGCGGCGTCGCGCTCCCGGCCGCTGGACGCCTTGCTGCGCCGCCACACCGCCTTGCGCGACGGCCGGCCGCCGCCGGCCATCGTCGCCACGCCTGCGCCGGCCGTCCACGCGCCGGCCGCGGTGTCCCTGCGCGAGCGCTGGAGCCGCCTGGAGCCGTCCCGCCAGAAGGTGCTGATCGCGGCGGCGCTGCTGGCCGCGCTGGTGGCCTATTGCACGCTCGCCCGCTGGCGCGGCGAGCGGCGCGCCACGTGGACGCTGCTGGTCGCCGCCGTGCCCCTGGCCTGGCTGATGGGTCGCGGCGAAGGTCCCGCCTCGGTGCTGCTGGTGGGCATGTACCTGAGCCTCGCGGCGATCCTGCTGCAGGGCTTCGCGTTCTTCTTCCGCGTGTACCGGGTTCGCGTGTTCAGGCGCTTCTAGCGCTCCGCCGCATCGTCCAGCGAGCGCAGCCAGGCCAGCTTCTCCGCCAGCTTGACCTCCAGCCCGCGATCCACCGGCTGGTACCAGTGCTGCGGCGCCACGCCGTCGGGAAAGTAGCGCTGGCCCGCGGCGTAGGCATCCGGCTCGTCGTGGGCGTAACGGTACTCGGCGCCGTAGCCCATCTGCTTCATGAGCTTGGCGGGCGCGTTGCGCAGGTGCACCGGCACCGGCCGCGTGCCGTCCTGCGCGACGAACTCCCTGGCCTGCTTCCAGGCCAGGTACGAAGCGTTCGACTTCGGCGCCATGGCCAGGTAGGTCACGGCCTGGGCCAGCGCGAGCTCGCCTTCCGGCGCGCCGAGCCGGTCGTAGGCCAGCGCGGCATTGAGGGCCACCTCCAGCGCCCGCGGGTCGGCGTTGCCGATGTCCTCGCTGGCCATGGCGATCATGCGACGGGCGACATGGCGCGCGTCGCCGCCGCCGTCGAGCACGCGGGCCAGCCAGTACAGCGCCGCGTCCGGCTGCGAGCCGCGCAGCGACTTGTGGAACGCCGACAGCTGCCAGTACAGCTCGTCGCCGGCCTTGTCGAAGCGGCGCAGCGAGGGGCTGGTGGAGGCCTTGGCGAACTCGCCCGAGGCCACGGCCAGGCCCGAGCCGGTGGCCGCCGTCGCGACCTGCTCGACCAGATTCAGGAAGCGCCGGCCGTCGCCGTCGGCGAAGCCCTTGAGCAGGGCCAGCGCGTCGGGCTCGAGCGTCACGCCCTGCAGGTGCGGCGCCGCGCGTTCGTAGAGCTGCTGCAGTTCGTCGGCCGTCAGCGGCAGCAGGGTGTAGACCTGGGCGCGCGACAGCAACGCGTTGTTCACTTCCAGGCCGGGATGCTCCGTCGTGCCGCCGACGAGCGTCAGCAGGCCGGACTCGACGTGCGGCAGCAGGGCATCCTGCTGGGACTTGTTGAACCGGTGGATCTCGTCGACGAACAGCACCGTCGGCTTGCCGCGCAGCTCGAGCTCGGCGCGCGCCTCCTCGATGGCCTGGCGGATGTCCTTGACGCCGGCCAGCACCGCCGAGATGGCGATGAACCTGCTGTTGGACACATGGGCCGCGAGGCGTCCGATCGTCGTCTTGCCGACGCCCGGCGGCCCCCACAGGATGAACGAATGCAGCTTGCGGGCCTCGAAGGCCAGGCGCAGCGGCTTGCCCGGGCCCAGCAGGTGGCGCTGGCCGACGACGTCGTCCAGCGTGGCGGGCCGCAGCAGTTCGGCCAGCGGCGGGCGCGGCTGGTGCACGGACGGGTCCGCCGCGTGCGCGGCAGCGCCGGGGCGCGGCCCCGCGGACGGCTCCGGCGCGTCACCGAAAAGGGTTTCCTGCGGTGTCATGGTGCCCATTGTGTCAGTCCCGCGCTGTCGGCTCCGGAGTGCCGCGCCCACCGGCGCGACCCGCAATCGCCGGCGCGGAGTCGACCGCGGACGGCTGCTCATCCGATGAATTGGCGCCATGCCGGGCCGCTTTTCGGGCATTCGCGATGCCCGGGCCGTTCCACACTGCAAGGCACTGAAGCGGCCCCTGCCTTTGGCTAGCGGTCGCGACGCATCGTCCAGTACCCAGGAGACCCCTGCCCATGAGCGCCATCACCGCCACCGATCCCCGCACCAGCGCGCAGGCCGCCACCACGGCGCTGCACGGCGCGCCGCGCGAATACCTGTCGTTCAAGCTCGGCGCCGAGGAATACGGCATCGACATCCTGAAGGTGCAGGAAATCCGCGGCTACGAGAACCCCACCCGCATCGCCAACGCGGCCCACTTCATCAAGGGCGTGGTCAACCTGCGCGGCGTGATCGTGCCGATCGTCGACATGCGCCTGCGCTTCGGCCTGTCGGACGTCCAGTACAACAGCTTCACCGTCGTCATCATCCTCAACATCGCCAACCGCACGGTGGGCATGGTGGTGGACTCGGTGTCCGACGTGCTCGAGCTCGGCGGCGAGGCCATCAAGCCCGCCCCGGAATTCAACGGCGCCATCGACGCGGCCTACATCACCGGGCTGGGCACGATCAAGGTCGGCGACGCCGAGCGCATGCTGATCCTGATGGACATCGAGCAGATGATGACCGCGCCCGACATGGGCCTGATGGACGAACCGATGATGCACTGACAGGCCGATCCGGGGCGAAGGCAGGCGCGACCTCACCGCGCCGGGATCCCGGACACCTTCCTCGAAGAACTTGACGGCCGCGCGGGCAACCGGGCGGCCGTTTTCTCGCGCGCCCCGTGGCACGGTCGGACGGCCCGATGTGCTCGGCCGCGGCGGCTGCCTGTCGACGCACTTCCCGTTCGCCGACGACATGCCGCGCGGCAAGTGGGACGGCACGGTGCCACCCACAACGAGGCGGCCTGGCGCGCGCCTGGACGAGCCGCTGGCCTTCCTCTACCGCTGAGGCCGCCGGCCTACTGCTCGACGACGTCGGCGCCCTTGGGCGGTACGAACTGGAACGTGTCGGCGGGCAGCTTCGCGTTCGGCTCGAACGCGCTGAACACCAGCACCGAGCGCTGGCCGAAGCTGTCGTCGATCTCGAGCTGCGCCAGCGCGTGGCCCTTGAAGGCGACCTTGAGCGAGCGCACGGTGCCTTCGGCCTGCTTCGGCGTGGCCAGCACCCACTGCAGGCCGTCCGGCGTGGCGGGCTGGTCGGCCAGCGTGAACACCTTGTCGATGTCGTTGGACACGATCAGCGCGGCCGGCGTGCTGGCCAGCGCGTCACCCACCTTGCGCGACGAGGCCTGGTTCAGGTCCGGGTCGTAGATCCACACCTTGGTGCCGTCGCCCACCACCGTCTGCGCGTAGGGCTTCTGGTAGACGAAGCGGAAGCGGTTGGGGCGCGCGAACTCGAAGCTGCCGTTGGACAGCTTCTGCTTGCCGTTGGGTGCCGTGACCGTCTGCGTGAAGGTGGCGCTGCCGGACTTCACGGTGCGCACGAAGTCGCGCAGCTCGTCGGTGGCCGTGGCGAACGCCGAGGCGCACGGCCACGCGGACGCCGCCAGGATGATGGCGCGGGCAAGTCGGGAAACAGTCATCGGATTCTTTCGCCGACGAGCGAAGAGGCTCACTCGTCTCGTTTGGGGACCAGGATCTCGCGGTTGCCGGAGCCGGACATGCTCGACACCAGCCCCGACTGCTCCATCTGCTCGAGCAGCCGCGCCGCGCGGTTGTAGCCGATGCGCAGGTGGCGCTGCACCAGCGAGATCGACGCCCGCTTGTTCTGCAGCACCACCACCACCGCCTGGTCATACAACGGATCAGCCTCCGCATCGGCTGACCCGCCGCCGGAACCATCGCCGTCGACGTCGCCGTCGAGCACGCCGCCCTCGAGGATGCCCTCGATGTAGTTGGCCGGCGCCTGCGACTTCAGGTACTCGACCACGCGGTGCACCTCGTCGTCGCTGACGAAGGCCCCGTGCACGCGCACCGGCACCCCGCCGCCGGGCGTCAGGTAGAGCATGTCGCCCTGGCCCAGCAGCGCCTCGGCGCCCATCTGGTCGAGGATGGTGCGGCTGTCGATCTTGCTCGACACCTGGAACGACAGGCGGGTGGGGATGTTGGCCTTGATCAGGCCGGTGATCACGTCGACGCTCGGGCGCTGCGTGGCCAGCACCAGGTGGATGCCGGCGGCGCGCGCCTTCTGCGCCAGGCGCGCGATCAGCTCCTCGACCTTCTTGCCGACGACCATCATCAGGTCGGCGAGCTCGTCGATGACGACGACGATGAAGGGCAGGCGGTCCTGCGGCTCGGGCGCGTCCGGCGTCAGGCTGAACGGGTTGGGCAGCAGTTCGCCGCGTTCCCTGGCCTCGTCGATCTTCTTGTTGTAGCCGGCCAGGTTGCGCACGCCCATCTTGGACATGAGCTTGTAGCGGCGCTCCATCTCGTTGACGCACCAGCTCAGCGCGTTGCCGGCCTGCTTCATGTCGGTGACCACCGGGCACAGCAGGTGCGGGATGTCCTCGTAGACGCTCATTTCCAGCATCTTCGGGTCGATCAGGATCAGGCGGACGTCCTTGCCCTCGGCCTTGTACAGCAGCGACAGGATCATCGCGTTGATGCCCACCGACTTGCCCGAGCCGGTGGTGCCGGCGACCAGGCAGTGCGGCATCTTCGCGAGGTCGGCCACGATCGGGTTGCCGACGATGTCCTTGCCCAGCGCGATGGTCAGCATCGAGCTGGCCTCGTTGTAGACGTTCGAGCCCAGGATCTCGGACAGCTTGATCATCTGGCGCCGCGCGTTGGGCAGCTCCAGCGCCATCGTCGTCTTGCCGGGGATCGTCTCGACCACCCGGATGCTGACCAGGCTCAGCGAGCGCGCCAGGTCCTTGGCCAGGTTGACGATCTGCGAGCCCTTGACGCCGGTGGCCGGCTCGATCTCGTAGCGCGTGATGACCGGGCCCGGCGCCGCCGCGACCACCCGCACCTCGACGCCGAAGTCGCCCAGCTTCTTCTCGATCATGCGGCTGGTCATCTCGAGCGACTCGGGGGTGACCGTCTGCTCGATGCGCGTGGGCGCGGCGTCGAGCAGGTCCACCTGCGGCAGCTTGCTGTCGCTCAGCTCGACGAACAGCGGCTTCTGGCGCTCGCGCTGCACGCGCTTGGACTCGGCCACCTGCACGACCTCGGGCTCGATGACGATGGGGGCGTGCAGCACGTCCTCGATGCGGATCTCGTCGACCTGCTGCTCGCGCTCGCGCAGCGCGATCTCGCCGATGCGCTCGTCCTCGGCGCGCTCGCGCGCCACGGCGCGGTGCTCGCGCCGGCCGTCGATCCAGCCGCCGATGCCGTCGGCCACGCGCGGCCACGAGAAGCGCAGCGCGCCCGACATGCCCAGCACCAGCGCCGCGATCCACAGCACGCCCGAGCCGAGGAAGCCCAGGTGCTGCATGGACAGCGGGCCGAGGAAGAAGCCCAGGACGCCGCCGGAGTGCCCGCCGGGCACGCGCGCCTCCCAGGTGTAGAGCCGGGTCCATTCGAGCGCGCTGCTGGCGCACAGGAGCAGCGCGAGGCCGGCCCAGAAGCGCAGGCGCGGCCAGCGCGGCGCGGGGGCCGCGTCCTCGCCCACGCCCGCCAGCGCGCGCGAGCCGCGCGCCAGGTTGCGCAACGCCTGCAGCAGGCCCACCAGCGGCAGCCACGACACGGAGGCGCCGAGGGCCAGCAGCAGCACGTCGGACAGCCAGGCGCCGGGGCGCCCGAGCAGGTTCAGCACGGGGCCGCCGTCGCCGGAGGTGGTGAAGCCCGGATCGCCGGCGTGGTGCGTGGCCAGGCTCAACGCGACGCCCGTCCAGATCACCAGCCCGGCGAGCGCGGCCAGGCGCTGCTTCCAGACGGCGCGCGGGACGTGCGCGGCCGCTTCGGTGGTCGTGCGCGAGAACGCCGAGAACTTCGGTAGTGCCAAACTCAAGATCGACCGCCCCCAGGCTCACTGGCGTTCGCTGCCCCCCGAGGGGGTGCTCCGCGACGGGCCCGGCGGAGCCGGCCCCCGCGCTCCCTTGGATTTCCGGCCGCGACGTGGGCGGGAGCGCCGGACGCGCCGAGACCGCAAGACGTCGCTGCCAGCCCTTCGGTCATGCTTTCCTGTTCTGGATCTTCAGGGAGCCGTCTTCCTGGGTCTCGATGATGCCGCGCTCCTCGAGATCCTTCATCACGCGGCTGACCATCTCGCGCGACGCGCCGACGATCTTGGCCATGTCCTGGCGCGAGACCTTGGACTTGATGACCTTCTCGCCGTCGACGTCCTCGGCCATGTCCAGCAGCGTGCGGGCGACGCGGCCGTAGACGTCCAGCAGCGCCAGCGACTCGATCTGGCGGTCGGCGCTGCGCAGGCGCGTGACCAGGCCGCGCATGATCGCGTAGGACAGGCTGGAGTTCTCCGGCAGGCAGCGCGCGAACTCCGCGCGGCCCAGGATCAGCACGTCGCACTGCAGTTCGCAGCGCACGGTGGCCGAGTGGGGTTCGTTGTCGATCAGGCTCATCTCGCCGACGTAGTCGCCGGCATTGAGCACCGCCAGGATCACTTCGCGACCGCGCGGGTCGGAAGTGGTGACGCGGGCGCGGCCGCTGAGCAGGATGAAGAGCGCGTTGCTCTTCTTGCCCTGCTCGACGACCAGTTCGCCGCGCCGGAAGCGCCGCTTGACAACGCCATCCGCCACCACGCGTGCCTGATCGGTCGTCAGCATCGAGAAGAGCGGAACGCGTCGGATCAGGTCCAGATTCGAAAGCATCGACATTCAAAAACCTTTCGCAAATCCCTTGGAACGATGAGCCCTGCCCCGCTGCCGCCGGCACCCGCCGGTCAAGCATCCCTACAATTGCGATTGCAGCGCACCGTGTGACATTGTGCCGTCCATTTCGAACTTTCCGAGCCCGCACCCGTAATGAGTAACTCTGAGAACACCGCCAACCACGCCAAGGTGCTGATTCTGGGCTCCGGCCCGGCCGGCTACACCGCCGCCCTCTACGCCGCGCGCGCCAACCTCAAGCCGATGCTGGTCACCGGCCTGGCCCAGGGCGGACAGCTGATGACCACCACCGAGGTGGACAACTGGCCGGCCGACGTCGCCGGCGTCCAGGGCCCCGACCTGATGGCCCGCTTCCTGGCCCACGCCGAACGTTTCGACACGAAGATCGTGTTCGACCACATCCACAAGGTCGACTTCACGGTGCGACCGTTCAGGTTGACCGGCGATTCGGGGGTCTACACCTGCGACGCCCTGATCCTGGCCACCGGCGCCTCCGCCAAGTACCTGGGCCTGCCTTCGGAGGAGGCCTTCATGGGCCGCGGCGTCAGCGGCTGCGCCACCTGCGACGGCTTCTTCTACCGCGGCGAGGAAGTCTGCGTCGTCGGCGGCGGAAACACGGCGGTCGAGGAGGCGCTGTACCTGTCCAACATCGCCCAGAAGGTGCACCTGATCCACCGCCGCAACAAGTTCCGCGCCGAAGCGGTGATGATCGACAAGCTGATGCAGAAGGCCCAGGAGGGCAAGATCCAGCTCCACCTGGACCAGACGCTGGACGAGGTGCTGGGCGACGCCACCGGGGTGACCGGCGTGCGCACGAAGTCGGTCGAGGGCGAGGCCTACGCCGAGATCACCGTCAAGGGCTGCTTCATCGCGATCGGCCACCAGCCCAACACCGCCATCTTCGAAGGCCAGCTGGCCATGAAGGACGGCTACATCCTGACGAAGTCGGGCAGCGAGGGCCTGGCCACCCAGACCAGCGTCCCGGGCATCTTCGCGGCCGGCGACGTGCAGGACCACGTCTACCGCCAGGCGATCACCTCGGCCGGCACCGGCTGCATGGCCGCGCTGGACGCCCAGCGCTACCTGGAATCGCTCTCCTGACCGGCGCCCGACCCGGCCCGGCAAGCGCCGGGCTGGTGCTGGCGGCATTTTCAGCGTAGAATCCCGGGTTCCCTTGGAGTCATGCCGCCCTTTTGGCGAAAGCGCATGCTCTCCAGCCCGAGACGCACTGGGCGTTTCGTTCCAATCGAGGAGAGCTTCATGGCTCGTGTTTGTCAAGTGACGGGTAAGCACCCGATGACGGGAAACAATGTTTCCCACGCCAACAACCGTACGAAGCGCCGCTTCCTGCCGAACCTGCAGAGCCGCCGCATCTGGGTGGAGAGCGAGAACCGCTTCATCCGCCTGCGTATTTCGACGGCCGCGCTGCGTCTGATCGACAAGAACGGCATCGACGCCGTCCTCGCCGACCTGCGCGCCAAGGGCGCCCTTTAATCCTCACTGGAGAAACACACCATGGCAGCCAAGGGTGGACGCGAGAAGATCAAGCTGGAGTCGACCGCGGGAACGGGTCACTTCTACACGACGAACAAGAACAAGAAGACGACGCCTGAAAAGCTCGAATTCATGAAGTTCGATCCGAAGGCGCGCAAGCACGTCCTGTACAAGGAAATCAAGCTGCGCTGATCGGTCGGAGACGGCAGGCCGGCGACGGCCCTGCGCTCCACGTTCGTGAAAGGCCGCCCCCCGGGCGGCCTTTTGCATGGTCGCTCGCCCGATGAAAAGGCCGCCTCGAGGGCGGCCTTCTCGTTTCCGGAACCCGGGACGCGCTTACTTGAGCGCCTTGAAGCGCACCCGCTTCGGACGCGCGCCTTCCTCGCCCAGGCGCTTCTTCTTGTCGGCTTCGTACTCCTGGTAGTTGCCGTCGAAGAACGTCCACTGCGAGTCGCCCTCGCAGGCCAGGATGTGGGTGGCGATGCGGTCGAGGAACCAGCGGTCATGGCTGATCACCATGATGGAGCCGGCGAACTCGAGCAGCGCGTCTTCCAGCGCGCGCAGCGTCTCGACGTCCAGGTCGTTGGACGGTTCGTCGAGCATCAGCACGTTGCCGCCCTGGATCAGCGTCTTGGCCAGGTGCAGGCGGCCGCGTTCGCCGCCGGACAGGTTGCCGACGAGCTTCTGCTGGTCGTTGCCCTTGAAGTTGAAGCGGCCGATGTAGGCGCGGCTGGGCATCACGAACTTGCCCACCGTCAGGTTGTCCAGGCCGCCGGAGACGTCCTGCCACACGGTCTTGGCATCTTCCAGGTCGTCGCGCGTCTGGTCGACGAAGGCCATCTTGACGGTCTTGCCGATGGACACCGTGCCCGAGTCCGGCTGCTCCTTGCCGGCGATCATGCGGAACAGCGTCGACTTGCCGGCGCCGTTCGGGCCGATGATGCCGACGATGGCGCCCGCGGGCACCTTGAAGCTGAGGTTGTCGATCAGCTGGCGGTCGCCGAAGCCCTTGCTCACGTTGGTGAACTCGATGACCTCGTGGCCCAGGCGGTCGGCCACCGGGATGAAGATCTCGTTGGTCTCGTTGCGCTTCTGGTAGTCGTAGTCGCTCAGTTCCTCGAAGCGCGCCATGCGGGCCTTGCTCTTGGCCTGGCGACCCTTGGGGTTGGAGCGCACCCACTCGAGCTCCTTCTTCATCGCCTTGGTGCGGGCGTCCTCGGTCTTCTGTTCCTGCTCGAGGCGGGTTTCCTTCTGCAGCAGCCACTCGGAGTAGTTGCCCTTGTACGGGATGCCGCGACCGCGGTCCAGCTCCAGGATCCACTCGGCCGCGTTGTCCAGGAAGTAGCGATCGTGGGTGATGGCCACGACGGTGCCCGAGAAGCGCTGCAGGAACTGCTCCAGCCAGTCCACCGATTCGGCGTCCAGGTGGTTGGTGGGTTCGTCGAGCAGCAGCATGTCCGGCTTGGACAGCAGCAGTCGGCACAGCGCGACGCGCCGCTTCTCGCCGCCGGACAGATTGCCGACGACGGCTTCCCAGGCCGGCAGGCGCAGGGCGTCGGCGGCGATCTCGAGCTGGTGCTCGACGTTGTCGGAGCCGGCCGACGAAATGATGGCCTCGAGCTCGGCCTGCTCGGCGGCGAGCTTGTCGAAGTCGGCGTCCTCGTTGCCGTACTCGATGTAGACCTCTTCCAGGCGCTTCTTGGCGGCCAGCACGCCGCCCATGCCCTCTTCCACCGATTCGCGCACCGTCTGCTCGGGGTTGAGCTGCGGCTCCTGCGGCAGGTAGCCGATGTTGAGGCCCGGCATCGGGGTGGCCTCGCCCTCGAAGTCCTTGTCGACGCCGGCCATGATCTTGAGCAGCGTGGACTTGCCCGAGCCGTTCAGGCCGAGGACGCCGATCTTGGCACCGGGAAAGAAGCTCAGGGACACGCCCTTGAGGATCTCCCGCTTCGGCGGGACGATCTTGCCGAGGCGATTCATCGTGAAAACGTACTGTGCCATCTGGGTGACCTGCGAAAGAGATGCGAAAAGGGTGCGCAAGGCGCGGGCGTGGCCGCGCGCTTCGTCGACCATCGAAAATGGACGCGGCCCGGTGACGCGCGTCGCGCGGCCGACCGGGCCGGAAGCGGAGCTCGCTCGCGCGAATCCGCCGAATCAGGGATTTTACTTGCTCGGACGGATCACGAGGTAATTTGCCGAATCGCCGCGCCGCACGAGCACGGCGATCGACTTGGTCCGGTCCAGCTTTGCCACCGTGGCGGCGAACTGCTTGACCGAGGTCACCTGCACGTTGCCGATGGACAGGATGATGTCGCCCTCTTGCAGGCCCGCCCGCGCGGCGGCGCCTTCGACGCTGTCCACGCGCACGCCGGACTTCAGGTGCAGGCGCGCGCGGTCGGCGTCACCGAGCTCGCTCACCTTCAGGCCCAGCGTGGCCTTGGTGCTGGCCAGCGGATCCGGCTCGGGGCTGGCCACCACCGGCGGGGTCTCCGGACCGAAGTCGACCACCTCGGTCGTGACGTCCTTGTACTTGCCGTCGTGGAACACCTGCAACTGCGCCTTGTCGCCGGGCTTGACCATGCCCACCAGGCGCGGCAGGTCGGAGAAGCGCTCCACCGTCTTGCCCTGCACCTTGGTGATGATGTCGCCCGCCTCGATGCCCGCCTTCTCGGCCGGCAGGCCGGACTGCACGCCCTCGACCAGCGCGCCGATCGGCTTGCCCAGGCCCAGCGTTTCGGCCACCTGCTTGGACACCGCGCCGATCTGCACGCCGATGCGCCCGCGCGTGACATGGCCGCTGGCGCGCAGTTGGTCGGACACGCGGATCGCCTCGTCGATGGGGATGGCCAGCGAGATGCCGGCGCTGGTGCCCGACGGGCTGAGGATCTGCGAGTTGATGCCCACGACCTCGCCGCGCATATTGATCAGCGGGCCGCCGGAGTTGCCCGGGTTGATCGCCACGTCGGTCTGCAGCAGTTGCAGGTAGTCGCCCGTCTCGCGCTGCTTGGCGCTGACGATGCCGGCGGTGACGGTGCTCTCGAGGCCGAACGGCGAGCCGATGGCGATCACCCACTCGCCCACCTTCAGGCGGTCGACGGCGCCGATGCGCACGAACGGCAGGCCGGCGGCCTCGATCTTGAGCAGCGCGACGTCGGTGCGCTGGTCGCTGCCGATGATCTTCGCCTTGAACTCGCGCTTGTCGGTCAGCGTGACGGTGACCTCGTCGGCGCCCTCGACCACGTGCGCGTTGGTCATGACGTAGCCTTCAGGCGACAGCAGGAAGCCCGAGCCGATGTAGCCCTGCTCGGGCTGGTCGTCCTCGTCCGGCGCCTCGTTGCCGCCGCCCTTGCCGCCCTTGCCGCCGTGGCGGCGGATGTATTCCTCGATCAGCTGCTGCATCTGGGCCTGCAGCGAAGTGTCGGGGCCGGCCGCCTTCGGCTTGATGTTGGTGCGGATGTTGACCACGGCCGGGCCCACCGTCTCCACCAGGCCGGTGAAATCGGGCAGGCCGCGCACCAGCGTGTCGGGCGCCTGCACGGGCACCGGCGCGGCCGGCGTGACGGCCTGGGCCCGGGCGGGCTGCAGCGCCGTCGCCGCGGCCGAGGCCAGCAGCGCCGCGACGACGGCTCGTCGCAGGCGGGTCGGGACGAGCGTCGGGGCGGCGGCGTGCGGTTGGAACATGGACTGGGGCTCCGGGACGGGGAAGGCGTTGGGGACGGGGCAAGTATGCCCGGGCAGCGTGCTCGGAATCCGAGCAAGGAAAATCAGGGCTTGCGTTCGAGCGCCCGGACGAACTGGTCGAGGGCGGGCGGCGGCACGTCGCCGACGGCGGTCAGCCACATGTCGTTGACGCGCCGGGTCAGCGTGTGCGTGGCGCCGATGACGGTCAAGCCCTCGTTGCGGTGGCGCTGCGGCTGGAACGGCTCGATGAACAGCGACACGTGCGTGATGCCGTCCGACCAGATCGCCTGCAGCACCTTGGCCTGCACCGCCGTCTCGCCGGGCATGTTGAGCGCGCGCCGCACGCAGCCCAGCGACTGGAAGCCGGCCGGCAGCAGCGCGGCCTGCATCGTCCAGCCCTCGGTCTCGAGCTTCGTGCGCTCGACCTCGGGGCGCACGACGTGGTAGCCGTCGGCGCGGTGCAGTTCGGCGTAGACCGCCGCGGCGTCGGGCTTGACGCCGATGTTGACGTCGGAAAAGCCCGAGGACTCCAGCGTGCGGCCGGCCACCTGCACGTCCACGCGCAGCAGCAGGCCGGTGGCGTGGTCGGCCCAGATGACATGGTCGAAGCGGCTGTCGTCGCGCGCCTTCAGCAGCAGGCGGTCGGCGTCGTGGCCGGCGATGCGCTCGGACGGCTGCACGTGCAGCTCGTAGAAGTCGGGGATGTGCTTCTCGCTGCCGCTGACCAGCGCCGGGAACGACGCCCGCGGATCGACCGGCTCGATCACCGCGACGCGGTAGCGCGGCCACAGCGTGCGCACCTCGTCGTTGACGCGCAGCATCGAGCGCGGCTCGCCATCGAGCGCGTCGACGCGCTCGAGCGTGTTCTTGCCTTCGCAATAGTGGCCCACGCGCGAGCTGGCCACGCTGGTGCCGGTGGAATTGACGAAGGTGCCGACGTAGTTGCTGCGGGCGGCCGCGTCGTGGATGCGCTGCAGCCATCCGTGCAGGTCGCCGGCGCTCTCGCCCGCGGCCGTGGACTGCGGCGGCGCCGCCGGCTTCTGCGACTGCGCGCGCGCCGAGCCGGCGCCGAGCGCCGCCGCGCACAGCAGCGCGCCCGACAGGCGGGTCATCCGGCGCGCCAGCGCGCCGCGCGCCCGCGGGACGCGCGCCCGGGCGGCGCCCGCGCGCGGCGCGACGGCGGGCAGGCCCGGGCCCGTGGACAGCGCGCGCTCCATCACTGCGCGGGCTGCACCAGCGAGACGTTGCGCAGGTCGCTGCCCGGCATCTGGAACGGGCCGCTCATCGCCGACTGGCGATGCGCCGCCAGGTAGGGCGCCAGCTGCTCGGCCGCGGCCTTGGACTGGGCCGGGGTCTGCGCGGGCGCGACGGCCGTGCCGCTGTTGTCGCGCGAGGTCATCGACGCCAGTTGCGGCCCGGAGGCCACCGCGCCGGCGGACGCCAGGGCGGGGCTGCCGCCATGGTTGAACGGCCGCACGATGTTGAGGCCGCCGACCACCGCCAGGAAGCCGGCAGCCATCGCCAGCGGGCCCTGCCAGCGGGCACGCGAACGCGCCGCCCCGTTGGCGGCGACCGGCGCCTCGGGCGCGCGCGGCTGCGGCGCGAGCACCACGGGCTCGACGGCCAGGCGGGCGCGCAGGGCGACCAGGAAGGATTCGTCGGCGGCCGGCGCGGCGGCCAGGTCGTCGCTGCGCAGCACGTCGCCGATCAGCTGGTAGGCGTGCCACGACGCGCGCGCATCCGGGTCGTCGCGCCAGGCCTGGAACGCCCGTGCGGCTTCGCTGTCGGTGGCGTCGCCGTCGGCCAGCGCCGAGAGGATGCGGCGATGGGACTCGGAAGGGGAACGATCGCTATCGTGCTGAGACATTCAAACCTCTTGCAACGGGTCAACGGGGAGCCGGGTGGCGACGATCTTCGCAGCTTGCGGGGTACTGGAACTCATGGCGTCGTTCATGTCGAAAGAGTGTGCACTTACCAGCGATTGCCGTCTCGGGTGTCCAGCAAGGGCCGCAGCCGCTCGGCAATGGCCTCGCGGGCGCGGAAGATGCGCGAACGCACGGTGCCGATCGGGCAGTTCATCACTTCCGAGATCTCTTCGTAGCTGAGGCCTTCGATCTCGCGCAGGGTGATGGCCTGGCGCAGATCCTCCGACAAGGCGGCGATCGCCGCGTTCACCGTCGCGGCGATTTCCTTGCTGGCGAGCAGGGCCTCGGGCGTCTCGCCATCCGTTGGTTCCATTCCGCCGCGGTAAGTTTCATCATCGTCGTCCGCACCCTGCAAGGCCGTGTGCGTTATCACCGGATCGCGCTTCATGTCGAGCAGCGCCTTCTTGGCGGTGTTGACGGCGATGCGGTAGAGCCAGGTGTAGAACGCGCTCTCGGCGCGGAACTGCGGCAACGCGCGGTAGGCGCGGATGAAGGTCTCCTGGGCGATGTCGGCCACCAGGTCGACGTCGCGCACCATGCGGCCGATCAGCCGCTCGATGCGGCGCTGGTACTTGACGACCAGCATCTCGAAGGCGCGCACGTCGCCCTGCTTGACGCGCTCGACCAGCGCGGCGTCCGGATCCGGATTGAGCAGGGTCATGGACGGCCCGCCCCGTGCGGACGCCAGTTCCACAGCGCGCCGCGCAGCGCGGCCCAGCGCGCCAGGTCGCCGGCCAGGCGCAACGGCACCCAGCGGGCCGGGCCACCGCCTCCGGCCGCGGCCGGCAGGAAGCGCACCAGCATCCACGGGCCCAGGTCCAGCATCAACGCGACGTCGCCGCGCTGGTCGGGCCGGTCGCCCGCCGGACAAACCAGCAGCCAGTCCTGACCGTCCCAGCGAAGTGTTCGCTCACTCGAGCGGCTGCGGCGCCGCGCCAGCCAGGCCACGACACCGGCGCTCGCGCCCAGGGCGAGCGCCAGGAAACCTTCAACGGCCGGGTCGACGAGCCCATCGCGCAAGGCGTCGGGCGGGCGGCTGTCCGCATGGGCGGCGACGGTCGGCAGCGCCCAGGCCACCACCACGGCCATGCCGGCACCCGCCACGAGCGACGGCAGCCAGCCCCAGGCGCGGCCAGCCGCACCGGGGTAGTCGACGGGGGGCGGCGCGCGCATCGCTCGCCGGGCAGGGACGTGGCCGGAGACGGTCAGACCTTGCGGAACACGAGCGTTCCGTTGGTGCCGCCGAAGCCGAAGTTGTTCTTCACCGCGACGTCGATCTTCATCTCGCGCGCCGTGTTGGCGCAGTAGTCGAGATCGCACTCGGGATCGGGGTTGACCAGGTTGATGGTCGGCGGCGCGACCTGGTCGCGCAGCGACAGCACCGTGAACACCGATTCGATGCCGCCGGCGCCGCCCAGCAGGTGGCCGGTCATCGACTTGGTGGAGCTGACGGCCAGCTTCTTCGCATGGTCGCCGAACGCCTTCTTGATGGCGTTGGTCTCGTTCAGGTCGCCCAGCGGCGTGGAGGTGCCGTGCGCGTTCAGGTAGTGCACCTGGTCGGCGTTGAGGCCCGCGTTGGCCAGCGCCGCGCGCATCGAGCGATTGGGGCCGTCGACGTTGGGCGCGGTCATGTGGTACGCGTCGCCGCTCATGCCGAAGCCCGCGAGCTCGGCGTAGATGGTGGCGCCACGCGCCTTGGCGTGCTCGTACTCCTCGAGCACGAGCGCACCGGCGCCCTCGCCCAGCACGAAGCCGTCGCGCTCCTTGTCCCACGGCCGCGAGGCGGCGGCGGGATCGTCGTTGCGCGTGGACAGCGCGCGCGCCGACGCGAAGCCACCGATGCCCAGCGGCGACACGGTGGATTCCGCGCCGCCGGCGACCATCACGTCGGCGTCGCCGTATTCGATCATCCGACCGGCCATGCCGATCGAATGCAGGCCCGTCGTGCAGGCCGTGACCAGCCCGAGGTTCGGGCCGCGGAAGCCGCAGTAGATCGACACGTGGCCCGAGATCATGTTGATGATCGAGGCCGGCACGAAGAACGGCGAGATGCGGCGCGGGCCGCGGTTCGCGTACTCGGTCTGCGTGTGTTCGATTTCCGGCAGGCCGCCGATGCCGGCGCCCATCAGGACGCCGATGCGGTCGCCTTCCTGCTCGGACAGCTGGTCGCCGGTGCGCAGACCGGCGTCCTTGACCGCCTGCAGGGCCGCCGCCACGCCGTAATGGATGAAGGTATCCATGTGACGGGCATCCTTGCCGGGGATGTAGTCCTCGACATTGAAGCCCTTCACCTCGCCCGCGAAATGGCAGGCGAAGGCGCTGGCATCGAACTTGGTGATCGTGGCGATGCCGGACTTGCCGGCCACGATGTTGGCCCAACCTTCGGCCACCGTGTTGCCCACGGGGCAGACCAGACCCAGTCCGGTGACGACGACGCGACGACGACTACTCATTTGACTCTTCTATCAATACTCACCAGGAGCGATGGAGCTCGTACCCGGCGCTGCCGCTCGAACATCCCAGCGAAGATTCAAGGGAGCGCGGGATCTGGCTCTGCCAGGCCCGTCGCGGCCGGCCCCTCGGGGGGCAGCGACCGCAAGGGAGCGTGGGGCTCAAGCTTTGGCGTGGGCCTTGGCGTAGTCGATCGCGAGCTGGACAGTCGTGATCTTCTCCGCTTCTTCGTCGGGGATCTCGATGCTGAACTCGTCCTCGAGAGCCATCACGAGTTCGACCGTGTCGAGCGAGTCCGCGCCCAGGTCGGCCACGAAGGCCTTGTCGTTGGCCACGTCGGCTTCGGGAACGCCGAGTTGTTCGGCAATGATTTTCTTGACTCGTGCTTCGATATCGCTCATGACACTCCTCCGGGAGGTTTGCGTAAAAACGGGCGGATTCTACTTGCCCAGAACACCAGACGGCCGGACCAGCCTTGCGGCCGATACGGCAATCCGCTCAATTCATGTACATGCCGCCGTTGACGTGCAGCTCCGTACCAGTGATGTAGCCGGCCTCGTTGGAGGCCAGGAACGCCACCGCCTGCGCGATCTCCTCGGGCTTGCCGAGGCGATTCAGCGGGATCTGTTGCAGAAGCGCGGCCCGCTGGGCCTCGGGCAGCACGTCGGTCATGTCGGTCTCGATGAACCCGGGCGCGACACAGTTGACGGTGATGTTGCGGCTGCCGAGTTCGCGCGCCAGCGCGCGGGTCATGCCCGCGACGCCGGCCTTGGCCGCGGCGTAGTTGGCCTGGCCGGGATTGCCGCTGGCGCCGACGACCGACGTGATGCTGATGATGCGGCCGAAGCGCTGCTTCATCATCGGGCGCATCACCTCGCGCGCCATGCGGAACACCGACTTCAGGTTGGTGTCGTGCACCGCGTCCCAGTCGTCGTCCTTCATGCGCATGGCCAGGCCGTCGCGCGTGATGCCGGCGTTGTTGACCAGCACGTGCAGGCCGCCGTATTCCTTGACGATGCCGTCGACCAGCGCGGTGACGCCGGGGCCGTCGTTGACGTCGAGCTTGGCGCCCTTGCAGCCGGAATGGCCAGCCAGGGCCTCGGTGATCGCCTGCGCGCCGGCGTCGCTGGTGGCGGTGCCGATGACGCGGAATCCGCGCGCGGCCAGCTCCGCCGCGATGGCGCGGCCGATGCCGCGCGAGGCGCCGGTGACCAGCGCAGTCTTGACATCGCTCATTGGACTTTCCTCCGCCTTGCGGCTGCGGTGCGAGCGCCTTCGGGCGGCCGTGCGTCGCTGATCGACGCTACCCTCCGCCTTGCGGCTGCGGTGCGAGCGCCTTCGGGCGGCCGTGCGTCGCTGATCGACGCTACCCTCCGCCTTGCGGCTGCGGTGCGAGCGCCTTCGGGCGGCCGTGCGTCGCTCATGCCAGCACCCCCTTCGCCTCGGCCAGCGTGGCC
Organism: uncultured Vitreoscilla sp.; assembly: GCA_964418745.1. GTDB lineage: Bacteria > Pseudomonadota > Gammaproteobacteria > Burkholderiales > Burkholderiaceae_C > Scleromatobacter. Next base: position 58,297 of record CAYQMX010000024.1, read on the forward strand.
GGGTCGTACAGCGCGCCCGACACCAACGTCGGGTCGATGCGCTTGACCGTGCCGGCCAGCACCTTGCCCGGGCCGCACTCGAAGATGTGGGTCATGCCGCGCGCGCGCAGCGACTCCACGACCTCGACCCAGCGCACCGGCCCCGCGGCCTGGCGGACCAGCGCGTCGCGGATCGCCGCGGCGTCGACCGGGGTGGCGACGTCGATGTTGTTGACCACCGGGATGGCCGGCGCGTGCAGCGTGACCTTCTCCAGCGCGGCCTGCAGGCGCAGCGCCGCGGGCTTCATCAGGCTGGAATGGAACGGCGCCGAGACCGGCAGCGGCAGCGCGCGCTTGGCGCCCGCGGCCTTGAGCATCTCGCAGGCCTTGTCCACGCCCGCCTTGGTGCCGGCGATGACGACCTGCTTCGGGTCGTTGAAGTTGACGGCCTCGACGACCTCGCCGCTGGCCGCGGCGGCGGCCAGGCAGCCGTCGCGCACGGCCTGCGCCTCGAGGCCCAGGATGGCGGCCATGGCGCCCACGCCCACCGGCACCGCCTCCTGCATGGCGGTGGCGCGCAGGCGCACCAGCGGCAGCGCGTCGGCCAGCGTCAGCACGCCGGCGGCCACCAGGGCGGTGTATTCGCCCAGCGAGTGCCCGGCCACCGCGGCCGGCGTGGCGCCGCCTTCGGCGCCCCAGGCGCGGTAGGCGGCGATGCCGGCGGTCAGCATGACGGGCTGCGTGTTGGTGGTGAGGTCCAGCAGTTCCTTGGGGCCGGCGTGGATCAGGCGCCCGATGTCCTCGCCGAGGGCCGCGGAGGCCTCCTGCAGGGTGGACGCGACGGCCGGGTGGTCGCCCCATGCGTCGAGCATGCCGACGCTCTGCGAGCCCTGGCCGGGAAAGACGAATGCGAATGCGGTCATGGAAAAGGGGGTCTTGTTGTTGTCTCGATGGCGCCACCGGCACGGGCCGGCCGCCTGTCTCTCAATAGTCGACGAGCGCCGCGCCCCAGGTGAAGCCGCCGCCGACGCCTTCCAGCAGCAGGCGCTGGCCGCGCTGGATCTGCCCGCCGCGGATGGCGACATCGAGCGCCAGCGGGATCGAGGCGGCCGACGTGTTGCCGTGTTCGGCCACCGTCACCACCACGCGGTCCGCAGGCAGCTTGAGCTTGCGGGCCGTGCTCTGCATGATACGGATGTTCGCCTGGTGCGGGACCAGCCAATCGACGTCGGAAGTCGTGCGTCCGGCCAGATCGAGCACCTCGTTGGCCACGTCGCCCAGCACGCCCACGGCGAGCTTGAAGACGGCCGGGCCGTCCATCTTCAGCAGCGGGTCGCCCAGCACCTTGCCGCCGGCGACGGTGCCCGGGGTGCACAGGATGTCGAGGTAGCGGCCGTCGGCGTGCAGCTTGGTGGCCACGATGCCGGGCCGGTCGCTGGCTTCCAGCACCACGGCGCCGGCGCCGTCGCCGAACAGCACGCAGGTGGTGCGGTCGTCGAAGTCGAGCAGGCGCGAGAACACCTCGGCGCCGATGACCAGCGCGCGGCGGGCGGTGCCGGCCTTGATCATCGCGTCGGCCACGCTCAGCGCGTAGATGAAGCCCGAGCAGACGGCCTGGACGTCGAACGCCGGGCAGCCGAACACGCCCAGCTTGCGCTGGACGATGCTGGCCGTCGACGGGAACACCATGTCGGGCGTGGAGGTGGCGACGATGATCAGGTCGATGGCGGCGGCGCCGCAGCCGGCGGCCTCCAGCGCGCGCAGCGCGGCGGCGGTGGCCAGGTCGCTGGCGTTGACGTCGTCGGCCACGAAATGGCGCGCGCGGATGCCGGTGCGCTCGACGATCCACTGGTCGGAGGTCTCGATGCCGCGGGCGGCGAGCATCTGGACCAGGTCGTCGTTGGTCAGGCGGCGCGGCGGCAGGTCGCTGCCGGTGCCGGCGACGCGGGAATGGCGAGCGGCGCTAATTTGAGAGTACTCCCCAGTGCGTGTGCGCGATGCGGGCACCTGCGGGCCAATGAAAGGCGGTCATGCGGCCTGGACGTCCGGGGCGACGGATTCGCCGCCGGTGGGTGGCAGCGCCTGCATGGTGTCGACGATGGCGTCGTGCACGCCGTCGAGCAGGCGGTTGCGCGCCGCGTCGTGGGCGCGGATCAGTGCCTGGCCGAACGAGAACGCGTCGGCGCCGCCGTGGCTCTTGAAGACCAGGCCCTTCAGGCCCAGCAGCGCGGCGCCGTTGTAGCGGCGCGGGTCGACGCGGGCCTGGAAGCGGCGCAGCACGGGCATGGCCAGCAGCGCGGCCAGCTTGGTGAACACGCTGCGTTCGAATTCCTGGCGGATCATGGCCTTCATCATCTTGGCCACGCCCTCGTTGCTCTTCAGGGCGACGTTGCCGACGAAGCCGTCGCAGACCACGACATCGGTCGTGCCCTTGAAGATGTCGTCGCCCTCGACGTTGCCGAAATAGTTGAGGTGGCCGTGCGCGGCGACCGTGCGCAGCAGCTCGCCTGCACGCTTGATCACCTCGCTGCCCTTGATCACTTCCTCGCCGATGTTGAGCAGCCCGACGACGGGTTCCGCCCGGCCTTCGGTGGCCGTGACCAGCGCGCTGCCCATCACCGCGAACTGCAGCAGGTGCTCGGCACTGCAGTCGACGTTCGCGCCGAGATCGAGCACGCAGGTGAACTGGTCCTTGATGTTGGGCATGAACGCGGCGATCGCCGGGCGGTCGATGCCGTCCATCGTCTTGAGCAGGTAGCGCGACACCGCCATCAGCGCGCCGGTGTTGCCGGCCGAGACGCAGACGTCGGCCGCGATGTTGCCGGCCTCGTCCGCCTTGAGCTGCTCGATGGCCACGCGCATCGACGAATCGCGCTTGCGGCGCAGCGCCGTCTCCACCGTGTCGTCCATCGTGACGACCTGGCTGGCGGTGATCAGCGTGCTGCGCGGCCACTCGGCGGCCGGCGCCAGCGCGCCCGGGCTGCCGACCAGCAGCAATTCGGCTTCGGGGTGGCTGTCGAGGAAGGCCTTGCAGGCCGGCAGCGTGACGGACGGACCGAAATCGCCGCCCATGCAGTCCACCGCGAGGCGGACGCGCGTTCGGGGTGTCAGAGGTACAGGATGAATCACAGTCGGGATCGGTCGGGCCGATCTAATTCCAGCAATCCAGGACCATATCAGACGCACCTGTCGGAACGCCACATGACAACCCGAATGACCCCGCAACCCATCGGAAACAGGCATGCAGCGTCATCGCGCGCGGAGGCGAAGGACGCTGCAGGACAGGGCGCGGGCGGGCAGGACGGGCGCGCGGACGACAGCCGCGGCCGGGGGCCGCGCAACATGCGCAGCCGCTCCGGAGAATCAGGCGTCGGCCTTGGTCTTCAGGACCTTGCGGCCCCGGTAGAAGCCGGTCGGGCTGATGTGGTGGCGCAGGTGCACTTCGCCCGTGGTGGCTTCGATCGCCGTACCCGGGGTCGTCAGCGCATTGTGCGAACGGTGCATGCCGCGCTTGGAAGGCGACTTCTTGTTTTGCTGAACAGCCATTTTGAAACTCCTGGGAACGCCGCTGACTCCAGCGACCGTTCTGTGAACCCATGCCCTTGCTGCGGAAGCGGCGGCCGCGAGGGCCACCCCGACACTGCGAGAACCAATGCAGCAGCCGGGCAAAGATTGGGGAAAGCCTGCGATTATAGCGCCTTTGGAGCCGGTCGCCAAGTCAGCGAAGGCAAGCACCGACAGGGCCCGTACGGGGCCCGCCAGGGAATCACTTCAGCCCGGCCGCGTCCCGCAGCGCCTGCACCTTGTCCGTGCGTTCCCACGTGAATTCGGGCTCTTCGCGCCCGAAATGGCCGTAGGCGGCGGTCTTCTGGTAGATCGGGCGCAGCAGGTCCAGCATCTGGATGATGCCCTTGGGCCGCAGGTCGAACAGTTCGTTGACCAGCTCGGCGATCCTGTCGTCGGGAATCACGCCGGTGCCCTCGGTGTAGACCGTGACGTTCATCGGCTTGGCCACGCCGATGGCGTAGGCGACCTGGATCTGGCACTGGCGCGCCAGCCCGGCCTTGACGATGTTCTTGGCCACGTAGCGCGCGGCGTAGGCGGCCGAGCGATCGACCTTGGTCGGATCCTTGCCGGAGAACGCGCCGCCGCCGTGCGGGCAGGCGCCGCCGTAGGTGTCGACGATGATCTTGCGGCCGGTCAGGCCGCAGTCGCCCTGCGGGCCGCCGATGACGAAGCGGCCGGTCGGGTTGACCAGGAAGCGGGTGTCCTTGAGCCAGGCGGCCGGCAGCACCGGCTTGATGATCTCCTCGATCACCGCCTCGATGAACTCGGGCTTCATCCTGGCGCCGTCGCTCATCTCCGGGGAATGCTGGCTGGACAGCACCACGGTGTCGATCGAGTGCGGCTTGCCGTCGACGTAGCGCATCGTGACCTGGCTCTTGGCGTCCGGGCGCAGGAACGGCAGGCGGCCGTCCTTGCGCAACTGGGCCTGGCGCTCGACGAGGCGGTGCGCATAGTAGATCGGCGCGGGCATCAGCTCGGGGGTCTCGTCGCAGGCGTAGCCGAACATCAGGCCCTGGTCGCCGGCGCCCAGGTTCAGGTAGTCGTCGCTCGCTCGATCGACGCCCTGGGCGATGTCGTTGCTCTGCTTGTCGTAGGCGACGAGGACGGCGCAGCCCTTGTAGTCGATGCCGTACTCGGTGTTGTCGTACCCGATGCGCTTGATGGTGTCGCGTGCGACCTGGATGTAGTCGACGTTGGCCTGGGTCGTGATCTCGCCGGCCAGCACCACCAGCCCGGTGTTGCACAGCGTCTCGGCGGCCACGCGCGACAGCGGATCCTGCTCGAAGATCGCGTCGAGGATGGCGTCCGAGATCTGGTCGGCTACCTTGTCCGGGTGACCTTCCGAAACGGATTCGGAAGTGAAGAGGAAATCGTTCGCCACGTGTCAAAGCTCCAGATGCGCGAGATCGAGGAAATCGCGTTCGGCCGTCTTTGCGCGCAGTGCCCGGCGAACGCTTTAGTGGAATTTGTTGATCGCCCCACAAGTTGTTCAGTTAACTCGGCGATACCTCATTGTACGTGCGGCCGCCGGTGGCGGATTCGGAGAAGGGGCAGTTCCCCCACGCTTGTCAGGCGATGCCGGGGCCGGCGCCGCCCGGGCCGCCCTTCTTCAGCGCGGCCAGGCCGGCGAACGGGTTGGCCTTCTCCTCGACGAGCTCGATGTCGCCGAACTGCATGGGAATCGTCTCGGGGCAGACGTCGTGGCGCGGCACCAGGGGCAGCCCCAGCAGCATCTCGTCCTCGACCAGGTCGCGCAGGTTCAGCGCCTTGGGCAGCGCGAGCACCTCGTCCTCGATCTCGTCGTCGAGCGCGGCGGCCGTGTCCTCGTCGCCGACGAAGCGGAAATGGCGGTCGACGTGCACGTGCTCGGCCAGCGGCTGCAGGCAGCGCTGGCATTGCAGCACGAGCTCGGCGTCGGCCAGCAGGTGCAGCCAGACCTGCTGCTCGCCGCCCACCGGGCGCAGCGAGCCGATCGCGTGCCAGCGCACGCGGCGCGCGAGGTCGGCGGCCGCGCGCGGCGGAGATCGGGGGGCGTCGGCCGCGGCCTTCAGCGGCGAGCCGGCATCGAGCGGGCACTCGCTGTCGGCCAGGCGCGGCAGCTCGGCGATGGCCCAGTCGCCCTCGGCCTGCTGGGCGTCGGCGGCGAAGTTGGCGACGTTCAGGCGCAGCGGATCGAAGGCGGGGGAGGTCATGGCGCGATTTTAGTCTGCGGGCGTGCGCCGGCGCCGCGCAGGCGACAATCCGCCATGCTCCAAGAACCCCCGCTGATCCTGGCGTCGACCTCGCGCTACCGGCGCGAACTGCTGGACCGGCTGCGCATGCCGTTCCGGGCGCTGGCGCCCGACACGGACGAGACCCCGCTGCCCGGCGAGGCGCCGGCGGCGCTGGCCGAGCGCCTCGCGCTGGCCAAGGCGCACGCGCTCGCGGCGCGCTTTCCCGACGCCGTCGTGATCGGCGCCGACCAGGTGGCCGACGTCGACGGCGTGGCCGTGGGCAAGCCCGGCGACCACGCGCGCGCGGTCGCCCAGTTGCGCGCGATGAGCGGGCGCACGATCGTCTTCCAGACCGCGCTGGCCGTGGTGCGCGCCGCCACCGGCTTCGCGCAGGTGCGGCGCGTGCCGGTGGCGGTGCGCTTTCGCGCGCTGGGCGACGCCGAGATCGAGTTCTACCTGCGCACCGAGCAGCCCTACGACTGCGCCGGCAGCGCCAAGTGCGAGACGCTGGGCATCGCGCTGCTGGAGGCGATCGAGTCCGACGACCCGACGGCGCTCGTCGGCCTGCCGCTGATCCACACCTGCGCCCTGCTGCGCGCCGCCGGCCTCGACCCGCTGCGGGCGCGGCCCCTCTCCCCGATCGGACCCACCGCATGACGACGCCCCCCGGCCGGCTGCTGCTGATGCCCAACGCACTCGACCTCGGCGCCGAGGAAGTTCCCCTCACCGACGTGCTCGCCGACGGCGTCATCGCCCAGGCGAGCCGGCTGCTGCACTGGGTGGTGGAGGACGCGCGCAGCGCGCGCTCTTTCCTCAACCGCGTCAACCGGATCGCGCCGCTGGCGCAGCCGCTGCAGCAGACCCTGATCGCGGAACTGCCGCGCGCGCCCAAGGGCCCGCAACGCGTGATCCCGGGCAAGCCCGCCCGCGGCGCGCCGCCGGCGCGCCCCGACGTGGCCCGGGCCTCGCCGTGGGAGCTGCTGCTGGCGCCCGCGCTGGCCGGCGCCGACATCGGCCTGCTCAGCGAGGCCGGCCTGCCCGGCGTCGCCGACCCCGGCGCGCTGCTGGTCGCGGCCGCGCACGATCTCGGCATCCCCGTGGTCGCGCTCAGCGGCCCCAGCTCGATCACGCTGGCGATCGCCGCCAGCGGGCTCAACGGCCAGAGCTTCGTCTTCCACGGCTACCTGCAGACCGACGTCAACCCGCGCCGCGCCCGCCTGCGCGAGCTCGAGGCGACGTCGAAGCGCCTGCAGCAGACCCAGGTGTTCATCGAGACGCCCTACCGCAACGGCGTGATGCTGGAAGCCTGCCTGGAAGTGCTGCAGCCGACCACGCGGCTGGCCATCAGCTGCGGCTTGACGCTGCCGGAGGGCTGGTCGCTGTGCCGGACGGTGGCCCAGTGGACGGCGGCGAAGGTGGCGCTGCCCGATCGCGTGCCGGCGGTGTTCAGCCTGCTGGGCGCGTAGGGCCCGCGCGGTCAGTGCAGGCCGCGCAGCGTCGTCATCCACCAGGGCGTGCGGAAACGCACCAGCTGCCAGTAGATGCGCAGGTAGATCAGGATGAAGACCAGCATGCACAGCGCCAGCATGGGCGTGTTGTCCCACCAGATCATCGCCGGCACCACGGAGATCGAGGTCAGCACCCAGAGGAACGGCGAGGTCATCGAGTTGCCGTGGGTCAGGGCCGCGCGGCCGTCGGCGCCGATGGCCCAGCGCATCAGGCGGCGGTAGATCAAGGTGTGCAGGTGGATGCCGTCGGGCATGCTGATCGGCCGCCCGCGCAGCACCTTGCGCCGGTACATCGTGAACACCGTCTCGAACACCGGGTACATGACGATCATCAGCGGCGCCAGGGCCGAGACGCTGCGGTCGCGGTAGATCAGCATCAGGCCCAGCTCGACCACCATCAGCCCCAGCAGGTAGGCCCCGCCGTCGCCCAGGAAGATGAGCCCGCTCGGGTAGTTCCAGACGAAGAAGCCGAGCGCCGCGCCGGCGGTGGCCAGCGCCAGGCCGCCCACCATGGTGTCGTCCAGGTGCAGCGCGATGTAGGCGATCGCCCCCAGCATCAGCGCCGAGCACATCGAGGCCAGGCCGTTCATGCCGTCGATGATGTTGAAGGAATTGACCACCCCGGACGAGGTGAACATGGTCAGCACCAGCGCGATGCCGGGGTAGACGAACGAGCCGTCGAACCAGTGCCAGCCGGTGCGCACCAGGATCGCCTTGAGCAGGAACGCGCCGAGCAGCCCGGACAGCGCCGGCGCCAGCAGGCGCCAGCGCGGCTGGACGGACTTGGTGAAGTCCTCGACCAGCCCGACCACCAGCGTGGGCGAGCCGCACAGCAGCATCAGCAGGGTCGGGCGCAGGTACTGGGGCTCGAGCACGGTCAGCATCAGGGCGCCGGCGGTGATGCCCACGCCCAGCCCGATACCACCCACGCGCGGCACCGCCAGCACGTGCATCTTCTGCGGCCCGGCCAGGTCGTCGTCCGCGGACCAGCGGCGATGCCGGTGCGCCGACGCCACCACGAACAGCGTGGAGATCGCCGAGGCGAAGAAGGCCAGCAGGAGGATCCAGATCATCGACGGTTCATGGGTTCGAGCCCTGGCAGCGGGTTTGGGCAGCGCGGGGCCGCGGCGACGTGGCCGAGCTCGTGCGGAAGTCCGGTTCGTCCATTATGTTGCCCGACCGGGTCGGCCGCGCGCTGGAAGATCCGATTCGCATGCAATGCGTCACCGCGGCGCGCACCGCACGGGCCAGAGCAAAGCGGCCTGTCGCGGGCCGGCCACGCGGGATCCGTCGCGCCGGGCGGCTAAAATCCCCGACATACCGAGGCGGCACTCCGACATGATCCAGCGTTTCCTGCTGGCCAGGCGTCAAACCATCCCATGACCAACCGCTTCCGATCCTTGATGACCCGGTGGCTCGCCGCGGCGCCGCCGCGGCTGCAGTGCCGGATCCACACGTGGCGCAGCCGTGGCAAGGTCGCGATCGGAAGGCGTGCGTTCATCCATCCGTCCACGCAGATCCTCGGCCGCGCGCAGGTCGCCGTCGGCTCCAACAGCGTGGTGAGCCAGGACTGCTGGCTCAACGTCAACCACCGGGATCGGCCCGGTCGCGCGATCGAGATCGGTGCCAACTGCTTCATCGGTCGCCGCAACGTCTTCTCGTCCGGCGCCGGCATCACGCTGGGCGACTACGTCCTGACGGCCAACGACTGCCACTTTCTCGGCAGTACGCACGACGTATCCGATCCGATGCGCCCGGTGCTGACCACCGGCACGTCCGCATCCGACCTCATCGTCGTCGGTGACAATTCGTTCCTCGGTGCAGGCGTGCGGGTGATCGGCAACGTGCGGATCGGCCATGGCTGCGTCATCGGCGCGGGTTCGCTCGTCACGCGCGACATCCCGCCGTTCTCCCAGGCCCACGGCTCGCCCGCGACGGTGCAGCGGCGATACAGCCTCGCGCGCCAGTGCTGGGTGCCGCTGGCCGAGTTCACGACGGAGGACGCGGCGCGCCTTCCCGGGCAGGAACACTACGCACGGCAGCTCGCCCAGGCCGGGGCGATCCGGATGCCCTACATGGCCGCCGGCAACGACATGGGCAATCTTTGACTCCGCTCCCATCCGCAAGAGGACTCCGGTGAACCAACAGCAACCGCCATTGGCCGTCGTCCTGGGTGCGGCCGGATTCATCGGCCGGCATGTCTGCCGGACGCTGGCGTCTCGAGGCATCGAGGTCGTCGGCATCGGACATGGTACCTGGGAGCCGCAGGAATGGTCGGCCTGGGGGCTGACCCGCTTCGTCGATGCCGACATCGGGCTGGGCACCCTGTCGCAACTCGGACTGTCCCGCGCGCCCTCGAGCATCGTCCATTGCGCGGGCAGCTCCGCCGTGTCGTTCTCCTATGCGCAGCCGCTGCGCGACTTCGAGCGCGCCGTCGAGACAACCGCAGCGGCACTGGAATGGATGCGGACGACCGCGGCGCCCGATTGCCGACTGGTGATGGTGTCCAGCGCGGCGATCTATGGCGACCAGGGCGACGTCGACCTGTCGGAGGCGATGACGCAGGCACCCATCTCGCCCTACGGCTTCCACAAGGTCATGGCGGAAACGCTCTGCAATTCGTACTCGCGTTTCTTCGGGCTCAACGTCAGCATCGTCCGCCTGTTCTCGGTCTACGGAAGCGGGCTCAGGAAGCAGTTGCTGTGGGACGCCGCCAGCAAGTTCGCCCGCGGCGAGTCGAGCTTCTTCGGCACGGGCCACGAGTTGCGCGACTGGATCCACGTCGACGACGCGGCGGCGCTGCTGGGCGCGGCGGCGACGGTGCCGCAATCGCGCTACGAGATCTACAACGGCGGCCACGCCCAGCTGACGACCAGCGACATCCTGGCACGGCTGGCCAGGGCCCTCGATGGAGCGCCATCCCCGGTGTTCACGGGCGAGACGCACTCGGGCAATCCGCGCCGACTGACCTCGAACAGCAACCATGCGCGCCGCCAGCTCGGATGGACGCCGCTGATCGACACGGACGCCGGCCTGCGCGACTACGCCACGTGGTTCAGGGCGCTCGACGCCGCATGACGCGCGCCATGCGGATCGCCTTCCTCTACTACTTCGACGATGCCGCCTGGGCCGGCGGCCGGAACTACTTCTCCAGCCTGTTCAACGCGCTGCACGCCATCGACAGGCCGGTCGAGCTCGTGCTGCTGCTCGGGCATCGGACGCGCACGACGCTGCCCGACGAACACCCGTTCCTGAGGGTTGTCCGCAGCTCGATCCTCGATCGCGGACATCCCGCCTGGATGATCCGGCAGGCCCTGCGGCGCCTGCGCGGCGGCGGTCGCGACCCGCTCTTCGGTGCCCTGTTGCGCAGGTTGCGCGTGGACGTCCTGTCGCATTCGCAGCCGCTGCGCTCGCGTCCGACCGATGCGAAGCTGCTCGGCTGGCTGCCGGACTTCCAGTTCATGCACCTGCCGCAGCTGTGGGCACCCGCGCAACTCGAACGGATGCGCGAGGGCCTGGCACAGACCTGCCGCGACAGCGATGCGCTGGTCGTCAGCAGCCAGGATGCCTTGCAGGACCTGCGCCGCTTCGTGCCCGGCTGCACCAAGCCCGTCCACGTGCTGCACTTCGCGCCGAAGCGCGCCGACACGTCGCGCCTGCAGTCCGCGGCCGACATCCGGCGCCGCTACGACCTGCCCGAGCAATGGTTCCTGCTGCCCAACCAGTTCTGGGTCCACAAGAACCATCGGCTGGTCGTCGACGCGCTCATCGAGTTGAAGCGCTCGGGCCGGCCGGTGACCGTCGTCTGCACGGGAACGCCGGCCGATCCCCGTCAACCCGACCATGTCGACGCGCTGATCGCCCACGCCACGTCGCACGCGGTGACGGCCAGTTTCAGGATCCTCGGCGCGATCCCCTACCCGGACATGCAGAGCCTGATGCGGCACGCGGTCGCCGTGATCAACCCGTCGCGATTCGAAGGATGGAGCACCACGGTGGAGGAAGCCAAGGCGATGGGCAAGCGCGTGCTGCTGTCCGACATCGCGGTCCACCGCGAGCAGGCGCCGCCCGGCGCGTTCTACTTCGGCGTGGACGACGCCGTCGGCCTGGCACGCGCACTTCGGTCCTGCGGGGAACTGCCACCGGAGGAACCCGACGACGACGCACTGGCGTTGCGCAGCGCACGCAGCCAGCAGGACTTCGCGCTGCGGTACCTCAAGATCGTCGACTCGCTCTAGGCCACACGCGTGCCACCCACTGCAACCCCTGCCCCCCGCCAAGGCCCCCCGAGCCAGCGCGTCGGCGGACGACGGCATGGGGCGGCGGCGCCAGGTGCGTGCGTCGGGCACCCGGAGCGACCGCTGGTCACGGTGATCACGGTCGTGCGCAACGGCGCAGCGACGATGGAGGCCTGCCTGCGCAGCGTCATGGCGCAGACCTGGCCGTGCGTAGAGCACGTGATCGTGGACGGTGGTTCGACCGACGGCACGCTCGCCATCCTCGAGCGTTTCGACCAGGAGATCGCCTGCTGGATCAGCGAACCCGACAACGGCATCTACGACGCGCTGAACAAGGGGATCCGCCTCGCGTCCGGCCAGGCCTACGTGGTGCTGGGCTGCGACGACCTGCTGCTGCCCGGCGGCGTCGAGGCGCTGGTGCGCAACGCCGAAGGCGCGGACGTGGTGGCCGGACGCGTCCGGTGCGATTCGCCGCGCAAGGGGTCGCTGCTCATCCGCAACCATTCGGCAGGAACCCTGATCAGGCTCGGTGCGCACCGCAGGCTGGGCTTGTACGACGACAGCTACCGCATCGCCGCCGACACCAAGTTCCTGATGGCGGCCCGGCGGGCGGGACTGACGCGCGACATCGACGACGTCGTGGGCGTCTTCGTCCTCGGTGGCGCCTCGGGCAACTACCGCGCCAACGTGCTTGAACATTCGCGCGCGATGCAGGAGTCCGGCGCGTGGCGGGCCTGGCAGGCCCTTCTCTGGCGCTGGCCGCGGCTCGTGCTCGCGGCCCTGCGCGGCGGCTAGGCGAGACCATGGCAGTCGAAGCCGCGAACCGTCCCTTGGCCGACGTGTCGGTGGTCATCCCGGTCTTCAATTCGGGCGCCATCGCCCTGGCCGCCATCCGCTCGGTGCTGGCCCAGACCGTCCAGGCCCGGGAGATCGTCGTCATCGACGACGGGTCGACCGATGGCAGCGCCACGACGATCGCCACGGCCACCGAAGGCAGCACGCCGCCGGTGCGGATCTTCAGCATCGCCAACGGCGGGGCGGCGAACGCACGCAACGCGGGCATCGTGCGCACCCGCTCGCGCCATGTCGCGTTCCTCGACTCGGACGACTACTGGCTGCCCACGAAGCTGGAACGGCAGATGGCCGTCCTCGACAGCCGTCCCGACGTCGGGCTGGTGGGAACGCGCACGACGATGCAGGCGACGCTGGTCGACCGCAGGTTGGATGCGCTGGCCCCGGAGCTGGAGATCACCGTGCGCGCGCAACTTTTCAAGAACTTCTTCCAGACCTCGACGGTCGTTGCCCGCCGCGGCGTGCTCGACGAGGTCGGCCTGTTTCCCGTCGGCCAGCGCCACGCCGAGGAGGGCGACCTGTTCATCCGCATCGCCGCGCGCTCGCGCTGCATCCTGCTCAACGAGGTGCTGGTCGACTACGGCGGCGGCAAGGGCGGTTTCGGCGTGGCCGGCCTGAGCGCCGACCTCTGGAAGATGGAATGCGGCGAACTCGCGAACATCCGGCGGGCCCTGGAACGGGCAAACTGCACACGGGCGGTCTATGCTGCGGCCACCGCCTTTTCCCTCATCAAGTTCGCGCGTCGGGCACTGGTGCGCAGCGTCTCGGGCAAGGCAGGGCCGGGCGATCGCGGCACGGCAGGCCGACCCGCGCAACACAACAGGAAAGAACCTTGAAAATCGTCATCACCGGCGGGCTGGGCTTCATCGGCCAGCATCTCGCCACTCGGCTGGTCGCGGCGGGGCACGACGTCCTGCTGGTCGACTCCCTGAGCGTGCAGATCCATGGCGACATTCCGTCGGTGGTCGTGCCCGCCGGCGCCCGCGTGGCGCGCGTCGATGTCTGCCAGTTGCACGAGCATCCCGAGCTGGTCGAGGGCAGCGACGCCGTGTACCACCTGGCGGCGGAGACGGGCACGGCGCAATCGATGTACCGCATCGCTCACTACACCAGCGTCAACTGCGGCGGCTCGGCGAGCCTGTTGGAGGCGATCGCGCGCTGCACGCGGCGGCCGCGCCAGGTGGTGCTGGCCTCGAGCCGCGCCGTCTACGGCGAGGGTGCCTACGTGCGCTCCGACATGCCCACGCAGATCCTGCAGCCCGCGCCGCGCACCCGCGAGGCGCTGGCCGCCGGCGACTGGCAGCCCCGCGATGCCGACGGCGCCCCGCTGGTCGCGGTGGCGACGCCGGAGTCGCTGCCGTTCGCGCCTGGTTCGGTCTATGCGGCGACGAAGGCTGCCCAGGAACTGCTCCTCAACTCCGCGGCGGCGGCACTCGGGATACGTTCGACGGTGTTCCGCTTCCAGAACGTGTACGGCGAAGGCCAGTCCCTGCGCAACCCGTACACCGGCATCATCTCGATCTTCTTCAACCGGGCGCGCCAGGGCCTGGACATCCCGATCTACGAGGACGGCCTCGAGTCGCGCGACTTCGTCCACGTCGCCGACATCGTCGAGGCGCTGCAGGCAGCCCTGTCGGCCGACCTGCCGTCCGGTGCCGCCATCAACCTGGGCGCCGGCGAAGCCACGCCGGTCGGTGCCCTGGCGGCCAGCCTCCTGCGCGCCGCCGGGATGGACGTGCCGATCCGCGTCACGGGCCAGTTCCGGGTCGGCGACATCCGCCATTGCCACGCGGACCTGGCCGTCGCCCGGCGTCTGCTGGGCTTCGCGCCCCGGGTGTCGCTGGACACGGGCCTGCGGCGCTTCTGTGCCTGGGCCGCCAGCCAACCCGTCCATGAAGATCGCTCGGTCGCCGCCGCCTCGGAGTTGCGCAGCAAGGGGCTGGCCAACTGATGCCCACCCTGAAGCAGTCCCTCGACGCCGATTGGGCGCGGCTCGCCGAACTGAGCGGCCAGCCGCCGATTCCGCGCCGCTGGGCCCATCACTTCACCCCGCGCTTCGCGCCGGTGAGCCTGGTCCGCCACGCGCATGCGCTGCACCGCCATGGCTGGCGACGCCTCGCCAAGCTCGTGCAATTGCTCAATTTCGTCGTCTTCGGACTGGAAGTGCCGGCGACGCTGGACATCGGCGCCGGGCTCGTGATCACGCACACCCACGGCACCATCCTGGGCGCCGCGTCGATCGGCTGCAATGTCACCATCTACCAGCAGGTGACCTTGGGAGCTAACACGCTGGACTTTGCCTACACGCCGGCGCTGCGTCCGGTGGTCGAGGACGGCGTGACCATCACGGCTGGCGCCAAGGTGCTCGGCCCGGTGACGCTCGGGCGCGGTTGCGTGATCGGCGCCAACGCCGTGGTGCTGGCCGACGTCCCCGCCGACAGCCTGGCGGTGGGCGTGCCCGCCAGGATCGTGGCGAAGCACCGCGGCACGGAGTCGGCCTGAACATGGCCTCGGAGGGCAAGGGCCGCGCGCTGCTCGTCGCCCCCCGTTTCTTCGGCTACGAGCGCGAGATCCGCGACCAGTTGGCCAGCGACGGCTGGGCCGTCGACATGCTGCCGGACCGTCCTTTCGACAGCTCGGCGCTGAAGGCCGTGACCCGCGTCTACCCGGCGCTGACGGCGCCGGCTGCGAACCGGTACTACGTCGCACAGTTGCGCCAACTGGCGGCGACCCGCTACGACCTGATCCTGGTGGTCCAGGGCGAGTCGATCTCCGAGCCGACGCTGCGCATGCTGCGCACGGAGTTCCCGGACGCCCGGATGGTCTTCTACACGTGGGACTCGATCTCGAACAAGCCCTACTCGAGCCGGCAACTGCCGCTGTACGACGAGTGCTTCAGCTTCGACCCGGCGGACGCCAGGCACTACGGCGTGCGGTTCCGCCCCCTGTTCTTCACACCCGGCTTCGAACGCACGGCCCCGGCGCGGTTCGATCTCGACATCAGCTTCGTCGGCACGATCCATTCGGATCGCTACCGCATCGTCCAGCGCGTCGCGCGCCAGGTGCCCGACGCGACGCGCGCCTGCTGGTACCTGTATCTCCAGGCCCCCTGGATGTACGCCGCGCGCAAGGTCTTCACCCGCACGATAGACGGCGCGACGCGGGCCGAATTCAGGTTCGTGCCGCTGGCGCGCGATACCGTCCAGGGCATCTTCCTGAACTCGCGCGCCGTGCTCGACATCGAGCATCCGAAGCAGCTCGGGCTCACGATGCGAACGATCGAGGCGCTGGGCAGCCAGACCAAGCTCGTCACCACCAACGCCGCCGTTCGCGACTACGACTTCTTCGACCCGGACAACATCGCCGTCGTCGATCGCGCCGCGCCGCGCATCCCGCCCGGCTTCCTGAGCGACCCGTACCGTCCCGTGGCCGCGGCCATCCACGAGCGCTACCGGCTGGCGACCTGGGTGCGCGAGGTCTGCGGCGCCTGACCGCGGCCTCAGGGCGCGGAAGCGTCCCCGGGCATCGCCGCCCCGGACTCGTCGCCGCGCGGTTCCGCCAGCAGGCGCCGCGCGATCACGAAGCAGACCACGAGCGAAGGCAGGGTCGCCACGGCGGAGGCGATCGGAATCGACGGCATCCCCCCGCCATGCGCGAGCAGGACGAGCGCCGCCGCGAAGAACAGCGGAATCGACAGGAGGGCCGCCAGTATCTGCCCACGCAGGCGTTCGTAGGCGTTGAGGAACACCGCAGAGGTGTAGGCCAGCATCTGGATGCCGATGTAGAGCACGAACGCCGCCGTCGCCGCGGACGGCACGCGGATGCCGGTCAACGCCAGGGTCAGGGGCTCCGAGACCACGCACGCCACCATGGCGGCACCCAGGAACACGAGCACCGCAGCGTGCAGGAGTCGATGGATGGCGACGGCGCGCACGCGGTCGCGCGCGGCCTTTGCCTTCGAGATCTCGGTCCAGGCGATCGCGATCAGCGTCGTGAAGGCAATCGTGAAAACCGAGAACACCCGGTTGGCCGCGTCGTACTGGGCCGTCTCGGCGCCTCCCAGCGTGCGGTAGATCAGGAAACTGCCGGAGCCGTTGAGCGCGAACGACGCCAGTTGCAGCACCAGGAACCGGGCGCCGGTCCGTACCAGCGGCTGGAACTCCCGCAGCCGGGTGCGATACCAGGCACCGATGTGGAAGTCGTGCACGCGTTTCGAGACGGCGACCGTGATGCCCGCCTGCAACAACATGGCCGCAGCGTAGACGGCCGCACCCACGGGCAGCGGCAGCGCCGTCTCGCGCGGCCAGAGTTGCAAGGCAGTGAACCAGGCGCACGGCGCGATCAGGCTCAGCAGCGCGAGCGTCTTGAAGCGCCCCAGTCCCTGCAGCACCATGTTGTGAAAGGACAGGAAGAAGGTCGCGACGCATGCCACCCACAGCAGCCCTGCGGCCAGCGCGTGCTCCCGGAACGGCGACACCAGCAGCACCAGAAGCGCGCCGGCGACCAGTGCGGCCAGCGATGCGACGCAATAGATCGCCACGCCCACTCGAACGACGACCGTCGCCTCGGCGACATTGCCGCGCCCCCACGCCTCCGAGATGCGGTTCTTCACGCCGTAGCCGACGCCCACGTCGAACAGCGAGATGTAGAGCGCGACGGCCGCGAGCGTCACCCACAGTCCGTAGCCCGACAGGCCCCACAGCAGGACCAGGCGGTGCACGGTGGCGAAGCTCGCGACCGCCTGCAATGCCTTGGTGCCGATCGAGAAGCCCGTGCTCGCCAGCATGCCGCCGCTGCCGCCGGCCAGGGTCGCCCGCAGGCGCGCCGCCCAGGGCTGCCTCGTCATCGAAGCGCGCCGGCCAGGACTTGCCGGAGGATGCGCAGTTGCGTCGTCCAACGCGCGCGGCGCGGATATCGGCTTGCCCTGAAGTGCGCGCGACACGCAGCGACGTCACGCTGGCTGCGCAACAGGTACAGCCCGGCCAGCAGGTTGGTCGCATACAGCTCGTCGCGCACGCGCCGGGCCTGCGCGGCGAAGTGCGGGATCGACCGCAGCAACGCTTCGATGCGGCCACCCCAGTAGTCGACATCCGCCAGCCAGCCCGGCGTGGCCAGGGTCGAGCGCGTCGCGCTCTGCTGCCAGACCCGATAGCCCGAGACGACGGTCGGCACGAACACCGCATCGAATTGCAGCAACGCGCGTTGCACCAGGTCGCTGTCGGACGCCGCGTAGCGGAAGTGCTCGTCGAAGAAACCGAGTCGTTCCAGCGCGGAGCGGCGCAGCAGGACGCTGGGCATGCGGGCATCCACGCCGTACTTGAAGCGCTCGAACCCCAGGGGCGCCGCGAACACCCCGGCCGCGGGCTGCCAGGTGCTCAGCACCTCGTACGCATCGCCCACGATATGGTGCCCGAACACGATGATGCCGGCTGCAGGATGGCGCGCGACGGCAGCCGCCAGATGGTCGAACGAACCCGGAAAGTAGATATCGTCGTCCGACGGTACCAGCACCCACTCGGTATCGGCCATTCGCGCCGCCCGGTTCCAGTTGGCGAACATGCCGACGGCCGGACCGTCCGTGCCCTGGAAGGCGACCGCGGGAAACCGCCGGCGAAACTCGGGCGGCAGGTGGTCGCCGTTGTCGCTGACGAAGACGCGCACGCCGGGTGCGATGCTGGCGAGCAGGCGCTCCAGTTCGCGGGGCCGGTTGTAGGTCGGAATGCAGACGCCGAGGCGGGTCATGGAAGACATCGGTCGACAGCCATCAACGCAGTTGGCGCGAGACCAGCGACATGATCTCGTTGTGTCGATAGGCGACGGCGCCGGGCACCAGCGTGCCGGTCGCGTTCCAGTGCCGCCACCACGCCTGCGAGAACTCGAGCAAGGTCCGGGGCAGGCCCGTGGCCACGTGTTCGACGATCGGCTCGCCCTCGCGGACGCCGGAGAAGTCCAGCGCCTGCACGAACCGGCTGGCGACGAACTCGACCGGCGTGAAGTCGCGCACCTGGTCACCCGCGCTCATCGGGAAGTCGCGTCCTTCGAGCGCCGCGCGGCGCAGGGACGGCCACAGCCGGCTCGGCTGCTCTCCTTCGCCGAAGACCTGGAACAGCCGCAACACCTTCAGCGCAACGCCCTGCTCGCGGGCGAATCCCTGGAAGGCCAGGGTCGCGGCGGCCTTGGAGGTCGGATAGGAGAGATCGGGCTCCGGCTGCGTGTCGGGGTCCACGACCCCGGTGCGACGCGCGGCGCGCCCATATTCGAAGCACGAACCGGCGACGACGAAGCGCCGCACCCCGACCGCCACCGCCTGCTCCGCCAGCGCCAGCGGCGCGACGACGTTCCAGTGCAGGCAGCGCGCGAGCGTGTCGTAGGGCGGGTTCGGCGTGTGCGCCGCCAGGTGCACCAGCACCTCGGCGCCCTGCAGCGCCGCGGCATGGTCGCCCTCGAGGGAACCGTCGATCCATGTCGGCTGCCGATCGAGCGGGATGCGCGTGGCGCTGCCGGGGCGGCGCAGCGCGACGACCTCATGGCCGGCAACCATGGCCGCGTTCAGGAAATGCGAGCCGACGAATCCCGTGCCTCCGGTGACAAAGATCTTCATGGCGCTCAGAACGGGCTCGAGAAATCGGCCAGCGCGGGGTGGGTGGCATCACGCTGCGACAGCAGAGGCGCGTCGCAGCCCCAGTCGAAGCCGAAGCTGTCCCAGCGGATGCCGGCGTCGTGCGTCGGTGCGTGCTCCGCGCTCGTCTTGTAGACCATCATCGTGTTGTCTTGCAGGGACTTGAAGCCGTGGGCGATGCCGGCCGGAATGACGAGCAGCGAAGGATCGTCCGCGCTCAGGACGACGCTGGCCACGCGCCCCTGGCCCGCACCCGCGCGCAGGTCGAGGAGCACGTCGAGCACGGCCCCCACGGGGCAATGGACCAGCTTGGCATGGTCGTGCGGCGGCAGCTGGAAGTGCATGCCGCGAAGCACGTCGCGGCGCGAGAACGAGTAGAACTCCTCCCGAAAATCGAACGGTTCGCCCAGGGCCTCGAACACGCTTCGCTGGTATGTCTTGACGAAACTGCCGCGCGAATCCGTCGTGCGGCGCAGCGCGACGAGGCGGACGCCAGGCAGGAGCTCGAGGTCGCGTGCGAGGTCCATGCGGCGCGTCCGGTCAGAAGTTCAACCCGAAGAACTCTTCGAGCTTGTCGACGACATAGTCGAGCTGCGGCGTGGTCAGCCCCGGCCACACACCGAGCCAGAACGTCTGGTTCATCACCGTGTCGGTGTTCGTCAGCTCGCCGCTGATGCGGAAGTTGCGCCCGATCATGTAGGGCTGGCGCGTCAGGTTGCCGGCAAAGAGGAGGCGCGTCGCGATCCGGCTCTGGTCCAGGAAGTTGATCAGGTCCGCGCGCTTGACGCCGGCGTCGTGCCGCAGCACCAGCGGAAAGCCGAACCACGACGGTTCGGAGTTGGGGGTCGCCTCGGGCAGGTGCAGGAACTGCGCGCAGTTCGCAAGACGCTCCTTCAGGTACTTGAAGTTCGCCTTGCGGGTCGCGATGAAGTCCTCCAGGCGATCCATCTGCGCGAGCGCGCAGGCCGCCTGCATGTCGGTGATCTTCAGGTTGTAGCCCAGGTGGCTGTACGTGTACTTGTGGTCATAGCCCTCAGGCAGGTCGCCAAGCTTCCAGCAGAAGCGCTTGCCGCAGGTGTTGTCCTTGCCCGGCGGGCAGTAGCAGTCGCGGCCCCAGTCGCGGAACGACTCGGCGATCAGCCTGAGCTCGGGGTTGCGGGTGAAGACCGCGCCGCCTTCGCCCATCGTGATGTGGTGGGCGGGATAGAAGCTCAGCGTACCGATGTCGCCGAAGGTGCCCACTAGCCGGCCATCGTATTTCGCGCCCAGGGCGTCGCAGCAGTCCTCCACCAGCCAGAGGCCGTGCTTCCTGCACAGGGCGGTGACGACGTCGAGGTTGAACGGGTTGCCCAGGCTGTGGGCCAGCATGATCGCCTTGGTCTTCGGCGAGATCGCCGCCTCGATCCGGGAAGCGTCGATGTTGTGCGTCGTGAGGTCGACGTCGACGAACACCGGCACCGCCCCGAACTGAAGGATGGGGTTGACCGTCGTCGGGAAACCGGCGGCGACGCCGATGACTTCGTCGCCCGGCCTGATCGCGCGCTCGCCCAGTCGAGACGACGTCAGCGTCGAGAAGGCGACCAGGTTCGCCGACGAACCCGAGTTGACGGTGAGCACGTGCTCGACCCCCAGGAAGGCGGCGAGGCGCTGCTCGAACAGGGCGTTGAAGCGGCCCGTCGTGAGCCAGCCGTCGAGGCTGGCCTCGACCATCAGCTGCAACTCCCTGGCGCCGATGACCTTGCCCGACACGGGCACCGGGCTCTGGCCCGGCACGAACGGCCTGGGCGCATGCACGACGTCCGCATACTGCTGTACCAGCGCCGCGATCTCTGCGCGCAGCTGATCGGGGGTCTTGCTGACGAATTGGAGGGCAGCTTCGGTCATGTCGTCTTCAGGGCCGGGTCAATGTGTACGCGTCGATCTGGGCGTGGCACAGCGCACGCGCGTCCTGGCCGCCGAGCCACGACTGGTGCCAGTCGACCGTGTGAAGCAGCGCATCCTCGAGGCGCCAGCGGGGCGCCCAACCCAGGCGCGAGCGCGCCTTCGAGATGTCGAGCTTGAGGAAATGGGCCTCGTGGGGATGATCGCCGCCGTCGAGCCGCCAGCGGGCACCCGCCCCCCAGAGTTCGCCCAGCCGCTCGACGATCCACTGCACGGGACGCGCATCCTCGTCGCGGGGGCCGAGATTCCAGCCTTCGGCGAACCCGGCACCATGCCGCCAGAGGCACTGCGCCAGTGTCAGGTAGCCCGACAGCGGCTCCAGCACGTGCTGCCACGGCCGCGTCGAGCGCGGGTTGCGGATCACCACGGGCTCGTCGCATTCGAACGCGCGCAGGATGTCAGGCACGAGACGGTCGGTGCCCCAGTCGCCCCCGCCGATGACGTTGCCCGCGCGCGCCGTCGCCAGCGCGGGGCCGCCCTGGTGGAAGAACGAACGCCGCCAGGCGCTCGAGACCAGCTCCGCGCACCCCTTGCTGCTGCTGTACGGGTCGTGGCCGCCCAGCGGCTCGTCCTCGCGATACCCCCATGCCCATTCGCGGTTCTCGTAGCACTTGTCCGTGGTGACGTTGACGACGGCGCGCACGCCGGGCGCCGAACGCACGGCTTCCAGCAGGTGCACGGTACCCATCACGTTGGTGGCATAGGTCTCGACCGGATCCGCGTACGACTGGCGCACCAGCGGCTGGGCCGCCATGTGGATCACGATGTCCGGGCCGAACGCAAGGAGCGCAGACTTGAGCGGCTCGAGCGCGCGGATGTCGCCGATGGTGCTGCCCATGCCCTCGGCCACGCGGGCCGCGTCGAACAGGCTGTGCGAGCCCGTCGGCGCGAGCGCGAAGCCCTGCAGTTCGGCCCCCAGCCGCTGCAGCCACAGGCTGAGCCAGCCGCCCTTGAAGCCGGTGTGCCCGGTGAGAAAGACGCGCTTGCCGCGCCAGAAGTCGGGGTCGACACTCATGGCCTCAAGCCCACGTCTTCCAGGGCGCCTTGCCCGACTGCCACAGGCCCTCGAGATGCTGCCGGTCGCGCAGCGTGTCCATGGGTTGCCAGAACCCGTCGTGCTGGAACGCCATCAACTCGCCTTGCGCGGCCAGGCCCATCAGCGGTTCCTGCTCCCAGATCGAGGCGTCGTCGCGGATGGTCGACAGGACGCGCGGCGACAGCACGAAGAAGCCGCCGTTGATCCGCGCACCATCGCCCTGCGGCTTCTCGCGGAAGCTGCGCACCTGGCAGGCCTGGATGTCGAGCGCGCCGAAGCGTCCCGGGGGCAGCACCGCGGTGAGCGTTGCCGCCTTGCCGTGCGCGCGATGGAACGCGATGGACCGCGTGATGTCGATGTCGCCCACGCCGTCGCCGTAGGTAAAGCAGAAATCCCGATCGTTCTCGATGTAGCTTGCGACCCGGCGCAGGCGCCCGCCGGTCATCGAGTCGTCGCCGGTATCCACCAGGGTGACCTTCCAGGGCTCGGCGCGCTTGTGGTGAACCTCCATCTCGTTGCGGGCCACGTCGAACGTCACGTCCGACGAGTGCAGGAAGTAGTTCGCGAAGTACTCCTTGATCACGTAGCCCTTGTAGCCGCAGCAGATCACGAAGTCGTTGATGCCGTGGTGCGCGTAGATCTTGAGGATGTGCCACAGGATGGGCTTGCCCCCGATCTCCACCATGGGCTTCGGCCGGATCGCGGTCTCCTCGGTCAACCGCGTGCCGAGGCCGCCGGCCAGGATCACTGCCTTCATGGCTGCTGCTCCGCTTGAGGTGTGGCCGACGCATTCGGCTCGGAACTGACGAACGCGTCAGAATGGAATCGCCCTGCGGGCAGCCCGGCGCCGGCCAGCGTGCGCCGCGCATCCTCGATCATCGCCTCGGAGCCGCAGGCATAGACGGCCATCGTGCCCCAACCGGGAGCGGCGCCGCGCACGACGTCACGCATGAGTGCCTCCTGCACGTGCCCCTGCGCGCCACCGATCGGCACGGCAGCGCGCGACAGCACCGGCACGTAGCGCAGGCCGTCGAGCATCGGCCGCGGATCGATGTAGTGATCCTGCGCGCCGCGGCCGCCCCAGTAGAGCGCCACGCTGCGCGGACGTTCGCCGGCAGGGGCTTGCGCCAGTTGCATCAGCATCGCCCGGATCGGCGCGATGCCGGTGCCTGTGGCGAGGAACACGAGGTCGAGGCCGTCGGTCGACCTCAGGAAGAACGTGCCGAGCGGCCCGTGGAATCGCAGCAGGTCGCCGACCCTGGCCTCGTCGAACCACCACGCACTGAAGCGGCCGTCGTCGACGCGGCGCACGTGGAGTTCGAGCGCCGCCGGGGCGCTCGCCGCACTGGCGATCGAGTAGCTGCGCACGACACCTGCGGGACTGGTCAGCGCGATGGACTGGCCCGCCAGGAAGCGGAATCCCGCCGTCGGCGGCAACCTGAGCACGACGCGCAGGACATCCGGCGCCAGAAGTTCAAGCCGGTCGATGCGGGTCGGCACGATGCGAGGCGACAGGCCGGCGAGCTGGCCGAGATCCTCGATATCGAGCGCGATGTCCGATGTTGCCTCGTGCGTGCAGGTGAGCACCCAGCCCTGGGCGAGCTCGTCTCTGGACAGCGCCGTCTGCGCGCGCAGCGGCGCCGCGGTGCCGGCCGCCACGCGCGCCTTGCAACTCCCGCAACGACCGGTGCGACAACTGTGCTCCAGCGCGAGGCCCCGGCCGATCGCGGCATCGAGCAAGGTCACGCCGCGCTCGGCGTCGAAGCGGGTGCCGTTGCGAAGGGTGACGTGAGGCATGCGTGCTCGTTGATGGACGGTCGGGACAGCAAGCGTTCTTCCGAGGTCGCGCGCGCCCCGCATCGGGCGTGCCGGAGAATCGCGCCCCCAGGCACCTATGGTAGCCGCGGAACGAAATTGGCCCGCCGCACGGGATGCGGCAGGCCATCTCGTCGGCGCGAACAGCGCCTCGACCGCCTCAGGCCTTGGTGCTGCCGCCCAGCAGCGCGGCGACCTTGCGCTTGGAACGGATGTTGGCAGACAACGCGGCCCGGCCGACCGGCGCCGCCGGGGTGGCCTTTTCCCATTCGGGCGCGGCGTCGGAGGCGTTGTTGGCCTCGTACGGGCGGTCGAAGAACGGGTCGCGGTTCTTCTGCGGCGTCGGCGCGCGCGGGGGCGACGGTGCGCGCGCGACCGGCGTGGCGGCCTCGCGGCGCGGCTCGTCGTCGTTGATGCGGCGCGGCGGACGGCGCGGACGGTCGTCCTCGACCTCGAACGGCTCGAGCTCGATCTTCTTGTTGATCAGCTTCTCGATGTCGCTGATGTTGCGTGCGTCGTCGCGCGTGACCAGCGTCACCGCCAGGCCCGAGGCCCCGGCGCGGCCGGTGCGGCCGATGCGATGGACGTAGTCCTCGGCGTTGAACGGCACGTCGAAGTTGAACACGGCCGGCAGGTCGACGATGTCGAGGCCGCGGGCGGCCACGTCGGTGCACACGAGCACGTCGACCTCGCCCTTCTTGAACGAGGCCAGCGCCTTCAGGCGCTCGTCCTGCGACTTGTCGCCGTGCAGCGCCGAGGTGCGCATGCCGTCGCGCTCGAACGTGCGCGCCAGGCGGGCGGCGCCCAGCTTGGAGTTGACGAACACCAGCGCCTGCGTGATCGATCGGTCCTTGAGCACCTGGCGCACGATGCCGCGCTTGTCGTCGTCGGTGCAGCTGTAGAAGCGCTGCTCGACGTTGGTGGCGGTGGCGTTGGCGCGCGCCACCTCGACCGTGATCGGATCCTGCAGGTAGCTGTTGGCCAGGCGCTTGATCTCGGGCGAGAACGTGGCCGAGAACAGCAGCGTCTGGCGCTGCTTGGGCAGGTAGCTGAGGATGCGCTGCAGGTCGGGCAGGAAGCCGATGTCGAGCATGCGGTCGGCCTCGTCGAGCACCACGTACTCGACCTGGTTGAGCACGCAGTTCTTGGCCTCGATGTGGTCGAGCAACCGGCCGGGGGTGGCGATCAGCACCTCGACGCCGCCCTTGAGCTCCAGCGTCTGCGGCTTCATGTCGATGCCGCCGAAGACGACGGCCACGCGCAGGTTCGAGTGCTTGGCGTAGGCCTTGATGTTCTGTGCGACCTGGTCGGCCAGCTCGCGCGTGGGCGCCAGTACCAGCGCGCGCACCGGGTGGCGGGCCGGCGAGACACTGGCCGTCTCGTGGCGCATCATCTTCTGCAGCAGCGGGATCGAGAACGCGGCGGTCTTGCCGGTGCCGGTCTGCGCGGCACCCATCACGTCACGGCCTTCGAGCACCAGCGGGATCGCCTTCGCCTGGATGGGCGTCATGAAGGCGTAGCCTTGATCGGCGACGGCGCGGATCAGCTTCGGGTCGAGCGGGAGAGTGTCGAAACGGGCCGGCGCGGGGGCGGCTTGTTGCTCGATGGCGGGGTCCGTTTGAGCC
Organism: uncultured Vitreoscilla sp.; assembly: GCA_964418745.1. Lineage (GTDB taxonomy): Bacteria > Pseudomonadota > Gammaproteobacteria > Burkholderiales > Burkholderiaceae_C > Scleromatobacter. Next base: position 83,690 of record CAYQMX010000024.1, read on the forward strand.
GGGACCTGGGCTTGGGGGGTTTCTGTCATGAACCGCCATTATCGCCTGTACGGATGAATCGCGCATGTCAGGCCCCCCGCGCGGGCTCCCCGGCGCGGCCCGACGCCGCCACCCGACGGGCCGGCGCCCCGGTGCCCGGGGCGCTACGGCGCGCGGTATTCCGGCACGACGCGGGCCAGTTCCTCGCGCACCGCGGCGTCGCTGAGCTCCTCCGAGGAGGCCGCGCGGCGCAGCAGTTCGGTGACCGATCGCTGGCGCGACTCCAGGCGTGCGACCCGCAGCTGCGGGATCGGCGTCGAGAGGGTGGAGTCGGCGTCGGCCAGCAGTTCCTCGAAGAGCTTCTCGCCGGGGCGCAGGCCCGTGAAGACGATCGGGATGTCGTCGACGCTGCGCCCGGACAGCCGGATCATGTCGCGCGCCAGGTCGACGATCTTCACCGGCTCGCCCATGTCCAGCACGATCACCTGGCCGGACTCGCCGATGGCCGCGGCCTGCAGCACGAGGCGCGCCGCCTCCGGGATGGTCATGAAGTAGCGGATGATGTCCGGGTGGGTGACGGTGATCGGGCCGCCGCGGGCGATCTGCTCCTTGAACTTCGGGATCACGCTGCCGGAGGAACCGAGCACGTTGCCGAAGCGCACCGCCACGAAGCGCGTGCCGGCGTGTTCGGCCGCCAGGGCCGACACCACCATCTCGGCCGCACGCTTGGACGCGCCCATGACGTTGGTCGGGTTGACCGCCTTGTCGGTGGAGATCAGCACGAAGCGCTCGACGCCTGCCTGGGCGGAGGCGAGGGCCGCGTAGTACGTGCCCATCGTGTTGTTGCGGATGGCGGAGGCCGCGTTGTTCTCCTCCATCAGCGGCACGTGCTTGTAGGCGGCGGCGTGGAACACCACCTGCGGCTGCCAGGTGCGCATGATGCGCTGCAGCTGCGCCAGGTCCTTGACGTCGCCGATCAGCCGCACGAGCTCGAGCTCGGGGAAGGCCTGGCCCAGCGACTGCTCGATGGAGTAGAGGTTGAATTCCGACAGCTCGACCAGCACGAGGCGGCGCGGGTGGTAGCGCGCCACCTGGGCGCACAGCTCGGAGCCGATGCTGCCGCCAGCGCCGGTGATCAGCACCGTCTTGTTGCGCAGGGTGTCGCCGATGCCGGCCTCGTCGAGCTCGACCGGATCGCGGCCCAGCAGGTCCTCGGGTTCGATGTCGCGCAGCGCCTCCACCGGCGCGGTGCCCACCCGCAGTTCGTCGGCCGACGGGATCGTCAGCACCGGCAGCGTGCTCTCGCTGGCCAGCTCGAAGGCGCGGCGGCGCTGCGACACGGTGGCCGCCGGCAGCGCGATGATCAGGTGCGTGGCCGCGCCGCGCACCGCCTTGTCGCGCACCGCCGCGAGCGGGCCCAGCACCGGCACGCCGGCGATGCGCGCGCCCTGCTTGTGCAGGTCGTCGTCGAGCAGGCCGGTCACGATCCAGCCCTGCTGGTGGATGCCGGCGACCAGACGGCGCGCCGCCTCGCCGGCGCCCAGGATCAGCGCGCGCCGCACTTCACGGTCGCCGTTGACGATCTGTGCCCGCGTGTGTTCGTAGAACATCCGGTAGGCCACCCGCTCCATGCACACGAACATCAGCGACACGAGCGGATGCAGCGCCAGCACCGAGCGCGGCACGCCCACGAGCTGCAGGCCCATGACCACCAGGGCGCTGACCACGCCGGCGCACAGGCAGGCCAGGGTCAGCCGCTTGATCTCGCCGAAGCCGGAGAAGCGCCACATGCTCTGCGGCACCCGCACCAGCGCGAAGAACACCAGGTAGACGGCGATGACGCCCAGCATCAGCCAGAAGTCGTAGGACGGGCGCGCGGAGAACCAGCGCTCGAATCCGAGCCGGAACAGGTACGTCATGTTCCATGCCACGGCGATCACGATGGCGTCGAGCACCAGCGACACGGGCTGCCGGTAGGGCCGCAGGCGGGCCAGCATCAGGTCCAGACGGTGCCAGAGAGTCGTCTGGGCAGCACTGTTCGGTTTTGGAATCACTTTTGTTCTGAAGGCAAATGAGGGCAAGGAGCGCGAAAGGGCAGGTCTGCGGCGCGGGGGTCGTCGGCGCGGCGTCGCCACGCGCGACGCCTGGTCACGAGGCTCGCAGGCGCGGGCCCCGCCGCGGCCGTGCCGTGCCGGTCGGGCGCCGTCGTTCGTCCTTGCCGGGTCGACAGTTGACCACAACGCCCCGGCAAGCCGGGACAAATCGGACGCCGGACGGCGATTGCGCGCGGGAAGCCATGGCCATGCCGACCCTCCGACGAATGTGCGAGTGCTCTCAACCTGGACTGCCTTCCCCTTGATCGCCGACGGCGGTCCGTGCGCCTGTGCCGGCGCAATCGGACCTGGTTCCCGGATGGCCGGAACTCGCGCGCCAGAGGGCGGACGCGGCACGGCCGGGAAGTCGACAGGCTCATTTTAGTGTCACTACAGCGTGCTGTCAGCGATGCCCAGCGCGGCGGGACGGAGCAGATAGAATTCGCGTTTGTCTTCGAAGCCTCGCGGCGCGCCATGCGCAGGCTCCGTCTGCTCCCAGTCGCCGCCCCGCGCGCGCGCCCAAACGAACACTGCCTCCATGTCGATGCCCCGCTCCTTCGCTTCACTCCTTTCGCACGGCACCGGACCACTCCTGAGGCTGGCTGGCGCATGCACGCTCGGGCTCGCGCTGGCCGGGTCGCCCGCGGCGCACGCCCAGTTCGACGGCTCGCGCGACTTGACCAAGCAGAACGCCTCGAGCTCGAACCAGAACGCCGGCAGCGCCGGCGTCGACTCGACTGCGACGATCAACGACGACAGCGGCAATGGCAATGGCAACGCCAATACCAACGCCAACACCAGCAGCGGCAATGTCGACACCCCCGGGCTGCCCTCGGCCACGCCGCGCCTGCGCCAGCCCGCCGGCAACCCCGCCAACGCGCGCGCCATCAACCCGAACGAGCAGGCCGGCCGGCGCCTCGTGTACGCTCCGGGCGAATTCGAACTGTTCGTCCGCGACCGCGCCGACGGCCGGCTGGCGCGCCGGTTCGGCGCCAACCTGCTGACGGATCCGGCGCTGGCCTCCACGGCGCAGGACCCGCTCCCGGTGGTGCCCGCCGACTACATCGTGCGCCCCGGCGACGAGATCGCGCTCGACATCTGGGGCTCCGTCGACGCCAACCTGCGCCTGACCGTCGATCGGGCCGGCCGCATCGCGGTGCCTCGCGTGGGCGCCGTCAACGTGGGCGGACTACGCAACGCCGACCTGGCCGACGCCATCACGCGGCGCGTCGCGCAGGTCTTCAAGAACTTCCAGCTGACGGTCTCGCTGGGCCAGGTGCGGCCCATCCGCGTCTTCGTCGGCGGTTTCGTGCAGCAGCCCGGCAGCACCACGATCAGCGGCCTGTCGTCGGTGCTGCATGCGCTGATGCGTGCCGGCGGTCCGTCGGCGGCCGGCAGCTTCCGCGACATCCACCTGCGCCGCGGCGGCAAGGAAGTGGCGCAGTTCGACCTGTACGACCTGCTTCTCAAGGGCGATCGCACCACCGACCAGCTGGTGCAGCCCGACGACGTCGTCTTCGTCGGCCCGGTGGGCACGCAGGTGGCGATCCTGGGCAGCGTCAACGCCCCGGCCATCTACGAACTGAAGCCGGGCGAGACGCTGGACGACGCACTGCGCATGGCGGGCGGCTTCAACGCCGTCGCCGACCGCACCCATGTGTCGATCGAGCGGCTGGCCGACCGCGCCACGGGCCGCGTCACGGACCTCGCGCTGCCCCGCGACACCGCGGCCGCGCTGGCCACCGGCGACGTGATCCACGCCTACAGCGCCGTGACGGTCACCCAGTCGAGCGTGCATCAGAACCAGAGCGTGCGCGTCGAGGGCGAGGTGGCGCACCCGGGCGTCTACATCCTGCCGCCCGGCAGCGTCATGGCCGACGCGCTGCGCGCCGCAGGCGGATTGACGCCGGCGGCCTATCCCTACGGCACCGAGTTCACGCGCGAGAGCGTGCGCCGCACGCAGGAAGCCAACTACGAGCGGGCCCTGCGGGACCTCGAGACCGACATGGCCAAGAACCAGGCCAGCCAGCGCGTGGCGACGGCCGAGGAGGTCGCCTCGCAGAGCAGCAGCACGGCCTCCAACGCGCGCCTGCTCGAACGCCTGCGCCAGATCCACCCGAACGGCCGCATCGTGCTGCAGCTGGCGCCCGATGCGACCGGCCTGCCCAACCTGCCGCTCGAGGACGGCGACGCGATCCACGTGCCGCCGCGCAGCAGCTCGGTGGGCGTGTTCGGCAGCGTGTTCTCCACCGGCAGCTTCATCTACGAACCGGGCCACACCACCGAACAGTACCTCGCGCTGGCCGGCGGCCCCACGCGCGGCGCCGACAAGGACAGCATCTTCATGATCCGTGCCAACGGCTCGGTGGTCAGCTCGCGCCAGGGCGCGTCGTTCTGGCACAGCGACAACCGGTTCCGCGAGGCGCTGGTGGAGCCGGGCGACACGCTGTTCGTGCCCGAGGAACTCAGCAAGACGACGTTCGTGCAGGACGCCAAGGACTGGACGCAGATCCTCTACCAGTTCGGCCTCGGCCTGGCTGGCATCAACGCCCTCGGACTGTGATCGCGCCCGCCAAATGATCCATCAAGAAGACAACACGTCCGGCAGCGCCGCGGCCGCCGCGGCGGCGAGCGGGCCCCTGGCGGCGCCGCATTCGAACGAGGCGCGCGAATTCCTCGACCTGTTCACGCCGCTCTCGCAGCATCGCCGGCTGCTGCTGCTGGCGCCCGTGCTGGCAGGCGTCCTCGCGCTGGGCGTCACGTTCCTGATGAAGCCGGTCTTCGTCTCGTCGACCGTCTTCCTGCCGCCGCAACAGCAGCAGAGCGGCGCCGCCTCCGCCCTGGCCTCGCTGGGCGCCCTCGCCGGCTTCGCCGGCGGCGGCGCGATCAAGAGCCCCGCCGACCAGTACGTCTCGCTGATGCAGAGCGACACGGTGGCCGACCGCATGATCGACCAGTTCCATCTCATGACCGTCTACAAGGCGAAGTTCCGCTTCGAGGCGCGCAAGGACCTGGACATCCACACGCAGATCCTTCCCGGCAAGAAGGACGGGCTGATCACGGTCACCGTCGACGACCACGATCCGGAACGCGCTGCGGCCATGGCCAACCAGTACGTCGAGGAACTGCGGCGGATGACGTCGCTGCTGGCCGTGACCGAAGCCCAGCAGCGCCGCGCCTTCTTCGAAAAGCAGCTGCAGGACAGCAAGCAGCGCCTGACGACCGCCCAGATGGCGCTGCAGGCCAGCGGCTTCAACCCCGGCGCCCTCAACACCGAGCCGAAGGCGGCGGCCGATGCCTACGCCACGCTGCGCGCCCAGCTGACGGCCGCGGAGATCAAGCTCGAGACGCTGCGCGGCAACCTGGCCAACGGTGCGCCGGAAGTCAGCCAGCAGGCCGCCACCGTGGCGGCCCTGCGCAGCCGGCTGGCCGACGCCGAGCGCGTATCGGTGCCGCAGGGTGCCGGGCCGGACTACATCGGCAAGTACCGCCAGTTCAAGTACGAGGAGACCCTCTTCGACCTGATGGCCAAGCAGTACGAGATCGCGCGCGTCGACGAGAGCCGCGAAGGCGGCCTGATCCAGGTCGTCGATCGTGCCCAGCCCGCGGAGTGGAAGTCGCGCCCGAAGCGCGCGCTGATCGCGATCGGCACTGCCGTCGTGGTCGGCCTGCTCCTGCCGCTGGGACTCATCGCCCGGGCGCGCTGGAAGCGATTCGTCATGTCGGCCACGCCGATCCAGTGATCCGGCGCGTGCCGCCCGCTCCGTGCGCGCGGCACGCGTGTTCCAAGTCAGTTCCTTGTGAGTAAATCCAGATGAGCCAGCCCTTCATTCCGTTCGCATTGCCCCAGATCGGCGACGACGAGATCCAGGCCGTCACCGAAGCCCTGCGTTCCGGCTGGGTCACCACCGGCCCGCAGACCAAGCTGTTCGAGAAGACCTTCAGCGAGTACATCGGCGGCGGCGTCGAGAGCATCGCCGTCAACTCCGCCACCGCCGGCCTGCACCTCGCGCTCGAGGCGCTGGGCATCGGCCCCGGCGACGAGGTGATCGCGCCGACGCTCACCTTCACGGCCACCGTCGAGGTGGTGCGCTACCTGGGCGCGGATCCGATCCTGGTGGACGTCGATCCGGTGACGCTCAACATGGACGTCGAGCTGCTGCGCAAGGCCATCACGCCGCGCACCAAGGCGATCATGCCGGTGCACTACGGCGGCCTGTCCTGCAACATGGACGCCATCCTGGCGCTGGCGCGCGAGCACGGCCTGAAGGTGGTCGAGGACGCGGCGCACGCGCTGCCCACCACCTGGAACGGCGCGCTGATCGGCAGCCTGGCCAGCGACATCACCGTGTTCAGCTTCTATGCGAACAAGACGATGACGACCGGCGAGGGCGGCATGATCGTCACCCGCGACGCCGAGCTGGCCAAGCGCATGAAGATCATGCGCCTGCACGGCATCAATCGCGACGCGTTCGACCGCTTCGTCTCGCGCACGCCGGCCTGGTACTACGAGGTCGTCGCGCCGGGCTTCAAGTACAACCTGACCGACATCGCGTCGGCGCTGGGCCTCAAGCAGCTGGCCCGCCTGCCGGCCTTCCTGGAGCGCCGTCAGTACTTGGCGGCGCGCTACTTCGACCTGCTCGCGGACCTGCCGCTGATCCTGCCGGCCGATGCGCCCAAGGGCGACGTGCACGCATGGCACCTCTACGTGATCCGCCTGGCCGACGACGCCCGCGTCTCGCGCGACGACGTCATCCAGGGCCTGTCCGACCGCGGCATCGGCACCAGCGTGCACTACGTCCCGCTGCACCGCCAGCCGTACTGGCGCGACCGCTACAGCCTGACGCCCGAGATGTTCCCGCACGCCGACAAGGCCTACACGCGCATGCTCAGCATTCCGCTGTTCACCGCCATGAGCGACGCCGACCAGCTGCGCGTGGTCGAGAGCCTGCGCGACATCCTCCGCTGATGGCCAAGCGACTGTTCGACATCGTCTTCTCGCTGGCGGCGCTGCTGCTCGTCTCGCCGATCCTGGTCGGCGCGACGATCTGGGTGGCGCTGGACTCGCGCGGGCCGATCTTCTTTCGCCAGGTGCGCGTCGGCCGCGGCAATCGAGAGTTCCGCATCTACAAGTTCCGCACGATGCGCACCGACGCCGAGCGCACGGGCCCGCAGATCACCGTGGGGGCGGACGCGCGCGTCACGCGCTCGGGCGACTTCCTGCGCAAGTACAAGATCGACGAGCTGCCGCAGTTCCTCAATGTGGTGCTGGGCGACATGAGCGTCGTCGGGCCCCGGCCCGAGGTGCCGCGCTACGTCGCCCTGTATCCGCAGCCGATGCGCGAGCTCGTGCTCAGCGTGCGCCCGGGCATCACCGACCTGGCCTCCATCGAATACCGGGACGAGAACCGCGTGCTCGCCGGCAGCGCGGACCCCGAGGCCACCTACGTGGGCCAGGTCATGCCGGCCAAGCTGGCCCTGTGCGAGAAGTACGTGCGCACCCGCAGCTTCGTCGGCGACCTCGTGATCATCGTTCGAACCCTGAAGGCCGCCGCATCGCCTGGAACCGAGTGACGCCCGCCGCGGGCGGACGGCCGCGGCGCCCGGCCCGCGCCTGTCCGGCCCGCAGCCGCCCTCGCCCCCGGCGTCGCTGACGCCCACTGGAACATCCGAGCCGCCGCCCGGCGGCTCACGGACCCGCGCCATACGAATGTCGTCAACACGCTCGAGGAAGTCGCAACTCGTCCTGGCCATCGGTGTCCAGGGCCTGGGTGCGCTCGTCGTGCTGGCGTCCAACGCCCTGCTGCTGACCCGCTACGGGGGCGCGTCCTACCAGCGCCTGGCCACCCTGCTGTCGATCTTCATCGCCGCCAACTATTTCGACCTCGGCTACCTGGGCAAGGTCCGCGTGATCGCGGCCTCCACGCAGATCGCGCCGGCGGACAAGCGTTGGCTGGCCGGCCGCGAGTTCTGGCGCTTCAGCGCGCGCATCGCGCTGTTCGAGCTGGGCCTGGCGGCGGTCTGGTTCGTCGCCGGCCGGCGCTCGCCGCTCCTGACCGACGGCGCCGTCGCGCTGGCCGTCGCGCCGCTGGTGGTCCACGTCAACGCCTACCGCGCGTTCCTCGAAGGCAGCGGCCGGTTGATCGGCTCGAGCGTGCTGCGCACCGCCTTCGGCATCCTCGTGGGCGTGAGCCCGTTCTGCGCCGTCTGGCTGCTGGGCGACCTGTTCGACTTCCCCTACGTGGTCGCCACGGTGGCCATCGTCCTGACGGCCGGCTTCTATGTCGCGGCCATCGGCAGCGCGGGCGGGCGCCGGGCCGCCGGCGCGGGCGCCACGCTGCCGCGCTCCGGCACCATCGCCGCGCTGGAGACCATCTACATTCTTTTCGGCGCCGCGTTCCTGTACGGCGACCGCTTCGCGCTGCTGTTCCTGGAGAACAGCGCCCGCGCGGGCACCTACGTCTTCGTGCTGGAGCTCGTGTCGCGCGTCTCGCTGCTGTACGTGCCCATCGTCATGCAGGGCTTCCCGCGCCTGGTGCAGACCGTGGAGTCGGCGCCGCGCGAGGCGCATGCGTTCGCGCGCCGCCTGGATCGCAAGGTGCTGGTCGTCATCGGCGCCGCCATGGCGGCCGGCCTCGTCGTGGCGCTCGCCCTGGCCCTGCACGGGCGCCTGCCGGCGACGGTCGACTGGCAGCTCGCCTGCGTGCTGGCCGTGCCGCTGGCCCTGGCCTACACGCTCAACGCCTCGAGCTACCTGCACCAGCGCTTCACGATCGTGGCGCACGACCGGCCGCGCACCGTCCTGCTCGGCTACGCCGGCCTGCTGGCAGGCACGGCGCTCGCCTTCGTGCTGCTGTACCGGCAGTTCGGGGTGGTCGGCGTGGCCGTCGCGTTCCTGCTGCGCGCCGCCGGCGAGAACCTGTTCCTGCGGCGCATCCTGGCGGACGAGCAACGCCGCGCCGTTGCCGGGAACGCGCCGTGAACTACGCGCTGTACGCGGGCTACCACCTGCTGTTCCTGCTGTCGGCGGTGTGCGGCATCTACCGCTCGCGCCTGGCGGTGCTGGCCTTCACGGCCGGCTGCATCCTGCTGGCCCTGCTGACCGACGGCGTCCTGCCTGCGGCCGACCTGAACTGGTACCGCAACGTCTTCGACGACCTGTCGCTCGACAACATCCTGCTGTTCGCGATCGCCAACGACTTCGAGGTGCTGTGGGCGGTGACGGTGGTGGCGATCAAGGCCGTGCTCCCCGAAGGCGTCGCGTCGGTGGGCATGGCCTCGCTGCTGCTGCTGCTGATCCCGCTGTGCTGGCGCGGCGTGCGCGACCGGGTCGGCGTGCTGTCGCTGCTGATGATATTTCCCGGCAGCTTCCTGATCTTCATGAACACGATGCGCCAGGGCTTCTCGGAATACCTGGTGCTGGCCGGCCTGCTGTCGGCCTCGGTGGTGTTGCAGTTGCTGGCCGGCGCGGCCCACCGCTTCGGCTACGTGGTGGCGCTGCTGGCCCAGCTCGCGCGCCGGTTCCCGCCCGCGCTGCTGCTCGCGCCGGCGCTGGTGTTCGCGCTGCTGTTCTGGCGCATCCTCGAGATCGTCTCGCCCGAGAACGACATGCACGCGATCTACGAGCAGCTGCACGCCAACTACCTGTCGTTCGCGCTCAAGGTGCTGTTGTACTCGCTGCCCTACATCGTCGCGCAGTTGGCACGCTATTTCGAGCGGATCAAGGCGCTCGACATGGATCCCGCGGCGGCCGAGGCGTGGCGCAGGGCGTCCAACGCGTTCCTGACGATCGCCGGCCTGACGCTGGTGTCGGTACTCGCCAATGCGCGCCTGGCGGATCGGATATCCTTCTACATCCTGCCCGTCTCCCTCTGGGCGCTGTCATGCGCCGGCATCTCGAAGGTCAGCCGGACCCTGTTCTGCATCGCGGTCTTCGTGCTGGGGCTCAACTCGCTGCTGCTCGGGTCGCACCGCGAGTTCTTCGACCCCTCCGTGGTGGTGACCGAACAGCTCGAACACGGCGCGGCCGAAGGCGACGATGGCCAATGAATCCCGTGAGAATGGTAGCTGCATGATGAAATTCGAAGCCCTGCTTCAACAGACCTGCGTGTTCGAGGTGGACGCCGTCGATGTCGACCGCTTCTTCGTCGGCATGCTGGCCATGGAGACGCCGCCGCGGCTCATCCTGATCGACCAGCCCGAGGAGTACCGCAAGTACCTCGCGACCGGCAAGTTCGCGCAGGCCCAGGTCGTCTGCACCGCGTGGAATTCGGTCAAGGCGCTGACGAAGCTGCTGCGCGACAACGAGATCCGCTACCTGCTGATCGACGCCCATCGCATCCCGGACGTCCACATCGTGCTCGCCGCCCGCGACGCGGGCTGCAAGGTGCTCTACATCCAGCACGGCATGTACATCCCGTTCATGAAGCGCACGCTGGAGTTCTTCCTGACCAAGCTGCTCAAGACGGTACGCTACCTGTACTACGCATTCGACTGCGGCCGCCACGTGGGCGACTGGCGCCTCGCGGTGGACCTGTTCCGCATCCATGTGCTGGGCGCCAAGCGCGACCTCGTGCGCGCGCGGCGCGAGATCTTCCCCGACTCGGCCGCGGCGTTCTCCGCCTACTGGCGCCAGTGGCACGTCGACCACTACGCGTTCCCGAGCGACGTCCTGCACGAGATGGGCACGCCCGACCTGCGCAAGCTGCACTTCGGCGCGCGCTGCGACGCGCGCACGGTGGCGTACTGCTACCAGACGCTGGTCGAGGACGGCCGCATCGCGCCCGAGGCGATGCAGGCGTTCTACCGGCAGTTGAAGGCCTGGAGCGAGGCGCGCGGCCTGCGGGTGCTGGTCAAGACGCATCCGCGCGGCAACACCAGCCTGTTCGACCAGATGAAGAACGAGTTCGGCTTCGAACTGGTCAGCAGCGAGATTCCGAACACGGACATGGTGATCGGCCACTACTCCTCGCTGCTCGCGTTCTGGGGCGTGCACGGGCGCCAGGTGGTCTGCGTGACGCTGCCCGGCCATGCGATCCACGAGTCGATCGCGCCCTGGGCGACCGTGGTCTCCTCGCTGGACGGCGTCGAGCCCGGTGCCGTGCCGGCCAGCGATCCCGCCAAGTGCCAGGCCTTCTTCGGGCAGGTCGTTCCCATCGACCAGGTGCGTGCGACGCTCTACGCGGTCTGATTCCCCTGTTGCAATGGCAACAGGGCCGGGGGCACACTGGGTGGATTCTTCGATTTCCCGAATCCGGGGCCCATGGGACTGACACGCGCGACGCTCGCATTCTGCGTCTTCATGTCGCATCTGCTGAGCAACGGCCGCTGGCTCAACCCCCGCTCGGGCGAGGTGGCGGTGCTGAGCTTCTTCGTGCTGTCCGGCTACATCCTCAGCTACGTGCACGCGGATCGCTTCGTGGCCGGCAGGTCGATCCTGTCCGACAGCGTGCGCTTCTATCTGCTGCGCTGGCTGACGCTGGTGCGGCCCTACGCCCTCGTGGTGGGTGCCTACCTGGCCCTGATCGTGCTGCAGACCGCCGTGTCGGGCAAGGCCTACCGCCCGCTCGACATGTACCTGTCCGAACTGCCGCACTGGAGCCTGGGCCACCAGCTCGGGTTCGCCGCCAGCAACGTGATGCTGATCGGCCTGAACCTGTTCGGCTGGCGCACCCTCGTCGACCCGCCGACGTGGACCATGGGCCTCGAGGCCCTGTTCTGGCTGGCCGCCGTGCCGCTGATGCGGCTGCGCACGGCATGGCTCGTGGCCTTCGCCGTCGCGGTGCAGTGCATGGACCGGGTGTTCGCCGACGCGCAGTCGCCGATCCTGCACTTCGACTACTTCATTCTGGGCATCATCGTCTTCCAGCAGCAGCACCGCATCGCGGCGGCCCTGTCCACCGCCTGGGCGCGGCGGGCGATGATCGCCTGCCCGCTGGTGCTGCTGGCCATGATCTCGACCAACACCGAGATCGGCCTGCAGGGCAGCCCCCTGGTGCTGGCGCTGTTCCTGCCGTTCCTGCCCATGCGCGCCGAGGCGGGCTGGTTCGACGATCTCGTCGGCCAGTGCTCGTACCCGTTCTACCTGCTGCACGTGCCGTGCATGAACATCGCCTCGGCGCTGACGCATCGCCGCGCGGGCGATCCGATCACGTTCGCCTTCGGCTGCGAGGCCTTCGGCCTCGCCGCGCTGCTGTCCTGGCTGGTCGTGCGCTTCGTGCCGCGCCCGGCGGTCGGGCGCCTGTACCGCGGCTGGGGCGCGCAGGCGCGCTGAACGCGCGCGGCGCCGCCTCCCGGCGGCGGCGGCGCAGCGGGCCGGTCAGGCCGCGGCGGGCGCGCCGAGGTAGCCCAGCAGCGCGTCGATCGCGAACTCGCTGCAGCGCACGACGCCGTCCACCGTGTTGGATCCGTTGTGCGACCCGAAGATGGTGTTGGGCATGTCGCGCAGCGGCGATTGCGCCGGCAGCGGCTCGACCTCGAACACGTCCAGCGCCACCGAATGCACCTTGCCCGCCTGCAGCGCCGCGATCAGCGCCTGCTCGTCGATCAACGGCCCGCGGGCGACGTTGGTGATGCGCACGCCGTCCTTGCAGGCGGCCAGCACGGCCGCGTCGAGCATGTGCGTGTTGGCCTTGGTCAGCGCGCAGGTGAACGCCAGGAAATCGGCCTCGCCGACGCGCTCCGGCCAGGTCGCGCGCTGCACGCCGTCGGGCAGGCTGCCCTGGTAGAACGGGTCGTAGGCGACGACCTTCATGTCGGCCGCCAGCGCCCGGCGCGCCAGGTTGCGGCCGATGTCGCCCAGGCCGACCAGGCCCAGCGTGCGCCCCGACAGCGAGAGGCCGCGCGGCTTGGGCCACTGGCCCGCGCGCACGCCGCGATCGATGGCGAAGGTCTCGCGCGCCAGGGCGGCGAGGTAGGACATGCCGACGTCGGCCACTTCGCCGCCGAACATGTTCGGGCAGTTGGTGATCGGGATGCCCAGGTCCTTGCAGGCCGCGAAGTCGACGTTGTCGACGCCGATGCCCCACTTGACCGCGGCGCGCAGCTTGCCGGCCTTGCCGGCCTCGAAGACGCGGCGGGTCGCCGGATCGTCGCCGATGATCCAGCCGTCGAACTCCGGCAGCAGGGCGCACAGTTCGTCCTGGCTCAGGGTCTGGACGACCTTGGCCGGCACGACCTCGACGCCGCGGGCCTCGAAGCGGGAACGGAAGGCGTCGATCATGCCCAGCATCGGCGGGCAGGTCACGAGAACTCGAGTCATGGTGTGTCCTTCGGGGTCAGGCGGCTTTGGAGGAGGCGAAGTACTTGGACACGGCCTCGGCCATGTACCAGCTCTCCTGGTCGTCGATGTCCACCGATTCGCTGCGGCCCATCTCGTACATCAGCGGCCTGGTGCCGATGCGCGCATCCGTGCTCGCGAAGCTCGAGCGCGAGAACACGTAGAGGTTGGAGTTCTCCTCGAACCACGGCTCCAGGTCCTGCGTGCGGATCAGGTTCTTCGGGTCGTGGTTGATGGCGCTGACGTCCGCGCGGTAGAAGCGGGTCTGGAACTTGTTGACGGTGAACACCGAGTCGCAGGTGCCGTCGGCCACACCCTTGTGGTACAGCTCGATGGCCCCGCGCGTGGATTCGATCGACAGCAGCGGGTTGGTGGTGTGCGTCATCACGTAGATGTCGGCATCGACGTTGGCGACGTCGTCGGCGAGCACCAGGTTCATGCTGACGAAGTCTCCGCACAGCTCGGGCTTGCGGTCGCGGATGCGCACGCGCGGACCGTCGACCAGGCCGTTCTCGGCCAGGATGTCGCGGGCGTCGGTGTTGATGATGACTTCATCGATCTCCGGCACCGCCAGCAGCGTGTCGAGGATCCAGCGGAACAGCGGTCGGCCGTTGAAGTCGCGGAAGTTCTTGCCGCGGACACGTTCGCTGTTGGCCTTCATCGGCAGCAGCGCGACGATTCGTTTCTTGGCGGTATCGGTGGTCATGATGGGGCGTGTGGTGAAGGGGGTGAACGGATGCGCCGGTCAGCGCGGGTAGAAATACGACTCGCGCTTCTGGTTGGACAGCGTGCGGTGGATGTGGTTGCCGCGGAACGAGCCGCGGAACTGGTGGAAGCGGTAGCGCACGATGTCGACCAGGTGACGGGCCAGCGAGTCCTGCTGCCTTGCGGCGGCGAAATCGAGCAGCATGGCGCTGATGAAGTAACGGCTGATGTCGCGCCAGCGCAGGTGCACCTCGGGCATGATGTGCTGCAGCGCGAGGGCCTCGCGCTCGAAGCGCCGCTGCACCTGCGCCCAGGTCTCGCTGTGCAGATGATAGACCGCCGCCCCGGCGACATAGCCGATGCGGTGACCTTCGGCCACCAGCCGCTTGGCCAGGTGCATGTCTTCCAGGCCGGTGAGATCCTCGTCGAAGCGCGTCTCGCGCCACACGCTGGTCAGCAGCGCGGCATTGGCGTTGTTGCAGAAGAAGCCCTCCTGCGGCAGCTTGTCCTGGGCCGGGAAGTACTTCGCGAAGATCTGGCGCTCGCTGAAGTGGCTCGTGTCGTCGCCCATCTGGCCGCCGTAGGTGTAGACGATGCCGTCGCGGCCGAGCGGGGCCACCAGCCGCGCGATCCAGTGCGGGCCGGCGGGAATGCAGTGCCCGCTGACGAACACCAGCGCCTCGCCGGAGGCGGCCTCGCAGCCCATGTTGAGCGAGCGGCCGAACGTGAACTCCTCCTTGCGGATCGGCACCACCCGCACCGGGAAGTCGGCGGCGATGCGCAGCGTGTCGTCGGTCGAACCGGAATCGACCAGGATGGTCTCGACCTCCAGCCCCTCGCCCGTCTGGCTCTGGATGCCCTCCAGAAGCGCGCGAAGATGCTTTTGTTCGTTGAACGTGCGAAGGACGACGCTGACTTTCATGATGACGAGGACGCGGAGGCAAGGCCGGCGGCACGCCGCGCGGCGGGTGCCGGACGGATCGGCGCGGCGGGCGCCCGCCGGGACAGGCCGCTGGGTGCCCGGCCGGGGCAAGACGTCCCGCGATCGACGCGCGGCGGCCGCATGGACACCGGTCTGGCGCCGGCTGGACGAGGCGGTGCCCCGCCTTTTTCGAGCCCGCAAGTGTAGCTTGGCAGCGCGGTCATGCCGACCTCCCCGCGCTGTGCACGGCGTCGAGGAAGCGGCGTGCCATCACCGGGTAGGTGTGCTCGGCCAGAACGAAGGCGCGGCCGCGCTCGCCCATGCGCCGGCGCTCGTCGACGGGCACGGCCAGCAGGTGCCGCAGGCCGTCGATCACCGCGTCGGCGCTCTCCGGCGCGACCGTCAGGCCGCAGCCCGCGTCGGCCACGGAGTCGTTGCCCGCCTCGACCGAGTGCAGGACGACGCAGCGGGCCATCATGTAGTCCATCAGCTTGTTGGGCGCGATGCCGTAGCGGTACATCGCCACGCGCTTCCACCCGATGTAGGCGATGTCGATGGCCGACAGGAACGACGGGATCTGGTTCTTGGGGATGGGCGGGAACAGGTGGACATTCGCCAGCTGCTCGTCGGCCACGCGGCGGGCCAGCCGCTCGCGCTCGTGGCCGTCGCCCACCATCACCACGCTGACGGGCACGTCGCGCATGCGCGCCATCGCGTCGATGAGGACGTCCAGGGCGTTGGGCTGGCCCATCGAGCCGGCGTAGCCCAGCACCGTGCGCCCGGCCGCGCGCGCCGCGGCGATGCAGGCCGCGACGTCCTCGCGCAGCGCCGCCGGGTCGTCGATCCAGTCGTCGGGCGAGATGCCGTTGGGCACGATCGTCAGCTTGCGCAGGTCCAGGCCGCGCGAGGACATGAAGTCGTGCACCTTCGGCAGCATCGAGACGACCGCGTCGGCGTCGCGGTAGGCGGTGCGCTCGGCGCGCGCGCACAGCAGCGCGAACGGGTGGTACGGCGACATCCCCGAGAGCTCGATGGGCGACAGCGGCCACAGGTCGTGCATCTCGAAGACCAGCTTGGCGCCGGCCATGCGCGCGATCCGCCGTGCCACCCAGATGTCCATCGGGTAGGTGCTGGACGCGATCACGAGGTCGGGCTTGAACTCGGCCACGATGCCGGCCGCCGCGTTCCAGAGCTGCTTGAGGAACGACCAGATGTTGAGCACCCGGCCCACGCCGTTGCCGCGGTAGGCCGGGGTCGCGATCCAGGCGTACTCGATGCCGTCCAGCGTCTCGGACATGCCCTGCGCGGGGACCACCGGCTGGTGCGCACGCACGTGCGAGAACGACGCGGCCACCAGCCGCACGCGGTGGCCGCTGCGCGCCCATTCGCGCGACAGGTAGTACGGCCGGTACTCCATGCCCAGCCGGGGCGAGCCCGCGTAGTGGTCGATGTAGAGGATGTTCATTGCTGGCGGTTCAGGGATTCGAGCCGCGCCACGTAGGCTCGGACGGAGACGGGAAACAGGGCGTTGGCGGCCACCCAGTGGCGACCGCGCGCGGCGACGGCGGGCGCCTGGTCGGCGAGCGCCTGCAGCCGTTCGCGGCCGGGCTGCTCGGCGTCGGCCAGGATCAGGCCATTTTCCCCGTCCTCGACCAGTTCGCGATTGGCGGGCAGGTCGGACAGGATCGGGATGGCCCCGTGGCCCATCGCCTCGAGCACCGACACCGAGACGGAGTCGCTGCGCGGCAGGCTCAGGAACCAGCGCGCCCGGGCGTACAGGCGATCCTGCGCGTCCGCGGCGAGCCGGCCGACGAACTCGACCCTTCCGGCCAGGTCGGGCGCTTGGGCCCGCGCGCGCAGTTCCTCGAGCAGCGAGCCGTCGTTGGCCACCACCAGCCGCGCCTCGGGCCAGTCGCGCGCCAGGCTCGCGAACACCTCGAGCACGCGCTGCGGCGCATAGATCGGCTCGAGCCCGCGGTTGGCGAAGAACAGTGCCTCGTCCTTGTCCGCGGCCACGGGCGGCAAGGTCTCCAGCCCGAACGGGAACGTCATGACCTCGGTGGCGCCGAGCGCGTGCATGCGCAGGGCCATCGCGCGCGAATCGCTCGTCGCCAGCGCGCATGCCGCCAGCACGCGCCGGGTCAGCCAGCGCATGAGGCGGCTGCGCTCCGGCGCCACGAGGATGTCGGAGCCCCACGCCGAGCCGGCGATGCGCGCGCGCACGCCCAGCAGGCGCACGGCCAGCCAGGCCAGCGTGCCGTGCGAGCTCAGGTAGTGAGGCGCGAGCCAGTCCGGGCGCACCTGGCGCAGCCAGGCCGCCATCGCGGGCAGGCGCCGCAGCAGCTGCACGTTGCCGCCCTCGAAGCGCGTCGCCGATTGCAGGGCCAGCCGGTGCGCCGGAGGCAGGAAGGCGTCGAAACCGGCCGCGAAGCCGCGGCTGGAGACCACGTACAGGTCGACCAGCGGATGCAGCGCGCGAGCCCACTTGAGCAGGTGGGGACTCTCGCCGTCGCCGATCAATGCGAGGCGCAGCGTCATTGCGCGGCCGGATCCGCGCGGCTGCCGGCCCAGGCGTCGTACAACGGTCGCAGTTCCGGATGCCGGGCGAGCAGCTTCTCGTCGGCGTGGCGCGAATCGCCCACCACGCGGGCGGGCCGCCCTTCCAGGATCACGAAGTCGGGATAGCTGCCGCGCACGAAGCTGCCGGCGCACACGAGCGTGCCGCGGCCCAGCGTGGTGTTGGCCTCGATCAGCGAGTACGGGCCGATGAAGCTGTAGGCGCCGATCTCGACGCGGCCGCCGATCCAGCCCGGGCGCGGCCCCAGCCGATCGACCGGCCAGTTGGCGTAGGCCTCGCCCAGCAGGCGTTGCGACCGGTGCGAGCTGTGGGTGACGATGCTGCAGTGCTGCGTCACCTGCACGCCCTCGCCGAGGGAGATGCCGTGGCTGGCCTCGATGAAGTTGAAGGGGCCGATGTAGACGTGGTCCCCCAGCTCCAGCAGGTCTTCGTGCTCGATGCAGGTGGACGCCGAGATGCGCGTGTTCGGCAGCCGGCGGCCGCGCGACTTCTCGCCGAACACCACGCGAAAGAGCAGGCCGCGCGCCAGCGCGCGCCGCCATCGGTTGAGCAGGGGCCGCAGGGCGCTCACGGATTCAGCGGTCCAGGGGCCAGGTGGCCAGGCGCACGATGTAGTAGCCGAAGTACACCGTCATCGCGGCCGACACGGCCCAGCCGGCGCCGACCAGCCCGCCCCAGTGCAGGCCGGCCGCCAGCGCGACGATGAACCCGACCTGGCCCAGCAGCGCCAGCTGCAGGGCCCAGGCCTGGGCCTTCCAGGCCATCGTCACGACGGCCAGCGGCGCAGCGACGAAATGCAGGCCGATGTAGAGCGCCAGCGCGCGCGCCAGCTCGCCGGCCTCGCGCCACGGGGCGCCGAACAGGCTCTGGAACAGCCACGGGCCCAGCGCCCACAGTCCGATCACGATGGGCAGCGCGATCACGCTCAGCGTGAGGATGACCCGCCGCAGCGAGTGCAGCGTGGCCGCCGTCGGGTGGGCGCCGGTGACGGTCAGCTTCGGATAGAGCGCCTGCGAGACCGCGCCGCCCACCAGCGTCGCGGGCGCCTTGAGGTAGCGCAGGCCGAGGCCCCAGAAGCCCGCGGCGGCGGGCCCGAGCACGCTGGCGACGAGCGCTACCGCCACGGTGTCCTGCAGCGCGCCGGCGAACGCGTGCGGCGTGTTGAGGATGGGAAAGTCCCGATGCCGGTGCGCCACGTCCCGGAGCGCCTGGCGGCTGGCCTGCCAGCCCCAGGGCATCTTCAGCATCACCGTGGCGAAACCGGCGGCGACGATCGGGCCCAGCATCAGGCCGGTCACGCCGGTGCCCATCCAGCCTGCGGCCACCTGGAACAGCGCCGCGCCGCCGTAGCGCCAGACGCGCGACGCCGCGAGGGCCGAGAAGCGCTGCAGGCGCATCGCCCACATCGTGGCCAGCGAGACCGCGCCCGAGGTGGCGACCGCCAGCGGCAGCCACACGACCCAGGACTCGCCGCCCGCGAGCCACCAGCCGAACCCGCCCAGCACGGTGGCGATGACGGCACCCACCAGGATGCGCACGCACAGCACGCGCAGGGCGTCGGCCTCGTCGGCCTCGACGGCCAGCGGCAGCGCGAATTCGTAGCGCGCGCAGGCGACCACGCCCAGGTTGGCGGCGACCGCCGCGAACAGATGGTAGTGGCCCATGTCCGCGGGCGTGTACATCCGGGTCAGCAACGGCCCCAGGAGCAACGGCAGCGCCTGGGAGAACGCGCCCCCGGCGATGAGTGTCAAGCTTGCGCGAACGAGTCCGCTGACGGGGCGACCCGCAGGACTTTCAACCATGGTGGCAGTATCAGACACGGGACATTCCCGACGACGAAAGACGATCGACCGCACCCGTCAGGGCGGCGACCACCGCATCCTGCTGGGCTTCGCTCAGGTCGGCACTCATCGGCAGGCTCAACACCCGCGCCGCGGCGCGCTCGCTCCGCGGGCAACCGTCGGCAGCCTTGAATCGCGCGTAGGCGGGCTGCAGGTGCAGAGGACGGGGATAGTGTACGGCGGTCGGCACGCCGGCCTCGTCGAGAAAGCTGCGCAATTCGTCGCGCCGGTCGACGAAAACGGTGTACTGGCCCCACACGGAGTCGCGATCCGCGCGTACCGCCAGCAGGTCGACGCCGCGGCCCGCCAGCAGGCGGTGGTAGCGGGCGCCGATCTCGTGGCGACGCTGCAGTTCCCAGTCGAGCCGGCCCAGCTTGGCCAGCACCACCGCGCACTGCAGCGTGTCCATGCGACCGCCCACGCCCACGCGGGTATGGGTGTAGCGCGCGCTCTGGCCGTGCACGCGGATCTCGCGCGCGGCCTGCGCCAGCGCGTCGTCGCTGGTGAACAGGGCGCCGCCGTCGCCGTAGCAGCCCAGCGGCTTGCTGGGGAAGAAGCTGGTGCAGCCGATGGTCGACAGGTTGTTGCTGCGCCGGCCCTTGTAGGTGGCGCCGTAGCTCTGCGCGGCGTCCTCGATCACCGGCAGGCCGTGGCGGGCGGCAATGGCGTTGATCTCGTCCATGTCGGCGCATTGGCCGTACAGGCTCACCGGCATGATGGCGCGGGTGCGCGGCGTGATCGCCGCCTCGATCTTCGAGGCGTCGATGTTGCAGGTGTCGGGCTCGATGTCCACCCACACCGGCACGCCGCCGAGCAGCACGATGGTCTCGGCGGTGGCGGCGAAGGTGAACGGCGTGGTGACGACCTCGTCGCCGGGCTTCAGGTCCAGCGCCATCAGCGCGATCAGCAGCGCCTCGGTGCCGCTGGCCACGGTGATGCAGTGCTTCGCGCCGGTGTGCGCCGCGAGCGCGGCCTCGAGCTCCCTGACCTCGGGGCCCATGATGTACTGGCCGTGGTCGAGCACCTTCTGCATGCGCAGCGCGATCTCGTCGCGCAGCGCGGCGTACTGGGCCTTCAGGTCGATGAATTCGATCTTGCCTTGCGGCGGCAGGGGAGCGTTCATGGGGGTCTCAGATCAGCGACAGCACGGCGCCGTCGAGTCGGTAGCGGTCGGCGCTGTTCGGGCAGGCGATCTCGGCCTGGCCGCGCAGCGGCAGGTCCAGGCGTTCGCCGAAGCGGCTCATCCAGCCGATCTGGCGCGCGGGCACGCCCACGACCAGCGCGAAGTCGGGCACGTCCTTCTGCACCACGGCGCCGGCGCCGACGAAGGCGTGGCGGCCCACGGTGATGCCGCAGACGAGCGTGGCATTGGCACCGAGGGTCGCGCCCTGGCGCACCAGGGTGCGGCGGTACTCGTCCTTGCGCACGACGGCGGCGCGCGGGTTGTAGACGTTGGTGAACACCATGCTGGGGCCGCAGAACACGTCGTCCTCCAGCGTGACCGCGTCGTAGACCGACACGTTGTTCTGGATCTTGACGTTGTCGCCGATGCGCACGTCGTTGCCGACATAGACGTTCTGGCCGAACGAGCAGCCCGCGCCGATGCGCGCGCCGGCGCTGATGTGCACCCAGTGCCAGACGCGGCAGCCGTCGCCGAGGACGGCGCCGTCATCGACGATGGCGGTCGGATGGATGGTTGTTGCCATGCGAGGTCTTGGCTTTCAGTGGACGGCGCTGCCGCTCGCCCGTACCAAGATGCGAACAAGGGAGCGCTGGAACCGGCTCTGCCGGGCCAGTCGCGGAGCACGCCCTCGGGGGGCAGAGAGCGCCAGCGAGCGTGGGGGCATCAATATTCCAGGGGCAGGTTGACGCGCTTGCCGTCGCGCGCCGACAGGTACATCGCTATCAGCAGTTCCAGCGACTTCAGGCCCTCGCGGCCGTCGGTCTCGGGCCTGGCCTCGCCGCGCAGCGTGGCGATGACGTTGTCGTAGTACAGCGGGTGGCCGAAGCCGTAGACCGAGGTCGTCTGGTAGCTGGCGGTCTCCACCTCGATGTCCATCGGGTGCTTCTCGGCGAACTCCCAGTGCTTGATCTCGTTGACGGCCAAGCCGCCCACGCGCACGGAGCCCTTCTCGCCGAGGATGGTGATCGAGCCCTCGAGGTTCTTCGGGTAGGTGAGCATCGTCACGTTGATCGTGCCCATCGCGCCGTTGCGCCACTTCAGCGCGGCCACGCCGGTGTCTTCCACCTCGATGTTGCGCGCCAGCGTTCCGGTGTAGGCCATCACGCTCTCGACCGGACCGCCGATCCAGTCGAGCAGGTCGACGTAGTGGCTGGCCTGGTTCATGAAGGCGCCGCCGTCGAATTCCCAGGTGCCGCGCCACGCCGCGCTGTCGTAGTACTCCTGCGGACGCGTCCAGAACACGTTGACGTTGATCATGTAGATGCGGCCGAAGCGGTCGGCGTCCATCGCCTGCTTGAGCAGCTGCAGCGTCTTGTTGCGGCGGTTCTGCTTGACGACGAACAGGCGCACGCCGGCCTCGTCGCAGGCGCGCACCATCGCCAGGCCGTCCTGCCAGCGCGTGGCCATGGGCTTCTCGGTCATCACGTTGAAGCCGGCGCGCGCCACCTGGACCACCTGCTGCGAATGCAGGCCGCTGGGCGTGGTGATGATCACGCAGTCGGGCGTCTCGGCCGCCAGCATCGCCTCCAGGCTCGGGTAGCCGCGGGCGCCGGTGCGCGCCACGGCCGCCGCCAGCTTGACCGGATCGGTGTCGCACACGGCGATCATCTCGGCACGTTCCGCATGCGCCTTGACCGACTCCATGTGGTTGGCCGCGATGCGTCCGCAGCCGGCCAGCGCGAAGCGCAGCTTGCGGTCGGTGACGGGGGCGTGGGTCTGGGGGCGGAGGCTGTGCGAGGACATGGGCAGCTTGGAAAAGCCTGGTGCGCCGGGTGCGGCACGGGGCCGCGGCGCACCGGCGCCCGTGCTTGACGCGGGCGGGCGGGTGAAGGAAGCGAATCCGTGATTTTAGGTCACGCCGACCCTTCCGGTCGCGGCGGCGCGGGCCGCCAAACCGCGCGAGGCGCTGGTTTTCCAGTAGATCAACTAAAATTCTCGGTTTCCCTCCGTCGGCACCCGTGCCGCTTCACGCCCTTCTTGCCCGCAGATCCCCGCATGGACACCACCTCGCCCACCCCGCCGCTCGACGAGAACAAGCTGATCGCGGAGCGTCGCGAGAAACTGGCTGCGATCCGGGCGCAGGGCGGCGTCGCCTTCCCGAACGACTTCAAGCCGAGCCACCGCGCGGCCGACCTGGTGGCGAAATACGGCCAGCTGACCAACGAGGAACTGGAGCCGCAGGCGATCCAGGTCAGCGTCGGCGGCCGCATGATGCTCAAGCGCACGATGGGCAAGGCCGCGTTCTGCTCGCTGCAGGACGCCACCGGCCGCATCCAGCTGCGCGTGGCCATCGACAATGTCGGCGAGGACACCTACACCCGCTTCAAGCACTGGGACCTGGGCGACATCCTGGGCGCCGAGGGCACGCTGTTCATCACGAAGACCGGCGAGCTGACCATCAAGGTGATGAAGCTGCGCCTGCTGACCAAGTCGCTGCGCCCGTTGCCGAGCGACTACTACGGCGTGGCCGACCAGGAAGTGAAGTACCGCCAGCGCTATGTCGACCTGATCACCGACGAGGCCGCGCGCAAGCGCTTTCGCGCCCGCAGCGAGGCGCTGGGCTCGATCCGCGCATTCATGATCGCCAACGGCTTCATGGAAGTCGAGACGCCGATGCTGCACCCGATCCCCGGCGGCGCCAACGCCAAGCCCTTCGTCACGCACCACAACGCGCTCGACCAGGCGATGTACCTGCGCATCGCGCCGGAGCTGTACCTGAAGCGGCTGATCGTCGGCGGCTTCGAGCGCGTGTTCGAGATCAACCGCAGCTTCCGCAACGAAGGCATCTCGGTTCGGCACAACCCCGAATTCACGATGATGGAGTTCTACGCGGCGTACTGGAACCACCACGACCTGATGGACTTCACCGAGCAGGTGCTGCGCCACGCGGCGATCGCCGCCACCGGCTCGGCCGCGCTCACCTACGCCGGCAAGGAAGTGCACCTGGACAAGCCGTTCGCCCGCCTGACGGTGCGCGACTCGCTGGTCGAGCACTGCGGCCTGACGCCGGCGCAGACCGAGGACAAGGACCTGCTGCGCGCGCGCATCGTGGCCGCCGGCGAGAAGGCCCCGGCCCACTGGACGCTGGCCGAGCTGCAGTTCGGCCTGTTCGAGGCCGAGGTGGAGGCCCGGCTGTGGCAGCCCACCTTCATCATCGACTACCCGGTCGAGGTGAGCCCGCTGGCGCGCGCCTCCGACGCCAACCCGGCCGTCACCGAGCGCTTCGAGCTGTTCATCACCGGCCGCGAATACGCCAACGGCTTCTCCGAGCTGAACGACGCGGAGGACCAGGCCGCGCGCTTCCAGGCACAGGTGGCCAACAAGGACGCTGGCGACGAGGAGGCGATGTTCTACGACGCCGACTTCATCCGCGCGCTCGAGTACGGCATGCCGCCGACGGGCGGCTGCGGGATCGGCATCGACCGCCTGATGATGCTGCTGACCGACAGCGCCAGCATCCGCGACGTCATCCTGTTTCCGGCGCTGCGTCACGAGGGTTGAGAGGCTGGTTAGATCGCTTTGTGTTCCTTGCAAACCGATCAAGAAAATTTACCGGCAGGCAATTGACCGAGGGCAAGGGCGGGGTTAGTGTTGGCCCTCCCCTTCCCGCCCGGAGGTCCGCCATGACAGCGCGTCTGCAGGAACTCGACGAGATCGAGGCAAGCATCTGGAGCGAGCTCGAGCAGAGCGTGGCCGTGCGCCCGCGCCCCGAGCCCGACGAACCGGCCGGGGACGTGCCGCAGCACGAGTGGCGCGTGGCGGTGCTCGCCACGCTGGCCGACGGCCAGGCCGACGCCCGCAGCCTCGTGCTGCGCGAGGTCGATGCGGCCGAGCGTCGTCTCGTCTTCTACACCGACGCGCGCTCGCCCAAGGTGCGCCAGATCGAGCAGTCGCCGCAGGGCACGCTGATCTTCTACAGCCGCGAGCTCGGCTGGCAGCTGCGCATGCAGGTGCGCCTGAACGTCGAGACCACCGGGTTGGCCGTGTCGTCGCGCTGGGCGCGGCTGCAGACCTTGGCCGGCGCGCGCGACTACCTGTCCGTCGCCGCCCCGGGCCGCCCGCTCGACGCCCCGCTGTCGGATCTTGGTTCGCGGGGCCACTTCGCGATGATCGAGGCCATGGCCGAGACGGTCGACTGGCTCGAGCTGCACCCCGACGGCCATCGCCGCGCGCTGCTGGGCGCCGGCGGACCGCGCTGGGTCCAGCCGTAGCGCAGGCGGCAGGCGCGCGCATCGGCGCCTGCGGGTTTCCTCCGGCGACCGATACGTGCCGTTACGCGAAGCGCGCGTTTTCGGAAGGCATGATCGCGGGCATGCAATTCCAGGCAGTCGCCCGCCCCGCCCTCCACCGTCCCGCGCGCAAGGCGCGCCTGCTCCTGCCCGCCGCCATCGCCACGCTGCTGTCGGGCTGCGGCCTGTTCCATGCCAACCCGCCGTCGCCCCCCGCGCATCGGGTCGAGCTGCCCACCGACACCGGCCTGCCCGCGTCCGCCGCCCGCGCGCTGGGCCTGCGCTTTCCCGGCATGCATCCGGTGGGCCACGGCAGCGGCCACCTGCAGGTCGACGACGCGGACGACCTCGCCGTCGTGCTGGCGCCGCTGGGCCAGTCGCACGACAGCATCGTCGCGCTGCTCGTGACCGGTGCCGGCGGCGAGTACCGCATCGCCAGCGTCAGCAAGGTGATCGCGCCCGGCTGCGAGCCGTGCACGACCACGGTGGACATCGCCCACCACCTGCTGTCGGTGCACGTGATGCGACCCGCCGACCCCGAGTTCGAGCGCGTCACCTGGCAGTTCGGCTACCGCGACAGCGACGACGGGCTGCGCCTGGTGGCCGTGACGGCCGCGCAGCCGCCGGGCGACGATCCGATCGCGCACGGCTACGCGATCAGCACCAACCTGCTCGACGGCGCCAAGGTGGACACGCTGGACCCGACGCAGGCCGACCCGGCGCGCCGCCGCGAACTGCGCAGCCGCGTGCCGCTGCGCCCGGCGATCGCCTTCGACGCCTTCGCGTTCGCGCCGCAGTCGCTCGCCGCCGAGCTGCGGCGCCAGCCGGTCTCCGCCTTCGAGCCGGTCGAGGCGCTGCCGACGGCCGCGGCCGCGCTGCTGCGCAGCCGCTTTCCGGGCGCGCTCGTGCAGGCGCGTTCGGCGGGCGTGCTGCGCGCGGACGGCGCGCGCGACGTCGCGGTGGTGCTCGCGCCGCCGGCCGGCGCGGCCGCCGACGCCGACGCCACGCTGGCGCTGCTCCTGGCGCAGCCCGACGGCAGCCTCCGGCTGGGCGCCACCAGCGGCTCGCTGACGCGCGCCTGCCGCGGCTGCGACGTGCAGGTGCTGATCGCCCACCGCGCGCTCGTGGTGCAGACCACGGCCACCGACGCGGCCGGCACGCACATCGTCGGCTACCAGTTCGCGGCCGCCCCCAAGGACAAGTCGGGCGTGCTGCGCCTGGTGGGCGTGCGCACCGTGCTGGCCAGCCGCGACGCCAGCGGCGACAGCCACCGCTACGTCAACACCGCCAACCTGCTCACCGGCGACAAGCTCGACGTGGTCGAGGAGGTCGCGCACGGCCATCGCAAGCGCGTCGAGCGCGCCAGCAAGGTGGCGCCGCGGCCGGCCCTGCCGCTGGCCGGGTTCGGCTTCGATCCGGCCCGGCTCGACGCCGAGACCCGGCGCGACTTCAACCCTAGCGGTTCTTGAATTGCGGCTTGCGCTTCTCGAGGAACGCGCCCATGCCCTCGCGCTGGTCCTCGGTGCCGAACAGCGAGTGGAACAGCCGGCGCTCGTAGGCGATGCCGTCGGTCAGGCCCGTCTCGAACGAGCGGTTGACGGCGTCCTTGGCCATCATCACGCTGGGCATGCCCAGCCCGCAAAGCTGCTCGGCGATGGCCAGCGCCTCGGTCATCAGCGCGTCGGCGGGCACCACGCGAGAGACCAGGCCCGCGCGCTCGGCCTCGGCCGCATCCATCATGCGGCCGGTGAGCACCATGTCCATGGCCTTGGCCTTGCCGACGGCGCGCGGCAGGCGCTGCGTGCCGCCGGCGCCGGGCACGATGCCCAGCTTGATCTCGGGCTGGCCGAACTTCGCGGTGTCGGCGGCGACCAGCATGTCGCACATCATCGCCACCTCGCAGCCGCCGCCCAGCGCGAAGCCCGCCACCGCCGCGATGACCGGCTTGCGCACCTGGCGCATCGTTTCCCAGTTGCGCGAGATGTGGCCCTTCTTGAAGGCGTCCATGTAGCTGTAGCCGGCCATCACCGAGATGTCGGCGCCGGCGGCGAACGCGCGCTCGTTGCCGGTGAGCACGATCGCGCCGATGGCGTCGTCGGCGTCGAAGGCCAGCAGCGCGGTGCCGAGCTCGTCCATCAGCTGGTCGTTGAGCGCGTTCATCTGCTTGGGCCGGTTCAGGCGGATCACGCCCGTCTTCAGCGGGCCGTCGCCCACGGTCTCGGTGAGGATGCATTCATAGGTCATGGCGGTCTCCTGGAGGGGCTGGTGGTTCAGCGAAGCGGGGGCTGGCTGGCGGCGCCGCCTTCGGGCACGGGCGCGGCCTGCAGCGGCAGCGCGTCGAGCGAGAGGTCGGCGAAGTTCCTGTCGTCAATGGGCACGAGGATGCGCACCGGCAGGTACTGCAGGGTCGGGGCCGTCCAGATCTCGAACGGATATTCGTTCGGACGCCGCGGGCCGTCCAGCATCGGCTTCAGGTGCACGGCGTCGAGCTGGCCGAAGCCGAGCTCCAGCGTCTCGACGCCCACCACCTGGTAGTGCCAGCGCCGCAGGTTGTTGTTGAGCGCCAGCGGCAGGTCGACCACGTTGCCCGGCCGCAGCAGCTCGGGGCGCGTGGAGAACATCCAGACGAACTGCACGAACTGGCTCGCGCCGTCCTGCGTCTGCGGCAGCCGGATGACGCGGTTGCCGTTGGCCAGCGTCACCTCGTCCTCGGAGAAGTCGATGCGACGCACGCGCGGCGCCACCAGCGGCAGCTCGAAGGATTCGTCGTAGTGCTGCGGGCTGAGCCCGAGGTCGGTGATCTCGCCGTCGCTGAACATGTGCTGGTCGAAGAACGGCGAGACGTGGATGTCGAACTGCACCTGGTAGTGCGCGCCGGCGCGGCGCCACTCGACCGAGGCCTTGCCGTACAGCGGCCCGTTGCGGTACAGCCCCGTGAGCGTGTAGGCCAGGCGCGTGGAGGGCGGCCAGGCGAACGGCTGGCGATCGGCGCCGGCCACCGACGCGACGTTGCGCGACGTGGCGCTGGCGACCGCCGACGCGGCGGCGGCACGGGCGACGGCGGCCTCTGCGGCCCGCGCCTGCGCGGCCGACGCCGCCGCGGCCGCCTCGGCGGCGCGCTGCGCTTTCTCGAGCTGCTCGGCCAGCGCCAGCGCCTGGCCCACCAGCAGCGCGCGCGACTCCGACGGCGAGCCCTCGGGCGGCGGCTTGAACTCCGCCTCGGCCGGCGCGCTGGCGGGCGGCGGCGCCGAGCTCGCGCGCCGGGCGCGCACCGCGCGCGCCG
>CAYQMX010000025.1:0-110117 GCA_964418745.1 uncultured Vitreoscilla sp.
CGCAGGTCGCCAGCCTGACCACCGACCAGGTGGCCAACCTGACGACGGCCGACCTGGCCGCGCTGACCACCAGCCAGATCCGCGCCCTCGCCAGCGCCGACCTCCAGGCGCTGACGACCACCGAAGTCGCCGCCCTGACGACGGCCCAGGTCAATGCCCTGTCGACCACCCAAGTGGCCACGCTGACGACCGACCAGGTCGCCGCGATCACCACGGCCGACCTGCGCGCCCTCGGCACGACCGCGGTCGATGCCCTGACCTCCAACCAGCTCAACGCGCTGACGACCACCCAGGTGGCCGCCTTCACGACCGCGCAAGTGGCCGCCCTGACCACCACCCAGGTCGCCAGCCTCGCCACGGCGACGCTGGATGCCCTGACCACCGCGCAGTTCGCCGCGCTCACCACCGCGCAGATCGGTGCGCTGACCACCGCCCAGGTCGTCGGCCTGACCACCACCGAGATCGCTGCGCTGACCACCGCGCAAGCCGCCGCGCTCAAGACGTCGGAGGTCTCCGTCCTGACCACGGACGAACTCGCCGCGCTGTCGACCGCCGACCTGCGCGCCCTCGGCACGGTCGCCATCGATTCGTTGACGACCGCCCAGCTCAACGCCCTGTCGACCACGCAGATGGCCGCGCTGACGACCGCCCAGGTCGCCGGCCTGACCACGACCCAGGTCGCCGCCCTGAGCACCACCAACCTCGACGCGCTGACGACCTCGCAGGTCGCCGCGCTGACCACGGCGCAGGTCGCCAGCCTGACCACCGACCAGGTGGCCAACCTGACGACGGCCGACCTGGCCGCGCTGACCACCAGCCAGATCCGCGCCCTCGCCAGCGCCGACCTCCAGGCGCTGACGACCACCGAAGTCGCCGCCCTGACGACGGCCCAGGTCAATGCCCTGTCGACCACCCAAGTGGCCACGCTGACGACCGACCAGGTCGCCGCGATCACCACGGCCGACCTGCGCGCCCTCGGCACGACCGCGGTCGATGCCCTGACCTCCAACCAGCTCAACGCGCTGACGACCACCCAGGTGGCCGCCTTCACGACCGCGCAAGTGGCCGCCCTGACCACCACCCAGGTCGCCAGCCTCGCCACGGCGACGCTGGATGCCCTGACCACCGCGCAGTTCGCCGCGCTCACCACGGCCCAGGTCGGTGCGCTGACCACCGCCCAGGTCGTCGGCCTGACCACCACCGAGATCGCTGCGCTGACCACCGCGCAAGCCGCCGCGCTCAAGACGTCGGAGGTCTCCGTCCTGACCACGGACGAACTCGCCGCGCTGTCGACCGCCGACCTGCGCGCCCTCGGCACGGTCGCCATCGATTCGTTGACGACCGCCCAGCTCAACGCCCTGTCGACCGCGCAGATGGCCGCGCTGACGACCGCCCAGGTCGCCGGCCTGACCACGACCCAGGTCGCCGCGCTCACGACCACCAACCTCGACGCCCTGAGCACCACGCAGGTCGCCGCGCTGACCACCGCCCAGGTGGCCGCCCTCACGACGGATCAGGTCGCCAACCTGACGACGGCCGACCTGGCCGCCCTGACCACCAGCCAGATCCGTGCGCTGGTCTCCGCCGACCTCCAGGCGCTGACGACCACCGAGGTCGCCGCCCTGACGACGGCCCAGGTCAACGCCCTGTCGACCACGCAAGTGGCCACGCTGACGACCGACCAGGTCGCCGCAATCACCACGGCCGACCTGCGCGCCCTCGGCACCGCCGCGGTCGACGCCTTCGGCTCGGCCCAGCTCAACGCCTTGACGACGACGCAGGTCGCCGCGCTGACCACCGCCCAGGTCGCCGGCCTGACCACCACGCAGGTCGCCGCCCTGAGCACCACCAACCTCGACGCGCTGACGACCTCGCAGGTCGCCGCGCTGACCACGGCGCAGGTCGCCAGCCTGACCACCGACCAGGTGGCCAACCTGACGACGGCCGACCTGGCCGCCCTGACCACAAGCCAGATCCGCGCCCTCGGCACCGCCGACATCCAGGCCCTGACGACCACCGAGGTCGCCGCCCTGACCAGCACCCAGGCCAACGCGCTGACGACCAGCCAGGTCGCCGCGATCACCACCGACCAGATCACCTCGCTGTCGTCGGCCGACCTGCGCGCCCTCGGCACCGCCGCCGTCGATGCGCTGAGCTCCAACCAGCTCAACGCCCTGACCACGGACCAGGTCGCCGCCTTCACGACCGCGCAAGTGGCCGCCCTGACGACGAGCCAGGTCGCCAACCTCGCCACGGCGACCCTGGATGCCCTGACCACCGCGCAGTTCGCCGCGCTCACCACCGCGCAGATCGGTGCGCTGACCACCGCCCAGGTCGTCGGCCTGACCACCACCGAGATCGCTGCGCTGACCACCGCGCAGGCCGCCGCGCTCAAGACCGCCGAGGTCGCGGTGCTGACCACCGATGAACTCGCCGCGCTGTCGACCACCGACCTGCGTGCCTTCGGCACCGCCGCCATCGACGCGCTGACGACCGCCCAGCTCAACGCCCTGTCGACCACGCAGATGGCCGCGCTGACGACCGCCCAGGTCGCCGGCCTGACCACCACGCAGGTCGCCGCCCTGAGCACCACCAACCTCGACGCGCTGACGACCTCGCAGGTCGCCGCGCTGACCACGGCGCAGGTCGCCAGCCTGACCACCGACCAGGTGGCCAACCTGACGACGGCCGACCTGGCCGCGCTGACCACCAGCCAGATCCGCGCCCTCGCCAGCGCCGACCTCCAGGCGCTGACGACCACCGAAGTCGCCGCCCTGACGACGGCCCAGGTCAATGCCCTGTCGACCACCCAAGTGGCCACGCTGACGACCGACCAGGTCGCCGCGATCACCACGGCCGACCTGCGCGCCCTCGGCACGACCGCGGTCGATGCCCTGACCTCCAACCAGCTCAACGCGCTGACGACCACCCAGGTGGCCGCCTTCACGACTGCGCAAGTGGCCGCCCTGACCACGAGCCAGGTCGCCAACCTGAGCACCGCCAACCTCGACGCGCTCGGCACGGCGCAGTTCGCCGCGCTGACGACGGCCCAGGTGGGCGCGCTGACGACCGCCCAGGTCGCCGCCCTCGAGACGGCCGACTTCGCCGCCCTGACCACCAGCCAGATCCGCGCGCTGGGCACCGCCGACGTGCAGGCGCTGACGACCGACGAGGTGGCCGCGCTGACCACCAGCCAGGCCAATGCCCTGTCGACCGCCCAGATCGCCGCGATCACCACCGACCAGATCACCTCGCTGTCGTCGGCCGACCTGCGCGCCCTCGGCACCGCCGCCGTCGATGCGCTGAGCTCCAACCAGCTCAACGCCCTGACCACGGACCAGGTCGCCGCCTTCACGACCGCGCAAGTGGCCGCCCTGACGACGAGCCAGGTCGCCAACCTCGCCACGGCGACCCTGGATGCCCTGACCACCGCGCAGTTCGCCGCCCTGACGACGGCCCAGGTGGGCGCGCTGACGACCGCCCAGGTCGCCGCCCTGACCACCACCGACGTGGCGGCGCTGACGACTGCCCAGGCGGCCGCGCTCAAGACCGCCGAGGTGGCGGCCCTGACGACCGACCAGCTGGCCGTGCTGACGACCGCCGACCTGCGCGCCTTCGGCACCGCCGCCGTCGACGCGCTCAGCTCGACGCAGCTGAACGCGCTGTCGACGACACAGGTCGCCGCGTTCCTGACCAGCCAGGTCGCCGCCCTGACGACCGCGCAGCTGGCCGCCCTGGCGACCGCCAGCCTCGACGCGCTGACCACCAGCCAGTTCGCCGCCCTGACGACCGCGCAAGTGGCCGCCCTGACGACCGACCAGGTGGCCAACCTGACGACGGCCGACCTCGCCGCGATGGGCTCCGCGCAGATCCGTGCGCTGGTCTCGGCCGACATCCAGGCCCTGACGACCACCGAGGTCGCCGCCCTGACGACGGCCGCGGTCAACGCCCTGACGACGGCCCAGGTCGCCGCGATCACCACCGACCAGATCACGTCGCTGTCGACCGCCGACCTGCGCGCCCTGGGCACCGCGTCGGTCGACGCGCTGACCACGGCCCAGCTCGACGCCCTGACGACGACGCAGGTCGCCGCCCTGACCACGGCCCAGCTCGCCGCGATGACGACCGCCCAGGTCGCCAGCCTCAGCAGCGCCAGCCTGGACGCGCTGTCGACGAGCCAGTTCACCGCCCTGACCACGACCCAGGTGGCGGCGCTGACGACCAGCCAGGTCGCCGCCCTGACGACGACGGAAGTCGGCGCCCTGACGACGGCCCAGGCCTTCGCGCTGAGCACCGCCCAGATCGGCGCGCTGACCACCGACCAGGCCGCGGCGCTGAGCACGGCCGACCTGCGTGCCCTGGGCACGACGGCGGTCGACGCCCTGAGCTCGGCGCAGCTGAACGCGCTGGCCACGGATCACATCGCCGCCTTCACGACCGCGCAAGTGGCCGCGCTGACGACGAGCCAGGTGTCCGCGCTCACGACGACCAACTTCGAGGCCCTGACGACGGCCCAGATGGCCGCGCTGACCACGGCGCAGGTGGCCGCGCTGACGACCGACCAGGTCGCCAACCTGGCGACGGCCGACTTCGTCGCGCTGACCAGCAGCCAGATCCATGCCCTGACCACGGCCGAGATCGTCGCGATCACGACGACCGACATCGCGGCGCTGACCACCGCGCAGGCCAACGCCCTGTCGACCGCCCAGATCGCCGCGCTGACGACCGACCAGGTCGCCGCGCTGACGACCACCGACCTGCGCGCCCTCGGCACCGCCGCGGTCGACGCGTTCGGCTCGGCCCAGCTCAACGCCCTGGCGACCGACCACATCGCCGCGTTCACGACCGCCCAGGTGGCGGCCCTGACCACGGATCAGGTCGCCGCCCTGACGACGAGCAACCTCGACGCCTTCGGCACCGCGCAGTTCGCGGCCATGACGACCAGCGAAGTCGCCGCGCTGACCACCGCCCAGGTGGCCGCGCTCGAGACGGCCGACCTGGCCGCGCTGACGACCGCCGAGTTCCACGCGCTGGGCAGCGACCAGGTGATCGCGCTGACGACGACGGAGGTCGCCGCCCTGACGACGGCCGACTTCGCCGCCATCACGACGAGCCAGTTCTCGCACCTGTCCACCGACGCCATCGGGGCGTTGTCGACGGCCGACGTCCATGCGCTGACGACCGCGGTCGTCCACGCCATGAGCACCGACCAGGTCGCCGCGCTGAGCACGGCCGACATCCAGGCCCTGACCACGGCCCACGTCGCCGCGCTGACGACGGATCACATCGCCGCGCTGACCACCGCGGAGGCCGCCGCCTTCACGAGCGCCGAGTTCGCCGCCCTGAGCACGGCCCACATCGCCGCGTTCACGACGGATCAGATCGCGCACTTCACGACGACGGAAGTCGCCGCGTTCTCGACGGCCCAGATGCACGCGCTGACGACCGACCAGATCATGGCCTTCACGACCGACGTGATCCAGTCGTTCTCGACCACCGATCTGCACTCGTTGACGACGACGCAGGCCAACGCCTTCAGCGACGACATCCCCTCGATGACCGACGCCCAGGTCAACGCCCTCGTCACCGCCACGCCGATCGTGCTCGACCTGACCGGCGCCGGCATCCACACGACCAACGCCAGCACCCAGGGTGTCCACTTCGACATCACGGGCACCGGCAAGACGGACACGGTGGGCTGGACGGCGGCCGGCGAAGGCTTCCTGGCGATCGACCTGAACCACGACGGCCAGGTCAACAACGGCACGGAGCTGTTCGGCTCCGGCACGCTGCTCGCCAACGGCCAGCGCGCGGCCAACGGCTACCAGGCGATGGCGCAGTACGACAGCAACGGGGACGGCGTCCTCGATGTCAAGGACGCGCACTTCAAGGACCTGGCGGTCTGGGTGGATGCGAACCACGACGGCAAGACCGAGGCCGGCGAGCTGAAGTCGCTCGGCGACCTGGGCATCGCCTCGCTCGACCTGCATGGCCTGGTGAGCCACACCGCGGACAACGGCAACACGATCGGCCTCACGTCGAGCTACACGACGACCAGCGGCGCGACCCACGAGATGGCCGACGTCTGGCTCACGAAGGACACGGCGGCGGCGCCGGCAGCCGCCTCGACCCCGCACCTGAGCGACCTGCTCGCCGCGCCCGCCACCGACCTGCTCCCGGGTCACGTGGAGAACGCAGCGACGTCGGTGGCCGCGTCGGGCACGCACGCGACGGCGACCCACCTGCACGGGCTGATCGACAGCAAGCTGCTCGAGGAAGAGGAACGCAATCGCCACAACCCGTTGATCTGATGGCCGGCGGGGCCGGCACGGACTCCCCCTGACCCGGCCCCACTGAAACTGCCATGAGCTTTCTTTCGCGGCTGTTGCTGGGTCCCGTGGTTGGTCGTGCGTTCGACCGCTGGACCCACCACGCCCATTCCTCCGCCACCGCGCCCGTGACCAGCGTCACGGGCGCGCTGCATTCGCTCGAGATCGCCGCGCTCAGCTCGAGCGACGTCGCCGCCCTGACCGACGCGCAGCTGCGCTCGATCGCGCCCGCCGACATGGCGTACTTCAACACCGCCGCGCTGGTCGGCCTGTCCGGCGCCCAGCTGGGCGTGCTGTCGGTGGGCCAGTTCGTCGACCTGCGGCCGGCCGAGATCGCCGCGCTGGCCACGCGCCAGGTTGCCGCCCTGGGCACCGCGGACGTGCATGCGCTGGGCACCGCCCAGGCGGCGGCGCTGACCAGTGCGCAGCTGGCCGCGCTCACCAGCGCGCAGGTGGTGGCGCTGACCACGGCCGATGTGGCGGCGCTCGCCACCACGGCGCTGCACGGCCTGGGCAGCACCCAGGTGCACGCCCTGACCAGCGCCGAGATCGGCGCGCTGTCCACGACCCAGATGGCCGCGCTGGGCAGCGACCAGGTCGCCGCGTTCACCAGCGCGCAGGTCGCGCTGCTGTCCACCGCCGACCTGCGCGCGCTGGGCAGCGACGCGCTGCAGGCGCTGACCGGCGCCCAGGTCGCGGCCCTGACCACGACGCAGGTCGCGGCGTTGTCGACCGCGCAGGTAAGCCTGCTGACGACGGCCGAGGTCGCCGCCCTGACCCCGCTGCAGACCCAGGTGCTGAGCACCGCGCAGGTGGCGGCCCTGACGACCGCCGACATCGCGGCGCTGTCCACCGCGGCGCTCGACGGCCTGGGCACCGCGGCGATCCGCAGCCTTGGCACGGTGCAGCTGGACGCGCTGTCGGCCGGGCAGCTGGCTTCGCTGACTACCGCGCAGGTGGCCGCGCTCGCCACGGTGCAGGTGGCCGCCCTCGGCAGCGCCGGCCTGGCCGCGCTGACGCCCGGGCAGGTGGGTGCGCTCACCACGCGCCAGGTGGCCGCGCTGAGCACCGCGCAGGTGGCGGCGCTGGACTCGGCCGACTTCGGCGCCTTCAGCTCGCAGCAGGTCGCCGCCCTGACGACCGCGCAGATCGGCGCGCTGAGCCCCGACCTGGTCGGCGCGCTCGGCAGCGCCGGCATCGCCGCCTTCTCCACGGCCGACGTCCGCGCCCTGAACACGCTGCAGATCGCCGCGCTGAGCAACGCCGAAGTGCAGGCGCTGAGCACCGCCCAGGTGGCCGCGCTGACCTCCACGCAGGTGCTCGCGCTGACCGCCGACGAACTCGCCAGCCTGGCCCCGTCCAGCCTGCGCGCGCTGGCCACCAGCGTGATCGCGGCGCTGCCGGCCGCCGAGCTCGACGGACTGCCCGCGGCCAGCCTGGCCGCGCTCGGCACGGCGCAGGTGGCCGCGCTGACCACCACCCAGGTCGCCGCCCTGGCCGCGCAGACGCTGGACGCGCTGTCGTCCACCCAGATCCTCGCGTTGACGACGCAGCAGGTCGGCGCGCTGACCACCGACCAGATCCCCGCGCTGGACACCGACGTCATCGGCGCGCTGTCCAGCGTGCAGCTGCGCGCGCTGTCGGCGGCGCAGTTCGCCGCACTGACGCCCGACGAGCTCGCCGCGATCGCCACGGCCAGCATCCCGGCGCTGACGACGGCGCAGGTGGCCGGCCTGGCGGTCGACACGCTGGCCGCGCTGTCGACCAGCCAGTTCGCGGCGCTGACCTCGACCCAGGTCGCGGCGCTGACCACCACGCAGGCGTCGAGCCTGTCGACGGACGACCTCGCCGCACTGACCACCGCCCAGGCCGGGGCGCTCTCCGCCGCCGATGTCGCCGTGCTGGGCAGCGACCAGCTCGCCGCACTGGCCACGCGCCAGTTCGCCGCGCTGTCGACGGCGGCGCTGTCCGCACTCGGCACCGAGCAGCTCGCGGCGCTGGCCACCGGCGACATCGCCGCGCTGACGACCGCGCAGCTGCGCGCCCTGGGCACCGCGCAGTTCGACGCGCTGGGCACCGATGCGCTGGCCGCGCTGTCGACCGCGGCGATCGCATCGCTGGGCACCGCGCAGCTGGCCAGCCTGCCCGCCGACCACCTGGACGCCCTCACGCCGGCGCAGTTCGCGGCCCTGACCACCGTGCAGATCGGCGCGCTGACCTCGGCCCAGATCGCCAGCTTCTCGCTGGCCCAGATCGCCGCGCTGCCGGCCGCCGACATCGCCGCGCTGTCCTCCAGCGCGATCCGGGGCCTGGGCAGCGCCGGCATCCAGGTGCTGGGCAGTGCCGACATGGCGGCGCTGCGCTCGGTGCAGGTCGCGGCGCTGTCCACCGACGAGGTGGCCGCACTGTCGGCGGCGCAGTTGTCCTCGCTGGGCACGACCAGCCTGCGCGCGTTCGGCACGGCCGCGCTCGGCGCCCTGGGTACCGACCAGTTCACCGCGCTGTCGACCCGGCAGCTGGCCGCCCTGACCACCGCGCAGGTGGCGGGACTGACGACGACCAACCTCGCGGCGCTGTCGTCCCTGCAGCTCGACGCCTTCACGACCGCGCAGGTCGCCGCGCTGACCACCACGCAGGCTGTCGCGCTGACGCCGGCGCAGCTGGCCGGCCTGACCTCGACGGACCTGCGCGCGCTGGGCACCGCCGCCCTGCGCGCGCTGGACACCGCCGGCCTGGCGGCGCTGACCTCCACCGAGATCGGCCAGCTCACCACCGCGCAGGTCGCCGCGCTGAGCACGGCCCAGGTGGCCTCGTTGTCCTACGACCAGCTGGCGATGCTGACCACCGGCGAGATCGCCGCGCTGGGCACCGTCGCCGTGCAGGCGCTGGGCTCGCTGCAGCTGGAGGCGATGACGCCGGCGCAGCTCGCGGCCCTGACCACCACGCAGGCGCATGCGCTGACCACGGCGCAGGTGACGGGCCTGGACGATGCCCACCTGGCCGCGTTCACCACGCGCCAGTTCGGCGCGCTGACCACCGACGTGATCGCCGCGCTGAGCACCGACCAGATCGTCGCGCTGGCGTCCGCCGACTTCGGCGTGCTGACGACCGCGCAGGTGGCCGCGCTGAGCGCCGACGCGATCGGCGCGCTGACCGTGGGCGAGGTCGCGGCGATGACCACGACGCAGGTGGCCGCGCTGAACGGCAACCAGGCGGCGGCGCTGACGACCGACGACCTGGCGGCGTTCGGCAGCGCCGACCTGCACGCCCTGAACACGGCGGCGATCTCCGCCCTGACCACGGCGCAGGTGGAGTCCCTGGTCAGCGCCGAATTCAGCGCCTTCGGCACCGCCCAGATCGCCGCGTTCACCACCGCGCAGGTCGTCAACTTCAGCAGCGATGTGCTCAACGCGCTGAGCCCGGCGCAGTTCGGCGCCCTCACCTCGACCCAGTTCGGCGCGCTCACCACCGACCAGTTCAGCCACCTCGGCACCGCCGACATCGCGGCCCTGACCACCGCCCAGGCGCACGCGCTGAGCACCGACAACATCGTCGCGATGAGCACCGACCAGCTGGCGCACCTGTCGACCACCGACATCGCCGCGATGACGACGACCCAGGCCGCCGCCTTCACCGGCGACGAGATCACGGCCATGACGCCGGAGCAGATCGGCGCGCTGTTCGCCATCACGCCGGTGGTGCTGGATCTCAACGGCGACGGCGTCAGCACCACCGCGGCCGCACAAGGCGTGCGCTTCGACCTGGCGGCCACCGGTCATGCCGGCAAGTACGGCTGGACGTCGACGACCGACGGCCTGCTGGCGATCGACCTGAACCACGACGGCCGGATCGCCGACGGCAGCGAGCTGTTCGGCGTCGGCACCCGGCTCGCCAACGGCCAGCGTGCGGCCAACGGCTACGCGGCGATGGCGCAGTACGACAGCAACGGCAACGGCCTGCTCGACGCTGGCGATGCCCACTACAAGGACCTGGTGGTCTGGGTCGACGCCAACCACGACGGCCGGACCGACGCCGGCGAGCTCAAGACGCTCGCCGACCTGCACATCACCTCGCTGGACCTGCACGGACTGGCCGGCACGGCGACCAGCCACGGCAACCTGCTGGGCCTGACCTCCAGCTACACGACGAGCGACGGTGCGACCCACGCGATGGCGGACGTCTGGTTCGCGCGCGACGCGGGCACGACCGCCGCCGCGCCGCCGGCGCTGGGCGACCTGCTGGCCGCGCCGTCGACCGACCTGCTGCCGGCCGACGAGAAATCGCATGCGGCGCCGGTGCATGCCGGCGACCATGCGACGGCCGCGCAGCTGCACGGGCTGGCGCATGCGCGCACGCTCGACGAGGACGAGCCCGGGCGGCACGCGCCGCTGATCTGAGCGCGGCGGCGCGCCGGCTCAGCGCGCGTGCAGCTCGATGGCGCGGGCCGCGCGCGCGGCGTCGCGCTCGCCGAAGGCGAGGATGTCGTAGTAGTACAGCGTGCGCGTGGCGCGCCGCTGGTTCTGGCGCAGCAGCGCGTCCAGCATCTGGTCGAGGGTGCGCGGTTGCAGGGCCTCGCAGATCGGGTTGCCGAAGTTGTCCAGCACCCAGAACCCCGCATAGCCGGCGGCCCACAGGGCGCGCAGGCGATGGCGCCACGCATCGGCGCCGGTGGGGTCGCCGCCCAGCTGGCAACTGAAATACAGCATCGGCAGGAGCGTCGCGCACAGGTCGGCGGCGCCGCCCAGCACTTCGGCGCCCTGCGCGCCGACGGGCGAGACGACCAGGCGCACGCCGTCGACGCGCGCCACCCGGACCGCCGCGTCGATGTCGGCCAGCGCCGCCGTGCCGAGCTCTTCCTGCAGCAGTTGCACGCTGTCCGGCCGCAGCGCCGTGGCATTGGTGCGCAGGTACGCGAAGCGGGCCGCGTCGCGCTCGATCGCCAGCAGGTTCAGCCGGGGGCGTGCGTCGACGAGTGCCGCGAGCGTCGTGCCGTGGCCGGCTCCGGCGACGACGACGGCGTCGCCGTCGTCCAGCACCGCGCCCAGCGCGCCCGCGAAGCGGTCGTACAGGCGGTGCTCGCGGCGCAGCCCGCCCAGCGGATGCGCGGCGGGCAGCCGGCAACGCAGCGACCCGATGGCCAGCACCTGGTCGTCCGCGCGCACCGGCGCGGGCGTCACGCGCGGCGCGGGCGCGGGCCGCGCGTCGGCAGCGGCCTGCAGCGTCGCGGCGACGCCGGCGGCCATGGTCTGCCAGCTGAACTTGCGCGCCTGCGCGCGGCCGCGCTCGACCAGGTCGGCGCGCACCTCGGGGCGCTGCACGCGTTGCAGCAGCTCGAAGGTGCGGTCCTCCTCGCCCTCGCCGAGCTCGATGTAGAGCACCGCGTCGCCGCCCACCTCGGGCAGCGACGAGGCGGTGGAGGTGATCGCCGGGCATTCGCAGGCCATGGCCTCGAGCACCGGCAGGCCGAAGCCCTCGTAGCGCGACGGATAGACCAGCGCCAGCGCGCCGGCGTAGGCGCAGCGCAGGTCGTGCTCGTCGAAGATGGCCACGTGCACGCTGGCATCACCGGCGGCGGCGCGGCTCGCGTCGTCCAGGATGCCGCCGCCGGTGCACACGATCGCGTAGTCCTTGCGGGCGTCGCCGAAGCGGGCGAAGGCCGAGAAGAACAGCGCCGCATTCTTGTAGTCGGCGCGGCTGCCCGAGGTCATGAAGTACGGGCGCACGATGCCGTGGCGGGCGCGGAAGTCGGCGATCTCGGCCGCGCTCACCGGGCCCATGTCGTTGCCGTTGTAGTGGACGGTGACGTCCACCGGACGCGCGAGGAAACGCTGCAGGTCGCTCGCGGTGCTGCGCGAGATGGCGATGAAGCTGCCGGCATAGGCCAGCGCCATCGTCTTCTGGCGCCACATCGGCTGCGCCATGTCGAAACCCAT
The DNA here is from genome assembly GCA_964418745.1 of uncultured Vitreoscilla sp. Classification (GTDB taxonomy): domain Bacteria; phylum Pseudomonadota; class Gammaproteobacteria; order Burkholderiales; family Burkholderiaceae_C; genus Scleromatobacter. The sequence continues at coordinate 12,263 of CAYQMX010000025.1, forward strand.
GGCCTCGGGAATCATGTCGTGCACCATCGCCACCGACGGCGTGGCCAGCGGGTGCGAGTAGTAGGTGGAGATGAACAGCGCGGCGCCGAGCTCGTCGCAGGCGTCCTGCACCACGCGGCGGTCGCCTTCGAGGTCGCCGTAGTTCAGGCCCGGCGCGTCGACGTAGCGGATGCCCGGCAGGCGCGGGATCGTGCGGGCGCGGTCCATCACGACCAGGCGGTCGCCGAACGGCGTACCGGCCCACAGCGCCAGCAACGACTGCCAGACGCGCGCGATGCCCGAGCGGCCGATCTGGAAGAAGACCCCGTCGATGACGATGGGGGCGGCGGTGGCAGGGACGGTCATGGTCGGCGCCCTACCAGCGGTGCAGCATCAGGTTGGGCAGCGTCAGGAAGTCGGTGCCGATCAGCTCGAACGTGCCCGGTGCCCAGTCCTTCAGGTGGCGGATCGCGGTGGACACGTTGGAGGCGCCGTTGCCCAGGAACGCGTCGCAGCGCGCGGCCAGGAACGCGTCCAGCACCACCTCCTCGCCCAGCTTGCGGCCCTCGTGGCCGGCGTAGTGCACGCCGGTGGCGTCGGCGCTGCGGGCGACGTCGGCGGCCAGCACCCGGTCGCCGTAGCGCTGGCGGTACTCGCGCGCGAAATGCTCGCTGTCGGTGAGCAGGAAGATCCCCAGCGCCGGGTCGGCCTGCAGCATCGTCTCGATGCGCTGCTGGTACTGCGCGTTGACCAGCGCGAGGTCGCGCAGCTCGGTCACCTTGTCGCTGCCGCGCACGTGCACGGCGACCCAGCGGCGGCCGGCCATGCGCGCATCGGCGAAGGCATCGACGCGTGCCTGCAGCGCGGGCTGCAGCTGGATGTACCTGGCAAACAGGCGCCGGTAGACGGCGGCGTAGTCCAGGCCGTGCCACGGGCTGTCGGGCTCGATCCAGGCCATCAGGTCGACCACCTTGCCGTGGAAGTCGCTGACGACGACGTCCTCGTCGCGCGCCAGCAGGTGCAGCGACGAGGTGCGCGAACCGGGGCCCTGGAACTTGGCGACGTTCTCGTCGCGCAGGTTCGCGGCGCTCCACTTGGCCGGGAAGAACGACTGGCCCCAGGCGGCCAGGCCGTCCTGCGTGGCGCCGGAGACCGGACGGAAGTACAGCTCGAACGCGTTGGCGACGTCGCTCGCGCCGAACAGCGTGTTGGCGCCCCAGTGGACCACGGGCGTGCGCCCGGTCAGCTCGGCCAGCAGCAGCTGGCCGACGACGTGGTCCATGTCCGACCAGAAGCCGTAGCCCCAGGCCTTGATCAACAGGTACCGCGGCCGCGCCAGCGCCTTCGGCGCGGGGGCCGCGGCCAGGGCGCGGGCGGCCTGCGCCATTTCGCGGGCGCGGTCGCGCCAGGCGCCGAGTTCGCCGGAGTCCGGCCGCAGCGCCAGCGCGCGGGTGAACCAGGCATCGGCCAGCTGCCAGCGCCGCAGGCCCGAGGCCATGTGGCCCAGCAGGGTCATCGCCAGGGCGTCCTGCGGGTTGCCCTGCAGCGCCTCGCGGCACAGGTAGTCCGCCAGCTGCAGGTTGCCGCGCGCGAGCGCGTCATTGGCGGCGATGGCTGGCGAGACGGCCGCGGATCCCTCGGCCACGGCGGCACTCATGCACCCGCTCCGCTCAGCGCGTCGCGCGCGCCGCCCAGCTGGGACTGGCGCCACATGGCGGTGTAGACGGCTTCGAGGTTGCGGCAGAACGCATCGGCGTCGCACAGCGCGTTGGTGGGCTGCGAGGCGATCAGCTTCGCCTTGAGCGCAGCCAGGCGCGCCGGGTCGCGCGCCAGCTGCAGCGCGAGCGCCTCGTAGTCGGCCAGGGAATGGGTGACGAGCTCGGGGATGCCGGCGGCGTGCAGGAGGCTGCCGGCCACGCGCGACGGGAAGGCACCGCCCATGCAGGTGACCACCGGCAGGCCGGCCATCAGCGCATCGGCGCAGGTGGTGTGCGCGTTGTACGGGTGGGTGTCGAGGAACAGGTCGGCCTGGCGATAGCGGGCCAGGTGATCCTCCACCATGGGCACGCGCTGCGCGAAGACGAGGCGATCCGGGTCGACGCCGCGCGCCGCCGCTTCCTTGCGCAGGTTGACCTGCGAGAGCGGGCTGCGCGACATCAGCCACAGCACGCTGCCGGGCACCTGGCGCAGCAGGTTCATCCACACCGAGAACACGTGCGGGGCGATCTTGTAGTCGTGGTTGAACGAGCAGAACACGACGCCCTCTTCCGGCAGGCCGCATTCGGCCCGCGTGGGCGTGCGCTCGGCGATCTTCAGGCCGGAGGCCGCGGGCAGGTAGGCGTCCGGCAGGTACACCACCTTCTCGTTGTAGAACGGCGCGTGCTCGGGCGGGATCACGTGGCGGTCGGCGACGATGTAGTCCATGTACTTCGTGCCCATGGTGCCGGGATAGCCGAGGTAGTTCACCTGCACCGGCGCGGGCCGCATGCCGAACACCTCGCTGCGGGAGTCGGCCGTGAAGCCGGCCAGGTCGATGGCGATGTCCACCTCCATCTCGCGCATCAGCGTGGCGATCCGGCGGCTCTCCATCATGCGGGCGTCGATGAAGTGGTCGAAGGTGTCGACCATGCGCTGGCGCAGGCGGCTGTTGTCGTCGACGCCGATGGAGATGGCGATGGTCTCGAAGCGGCGCTTGTCGTGGCGCTCGAAGATGCCGGCCATCAGGTGGCCCACCGGATGCTCGCGCAGGTCGGGCGACACGTAGGCGATGCGGATGCGGTCGTGGCGATAGCGCTGGCCGGTCCACAGCGGCGCGCTGCGCACGGCGTAGCGGTGCTCGGCGAAGGTCTCGGCGCAGCGGTGGTGCACGGCGGCGTCGTCGGTGATCGACATCACGCCCAGGGACTTGGCGATCGGCTTGCCGGCGGCGATGCCCTCGAGGATCTTGGCCACGTCGGAATCGAAGTGCGACCAGTCGCAGGCGTGCATGCGCTCGTAGCAGATCGAGCCGACCCCGTACTCGAAGTCGGGCTTGAGCTGGAGCAGGCGCTCGAACATCGCCACCGCCTCGAGCGGGCGCTTGAATTCGGTGAGCATGATCGCGCAGTTCGACAGCGCGTTCAGGTGGTCGGGCCGCAGCGCCAGCGCCCGGTTGAAGCGGTCCAGCGCGGCGTGGTGCTGCAGGGTCTCGCGCAGCAGCGTGCCGCTGTTGATCAGCGCCTCGACGTAGTCGGGGTTGAGCTCCAGCGCCTTGTCGTAGCTCTTGATGGCCGCGTCGCGCAGGCCCAGGCGCTGCTGGACGGCGCCGGCGGCGTACCAGATCGGCGCAAACGCGGGCGCCACCTGGACGCCCCGCTCGACCACCGGCAGCGCGCGTTCGGCGCCGAAGCGCTCCAGCAGAACCACCGCCAGCGAGTAGAGCGCGACGCCTTCGTTGGGGATGTGGGTCAGGAACAGCTCGAAGACGGCCTGCGCCTGCTCCAGCTTGCCTTCGTTCTGCAGCGCGATGCCCTGCAGCAGCAGGTTCTTGTCGATGACGATGCGCTCGCCCACCGGGGCCGGGGCGGCGGCCGCGGCGGCCGGCATCGTGCCGGCGATCGTCCCGGGAGCGCGCGGCGGCGCGACGGAAGGGGCGAGCTGGCTGGGCTGCTGCATTCGGCTACTCCAAGGAAAACTTTATAGGAAGAGCCTGCATGGTCGCCCGACAGCGGCGGTGGCGATCCAACGAAAAGGCCGAAAACCGGCCCGCATATCGGCGCCGGAACGGCAAAAGCGGCGTCCGCGACGCCGCACCGGGCGCCTGGCTCGGCGACCGGAAACCCGCACCCGGCGGGACGGCAGCAGGCCGGCGGCGCTACTCCAGGTGCACCGCCAGGCCCAATCCCAGGGACCACAGCAGCGCGTTGGACTGCTGCGTGTCGTACAGCGCGTCGACGTACTGCACCCGCATGTTGTAGTGGTCGCCCTCGGCGGCCATGACGTCGAACAGCGAGCGCCGGCCCAGTTGCTGCCACTGCTGCAGCGTGAAGTTGCGCACCAGTTCGCTGTTGTGCAGGATCTCGATGACGCTGCGCGCCCGATCCATCGCGTGCTCGGCCTGCTCGTGCACCTCGGCCATGCGGTACTTGCGCGATTCCAGCGCGTCCTCGCGCGACAGCCGCGCGGCCGCGGCCCGCTTGCGCGCCGAGTCCGTCGTGTACTTGTTGCCGGCGTTGAACACCTGCCAGTTGAACGTGACCCCGCCCGAGACCGAGCGCGACGTGCCGGCGCCGGCCGACTTGGTGGCGGCCACCAGCATGCCCAGCTGCGGCTTCTGGCCGTCGAGCACGGCGCGCACGTAGGCGTCCAGCGCCGCGGCCTGGGAATCGAGCGCCTGGATCTCGGACGCCCGCGAGGCCATCGTGATCAGGTCCGGCAGCGCCGGCGTGTCCAGCATCACCGAGGTGATGCCTTCGGTGGGCGGCAGGTCGTCGCCGACGAAGCGCTTCAGGCGCACCTCGGTCAGGCGCTTCTGCGACAGCACCTGGTCGCGCGAGAGCTCGGCCTGCTGCTGCGTCTTCTTCGCCTGCACCAGCTCGCTGGTGCGGCCGCGGTCGGCCGTGACGATCTGCTGCAGCGCGTCGACCAGGCAGCCAATCTTGCGGGCGTACTGGTCGTAGACCTGCGCCTCGACCGCGTAGCGGCTGCGGTCGAGCGCCAGCGACACGGTCTGCAGCGCGACCTGCTCCTGCGCCCCGACCTCGCCGAAGCGGGCGACCTCCGCCAGGTGCGTGCGGTAGTCGGTCAGGTCGCGCGTGTGGCCGCCGTCGTACAAGGGGGCCGTGACCGACAGGCCGCCCTGGAACTGGGTGCCGTGCACCGACGCGGAATTCGCCGCCCCGGCATCGAGGCCGCCGATCTGGCCCGAGATGCCCACCTGCGGGTAGGCCGCGGTCCGGGCCTCGTCGATGTCGCTCGCGGCCGCCTCGGCCAGCAGCTTCGCGGCACCGACGGCGTTGCTGCGGCGGATCGCCGCACGCACCATGGCCAGCAGGTTCATCCGCGGCGCGGCGACGTCCGCTGCCTGCGGGCGCGACGACGGCGTGGCCGGCACGGTGCGGAAGGTCGGCGGGGATTGCGGGTCGGCCCCCTCGTCGCTGATGCAGCGGCCGTTCGCGGCCGGCGCGGCAGCGGGCGCCGGCGCCGGGGTGGCGGCCACGCGACGCGCCGTGGCGGCCGGGGCCGGCACGGCGGCGCCCAGCGCGATGGCCAGCAGCGCGGCGGCGGGCCAGGTCGGTTGGAGTTTCATGGATCCCATGGCGGTCAGCTTGCGGCGTCGACGGCCGGATGTCCGCATCCGGACACGGCGAAGGTCAGCGCGCCAGTGCGGCGACGATGTTCGGAATGGGCGGCATGGCCGGCAGGACGGTGGTCGGCGCGAGTCCGGCCGTGAAGTCCAGCGTGCGGCGGAAATAGGCCACGGTCTCCTTGAGGCCGTCGGCCAGGCCCACCTTGGGCTCCCAGCCGAGCTTGGCCTGCGCCTGCGAGATGTCGGGGCGGCGCTGCTTCGGGTCGTCCTGCGGCAGCGGGCGGAAGACGATCGGCGACTTCGACCCGGTGGCGGCGACCACCAGCTCGGCCAGCTCGCGCATCGTGAACTCGACCGGGTTGCCGACGTTGATCGGGCCGGTGATGGCCTTGTCCGAGTCCATCAGGCGCAACATGCCTTCGATCAGGTCGTCCACGTAGCAGAAGCTGCGCGTCTGCTGGCCGTCGCCGTACAGCGTGATCGGCTCGCCCTTGAGCGCCTGGACGATGAAGTTGCTCACCACGCGGCCATCGTCGGGCTGCATGCGCGGGCCGTAGGTGTTGAAGATGCGGATGACCTTGATCTGCAGCTGGTGCTGGCGCCAGTAGTCGAAGAACAGCGTCTCGGCGCAGCGCTTGCCTTCGTCGTAGCACGAGCGCGGGCCGATCGGGTTGACGTTGCCCCAGTACTCCTCGCGCTGCGGGTGCATGGCCGGGTCGCCGTAGACCTCGCTGGTGGAGGCCTGCAGGATGCGCGCCTTCAGGCGCTTGGCCAGGCCCAGCATGTTGATGGCGCCGTGGACGCTGGTCTTGGTGGTCTGCACCGGGTCGTGCTGGTAGTGCACCGGGCTCGCCGGGCAGGCCAGGTTGAAGATGCGGTCGACTTCGACGTAGAGCGGGAACGTCACGTCGTGGCGCATCAGCTCGAAGTTCTTGTTGCCCATCAGGTGACGGACGTTGTCCTTGCCCCCGGTGTAGAAGTTGTCCACGCACAGCACCTCGTCGCCGCGCGCGATCAGGCGATCGCACAGGTGGCTGCCGAGGAAGCCGGCGCCGCCGGTGACAAGGACTTGGGTCATTTATCGCGCTCCATCTTTGGGGACCATGGAACGCATGATGGGCGGACTGAAGGGTTGCCGTTCAGCCGATAAGCGGCGCGAATTCGAGTCTTTCCCGGGCCATCTCGACCATGCGCCGCAGGCGCTGCGCGCCGTGGTGGTGGGCCAGCGCGTAGCGGTGGCGCGCCGCGATGCCTTCCTGGCCGCCTTCGTCGAACAGCTTCAGGGCCCGGTCCACGACCGCCTGCGGATGGAAGATGTCGTCCGGGCCGTAGAACACGATGCAGTCGCGCGGGATGCTCGAGACCGGCGCCAGGAAGCGCAGCGATTCGGGGACGATCGGGATGCCGCCGCTCGACAGCGCGTCGAAGATGCGGATCGGCACGTCGTTGAGCACGGGGATGATCCAGTGCGCCTTGTGGTCCATCCACTCGGCCAGCCGGTCGGCCGGGCTCTTGGCCTGGAACGAGCGCTCGGCGAAGCCGATCTGCTTGTACTTCTGGTTCAGCGTCACCACCGTCTGGTTGCGGAACGCGAACTGCTGGTAGAAGAAGTGCATGCCCAGCGGCTCGTCGCTGCGCGGGCGCTGCAGCATGGCGGCGAGGTTGTCGGCCAGGAACCGGGGCGTCCACTGCACGGTGGCGCAGGGCACCGGGCCCGAGGTCAGCGCGTTGATCTTCGAGAGCAGGTACATGTTCTCGTTGTGTGCCGGGAAGTACAGGTCCGTGTGCGCGGCCAGCGCCAGGCTGGATTCCATCCAGTGGTGGTTGTCGTAGTCCCAGCCCAGGAAGATGGTGTCGGGCGCGTTGGCGAACAGGCGCACGTAGCCCGGCGCCGACTCGCCGACCGCGAGGTCGTTGTTGTTGACCAGCACCACGGCCCCGGCCATGGCGGCCACCATGTCCTGCAGCTCGCCCTTCATCGCGCGCTCGAAATGGTTCTTCTCGAGGTCGACCGTCTCGACGCCCGGCAGCTCGAAGCCGGCCGGCACCAGGTTGTTGCCGACGAACAGCTTGCCGATGCGACGCCCCGCGAAGCGCTCGCGCAGCCGCTCGATGCGCTGGGCCTTCTCGCGCGCCAGGTGGAAGAACACCTCCGCCTGGGTGTAGTCGCGGTAGGCCGCCACCTGCTCGACGATGGTCTGGCGCTGGGACATGGCGGCGAAGATTTCGGTGATGCGACCTGTCATGGCAGCTCCGTCGGTATGTGGGGGGCCGGGGCCCGGTTGGCGAGCCTAGCGCTCGCGGAACGCTTCCTTGGACTTGAGCATCGGGCGCAGCAGGAAGTTGAGCACCGAGCGTTCGCCGATGCGCACCTCCACGCTGCCGGTCATGCCCGGCAGCAGCGGCAGCGTCTTGCCCTTCTCGTGCAGCGTGTTGGAGTCCACGCGCAGCATCACGCGGTAGTAGGTCGGGTCGGCGCTGCCGACCGCGCGATCGGGATCGCCCAACGCGTCGGGGCTGATCGACTCGATCTTGCCCTCGATGGCGCCGTACAGGGCGAAATCGTAGGCCGCAAGCTTGACCTTGGCCTGCTGGCCCACCTGCAGGAAGCCGATCTCGCCCGGCTTGACGTGCGCCTCGATCAGCGTCTGCTTGCCGATCGGCACGATCTCCATGATGGGCGCGCCGCCGCCGATGACACCGCCCAGCGTGTTGCTGCGGATGTTCTTGACGATGCCGCGCACCGGCGACTTGATCAGGGTGCGTTCCAGCACGTCCTGGCGGCCGGCCTGCTGCTCTTCCAGCGCGGCGAGGTCCGTGCGCAGCTTGGACAGCTCGCTGCTGGCGTCCTGGCGGAACCGGTTCAGGCGGTCCTCGGTCTGCAGCGCCATCTCGTTGATCTGCCGCCGCAGGTGCAGCACCTCCACCTCGGACAGCAGGCCCTTGGCCGACATCGCCTCGGACATCACCAGCTCGCGACGCATCATGTCCATGCCGCGCTGGTTGGAGAACGCGGCGTCGTCGTTGGCGCGCTTGCGCGCCACGTAGGAATCGCGCTCGCTCTGCGCCACCTCGGTCGCGGCATCGACCTCGGGCGGGAACACCAGCGGACGGCCGGTGGCCTCCGCGCTCAGGCGGGCGATCTGCGCCTTCAGCGCGATGCGCTTGGTTTCGCCCTCGGCCTGTTGCGCCTTGAAGCGGGTCGGATCGAGCTCGGCCAGGTCCTGGCCCTCCTCCACCTGCTCGCCTTCCTTGACGAACAGCTCGCGCAGGATGCCGCCTTCCAGGCTGGCGATGACCTGCTCGCGGCCTTCGGGAACGACCCGGGCGTCGGCCTTGGTGACCTCGTCGACGCGGGCGAGGGAGGCCCAGGCCAGCGCCGAGGCCAGTATCGCGGCGATCAGGTACAGCACCCAGGCGACGTGCGGCGCCGACTCGACGACCTGCGCCGCGCGCACGCCGCTCATGAACGCGGCGTCGCCGCGGCGGGCGCGGCCGGTCGGTGCGACGGCCGGCTCGGGCTGCGCCTTCCTGGGCAGCGCCAGGTTGAAGGGGAGGCGGAAGCGGGCCATGGGCGGCGACGGACAGGCGCGACGCGCGAGCGTCAGGCGGCCTGCGCCCTTTCCATGGCGGGCGCCGGCTGGCGCTGCACCGGCTGCTCAGTGGACGGCCGCTGCGGCGCGGGCTGGCCCGGCGGCTTGATGCCGGACAACGCGGCCAGCACTGCGGCCTTGGGGCCGTCGAGCACCACCTTGCCGCCATCGACCACCATCACGCGGTCCACCAGCTCCAGCACCGCGGGACGGTGCGTGACCATGATGAGGGTGCGCGTGCCGGCCGCTTCCTTGAGCTGGCGCAGGAACATCACCTCGGACTGCGCGTCCATCGAACTGGTCGGCTCGTCCATCAGCAGGATCTGCGGCTTCGTGATGAGGCAGCGCGCCAGCGCGACGAGCTGGCGCTGGCCGCCGGACAGCAGGCCGCCCATCTCGCCCACCGACAGCTCCCAGCCCTGCGGATGGCCGGCCACGACGCGATCCAGCCCGGTCACGCGCGCCACGTCGGCAAGCTTGGCCGCATCCAGCTGCGGCCGGCCCATCATCACGTTGTCGCGCAGCGTGCCCTTGAACAGGCGCGGCTCCTGCGAGACGAAGCCCACGCGCATGCGGTAGTCGGCCGGGTCGATCTGGCGCAGGTCCAGCCCGTCGACGTCGACGAAGCCCTCGGAAGGCTGGTACAGCCCCGCCATCAGGCGCAGGATCGTCGACTTGCCGCTGCCGATGCGCCCCAGGATCGCGATGCGCTCGCCGGCGTTCACCCGCACGGTCACGTTCTTGAGCACGCGCGGCGCCGCCGCGTCGCTGGTCTTCGGGTAGGCAAAACTCAGGTCGCTCAGGCCGATCGCGCCCGTGACGACGTGGCCGGTGACGTAGGCACGGCCTTTCTCGCGCTCCGTCGGCTGCGCCATCATCTTGTCCAGCGACATCATCGCCGCGCGCGCACCCTGGTAGCGCGAGGCCAGGCCGACGACGCTGTTGACCGGCATCACCGCGCGGCCGGCGTACATCACGGCGCCGATCAGCGCGCCGCCGGTGACCACGCCGTCGTGGATCAGGTAGACGCCCCACACCAGCATCACCAGCGTGATCAACTGCTGCGACACGTTGGACAGGTTGTTGGTCCAGCCCGCCATCCAGCGTGCCTTCAGGCCCGCCTCGGCAGCAGCCGCCGTCGCGTCCTCGAACCGGTGCAGGAAGCGGCCCTGGGCGCCGACGGCCTTGAGGTCCTCCAGGCCCTCGACCGCCTCGACGATCACGCCCTGCAGGTCGGCCTGGTGCGACAGGTTGGCGCTCATGGCGCGGCGCAGGCTGCGCTGGATGCCCAGCGCCATGAGGATCAGCGCGGGGATGGCGCCGACCAGCACCCAGCCGAGCGGCCCGCCGATGACGAAGGTCATCGCCACGTACATCGCGATGAAGGGCACGTCGCTGACCGCCGACAAGGTGGCGCCCGCGAAGAATTCGCGCACGACCTCGATCTGCGCGATGTGGTGGGCATAGTTGCCCGCGGACTCGGGGCGGTGCTCCATGCGCACGCCCAGCGTCTGGCGGAACAGCAGCGAGCCGATGATCAGGTCGGCCTTCTTGCCGGCGGTGTCGATCAGGTGGCTGCGCAGCTGGCGCGAGATCAGGTCGAACACCAGCGCGATGAACGAGCCGGCGGCCAGCGCCCACAGCGTGACGAAGCCCTGGTGCGGGATCACCTTGTCGTAGATCACCGAGGTGACCAGGCCGGTGACCAGCATCAGCACGTTGCTCAGCAGCGCGGCCATCATCGCCGAGCGGTAGTACGGAATGAAGCGGCGCAGCGTGCCCCACAGCCAGTGGCCGTTCGGGTCCAGCAGCGCGTGTTCGCGTCCCGCGGTGCCGGGCGCCTGCTCGGGCAGCGGCGTGGCCACCAGCGCGAAGCCCAGGTATTCCTGCTCCAGCTCGGCCTCGGTGGCGCGGCAGGTGTGGAACTCCGGCCCCGGCATCACGATCTCGCAGATCGGCGACTGGCCGCGCGGCGTCTCCAGGCGCCGCACCAGCACGCAGGCGTCGCCGTTCTTGAGCAGCAGGATGGCCGGCAGCAGCAGCGCATGGATGTCGCCGATGTCGCGCTGCATCAGGCCGGCGTTGTAGCCGGCCGCGCGCATCACGCGCACCGCCTGGTCGGGATTGAGCAGGCCGTCGATGGGCATGCCGTCCAGCATCGAGTCGGCCGAGCGCTCCTTGCCGTGATGGCGGGTCAGGTAGACCATCGAATGCAGCAGGGCGTCGTGGTCGACCCCGATCGCATCGAGCTCGGGGATCGCGTCCACCGCCCCCTCGTCCTGGATCGTCGGGCGCGCGCCTGCCCGCGTCCCGTCGCCGCTCGCACGCGACGTCGGGCCGGACTCGAATTCCAGGAAGGGATCCTGACGGCTGCTCATGGACGTCAGGCGTCGGGCAGCCGGCAGGCGTGGGGGGCGTTCATCGCGGACTTTCGGCAGGGAGGTTCGGTTCTCCCGATTCTGCGATGCCGCCGGGCTGGCCAGTGACCGCATCAGGCGGGGCAACACCGCCCTATTCGCCGCTCCGGAAACAGGAAGGCCCCGCCGGGCGGGGCCTTCCTCGAAGGAGGCGCGAACGCCTCAGCGCTTCGAGCGCTTGGTCGCCGGCTTGCCGCCGCGCGCGGCCGTCTTGGCGGCTGCCGGCCGCGCCGCGCCGGCACCGCCGGAGCGCGTCTTGCGGCCGGCGCGCTTGACCTGGCGGTCCTGCGCCTCCACGGCGGCCAGTTGCTCGGCGGCCGTCGGCGCGCTGCCGCGCTGCGCGCTCTCGCCCTTGCGGCCGCGCCCCAGCAGGCGCTCGCTCTCCGCCTCGCGCACGATGCGGAAATCGATCTTGCGGCCGTCCAGGTCGACGCGGCTGACCTGCACCCGCACCCGCGCGCCGATCGCGTAGCGGATGCCGGTGCGCTCGCCGCGCAGTTCCTGGCGCACCTCGTCGAACTTGAAGTACTCGCCGCCGAGCTCGGTGATGTGCACCAGCCCCTCGACGTACAGCGCGTCGAGCGTGACGAACAGTCCGAAGGTGGTGGCGGCGCTGACCGTGCCCGAGAACTCCTCGCCCAGGCGCTCGCGCATGAAGCGGCACTTGAGCCAGGCCTCGACGTCGCGCGAGGCCTCGTCGGCGCGACGCTCGTTGGCGCTGCAGTGCTCGCCCGCCGACACCCAGTGCGCCACCTCGGACTCGCCCGACTTGGCCGTCCCGCGCGTGCTCTTGCGCGCACCGGCGCTCGCCGACGATTCGACCTCGGGGGCCAGCAGGTGGTAGCGCTTGCCGTGCAGCAGCGCCTTGATCACACGGTGCACCAGCAGGTCGGGGTAGCGCCGGATCGGGCTGGTGAAGTGCGCGTAGGCCTGGTAGGCCAGGCCGAAGTGGCCGCTGTTCTTGGGCGTGTAGATGGCCTGCTGCATGGAGCGCAGCAGCATCGAGTGGATCTGCTGCGCGTCCACGCGATCCTTGGTGGCCTGCGCCAGCGCCTGGTACTCGGCCGGCTTGGGGTCGTCGCTGATCGACAGCCCCAGGCCCAGCGCCTTGAGGTAGTTCTGCAGCGTGAGCTTCTTCTCGGGCGTCGGGCCCTCGTGCACGCGGAACAGCGCCGCGTGCTCCTGCAGCGCGATGAAGTCGGCGGCGCAGACGTTGGCCGCCAGCATCGCCTCCTCGATCAGCTTGTGGGCGTCGTTGCGCGTGCGCGGCACGATGCGTTCGATGCGGCCGTTGTCGTCGCAGATGATCTGCGTCTCGGTGGTCTCGAAGTCGATCGCGCCGCGCCGCTGGCGGGCCTTCAGCAAGGCGCGGTAGACGTCGTGCAGGTTCAGCAGGTGCGGCACCAGGTCGGCGCGCTCGGCGGCCTCGGGGCCGCGCGTGTTGCCCAGCACCGCGGCCACCTGGGTGTAGGTGAGCCGGGCGTGCGAGCAGATGGTGGCCGGGTAGAACTGGTAGGCGCCCTGCTCGCCGTCCGCGCCGATGAGCATGTCGCACACCATCGCGAGGCGGTTCTCGTCGGGGTTGAGCGAACACAGTCCGTTGGACAGCTTTTCCGGCAGCATCGGGATGACCCGGCGCGGGAAGTAGACCGAGGTGGCGCGCTCGTAGGCGTCGGTGTCCAGCGGCTCGCCCGGCTTGACGTAGTGGCTGACGTCGGCGATGGCCACGATCAGGCGCCAGCCGTTGACGGCATTCTTGCCGCGGCCGGACTTGTACGGCTCGCAGTAGACGGCGTCGTCGAAGTCGCGCGCGTCCTCGCCGTCGATGGTGACCAGCGGCACGTCGGTCAGGTTGATGCGGCCCTTCATGTCAGCGGCGCGCACGTGGTCGGGCAGCTTGGCCGTCTGCGCCAGCGTCTCGGCCGAGAAGCGATACGGCACCTCGTACTTGCGCACCGCGATCTCGATCTCCATGCCGGGGTCGTCGATCTCGCCCAGCACCTCGGTGATGCGGCCCACCGGCTGCGAGTACATCGACGGCGGCTCGGTGAGCTCGACCGCCACGACCTGGCCCGCGACCGCCGAGGCCGTCGCGTTCTTGGGGATCAGGATGTCCTGCCCGTAGCGGCGATCCTCCGGCGCCACCAGCCAGGCCCCGCCTTCGTTGAGCAGGCGCCCGATGATCGGTGCCTTGCGGCGCTCGACGATCTCCAGGATGCGCCCTTCGGGCCGACCCTTGCGATCGAAGCGCACGACGCGCACCTTGACGCGGTCGCGGTGCAGCACGGAGCGCATCTCCTGCTGCGAGATGTAGACGTCGGGCTCGCCGTCGTCGCGCTTGACGAACCCGTGTCCGTCGCGGTGGCCGAACACCACACCCTCGGCTTCGCCCATCAATGCACCGGAAAGTGCGGGGGGGCTTGCAACTGCTTTGTTCTTGATGATATGATCCTTGTCTTCGCTGATTGACCTGAACGCGGTAACGACTACGACACCGCAAGAAAAGCCGATCAACGAAATGTACCTTGCCCAGATGGCGGAATTGGTAGACGCACTAGTTTCAGGTACTAGCGCTTAACGGCGTGGAGGTTCGAGTCCTCTTCTGGGCACCATATTCGAGAAAGCCTCGCAGACTTCGGTCAGCGAGGCTTTTTTCATTCCGGCCCGCGACCGGCGTCAGCCGACCTGGAACACGGAGTCGCTGCGCCAGAGGTAGTTGACCAGGTTGAGCGGGCCGCGGCGCGCGCCGTGGCGCTCCATGTGGTGGCGCAGCAGGGTCTCCGGGTGCAGCATGACGCCCTGCTCCAGGTAGCCGCGCAGGTGCTCGAACAGGCCCAGGTAGGCCTGCATCGCCGGTGCCCGCGCCACGCAGAACTGGTCGTTCCAGCCGTCGCGCCAATGCCCGTTCTGCGGCAGCAGGATGTCGTGCTGGGCCAGCGTCTGATCCATCGCGGCGAAGTCCAGCGGCCGGCTGTAGCAGGTGTCCAGGCGCACGAACGCGAACAGGTCGTAGCGGTCGAACGCGCCGTGCGCCATCAGCCTGGCGCGCAGCTGGAGGCGGGCCCAGTTCATCGACAGGAAGTTGTGGACGACCGTCTCGGCCGGCTTCGGATACGCCGACAGGTCGTCGGTGAAGTTGACGCGCGGCGTGGTCCACAGCGTGAGCGAATTCAGGCTGCCCAGCGCGGCGCGTGCGACCTCGAGATCGCAGTCGTCCCAGAACAGCGCGTGGAAGTCGATGTCGTTGTCGGCCACGCCGAGTTGCCTGACCAGGATCTCCGTGCAGGGGCTGATCACGCGCAGGTTGCCGCTGGCGACGACGCACACGCGCTTCCTGGCGGGACGGGATGACATCGGTTCTGGCCTTGCGCGTGGGGTGGTGACTGCCGGCGTTCAGCAGGGTCGCGCCGGACCGGCGCCGGGATACTTGTCGTTGCTGGCGCCGGGCGTCTTGACGACGACGTTCATCGCATCGGTCAGCGCCTCGAAATCGGTCGCCTCGCCGGGCTCGAGCACGATGATGTCGCCCTCGCCCCACTCGCGGCCGCACATGCGCACGCGGCCGGCGAGGATCAGGGTCACCTCGGTGGCCACCTTGTGATGGTGCAGCTCCTCGCGATCGCCGGCCCGGTAGGTCTTGACCGCGACCTCGCAGGCCGCAGTCCGCAGGACGCTCGGGTCGAAGTCGCCGACGAACCAGCCCTTGACCATGTCCTGAAGCCTGCCGGTGTTCATGCGACCGCCCGGCTCATCATCTGCATCTGCTCGAACGCGGCCATCTGCTGCTCGGTCTTGAGCGGCTGGTAGCGTCCGGCCTCGATCGGCGTGGCGCCGATGCGGGCGTGGCGCAGCAGCATCTCGTTGAAGGCCGGCGCCGGGTAGAACGCCTGGTTCGTGCTCGCGTCCTTGCGGATCATGGACTTCATCGCCTCCACGAAGGCGCCGACCGACCTGAACCAGAAGATGCCGGCCGTCGCATGGCGGCTGATCGGGTTCTGCTGGGCCGCCTCGATCACCTCGCCCGCCGCGTCGAGCCGCACGTACGAGTAGCGCGGGTGGATCGACGGGAACGTCAGCGTGCCGGCGTCCAGGCCGCGCGCGCGGAAGTCCTGCACGACGCCGTGCAGGTTCATGTCGACGAACTCGTTGGCACTGACGATCAGCAGCTCGTCGCCGGCTGCCATCGTCGCCGCGGCCAGCAGCGCGGAGCAACCCGATCCGAGCGCACCGCGCTGGACGCTGACGACGCGCGCGGCCGGCGTCAGCAGCTCGACGATGTTGTCGAGGTGGTACTTGCGCACCTCGCTCTCGAGGAAGGCATAGGTGAACCTGGCCTGCGCAAAGTCGGCGCAGCTCTCGACGATGCGCTCCAGCAGCGACACGCCGCCGCTTTCGGTCAGGCACAGCGGGTAGTCGCCCGGGGCCTCGCCGCCGGACGGCCCCGCCGCCAGGATGAGGATGTTGACTGCAGCATTGCTCATGGGAAGACCTCGCCTCATGCCGCCGAGCGGTTGTACCAGGCGTCGATCTCGTGGATGCGCGCCATGATGTTGGTGATGTTGGTCTGGGCAACGTCCTGCACGACCAGCAGGTGTGCCCCCGAGGCCTTGGCGGCCTTGATGCCGTTCTCGTTGTCCTCGACGACCAGGCACTCGTCGGGCGTCAGGCCGAAATGGGTCATCGCCTTGAGGTACATCGCGGGATCGGGCTTGGGTCGGCCGACATCCTCGCTGGACACCATCAGGTCGAGGTACTGCGCCAGGTTGGCCTTGTCCATCATCAGTTCCACCGTCGCGCGGATGGAGTTGGAGCAGACCGACATCCGGTAGCCCTGGGCCTTCAGCGTGGACAGCGCGCGTTCCTGCGCGAAGCGCGGGCGGCACAACGTGTGCACCATCTCCGTCGTGTAGCGCTGCTTCATCTCGTTGAGGAAGGCATGCAGCTCCCGCGGCAGGCCGCGCTCGACCGACAGGATCTCCAGCTTGCGGCTGGTCGGGATGCCGTCGAACGTGGTCTCGTGGTCGTAGCGCGAGATCGCCATGCCGAACAGGTCCAGCGCCCGGTTGAGGGCCTCGAAGTGCCACTCCTTGGCTTCGATCAGGACGCCGTCCATGTCGAAGAGCACAGCCTTGATCGCTTTCATCGCCATTTCCTCTGTTCGGGATTGCCGTCGTCAGTCCAGCGCCAGGCAGGCGCGCGCCTGCTCCGGCAGGTCGGTGCACAGGCTCAGTGCCGGATTGCCGCGCAGCGGGCGCAGCAGCCGCCACAGGTCGGCGTAGTCGTCGCGGCGGTGCAGTTCGGGCGACACGACGCAGACGGCCAGCCCGCGGGCCAGCAGGGATTCGATCGTGTCCAGGCCGTACCAGCGGCTGTCGAACGCGTCCAGCCAGACACCCTTGATCTTCGATTCGAGCGCCGCCGGGAGGGTCTCGACCTCGCTCATGCGCAGGTACACCGGATTGCCGGCCCGCAGCTGGGCGAGCGTGTCCGGCAGGGACATGTCGAACACGAACCAGGGGTGCACGCTGTCCTTCATCGCCAGGGCCAGCGCCGTGGCCAGCCCGTCGGCCTTGATGTTGATGGCCTGCAGCAGCGGCCGCGTGGCCGTGCGCGCCAGGACGCCCAGGTAGTCGTCGAACGGCAGCGACGCGGCGCTCGGCAGGTCGTGGCTGATCACCAGCCGGCCGTCGTGGTCGCGTACGTCCGTCTCGGTGCCGAAGCCCAGCGCGAAGCTGCGCTCGAACGCCACCGGCAGGTTCTTCTCGGACGCGCTGGTCCAGTACCCGCGGTGCGAGAGGACGTCCATCATTGGCATGTCGCGAGCGCCTTGTGCAGCACCGGCAGCGACTTGAACAGATCCAGGTCGGCCGGAATGCCCAGCCCGTACATCCCGGCCGCCTCGGCCCCGATGTTGTGGATGCCGACCCGGTGGCCGGCCGCGATCAGGCGGTTGTAGACCGGGGCGACGTAGAACTCGTTGTTGACCCGCTCGTCGGCCGCGATCATGGCCTCGGCCGCGCGCACGAAGTCGGCGCCGCGGCGGAAGTTGTAGATGCCCACGGTGGCCTCGTCGGAGATCACCTGCTTCTCGACGACCGAGCGCACGCGACCGGACGCGTCCAGGCCGACGAAGGACCACTTCGGGTCGTGGGCCGTCATCGTCATGATCAAGCCATCGAGGCCATCCGTCGTCATCCGCGCCAGGTACTCGTCGACAGCGACGTCGCACCACTGGTCGCTGTTGACGATCATCAGCGGCTCGTCGCCGTCGATGTGGTCCCGCGCCGCGAGCACGGTGCAGGCGGCGCCCGCGGTCACGCCGTCGATGCCGACGACGACGGCGTTGCCGCCACCCCATCGGCCCAGCTTGTCCTGCAGGCCGTAGGCCTCGACGTGGGCCTGCTGGCAGATGAAGATGAAGCGGTGCGGCTGGCGCGGACGCATGTTCTCGATCACCAGGCGGATCATCGGCACGCCGCTCACCGGGATCAGCGGCTTGGGGTCGGCATAGCCCGCGTTGGCGAAGCGGGAGCCCAGCCCAGCCATGGGAATCACGATGTTGAGCATGCGGCGTTCACCTGTGGAGTTTCCAGTCCGCCGACCGGCCCGCACGGGCCGCCGGTTGCGGGATCTACTCTAGGGATTCGGGCCGAAGCGGGCCGCCGGAAATGCCGGGTGTTTGGGGCACAGTTCGCACCGCGGCGTCGGCGCCCTGCCCTGCGGCCAGGCTCGCCCACGCTCGCGGCGCGGGACGATGCGGAAACGAAAAGGGCCCGCCGAAGCGAGCCCTGGAACCATCGCGGCGCCGCCGAGGCGGGCGCCCCGCCCTCACTGTTCGGCGTTGCGCTTGATCAGCGTCTCGATGGAGATGTTGTCGTAGTCCTCGAACGGCTGGTGGATCCAGGGGCTCGTGGGCAGCACCTCGACGAAGTAGTCGGGCGTGTAGGTGGAGATGGCCTTGGTCCACAGCACCGCCGAGCGCAGCTCGCTGATGGCCGGCAGGCCGCGCAGGCGCTCGGCGACCGCCGCCAGCGTGACGCCGGAGTCGGCCAGGTCGTCCACCAGCAGCACGCGGCCCGAGAGCTCGCCGCGTGGCAGGGTGATGTACTTGGCCAGGTCCAGCCGGCCCTGGATCGTGCCGGCCTCGGCACGGTAGGAGCTGGTGGACATGATGGCCAGCGGCTTGTCGAAGATGCGCGAGAGCATGTCGCCCGGGCGCATGCCGCCGCGCGCCAGGCACAGGATCTGGTCGAACTGCCAGCCCGAGGCGTGCACCTTCAGTGCGAGGCGTTCGATCAGCTGGTGGTATTCACCCCAGGAGATGTACAGGTGCTTGCCGTCGTCGGTGAGCATCGTGGTCCTTTGTCTGTGGGATGGATTAACGGTACGGATGGCGCAGCAGGATGGTGTGGTCGCGGTCGGGGCCGGTGGACACCATGTCGATCGGCGCGCCGATCAGTTCCTTGACGCGCTCCAGGTAGCGGCGTGCGTTGAGCGGCAGCTGGTCCCACTCGGTCAGGCCGAAGGTCTTCTCCGACCAGCCCGGCCACGTTTCGTAGACCGGCTCGCAGCGGGCCACGTCGTCGGCGTCGCTCGGCAGGATGTCCACGTCCTGGCCGTCGAGCTTGTAGCCGATGCAGACCTTGATCTCCGCCAGGCCGTCGAGCACGTCCAGCTTGGTGATGCACAGGCCGGAGATGCCGTTGATGATGATGGCGCGCTTGAGCGCGGCGGCGTCGAGCCAGCCGCAGCGGCGGGCGCGGCCGGTGACGGTGCCGCGCTCCTGGCCGACGATGGACAGGTGGTGGCCGACGCCGCCCTCGTCGAGGATGTCGAGCTCGGTGGGGAACGGGCCCGAGCCCACGCGCGTGGTGTAGGCCTTGGTGATGCCCAGGATGTAGTGCAGCATGCCCGGGCCCAGGCCCGTGCCGGCGGCGGCGTTGCCGGCCACGCAGTTGCTCGAGGTGACGAACGGGTAGGTGCCGTGGTCGATGTCCAGCAGCGTGCCCTGCGCGCCCTCGAACAGGATCTTGGCGCCGGCCTGGTGGGCCTTGTGCAGCGCGTAGCCGACGTCGGCCATCATCGGCTTGATCTGCTCGGCGACCTGCATCGCCTGGTCGAAGATCGGCTGGAACTCGAGCGTGGGCTGCTTCAGGCGCACCAGCGTCGCGTTGTGGACCTCGAGCAGCTCGCGCAGCTTGCGGGCGAAGCGCTCCGGGTGCTTCAGGTCCTGCACGCGCAGCGCGCGGCGCGCGACCTTGTCTTCGTAGGCCGGGCCGATGCCCTTGCCGGTGGTGCCGATCTTGCCGTCGCCGCAGGCCTCGCGCTCGGCCTCGCGCGCCTTGTCCACCGCCACGTGGAACGGCATGATCAGCGGGCAGGCCTCGCTGACGAACAGGCGCGAACGCACGTCCAGGCCGATCTTTTCCAGCCGCTCGATCTCGGACAGCAGGTGGGTGGGGTCCACCACCACGCCGTTGCCGATGTAGCAGTTGACACCGTCGCGCATGACGCCCGAGGGAATCAGCTGCAGCGCGGTCTTGATGCCCTTGATGACCAGCGTGTGGCCGGCGTTGTGGCCGCCCTGGAAGCGGACGACGCCTTGCGCGTGGTCGGTCAGCCAGTCGACGACCTTGCCCTTGCCCTCGTCGCCCCATTGGGTGCCGACGACGACGACGTTGCGGCCGCGCGAGATGGTGGAGGTGTTGCCTTGTTGCATGGGGTCGGGAATTCAGGGGGAAGAGGTTCGTCGGCCGGAAAAGCCGGTGATGCGGTGGCGGCAGGCGGGCGGCGCGGACTCAGGCCGGAGCCAGGGCGCGCAGCGTCCATTGGTTGTCGATGGCGACCAGTTCGCGGTCGCAGGCGAATTCCTGCGTCTCATGCTCGTGTCCCGGCAAGGCGCACACCACTGTCTCGTTGGCGGCGCGCAGCTTGCGGATGGCGGCGCGCAAGCCGGCGTCCTCGCTCCACGGCGCGCGGATGGCCGCGCGCAGCGGCGCCACCGGCATCGCGGCGGAGAGCTGGCGCAGGTCCAGGCTGAAGCCCACCGCCGGTCGGTTGCGGCCGAACACCGCGCCGACCTCGTCGTAGCGGCCGCCGCGCAGCAGCGCGTCGGTGGAACCGGGGGCGTAGACGGAAAAGCGCACACCGCTGTAATACGCGTAGCCGCTCATGTCGGACAGGTCGAAGCCCACTTCGATCGTGGGATGCGCGGCGCGCACGTGGCGGCCCAGCCAGGCCAGGTCGTCCAGCGCGGCGACGATGGCCGGATGGGGCGGCAGCAGGCGGCGCGCTTCGTCCAGGACATCGATGCCGCCGTACAGGTCCAGCAGCGTCAGCAGCGCGGCGCGCACCGGCGTCGAGCAACCCGCGACCAGCGTCTCGACGGCGCTGCGATCCTTCAGGGTGAGCGCGGCGACGATGTCGGCCACCGATTCGGGCGTGCGGCCCTCGCCGGCGAGCAGGCTGCGCACGATGCGGGCGTCGCCCATGTCCAGGACAAGCGCGCCGACGCCGGCGGCGGCCAGGCCGTCGAGCGCCAGGTCCTGCACTTCCAGGTCGGCCTCGAGACCGGCGTGGCCGTAGATCTCGGCGCCGAACTGCAGCGGCTCGCGGGTGGCCAGGGGACGGTCGGGCCGGGCATGCAGCACCGGGCCGCAGTAGCACAGCCGCGCCACGCCCTGGCGGTTCAACAGGTGGGCGTCGATGCGGGCGACCTGCGGCGTGGTGTCGGCGCGCACGCCCAGCATGCGGCCGCTGAGCTGGTCGACCAGCTTGAAGGTCTTCAGGTCGAGCGCGTGCCCGGTGCCGGAAAGCAGCGACTCCAGGTGCTCCAGCATCGGCGGGATCACCAGCTCGAAACCGTAGCTGCGGGCCAGGTCGAGCAGCTTGCGCCGCAATTCCTCGATGCGCCGCGCTTCGGACGGCAGGACATCGGCGATGTGCTCGGGCAGTAGCCAAGCAGACGTCATGAGAATGCTGAGGGGGTTAAAACCGGGATTGTACCGATGTGTCCGCGCCGGCGAGCGAATGTTTCGCGCCGGGCTGGCGGCTGGCGGCTGGCAGCAACGCCGCTTTGGGCAAGCCAGCCTTCGCGGCGGCGGCGCCCGGCGCGTCAGGGCCCGAAGACGAGCAGGATCACGACGCCGACGGCCAGGCTGGACAGCCCCAGCAGGCGGATCTGGGCGTCGGTCAACTGCAGCGCCCGCTCGAACACCCGCCGCCAGGCGGCGGGGTTGAGGAACGGCAGCAGCCCTTCGAAGATCAGCACCAGCGCCACGGCGCTGGCCAGCAGCAACGCCACGGGCTCAGTGCTTGCGGGCGGCAGCCGAGGCCGCGCCGGCGTCGGCCGCGCTGCCCGAGCCGCGCATGGCCTTGAAGAAGTCCGATCCGGTGTCCACCACCACGACGTCCGACTTCTTGTTGAAGCTGGCGCGGTAGGCCTCGAGGCTGCGGTAGAACTGGGCAAACTTCGGATCGCGGCCGAAGGCCTCGCCGTAGATCTGCGTGGCCTGGGCATCGGCCTCGCCCTTGGTCTTCTGGGCTTCCAGCGTGGCCTCGGCGACGATCACGGCCTTCTGCTTGTCGGCGTCGGCGCGGATGCGCTCCTTGATCGCCTCGCCCTCGGCGCGCAGGCCGTTGGCCACCTGCTTGCGCTCCGAGGTCATGCGGTTGTAGACCGAGGCGGTGACGTCGGCGACGAAGTCGACGCGCTTGATGCGCACGTCGCGGATCTCGATGCCGAACGGCTTGGACTCGGACTCCAGGCGCGACTTGACGTTCTGCATGATCTGCGCGCGCTCGTCGGACAGCACGCCGCGCACCGTGTGCTTGGTCACCTCCTCGTTGAACGCGGCCTGGGCCACGGCGGCCAGGCGGTTCTCGAGGTTGCGCTGCTCGACGCCGTTGTTCCGGATGTACTGGCGCGGGTCGTTGATGCGCCACTTGACCAGCCAGTCGATCACCAGGCTCTTCTTCTCGGCCGTGAAGATGGCGCTCGGCGACGGGTTGTCGAGCGTCTGGATGCGCTTGTCCAGCATGGACACCGTCTGCACCAGCGGCCAGTTGAAGTTCAGGCCCGGCTCGGTGATGACGGACTTGATCTCGCCGAAGGTCTTGATGACGGCCACCTGGCGCTGGTCGACGATGAACAGCGACGACGAGGCCACGAGCAGGGCGACGACGGCGGCGCCGATCGCAAGAAGGATTCTGTTCATGATGCGGCTCCTCAGCGGCTGTCGCGATCGCGGCCGCGCGCGTTTTCGCGCGAGCGGGCGTCGGTGGCTGCGGGGTCGGTCGGCGTGACGGTGACCGTCGCGGCGGCGCTGGCGTCGGCGGGCGCGGCGGCGGCCGGCGCGGCGGCGGCCGCGGCCTGCGTGAGCTTGTCCAGCGGCAGCTGGATCAGGTTGTTGCCGCCGTGCGTGTCGACCATCACCTTCGTGACGCTGGCGTAGACCTCCTGCATCGCGTCGATGTACATGCGGTCGCGCGTGACGGCGGGCGCCTTCTGGTACTCGGCGTAGACGGCCTTGAAGCGGTTCGAATCGCCCTGCGCCGCACCGACGATGCGCGCCTTGTAGGCCAGCGCGTCCTCGCGCAGCCGCGCGGCGTCGCCCTGGGCACCGGGGATCACGCGGTTGGCGTAGGCCTGGCCCTCGTTCTTCAGCGCGTCGCGATCGACGCCGGCCTTGACGACGTCGCTGAACGCCGCGGTGACCTGGTCGGGCGGGTTCACGCTCTCGATGTTGACGTTGGCGATCAGGATGCCGGCGTCCAGCGTGTCGAGCTGCGACTGGATGGACTTGACGAGCGCCGCGGTCAGCGCGCCGCGCTGTTCGTAGAGCACGGAGTCGATGCGGCTCGAGCCGACGATCTCGCGCACCGCCGATTCCGCGGCCTGCACCACGGCGTCGCGCGGCTTCTTGTTCTCGAACAGGAAGGCGCGCGCATCCTTCAGGCTGTACTGCACGCTGAAGCGCACGTCGACGATGTTCTCGTCCTGCGTGAGCATCGCCGAGTCGCGCAGGCCGGTGGACGGCGAGACGTTGGTCGCGCCCACCTCCACGGTCTGGGTCTGCGTGAAGTCGATCGTCTCGTTGGCCTGGATCGGGTACGGCCAGCGCCAGCCCCAGCCCGCCTCCACGGTGTGGCTGTAGCGGCCGAACGTGGTCACCACGGCCTTCTGGCCTTCCTGGACGATGAACGAGCCGCTGAACAGCCAGACCACCACGACGATGACCGCCACCAGCGCGGCGCCCACGCCGGCGCTGCGCGCGTCCGGCTGGAAGCCGCCGTTGCCCGGCTCGCCCCCCTTCTTGCCGCCGCCGAAGAACGACGAGAGCTTGCGCGTGAAGTCGCGCCACATCTCCTCGAGGTCGGGCGGTCCGTCCTGGCCCTGGGCCATGACGCGGCCAAGGACTTTGCGCAGCAGCGCGCGCCGACGCGGGGTCGGCGCGGAAGACGATGAGGTGTTCTCGGGCATGTTCATGCAGAAGATGATGGGGACGAAACCGTAACTTGCGAGTCGCGGTCGGCGTCATTGTCGTCCACGTCGGAGCCGGCGAAGCGGGCATCGCGTTCGAAGTCCTCGCGCGGGGCGTTCTGGCTGGCGACCAGGGCGTCGGCGATCGCCTGGCGCAGCGCGTCCAGGCCCTCGCCGCCGAGCGCGCTGACGAACACGCGCGGCGTGCGCACGCCGCGCTCGCCCTCGATGGCGTCGACCAGCGCCTCGGGGCGCTGCGCGACGTCCAGCCGGTCGAGCTTGTTGTAGACCAGCACCTGCGGCACCTCGTCGGCGCCGATCTCGTGCAGCACGCGCTCGACCTCGTCGCGCTGCTCCTGCAGCAGCGGGCTGGCGGCGTCGATCACGTGCAGCAGCAGGTCGGCGTCGGCCGCCTCCTGCAGCGTGGCGCGGAAGGCCTCGACCAGCTTGTGCGGCAGGTCGCGGATGAAGCCCACGGTGTCGGACAGCGACACCGAGGTCTCCACCTGCTGCAGGTACATCGAGCGGGTGGTGGTGTCGAGCGTGGCGAACAGCTGGTTGGCGACGTAGGTGTCGGCCTTGACGAGCGCGTTGAACAGCGTCGACTTGCCCGCGTTGGTGTAGCCCACGAGCGAGACCCGGAAGGTGCCGCTGCGCTCGCGCGACTTGCGCTGCGTCTGGCGCTGCTTCTTGACCTTGACCAGGCGTTCCTTCACCTGCTTGATGCGCTCGCCGATCATGCGCTTGTCGAGCTCGATCTGCGATTCGCCCGGCCCGCCGCGCACGCCGGTGCCGCCCTGCTGGCGCTCCAGGTGGCTCCAGCGCCGCACGAGGCGCGTCGACAGGTACTGCAGCCGGGCGAGCTCGACCTGCAGCTTGCCTTCGTGGCTCTTGGCGCGGGCGGCGAAGATCTCGAGGATCAGCGCGGTGCGATCGGCCACGCCGACGCCCAGGTGCTTCTCGAGGTTGCGCTGTTGCGCCGGCGACAGCGCCTGGTCGAACAGCACGCCCTGCGCGCGGTGCGCCAGCACCAGTTCCTTGATCTCGTCGGCCTTGCCGCTGCCGACGAACAGGGCCGGATCCGGCGCCTTGCGGCGCGCGGTGACCCGGGCGACGGGGATGTCGTCCGCGGATTCGGCCAGCAGCGCGAGCTCGTCGAGCGTGGGATCGAACGACGACCCGCGGCCGAAGTCGACGCCCACGAGGATCACGCGCGGCGGCTCGCCGTGCGTGGAAGCGCCGTGCTGGGGGCCGCGGGAGGTGTCGTCAGTCAATGCGCTGCCGATGCTCGCGCACCGGATGATGTTGACCCCCACTCGCTTCGCTCGTCGCCCCCCGTGGGGGCTCGGCGGCTCGCTCCGGAGCGGCCGCGCGCTCGCCGCCCTCGGACCGCACCGTCATTCCGGAGCGTCACCCGCGTGGAAGTTCACCGCGCGGCCGGGGACCACCGTGGAGATGGCGTGCTTGTAGACCATCTGGGTGACGGTATTGCGCAGCAGCACCACATACTGGTCGAACGATTCGATGTGGCCCTGCAGCTTGATGCCGTTGACCAGGTAGATCGACACCGGAACATGCTCCTTGCGCAGCAGGTTCAGGAAGGGGTCTTGTAGGAGTTGCCCTTTGTTGCTCACGATATTCTCCGTGTTGAAAGTACGTGTGTTGGGAAAGAGTTCACGTTATCACACGCGACGTCCCGCCTGCCGGTGTACGGGTTAACTTTAATCTTCTTTGTCCGTGAATGGGTTACGCCCCGATCGCATCTCGATCTTCAGCGGCGTGCCCACCAGCTTGAAATAGTCGCGGAAACGCCCCTCGAGGAAGCGCTTGTAGGCGTCGGTGACGTGGTCCAGCGAGTTGCCGTGCACCACGATGACCGGCGGATTCATGCCGCCCTGGTGCGCGTAGCGCATCTTGGGGCGGTACATGCCGTCGCGGCGCGGCTGCTGGTGCTCGACGGCCTCCAGCAGCAGGCGCGTGAGCACCGGCGTGGACATCTTGCGGTTGGCCGAGGCGTGGGCGTCGGCGATGTTCTTCCACAGCGGACCCAGCCCCTGGCGCTTGAGCGCCGAGATGTTGATGACCGGGGCGAACTTCAGGAACGCCAGGCGCGACTCGATCGAGCGGTCCAGCATCTGGCGCTGGTAGCTGTCGACCGCGTCCCACTTGTTGATGGCGATGACCACCGCGCGGCCGGAATCGAGGATGTAGCCGGCGATGTGCGCGTCCTGGTCGGTGACGCCCTGCGTCGCGTCGAGCAGCAGCACGACAACGTTGGCATCGGCGATCGCCTGCAGGGTCTTGATGACCGAGAACTTCTCGATCGCCTCGAAGACCTGGCCCTTGCGGCGCAGCCCGGCGGTGTCGATCAACTCGAACTTCTGGCCGTCGCGCTCGAACGGCACCGTGATGGCGTCGCGCGTGGTGCCGGGCATGTCGAACGCCACCAGGCGCTCCTCGCCCAGCCAGGTGTTGATCAGCGTGGACTTGCCCACGTTGGGGCGTCCGGCCACCGCCAGGCGGATCGGGCGGTCCATCGCCGAGGCGCCGAATTCCTCTTCCTCGGCCTCGACGACGTAGCCCTCGAGCGCCGCGTCGAGCAGGCTGCGGATGCCCTGGCCGTGCGCCGCGGAGACCGGGTGCAGCTCGCCCATGCCGAGCTCGTGGAACTCGTTGAGCAGGGGCGATTCGGACATGCCCTCGGCCTTGTTGACCGCGACCAGCACGTTCTTCTGGGCCGTGCGCAGGTAGCGCGCGATGTCGTGGTCCTGCGCCGACAGGCCGGCGCGCACGTCGACGACGAACACCACCACGTCGGCCTCGGCCACGGCCTGGCGCGTCTGGCGCGCCATCTCCTTGACGATGCCGGTGGTGGAATCGGGCTCGAAGCCGCCGGTGTCGACGACGATGAACTCGGTGCCGTTGTGGCGGCCGTCGCCGTAGTGGCGGTCGCGCGTCAGGCCCGCGAAGTCGGCCACGATCGCGTCGCGCGACTTGGTCAGCCGATTGAACAGCGTCGACTTGCCGACGTTGGGTCGGCCGACGAGTGCAATGACGGGTTTCACGCGGAAGGGCTCCTGGTCGGTCGCGAGGGGGCGCTCATTCCGGACGGAACGCGTAGACGGAGCCGTCCTGCGTCGTCACGGCCAGCGTGTTGCCGGCGCGCACGGGGGTGCCGACGATCTGCGCGCCGTTGGTGGGCAGGCGCAGCAGCGGTGCGCCGGTGGCGCGGTCGAGGAAGTGCACGTAGCCGTCGAGGTCGCCGAACACCAGCACCTTGCCGATGGACAGCATGCCGCTGAGCTTGCGGTTCTGGAACTTGTCGCTGAGCCACACGCTCTCGCCATTGGCGCGCCGGCGCGCGCTCAGGCGGTCGCTGGCGTCACCCGCGAACACGTAGTCCTCGTCGGCGCCCAGGGACTGCGCGCCGCCGACGTTGATGGACCACAGCGCGGTCACGCGCTCGGCGTCGATGCAGCCGATGCCGTTCTGGAACGCGCGGATGCAGTAGACGCTGCCCACGCGCGCGGCCGGGCCGACCAGGTCGGCCAGGCGCTCGACCTCGTTGGTGCCGCGCGGCGCGGCCACCGGGACTTCCCAGCGCACGGTGCCCTTGAGCGGATCGAGCGCGGTCAGGCGCGCGCCGAGGCCGAACAGCAGCGTGTCCTGCCACGCCGTGAGCACGCCGGCCTGCGACAGCGTCAGGGCGTCGCCCGCGCGGGCGTAGACCCACAGCTTCTTGCCGTCGAGGGCGTCGAAGGCCTGCACCGAGCGGTCCACGCCCAGTACGAACACGCGCTCGCCCGCCACGAACGGGGCGGTGACGACCGGGCTGTCCAGGTGCTGGCGCCAGATGATCTTGCCGCCGTCCAGCGCCACGAGATCGCCCGCGCGGGTGACCACCGCACTGAAGCGGCCGTCGGAGCCGATGCCGGTGGACAGGCGCCCGCCGGCGTCCGCGCGCCAGTTCTCCTTGCCGGTGGCCGCGTCCACCGAGACCAGCGCGCCGTTGAGCGCGCCGATGACGAAGTTGTTGCCGGCCACCGCCACGCCCTGCGGCCCGAAGCCGGCGTTGCCGGCCAGCGCGTTGAGCGTGCTGAAGCTGCCCAGGCTGAGCTTCCAGACCTCGTGGCCCGCGATCTTGGGCGCCAGCGGTTCCAGCGGCGTCGGCTTGGCCACGTCGTCGGCGCAGCCGGCCAGCAGTGCGGACGCGGCGACGAACGCCGCGGCGGACAGCGCGCGAAGAGTCGTCACGGCGCTCACTGGGCGGCTCCGGACGCGGCCGAGGCGGCCGGCGCGGCGCCGAGCGCCGTCAGCTTGGCTTCGACCAGGATGCGGTACTGCGTCGTGGCCGGCAGGCCGTCGTAGGCCACCTTGTACGCCTTGGCGGCGGCGTCCTTCTGGCCCTGGGCCAGGTCGATGTCGCCGCGGCGATCGGACACCAGCGGCGCGAACGACGCCGGCTTGACCAGCGCGAGCTGCTTGAGCGCGTCGTCGTACTTCTTCGCGTCGGCCAGCAGGCCGGCCAGGCGCAGGTGCGCGACCGCGGCGTTCTCGTCGTTGCCGTTGTCGGCCACCCATTGCAGGTTGGCCGTGGCGTTGACGATGTCGCCCTTGTCGGCCTGAGTCTTGGCCGCCAGCAGCGCGCCCAGCTGGGCGTAGGTGGTCTTGGGCACCTTGGCCTTCATGTCGCCGAAGACCTGGGCGGCGCGCTTGTCGTCGCCGGCCGTGGCAGCCGCCTGCAGCTCGCCGTACATCGTGCTGGCCAGGCTGGACTTGTCGCGCTCCAGCTTCATCCAGTAGTTGTAGCCCGCGAAGCCCGCCAGCAGCAGGGTGACCGACCACGTGATCAGGTTGCCGTACCTGGCCCAGAACGCCTTGAGGGCGTCGACCTGTTCTTGTTCCTGGAGATCGAGTTGTTGTGCCATCGGAGAATCGGTCTGTCGTGAATCTGGAAACGCCCGGGACGCGAGCCCCAGGCAAAGGAATGACGCGGCCCGGAAAGGTCGGGCCAATCGTCGATTATGCGTTGCGCAGCTCCGCGGCCCAGGCCGCGACGTCGTCCAGGGGGCGTTCGACCTGCTCCGCCTCCCCGCCGCGCAGCGACTTCAGACCCACGACACCCCGTGCAAGTTCCTCGCCGGCGAAAACGAGCGCGAAGCGCGCCCCGCTGGCGTTGGCCTTCTTGAACTGCGACTTGACGCTGGCCAGGCCCTCGGGCCCCTGCGCGTGCAGTTGCACCGACACCCCCGCGGCACGCAGCGCCTCGGCGGCCACCATCGCGGGCACGCGGGCCTGCTCGATGGCGACGACGGCGTAGGCGTCCGGCGCATGGTCCGGCGGCACGATGCCCACCGCCTCCAGCAGCAGCAGCAGGCGCTCGATGCCCAGGCCCCAGCCCACCGCCGGAGTCGGCTTGCCGCCCAGCTGTTCGACCAGGCCGTCGTAGCGGCCGCCACCGCAGACCGTGCCCTGGGCGCCGAGCTTGTCGGTCACCCACTCGAACACGGTCAGGTTGTAGTAGTCCAGGCCGCGCACCAGGCGCGTGTTGATGCGGTAGTCGAGTCCGACGGCCTCCAGCACGGCGCGCACGGCGTCGAAGTGCGCCAGCGTCTCGGCGCCGAGGAAGTCCATCAGCCGGGGCGCCGCGTCGATCATCTCCTGCATCGCCGGGGTCTTGCTGTCCAGGATGCGCAGCGGATTCGTCACCAGCCGACGCCTCGAGTCCTCGTCCAGCAGGCCCGCATGGGCCTCGAAATACGTCACCAGCGCGGCGCGGTGGGCCGCGCGTTCGGCCGGCTGGCCCAGGCTGTTGATCTCGAGGCGGACGTGCTCGCCCTCCTTCAGGCCCAGCTCGCGCAGCAGCGTGCGCGTGAGCAGGATCTGCTCGGCGTCGACGTCCGGGCCGGCGAAGCCCAGCGCCTCGACGTCGAGCTGGTTGAACTGGCGGTAACGGCCCTTCTGCGGGCGCTCGTGGCGGAACACCGGGCCCATGGACCACAGGCGCAGCGGGCCGTTGTACAGCGCGTTGTGCTCGATCATCGCGCGCACGATGCCGGCGGTGTGCTCGGGGCGCAGGGTCAGCTTGTCGCCGTTCATCGAATCGGCGAAGGAGTACATCTCCTTCTCGACGATGTCGGTCACCTCGCCGATGCCGCGCACGAACAGCGCGGTGGGCTCGACGATGGGCGTGATCAGGCTCTGGTAGCCGTAGCGCCGCAGCACCGAGCGCGCAGTGTGCTCGAACCACTGCCACATCTCGGAGGTGGGCAGGGTCTCGCTCGCCTTGCGCGGCACGGCGGCCGGGAAGATGTCGTTCATGCCTTTGACGGCACGCAGGATTTCAGCCATGGGCAAACAGGAATCGAGCGGCCCGACGCGCGGCCGCTGGGATGGATGGGAAGACGCTGGGGGGCGAGGCTACCGGAGCTTCAATGCGCCGCGGTTGCCGCGCCGTAGCGACGTTCGATGTATTGCTCGACGATCGCCTGGAACTCGCCGGCGATGTTGTCGCCGCGCAGCGTCAGCACCCGCTCGCCGTCGATGTAGACGGGCGCGGACGGCGCCTCGCCGGTGCCGGGCAGGCTGATGCCGATGTCGGCGTGCTTGCTCTCGCCGGGGCCGTTGACGATGCAGCCCATGACCGCGACCTTCATGCCCTCGACGCCGGGAAAGCGCTCGCGCCAGACGGGCATCTGCGAGCGCAGGAAATCGTCGATCTGCTTGGTGAGGTCCTGGAACACCGTGCTGGTGGTGCGGCCGCAGCCCGGGCAGGCGGTGACGCTCGGGTTGAAGTGGCGCAGGCCCAGCGACTGCAGGATCTCGAGCGCCACCACCACCTCCTGCGTGCGGGCTTCGCCCGGCTGCGGGGTGAGCGAGACGCGGATCGTGTCGCCGATGCCCTCCTGCAGCAGGACCGACAGCGCGGCGGCCGAGGCCACCGTGCCCTTGGTGCCCATGCCGGCCTCGGTCAGGCCCAGGTGCAGCGCGTAGTCGCAGCGCCTGGCCAGGCCGCGGTAGACCGCGATCAGGTCCTGCACCGCGCTCATCTTGCAGCTGAGCAGGATCTGGTTCGGATCCAGGCCGACGTCGCGCGCCGACTGGGCCGAGTCGATGGCCGAGCGCACCAGCGCCTCGTACATGATCTGCTTGAGCTCCCAGGGCTGCGAGCGCTTCGCATTGGCGTCCATCAGGGCCTTGAGCAGTTCCTGGTCGAGGCTGCCCCAATTCACGCCGATGCGCACCGGCTTGTCGTACCGGCACGCCACCTCGACCATCTGCGCGAACTGGCGGTCGCCCTTCTCCCCGCGGCCGACGTTGCCCGGGTTGATGCGGTACTTCGACAGCGCCTCGGCGCAGGCCGGGTACTCGGTGAGCAGGCGGTGGCCGTTGTAGTGGAAGTCACCCACCAGCGGCACGTCGATGCCCATCCGGTCGAGCTGGTCGCGGATGTGCGGCACGGCCGCGGCCGCCTCGGGCGTGTTGACCGTGATGCGCACCAGCTCCGAGCCGGCCAGCGCCAGTTCCTTGACCTGGATCGCGGTCTCGATCACCTGCACCGTGTCGGTGTTGGTCATGGCCTGCACCCGCACCGGCGCGTCGCCGCCCACGGTCACGACATGGCTGCCCCAGGCCACGCGCGCCTGGCGCGTGCGGCGCGCGGCGGGCGCGACTTCGGCGATGGGCTCGCCGTCGAGCAGGGTGGCGGCGTCGGCGAGGGTGGGCAGGAGGGTGTCGGTCATGGCTTGCAGCTCGTCGGGAGGGTCACTTCACCTCCAGGCGCGCGACGTTGTCGCGCGTCCAGGGCGTCAGGTCCACATTGTCGCCGCGCAGCTTCAGGTGCGTGCCGCGCGCGTTGCCGATCTTCACCCGCATGGGCAAGGCGCCGTCCAGGCCCACCGTCTCGCCGGCCATGACCGTGCGCGACAGCAGCGAATGCCCCTGCGCGTCGACCACCTCGACCCAGGAATCGGCGCTGGCGACCACCTGCAGCGGAATGTTGGGCGCGGCCGCCACGTGGGCCAGCACCTCGTCGACATCCTGCGCGGCGGTGGCGGACACGGCCGCGGGGGTGAGCACCGGCGCCGAGGCCACCGCCGTGGCCGGCACGGCTGCGCTGGCCGCGGGCAGCCCGACCGGCACGGTCGTGACGCCGGCGGCGGCCGGGCTGGCGGCGGCTGCCGGCGCGCCCGCGCCCAGGCCGTTGACGAACGGCCGCGCCAGGCGCGTGAGCCAGCCGTCGGGCACGAAGAACAGCGCCGCCGCGGCCACCACCAGCAGCACGACGATGACGACGACCGGCCGCATCAGCGCGGGCAGCTCGAAGGCGCCGCTGCCCTGCCCGTCGCGGAACGGCGTGTTGATGCCTTCGGACACGCGCTCCAGCGTGTTGCTCTCGTGCTGCGGGAGCAGGGCCAGCACCGGCTTCGGATCGATCTTGAGCACGCGGCAGGCGGCCTGCGCCAGCGCGCGCTCGAAGGTGGGCCCCTGCAGTTCCTCGTGGCGGCCGTTCTCCAGTGCCTCCAGGCGGCGCAGCGGGATCTTGAGCATCGCCGCGAGCGAGGCCAGGTCGAGGTCCTGGGCCTGGCGGGCGATGCGGATCATGCCGCCCGCGCTGGGCGGACCGAACAGCGACGGCACCTCGGTGTCGGGCCCCGATCGGGCGCCGGCGGCGGCCGCCGGCGCAGGCGGCGGCGTGTCGTCGCCGTCGGCCGCGGGGGGCCCGGCCAGGGGATGCGCGTCGTCGACGCCCGGCGTCGGCTCCGGCGTCAGCTCGTCATTCATCGAACTTGCCCTTTTCGAACAGCAAGGCCTCCGGTGACTGCGGAAAGCGATCGCGAAGCTGGGCTCCCATGGCGTTGACCTGTTCGGCCTGGCCGAGCTTGTGCTCGATCCGGGCCGCCAGCCACAGCGTCTGCGCGCTCGCCAGTTCTTGTCGGCTGTTGACGCGGCGGATGTAGAAGCGCGCGCGCTCGTACTGGCCGTTGCGGTACAGCACCTCCGTCAGGTTGACGGCGATGGTGGGGCTGGCCGGGTCGAGTTCGTAGGCGCGCGACAGCGTACGCTCGGCATCCTGCGGCTTGCCGGCGCGGGCCTGGCAGATGCCCTGCACGAGCATCGTGCGCGACACCGAGCGGTAGTTGGGCTCGACGATCGCCTGGCGGAACTGGACGTCGGCGTCGTCGAAGCGGCGCTGCTGGCACAGGTACCAGCCGTAGTTGTGCATCAGGTCGGCGTCGTGCGGCGCGAGCTGCATCGCGCGGTGGAAGCTCTCGTCGGCCTTCTCGTTGTCGCCCAGCGACGCGTAGATCAGGCCGCGCAGGCCGTAGGCGGCCGGATTGTCGGGCTTGGCCTGCAGCGCCTGCTTGACCTGGTCCAGCGCGTCGGTCGGCTGGTTGCGGCCCAGGTAGGCGGCGGCCAGCTCCATGCGCGTGTTCGACAGCCGGTCGGCGTTGGTCTGGTCGGACGCCGTGGTGATGTCATTGTCGTCGTTGCGGTGCGGGCGCGGCACCGGCCCGCCGGTGGTCACGCACCCCGCCAGCCCGACGACCAGTCCCGTCGCCGCGAGCGCGGCCCTCATCCAGCGCGTTGCCCTGGCAGACCCGGAGACGAGATGCATGCGATGGTGACTCACTGCTTGAGAGGTTGGGGAACGGCGGGACCGCCCGCCGTCGCCGGCGCGGCCGCGACGATCGGGATCGTACGCGCCATGCGCCGCTGGGCGTCGGTGCGATCCTGCACTTCGCCTGCGAGTTGACCACACGCCGCGTCGATGTCGTCGCCGCGCGTCTTGCGGATGGTCGTCACCAGTCCGGCCTCCAGCAGCACCTCGCCGAAGGCGAGCACGCGCGCGTTGGACGAGCGCTTGAGGCCGGACTCGGGGAACGGATTGAACGGGATGAGGTTGAACTTGACGGGCAGCCGGTTCTTCACCAGCGCGACGAGCGCGCGCGCCTGCGCGGGCGAATCGTTGACGCCGTCGAGCATGCAGTACTCGAAGGTGATGAAGTCGCGCGGGGCGGCGTCCAGGTAGCGCTCGCAGGCGCCCAGGAGTTCGTCGATGGGGTACTTCCGGTTGATCGGCACCAGCACGTCGCGCAGCGCGTCGTCGGGCGCGTGCAGCGACACGGCCAGCGCGACCGGGCAATCCTCGCGCAGGCGGTCGATCATCGGCACGACGCCGGAGGTGGACACCGTCACGCGCCGGCGCGACAGGCCGTAGCCGTGGTCGTCGAGCATCATGCGCAGCGCGGGCACCAGCTGCGCGTAGTTCTGCAGCGGCTCGCCCATGCCCATCATCACCACGTTGCTGATGGCGCGCTCGCTGGCGCCCAGGCCGCGCTCGGCCTTCATGCGGTGCTCGGCATGCCAGAGCTGGCCGATGATCTCGCCGGTGGAGAGGTTGCGGCTGAAGCCCTGGTGGCCGGTGGAGCAGAACCGGCAGCCGACGGCGCATCCGGCCTGGGACGAGATGCACAGCGTGGCGCGATCGTCCTCGGGGATGTAGACGGTCTCGATGGCATTGCCCTGGCCGACGTCGAACAGCCACTTGCGGGTGCCGTCGGCCGAGGCCTTGTCGGTCATCACGGTCAGCGGGCGCACCTCGGCGACGTCGGCCAGCTTCGCGCGCAGGGAGCGCGCGAGGTCGGTCATGCCGTCGAAGTCGCCCACGCCGCGATGGTGGATCCAGCGAAACAGCTGGGTCGCGCGAAACGATTTCTCACCCACGCCTTCGCAATACGCCTTGAGGGCGGCTTGGTCGAAGTCAAGCAGGTTTTGAATCATGTGTGCACCCTTGGCGCCTCGCGCCTTCCCGCCGAGCGGGAGCATTCGCCTTTGGGGCGGCCCGGCAGGCTCATGGTCGTCATCGCGCTGTTCCAGTTGGCCGGCGGGTGGGCGCCGGCCTTACACGCTCAACGCGAGTGGATCTGCAGGCCGGGGAAGAAGAACGCGATTTCGTTGGCCGCGGTCTCGGCGGCGTCGGAGCCGTGGACGGCGTTGGCGTCGATCGAGTCGGCGAAGTCGGCGCGGATCGTGCCCTTGTCGGCCTTCTTCGGGTCGGTGGCGCCCATCAGGTCGCGGTTCTTCAGGATCGCGCCTTCGCCTTCCAGCACTTGCACCATCACCGGGCCCGAGATCATGAAGCTGACCAGGTCGTTGAAGAACGGACGCGCCTTGTGCACGGCGTAGAACGCCTCGGCATCGGCCTTGGACAGCTGCATCATGCGGGCAGCGACGATCTTCAGGCCGGCGCCCTCGAAGCGGGCGAGGATCTGGCCGACCACGTTCTTGGCGACGGCGTCGGGCTTGATGATCGAGAGGGTACGTTCAGTCATTTTGATTCTCCAGGGGCAAAAACTTGAGCAAAGCCCGGCATTTTAGACCGAGCTCGTGACATCTGATAAGCGGAGGGGGTCACGAAAGGTCTCCCCGGTGTCCGAGTCGATTCGTGCCCGCCGGGTTCAACGCCGGCCGCGACCGCCGCCGCGGCCACCGCCGCCGCCGCGGTTGTTGAGCTTCTTGATGAAGGTATCGGCACCGATGTAGCCGACCGCCGTCTGCAGCGGGTCGGGCTGCTTGGGCTCGCCGCCACCGCCGCCGCGTTTGCCGCCGCCGCCGCCGCCACCGCCGCCGCCCTTGCCGAACGCGTTGCGGGTGCCGGAGATGCCGCGCTTGTCGTAGGTCTGCTGCAGCGGGTTGGGGATCGGACCGATCGGGCCGTCGGTGTCGTCGTCGTAGTCGACGACCACCGGACGCTCGCGCTGCTGGATGGCGCGGCGATCGAAGGTCTGCTGCAGCGGATTCGGGATGAAGCTCGGGTCGCCCGGCTCGCGGAACGGCGCGGGGCTGGCGGCCTGCTCGGGCCGGCGCTCGCCGCGGTCGCGGTTGCGGCCCGGACGCTCGCCGCGGTCGCGCTGCTTGGGCTGCTGGCCGCCGCCATTGGCGCGCGCGCCGTTGTCGGCGCGCGGGCCGTTGTCGGCGCGCGGGCCGCGCTCGTTGCGCGGTGCGTTGTTGCTGCGCTTCTCGCCCTCGGCCGGGGCGCCTTCGCGCGGGCCGTCGTCGCGCTGCGGGCCGCCGCGCTGGGTGTTGTCGGCGCCGGCCAGTTGCCGCAGGCGGCGCACGTCGTTCTCGTCGAGATCGACCCACACCGAGCGGCGCAGGCCCTTGGGCAGCACCACCGAGCCGTAGCGGATGCGGATCAGGCGGCTGACGGCCATGCCCACCGCGTCGAACAGCTTGCGCACCTCGCGGTTGCGACCTTCGGTGATGACGACGCGGTACCAGCGGTTGGCACCCTCGCCGCCGCCGTCCTCGATCGACTTGAAATGCGCTTCCTGGCCGTCGATGGCGACGCCGCTCAGCAGGCGTTCGCGCGCCTCCTGCTCCAGCGTGCCGAGCACGCGCACCGCGTATTCGCGCTCCACGCCGAAGCGCGGGTGCATCAGCTTGTTGGCCAGGTCGCCGGAATTGGTGAACAGCAGCAGGCCTTCGGTGTTGATGTCGAGCCGGCCGACCGACTGCCACTTGCCGTGCGCCAGCCGCGGCAGGCGGCGGAACACGGTCGGGCGGTTTTCCGGGTCGTCCATCGTGACGACTTCGCCCGCGGGCTTGTGGTACGCGATCACGCGCGCCGGCGGCGGAGCGATGCGCAGCTTGACCACGCGGCCCGCCACGCGCACCTCGTCGCCGAACGAGATGCGCTGCCCCGTGTGGGCCACTTCGCCGTTGACGGTGACCTTGCCGTCGGTGATCAATTGCTCCATGTCGCGGCGCGAGCCGATGCCCGACTGCGCGAGCACCTTGTGCAGCTTGGGGGCGTCCGGCTCCGCAGCCAGCACGCGCTTGGCGGGGATGGCACTGACGCCTTCGACGATCTCGGCCTCGTTGTCGAAGTCGCCCGACAGCACGCCGGCGAAGGTGTCGGACACGTCGGCGCTGGCGAACTCGACGACCGGACGCGGGCCGCGCTCCGGACGCGGCGGACGCTCGGCGCGCGGCGGACGCGGCTCGGCGCCCTCCTCGCCCGGCTCGCCGTCGGCGTCGCCTTCGACGCCTTCGGCGCGCTGGCCGCCGTCGGCCGGCGCGTCGTCGGCGCCGCCACGGCGGCCACGACGGCGGCGACGGCTGCGCGAACGCCGGCCTTCGCCCGGGCCTTCACCCGCCTGGCCGCCCTCGCCCTGCGGCGCGGCAGCATCGGCACCCGGGGCATCGTCGCCCGAGCCGGCGTCATCGCCAGGCTCGCCGGCCGCGGTGGTCGACGGTTCACCGTCCTCGGCGGCCGCGGGGCGCCGCTCGGCGCGCACGCGCGGGGGTCGCGGCGCACGGGCTTCGGACGTCTCGGCGGCGGGGGGCGCCTCGGGCACGGCGACCTGCTGCGCAGGCGCCGCATCGGCGCCCTCGACCGGCTCGGCCGCCTTGCGGGCGCGCTTGCGCGGGGCCGCGGCGGCCGGGTCGTCGGCCAGCGGCGCCTGGACGGGTTCGGCGGCCTCGGCCGCGGCCTTCACCGCGGTCTTGCGCGGCGCACGCGGCTTCTTGACGGCGGGCGTCGTGCCTTCGGGCGTGTTCGTGCCTGCCGACGCGTCTTGGGGCGTCACATCCGGGGTATCGGAACTCATTGCAGCGGACCTTGTTTCAGGTGATCTTCGAGGAATTCGGGCGAACCGGAAGATGCGGGTGCATGTTCGTCGGTCGTCGGCGGGGTCGCCGATGACGGCGCGAAATGGGGGATGGGAGTCGACTGGCCCGGGCCGGCCAGCTGGGCGGCATGGGCCTGGTCGGCAGCGATGGCCGCCGCGATGGCGTCAGCCTGGCGCGTCGCCTGGGCCGCCTCGGCATGGGCCAGCGTGGGCTCGGCCGGGTGGGCCGGCGCCGGCACCGCGGGCAGATGGTCGGGCGCGGGTACCGCGGGCAGATGGTCGGGCGCGGGTACCGCGGGTTCGACGGCCGCGCCCGGGTGGGTGACCCCGGCCGGGAGGTCGCCATCGGCCGCGACCGCCTCCGCGGCGTGCACGTCGCCCGCCTCGGCGGCCGCGGGAACGGCCTCCTCGGCCAGGGCGGGCGCGGCACCGTCGTCGGCCCCCGCGTCGTCCGCGGCGCCGTCGTCCAGCGTGGGCGCCAGCTCGAGCGAGCCCTGCACCTCGCCCAGCAGGCTGGGCTGGAGGTCGGCCAGCGCGTCGGTGGGCGCCTGGCCGCCTTCGAGCGTGGGCAGCTGGTCGAGGCTGGCCAGGCCCAGGTCGTCGAGGAACTGGCGCGTGGTGGCGAACAGCGACGGCCGGCCGGGCGCGTCGCGGTGGCCGATCGCCTCGATCCAGCCGCGATCCTCCAGCTGCTTGATGATCTGGCTGCCGACCATCACGCCGCGGATGTCCTCGATGTCGCCGCGCGTGACCGGCTGGCGGTAGGCAATGATCGCCAGCGTCTCGAGCACCGCGCGCGAATACTTCGGCGGCTTCTCGGGGTGCAGGCGGTCGAGGAACTCGCGCAGCTCCGGGCGGCTCTGGAAGCGCCAGCCGGAGGCGATCGAGACCAGCTCGACGCCGCGGCCGCTCCAGTCGCGCACCAGCTCGTCGAGCATGGCGCGCAGCGTGTCCGAGCCGATCTGGTCGTCGAACAGGTTGCGCATGGCACGCAGCGGCAGCGGCTGATTCGCACAGATCAGCGCGGTTTCAAGAACGCGCTTGGCATCCTGGGTATTCATCGACGGTTAGCGGGTGTCCGCCTGCATCAGCAGGCCATTGGGGGGGCCGGTGTCAGCGGCAGCACGGCGACGCCATCATTCGAGGCGCAAACCACCATGCACGGCCGCGTATTCAGGGAGTGATTCCAGTTTCAAGCGGGGCCGGCGGGCTTCGGGCAGCACTGCGCGCGGTTGGAATCGCCCCATTCCCAGCTCCGGTTGACGCGTCACCAAGCGCCTTCACGGCGGGTCACGAACTCACGGTCCGGAGGAGGAATGGCTCATTGTAACCGCATCGGTGCGCTCGCCGCCGAATATCTGGCGCCGGCGTCCTCGGGTGTTTCCCCGCCCCGGGCGCTCACCCGGCGAGGTCGTCGCTGAAGTCCTCCAGCAGGTCGTCGCCGACGATGTGCGCCCAGGCCTGGCGAAAGTCGGCGGGTGGCGCGGCGTCGAAGCGCAGCGCCTCCCCGGTGACCGGGTGCCTGAAGGCCAGGTGCGCCGCGTGCAGCGCCTGGCGCGTCATGCCCAGGGCCGGCCGCCCGCCGTAGAGCTCGTCGGACACCAGCGGGTGGCCGCGGAACGTCATGTGCACGCGGATCTGGTGCGTGCGCCCAGTGTGCAGCGTGCAGCGCACCGCGGCGATGCCTTCGGCGTAGGCCACCTGGTCGATGTCGGTCTTCGCCCACTTGCCGCTGTTGACCACCGCCATGCGCACGCGCACCTTGGGGTCGCGGCCGATCGGCGCCTCGATGGACTCCTGCTCGGTCTTGAGCCGGCCGTGCACCAGCGCCAGGTACTT
The DNA here is from genome assembly GCA_964418745.1 of uncultured Vitreoscilla sp. Lineage (GTDB taxonomy): Bacteria > Pseudomonadota > Gammaproteobacteria > Burkholderiales > Burkholderiaceae_C > Scleromatobacter. The sequence goes on from CAYQMX010000025.1 coordinate 51,496, forward strand.
GCGGCTGACCACGCGCGAGGCGATGTCGCGCATCAGGCCGGTGACGCCCTCCAGCGTGCGGCCCACCACCATCAGACCGGAGGTGTCTTTGTCGAGCCGGTGCACGATACCGGCGCGCGGCAGCGCGGCGGCCGCCGGATCGCGGTGCAGGATGCCGTTGAGCAGCGTGCCCGACCAGTTGCCCGCCGCCGGATGCACCACCAGGCCGGCCGGCTTGTTGACCACCAGCACGTGCTCGTCCTCGTAGACCACGTCCAGCGGGATGTCCTCGGGCTTGAACGCCTGGTCCTGGACCGGACGCACCAGTTCCACCTGCACCCGCCAGCCCGCCTTCACGCGCACGGACGCGCTGGACGAAACTTTACCTTCGACCAGCACCCGGCCGTCGGCCACCAGCCCCTGCAGGTGGGCGCGCGAGAACTCCGGCGCGAGCGTCGTCAGCAGCTTGTCCAGGCGCTCGCCGTGCTGCGCCAGCGTTACCGCGTGGGTGCGGATCTCGGCGGCGTCGTCGTCCGGCTCCCCCTCGTCGGGGCGCTGGTCGGGTTCGGAGTCTGTCAGGGCGCTGCTCATATAATTCCAGGGATTCTTTCCATACTCGCGACCAAGCGCTGCCACGCGCCCAGCCAATGACCTTCTCGATTGCTATCCGCCGCTTCGTCACGCTCCTGGCGCCGATCTCCCTGGCCGCCGTCCTGGCGGCCTGCGGGGCCACCCAGGCCGAAAAGGACGCCGCGACCCCGGTGGAGAAGCTCTACGCCGACGCGATGGACGACGTCGAGTCGGCCAACTACGACCGCGCGATCAAGTCGCTCGACCGGATCGAAGGCAAGGCGGCAGGCTCCATTCTCGCCCAGCAGGCCCAGCTCGAGCTCGCCTACCTGTACTGGAAGACCGCCGACAAGGTCCAGGCGCTGGCCACGATCGACCGCTTCATCAAGCTGCACCCGTCCAGCCCGGCGCTGGACTACGCGCTGTACCTGCGCGGCGTGATCAACTTCAACGACGACCTGGGCTTCTTCGGCAACCTCACCGGCCAGAACCTGTCGGAGCGCGACCAGGCCGCCGCGCGCGAGTCGTACCAGTCGTTCAAGCAGCTGTCCGAGCAGTTCCCCGACTCGAAGTACACCGCCGACGCACGCCTGCGCATGGACTTCACCGTCAACATGCTGGCCGAGTACGAGGTGCAGGTGGCCAAGTACTACATGCGGCGCTCGGCCTACGTGGCCGCGGCCAACCGTGCCAAGGAATCGGTGCTGGAGTTCCCGCAGACGGCCTCCACCGCCGAGGCGCTGTCCGTCATGGTCGCCGCCTACGACAAGCTGGGCCTGAAGCAGCTGCGCGACGACGCGCAGCGCGTGCTGGACAAGAACTTCCCCAACAGCTCGTTCGCCGAAGTCAACAAGAAGGCCTGGTGGAAGTTCTGGTGAAGCCGCGCCGCACCTGAGCTTCCGGGGGCCGCGTTTTCGCGGCCCCCGGCGTTTCTAGTCGTGGCTCGTCGCAAGCTCGCGCAGCCATTCAAGCGCCTGGCCGCCGTCGTCAAGCTGGCGCATCGGCGGCAGCGCCGCCAGTAGGCGCGGCCCGTAGCGCGCAGTGCGCAGCCGAGAATCGCAGATCACCAGCAGGCCGCGGTCGGCGACGGTGCGGATCAGGCGCCCGGCGCCCTGCTTCAGCGACACCGCGGCCTCGGCCACGAAGCAGTCGTTGAACGCGTCGCGGCCCTGGGACTGCAGTCGCTTGACCCGCGCCTCGATCAGCGGATCGTTGGGCGGCGGGAACGGCAGCTTGTCGATCAGCACGCATTGCAGCGCGTCGCCGGGCACGTCGATGCCCTCCCAGAAGCTCTGCGAGCCCACCAACACGCAGCCGCCGCGCGTGAAGCGCTCGAGCATCGCCCGCTTGGGCAGCGTGCCCTGCACCAGCACCTCGAGCGACGCGCCCAGCTTGCCGAGCTCGGCCTGCAGCGCATCGGCGGCGGTGCGCATCGCGCGCAGCGTTGTGGTCAGCACGAAGGTGCGCCCGTGCAGCGCCGCGGCGCAATGCGCGGCGGCGCGGCCCACGCTCTCGGCATGGTGCGCGTCGGCCGGCGCGGCGAAGCGCCGCGGCACGTAGACGCAGGAATTGGCGGCGTAGTCGAACGGGCTGTCGACGCGCAGCTTGCGGGCGTCAGCCAGGCCGGCCGGCTCGGAGAACCAGGTGAGCGCGTCGTCGTCGCCCAGCGTGGCCGAGGTGAAGATCCAGGCGCGCGGCGCGGCCTCGCGCTGCACGCTCAGCGGGCCGCCGATGTCCAGCGGCGACTCCACCAGCCGCGCCTGGTGCGTGGTGAGGTCCACCCAGCGCACCTGGCCTTCGGGCGCGCCGCCCTGGAAGCGCGCGCACTGGGCGCGCAGCGCGTCGGCGCGGCCGCGCAGCTTGGTGAAGTCGGGGCCGATCTCCTGAAGCGGCTCCAGCGTCTCGACCAGCAGCGCGCAGTGCGCCGCCAGCGCGGCAAGTGCCGCCGGCAGCAGGCCTTCGCCCTCCACCTGGTCCCAGGGCCGGCGGGTGCTGCCGGTGCCGCCGCCCGTCGCGTGCGCGCGCGGACCGCCCGCGGCCAGGCGCACCTCGCGGGCGAGCAGTTCCATGCGCGCCGCCAGCTCCGTCCACGGGGCCAGGCCGCGCGCCTGCTGCAGGCCGGCGCCGACCAGGTCGCGCGACAGGTCGATCGCCTGTCCCGTGGCCAGCGTCTGGCCGAGGAACTGCACGCCGATGTCCACCATCTGGTGTGCCTCGTCGAACACGGCCACGTCCACCGACGGCAGCAGTTCGGCCACGCCACCCTCGCGCAGCGCCATGTCGGCGAAGAACAGGTGGTGGTTGACGACGACCACGTCGGCCGCCATCGCCTCGCGACGGGCCTTCATCACCGGGCAGGCGGTGTAGCGCGGGCACTCGCTGCCCAGGCAGTTCTCGCGGGTGGAGGTCACCAGCGGGATGACCTCGGAGCGCTCGTCCAGGCCTTCGAGTTCGCTCAGGTCGCCGGTGACGGTGGACTGGGCCCAGGTCTCGATGCGCGACAGCGCCCGGATCGCCGACCGGTCGGCGAAGCTCGCCTCGCTGCGGGCGCGCTCCATGCGGTAGGGGCACAGGTAGCTGGAGCGGCCCTTGAGCAGGGCGATGGACAGCGGCACGCCCAGCGACGCGATCAGGCGCGGCAGGTCGCGATAGAAGAGCTGGTCCTGGAGGTTCTTGGTGGCGGTGCTGACCAGCGCCCGGCGCCCGGCCAGCAGCACCGGCACCAGGTAGGCGAAGGTCTTGCCGACGCCGGTCCCGGCCTCGACCACCAGCGTCGAGCGGTCCTCGATCGCCTGCGCCACCGCCCCGGCCATCATCAGCTGGCCGCTGCGCTCCAGGTAGGCGTCGTCCTCGCGTGCCAGCGGGCCGTCGGCCGAGAGCGCGCGCAGCACCGCCTGCACCAGCGCCGGTGCCTGTTGCGGATCGGATGGGGTCACGCTTTTTCTGGCGGGGAGAGGTCGGCTTCGAGCTGCGAGATCTGGTCGCGCAGGAGGAGACGGCGCTTTTTCAGCCGCTTGAGCGCCAGTTCGTCGATGGACGCCTGCTCGCTCGCCACGTCGATCAGTTGATCGAGGTCGGCATGGGCCATTCGAAGCTCGATCAAGTGACGTTGTGGGGAATGCAGGGATTCATTCATGGCGGAAGCCCGTGACGGGCGCAATCACAGTTTATATTGGCGATCATGAACATGACCACGCAAGGCTTCCGCATTTCGGCCTCGACCGGCCTGCACAAGGGCGACCGCGCCTACCAGCAGGACCAGATCGAGCTGCTGGTGCATCCGCGTATACCCGGGTGCGCGCTGGGCCTGGTGGCGGACGGCATGGGCGGCAAGAGCGGCGGTCGCACGGCGGCCGACCAGGTGGTGATGACCGCGCGCCAGGTGTTCGAACGCTTCTCGCCCGCGCGCGACGACCCGACGGCCATGCTCACCAGCCTGGTGGTCGAATCGCACCTGATGATCAAGCTCACCGCCATCACCGCCGAGGAAGAGCCGCACAGCACGCTGGCCGCATTCCTGGTGATGCCCAACCGCCAGGCCTACACGGTCCACGCAGGCGACTCGCGCATCTACCATTTCCGCGGCGCCGAGCTGGTGCGACGCACCAAGGACCATTCCTACGTGCAGCGCCTCATCGACGAAGGCCGGCTGACCGAGGAAAAGGCCAACACCCATCCGCAGTCCAACCTGCTGACCGGGTGCCTGGGCACCCAGCAGGATCCGCCGGTCGAACTCAACCACATCGACTATCTGGAAGTGGGCGACGCGCTGATGGCCTGCAGCGACGGCCTGTGGCACTACCTCACCGCGCGCGAGATCGGCGCCATCATCAACGCGCTGTCGCCGCGCGAGGCCACCGAGATGCTGATCAGCAAGGCGCGCCAGCGCGCCCGCGGATCCGGCGACAACCTGTCGCTGGTCCTGGTGCGCATCGAAGCGATCACCTGAGCCTGCCCTCATTCACGAAAACGGCGCCCGCGAGGCGCCGTTGATCTTTGCGTCCGGCGCAGCCGCTCACTCGCACCCGCGGAGATTCAAGGGAGCGGCGGATCCGGCTCCGCCGGGCCGCTCGCGTCCGACCCCCTCGGGGGCAGCGAGCGCCAGCGAGCGTGGGGGCCGTCATTTCACCAGCTGGCTTCGCGCTCAGGCGTCGCGCCGATGCGGTGGATCGACAGGTCGGCGCCCTCGAACTCCTCTTCCTGCGTCAGCCGCAGGCCGACGAAGCGCCGCAGCAACCCGTAGACCGCGAAGCCGCTGGCCAGGCCCCAGGCGACGGCGCCCAGGGTGCCGAGCGCCTGCGACGCCAGCGACACGCCGCCCAGCCCGCCCAGCGCGGTCTGGCCGAACAGGCCCGCGGCGATGCCGCCCCAGGCGCCGCACAGGCCGTGCAGCGGCCACACGCCCAGCACGTCGTCGATCTTCCAGCGGTTCTGCGTCAGCGTGAACATGCGCACGAAGATCGCGCCGGCCACCGCCCCGACCACCAGCGCGCCGATCGGATGCATCAGGTCGGAGCCGGCGCACACGGCCACCAGGCCGGCCAGCGGGCCGTTGTAGGCGAAGCCCGGGTCGTTGCGCCCCATCACCACGGCCACCAGCGTGCCACCCACCATGGCCATCAGCGAGTTCACGGCAACCAGGCCCGAGATCTTGCCCAGGGTCTGCGCGCTCATCACGTTGAAGCCGAACCAGCCGATCGCCAGCACCCAGGCACCGAGCGCCAGGAACGGGATGTTGGAGGGCGGATGCGCGCTGATCGCGCCGTCCTTGCGATAGCGGTTGGCACGCGGCCCCAGCAGCAGCACGGCGGCCAGCGCCACCCAGCCGCCCATCGCGTGCACGACGACGCTGCCGGCGAAGTCGTGGAACGGCGCGCCGAACCAGCCCTTCAGCGCGGCCTGCACCCCGAAGCGCTCGTTCCAGGCCACGCCTTCCAGCAGCGGGTAGGCCAGGCCGACGATGACCGCCGTCGCGGCCAGCTGGGGCTCGAAGCGGGCGCGTTCGGCGATACCCCCGGAGACGATGGCCGGCACCGCGGCGGCGAAGGTCATCAGGAAGAAGAAGCGCACCAGCTCGAAGCCGTTGCGCAGCGCCAGGTGCTGCGCGTCGACGAAGAAGCTGGTGCCGTAGGCCACCACGTAGCCGACGAAGAAGTACGCCACGGTCGACACCGAGAAGTCGACCAGGATCTTGACCAGCGCATTGACCTGGTTCTTCTTGCGCACCGTGCCCAGCTCCAGGAAGGCGAAGCCGGCGTGCATGGCCAGCACCATCACGGCGCCCAGCAACAGGAACAGCACGTCGGCGCTTTGTCTCAGGTTCTCCATCGTTCTTCTTTCGCGAAGTCAACCTGCGTCTGACCAGAATGGTGCGGATTCGAGGTTGACGCACCAAGAAGCAATATGTGTGCGCATTCCTGGAGCGTGCAGGCCCGGTCTGATGCATCGCAGACCGGCACCCCAGGTCACCGATGCGGTGCGCAACGCGCCATTTGAAGGCGCAACGCACCTTTTTCGGTCATGCCGCGCCGACTAGAGCTTGAAATCCAGGCTCACGCGCCAGGACCGCGGTTCGCCCGGGTGCACGGTGACGCCGGCCGGGACGACGGGCGCACCGGGCGCCACGCGATAGTCCTGCGCGTATTCGATGTCGTAGAACCGGCGATCGAACAGGTTGAGCACGTCCAGCTGCACCGACAGCCGCGGCGCCAGCATGCGCCGCACCTGGAGGTTGGACACGACGGCCGAAGGCGCGCGCAGCGCGCCGTCCTGCGACAGCGGATACGCGCCGATGAAGCGCGTGACCATGCCGGCCGACCACGGCCCCGGCGGGTGCAGCGTGAGCCCCAGCAGGCCGACGCGGCTGACCGCGTTGCCGATGAAGTTGCCGGCCTCGCCGTTGGCATTCGCATCGGCGTAGCGCGCATGCGTCCACGCCATGTCGGCATCGACCCGCAGCCAGCGCCCGAGCGCGAGGTGGTTGTCGAGCTCGATGCCGTGGCGCTTGCTGGCGCCGTTGGGTTCGGTGCCGCCCGCGTCGGCGGCGTAGACCAGCTCCGAGTCGCTGTCCAGGCGCCAGAAGGCCAGCGAGGTCTGCAGGCCCGGCACGACCTGCGTTCGCAGCCCGAGTTCCGCGCCCTTGCTGGCGACGAGCGCCGGCACCGCGTCGGCCGTCGCCACGACGCCGCGCGCGTCGTTGCTGTGGAAGCCGCGCCCGGCGTTGGCGAACAGCTCGGTCTTCTCCCACGGCCCGAACACCAGCGCTAGCTTGGGCGACACCTTGCCGCCGGCGCCGTGGCCGCCGCCGGCGGGCGTGCGCCGCGCGACGACGTCCATGCGCACGCGATCCGCGCGCACGCCAAGCAAGGTGCGGAACCAGGGCAGCCAGGTGGTGGCGTTCTGCACCCAGGCGCCCAGTGCGGTCTCGTCGACGTGGTCGTCGCTGACCGTGGCGAACGGCACGCGCGCCTGGGAATCCAGCAGTCCCAGGTCGACGTGGTCGTGGCGCAGCTGCAGGCCGGCCTCGGTGGTGGCGTCGCGACCGAACAGCGCGTGCTGCCAGCCGTGCACGGCCTGGCCGCCGACGGTGTTGCGGCTCTCCTTCTGCTCGAACTGGTCGCCGTGCAGCGGGTCCGACTCGAAGTACGTGAAGTTCGACCACAGCGCGAGCCGCGCGTGCTGCGCGTAGGCCGACACGGTGGAATAGCCGGCGCCGTCGTGCGCATGCCACTCGCCGGTGACCGCGACGCGCGCGCTTTTGCCGCCGTCGGTCGGATCGAGCGCCGCGTAGCGCCCCAGGCGGCCCGACTCGATCAGCGCCAGCGGCACCTGGTCGGTGGACGTCCAGTGCGACGCGTAGCCCAGCGCCGTGGCCGACCAGCCGTTCTCGTGGCTGCCGTCGCCCAGGCGCAGCACGCCGTTGAACTTGCGCACGCCCTCGGGCGTCGTCCACGGGCCGTCGTCGCGCTCGAGCTCCAGCGCGCCGACCATGCGCGGCCCGGCTACCGGCGGCGGCGAGCCTGCCAGCAGCAGGCGGCGGTAGCCGTTGGCACCGGCGCTCAGGTCGAGGAGGTCGTGCGCGAGGCGATCGACGTACTGGATGCGGGCCGAGCCCGCCGAAGCGAAGTCGCCGTCCTCGGCGAAGTACGGGCCCTTGCGGTAGTCGATCTTCTCGACGAGCTCCGGGATCAGGAAGTTCAGGTCGGTGTAGCCCTGGCCATGCGCATGCGTGGGCATGTTGATCGGCAGGCCGTCGACGAAGGTCGCGAAGTCGGTGCCGTGATCCAGGTTGTAGCCGCGCAGGAAGTACTGGTTGGCCTTGCCGTCGCCCGAATGCTGGGTGACGACCAGCCCCGGCACGGTCTCCAGCACCTCGCCGGGACGCAGCAGCGGCAGGTCGGTCAGGCGCTCGCCGCGCACGCTGCCCTGCGAGGCCGCGTCGGAGCTGCCCACGCCGTTGGCGTAGTGGCCGTCGACCTCGACCTGCTGCACGCTCGACACCTGCAGGGGCGCCTCGCCCGCGGGCGCCTGTGCGCCGGCGATGGCGCAGTGCAGGCCCAGCGCGGCGGCGATCGTCGTCTTCAGGCAGCGGGGGTGCATCCGGGTCTCCCTGTCCAGTGCGAGGGCCCGGTGTTCGCCAGGCCCGTCCTGGCGCGATCTCGCGTGCCTGGGGAGGTATACGCGACGAACACGCGACCGGATGCAGCAGGCGTGCAACCCTCGACAAGGCGCTCGGGCTGGCCGCGGCCTGGCACGCCGCCTGCATGGATTCGTGCCGGTCTATAGTCGCGCTGCCCCCATGAACGCCGCCACTCCGCTCTCCGACCTGCTGGGCCTCGCCGTCGTGGCGCTGGTGCTGGGCATGCGCCATGGCGTCGATGCCGACCACCTGGCCGCGATCGACGCGATGACCCGCTGCAACGCCCAGGCGCGCCCTGCCCTCGCCCGCCGCACCGGCGTCTGGTTCTCGGCGGGCCACGGCGCCGTGGTGCTGGCCGTGGCGTTCGCGGTGGCGCTCACGGCGGGCGCCTGGACCGCGCCGGGCTGGCTGGAGCCGTTCGGCGCCTGGGCCTCGATCGCGCTGCTGGCGCTGCTGGGCGCGCTGAACCTGCTCGCCTGGCGCCAGGCCGCGCCCGGCGAGCCGGTGGCGCTGGCCGGCTGGCGCAGCACGCTCTACGACGGCGCGCTGCGCGCCTGCAGCCGGCGCGCGGTGATGGGCGTGGGCGTGCTGTTCGCGATCTCCTTCGACACCATCAGCCAGGCCGCGCTGATGGCAGCCACCGGTGCCGCCCGCCACGGACTGGCCGCGGTGGGCCTGCTCGCTGGCGCGTTCGTGGCCGGCATGATCGTCACCGACGGCCTGAACGGCTGGTGGGTGGCGCGGCTGCTCCAGCGTCCCGGCACGGGCTCGGCGCGCGCGTCGCGGGTGATGTGCATCGCCATCAGCGGCATCAGCCTGGGGACGGCGGCGCTCGGCGCGGCGGCGCAGCTGTCGCCGGTGGTCTCCGCCTGGGCCGAGCTGAACTCGGCGTGGCTGGCGGCAAGCATCGTCGCGATCGTCGGCCTGGGCTTCCTGGCGGGCCTGGCGCTGGCCCCGCGCCCTGGCACCGACGGCCTGGACGCGCAAGGCACCTGAGGCCGTCGCACGGCCCTCAGGTCAGGCCGGTGTCGACGTCGCGCTTGGCGATCGCCAGGTACTCGGACGACTGCATCTCCTGGAGCCGCGAGATCGTGCGCGGGAACTCGTGCGCCAGCGGGCCGGCCAGGTACAGCTGCTCGGGCGGCACCTCGGCCGAGACGACCAGCTTGACGCGGCGGTCGTAGAGCACGTCCACCAGCCACGTGAAACGGCGCGCCTCGGCGGCCAGGCGCGGCGACATCTGCGGCACGCCCGAGAGCATCACCGTGTGGAACTGGGTGGCCAGCTCGAGGTAGTCGTTCATCGAGCGCGGGCCGCCGCACAGCTGGCGGAAGTCGAACCACACCACGCCGCCGGCACGCCGGCGGGCGCGGATCTCGCGGTGCTCGATGTGCAGGATCGGGCTCTCGTCGCGCGCCTCGGCCAGCAGGTCGAAGGTGGCGGCCATGTCGGCGTCGGCCGCCGGGCCCAGCGGCGTGTGGTACAGCTGGGCGTCGGTGAGCGTGCGCCGCCGGTAGTCGGTGCCGGCGTCGACGTTGATGACCTGCAGCTTCTCGTTGAGCAGCGCGATGGCGGGCAGGATGCGGTCGCGGTTGAGCCCGTTCGGATAGAGATCGTCGGGCTTGAAGTTGGACGTCGTGACGAACGAGACGCGGTTGTCGAACAGCGACAGCAGCAGCCGGTGCAGGATCATCGCGTCGGTGATGTCGGAGATGTGGAACTCGTCGAAGCAGATCAGCCGGTAGCGCAACGAGATGCGGTGCCCGAGTTCCTGCAGCGGGTCGGCCATGCCCTTGAGTTCCTGCAGCTCGCGGTGCACCTCGCGCATGAACTCGTGGAAGTGCAGCCGCACCTTGCGCTTGAGCGGCACGGCCTGGAAGAAGCAGTCCATCAGGAAGCTCTTGCCGCGGCCGACGCCGCCGTACATGTAGACGCCGCGCGGGATCGGCGGACGCACCAGGATCTTGGTGATCGCGTTGGCGCGCCGCGACTTGTAGGCGATCCACTCGTCCTCGCAGCGCTGCAGCGCCGCGACGGCGTTCAGCTGCGCGGCGTCGGCGGTGAAGCCGCGCTCGGCCAGCGTCTGTTGGTATAGCTCGGTGACGGTGGGCATTCGTATTGGCCAATGAAAGAGCGGCAGCACCTCCCCGGCGCTGCCGCTCATCGATCCCAGGAGAAAGTCAAGGGAGCGGCGGAACCGGCTCCGCCGGGCCGCTCGCGGCCGGCCCCTCGGGGGCAGGGAGCGCCAGCGACCGTGGGGCCGTTTCTTCTAGAAGTTCAGCGTGCGCTTGTCGACGGCGAGCGCGGCTTCCTTCGTGGCTTCCGACAGCGACGGGTGCGCGTGGCAGATGCGCGCGATGTCCTCGGCCGAGGCCTTGAACTCCATCGCCACGCAGGCCTCAGCGATCAGTTCGGAGACCATCGGGCCGATCATGTGCACGCCCAGGATCTCGTCGGTCTTCGCGTCGGCGAGGAACTTGACGAAGCCCGTGGTGTCGCCGAGCGCGCGGGCGCGCCCGTTCGCGAGGAACGGGAACTGGCCCGACTTGTAGGCGCGGCCCTCGGCCTTGAGCGCCTGCTCGGTCTGGCCCACCCATGCGATCTCGGGGCTGGTGTAGATGACCCAGGGCACGGTGTTGAAGTTGACGTGGCCATGCTGGCCGGCGATGCGCTCGGCCACCGCGACGCCTTCTTCCTCGGCCTTGTGCGCCAGCATCGGGCCGCGCACGACGTCGCCGATGGCCCAGACGTTGGGCAGGTTGGTCCGGCACTCGTCGTCGACCACGACCAGGCCGCGCTCGTCCAGCTTCAGGCCCACGGCGTCGGGGTTCAGGCCGACGGTGTTGGCGACGCGGCCGATCGAGACGATCAGCCTGTCGACGGCCAGCACCTGCTCGGCGCCCTTGGCGTCGGTGTACGACACCGCCACGCCCTTGCCGCTGGCGTCGACCTTGCTGACCTTGACGCCCAGCTCGATCTTGAGATTCTGCTTGGCGAAGACCTTGGCGGCTTCCTTGGCGATGGACTCGTCGGCCGCGCCCAGGAAAGCGGGGAGCGCCTCCAGGATCGTGACCTGTGCGCCCAGGCGGCGCCACACCGAACCCATCTCCAGGCCGATGACGCCCGAGCCGATGACGCCCAGCGTCTTGGGTACCGCGCCGATGCGCAGCGCGCCGTCGTTGGACAGGATCTTGTCCTCGTCGAACGGGGCACCCGGCAGCGGGCGGGCGTTGGAGCCGGTGGCCACGATCACGTGCTTGCCCGTGATGGATTCCTCCGCGGCGCCGGCCACCTTCAGCTCGTAGCCGCCGTCGACCGCCTTGACGAAGCTCGCGCGGCCGTGGAAGAACGCGACCTTGTTCTTCTTCAGCAGGTACAGGATGCCGTCGTTGTTCTGCTTGACGACGCCGGCCTTGCGGGCCAGCATCTTCGGCACGTCGATGGCCAGCTTCTCGAGCTTGATGCCATGGTCCGCGAAGCCGTGGCCCGCATGCTCGAAGTGCTCGGACGACTGCAGCAGCGCCTTGGACGGGATGCAGCCGACATTGGTGCAGGTGCCGCCCGGGGCCGGACCGCCCTTGTCGTTCTTCCACTCGTCGACACAGGCGACGTTGAAGCCCAGTTGCGCGGCGCGGATGGCTGCGATGTAGCCGCCGGGGCCCCCGCCGATGACGACGACGTCGAATGATTTGCTCATGACGTTGTCCTCAGATGTCGAAGAGCAGACGCGACGGATCTTCCAGCGCGTCCTTCATGGCGACCAGGCCCAGCACGGCCTCGCGGCCGTCGATGATGCGGTGGTCGTACGACATCGCGAGATAGTTCATCGGCCGGACGACGATCTGGCCATCGACCACCACGGCGCGATCCTTGGTGGCGTGGACGCCCAGGATGGCCGATTGCGGCGGGTTGATGATGGGCGTCGACAGCATCGAGCCGAAGGTGCCGCCATTCGAGATCGAGAACGTGCCGCCGGTCATCTCCTCGAGCGAGAGCTTGCCGTCCTTGGCCTTCTGGCCGAACTCGGCGATCTTCTTCTCGATCTCGGCGAACGTCATCTGGTCGGCGTTGCGCAGGATGGGCACGACCAGGCCGCGCGGCGAGCCGACGGCGATGCCGATGTCGAAGTAGCCGTGGTAGACGATGTCGTTGCCGTCGATCGAGGCGTTGATCACCGGGTAGCGCTTGAGCGCAGCGACAGCGGCCTTGACGAAGAAGCTCATGAAGCCGAGCTTGACGCCGTGTTCCTTCTCGAACTTCTCCTGGTACTTCTTGCGCAGCGCCATGACCGGGGCCATGTCGACTTCGTTGAAGGTGGTCAGGATCGCGTTCTGGGCCTGCGACTGCAGCAGGCGCTCGGCGATGCGCGCGCGCAGGCGCGACATCGGCACGCGCTGCTCGGGGCGGTCGCCCAGCTGCATGACGGGGGCGGCCACGGCGGGCAGCGGGGCCTTCGGCGCCGGCGCCGGCGCGGCGGCGACCGCGGCGGCGGGCCTGGCGCCGGCGGCGACCGCACCCAGCACGTCGCCCTTGGTCACGCGGCCGTCCTTGCCGGTGCCGGTGACGTCGCCGGTCTTGAGGTTGTTGTCGGCCAGCAGCTTGGCGGCGGCGGGCATCGCCACGTCACCCTTGCTGGCGGCGGCCGGCGCCGGTGCGGCGGCCTGGGCCGGGGCGGCGGCCGGTGCAGCAGCGGCAGCGGCGGGGGCCGAGGCGCCGGCGATGGCGGCGGTGTCGATGCGCGCGATCAGCTGTTCGGCGGCGACGGTGGCGCCATCGCCCTGCACGATCTCGACCAGCACGCCGGCCGAGGGTGCGGGCACTTCCAGCACGACCTTGTCGGTCTCGACCTCGATCAGGATCTCGTCGACGGCGACGGCATCGCCGGCCTTCTTCTTCCATTGCAGCAGGGTGGCCTCAGACACCGACTCCGACAGCTGCGGAACCTTCACTTCTACGATTGCCATGAATATTCTCTTGTTTTGAGCGTTGACGCGAGACCGGGCCGTGGCGGGCCCCGTCCCTCGGGACAGCGGCGCCACGACCGGCGGGCGTGTGTCTTATTTGGTCAGGATGAAGCCCTTGAGCTTCGTGAAGGCCTGCTCCAGCAGAGCGATCTGCTGTTCCTGGTGCAGGTGCGCGTAGCCCACGGCCGGCGAGGCCGAGGCCGGACGACCGGCGTAGCCGAGCTTCTGGCCTTCGAGCATGTTCTCGTGGATGTAGTGCTGCACGAAGAACCAGGCGCCCTGGTTCTGCGGCTCGTCCTGGCACCACACGATCTCGGTGGCGTGCGGGTACTTCTTCATCTCGGCCTGGAAGGCCTTGTGCGGGAACGGATAGAGCTGTTCCACGCGGATGATGGCGACGTCCGCGGACTTGCGCTCGGTGCGCTTCTTGACCAGGTCGTAGTACACCTTGCCCGAGCAGGCGATCACGCGCTTGACCTTGGCACCGTCCACCGCGGCGTCGAGCTCGGGGATCACGGTGCGGAACTCGCCCTTCGTGAACTCCGACATCGGCGACGTGGCGTCCTTGTTCCGCAGCAGCGACTTCGGGGTCATGATGACCAGCGGCTTGCGGAACGCGCGTACCATCTGGCGGCGCAGCAGGTGGAAGATCTGGCTGGCCGTGGTGGGCTGCACCACCTGCATGTTGGTATCGGCGGCCAGCTGCATGAAGCGCTCGAGGCGCGCGGAGCTGTGCTCGGGGCCCTGGCCCTCGTAGCCGTGCGGCAGCATCATCGTCAGGCCGTTGGCACGGCCCCACTTCACTTCGCCGGAGGCGATGAACTGGTCGATCACCACCTGCGCGCCGTTGACGAAGTCGCCGAACTGCGCTTCCCAGATCACCAGCGTGTTCGGATCGGACGACGCGTAGCCGAATTCGAAGGCCAGCACGGCCTCCTCGGACAGCAGCGAGTCGATGACGACGAACGGGGCCTGCTTGTCGGTGACGTTCTGCAGCGGCGTGTAGGTGCCGGTGTCGAACTTCTCGCGGTTCTGGTCGTGCAGCACCGCGTGGCGGTGGGTGAACGTGCCGCGGCCCGAATCCTCGCCCGACAGGCGGATCGGGTAGCCGCTGGCCACCAGCGAGGCGAAGGCCATGTGCTCGCCCATGCCCCAGTCGACGTTGATCTCGCCGCGACCCATCGCGGCGCGGTCGGCGATCACCTTCTCGACCAGGGGATGCAGCTTGAAGTTGCCCGGGATCGTCGTGATGCGCTCGGCCAGGCGCTTGAACTCGGCCACCGGCAGCGCGGTGTCGGCGGCGTCGGTCCACTTCTTGTTCAGGAACGGCGACCAGTCGACCGCGTACTTGCCCTTGAAGTTGGTCAGGACGGGGTCGCGGGTATGGCGGCCGGCGTCCATCGCGGCGCGGAACTCCTTGACCATGTCGTCCGGGCCGGTCTCGCCGAGCACGCCCTGGGCGACCAGCTTCTCGCCGTACAGCTTGCGCGTGCCCGGGTGCACGGCGATCTTCTTGTACATCAGCGGCTGCGTCAGGCTGGGCGTGTCCTGCTCGTTGTGGCCCAGCTTGCGGAAGCAGACGATGTCGACGACCACATCCTTGTTGAACTGCTGGCGATAGTCGAGCGCGAGCTGCGTGCACAGCACGACCGCTTCCGGATCGTCGCCGTTGACGTGCAGGACCGGCGCCTCGATCATCTTGACGACGTCGGTGCAGTACAGCGTGGAGCGGGTGTCGCGCGGGTCGGAGGTGGTGAAGCCGATCTGGTTGTTGATCACCAGGTGCACCGTGCCGCCGGTGTAGTAGCCGCGCGTCTGCGCCAGCGCCAGCGTCTCCATGACGACGCCCTGGCCCGCGAAGGCGGCGTCGCCGTGCACGATGACCGGCAGCACCTGGTCGCCCTTGGTGTCGCCGCGGCGGTCCATGCGCGCCTTGACCGAGCCCTCGACGACCGGGTTGACGATCTCGAGGTGGGACGGGTTGAACGCCAGCGACAGGTGCACCGGGCCGGTGGCCGTGGTGATGTCGCTGGAGAAGCCCTGGTGGTACTTGACGTCGCCGGAGGGCAGGTCTTCCGGGGCCGTGTGGTCGAACTCGGCGAACAGGTCCTTGGGCATCTTGCCCAGGGTGTTGACCAGCACGTTCAGGCGGCCGCGGTGGGCCATGCCGATGACGATCTCCTGCACGCCCTTGAGGCCGGCGCGCTGGACGAGCTCGTCCATCGACACGATGAAGCTCTCGCCGCCTTCGAGCGAGAAGCGCTTCTGGCCGACGAACTTGGTGTGCAGGTAGCGCTCGAGGCCCTCGGCGGCCGTCAGGCGGTCGAGGATGTGCTTCTTCTGCTCGGCGTTGTAGGTGGGCTTGCTGCGGATCGCCTCGATGCGCTCCTGCCACCAGCGCTTCTCACCGGGGTCGGTGATGTGCATGAACTCGGCGCCGACGGTGCCGCAATAGGTTTCGCGCAGCGCCTGCAGGATCTGGCGCAGCGTCATGTTCTCGTTGGTCGAGAAATACGTGTTCGAGGCCGAGAACGTGATGTCCATGTCGGCTTCGGTCAGGTCGTAGAACGCCGGATCGAGTTCGGGGATGCGCGGGCGCTCGGTGCGCTTGAGCGGATCGAGGTCGGCCCAGCGCGAGCCCAGGAAGCGATAGGCGGCGATCAGGGACTGGACGTGGACCTGCTTGCGCGCGATGGCGAGGTCGGTCGAGCTGGCCTTGACGGCGAACGCGTTCGCCTTGGCACGTTGCGCGAAGGACTCGATCACCGGCGCGTGCGGGACGTCGCGGGAATCGGAGCCGTCGGCCGCAGGCACGTTCTGGAGCGCGTCGAAGTAGGCGCGCCACGTATCCGGCACGGAGCCGGGGTTCTCGAGATAGGCCTCATACATCTCTTCCACGTAGGGCGCATTACCGCCGAACAGGTAGGAGTTGGACCTGTTTTGCTCCATCATCTTTCGCTCACCTTTCGCTCCGGTTTCCGGAACTACGATGGGTTGATCAACCTTCCGCGGCCCGGCTCGACCGGTTGGCGGATTGCAAACACCTCGCTGCCGATTGGGGGACAGCGAGTGGACACAGAAGGACTCTTGGGACTCTGCAGACCGTGAATGTAGCACTTACCCTGACGCGCTGCCCGTTCACTGATGCCACGGAAACACGGACTTCCTCCACGGATCCCCCCGGTCAGACCCCTGTCAGAGTGCCCGTATCCATGTCCCGCCAGGTCATCCGCCTCCACCCCGCCGCCCCGGCCAAGCCTGCCGAGAACGCCCCCTGCAACGGGTGTGGGGTCTGCTGCGCGGCCGAGCCCTGCCCGATCGGCGCGATCGTCAGCCGGCGCCGGCGCGGCGCGTGCGCGGCACTGTTGTGGAATTCCGACGCCGGGCTCTACCGCTGCGGCCTGGTCGGGGCGCCGCGAGAGGTGCTGCCGGGCCTGCCCGGCTTCCTGGCCCCGCTGGCGAGCCGGCTCGCGCGACGCTGGATCTCGGCGGCGAGCGGCTGCGACAGCAGCCTGGTCGTGGACGCCGGCTGAGGGCAGCCCCGATTGCCGGTCGCGCCGCGCGCGGCCAACATGGTGGCCGCATGACGACGGGGCCGCGGTGGCGCCCGGCGGGCCAAGCGATGGAGCGCGATGCCTTACTCGACTGTCTGGGAGCCCCGGGGCGTCTGCACGCATTTTTCCGGTTTCGTGACGGGCGCGGAATACGTGCGCTCCGCCGAGGAGATCTGCGCCGATCCCCGCTTCGACGACCTGGGCTTCGTCATCAAGGACCTGCTGGCGATCGACGACCACACGATCGACGTGCACGCCTTCGACCCGATCGCGGCGATCCGCTACGGTGCGCGCTTCACGAACCCCGACATCTACCTGATCCTGCTGACCGTCGACCCGCGCCTGGCGCCGTTCGCCAACCCCGGCTCGGAGTCGTTCCTGCGCGGCCTGTACGAGACGCGCGCGTTCCCCGACCACGCGTCCGCCCGGCAGTGGCTGGCCGCCCAGCCGCCGCTCGCCGGGCTGCGCAACGACCCGGACTGACGCGCATGGACTCGCCATGTGGAAGGCGCCCCGCGGGGCGCCTTCGTCGGAGCGCGCGCGGTCAGGTGAGCGCGAGACGCGCGCGCGCGGCAGCGTATTCGTCGGCCAGGCGCTGCACCAGACGGGCGGCCGGCAGCACCTGCTTGACCGCGCCGACGCCCTGGCCCGCGCCCCAGATGTCCTTCCACGCCTTGGCCGCGCCGGCGCCGCCGAAGTTCATCTTGCTGGCGTCGCTGGTGGGCAGGTTGTCGGGATCGAGGCCGGAGGCCGTGATCGAGCCGCGCAGGTAGTTGCCCAGCACGCCGGTGAACAGGTTGGAGTAGACGATGTCGTCGCTGGTCGACTCGACGATCATCTGCTTGTAGGCGTCGGACGCGCGCGCCTCGTCGGTGGCGATGAAGGCCGAGCCGATGTAGCCGAAGTCGGCGCCCATCGCCTGCGCCGCCAGCACCCCGTCGCCGGTGGCGATGGCGCCCGACAGCGCGAGCGGGCCGTCGAACCACTCGCGGATCTCCTGGATCAGCGCGATCGGGTTCTTCACGCCCGCGTGGCCGCCGGCGCCCGTGGCCACGGCGATCAGGCCGTCGGCGCCCTTGTCGATGGCCTTGTGCGCGAACGCGTTGTTGATGATGTCGTGCAGCACGATGCCGCCCCAGGCGTGCACGGCGTCGTTGACGTCGGTGCGCGCGCCCAGCGAGGTGATGACGATGGGCACCTTGTACTTCGCGCACACGGCCATGTCGTGCTCGAGGCGGTCGTTGCTCTTGTGCACGATCTGGTTGATCGCGAACGGGGCCGACGGCGCTTCCGGGTGCGCCTTGTCCCAGGCGGCCAGCGCCCCGGTGATCTCGGCCAGCCACTCGTCGAGCAGTTCGGCCGGGCGCGCGTTGAGCGAGGGCATGGAGCCGACGATGCCGGCCTGGCACTGGGCGATCACCAGCTTGGGGTTGCTGATGATGAACAGCGGCGAGCCGATGACCGGCAGGCGCAGCCGGCTCAGGGCGGCGGGCAGCGGGCGACGGGGCAGTGTCATGTTCATGTTCAGAAGGCTTCCAGGGGCATGGCCAGGCAGCCGTCGGCGCCGTCGACGATCGAGTCGCGGATGCCCGGGGCCTTGCTGAGGATGTGGTCGCCGTAGAAGCGCGCGGTGGCGATCTTGGCGGTCATGAAGGGCACGTCGTCGCCGGCGGCCAGGCGCTCGACGGCGACCAGCAGCGCGCGGCCCAGTTGCCAGCCGCCGACCAGGTTGCCGCCCAGCATCAGGTAGGGAACCGAGCCGGCGAAGGCCGCGTTGGGGCTGGCCTTGGTGTTGCCGGCGATGAAGGCGACGGCGTCGAGGAAGGCCAGTCGGGCCGTCGTCAGGCGCTTGCCGAAGGCCTGCGCATCCTTGCTGGTGGAGGCGGCCAGCGCCTGCTCGGTGGCCTCGATGCGCGACACGATGGCGCGCGCGGCGTTGCCGCCGTCGCGCGCGGTCTTGCGGCCGACGAAGTCGTTGGCCTGGATGGCGGTGGTGCCTTCGTAGATCGTCAGGATCTTGGAGTCGCGCATGTACTGCGCGGCACCGGTCTCCTCGATGAAGCCCATGCCGCCGTGCACCTGCACGCCCAGGCTCGCGACCTCGATGCTCATCTCGGTGGAGTAGCCCTTGACCAGCGGCACCATGAACTCGTAGAAGGCCTGGTTCTCGGCGCGCACCGACGCGTCGGGATGCTCGTGCGCCGCGTCGTACGCGCTCGCGGCCACCAGCGCCATCGCGCGGCAGGCCTCGGTGTAGGCGCGCATCGTCATCAGCATGCGCCGCACGTCCGGGTGGTGGATGATGCTGGCCGCGACGTTCATCGAGCCGTCCACCGGGCGCGACTGCACGCGATCGCGTGCATAGGCCACCGCGTGCTGGTATGCGCGCTCGGCCACGGCGATGCCCTGCACGCCGACGCCGAAGCGGGCGGCGTTCATCATGATGAACATGTACTCGAGGCCACGGTTCTCCTGGCCGACCAGCGTGCCGATCGCGCCGCCATGGTCGCCGAACTGCAGCACGCAGGTGGGACTCGCCTTGATGCCCATCTTGTGCTCGATGCTGACGCAGTGCGCGTCGTTGCGCGCGCCCAGCGAGCCGTCGGCGTTGACCAGGAACTTCGGCACGATGAACAGCGAGATGCCCTTGACGCCCTCGGGCGCGCCCACCACGCGCGCGAGCACGAGGTGGACGATGTTCTCGGCCATGTCGTGTTCGCCCCAGGTGATGAAGATCTTGGTGCCGAAGATCTTGTAGGTGCCGTCGGGCTGCGGCTCGGCGCGGGTGCGCACCAGCGACAGGTCGGAGCCGGCCTGCGGTTCGGTCAGGTTCATCGAACCGGTCCACTTGCCCGTCATCATGTTGGGCAGGAACGTGGCCTTCTGCTCCTCGGAGCCGGCGGTCAGCAGCGCCTCGATGGCGCCGTCGGTCAGCAGCGGGCACAGCGCGAAGCTGACGTTGGCCGAGTTGATCATCTCGCCGCAGGCGGCGCCGATCAGCTTGGGCAGGCCCTGGCCGCCGAAGTCGGTCGGGTGCTGCAGGCCCTGCCAGCCGCCTTCGCCGAACTGCCTGAACGCCTCCTTGAAGCCGGGCGTCGAGATGACCTGGCCGTCCTTGAAGTACGACGGGTTGCGGTCGCCCTCCCAGTTCAGCGGCGCGACCACGTCCTCGTTGAACTTGGCGCACTCCTCGAGCACCGCCTGCGCGGTGTCGTAGCCGGCGTCCTCGAAGGCGGGCAGCGCGGTCAGCGCGTCGATGCCGGCCAGTTCCTTCATCACGAAGAGCATGTCCTTGACGGGGGCACGGTAGGTCATCTTTGTCTCCAGACTCTCAATCAAACTCGCAAAAAAAGGGGCGCCTTCGCGGAGCGCCCCTGGTCGTTCAGGCCCGGCCCGGGCTCACAGGGCCTTGATCAGTTCCGGCACGGCGACGAACAGGTCGGCGACCAGGCCGTAGTCGGCCACCGAGAAGATCGGCGCCTCCTCGTCCTTGTTGATCGCGACGATGACCTTGGAATCCTTCATGCCGGCCAGGTGCTGGATCGCACCCGAGATGCCGCAGGCCACGTACAGCTGCGGCGCGACGATCTTGCCGGTCTGGCCCACCTGCCAGTCGTTGGGGGCGTAGCCCGCGTCGACGGCGGCGCGCGAGGCGCCAAGCGCGGCGCCCAGCTTGTCGGCCAGCGGCGTCAGCACCTCGTTGAACTTCTCGCTGGAGCCCATCGCGCGGCCGCCCGAGACGATGATCTTGGCGGCGGTCAGCTCCGGGCGATCGAGCTTGGCGATCTCCTTGCCGATGAACGCGCTCTTGCCGGAGTCGGCGACGGCGGCGACCGCTTCGACGACGCCCGAGCCGCCGGTGGCGGCCGCCGGGTCGAAGCCGGTGGTGCGCACCGTGGCGACCTTGACGGCCTCGGCGCTCTGCACCGTGGCCACGGCGTTGCCGGCGTAGATCGGGCGCTCGAAGGTATCGGCGCCGATGACCTTGCTGATGTCGCTCAGCTGGCCGACGTCGAGCTTGGCCGCCACGCGCGGGGCGACGTTCTTGCCGGCGGCCGTAGCCGGGAAGAAGATGTGGCTGTAGGCCGAGGCGACGGCCAGCACCTGGGCTGCGACGTTCTCGGCCAGGCCTTCGGCCAGCGCCGGCGAATCGGCGTGCAGCACCTTGGCGACGCCGGCCACTTGCGCGGCGGCGGCGGCCACGGCGCCGGCGTTGGCGCCGGCCACGAGCACGTGGACGTCGCCGCCCACTTGGACGGCGGCGGCGATGGTGTTGAGCGTCGAGCCCTTGAGGTGGACGTTGTCGTGTTCGGCGATGACGAGAGTGGTCATGTCGTTGTCTCTTTAGATGACTTTGGCTTCGTTCTTCAGCTTGGCAACCAGCGTCGCCACGTCGGGCACCTTGATGCCGGCGCCGCGCTTGGGCGGCTCGCTGACCTTGAGCGTCTTGATGCGCGGGGTCACGTCCACGCCCAAGGCGTCGGGCTTGAGCACTTCCAGCGGCTTCTTCTTCGCCTTCATGATGTTGGGCAGCGTGACGTAGCGCGGCTCGTTCAGGCGCAGGTCGGTGGTGATGATGGCCGGCAGCGTGAGCTTCAGCGTCTCGGAGCCGCCGTCGACTTCGCGCGACACGGTCACCGAATCGGCCGTCAGTTCGACCTTGGAGGCGAACGTGGCCTGCGGCAGGTCGGCGAGCGCGGCCAGCATCTGGCCGGTCTGGTTGCAGTCGTCGTCGATGGCCTGCTTGCCCAGGATCACCAGGCCCGGCTGTTCCTTGTCGACCAGCGCCTTGAGCAGCTTGGCCACGGCCAGCGGCTGCAGCTCGACGTCGGTCTCGACCAGGATGGCGCGGTCGGCGCCGATGGCCATCGCGGTGCGCAGCGTTTCCTGGCACTGCGTGACGCCGCAGGACACGGCGACGATCTCGGTGACCACGCCCTTTTCCTTGAGGCGAACCGCTTCCTCGACGGCGATCTCGTCGAACGGGTTCATGCTCATCTTGACGTTGGCGATGTCGACGCCGGTGCCGTCCGATTTCACGCGAACCTTCACGTTGTAATCGACGACGCGTTTCACGGGCACCAGAACCTTCATGACGCAGGACTCCTCAGGCAATTGACGTTAACGTAAACGGAATACGGGTTGATTCTAGAGGTCTGGCGACCGCGAAGTCCGCTACCGGATCGGAATGTTGAAGAATAAAACGAACGATCGTGCTATTTTAGATGCAACGCTCCAGGATTCCAATAGACTTCGGGCTCATGTCGCGCCAAGCCAACCCCGTCTCGCGGTCGCCCGCCGCCCTGCCCCGCCCCATGCGCATCGGCATCTTCGACTCCGGCGTCGGCGGCCTGTCGGTGATGCAGGCGATCCGCGCCCGCCTGCCGCACGCCGAACTGCTGTACGCCGCCGACACGGCCTTCGCGCCCTATGGCGACCGCAGCGAGGAGTTCCTGTGCGACCGCTCGGAGCGCATCGCGCGCTTCCTGTGCGACCAGGGCGCGCAGATGATCGTCGTCGCCTGCAACACCGCCACCGCCGCAGCCGTCGCGCGCCTGCGCTCGGCCTCGCCCACGCTCCCGCTGGTGGGCGTCGAGCCCGGCGTCAAGCCCGCGGTGGCGCTGAGCGCCGCGCGCCGCATCGGCGTGCTCGCCACCACCCGCACGCTGGCCAGCGACAAGTTCCGTCGCCTGGCCGAGGCCCACGCCGACGGCGCCACGCTGGTCCTGCAGCCCTGCCCCGGCCTGGCCGACGCCATCGAGGCCGCCGACGCCCAGGGCAGCGGCCTGGACGTGCTGGTGGAGCGCTACTGCGCGCCGCTGCGCGACGCCGGCGTCGACGTGGCCGTGCTCGGCTGCACCCACTACGTCTTCGCGCGCGCCCTGTTCGAGCGCGCCCTGCCCGGTGTGCACCTGGTCGACACCGCCGAGGCCGTCGCCCGCCAGACGGCCCGCTTCGCGCATGAACTCGTCGCCCGCGGCGAGGCCGACATCGACACCTCTGTCGCGCCCGCGCTGCAAGCCTGGAGCAGCGGCACGCCGCAGGTGCTGGCCCACTTCGCGCAGCGTTGGCTCGGCCTGGCCGTCGACGTGCAGGACATGGCCTGCTGAGCGTGGCGACCCCGCCTTCGCGCGCCCGCCCGTCCACCACGATGCGCCCGGCGCGCCACGCCCCGCTGGGGTGCTGCCTGTACTGCCTGGCCCGCGGCGTGCCGTTGACCGAGGAACACCTGATCCCGCGCGCGCTGGGCGGCAGCGCGACGCTGCGCGATGCGGTCTGCGAGCCGTGCCGCCGCCTGACCGGACGGCGGGAGCAATTGACGCTGGACCGCGAGTTCGCTGTGCCCAAGACCTTGCTGGCCTTGAAGCGGCGGCGGGCGCGCGGCAAGGGGCCGAGCCGGTTGCCGCAGGTCGTGCTCGTCGGCGCACCCGGGCCCGCGGCGACACCGACCGCGGACGCCTTCCCGCGCGCCTTCGCGCTGCCCGCCTTCGAGCCGGCCGGCCTGCTGTCCGGCATCGATCGCGGCGCGACGCCGCCCCGCATCGACTACGTCGACTGCCGCCTGGATCTCGGTACCCCGGTGGGCCACGCCGTCGCGGCCACGCAGGCGCTGGTGGATCCGCGAGCCTATGCGTGGTCGATCGCCAAGTGGGCCTATGCCCTGGCAGTGGCCCAACGCGGACTCGACGGCGGGGACATGCGCGACATGCGCGACCTGCTGCTCGGCCGTCGCGACGACGTGTTCGCCTTCGTGGGAACCCCCGCGCTACGCGTGACGGCGTCGCGCGAGTGGCTGCACGACGGTCGCGTCCAGGAGAACGGCCCGTGGCTGACGCTCACGCTGGCGCTGTTCGCGTCGGCGGGCATGACGCCCTACGAGGTGGTGGTCGGACGACACCCCGGCGCGTGAGGCCCGGCGCGCCCGCGCGCGGCGCGGACATGTCGCCGGCGAACGGACGCGCCAGGGTTCCGGCGCGCGCGCGCAGGCCCCAGCGCGGCGCGATCAGCGCAGCCGGCCGACGTAGCGCGGCACGGCCGGCATCACATGCGTGGCCGGCGGCATCACCGGCGACCGCTCCCGCGCCTCGGCGACCGTGGTCGTCGCGCGCCGCGCCGACGGTACCGGGGTGTCCATCTGCGCCAGCGCGGATTCGAACTTGTCGGCCAGCGCCAGCAGGTCCGCGTCGGCATGCAGGCGTGCCACACGGATCACCTCGCGCGCGTAGTCGCGGTTGCGCACCATCCAGTCGACGTCCGTGACGCGGCCGACGGCGCGCCGCATCACGACATGCAGGCGCGCCGCGATGGCAAAGCATTCCATTTCAAGCATGGGGCCCTCCGAACACGATGATGACGTTCACTCCACCCGCTCGCCGTGCAGCGACTGGTCGAGGCCGACCAGTTCCTGCTCCGCGTCGACGCGCAAGCCGACGACCTTGTCGATGACGAACAGGATCGCTGCCGTGGCCGCGCCGCTGTAGGCGACCGTCGCGCCGACCCCGAGGGCCTGCGTGGCCAGCGACCCCTGCATGCCGCCGATGGCCGGCACCGCGAAGACGCCGGTCAGCAGCGCACCGATGGCACCGCCCACGCCATGCACGCCGAAGACGTCCAGCGAATCGTCGGTGCCCAGCAGGCGCTTGAGGCCCGTGGCGCCCCAGTAGCAGCCGATCCCGGCGATCGCGCCGATGGCGAGCGCCGCGCGCGGGTCGACGAAGCCGGAGGCCGGGGTGATCGCGACCAGGCCGGCGACCGCGCCGCTGCACAGGCCCAGCAGCGTGGGCGTGCCGCGAACGAGCCACTCGGCAAGCATCCACGCGAGCGCGGCCGCGCCGGTCGCCAACTGCGTCACGAGCATCGCCATGCCGGCGCGTCCGTCGGCCGCGCCGGCCGAGCCACCGTTGAAGCCCATCCAGCCTACCCACAGCAGCGACGCACCGATCATCGTGTAGCCCAGGTTGGCGGGCATGAACGGCTCGCGCCGGAAGCCCTGGCGCGGGCCCAGCATCCAGGCCGCGACCAGCCCGGCAACGCCGGCGTTGACGTGCACCACGGTGCCGCCGGCGAAGTCCAGGATGCCGCGCGACGCCAGCCAGCCCGTCGGCTCCCAGACCCAGTGCGCGATCGGGGCGTAGACCAGCAGCGACCATGCCGCCATGAAGACGAGCAGCGCGGAAAACCGCATCCGTTCCGCGAACGCGCCGGTGATCAGCGCGGGGGTGATGATCGCGAATGTCAGCTGGAACATCGCGAACACCGATTCGGGAATCGTCGTGGCGAGGTGGTGCACGGACACCAGTCCGGCCAGCTTGTCGTAGGTGATCGTGCGCATGAACAGCGACGACAGGTCGCCGAGCCAGGGCGTGCCGGGCATGAACGCGATCGAGTAGCCGACCACGAACCACAGCACCGTCACGAGCGCGCAGGTGGCGAACGACTGCGCCATCGTCGCGAGCATGTTCTTCTTGCGCACCATTCCGGCGTAGAACAGCGCCAGGCCCGGCACCGTCATCAGCAGCACCAGCGCGCTGGCCGAGATCATCCAGGCGGTGTCGCCGGCGTTGATCTGGGCGAACGGCACGGGCGTCGGCCGCGTGATCGCGTCTGCGGCCAGCGCCACGTTGGCGACAGCCGCGAAGAGCCCGGCGGCCAGCCCGGCGCGCAGCAGGCCGCGCGGCCCGCAAGTGTGAATTCCCATCGACGACGACCTTGTTGTGAACTGCTGATCTGCGTGCTCAGCCGCAAGAAGCAGGCCCGGACTCCCCAACGCCATGCACCCCGATGGGCAGCGCCGCAGGTTCGTCCGGGCCGGGCGGGAAAACATGCCGGAAGCTGCACGAAAATCGCCCGTTCTCGACCGTGGGCGCACCGCCGGGACGCATGTCTTCGCTCGCCGAAAACGCCGGATTCATCAAGGGAGAAGGCAGGCCGGGCCGGGACACGCGCGCCCATCCCTGCAGGACGCCCCGGTGCACCGCATTGCGACCCTGGGCCCGGACGTGAGCGCCGATCGGGTGCGACAGGGACGAGCGCGGCGCCAGAATGTGGGGCTGCGCCGTCGGCGCCTGCGAGCGCTGGTGCCCCGGGCCGGACTCGAACCGGCATGCCCGTGAAGGCGCGGGATTTTAAGTCCCGAGTGTCTGACCAATTTCACCACCGGGGCGCGGTCGCATTGTGGCAGCAGGCCGCGCCCGGTGCCCTGGTCCGCCGTTTGCCGCTCGCACGCGAACCGACATGCGCCAAGGAGCATCCGATGAATTGGCATTGCATCCACGTCACGCGCGGCGGCGCCCACGAGTCGGAGGCCGCCGATGTCGTGCTGGCCCTGGAGGACGCCTATGGCAACGCCGGCGAACCGGCCGCCGCCGAGGTGTTCCTGTGGCGACGCGCGGTCGGCGACTACGCGTTCTACCTGTCGCCGGAGGCGGCGCACATGGCGCCGGCGGTGCTGCAACGTTTTCACGCGGTGACCTGCGACCCGCCAGCCGACCTGCATCGCTGCACGCCGATGATCCTCTGAGCGGTCGGGACAATCGCCGCCATGCCCCCCGCGCGGGCGCATCGCCGCACGCGCCCTGGGCGACAGCAGTCATCGAGGGCCCCAGGGAGGCGTCGTGACGCTCAGCGCAGCAGTGCGATGCACGCCGGCACGCTGAGTAGCGACAGCAGCGTCGTGACGAACATGATGCGCGCGAGGCGCGCGACGCATCGCCGCCGTAGAACTCGGCCAGCATGAACGGGCCGGTGCCCGTGGGCAGCGCGTTCAGCAGCACGGCAGTGGTGGCCCAGACCGGCGGCAGCGCGAACACCTTGATCGCCAGCACGGCGCAGATCGCCGGCAGCACCAGCAGCTTGGCGACCACCACGGGCGCCAGCGACGCCGTCGCGCCGTCGGCCGGTGCGGGCTGCGCCAGCAGCGTACCGATCGAGACCAGCGCGCACGGTCCGGCAGCGCCCGCCAGCAGCTCGAGCTGGCATAGGTGGCGCCGAAGCAGTCGAGGCACCGCTCGGCGAACGAGCGCGTACGCGGCAGCACCGCGAAGGTGAGGAGGAACGTCGCCACCATCGCCCCCGCGTAGGCCAGCACGAAGCGCGGCTGCCACAGTTGCAGCCACGACGCGCCGGCGATCCCTTCGAACAGCAGCGCGGGCAGCGCGAGCCAGACGACGAAGGCGGTGAGCTCGCGCGCGGCTGACGCGCCGAGCAGGTCGCGGCGGCGCAGGAACCAGCCGAGGAGGATCAGTGCGAGGAGCGGGAAGAAGCTGTCGACGATGGCGGTCATGGAAGGCGATGCGCGCGTGTTCGCGTCGGCGGACATCCGCGCGGGTCGACGCCGCGTCCTCGGGGCAGGTGCCGCCGATTCCACCACAGCGGAACCCGGCGCGACGCCGGGCTGCCGACCGTGGCGCACCGCGCACTCCACACTGTGAACCGGCGTGCAAGCGCCTCCGGAAACGACAACGCCCCGGAGACCGAGGCGTTGGTTTGGCTTTGCTGCGTGAATCCTGGAGGCGCGACCCAGAGTCGAACTGGGCTAGACGGATTTGCAATCCGTTGCATAACCGATTTGCTATCGCGCCGCTGTCGGCTGACTGACCGGAGAGGCAAGCCAGGACCGTCAATTCTGACAAAAAAGGGAAGCATGAGCTTCCCTTTTTCTAGATGACCTGGAGCGGGAAACGAGACTCGAACTCGCGACCTCAACCTTGGCAAGGTTGCGCTCTACCAACTGAGCTATTCCCGCAGGTGTCAACTTTCGGACTACAACCTCGATAACGTTTTGCGTTAGAAGTTTTCGTCTTCCTGCTGAAGCTAGCAGTTTATACCGACTTCGATCGTCTTTGCAAGCCTGACTGTTTATGTCTGGTTTGCGCGACGGCCATGGGAAACCGGAAAAACCGCGCCGGACTGCCTTGCGACAGCCCGGCGCGCATTCTAACCCGAGATCAGTGCTTCATCGAGTCCGAGACGTCCGCTTTCGCGACGGGCGCCTCGACGACCGGCGCCGCGACGCCTTCCTTGGGCGCCTCGTCGTCGGGCAGCGGCTGCGGCATGGTCTCGAGCGCCACTTCCAGCACCTTGTCGACCCAGCGCACCGGGATGATCTCGATCTGGCTCTTCACGTTCTCGGGGATGTCCTGGAGGTCCTTGACGTTGTCCTCGGGGATCATCACCGTGGTGATGCCGCCGCGGTGCGCCGCCAGGAGCTTTTCCTTCAGGCCGCCGATGGCCGTGACCTCGCCGCGCAGGGTGATCTCGCCGGTCATCGCCACGTTGGCGCGCACCGGGATGCCCGTGAGCGCCGAGACGAAGGCCGTCGCCATCGCCGCGCCCGCGCTCGGGCCGTCCTTGGGCGTCGCGCCGTCGGGCACGTGGATGTGGATGTCGCGCTTCTCGAACATCTCGTCCTTGATGCCCAGGCGCGCGGCGCGGCTGCGGATCACGGTGCGCGCGGCCTCGACCGACTCCTTCATCACGTCGCCCAGCGATCCGGTGCGGATGATGTTGCCCTTGCCGGGCATGACGGCCGATTCGATCGTCAGCAGGTCGCCGCCGACCTCGGTCCACGCGAGGCCCACCACCTGGCCGACCTGGTTCTTCTTCTCGGCACGACCGAAGTCGTACTTGCGCACGCCGAGATAGTCGTTGAGGTTGTCCTCGGTGATGACGGCCTTGCCGTCCTGCGTCTTGAGCTGCACGCTCTTGACCACCTTGCGGCAGACCTTGGAGATCTCGCGCTCGAGCGAGCGCACGCCCGCTTCCCGCGTGTAGTAGCGGATGATGCCGCGGATCGCGCCTTCGGTGAGCTCGAGCTCGTCGGGCTTGACGCCGTTGTTCTGCGACTGCTTGGGCAGCAGGTAGCGCTGGGCGATGTTCAGCTTCTCGTCCTCGGTGTAGCCCGCCAGGCGGATGACTTCCATCCGGTCCAGCAGGGCCGGCGGGATGTTCATCGAGTTCGAGGTGGCCACGAACATGACGTCCGACAGGTCGAAGTCGAGTTCGATGTAGTGGTCGCTGAACGTGTGGTTCTGCTCGGGGTCGAGCACCTCCAGCAGCGCCGACGACGGGTCGCCGCGGAAGTCCATGCCCAGCTTGTCGATCTCGTCGAGCAGGAACAGCGGGTTGCGCGTGCCCACCTTGGTGAGGTTCTGCAGCACCTTGCCCGGCATCGAGCCGATGTAGGTTCGGCGATGGCCGCGGATCTCGGCCTCGTCGCGCACGCCGCCGAGCGCCATGCGGACGAACTTGCGGCCGGTGGCGCGCGCTACCGACTGGCCGAGCGAGGTCTTGCCGACGCCCGGGGGGCCGACCAGGCACAGGATCGGGGCCTTGACCTTGTCCACGCGCTGTTGCACGGCAAGATATTCGAGGATGCGGTCCTTGACCTTCTCGAGGCCGTAGTGATCCTCGTTCAGCACGTCGGACGCGTGCCCGAGATCGTGCTTGATCTTGGTCTTCTTGGCCCACGGCAGGCCGATCAGCGTGTCGAGGTAGTTGCGCACCACCGTCGCCTCGGCCGACATCGGCGACATCAGCTTGAGCTTCTTCAGCTCGTTGTCGGCCTTCTTGCGCGCTTCCTTGGGCATGCGCGCGGCCTTGATCTTCTTCTCCAGCTCCTCGAGGTCGGCACCTTCCTCGCCGTCGCCGAGTTCCTTCTGGATGGCCTTGACCTGCTCGTTGAGGTAGTACTCGCGCTGGCTCTTCTCCATCTGGCGCTTGACGCGGCCACGGATGCGCTTTTCCACCTGCAGGATGTCGACCTCGTGCTCGAGCAGCTCCAGCAGCTTTTCCAGGCGCTGGGCGATGTCGAACAGGTCCAGCACGGACTGCTTGGCCTCGAGCTTGAGCGGCAGGTGCGCCGCGATCGTGTCGGCCAGGCGACCCGGATCGTCGATGCCCGCGATGGACGTCAGGATCTCGGGCGGGATCTTCTTGTTGAGCTTGACGTACTGGTCGAACTGCTGGGTGACGGCGCGGCGCAGCGCCTCCACCTCGGGCGACGTCTCGGTCTGCGGCGCGACGGGCACCGCTTCGGCGACGAAGTGCTCGCCGTTGTCGCTGATGTCCTTGGTCGACGCGCGCTGGATGCCCTCGACCAGCACCTTCACGGTGCCGTCGGGCAGCTTCAGCATCTGCAGGATGCTCGAGACGCAACCGATCTCGAACATGTCGTCTGCACGCGGCTCGTCCTTGCCGGCGGCCTTCTGGGCCACGAGCATGATCTGGCGACCCGCTTCCATCGCCGCTTCCAAGGCCTTGATGGACTTGGGACGGCCGACGAACAGCGGAATCACCATGTGCGGGAACACGACGACGTCGCGCAGCGGCAGCAGCGGGAGCGTGATCGGCTCGGAGGGCAGGATGGGATGTCCAGACATGGGGAGATACCTCTCTTTCTCGAGCCCAGATGCGGCCCGAGCATTCAATTACAAGATGCCAACCCTATGCTGCGGCATTACCGCAGGACTTGCAGCGAGATCAGGCGCTGGCTTTGGCCTGTTCTCGATAGACCAGCAGCGGTTTCGCGTTTTCCTCGATGATGTGCTCGTCGATCACGACCTGGGCCACACCGTCGAGCAGCGGCAGCTCGAACATGGTGTCGATCAGCGCCTGCTCCATGATGGAGCGCAGCCCGCGGGCGCCCGTCTTGCGCTTGAGCGCCTTGCGGGCGATGGCGGCCAGGGCCGTGGGACGGATGTCGAGCTCGACGCCGTCCATCATGAACAGCTTCTGGTACTGCTTGACCAGCGCGTTCTTCGGCTCGGTGAGGATCTGCACCAGGGCGTCCTCGGTGAGCTCGCCCAGCGTCGCGACCACCGGCAGGCGGCCGACGAGCTCGGGGATCAGGCCGAACTTGATCAGGTCTTCCGGCTCGACCTCGCGGAACAGGTCGGAGACGCGGCGTTCGTCCTTGCTGTGCACGGTGGCGCCGAAGCCGATGCCCGAGCGCTCGGTGCGGCCGCGGATCACCTTCTCGAGGCCGTCGAACGCGCCGCCGCAGATGAACAGGATGTTGGTCGTGTCGATCTGCAGGAAGTCCTGGTTCGGATGCTTGCGCCCGCCCTGCGGCGGCACCGAGGCCATCGTGCCCTCGACCAGCTTGAGCAGCGCCTGCTGCACGCCCTCGCCCGACACGTCGCGCGTGATCGACGGGTTGTCGGCCTTGCGCGAGATCTTGTCGATCTCGTCGATGTAGACGATGCCGCGCTGCGCGCGCTCGACGTCGTAGTTGCAGTTCTGCAGCAGCTTCTGGATGATGTTCTCGACGTCCTCGCCCACGTAGCCGGCTTCGGTCAACGTGGTGGCGTCGGCGATCACGAACGGCACGTTGAGCAGCCGCGCGAGGGTCTGCGCGAGCAGCGTCTTGCCGCTGCCCGTGGGGCCGATCAGCAGGATGTTGCTCTTGGACAGCTCCACCTCGTCCTTCGAGGTGGACATGTGCTTCAGGCGCTTGTAGTGGTTGTAGACCGCCACCGACAGGATGCGCTTGGCCACGTCCTGGCCGATCACGTAGTTGTCGAGGCTGGCCTTGATCTCGGACGGCATCGGCAGGTCGGACTTCGACGTCTTCGCGGCGGCGCCCTCGGCGGGCACCTCGTCGCGGATGATGTCGTTGCACAGCTCGATGCATTCGTCGCAGATGAACACCGACGGGCCGGCGATCAGCTTCTTGACCTCGTGCTGGCTCTTACCGCAGAACGAGCAGTACAAGACCTTTTCGGCGGAGGTGCCCTTCTTATCTGCCATGGAGGTGCTTCAAGCCTGGTGAGTGGGGGGTGTCGAACGGATGATAGACCAAGCCGGGGCTCCGGCGCGTCAGGCGCGGTTGGCCAGCACGTCGTCGACCAGGCCGTAGCTCTTGGCTTCGTCGGCGGACATGAAATAGTCGCGCTCGGTGTCGGACTGGATCTTTTCCAGCGGCTGGCCGGTGCGCTCGGCCAGGATGCGGTTGAGCTGCTCGCGGGTCTTCAGGATCTCGCGGGCGTGGATCTCGATGTCGGTCGCCTGGCCCTGCGCGCCGCCCAGCGGCTGGTGGATCATGATCTTGGAGTTGGGCAGCGACATGCGCTTGCCCTTCTCGCCGGCGGCCAGCAGGAACGCGCCCATGCTGGCGGCCAGGCCGATGCACATCGTCGAGACGTGGGGCTTGATGAAGTTCATCGTGTCGAAGATCGACATGCCGGCGCTGACGCTGCCGCCCGGCGAGTTGATGTAGAAATGGATGTCCTTGTCCGGATTTTCGGATTCCAGGAACAGCATCTGCGCCACCACCAGATTGGCGGAATGGTCGTTGACGGGCCCGACCAGGAAGACGATCCGCTCGCGCAGCAGGCGCGAATAGATGTCGTAGGCGCGCTCGCCGCGGCCGGAGGTCTCGATGACCATGGGCACCATGCCCAGGCCCTGCGTTTCAAGTGCGCTCATGGAGGTGTGCTTTTCCGTAGCTGGATAGGGTCTGTGGGACCATTATGTCGCGTCGTGCGCGACCCCACCGACGGAGATGGCGGTCGATCCCGGCATTGCAAGGCGACGCGCGCCAAAAGGCGACGCCCGGGCGAAGCCGGGCGTCGGTCGGGCGCCGGAGGGCCGGCGCCGGGGGGCGCGGGCCTTCCGGAGGGCCGGTCAGGCCGTCATCAGGGAATCGAACGGCAGTTCCTTGTCCGTGACCTTGGCCTTGGCCAGCACGAAGTCGGTGACGTTGTTCTCGACGACGATGGCTTCGACTTCGGCCATGCGCGAGCGGTCCGACAGGTACCAGCGCTGCACCTCGACGGGCTTCTCGTAGCTCTGCGACATCTCCTCGATGTGCGCCTGGAGCTGCTCCGGCTTGGCCTGCAGGTTGTTGGCGCGCACCAGTTCGGCCACGACCAGGCCCAGGCGCACGCGGCGCTCGGCCTGCGGCACGAAGATCTCGGCGGGGATCGGTGCCTTGTCGGCATCCTTGACACCGCGCTGCTTCAGGTCCTCGCGGGCGCCGGCGACCAGGCGCTCGGTCTCGCCCTGCACCAGGGCCTTGGGCAGGTCCAGCGTGGCGGCGGCCGCCAGGGCTTCCATCGCGGCGGCCTTGTTCCTGGCCAGGACGCGGAACTTCACCTCGCGCTCGAGGTTCTTGCGCACGTCGGCGCGCAGGCCCTCGACCGTGCCTTCGGCGATGCCGAGCGACTTGGCGAACTGGTCGTCGACTTCCGGCAGGTGCTGGGCCTCGACCTTCTTCATGGTGACCAGGAAGTCGGCTTCGCGGCCGGCCACGTCGGCGCCGTGGTAGTCAGCGGGGAACTGCAACGGGAAGGTCTTGGACTCGCCGACCTTCATGCCGCGCACGGCCTGGTCGAACTGCTCCAGCATCTGGCCTTCGCCGACCAGGAACTGGAAGGCCTCGGCCTTGCCGCCCTCGAACGGCTCGCCGTCGATCTTGCCTTCGAAGTCGATCGTCACGCGGTCGCCGGCGGCGGCGCCGTCGGCGGCCGGGCGCTGGGCGAACGTGCGGCGCTGCTTGCGCAGGATGTCGACGGTCTTGTCGATGGCGGCGTCGTCCACGGTGGTGGTCACGCGCTCGACCTCGGCGGCCGACAGGTCGCCGATGACGACGTCCGGGTAGACCTCGAAGACGGCGTCGAAGTCCATCGAGCCGGCGGCCGATTCGGCCTTCTCGGCGATGCGCGGGGTGCCGGCGACGCGGAGCTTGGCTTCGTTGGCGGCGGCCTGGAAGGCGGCGCCCAGCTTGTCGTTCATGACTTCGTACTGCACCGAGTAGCCGTAGCGCTGGGCCACGACGGACATCGGCACCTTGCCCGGGCGGAACCCGTCGGCCTTGACCGTGCGGGACAGCTTCTTGAGGCGAGTCTCGACTTCCTTGTTGATCTCTTCGGCCGGGAGGCTCAGCGAGATACGGCGTTCGAGCTTGTCGAGGGTTTCTACGTTAACTGCCATGATGGGACTCTTGGTTCGCAAATTCTGGTGCGCGGGGCGGGACTCGAACCCGCACGCCGGTGAAGGCGTCAGGACCTAAACCTGGTGCGTCTACCAATTTCGCCACCCGCGCTTCGTGATCCAGAGCTGGGGACAGGATAAAAACGCACCCCCCGCTTTCCGGTGAACCAAG
Source organism: uncultured Vitreoscilla sp. (assembly GCA_964418745.1). Classification (GTDB taxonomy): domain Bacteria; phylum Pseudomonadota; class Gammaproteobacteria; order Burkholderiales; family Burkholderiaceae_C; genus Scleromatobacter. The sequence continues at coordinate 85,306 of CAYQMX010000025.1, forward strand.
GATTGTAATCGCAGTCCGGGCAAGAGCCCGGAATGCTCAGGCGTCCTTTTCGACAGGGTGAACCCTGAACCACGCGGCGTACATCGCCGGCAGCGCCAGCAGCGTCAGCCCGGTGGCGATCACCAGGCCGCCCATGATGGCCACGGCCATCGGGCCCCAGAAGCCGCTCTCTGACAGCGGGATCATCGCCAGCACGGCCGCGGCCGCGGTCAGCACGATGGGCCGGAAGCGGCGCACCACCGACTCGATGATCGCGTTCCAGGCCGGGACGCCCTGGCTGCGGTCCTGCTCGATCTGGTCGATGAGGATCACGGAGTTGCGCATGATCATGCCCATCAGCGCGATCACGCCCAGCAGCGCCACGAAGCCGAACGGCCGGTTCAGCGCCAGCAGCGCGGCGGCGGCGCCGGCCACGCCCAGCGGGCCGGTGAGGAACACCAGCACGGCGCGCGAGAAGCTGTGCAGCTGCAGCATCAGCAGCGTGAAGATGATGAACAGCATGACCGGCACCCCGGCCGCGATGGCACCCTGGCCCTTCGAGGCCTCCTCGACGGCGCCGGCGACCTGGATCTCGTAGCCGGGCGGCATCTTGCGCATCAGGGCCTTCAGCGGGCCGACGCCGCTGCCCTTGCCCCACAACTCGTCGGTGACCGTGGGGCCCTGCAGGCCCTCGACCACGTCGCCCTGCACCGTCACGGCGTAGCTGCGGCCTTCGCGCCACAGCACGCCCGGCTCCCAGCCCAGCGACAGCTTCGCGACCTGCGCCAGCGGCACGACGCCGCCGCTGCCGGTGGCCACGTACGCACTGGCCAGGTCGGTCACGGCGCTGCGCTCGGCCAGCGGCTGGCGCAACACGATGTCGATCAGCTGGTCGCCCTCGCGGTACTGGCCGATCGTCGAGCCCGAGAACTGCGTTTGCGTGGCCTGCGCGATGGCCTGTGTCGTCACGCCCAGCGCGCGCGCCTTGTCCTGGTCGACAGCCAGGCGCAGCGCCAGCACGTTCTCGTTCCAGTTGTCGTTGACGCCCCGCATGTGCGCGTTGGCGCGCAGCACGGCCTTGGCCTCGTCACCCCACTTGCGCACCTGGTCGGCGTCGGGGCCCATCACGCGGAACTGCACCGGGTACGCCACGGGCGGGCCGTTGGGCAGCAGCTTCACGCGCGTGCGCAGCTCGGGAAACTCGGTGGCCAGCAGCGCCGGCAGCTTCTTGCGCAGGCTCTCGCGCAGCCCCAGGTCGGCCGGCTCGATGATGGCCTCGCTGACGTTGCTCTGCGGGAACACCTGGTCCAGCGGCAGGTAGAAGCGCGGCACGCCGCTGCCCACCCAGGTCGTCACCGACTTGACGCCGGTCTCGCGCATCATGCGTGCCTCGAAGCGCCGCGCGGCGTCCTCGCTCTGCTTGATCGAGGCGCCCTCGGGCAGCCACAGGTCGACCATGATCTCCGGCCGGCTCGAGTCCGGGAAGAACTGCTGCTGCACCAGGCCCATGCCCACCAGGCCGACCACGAAGGTGCCGATGGTGGCGCCGATCGTGATCCAGCGATGGCTCAGGCACCACGCGATCACGCGGCGGAAACGCTCGTAGAACGGCGAATCGAAGGTCTCGTGCGGTTCGGTGGACGGCGTGCCGTCCGGGTTGTGCGCCTTCATGCGCGTGTGCAGCAGGCGCACGCCCAGGTAGGGCACGAAGTACACCGACACCAGCCACGAGATCACCAGCGCGGCGGACGTCACGGCGAAGATCGCGAACGTGTACTCGCCGGTCGTGGACCGCGCCAGCCCGATCGGCAGGAAGCCGGCGGCGGTGATCAGCGTGCCGGTGAGCATCGGCATCGACGTCACCTCGTAGGCGAAGGTCGCGGCACGCTCCTTGGAATAGCCCTCCTCCAGCTTGCGCACCATCATCTCGACCGCGATGATCGCGTCGTCCACGAGCAGGCCCAGCGCGACGATGAGCGAGCCCAGCGATATCTTGTGCAGGCCCACGCCCCAGTAGTACATCGTCACGAAGGTGATCGCCAGCACCAGCGGGATCGTGATCGCCACCACCAGGCCCGGCCAGATGTCGATGCGGATCGGGTTGAAATGCAGCCCCAGGCTCAGGAAGCTGACCAGCAGGACGATCACGATGGCCTCGATCAGCACCCGCACGAACTCGCCCACGGAGCGGGTCACCGCCTCCGGCTGGTCCTGCACCTGCATCAGCGCCATGCCCACCGGCAGGTGCCCGCGCACCTCGGCCACCTGCTTCTGCAGGCTCTTGCCGAGCGCGATGATGTCGCCGCCCTTGGTCATCGAGATGCCGATGGCGATCACCTGCTGGCCGTTGGCGCGCACCTTGACGTCCGGCGGATCGGAGTAGCCGCGCCGCACCTCGGCGATGTCACCCAGCTTGAGGGCGGTCGCCTGGCCGGTGGCCGGATTGACGACGCGGATCGGCAGCGCCCGGATGGCGTCCACCGACTGGAAGGCGCCGGCCACGCGCACCTGCACGTTGCGGGTGCCGGCGTCGACCACGCCCGAGCCCTGCACCGCGTTCTGCGCGTTGAGCTGGGTGATGACCTGGTTCACGTCGACGCCCATCTCGGCGGCGCGCTTCTGCGACAGCTCGACCCAGATCTTCTGCGCCTGCACGCCGAACAGCTCCACCTTGGCGACGTCGTGCACGCGCAGCAGCTGCGAGCGGATGGCCTCGGCGCGCACGCGCAGTTCCTCGTCGCTGAAGCCGTCGGCCGACAGCGCGTAGATGGAGCCGTAGACGTCGCCGAACTCGTCGTTGAAGAACGGGCCGATCACGCCCTGCGGCAGCGTCGAACGCATGTCGCCGATCTTCTTGCGCACCTGGTACCAGGTGTTGGGCACCTCGTGGCCCGGCGACGAGTCGGCCAGCTGCAGGATGGTCAGCGACTCGCCCGGCTTGGTGTAGCTGCGGATCTTGTCCGAGTACGGCACTTCCTGCAGCGTGCGCTCGATCTTGTCGGTCACCTGCTCGGCGACGTCCTTGGCGCTGGCGCCCGGCCAGTAGGCCTGCACCACCATCGCGCGGAACGTGAACGGCGGATCCTCGTCCTGGCCGAGCTGGAAGTAGGCCGCCAGGCCCAGCACCATCAGCACGACCATCAGGTAGCGCGTCAGGTCGGGATGCCGCAGCGCCCAGCGCGAGATGTTGAAGCGGCCGCCATCCTCGACCTCGAGGGCCCGGAGGGAGGACGACGTCGATGCGTTCTTGTCGCTCACGGTCACCTCAGCGGGGAGTCGGTTCGACGTACAGGCTCACCTGCTGGCCCGGCGTCAGCACATGCGCGCCGGCCGTCACCACGATGTCGCCCGCCTTCAGGCCGCTGTCGAGCACCAGGGTGTCGCCCTCGGCGCGCAGCACGACGATCGGCTGCTCGCGCACCTTCATCGTCGCCTTGTCCAGCAGCCACACGTGGCTCTGGTTGTCGTGGCCGGCCACGGCCTGCAGCGGCAGGCGCAGCTTGCCGTCGGCGGGCGCGAGCTCGACGTGCACCGTCGCCGTCTGGCCCAGCTCGGCAGCGCCGGCCGGCAGGTCGGCCTTGACCTGGAAGGTGCGCGAGGCCGGGTCGGCCGCCGCCGCCACTTCGCGCACCGTCGCCGCGATGGTGGCACTGCCGCCCCACAGCGTCACGCCGACGCCGCCGGGCTTGCCCTGCAGCTTGCGAAAGATCGCCAGTTGGTCCTCGGGCACCGCGAAGACGACGTCGCGCGGGCCGTCGTGGGCCAGCGCCACCACTGGCGTGCCGGCGCCCACCACGGCGCCGACGTCGGCATAGACCGCGGTGATGACGCCCGGCGCATCGGCGGCCAGCGCCGCGTAGGCCGCCTGGTTGGACTGCAGGCCGGCCTGCGCGCGCGCCTGGTCGAACTGCGCCTTGGCGGCCTGCAGCCCGCTGTTGCGGCGCTCGAGTTCGGCCGCGCTGATGAAGCCCTGCTCGCGCAGCGACTCGTAGCGCTTGTAGTCGGCCGCCGTCTGCTCGTAGTTGACCTGCGCCGCCGTGAGGCCGGCGCGCGCGGCGTCCTGGCCGAAGCGCAGGTCGGCCGGGTCGACCTGGGCCAGCGCCTGCCCGCCCTTGACGCGATCGCCCAGGTTGACCGGGCGCTGCGTGATCTTGCCGCCGACGCGGAACGCCAGCCGCGACTCGACGCGCGCATGCACTTCGGCCGCATAGTCGCGCGTGACGGCGCCGGCCAGCTGGCCGACGGTCAGCGTGCGCACGGCGCGCACCGGCTCGGCGGCCGCCGGCTCCTTGCCGCACGCCACCAGCGCCAGGCAGGCGGCCAGGGACAGCGCGAGCGGCAGCGCGACCAGCGCGCGGGCGGCGAACGTCGAGGGCGCACGACGCGGGGACGGGAGGGGCGGACGAGGAGTGCTCATGGCGGCTTAGCGTTAGTTACTGACCAGTCGGTCAGTAATGTACGAACAGTCGCGCGGCTCGTCAATGCGCTTTTCGTGTCCCGCACCCCGGACCATGCGGCAAAAACGCCCATTCCGGCCGTCTTCTTCGCCGCCCGCGCCCCGGCCGGGCACAATCCGCCGCCTGTGAGCGTCGAACACTACGAGAACTTTCCGGTTGCCTCCTGGCTTTGTCCCCCGGCGCTGCGCCCCGCCGTGCGCGCCATCTACTGGTTCGCCCGCACCGCCGACGACATCGCGGACGAGGGCGACGCGCCCCCCGCCGTCCGCCAGGCGGTGCTGGCCGACTACCGCGCCGACCTGGGCCATGCCGCGGCCGGCCGCCCGGGCTCGGGCCGCTGGGCCGGGGTGTTCGACCCGCTCGCCGCCGCCATCCACGCCTGGCGCCTGCCGCTGCCGCTGCTCGAGGCCCTGCTCGATGCCTTCGAGGAAGACACCCGCCACGCCGGCTATGCCGACCGCGCGGCGCTGCTGGCCTATTGCAGCCGCTCCGCCAACCCGATCGGACGCCTGCTGCTGCACCTGCACGGCATCGCGGACCCGGCGTTGCTGCGCCGCAGCGACGCCGTGTGCTCTGCGCTGCAGTTGATCAACTTCTGGCAGGACCTGAGCGTGGACGTGCCGCGCGGCCGCGTCTACGTGCCGGCCGACGCTGCCGCCGCCCACGCCACCACCGCCGCGGCCTGCCTGGCCGACCCGCACGCGGACACGTCCCGCGCGCTCGTGCGCGAGCTGTGCGCCTGGGCGCGCGCGCTGATGCTCGAGGGCGCGCCCATCGCGCCGTCCGTGCCGGGACGCGTCGGCTGGGAACTTCGGTTCGTCGTGCAGGGAGGCCTGCGAATTCTTGCGAAAATCGAGGCCATGAACTTCGCGAGCTTCGCCCGCCGTCCCCGCCTCCACGTCGCCGACCACCTGGTGATCGGCGTCCGCGCCCTGACGATGCGCCCTTCCCTCTCCAAACCCGCGCGCACCGCATGACGCCAGAAAAATATGTCCAGGACAAGGCGCAGCAAAGCGGCTCGTCGTTCTACTACGCCTTCATGTTCCTGCCGCCGGTGCGCCGCCAGGCTATGACGGCGTTCTACGCGTTCTGCCGCGAGGTCGACGACGTCGCCGACGAGGTGCAGGATCCGGGTGTCGCGGCCACCAAGCTCGACTGGTGGCGGCGCGAGGTCGACGCGTCCTTCGCCGGCAAGCCCACGCACCCGGTGATGAAGGCACTGATGCCGCACGTGGGCGCCTACGGCGTGCGCGTCGACCACCTGCACGCGGTCATCCAGGGCTGCCAGACCGACCTCGAGCAGACGCGCTTCCTCGACTATCCCGGACTGCAGAAGTACTGCCATCTCGTGGCCGGCATCGTCGGCGAGGTGGCCAGCAACATCATGGGGCGCACCCAGGCGCAGACGGTCACGTTCGCGCACCGCCTGGGCCTGGCGATGCAGCTCACCAACATCATCCGCGACGTCGGCGACGACGCCCGCCGCGGCCGCATCTACCTGCCGATCTCCGAGCTGCAGCAGTTCGAGGTCAAGGCCGCCGAGATCCTCAAGCGCGACGCGCCGTGGGGCTACAGCGACCGCTTCAGCGCGCTGATGCAGTTCCAGGCCGAACGCGCCCACCGCCTCTACGACGAGGCGCTGGCGCTGCTGCCGCCCGAGGACCGCAACGCCCAGCGACCCGCGCTGATGGTGGCCAACATCTACCGCCGCCTGCTGCGCGAGGTGGAGGCCGGCGGCTTCCAGGTGCTGCACCAGCGCATCTCCCTGACCCCGCTGCGCAAGCTGTGGATCGCGTGTCAGACGCAGTGGCGCGGCCGCTGAGGGCGGCCATCGCCGGTGCGCGCAGCGCGCGGCCGCTGAAGGCGGCCATCGCCTGGGCGCGCAGCGCGCGGCCGCCGCAGGCGGCCATCGCCGGTGCGCGCACCGCGCGGCCGCTGAAGGCGGAATCGGCGTGAGGGTCGCGGTCATCGGGGCGGGCTGGGCCGGCCTGGCCGCGGCGGTGCGCGCCACGCAGGCGGGCCACGAGGTCACGCTGTACGAGGCCGCCGGCATGCCCGGCGGCCGGGCGCGCTCCGACGACGGTTCCGACAGCGCCACCGACAACGGCCAGCACATCCTGCTCGGCGGCTATGCCCGCACGCTGGCGCTGATGCGCGACGTGGGCGTCGACCTCGAGGGCGCCCTGCTGCGCCTGCCGCTGTCGCTGAGCTACCCCGACGGCACCGGCTTCGCCCTCTCGCCCACCGGCTCCCGCCTGGGCGCCGCCGCGCGGGCGCTGGTGGCGGCGCGCGGCTTCGGCGTGGTCGACAAGGCCTCGGCCGTCGCCATGACGCTGGCCTGGCAGTGGCACGGCTTCCGCTGCCCGCCCGGCACGACGGTGGACGCGCTGCTGCGCCGCGGCCCGACGGCGCGGGTACGCCGCCGGCTGGCCGAGCCGCTGTGTGTCGCCGCACTCAACACGCCGCCGTCCGAGGCCAGCGCCGCGGTGTTCCTGGCGGTGATGCGCGACAGCCTGTTCGGCGCACGCACCGCCTCGGACCTGCTGCTGCCGCAACGTCCGCTTGCGCAATTGCTGCCGCTGCCGGCGCTCGCCTGGCTGCGCGCCCACGGTGCCGCGGTGCACCTGCGGCGCCGCGTCGGCGCACTCGAACCGGTGGCCGGCCGCTGGCGCGTGCTGGCCGGCACCGACGGGGCCGACTTGCGCAATCCGGAGCCTGCATTCGATCAAGCGATCCTCGCCTGTCCGCCCGTCGAGGCCGCGCGCCTGGCGCAAGCGGTCGCCCCGGTGTGGGCGGCGGCCGCCGCGGCGTTGTTGCACGAGCCCATCGTCACGATCGCGCTGACCGCACCCCGGCGCCCGTGGCCGGCCCCCATGCTGGCGCTGGACAGCGACGACACCGCCCGTCCCGCCCAGTTCGCGTTCAAGCTGGGCGCGCAGCCGGACGACGTCGACCACGTGACGCTGGTGGTCAGCGCGGCCGGGCGCTGGCTGGAGCGCGGCGCCGACGCCGTGGTGGACGCCGCCATCGCGCAGTACCGGCAGGCGTTCGCCGTCGCGGCGGGCGAAGCCATCGACGTGGCGAGCGTGCGCACCGACAAGCGCGCGACCTTCCGCTGCACCGCGGGGGTCGCCCGACCGCCGCGGGCGATCCTGCCCGGCCTGCAGGCCGCCGGCGACTTCGTCGCGGGGCCCTACCCGGCCACGCTGGAGGCGGCCGTGCTGGCCGGCGAGGCCGCGGCGCTCGCGTTGAAGGAATGATGGGCAGGGTCGTGTGAAAATCGCAACGTGAACGACGGTTTCACCATGCGAGAATGAAAGTCCCTTCGCCCCAGGTCGACCTCATGTCCAAGTCAGACGGCTCCGGACCGACGATCCAGGTACTCGCCCGCGCCTACGCGCTGCTCGACGTCCTGGCCGCGCACACCGACCCCGTGCCGCTCAAGGAATTGAGCGCCCGCACCGGGCTGCACCCTTCCACGGCGCACCGCATCCTCAACGACCTCGCCGAGGGCCGCTTCGTCGAGCGCCCGGAGGCCGGCAGCTACCGGCTGGGCATGCGCCTGCTGGAGCTGGGCAACCTGGTCAAGGCGCGGCTGGACGTGCGCGAGGCCGCCATCGGCCCGATGCGCGAGCTCCACAAGCTGACGCACCAGCCGGTCAACCTGTCCGTGCGCCAGGGCGACGAGATCGTCTACATCGAACGCACCTACAGCGAACGTTCCGGGATGCAGGTCGTGCGTGCCGTCGGCGGCCGCGCGCCGCTGCACCTGACCTCGGTCGGCAAGCTGTTCCTCGCCGCCGACGAGCCCCAGCGCGTGCGCGCCTACGCGACCCGCACCGGCCTGACCGGACATACCCGCAACAGCCTGACCGACCTGCCCATGCTCGAGCGCGAGCTGGAGAAGATCCGCAAGACGGCGATCTCGCGCGACGACGAAGAGCTGGAGCTGGGCGTGCGCTGCATGGCCGCCGGCATCTACGACGACCAGGGCCGCCTGGTGGCGGGCCTGTCGGTGTCGGCGCCGGCCGACCGCCTCGAGGAGTCGTGGCTCGAGCGGGTCAAGGAGACGGCGGCGCGGATCTCGGCGGCGCTGGGCCACGGCGCCGCAGCCTGACCGAGCGACCGTCGGCGTCGCGCGCCGGTACCAGGGCGCGCAAGTTGAAAGGGCCGGTGACTTGCGCCACCGGCCCTTTTCCCATCGCGTTGTTGTTCCCGCGTCGTCGGTGACTATCAGCCCGCGCTGGTGACCGCGGTCGTCGCTGCAGCCGGGGTAGGCGCCATGTGGTTGGACGTGACCCACTTGCGGATGCGTTCGGCGTCGGCGATGCGCGAGTACTTGCCGGCCGAGTCGAGCAGCACCATGATCAGCTTGCGGCCGGCCATCTGCGCCTGCATCACCAGGCATTGACCCGCCTCGTTGATGAAGCCGGTCTTCTGCAGGCCGATGTCCCAGGTCGGATTGGCGACCAGGCGATCGGTGGTGTGGAACTGCACCTGGCGACGGCCCAGTTCGACATCCAGCGACGGCGTGGTGGAGTATTCGCGCAGCAGCGGCACCTGGTGGGCGGCATTGACCAGCACCGCGAGGTCGCGCGCGCTGGACTTGTTCTGGCTCGACAGGCCGGTGGGCTCGACGTAGTGCGTGTCGAACATGCCGAGTTCCTTGGCCTTGGCGTTCATCGCGGGGATGAAGGCGGCCAGTCCCCCCGGATAGTTGCGGCCCAGCGCATTGGCGGCGCGGTTTTCCGACGACATCAACGCCAGGTGCAGCATCACGCCGCGCGGCAGTTGCGTGCCGGGGGTCAGCCGCGAGCGCGTGCCCTTCTCGGTGTCGATGTCGTCGTTCGTGATCGTCAGCACTTCGTCGAGCGGCTGCTTGGCCTCGCTGATCACCAGCGCGGTCATCAGCTTGCTGAGCGAGGCGATCGGCAGCACGGCTTCCGGGTTCTTGCTGTACAGGATTTCGTGGGTGTCCTGGTCGAGCACGAGCGCGGCGCCGGAGCGCAGGAACAACGGGTCTTCGGTGGTGTGCAGGCCGGCGGCGTAGCCGACGGACTGCGATGGCGCGTCGACGACGCGGAAGCTGGTGCGCGTGGTGACCGTGGTGCGGCGCGTCATCGCGACGCGCTTGGCGCGCGGCGCGGCATGGGCCGTCGTGGCCGCCTTGCGGTGATGCTTGGTCGCCGTCGTCGACGTGCCGGCGGTGGTCGCCGAGCTGGCGAACGAGGCGCAGACCAGGGCACCGCCGACCGCGCACGACACCGCCCAACGCGTAAGTTGCTTGAATTTCCGCGAAACGGAAGAGCTGGAAGCCAGTTGCATCACCATTTGTTTCAGTCTAAAGCAAAGGAAAAATCCACGCAAGATCAAAAACTTGCGTGGACTTCCTCAACCGGACGTCGAACGAGCGAGGCAGCTTGCGACCGGGCTGGGCTGGGTTCGACGGCAGGGTGAAGCTGTCTAACGCAACGGGCCCGGAATCGGCTGACGCGGCGGCGAAATTCAGTGTTCGTTTCCACGCCTGGACCGATGCAGCCACCGTGGGGATGGATGCATCATCAGGTCTGATGGTTGGATTTTGCGCATTCGGCCGCCTGGCCATGACCCGAAAAGCGGGCGTTTCCCACGCTATTGCGCACTCGCGGGTGACATAAGGTAACGCCGGGGCCGCCACCGCCTCCCGGCACGGCGAGCCCCGGGGGTTTCCCGGACTCAGGCGACGGCTTGCGCCGCGCCCTGGGCCATCGTCACCGGGTTGCTGCCCCGCGACGACGCCGACAGCACCGCCAGCAAGGTGGCGCGCACGATGTTGGGATCGATGCCGACGCCGAACACCGGCGCCGCGTCGCCGACGCGCACCTCCAGGTACGCCGCCGCGCGCGCCTGCGCCCCGCCGCCGATCGAGTGCTCGTGGTAGTTGAGCACCTTCACCGCGACGCCGGCGGCGCGCGACAGGCCGTCGACGAACGCGTCCACCGGGCCGTTGCCCGAGCCCTCGAGCACCAGGCGGCGGCCCAGCACCGTGGCCTCGGCGGCCACGCGCACGCGGCCGTCGCCGATGTCGGCCTGGGTCAGTTCCGACAGCGTCACGCTGCCCTCGGCCAGGCGGTATTCGGATTCGAAGATCTTCCAAATATCGGCGGCGCTGACTTCCTTGCCCTGCGCATCCATCACGGCCTGCACGGCCTGGCTGAACTCGATCTGCAGGCGGCGCGGCAGCTCCAGCCCGTACTCGGACTCGAGCAGGTAGGCGATGCCGCCCTTGCCCGACTGGCTGTTGACGCGAATGATCGCCTCGTAGCTGCGGCCGAGATCCTTCGGATCGATCGGCAGGTAGGGCATCTCCCAGACGTCCGAGTCGCGCCGGGCGGCGAACGCCTTCTTGATCGCGTCCTGGTGCGAGCCGGAGAACGACGTGAAGACCAGGTCGCCCACGTACGGGTGGCGCGGGTGGACCGGCAGCTGGTTGCAGTACTCGACGACGCGGCGGACCTCGTCGATGTCCGAGAAGTCGAGCTTCGGGTCGACCCCCTGCGTGTAGAGGTTCAGCGCGATGTTGACCAGGTCGACGTTGCCGGTGCGCTCGCCGTTGCCGAACAGGCAGCCCTCGACGCGGTCGGCGCCGGCCATCAGCGCCAGCTCGGCGGTGGCGATGCCGGTGCCGCGGTCGTTGTGCGGATGCGCCGAGATCGCCACGCCGTCGCGGCGCGCGATGTGGCGGCAGATCCACTCGATCATGTCGGCGTAGACGTTGGGCGTGGAATGCTCCACCGTCGTCGGCAGGTTGATGATGCAGGTGCGCTCGGGCGTCGGCTGCCACACCTCGGTGACGGCGTCGATCACGCGCAGCGAGACCTCGAGCTCGGTGTCGGAGAACATCTCGGGCGAGTACTCGAAGCGCCAGTCGGTCTCGGGACGCTGTGCCGCGAGGTCGCGGATGATGCGGGCGTGGCTGCTTGCGAGCTCGACGATGCGGTCCACGTCCAGGCCCAGAACGATCTTGCGCATCATCGGCGCCGTCGCGTTGTACAGGTGCATGATCACGCGCTTGGCGCCGGCCACCGCCTCGAAGCTGCGCGCGATCAGCGGCTCGCGCGCCGGGGTCAGCACCTGGATGGTGACGTCGTCGGGGATCAGGTTGTCCTCGATGAGCCGGCGCACGAAGTCGAACTCGGTCTGCGAGGCCGAAGGGAACCCGACCTCGATCTCCTTGAAGCCCACGCGCACCAGCGTCTCGAACATGCGCAGCTTGCGCTCGGCGTCCATCGGCTCGATCAGCGCCTGGTTGCCGTCGCGCAGGTCGCAGCTGCACCAGGCGGGGGCCTTGGTCAGCACGGCGTCGGGCCAGGTGCGGTCGCTCAGGCGCACCGGCGCGACGGGACGGTACTTGGTGGCGGGGTTCTTGAGCATGGACATCGCTTGTTCTCCAGGAATTTCTTCAGATTGGCAACGCCGCAAAAGGAAACGGCCCGCTGCGTTGCGCAGTGCGGGCCGTTGATCCGGAATTCAGTTCAGACGTGAACGATCAAAGCACCCGCGGTTCTCCGGCTAGGGATAGCGAAATGGGCGCAATTCGGGACGTCATGCGTTTGAATATAGCACGGTGATTCGCGCTTGTGGCAACGCAAACTTCGCGTTTGACGAAGGTTTTCTTCGTCCAGCCGGCCGTTTCAGCGGTGCAGTCCGACTTCGTCGGGCTCTTCCGTGGACAGCGCGATGGCGCTCACGGGCTTGCCCTTGGCCCGCTTGTAGGCGTAGACGACATAGCCCGACAGCGCGTACAGGCAGAAGATGGCGAAGAAGATGCGCGCCGGGTACAGGTTGATGATGCCGATGGCCAGCGCGATCAGCACGATCACGATGAAGGGCACCGAGCGCTTGAGGCTCAGGTCCTTGAAGCTGTAGAACGGCACGTTGACCACCATCGTCATCCCGGCGTAGAACGTGGCGGCGGCCGCGCCCCAGGCGAGCACGAGGTCGCCGTTGACGTCGGTGTAGCCCTGCTTGTCCACCACCACCCAGATGAAGCTGACCACCAGCGCGGCGGCGGCGGGGCTGGGCAGGCCCTGGAAGTAGCGCTTGTCGACGACGGCCTGGTTGGTGTTGAAGCGCGCCAGGCGCAGCGCCGCGCAGGCGCAATAGAAGAACGCGATGCCCCAGCCGGCCTTGCCCAGGCCCTTGAGCGCCCATTCGTAGACGATCAGCGCCGGTGCGGCGCCGAAGCTGACCATGTCGGACAGGCTGTCCATCTCGGCGCCGAACGCGCTCTGCGTGTTGGTCATGCGCGCGACGCGGCCGTCCAGGCTGTCGAGCACCATCGCGCAGAACACGCCGTAGCACGACTGCTCGTAGCGGCCGTTCATGGCCATGACGATCGCGTAGAAGCCGCCGAACAGCGCGGCCAGCGTGAACAGGTTGGGCAGGATGTAGACGCCCTTGCGGCGCGGGCGCGGCGCCGCATGGGCGTCGTCGGCGTCGTCGTCGTCGGGAACACGAAAGGGTTCGTTCATGTCGGAAGGCCCCGTTCGTCGGCGTGCGCTGCATTCATCGGAAAAGGCAAATTCATGGTGGGCGAGGATAACGCAGCACTTGCCGCGCCTCGAATGACACATCCAAAGAAAAGGGCCGCGCAAGCGCGGCCCCCGAGTCTCTCCGGCCGGGCCGGCAGGCTCAGTTCCTGGACTTGTCGACCAGCTTGTTGGCCTTGATCCACGGCATCATCGCGCGCAGCTTCTCGCCGACCACTTCGATCGGATGCTCGGCGTTCAGGCGGCGGCGCGACAGCAGCGTCGGGGCGCCGGCGCGGTTCTCGAGGATGAAGCTCTTGGCGTACTCGCCGGTCTGGATGTCCTTGAGCGCCTGCTGCATGGCCTTCTTGGTCTCCGAGGTGACGACCTTCGGGCCCGTCACGTACTCGCCGTACTCGGCGTTGTTGGAGATCGAGTAGTTCATGTTGGCGATGCCGCCCTCGTAGATCAGGTCGACGATCAGCTTGAGCTCGTGCAGGCATTCGAAGTAGGCCATCTCGGGTGCGTAGCCGGCCTCGGTCAGCGTCTCGAAGCCCGCCTTGATCAGTTCGACGGCGCCGCCGCACAGCACGGCCTGCTCGCCGAACAGGTCGGTCTCGGTCTCCTCGCGGAAGCTGGTCTCGATGATGCCGGCCTTGCCGCCGCCGTTGGCCGCGGCGTAGCTCAGCGCCAGGTCGCGCGCCTTGCCGGTCTTGTCGGCGTAGACCGCCACCAGGTGCGGCACGCCGCCGCCCTGGGTGTACGTGTTGCGCACGGTGTGGCCCGGCGCCTTCGGCGCCACCATCCAGACGTCGAGGTCGGCGCGCGGCGTGACCTGGCCGTAGTGCACGTTGAAGCCGTGGGCGAACGCCAGCGAGGCGCCTTCGCGGATGTTGGGCTCGACGTCGTTGCGGTAGACCTCGGCGATGTTCTCGTCAGGCAGCAGGATCATGACCACGTCCGCGGCCTTGACGGCGTCGGCCACCTCGGCCACCTTCAGGCCGGCCTTGGCCACCTTGTCCCAGGACGCGCCGCCCTTGCGCAGGCCGACGGTGACCTTGACGCCGCTGTCGTTCAGGTTCTGGGCATGGGCATGGCCTTGCGAGCCGTAGCCGATGATCGCGACGTTCTTGCCCTTGATGAGGGAAAGATCGGTGTCCTTGTCGTAGTAGACCTTCATGATGTGCTCTTTCGTCGTCGTAAAAATGCAGTGATGGGAATGCGGGCTGACGGAAGTGTCAGGCTCGCAGGATTCGTTCGCCGCGGCCGATGCCGCTGGTGCCGGTGCGCACCGTCTCGAGGATGGCGGTGCGGTCGATCGCCACGATGAAGGCGTCGAGCTTGGTCGTGTCGCCGGTGAGCTCGATGGTGTAGCTCTTCTCGGTGACGTCCACGATGTGGCCGCGGAAGATGTCGGCCATTCGCTTCATCTCCTCGCGCTCCTTGCCGACGGCGCGCACCTTGATGAGCATCAGCTCGCGTTCGGTGAACTGGCCCTCGGTGAGGTCGACCACCTTGACCACGTCGATCAGGCGGTTCAGGTGCTTGGTGATCTGCTCGATCACCTCGTCGGAACCGTTGGTGACGATGGTCATGCGCGACAACGAGGAATCCTCGGTCGTCGCCACCGTCAGGCTCTCGATGTTGTAGCCGCGGGCCGAGAACAGCGCCACGACGCGCGACAGGGCGCCCGGCTCGTTCTCGAGCAGCACCGCGATGATGTGTTTCATGTTGCTTTCCTTCGCCGCGGTGCCCATCCCGGAAGCGGTAACCGCCGGGCTGCCACGCAGCGTGAAGACTCAGTCGAAGAAAATGTCCGGAGGTGCCTGGACGGCGACTACTTGCGACCCGCTCCGGCCGGGGCGGTAACCCGTGGCCTGGCGAGACGCGTTCGGCGTCGTCCTCAGAGGTCCTCGGAACCCAGCAGCATCTCGCTGATGCCCTTGCCTGCCTTGACCATCGGCCAGACGTTCTCGGTCTGGTCGGTCTGGATGTCGAGGAACACGGTGCGATCCTTCAGGGCGATCGCCTCGCGCAGCGCACCTTCGACGTCCTGCGGCCGCGTCACGCGGATGCCGACGTGGCCGTAGGCCTCGGCCAGCTTGACGAAGTCGGGCAGCGCGTCCATGTAGCTGTGCGAGTAGCGGCCGTTGTAGTCGAGCTGCTGCCACTGGCGCACCATGCCCAGGTAGCGGTTGTTCAGCGAGATGATCTTGACCGGCGTCTTGTACTGCAGGCAGGTCGACAGCTCCTGGATGCACATCTGGATCGAGCCTTCGCCGGTGATGCAGAAGACGTCCGAATCGGGCTTGGCGAGCTTGATGCCCATCGCGTAGGGCAGGCCCACGCCCATCGTGCCCAGGCCGCCGGAGTTGATCCAGCGGCGCGGCTCCGCGAAGCGGAAGTACTGCGCGGCCCACATCTGGTGCTGGCCGACGTCGGAGGTGATGTAGACGTCCTTGTCGCGCGTCATCTCCCACAGCGACTCGATCACCTGCTGCGGCTTGATGACGTCGGCGCTCTTCTTGTAGGCCAGGCAGTCCTTGCGGCGCCACTCGTTGATCTGCCCCCACCACTGCGAGATCACCGTGGTGTCGGGGCGCTGCTGGGCGTCGCGCAGCTGGGCGATGAGCTCCTGGAGCACGTCCTTGACGTCGCCGACGATGGGAATGTCCACCTTGACGCGCTTGGAGATCGACGACGGGTCGATGTCCACGTGGACGATCTTGCGCTCGACCGAGGCGAAGTGCGCCGGGTTGCCGATGACGCGGTCGTCGAAGCGCGCGCCGATGGCCAGCAGCACGTCGCAGTGCTGCATCGCCATGTTGGCCTCGTAGGTGCCGTGCATGCCCAGCATGCCCAGGAACTTCGGGTCGAGCGCGGGCATCGCGCCCAGGCCCATCAGGGTGTTGGTGACCGGGTAGCCCAGCAGGTCGGCCAGCTCGCGCAGCTCGGGCGAGGCGTTGCCCAGCACCACGCCGCCGCCGGAGTAGATGTACGGGCGCTTGGCCTGCAGCAGCAGCTGCACGGCCTTGCGGATCTGGCCGCCGTGGCCCTTCTTGACCGGGTTGTACGAACGCATCTCGACGTGGTCGGGATAGGCGAACGGCGCCGTGTCCTTGGAGACGTCCTTCGGGATGTCGACCACCACCGGGCCGGGGCGGCCGGTGCGGGCGATGTGGAAGGCCTTCTTCAGCGTGGCGGCCAGGTCGCGCACGTCCTTGACGAGGAAGTTGTGCTTGACGATCGGGCGCGTGATGCCGACGGTGTCGCACTCCTGGAAGGCATCCAGGCCGATCGCCGGCGTGGGCACCTGCCCGGTGATGATCACCATCGGGATCGAATCCATGTACGCGGTGGCGATGCCGGTGACGGCGTTCGTCACGCCCGGGCCGGAGGTCACCAGTGCGACGCCGACGTCGCCGGTGGCGCGTGCATAGCCGTCGGCGGCGTGCACGGCGCCCTGCTCGTGGCGCACCAGCACGTGCTGGATGGCATCTTGCTTGTACAGCGCGTCGTAGATGTAGAGCACCGCGCCGCCGGGGTAGCCCCAGACGTACTTGACGTTCTCGGCCTGCAGGCAGCGCACGAGGATCTCGGATCCGTTCGGATCCTGGGCGGGGGAATTCGGGGGGGAAGCGGGTGAATGCGCGGCATTCGGCGGATTCGTGGCAGCGTTGCGCTTGCCTTCCGCGGTGGACATTTCCATTTGGAACCTCTGTGAATTTCTCTGACGAAAAACCATTGGTGCTCCTCTTCTCGCCCTCGTGAGGCGGATTCAGAACCTAAAGATCGAAGACTGCCGGTGCCCGCGTTCGGGTCGGCTTTCGGACCAGCTCGCATTTGTGCGAAGCACCATTATTGCACCGATTGGACCATTTCCGCTCGACAACTGCACTCAATGCGTGCCGAACCGGCCCGTTCGTCGTCGCCGGCCCACGCCAGGGCGCGCCGGCTGGCGGCGATCCCGCATTGCCCGGGATGTCCGCGATGACATAATCCGCCGCGTCATCAGACAGGGCGCGCCGCGCGTCCTGCCCCCTACCTTGGCCACCGACAAAGAACTTTCAGACTTCCTCAAGAGTGTCGAGAAACGCGCGTTCAAGCGAACGGCCTTCGCCGTGCGCGATGACGACTCCGCGCTGGACATCGTGCAGGATTCGATGATTCGCCTGGCCGAGAAGTACGTCGACCGGCCCGCGGCCGAGTTGCCGCTGCTGTTCCAGCGCATCCTGTCCAACGCCACGATGGACTGGTTCCGGCGTCAGAAGGTGCGCAACGCCGTCGTCCACAACTTCTCCGACTTCGGCGGCAGCGGCGACGAGGACGGCGATTTCGACATCCTGGAGATGCTGGATGGCATCGAAGGCAACGTTGGCACTGAAAGTGCATCAGATTCCGTATCGCGGGATCAAATCCTTCTTCTGATTGAACGAGAGGTCGGTGAGCTTCCCGCGCGTCAACGCGAAGCCTTCCTGCTGCGTTACTGGGAGGAACTGGACGTTGCAGAGACCGCATCCGTGATGGGATGCTCGGAGGGCAGCGTCAAGACGCATTGCTCGCGCGCCGTCCACGCGCTGGCCAAGGCGTTGAAAGCCAAGGGAATCGCACCATGACCAAGAACACGAACCAGACCTTCTCCCACGTCGATCGCGACGGACTGGAGGCGCGCTTCGGCGTGCGTGTGGCTTCGATGCTCGGCGAGCGTGCGCAGGCGACGGCTCCCGACATCAGCGAGCGCCTGCGCTTCGCACGTGAGCAGGCACTGACCCGCGCCCAGGCCGCGCGCCGCCAGGTGCAGGCCGCCGACGCCCCGATCGTGGTCAGCCGCGGCCGCATCGCCGCCCTCGCCAACCCGCTGGGCTGGTGGTTCAAGCTGGGTTCGGCCGCGCCGCTGGCGCTCCTGGTGCTGGGCCTGGCGGGCATCGCCCATGTCCACGACAAGGCGCAGATCGCCGCCGTGGCCGAGGTCGACGCCGCCCTGCTGTCGGACGCGCTGCCCCCGGCCGCCTACAC
Organism: uncultured Vitreoscilla sp.; assembly: GCA_964418745.1. Classification (GTDB taxonomy): domain Bacteria; phylum Pseudomonadota; class Gammaproteobacteria; order Burkholderiales; family Burkholderiaceae_C; genus Scleromatobacter. Next base: position 103,268 of record CAYQMX010000025.1, read on the forward strand.
CGACCCTGGTTTTGCGGAGTACCTCAAGACCGACCGGGAATGACGGAGGTCTTCTTGTCGCGTTCCCGGCTCCATCGCCTGCCCGCTTCGCTCGCCACCGCGGCCCTGGTCGCGTGGGCGGGCCTCGCGTCGTTCGCGGCCGGTGCAGCCCAGGCCGCCCACGCAGCGCCGTCGACGGCCGCCGCCCGGCCGGAGGCTGGCGGGCCCAGTTGGGCCGAACTGGGCCCGGCGCAGCGCAAGGTCCTGGCCCCGCTCGCCGGCGACTGGAACGAACTCGACGCGCGCAGCAAGGAGCGCTGGATCGACGTCGCGGCCCGCTTCCCCAAGATGCCGCCCGACGAGCAGCAGCGCGCCAACCAGCGCATGGGCGAATGGGCCCACATGACGGTGGCACAGCGCACGCAGGCGCGCATGAACTTCCAGGAAACCCGCAGCGTCTCCCAGGAGGAACGCGAGGCGCGCTGGAAGGCCTACCAGGCGCTGCCGGAGGAAAAGAAGCGCGAGCTGGCCGCCAAGCGCGCCGCCGCGCCGGCCAGCACCGCGTCGACCCCCGTCGCCCAGGTGCGGCGCCACGTGCCGCCGCCGCTGGACAGCGTGCAACCCAAGAACAACGTCATCGGGGCCGCCGCGCCGGCGCGCAGCGCCGCCGGCTCCGCGCCGGCCGCCGCGCAGCAGCGCCCCGGCGTCACCACCAACCTGCTGACCCGTCGCGCCACCCCGCCGGCGCACCAGCACGACGGCGCCCCGAAGATCGCCGCCGGCCCGAACGCGGTCGACCGCACCACCCTGCTGCCCAAGCACACCACCGTGGCCGCCGCGAGCAACGCGGCCTCGGCGCCGGCGCCGCTGCACCGATGAGCGGCCCGGCGGCGCTCACCGCCGACTCCCGCCTCGTCGCCGCGCCCCTGGTGCGCCGCATGGCCGCGTTCCTCTACGAGGGCGTGCTGCTGTTCGGCGTGCTGGCGGTAACCGCGCTGGTCTACGGCGTCGCCGTGCACCAGACCAGCGGCATCGAGAAGCGCTCGGGGCTGATTGCGGTCTGCTTCGTCGTGCTGGGGCTGTATTTCATCGGCCTGTGGACTCGTGCGGGCCAGACGCTGGCGATGAAGACCTGGCACCTGCGCGTGCTCACCGACCGCGGCCTGCCGCTGACGCCGCGCCGCGCGCTGGCGCGCTACCTGGCGTGCTGGGTCTGGTTCCTGCCGCCGCTGGCGCTCGCCGGCGCGTGGAAGCCGGCCGGCGCCTGGGGCGTGTTCGGCCTGGTCGGCGGCTGGATCGCGCTGTACGCCGTCGCCGCCCTGCTGCACCCGCGCCGCCAGTTCTGGCACGACGCGTTGTGCAACACGGCCGTGGTGAGCGCGCGCCCCGTCGCGCCGCTGCCGCAATAGGCGGCGCGCCGGCGCCCGGCCCGGGCGACAATCGGCACATGTTCTCACTCTGTGTCTACTGCGGCTCGCGCAGCGGCGACGACCGGCGCTACGCCGAGGCCGCGCGCGCGCTCGGCACCGCCCTCGGCCAGGCCGGCGCTCGGCTCGTCTACGGCGGCGGCCATGCCGGCCTGATGGGCGAGGTGGCCGACGCCACGCTGGCCGCCGGCGGCCAGGTGCTGGGCATCATTCCGCGCCGCCTCGTCGCGCGCGAGCTGGGCCACCGCGGCATCCAGGAACTGCGCGTGGTCGACACGATGCACGAACGCAAGCTCCAGATGGCCCAGGCCGCGGACGCCTTCGTGGCGCTGCCCGGCGGGCTCGGCACGCTGGAGGAACTGTTCGAGACCTGGACCTGGCAGCAGCTGGGCTACCACGCGCGCCCGATCGGGCTGCTGGACACGGCCGGGTTCTACCGGCCGCTGCTGGCACTGCTCGCGCATACGCGCGACGCCGGCTTCGTCGACGCGCGCCAGGTCGACCGGCTGCGCGTGGACACCGACCCGGCGCGCCTGCTGGACACGCTGCGCGACGAGGCCCTGGCGGGCCCGGCGGCGCGGTCGGCCTTCAACCTGGTGTGAGCCGCGGCGCCGCCGGCGCCGCGGGATGCGTCAGACCGCCGCTTCGTCCTGCTCGCCGGTGCGGATGCGCACGACCTGCTCGACGGCCGTGACGAAGATCTTGCCGTCGCCGATCTTGCCCGTCTTGGCCGCCTTGACGATGGCCTCGATCGCGCGCTCGACGTCGCTGTCCTTGACGACGACCTCGACCTTCACCTTGGGCAGGAAGTCGACCACGTACTCGGCGCCGCGGTACAGCTCGGTGTGGCCCTTCTGGCGGCCGAAGCCCTTGACCTCGGTGACGGTGAGGCCGGAGACGCCGACCTCGCCGAGCGCCTCGCGCACTTCCTCGAGCTTGAACGGCTTGATGATGGCGGTGATCTGTTTCATGGCGGACTCCGGAGTTGAAAGCGTGAAGAAGCGATGAATCGATTTAAGCACGGAAGCGCGATGTGATGGGGTACCGCCAGTCGCGCCCGAAGCCCCGGTGCGTGATGCGGATGCCCACCGGCGACTGCCGGCGCTTGTACTCGTTGATCTTGATGAGGCGCGTGACGCGCTCCACATCGGTGCGCGCGAAGCCCGCGGCGACGATGTCGTCGATGCTGGCGTCCTCTTCCATGTAGGCCGCCAGGATCGCGTCGAGCACCTCGTAGGGCGGCAGGCTGTCCTGGTCGGTCTGGTCGGGACGCAGCTCGGCCGAGGGCGGCCGCGTGATGATGCGCTCGGGAATCACCGGGCCGACGCTGCCGTCGGCGCGCCGGGTGGGCTGGCGGTTCTTCCACTCGGCCAGGCGGTAGACCAGCGTCTTGGCGACGTCCTTGATCACCGCGAAACCGCCCGCCATGTCGCCGTACAGCGTGCAGTAGCCGGTGGCCATCTCGCTCTTGTTGCCGGTGGTCAGGACGATGGCGCCGGTCTTGTTCGACAGCGCCATCAGCAGCGTGCCGCGGACCCGGGCCTGGATGTTCTCCTCCGTCGTGTCCTCGGCCAGGCCGGCGAACTGGCCGGCCAGCGCGCCGCGGAAGGCGTCGAACATGGGGCCGATCGGGATCTCGTCGTAGCGCACGCCAAGCCGCTCGGCCATGTCGCAGGCGTCGATCCACGAGATGTCGGCGGTGTACGGCGACTGCATCATCACGGTGCGCACCCGATCGGGGCCCAGCGCGTCGACCGCGATCGCCAGCACTAGCGCCGAGTCGATGCCGCCCGAAAGCCCGATGATGACGCTCGGGAATCCGTTCTTGCCGATGTAGTCGCGCACGCCGGTGACCAGCGCCGACCAGGCCTGGGTCTCGAGATCGGGCAGCGCCACGAGCCCGCCCTCGCCCACCGGCCGCGGCGCGGCGCCGCGCGCCACGTCCACGCACAGCGTGCTCGAGTCGAACAGCGCGGCACGCGCGACGACCGCGCCGTCGGCGGCCAGCGCGAACGAGCCGCCGTCGAACACGACCTCGTCCTGCCCGCCCGTCAGGTGCGCGTACAGCAGGGGCAGGTCGTTGGCCTGCGCGCAGCGCGCCATGCGCTGCTCGCGGTCGGCTGGCTTGCCCAGGTGGAATGGCGAGGCGTTGATCACGCACAGGACGTCGGCGCCGGCGGCCTTGGCCAGCCGGGCCGGCTCCTCGAACCACGCATCCTCGCAGACCAGCACGCCGAAGCGCACGCCCCCGGCCTCGAACACCACCGGCCCCTGGCCGGCGTCGCGGCCCGAGACGAAATAGCGCCGCTCGTCGAACACCTGGTAGTTGGGCAGCTCGCGCTTGCAGTAGGTGGCGGCGACGCGCCCCCCTGCCAGCACCGAGGCCGCGTTGAACACGCGCGGCGCGCTGACGGACTTCGACCTAACATCGAGCTCATGAGCCGCCGCCCCGCCGTCCCACGGATGACCCACCACCACGTGCAGTCCCGCGCAATCGGCCAGCGACCGCGCCAGCGACTCCAGCGCCGCCGCGTTGGCGCGCAGGAAGGCCGGGCGCAGCAGCAGGTCCTCGGGCGGGTAGCCGCACAGGCTCAGCTCGGGCGCGAGGGCCACGCGGGCCCCGTCGCCCCACGCGGCGCGGGCGGCGTCGGCGATCAGGCGCGCGTTGCCGTCGAGGTCGCCCACGGTCGGGTTGATCTGAAGCAGTGCGACCCGCACGGGTTCTGGCTCGGACATGGACTGGAAGCGCGTTGACTGAAAACGATTATGTCATCGAGGTGCACGCCGGCGTCGACGCCGTCGAGGCGGCCGACTGGGACTCGCTGCTCGACGCGCAGGCCGAACCCACCCCCTTCATGCGCCACGCCTACCTGCACGCGCTGGAGGCCTCCGGCAGCGTCGGCGGCGACACCGGCTGGCAGCCCGTCGTGCTGACCCTGCGCCGGCGCGACGACGCGACGCTGGCGGCCGCGGCGGCGGCCTGGCTGAAGACGCATTCGTACGGCGAGTACGTGTTCGACTGGGCCTGGGCCGACGCCTACCGTCGATACGGGGTGCCGTACTACCCGAAGCTGGTGGTGGCCGTGCCGTTCACGCCGGTGCCGGGCTCGCGCCTGCTGGCGCGTGACGCCACCGCGCGCGCGCTGCTGCTGCGCGCCCTGGGCGCGCTCGCGCGCGAGGCGGACTGCTCGTCGGTGCACCTGCTGTTCGGCGACGAGGCCGACTACGACGCCGCGCGCGCGGCCGGCTGGATGATGCGCCAGGGCGTGCAGTTCCACTGGCACAACCGCCACGACGGGCCAGCCGGTGCGCAACCGGAGGCGACCATCGTGCTGCCGTACGCCGATTTCGCCGACTTCCTCGCCGGCCTGCAGCGCGACAAGCGCAAGAAGATCGCCCAGGAGCGCCGCCGCGTCGGCGAGGCCGGCGTCACCTTCGAGACGCTCGACGGCGCGCAGCTGACGACCGCCGACTGGGACTTCTTCCACGCCTGCTACCGCAATACCTACGCCGAGCACCACTCGACGCCCTACCTCACGCGCGACTTCTTCGAGCGCATGCAGCGCACGATGCCCGCCAACTGGGTGATGTTCGTCGCCTCGCGCGGCGGCCACCGCGTGGCCTGCTCGCTGATCGCCGTCGACCGCGTCGAAGGCGCCGCGTTCGGGCGCTACTGGGGCGCGCTCGAAGCCATTCCCTACGTGCACTTCGAAGCCTGCTACTACCAGCCGCTGCAGTGGTGCATCGCTCAACGGTTCCGGCGCTTCGAGGGCGGCGCGCAGGGCGAGCACAAGATGGCGCGCGGCCTGATGCCGGCGCGCACGCAGTCGGCACACTGGATCGCCGAGCCCGAGTTCGCGCGCGCGATCGGCTCCCACCTGGCACAGGAGAGCGGCGCGATCGACGAGTACCTGGGCGAGCTCGACGACCGCTCGCCGTTCAAGTCGGCCTGAAGACGAAAAAGCCCTCGCGCGGCGAACCGCGGAGGGCTGTCGTCGGCGCGGGCGCCGCGCCGGCCGGGCGGGTTTACGCGCCGGCCTTCGCGGCCTTCCCGGCTTCGTAGGCCTCGTAGGCCTTCATGCCGTTGGTGATCTCGTTGCGCGCGCTCTCCGGGCCTTCCCAGCCCTTGACCTTGACCCACTTGTTGGGCTCCAGGTCCTTGTAGTGCTCGAAGAAGTGCTGGATCGCCTTCAGGCGCATCTGGTTGATGTCCTCGGGCTTGTGCCAATGGTCGTAGATCGGCAGGATCTTGGTGGTGGGCACGGCGAGCAGCTTGGCGTCGCCGCCCGCCTCGTCGTCCATCATCAGCACGCCCAGCGCGCGGCAGGTCACCACCACGCCGGGGGTCAGCGGGAACGGCGTGATCACCAGCACGTCCACCGGGTCGCCGTCGTCGGCCAGCGTGCGCGGCACGTAGCCGTAGTTGCATGGGTAGTGCATGGCGGTGGTCATGAAACGGTCGACGAACATCGCGCCGCTTTCCTTGTCCACTTCGTACTTGATCGGATCCGCGTTCATCGGGATCTCGATGATGACGTTGAACTCGTGGGGCGCCTTGGCGCCGGGGGACACGTTATGCAGGCTCATGGGGGGCTCGTTGGTTCGAAGTTCGCGGGATTACCCGGATTCTACGGGGTGCGCGATGTCGGGCTGCTTACAACGGGCCACCCTGCGGGCAGGGGCGATTTCCGCCCGACCTTGACCTGAAGCAATGCGGGCGCGCGAATCCGGAGGAAAACACCATGTCGGCGCCGTCGCTTGCGCCGCTAGGATCGGCCGGCGACCTCGCTGACCGACCGAACAAGACCTGCCGAACTGCCTGTGAGGCGCATCCGAACCACGAACGGGAAGGAGACAACTCTTGATGTCAACGAATCTGGCGCTGGAAATCGCGCTCGCCTGCGGCCTCGTGGCCGTGCTCTACGGGTTCATCCAGCGCGCCTGGATCCTGAAGCAGGATGCCGGCAATGCCCGCATGCAGGAGATCGCGGCGGCCATCCAACAAGGGGCCGCGGCCTATCTCTCGCGTCAGTACCGCACCATCGCCATCGTCGGCGTGGTCCTCGCGATCCTCATCTTCATCTTCATCGGCGAGAACGGTTCGCAGCGCATGCTCACCGCGGGCGGCTTCGTCCTCGGCGCCGTGCTGTCGGGCGCCTGCGGCTTCATCGGCATGAACGTGTCCGTGCGCGCCAACGTGCGCACCGCGCAGGCGGCCACCAAGGGCATCGGCCCGGCGCTCGACGTCGCCTTCAAGGGCGGCGCGATCACCGGCATGCTGGTGGTGGGCCTGGGCCTGCTGGGCGTCGGCCTGTTCCTGATGTTCCTGCTCCCCGGCGGCGACCAGCCGATCACCGCGAGCACGCTCAAGCCGCTGCTGGGCTTCGCTTTCGGCTCGTCGCTGATCTCGATCTTCGCGCGCCTGGGCGGCGGCATCTTCACCA
>CAYQMX010000026.1:0-48238 GCA_964418745.1 uncultured Vitreoscilla sp.
CGGGGGCGGGGAGCGCAGCGAGCCGGGTCGTCTCCCGCCGGCGCGCGCTCGGCCGCTCCGGAGCAAGCCGGCGTGAGCCCCTCGGGGGCGGGGAGCGCAGCGAGCCGGGTCGTCATGTCTTCCAGCGGGGCAGGTGCAGGATGGCCTCGGCGTTGGACGGCGAGAAACACGCGTCGGCCGCCGCGCGCCAGGGCAACCACTGCAGCGCCGTGTGCTCGCGCGGTGCCAGCGTCACCGGCGTGCCTGCCGGCACCTCCAGCGCGAACACATGCTCGGTGTTGTGCGTGACCCCGGGTGCGTAGCGGGCGCGCCAGCGCGGGTAGATCTCGTAGAGGTTGACCAGTTCGCAGTCGCGCAGCGCCGCCAGCGGCACCGCCGCGCTGCCGATGGCGATGCCGGTTTCCTCGCCCACCTCGCGCACGCAGGTCTCGACCAGCGACTCCTCGAGGCTGTCGCGCGAGCCGGTGACGCTCTGCCAGAAGCCGGGCGCGTCGGCGCGCTCGATCAGCAGGACGTCGAGCTGCGGGGTGTGGATGACGACGAGGACGGACTCGGGGATCTTGGGCGGGCGAGCGGCGGCGGACGGGGAACTCATGGGCCCATGCTAGCGCGACGGCGACGCCGGCCCGACGACCTGCGAAAATGGCCGATTACCCGCTCCGCCTTCCCATGAACCCCCAAGCCGAAGCCATCCAGGCCCAACTGCGCCGAGTCGACGATTACCTGAGCAAGGGCCTGCTGCGCGCCGAGGAGGCCGAGGCCCAGCGCGCCGCGCTGATGAGGAAGCTGATGCAGGCGCTGGTGCCCGACACGCCGGCGCCCAAGGTGCCGCTGCGGGTGCGCGCCTGGGCCGCGGTGGCCATGGTGGCGCTGGTGGGCGGCTTCACGGCCTACCTGATCTCGGGCCACGCCGGGCTGCGGGCGCGCAGCGAGCTGATCCTGGAGCAGGGCAAAATCGCCGCGGCGCAGGACGCGCAGAACCGGCGCGAGCGCCTGGAGCGCATCCGGCGCGGCGAATCGCTGGCGCCCGACCAGTACGGCCGCTTCGCCCCGGCGGCGTCCGCCGCGTCGGGAGCCTCCGCCGGCGCGCCGGCCGGCGCGGCCTCCCTGGCCGCCGTCCCGGCGAAGTCGGCCGCCAGCGCCGCCGCCGAGGCGATCGCCCCGCTGCTGTCGGGACGCATCGAGCTCGCTGCGAAGTTCGCGGGCCAGGTCGCGTCCGACGACACCGTCTTCGTGGTGGTGCGCCTGCCTGGCGACCCGGACGGGCTGCCGCTGGCGCAGATCCGCGTCGAGGTCAGCAACCTGCCGTTCGACTTCGACATCGGCACCAAGGAGATGATCGGCTCGCCCGACCGCTTCATGCACGCCGACAAGGTGATCGTGTCGGCGCGGATCTCGAAGAGCGGCAGCGGGCGGGTGAAGCCGGGCGACCTGGTGGGCCAGTCCGGCGCGGTGGCGCCGTGGTCCAACAGCGTGCGGTTCGCGATCGACCAGGTCGTGCGCTGACGCCGACGCCGTCGTGCACCGCGCGCCATGAGCGATCATGGAGCCCCCGCCGCACACTCGCCTTCCGCCGCGCATGACCCGACGCCCTGCCGCCCGCTCCACCCTTGCCCGCACGCCCTGGCGCGCGATCGCGCTCCTGGCCACCCTCGCGACGTGCGTCGAGGCGCACGCGCTGGACGTCGCGACCGGCGAGTTCCCGCTGGCACTGGCCGACCACGCCGCCCGCATCGGCCAGCGCACGCTCGCCCTGCCGGAAGGCACCTGGACGCTGATCGGCCGCAACCGCCGCACATTCACGACCCCGCGCGGGGAGGTCAACGGCATCACCGCCTGGATCGCCGGCCAGTCGGGCACCGGGTTGACGGCCGTCGTGGTGCTGTCGCTGCTCGACGCCGACATGCCGCAGTCGAACAACTGGCTGGACGGCAAGTGCGCCGTCAACGAGGACATCCTCAAGGACGATCGCTCGCGCGGCATCCACCTGCCCGAGTGCCTGGCGATCCTGGGTCACGCGGACGTCCAGACCGAATACGCCCCGCAGGCGCCGCGCGCCATGAACTGGCTGCGCGCCCATGCCGCGGAGGCCTCGCGCACGATGGTGGAATTCCGCTACAGCGAACGCAGCCTGTCGACGGTCGGCGCGGTGTCGATCTTCCTGCCCACCGCCGATTTCGAGGAGGACGCGAAGGCGCGCGACTGGGCGCGCGGCCTGCGCGCGGCGTTCCAGCCCTTCTTCGAGGGCCGCCAGCAGTCGCTGGCCCTGCCGGTGCTGCCGCAGCCGCCCGCGGCCCCCTGACGGCGCCGGCGAGAAAAGGCCCGCGGGGTTCGCCTGGGCGTTCCCGTGCGGGCCTGGAGCGACCGGTGCAGGGCCGGCCGGTGCGGGCGGCGGATCAGGCCGTCGGCGTCGTCACCGCCGGGCTGCGCAGGCGGATGTGCAGCTCGCGCAGCTGCTTCTCGTCGACGGCGCTCGGGGCGCCGGTGAGCAGGTCCTGAGCGCGCTGGGTCTTCGGGAAGGCGATCACGTCGCGGATCGACTCGGCGCCGGTCATCATCGTGACGATGCGGTCGAGGCCGAAGGCCAGGCCGCCGTGTGGCGGGGCGCCGTACTGCAGCGCGTCGAGCAGGAAGCCGAACTTGATCTTCGCTTCCTCCGCGCCGATGTTGAGCGCGCGGAACACCTTGCTCTGCACCTCGGCGCGATGGATACGCACCGAACCGCCGCCCAGTTCCCAGCCGTTGAGGACCATGTCGTACGCCTTGGCGATGCAGGCGCCCGGATCGGTGTCCATCAGGTCCTCGTGCCCGTCCTTGGGCGCCGTGAACGGGTGGTGCACCGCATTCCAGCGGCCTTCGTCGTCGTCGCGCTCGAACATCGGGAAGTCGACCACCCACAGCGGGGCCCAGCGGTCCTCGAACAGGCCGTTGGCCTTGCCGAAGTCGGAGTGGCCCACCTTCAGGCGCAGCGCGCCCATGGCGTCGTTGACGGTCTTGGCCTTGTCGGCGCCGAAGAAGATCAGGTCGCCGTTGGCCGCGCCGGTGCGCGCCAGGATCTCGGCGATGGCCTTGTCGTGCAGGTTCTTGACGATGGGCGACTGCAGGCCTTCGCGGCCCTTGGCGACGTCGTTGACCTTGATCCAGGCCAGGCCCTTGGCGCCGTAGATCTTGACGACTTCCGTGTAGGCGTCGATCTCGCCGCGGCTGATCTCGGCGCCGCCCTTGACGCGCAGCGCCACGACACGGCCGCCGGGCAGCGTGGCCGCCGACGAGAACACCTTGAAGTCGACGTCGGCCATGACGTCGGTGAGCTCGGTGAACTCCATCCTGATGCGCAGGTCGGGCTTGTCGGAGCCGTACAGGCGCATCGCGTCCTGGTACGTCATGACCGGGTACTTGCCGAGGTCGACGTTGATCGCGTTCTGGAACACCGAGCGGATCATGCCTTCGAACATGTCGCGGATCTCGTTCTCGGTCATGAACGAGGTCTCGATGTCGATCTGCGTGAACTCGGGCTGGCGGTCGGCGCGCAGGTCCTCGTCGCGGAAGCACTTGGTGATCTGGTAGTAGCGGTCGAAGCCGGCCACCATCAGCAACTGCTTGAACAGCTGCGGCGACTGCGGCAGCGCGAAGAAATGGCCGTCGTGCACGCGGCTGGGCACGAGGTAGTCGCGCGCGCCTTCGGGCGTGCTCTTGGTCAGCATCGGGGTCTCGATGTCGACGAAGCCGTTCTTGTCGAGGAACTGGCGCACTTCCATCGCCACGCGGTAGCGCAGCATCAGGTTCTTCTGCATCTGCGGGCGGCGCAGGTCCAGCACGCGGTGCGTGAGGCGCGTGGTCTCCGACAGGTTCTCGTCGTCGAGCTGGAACGGCGGCGTGACGCTCGGGTTCAGCACCTCGAGCTCGTGGCACAGCACCTCGATCTTGCCGCTGGTGAGGTTGGCGTTCTCGGTGCCGCCCGGGCGGGCGCGCACGACGCCGGTGACCTTCAGGCAGAACTCGTTGCGCACGATCTCGGCCGTCTTGAACATGGCTTCGCGATCGGGGTCGCAGACGATCTGCACGAGGCCTTCGCGGTCGCGCAGGTCGATGAAGATCACGCCGCCGTGGTCGCGACGACGATGCGCCCAGCCCATCAGGGTGACGGTCTGGCCCATCAGCGTCTCGCTGACCAGGCCGCAGTAGGTGGTTCTCATGGCAGTACTCCGTTTTGGACGGTTTGTTCGGCAAGCGCGACGCGCGGCGTCTGGGCCGGCGCGGCCTGGCAATTCGGAAAGGGAACTCGGGGCAGGCCGGAGGCGGGGGATCACCCTCAGGACTGAACGCCGATGACCTCGTGGCGTTCAGCCCACCCGATTGGGGTCGGCCCCCTCCGGCGGGACCAGGATCCCGGCCGGGGGCGCGACGACGCCCATGGAGATGATGTATTTCAGGGCCTCGTCGACGCTCATGCGCAACGGCTTGCAGGCGCTGCGCGGCATCATCAGGAAGAAGCCCGAGGTCGGGTTGGGCGTGGTCGGCACGTACAGGCTCACGTGCTCGCCGGACAGCGCCGCGGCCACCTCGCCCGAGGGCTTGCCGGTGACGAAGGCGATCGTCCAGCTGCCTTCGCGCGGGTACTGCACCATCACCGCCTCGCGGAACGCGTTGCCGTTGGTGGAGAACAGCGTGTCGGAGACCTGCTTGACCGAGACGTAGATCGACTTGACGATGGGGATGTGCGACAGCAGGTTGTCCCACTGCTTGAGCCACCACGCGCCCACCATGTTGGTGACGAACATGCCCGTGACCAGCAGCAGCAGCACCAGCAGCACCACGCCCAGGCCCGGCACGCCCGCCAGCAGGGCGATGAAGTTCTCGGCGCTGGTGGGCAGCACGTGCTGCACGCCGCCCAGGATGCCATGGAAGACGCCGTCCATCAGGCCGACCGCCCACATCAGCACGCCCACGGTGATCGCGAGCGGCAGCCACACGAGCAGGCCGGCGAACAGGTACTTTCTCAAGAAGGGCTCCCGCCGCGGGCGAGCGCGGCCGTGATGGCGTGCATGGTCGGGCCGCGGGTCAGTGGCAGGCGCAACTGCCGCCGCCGTGCGAACCGGAGGACGACGCCGAGGCCGAGGTGCCGCTGTCGGACGACGGGGCCGGCGTGGCGGCCGGCGCCGCGGGGGCGGCACTGCCGCCGCCCTCGCCGGAGGTGGCCGGCGCGACGGCCGTGGCGGGCGCGCTGCCGCCCTTGAAATCGGTGGCGTACCAGCCGGAGCCCTTGAGCTGGAATCCGGCCGCGGTCACCTGCTTCTGGAATTGCTCGGCGCCGCACACCGGGCAGGTGGTCAGCACCGGGTCGGACATCTTCTGCAACACGTCGCGCGAATGGCCGCACGAAGCGCAGCGATACGCGTAGATCGGCATGGCTAGGCTCTCGACTCAAAACATGAAATTATAGATTGCCCGGGCCGCCGGGGCCAGAAGCCCCGGGCGGACGGGCCGCGAGACGTCAATATGACGCCATTTCGTGACGATTCAACCCGGCAGGCCGCCGGGCATGTGGCCGGTCAATGGAAGTGGACGAACAGGCGCACCGCGCACAACCCAAGCACGAAGCCCACCGCCACCCACAGCACCGCCTGCAGCAGCCGGTTGGTGCGCCGCTGTTCCGCCAGCAAGGCAGTCACCAGCGCGGCGGAGGCCGGCGCCTCGGCGCCCGCGGACTGGCGGGCGGCGATCGTGAGCGCCTGGTGCACCAGCCGCGGCAGCGCCGGGAGGTAGTGCGCGTAGCGCGGCGCCTCGTCCTTGAGCCGCTCGACGAAGCCGCGCCAGCCGACCTGCTCGTTCATCCAGCGCTCGAGGAAGGGCTGCGCGGTGCTCCACAGGTCGAGCTCCGGGTCGAGCTGGCGCCCCAGGCCCTCGACGTTGAGCAGCGTCTTCTGCAGCAGCACCAGCTGCGGCTGGATCTCGACGTTGAAGCGGCGCGAGGTCTGGAACAGGCGCAGCAGCACCTGGCCCAGCGAGATGTCCTTGAGCGGGCGGTCGAAATGCGGTTCGCAGACGGTGCGCACCGCACTCTCCAGCGATTCCAGGCGGGTATCGGCCGGCACCCAGCCGCTCTCGATGTGGAGCTCGGCCACGCGCTTGTAGTCACGCCGGAAGAAGGCGACGAAGTTCTGCGCCAGGTAGTCCTTGTCGGACTCGGTGAGCGTGCCGATGATGCCGAAGTCGAGCGCGATGTAGCGGCCGAAGGTGGCCGGCGCGACGCTCACCTGGATGTTGCCCGGGTGCATGTCGGCGTGGAAGAAGCCGTCGCGGAACACCTGGGTGAAGAAGATCGTGACGCCGTCGCGCGCCAGCTTCGGGATGTCGACGCCGGCCTGGCGCAGGCGGTCGACCTGGCTGATCGGCAGGCCGTACATGCGCTCCATCACCATCACGCGCGAGGTGCAGAAGTCCCACAGCATCTCGGGCACCAGGATCAGGTCGAGGCTGGCCATGTTGCGGCGCAGTTGCGCGGCGTTGGCCGCCTCGCGGATCAAATCCAGCTCGTCGTGGAGGTAGGTGTCGAACTCGGCGACGACGTCGCGCGGGCGCAGCCGCTTGCCGTCGACGCTGACGCGCTCGATCCAGCGCGCCACGGTGTGCAGGATGGCCAGGTCGCTCTCGATGGCCTGCAGCACGTTGGGCCGCAGCACCTTCACGGCCACCTCGCGGCCGCCCTTGAGCGTGGCGAAGTGCACCTGGGCGATGGAAGCGCTGGCGATGGGGGTGGTGTCGAAGCTGTCGAACACGTCCTCGAACCTGCGGCCCAGTTCCTTGAGCAGGCCCGCTTCCACCAGGGTGCGCGCGGCCAGGCCGTCGAACGGCGGCACGCGGTCCTGCAGCAGCGCGAGCTGGTCGGCGATGTCGGCCGGCAGCAGGTCGCGCCGCGTGGACAGCACCTGGCCGAACTTGATGAAGATCGGGCCCAGCCGCTCCAGCGCCTGGCGCAGCCGCGCACCGCGCGGCTCGTCGTAGCTGCGGCCGATGGCGATCACCCGCGCGAGCAGGCGCAGCCAGGGCTGGCGCACGCGGCCGAGCGCGATCTCGTCGACGCCGAAGCGCAGCAGCGTGAACGTGATGAAGAAGAGCCGGCCGAAGTGCTTCATCGGTCGCGGCCGCCCGCGCGGCGTTCGCCGAGGCGACTCACTTGCTGCGGGCCTGGAACATGTCGAACACCTGCCCCACCGCCTTGCGGGCCACCTCGGCGGCCTGGGCGAGCTGCGCGCTGGCGCGGCTGACGCCTTCGGCCAGGGTCGGCCCGAAGAAGCGCTCGGCATCGGCCGCCGGATCCCAGCGCACGTTCTGCGCGATCCAGTTGAAGTCGGCCGCGAACGCGCCGTCGCCGTCGATGGTCATCGGCGGCAGCCCGCCCTTGATGACGTTGCCGGCCACCCTGGCCGGTTCGGACGCGTCGATGCGCACGTTGAGCTCGGGCGTGACGCCGGCCTCCTCGGCCGTCTCCACGCCCTCGAAGAGGCCGGCCGGCGTGATGCGCAGCGTCAGCGGCGGCGGCACCGGGATCAGCCCCGGCCAGCCGCTGACGTCGATGCGCGCGACCTTGCCGGCGTGGGCGCGCAGGCGCTCGACCGCCGGCGGGCATCCCGTCAGCACGTGGTTGGCGAACAGCACCATGCGGTTGCGCACGGCCGGAAGCCACAGATCCTGGAAAGGCAAGTCCATGCGGCGATTGTAGGTGGCGGGCGCCCGGTCGGCGCGGGGACGCGCCGGTACTCGACCCGCGCCAGGGGCGGGCCCGCGGCCCGGCCCCGCTGCCGTCAGGCGGCCGCGGCGAACCCGTTCGGGTTCGTGGACTGCCAGCGCCAGCTGTCGGCGCACATGGCGTCGAGGTCGCGGGTGGCCTTCCAGCCCAGTTCGGCCAGCGCGTTGGCCGGGTCGGCGTAGCAGCTGTCGATGTCGCCGGGGCGGCGGGCGACGATGTCGTAGGGCACCGGGCGGCCGCTGGCCTTCTCGTAGGCGGCGATCAGCTCCAGCACGCTGTAGCCGCGGCCGGTGCCCAGGTTGACCAGCAGCGAGCCGGGCGTGGACAGCAGGCGCTGCAGCGCCTTGACATGGCCCTGGGCCAGGTCCACCACGTGGATGTAGTCGCGCACGCCGGTGCCGTCGGGCGTGTCGTAGTCGTTGCCGAACACGGACAGGCGGGCGCGCCGGCCGACGGCCACCTGCGCCACGTAGGGCATCAGGTTGTTGGGGATGTCGCGCGGATCCTCGCCGATGCGCCCGCTCTCGTGCGCGCCCACCGGGTTGAAATAGCGCAGGATGCCCGACTGCCAGCCGGCCTCGGCGGCCGCCATGTCGCGCAGGATCGTCTCGCCGATCAGCTTGGTCTCGCCGTAGGGATTGGTGGCGCCGGTGGCCGCGTCCTCGCGGATCGGCAGCTTCTCCGGCTTGCCGTAGACGGTGGCGCTGGAGCTGAACACGATGCGGTTGACCGCGTTCGCGCGCATCGCGGTGGCCAGCGCGAGCAGGCCGCCGATGTTGTTGGCGTAGTAGCGCAGCGGCTGCTGCGTCGACTCGCCCACCGCCTTGAACGCGGCGAAGTGCACCACGGCGTCGATGCGGTGGCGCTGGAACACGGCGTTCAGCGCGGCGGCGTCGCCGACGCTGGCGCGCTCGAACACCGGCGTCCGGCCGGACAGTTGCTCGAGCCGATTGAGCACCTCCGGCGAGCTGTTTGAGAAATCGTCGAGGCCGACGACGTCGTAGCCGGCGGCCTGCAGTTCGAGCCAGGTGTGCGAGCCGATGTAGCCGGTGGCGCCGGTCAGCAGGATGGTTGGCATGTGATCAGCATTTGATGCCGACGTGTAGCGCCACGGCGCCGCCAGCCATGTTGTGGACATCGACGTGGCCGAAGCCCGCCGTCTTCATCATCGACTTCAGCGTCGCCTGGTCGGGATGCATGCGGATCGATTCCGCGAGGTAGCGGTAGCTCTCGGCGTCGCCGGCCACGAACTGGCCGACCTTGGGCAGCACGTTGAACGAGTACCAGTCGTAGGCCTTCTGCAACGGCGCGGCGATCTTCGAGAACTCGAGCACCAGCAGCCGGCCGCCCGGCCGCAGCACGCGAGCCATTTCGGCCAGCGCCACGTCCTTGTGCGTCATGTTGCGCAGGCCGAAGGCCACGCTGACGAGGTCGAACTGGCCGGTGGGGAACGGCAGCTTCTCGGCATCGCAGATCGTGGTGGGCAGCACGATGCCTTCGTCGATCAGGCGGTCGCGGCCGACGCGCAGCATCGCCTCGTTGATGTCGGTGTGCACCACGCAGCCGGTGGGGCCGACCCGCTTGGCGAAGGCGCGCGCGAGGTCGCCGGTGCCGCCGGCGATGTCCAGCGCCTTGTCGCCCGCTTTCAGGTTGGCCACCGCGACGGTGTACTTCTTCCAGGCGCGATGCATGCCGCCCGACATCAGGTCGTTCATCACGTCGTACTTCTTCGCGACGGAATCGAAGACGCCGCGTACGCGCGTGGCCTTCTCGCTCTCGTCGACGGTCTCGTAGCCGAAGTGGGTCTGGGTCATGTCGGGGGTCTCGGGAAAGGGGGAAGCCGTGGCCACGGATTCCTAGTGCGAATGGCAGGCGCCGCCGCCGGGTTTGACCATCTCGGCGTCGCGGTCGAGCCCGGCGGCGGCCAGGCGCTCGAGGTACTGGGCGAGCAGTTCGTCCTGCTGCGAGCCCAGGCGGTACAGGTAGTCCCAGGTGAACAGGCCGGTATCGTGGCCGTCGGAGAAGGTCGGCTTGACGGCGTAGTGGCCCACCGGATCGATGTCGACGATGACGACGTCGCGCTTGCCGGTCTGCAGCGTCTCCTGGCCCGGCCCGTGGCCCTGCACCTCGGCCGACGGCGAGTACACGCGCATCAGCTCGAACGGGATGCGGAAGGCCTGTCCGTCGTCGAACTCGATCTCCAGCGCGCGCGTCTGCTGGTGCACCGTGAGCGCAACGGGAAAGCGGTGGTCGGGAGAGGTCGGGGCCGGCATGGCGCCAGTTTATCGCGGTGGCGCGGCGCGCCGCCGCCGCAAGACCCCGGCGGCCCGATCGCGCGAGCGGTGTCGCGCGGCCGCCTCTCCCCCTTCCGGGGGGGTCGTCAACTGGTAACAAGCCGTGAGAATCGCGCACGATCGAACTTCCGCGCCCGACCGCCGTCCATGAAACGCTTCCTTCCGCTGCTCGCCCTGGTGCTGTCGATGCCGGCATTCGCAGACCTGCAGAAATGCGCCGGCTCGCAGGGCGAGATCCTGTACACCGACAAGGACTGCCCGAGCGTGGCCAGACCGGCCGCGGCGCATCCGGCGGCCGACGCGCGCGCGACCGCGGGCGGCGCCGCGCCGGTGGACGCGCCGCTGGAGATCCTCGAGACGGGCGTGCCGCTGATCATCCAGATGCCCGGCCGCTTCGCCTGGCTCGACAACGACACCCTGGCGATCACCACCTTCGCCGACGCGAACGCGAAGGCGCCGTGGATGGTGCGCAAGATCGTCGCCTACGACGTGCCCGCGCGCCGCGCCAGCCTCCTGGTGCCGCGCGGCTTCATCGACTGCGCCAACACCGCCTACAACCTGCTGGGCCTGGACATCGGCGACCTGGAGTCGCGCTTCGCGATCGGCTCGCGCTCGCCGCCCTCGGTGCAGCAGTTCCAGGTCTGGGATCCGGCGACCCGCCGGTTGGCCCCGGCACCGGCCGAGTTCAAGGCCGGCTGGCACCCGGGCGCGTGCCTCAAGCCCGCCCCCGAGGACCTGGGGCTGCACGACCTGCTGGCCAGCAGGAAGCCGGTGCGCTACCTGCAGCCCGAGCACGGCACGCTGGTGTGGGGCGTGCCGGACGACAACGGCCATCCGGGCGGCCCGACGCTGGTCACCGCCAAGAAGAAGGTGGCGCTCGCCGTGGGCATCAACGACATCTCGCACGACGTGCGCTGGCTGCCCTTCCGCAAAGCGTACCAGCTGGCGCCCGGCGTCCACGACCGTCTGCTGAACCCGCCGCGCGACGTGCCGCTGCTGACGATGGATCTCGATGGCCTGCTGGCGCGCCACGCGCTGCCCGCGGGCCTGACGCGCCAGCTCGACGCCCTCGCCGCTCCCGCCGCGGCCGAGATGGTGGCCACCCAGGCCGGCGACCTGGTGATCCAGCCGGGCATGCCCGGCAACGGCGGCGGCCTGTACCTGGTGCAGGGCGAGCAGAGCCGGCGCATCTGGTGCACGACGCGACCCGCGCCGGGCCAGGCCACCGGCATGGACGCCTGCGCGATGTCGCAGGCGCCGGTCGTGTCGCCGGACGGCTGCCGCGTGGCGTTCGACGCCCGCCCGGCCAGCGCGATCGCCAACGGCTTTCCGACCGCGCCCACGCTCAAGGTGCTCACGCTGTGCGACGCCAGCCTGCCGGCGGCGCCCACCGCGGCGGGCCGTCGGAAAGTGCGCTAAGGCCAGGCGTTCGCGAGCTCGAGGCGCACCTGGCCGGGCCCGCTCGGGCCGGTGCTGCGCCAGCCGCGCCGTTCGTAGAAGCCGCGCGCCCGGGTGTGGGCGCCGGTATCCAGCCAGAGCGTGGTCAGACCGTGCGTCCAAAGCCATTCCACCATCGTGTCGTGCAGCCGCGACCCGTGGCCCCGGCCCTCGGCGCGCGGGTCGACGAACAGGGCCCACACGTTGGCGCCGCTGGCGTCGCCGATCGCGAACGCGACGATCGCGCCGCCCTCCTCCACGACCCAGCCGCGCCCGGTCGTCTCAAGCTGGGCGATCACCTCGTCGTCCTCGATCCGCCCCGGCTCCAGCGTGTTCTCCACCACCGCGTAACGCACCCGCCAGATGCCGTCGAGGTCGGCGCGCGTGGCCTGGCGCAGCGTCGCGGTCACGGCCGGCCGCCCCAGGTCCGCGTCAGGCCGCGGGCGCCAGCGCCGCCACCGCGCGCGCCACGCGCGCATCGAGCTCGGGCAGGCTCGTGCGCAGGCGTTCGGCGGGCGCGGGCTCGACCGCGCGCACCGCCGCTGCCCACACGGGAGCGGGGAAATGGCTGTCCCAGTCGAAGCGCGCGATCACGTGCCAATGCAGGTGCGGCACCACGTTGCCGAGGCTGGCCAGGTTGATCTTGGTGGGCGCGAGCGCGTCGCGCAGCACGCGTTCGACCGCGCCCACCACCCCCATCAGCGCGGCCTGCTCGGCCAGCGACAGGTCGCTCCACTCGGCCACGTGCGCGCGCCAGACGACGCGGTAGAAGGCGGGAAACGCGGCGTCCTGCGCGCGGATCACGCGCCAGCACACCGACTGGAACACCAGCACGCCGCCGGCCTCGCGACAGAGTTCGCAATCGGACTGGAACGCTGGCGGGGCCAGGGGCTGGAAGGTGGGCATCTTGGCGGTGGCGGGAACGGGGACCAGGGGCGGGGACCGCTCCCGGTGCGAAGGCCGGGCGCGATGCGGTATTGTGTGCCAGCCGGCATGCGCGCCGCATGCCCGCGATCCTTCGAGACCCATCCTCGCACCACCGCCGGACGCCACCACGATGACGCTGCACCGCCGTTCCCTGCTTGCCCTCGCCGCGGGCGCCCTCGGTCCCGGGGCCGCGTTCCTGGGCCCCGGTGCCCGCGCCGCCGACGCCTGGCCCAGCCGGCCGCTGCGCTGGATCGTCGCCTACCCGGCCGCCGGCGGCTCCGACTTCCTCGCCCGCCAGATCGCCCCGCAGATGGGCAAGCAGCTCGGCCAGACGATCGTCGTCGACAACCGGCCCGGCGCGGCAGGCATCATCGGCACCGAGGCTGCGTCCAAGCAGCCGGGCGACGGCTACACGCTGCTGACCGGCGACAACGGCGCGATGGTGTTCCACACCGCGCTGTACAAATCGCTGCCGTACAACCCGGCCGACTTCGTGCCGCTGGGCTTCATGGCCAGCTTTCCGCTGCTGCTGGTCGTCAACCCGGGGTCCGGCTTCACCAGCGCGGCGCAGTTCCTGGAGACGGTCCGGCGCAGTCCCGGCAAGTACAGCTACGCCTCGCCCGGCGCGGGCAGTCCGCACCACCTGGCGATGGAACTGCTCAAGCAGCGTACCGGCAGCTTCATCGTGCACGTGCCCTACCGCGGCACCGCGCAGGCGATGCAGGACGTGCTCAGCGGCCAGGTGCCGATCATGGTGGTCGACACCGCGGCCGGCCTGGCGCAGGTGCGCAGCGGCAAGCTGAAGGCGCTGGCGGTGCTGTCGAAGCACCGCATCGCGCTGCTGCCCGACGTGCCCACGCTGGCGGAGGCGGGCGGTGCGCCGCTGAAAGACTTCGAGGCCATCGCCTGGCAGGGCCTGTTCGCCCCCAAGGGCACGCCGGCGGACATCGCGCAACGCCTGAGCGCGGAGATGCGCAAGGCCATCCTCGCGCCCGACGTCAAGGCGCGCCTGGAGGCCTTCGGCCTCGAGGTGGCGCCCACCGACGGGCCGCAGCTGGCGGCGTTCATCCAGAAGGAGACCTCGTTCTGGCATGCGCTGATCAAGGAACGCCACCTGTCGCTCGATTGAGCGGCCGCGCGCGATGACCGACGCCGAAGTGGAACGCCGCATCGCGGCCTTCGTGGACAGGTTCACGCCGGCGGTCGCGGCGCAGCTGCGCGACGCCCGCCGGCGCCTGCGCGCCCGCTTCCCGCGCGGCGTGGAGATGGTGTTCGACAACTACAACGCGCTGGTGTTCGGCTTCGGGCCCACCGACCGGTCGCGCGACTCGTTCATCTCCATCGCCGGCTACCCGAGATGGGTGACGCTGTTCTTTCTCGACGGCGCCGGCCTGGACGATCCCGCGGGCCTGCTCGAAGGCGCCGGCAAGCAGGTGCGCGGCATCCGCCTGACGTCGCCGGCCGACCTCGACGCGCCGGCGGTCGCCGCGCTGATCGCCCAGGCCCTGCGGCCGCACCACGACGCGCTCGCGGCCGCGCCGCCCCTGGCCACCGTCGTCAAGATGGAAGCCGCCCGGCAACGCCCCCGCCGGCCGGTCGGCTGAGCCCCCCCCCGGCGCGAGCCCCCCATCGCGAACCCGGCGAGCCGGAATTTGGTCACGCGGCAGCCCGGCGCGTGCGCGCCGCGACGCACCGGATGTAAGCAGATGTGCTCGAATACATCGACGGATGGACCGCCCATGCAGCGCGGCCCGCCGCCGTGAGCACGAACCACAAGTCCTTGCGTCGCGGACCCCTCGCACCCCGCCGCCGCCGTCCCCCGCGCGGCCCGTGCTTTCACTCGACCGCAAGGCCCCGACATGGACTACCGAAATCCCCTGCAGCACCTGCTGCGCAACCTGCTGCCGTCGCGCGGCCGACAGAGCACCATCACGTCGGTCCCGGACTTCCTGGATACCCGCCCCGACGTCGAGCGCATGGCCGCCGCCGCCCGCCCCGCCGCGCCGCAGCAACAGCGCCAGCCCGCCGCCTGGGCCGAGTCGGCCATCGACCTGGTGCAGGGCACCGAGATCATGGAGTACCCGGACGAGACCGCCGCGGACCTGATGGACGAGTACTTCGCCAAGTCGGAGAAGCGGGCCGCCTGAGCGCCGCCTTCAGGTCGCATAGGCACGGAACGCGTCCGTGCAACCCTGGACGAACTTCGCCCGCCACGGCCGATGGTCCGCGCGCGGCCAGTCGTCCAGGATCCAGTCCAGCGACATGAACAGGCGCGCGATGACGCAGGCGTCGATCTGGCGCTCGATGTCGGTCGGCAGCGCGGCGACGCTGGAATAGCCGCCCAGCAGGGCGTCCTGCAGCGCCGCGGCCCGCGGCCGGTGATCGTGCTGGTCGGTGAGCCAGTGGCGCAGGAACTGCAGCGGGGCGGCGAGGTCGAACGCGTGCGGGCCCCAGCCGCAGTCGCTGAAGTCGATCGCGCCGGCCACGTCGCGCGAGAACACGAGGTTCCACTGGTGCAGGTCGCCGTGGAGGAAGCCATGGCTGTCGCCGGCAGCCGGCAGGCGCGCGAGTTCCGCGCCGACGCGCCCCGCCGCCGCGCCCGCGGCCGCGACGAAGCCGGCGCCCAGCGCCCCCGCGCCGGCGCGCGTGCCGCCCGCCCACGCGCCCAGGTCGCTGTCGAACGCCGGCCGATCGGTGGCGATGCGCCCGGCCTCCACCAGGCGCGCCGCGCCGCGATGCAGCCGCGCCGCCAGCACGCCCACGCGCCGCAGCCGCTCGGGCGTCAGGCCGCGGTCGTGCATGCGGCCGTCCAGCCAGGTCAGCAGCACTGCGTGGCGTGGCGCCGCGGCGGGGTCGGGTTGCCAGCGGTGCAGGAAACGGCCCTGCGCATCGGCCACGGGGCGCGGCACGGCCACGCCGTCGTCGGCCAGCGCGCGCAGCCAGGCGATCTCCGCCTCGATGGGCCGCGCGTCGACCCGGTCCGCCGGATAGATGCGCAGGGCCACGTCGCCGGCCCCGCCGGCGCCGGCCCGCAACCCGATGCGGTGGATCTCGCAGTAGACGCGGGCCACGGGCCGCACGCGTTCCGCGGCCAGTCCGCACGAGCGCAGCAACGCGTCGATCGCGTGCCGCGTCGTGCGCAGCGCCATCACGCCCTCAGACGAGGACCCGCTCGATGCCGCCCGCGTTGGCACGCTTGACGTAGTCGGGCATCCAGTTCTCGCCGAGGATCTTGCGCGCCATCTCGACGACGATGTAGTCGGCCTCGAGCAGGCCGGTCTTCAGGTCGTCGCCGTAGCGCGTGAGGCCCTGCAGGCAGCTCGGGCACGAGGTCAGGATCTTCAGGTCGGCATCGGGCGCTGCCAGGCCGCGGGCGGCCTGCAGCGCGCGCAGCGCGGTCTCGTCCTTGCGCAGTTCCTCTTCCTTGCGGAAGCGCACCTGCGTGGCGATGTCGGGGCGCGTGACGCCCAGCGTGCCGGATTCGCCGCAGCAGCGCGCGCTCTTGAGCACCGCGTCGCCCACCAGGGCCTTGACCGTCTTGAGCGGATCCTGCTGCTTCATCGGGCTGTGGCACGGGTCGTGGAACAGGTAGCCGTTGCCGGACTCGAGCTTGATGCCCTTCTCCAGCAGGTACTCGTGGATGTCGACGATGCGGCAGCCCGGGAAGATGTCCTCGAACTTGTAGCCCTGCAGCTGGTCGTAGCAGGTACCGCAGCTGACCACCACGGTCTTGATGTCGAGGTAGTTCAGCGTGTTGGCCACGCGGTGGAACAGCACCCGGTTGTCGGTGATCATCTCCTCGGCCTTGTCGAACTGGCCCGAGCCGCGCTGCGGGTAGCCGCAGCACAGGTAGCCCGGCGGCAGCACCGTCTGCACGCCGGCGTGCCACAGCATCGCCTGCGTGGCCAGCCCGACCTGCGAGAACAGGCGCTCGGAGCCGCAGCCTGGGAAGTAGAAGACGGCCTCGGTCTCGGCCGTCGTCGTCCTCGGGTCGCGGATGATCGGGACGTAGTTCTTGTCCTCGATGTCGAGCAGCGCGCGCGCGGTCTTCTTCGGCAGGCCACCCGGCAGCTTCTTGTTGATGAAGTGGATCACCTGCTCCTTGACGGTGGCGGCACCCACCGTGGCCGGCGGCGCGGCCGTCTGCTTGCGCGCGGCGAGCTTCAGCACGTCGTTGGCGGCGCGCTGCACCTTCATGCCCACGCCCACCATCGCGGCGCGGGCGAGCTTGATCGTCTGCGGGTTCGTCGCGTTGAGCATGAACATCGCCGCGGCGTTGCCGGGGCGGAAGGTCTTCTGGCCCATCTTGCGCAGCAGGTTGCGCATGTTCATCGACACGTCGCCGAAGTCGATGTCCACCGGGCACGGCGTCAGGCACTTGTGGCACACGGTGCAGTGGTCGGCCACGTCCTCGAACTCCTCCCAGTGGCGCAGCGACACGCCGCGGCGCGTCTGCTCCTCGTACAGGAAGGCCTCGACCAGCAGCGAGGTGGCCAGGATCTTGTTGCGCGGGCTGTAGAGCAGGTTGGCGCGCGGCACGTGGGTGGCGCACACCGGCTTGCACTTGCCGCAGCGCAGGCAGTCCTTGATCGACGCGCTGATCGCGCCGATGTCGGACTGCTGCATGATCAGCGACTCGTGGCCCATCAGCCCGAACGACGGCGTGTAGGCGTGCGACAGGTCGGCATGGCGGACCTCGTCGCCGAGCGCGGCCAGCGGCGCGCCGCGCAGCAGCTTGCCCTTGTTGAACCGCCCTTCGGGGTCCACGCGCTGCTTGTAGGCGGTGAAGTCGGCCAGCTCGAGGTCGGTCAGGAACTCGAGCTTGGTGATGCCGATGCCGTGCTCGCCCGAGATCACGCCGTCGAGGCTGCGCGCCAGCACCATGATGCGGGCGACCGCCTCGTGCGCGGTCTGCAGCATCTCGTAGTTGTCGGAATTGACCGGGATGTTGGTGTGCACGTTGCCGTCGCCGGCGTGCATGTGCAGCGCCACCCAGGTGCGCGCGCGCAGCACCTGCTTGTGGATGCGGCGGCACTCCTCGATGATGGGCGCGAATTCCGCGCCGGCGAACACCAGTTGCAGCGGCGCGAGCACCTGCGTCTTCCACGACGCGCGCAGGCTGTAGTCCTGCAGCTTGTCGAAGAAGGTGCGCGGCGGTTCCTCGACGTTGGCCGGTTGCAGCACGTCCAGCCCGTGCATCCAGCCCTGCCACAGCGCGCGCACCTCGCCCACCAGCCCCAGCGCGCGCGCCACGCGGTCGCCCAGCAGCTCGGCCGACGGGATGTTCTGCGTGTCCTCGCTCTTGCCCAGCGGCAGCGCACCGCCGGCCAGGAACTGCTCCAGCGCGTCGAGCAACGCGAGCTTGTTGCGCAGGCTCAGCTCGATGTTGATGCGCTCGATGCCCAGCGTGTACTCGCCCATGCGCTCCAGCGGGATCACCACGTCCTCGTTCACCTTGAACGCGTTGGTGTGCTTGGCGATGGCGGCGGTGCGCTTGCGGTCGAGCCAGAACTTCTTGCGCGCCTCCGGGCTGACGGCGATGAAGCCCTCGCCCGAGCGCGCGTTGGCCATGCGCACCACCTCGCTGGTGGCGCGGGCGACGGCGGCTTCGTCGGCGCCGACGATGTCGCCGAACAGCGCCATCTTGGGCAGGCCGCCGCGCTTGCTCTTGGTGGCGTAGCCCACCGCGCGCAGGTAGCGGTCGTCCAGGTGCTCCAGGCCGGCCAGGATCGCGCCGCCAGGCAGCCTGGCCTGCGCGAACATGTAGTCCTTGATCTCGACGATGGACGGCACGGCCTCCTTCGGGTTGCCGAAGAACTCCAGGCAGACGGTGCGCACGTGCGCCGGCATCTTGTGCACGACCCAGCGCGCGCTGGTGATCAGGCCGTCGCAGCCTTCCTTCTGGATGCCGGGCAGGCCGGCCAGGAACTTGTCGGTGACGTCCTTGCCCAGGCCCTCCTTGCGGAAGGTGCGGCCGGGGATCTCCAGGATCTCGGTGCGCTCGAGCTTCCTGCCGCTGGCATCGAAGTACTTCAGCTCGAAGCGGGCCACCGGGGCGTCGTGGATCTTGCCCATGTTGTGGTCCAGGCGCGTGACCTCCAGCCACTTCGCCTGCGGCGTGACCATGCGCCAGCTGACCAGGTTGTCGAGCGCGGTGCCCCACAGCACGGCCTTCTTGCCGCCGGCGTTCATCGCGATGTTGCCGCCGATGCAGCTCGCCTCGGCCGAGGTCGGGTCGACCGCGAAGACGAAGCCGGCGCGCTCGGCCGCGTCGGCCACGCGCTGCGTGACCACGCCGGCCTCGGTCCACACGGTGGCCACAGGGGCGTCGTGACCGGGGATGGCGACGTGCTCGACCTCGGTCATCGCCTCCAGCTTCTCGGTGTTGATGACCGCGCTGCGCCAGGTCAGCGGCACGGCGCCGCCGGTGTAGCCGGTGCCGCCGCCGCGCGGCACGATGGTCAGGCCCAGCTCGACGCAGCCGGCCACCAGCGCGGCCATCTCGGCCTCGGTGTCGGGCGTGAGGACGACGAACGGGTACTCGACGCGCCAGTCGGTGGCGTCGGTGACGTGCGAGACGCGCGACAGCCCGTCGAACTTGATGTTGTCCTTGGCGGTGACCCTGCCCAGCACCTTGCGGGCGCGCTGGCGCAGGTCCCAGACATCGCCGAAGTGCTTCGCGAAGGCGGTCACCGCGGCGCGCGCTCCGACCAGCAGCTCGGCGACGAAGGCGTCGCGCGCGGCGTCGACGCTGGGCGTGCGGCGCTTCTCGACCTCGCCCAGGCGATGGTTCAACGCGTCGATCAGCAGGCCGCGGCGCTTCGGGTTGTCGAGGAGGTCGTCCTCGAGGTACGGGTTGCGCTGCACCACCCAGATGTCGCCCAGCACCTCGTAGAGCATGCGCGCCGAGCGGCCGGTCTGGCGCTCCTCGCGCAGGCGGTCCAGGATCTCCCAGGCCCGCGCGCCGAGCAGGCGCAGCACGATCTCGCGATCGGAGAACGAGGTGTAGTTGTACGGAATTTCCCGCAGCCGGGGGGCGGCGGGATGGGTCTGCGCGAGCGACGCGGCAGCAGCCAGGGTGGTGGCAAGGGGAGCGTTCATGGGGCCTGGGCACGAGGGGAAGCGTGTCCACGCCTCGAAGTGCCGGCAGCGTGGGGTTGAATCGTAACCCAGCAGCCTGCGGCAGCGCCGCGTAGGGTCGGGGCGAACACCCCCGCGCGGGCCGGGTGTCGTGGCGGTTCTACACTGGCCGCGACAACACGCGTCCGACGCCTCGGTTTCGGGCAATCGTCGCTTCGCCGCCTGCGAAGGGCGGCCGCGGCCGCCGGTCGCGGCCCGTCCCGCCCTCGCGCTGCCCGGATCCTGCCATGACCCTGTCCGCCCCCTGGTCCTACCCGTACTGGATCGCCCACCGCGGCGCCGGCAAGCGCGCCCCCGAGAACACGCTGGCCGCGTTCCGCGAGGGCGCGGCGCTGGGTTTTCGCATGGCCGAGTGCGACGTCAAGCTGTCGGCCGACGACGTGCCCTTCCTGCTGCACGACAGCGAACTCGAGCGCACGACGTCGGGCCACGGCACGGCGGGCGAACGTCCGTGGGCGGCGCTGTCGCAGCTCGACGCCGGCGGCTGGCACGGCGCCCGCCACGCCGGCGAGCCGCTGCCGACGCTGGCGGCGATCGCCCGCTTCGTGCAGGCCAACGCGCTGGCCGTGAACCTGGAGATCAAGCCCACGCCGGGCACCGAGGCGCGCACCGGCGAGCGGGTCGCGCACGCCGCGGCGCGGCTGTGGGCGGGGGTCGCACCGGCACCGCTGCTGAGCTCGTTCGAGGTGCCGGCGCTCGAGGCCGCCGCGGCCGCCGAGCCGGCGCTGCCGCGGGCCCTGCTGCTGGACAAGCTCTGGTCCGGCTGGTTCGAGGTCGCCCGGCGCCTGGACTGCCGCGCCGTGGTCACCCACCATTCGCTGATGGACGCCGGCCTCGCGCAGCGGCTGCACGAGGCCGGCCTGCGCGCGCTGGTCTACACGGTCAACGACCCGGCCGACGTGGCGCGCATGCGCGCCGCCGGCGTCGACGGCGTGATCACCGACGAGGTCGAGCGCTACGCCGAAGCGGCCCGCGCCGCGGGCTGAGACCGGCCCGCGGCGGTCAGGGCCGCACGAGCTCGGCGCCGCCCTCGGCCTCGACGTCGGGCGGCAGCACCGGCAGCACGCGCACGGCGCGCATCACCGGGCTGCGCCACGCCACCGCCGTCAGCACCAGGCCGCAGACGCCCGAGAACGCCAGCGACGCGCGCAGGTCGACGTGCTCGCCCAGCCAGCCGCCGATCAGCGCGCCCGGCGCGGCGGGCAGCAGGATCAGCCAGCGCATGGTGCTGGTCATGCGCCCCAGCATCGGCGCTGGCGTCACCGCCTGGCGCAGCGCCAGGAAATTGATGAACATCATCACCGCGCCGACGCCGAACAGCATCAGGTTGAGCGCGAAAATCGCCACGCCCAGCGGCCCGACGGGCGCCATCGCCAGCAGCGTCCAGCCCAGGCTGCACGAACCGATGCCGATCGTCATCGAGGGCCCGGGCCCGAAGCGCTGGCTGATGCGGTGGCCGACGAGGCTCGCGAGCACCGTGCCGAAGCCCAGGCAGACGTAGCTCAGGCCCACGCTCTGCTCCGACAGCCCGAGCGTGCGGGTGGCGAACAGGATGTTGACGACCGTGGCCGAGTTGTTGCACATCTGCCAGCCACCGGCACAGCTCGCGAGCACCACCAGCAGCCGGTTGCCCAGCACGAAGCGCAACCCGGCCATCAGCTCCGACCAGAACTCCTTGGCGCCCGCGGGCGGCTTCTCGTCGACGCGGATGCCGCGCAGGATGACGGCCGAGACGAGCAGCAGCGCGGCGTCGAACAGCAGCGCGATCGGCGCGCCCAGCAGCTTGATCAGCGCCCCGGCCAGGCCCGGTCCGGCGACGTCGGCGCCCGAGCTCGCCAGCGCGTTCTTGGCGTTGGCCTCGACCAGCCGGTCGCGCTCGACCACCTGCGTCAGCACGATCTGCGCTGCGCTGCCGGCCGAGGTGTAGACCACGCCGATCGTGAACGCCACCACGTAGAGCCAGTGGATGGTCAGGCCGTGCAGCCACCACGCGAGCGGCACGCTGGCGGCCGCGAACGCGAGCGTGATCTCGCCGGCGATGTAGACCGGCAGCTTGCGCACGCGATCCAGCCAGACACCCGACGGCAGCGAGAACAGCACGAACGGCAGGATCTCCATCGTCGTCAACGCGCCCATCTGCGTGGGCGTGGCGTGCAGCAGCACCGCCGCGGTCAGCGGCAGTGCCAGCATCATGATCTGCGCGCCGAACGAGCTGGTGAGCACCGACGTCCACAGGCGCCGATAGACCACGTCGCGCAGCAGGTCGTTGGGGGCCAGCGCGAAGCGCGCGCGCAGCGCGTCCAGCATGCGCCGGGGGGCATGGGCGTCGGCCGCGACGGCGGCTCCGCTCGCTTTCCTGTTCATGTCTCTCGTCTCCCCTGTCCCGGATCACGGTGCCGCTTCGTGGGCGGCGGATGACCGGATGGTTGTCAGCGGCGAGTCCCGGATGGACGACGACTACCGCTGGAAGTCCCAGCGGTAACGGGCAAGGCCCGCGCTGCTGGGAGAACTAGATGACCGGTGCGTTTCCGGCGGTCGCCGTGGCGACCTTGCACGGACGCATCGGGTTGGCGCCGGACGGCGAGCCGCAGGACGGCGTCGCGGCAGGCGCCACGACCGGCGCGGCGCTCGGTGCGCCCACGATGCCGGCCAGGTGGCATTGCAGCCGCGAGCCGCCCAGTTGCAGCCCGATGGCGGCGACCAGTCCGGTGGCCACCACCAGCCCGCGCACGGCCGAACCGCGCTGCGCACGACGCACCGGACCGCCGCGCAGCGCGCGTCGTCGGAGGGTGGTGGTGGTGCGGGTGGTCATGGGCCTGGGCTGCGGATATTCTGCAAGGAGCATGGATGGTAGCAGCGCCGTGCATGCGCCGGCAAGCACCAAGGTGGGGGCCCGTCGCCGCGGGCCGACTACTTCGCCTCGTGCCCGCAGACGGGGCACTGGACCTTCTTGAGCGACATCCACGGAAACGCGCGCAGCCAGCGGTGGTTGCACTGCGGACAGCGGCTGGACGAGCGGCGCCAGATCAGGCCGAAGGTGACGGCGATCCAGACCACGTCCAGCGTCGTGTACAGCGCCGGCGGCGGCTCGCCGGCGACCTGTTGCCAGGCCTTGACGACCAGGAACATGGCCGCGCCGCCCACCGGCAGCCACCACCAGACCAGGCGGCGGTCGCGGCGCAGCTGGGCCAGCGTGAGCGGAGCGGCGGCCAAGCGCGTCAGCTCCGGTAGTCGGCGTTGATCTTCACGTAGTCGTACGACAGGTCGCAGGTCCACACGGTCGTCGTCGCGGCACCGCGCTTGAGGTCGATGCGCACCGTGATCTCGGACTGCTTCATCACGCGGGCGCCGTCCTCCTCGCGGTAGTCGGCGCGGCGGCCGCCGTCGGTGACCACGGCCACGTCGTCGAGGAACAGGTCGATGCGCGACTGGTCCAGGTCGACGATGCCGGCGTAGCCCACCGCGGCCAGGATGCGGCCGAGGTTCGGATCGCTGGCGAAGAACGCTGTCTTGACCAGCGGCGAGTGGGCGATCGCGTAGGCGGCCAGCTTGCACTCGGCCTCGTCGCGGCCGCCGTCGATGCGCACCGTGATGAACTTGGTGGCGCCCTCGCCGTCGCGCACGATGGCCTGCGCCAGCCGTCGGGCCACGTGCGTCACCGCGTCCGCCAGTGCCCGGCCGTCGGCGGAGTCCAGCGAGTCGATGCGCGCATGGCCGGCCTGCTGGGTGGCCATCACGACGAAGCTGTCGTTGGTGGACGTGTCGCCGTCGATCGTGATGCGGTTGAACGACGCGTCGGCCGCCTGCTTCGCGAGCGCGCGCAGCAGCGGCGCGGCGATCACCGCGTCGGTGGCCAGGAAGCCCAGCATCGTGGCCATGTTCGGGCGGATCATGCCGGCGCCCTTGCTGATGCCGGTGATCGTGACGGTGTGGCCGCCGATGGCCACCTGGGTGGACGCGGCCTTGGGCAGCGTGTCGGTGGTCATGATGCCCTCGGCCGCCTGCGCCCAGTGGGCGGCGTCCAGGTCGCCGAGCGCCGCCGGCAGGCCGGCCTCGATGCGTTCGACCGGCAACGTCTCCATGATCACGCCGGTGGAGAACGGCAGCACCTGCCGA
Source organism: uncultured Vitreoscilla sp. (assembly GCA_964418745.1). GTDB lineage: Bacteria > Pseudomonadota > Gammaproteobacteria > Burkholderiales > Burkholderiaceae_C > Scleromatobacter. The sequence continues at coordinate 23,665 of CAYQMX010000026.1, forward strand.
GGCTTCAGGCCCAGCAGCGCGGCCGCGGCCTCGCAGGTGCGGCGCGCGCGGGCGAGGCCGTCGGCGCCAGTGCCCGCGTTCGCATTGCCGGTGTTGATGACCAGCGCGCGGATGCCGTCCGGGCCCTCGACGCCGGCCAGGTGCTCGCGGCAGACCTGAACCGGCGCCGCGCAGAAGCGGTTCTGGGTGAACACGCCGGCCACCGCCGTACCGGCGTCCAGCACGAAGGCGACCAGGTCCTTGCGGTTGGCCTTGCGCACGCCGGCCATCGCGATGCCCACGCGCACGCCCGGGACGGGGTGCAGGTCGGCGGATTGAGGGGCGGCAAGATTGACGGGCATGGGAAAGGCTCCTGGGTGCGTGGGCAAGGGCGCCACGCCGAGTCACGATTCTAGAAGGCGCGCAGGACGGCTCGTGCGTCGGCGCGTCGCGGGGGTCGTCGGATGCCGGCAAGAACCACGCCGGCGCGTGTCACAAATCGTGTCAGTCGCCGCCGCCGCCACAGCCGCTGCTGCAGGAACTTCCGCAGCCGCTGCTGCCGCCGTCGGCCGATGCGCCGGCGCCGCCGTCGCTGCTGCAGGAACTGCAGGACGAGCCGTCGCCGTCGCCGCGGCCCTTGCGCACGCGGCGTTCCGCCACGCCCGCCGACAGGGCGTTGACCTGCTGCTGCAGGCCGTCGAAACGCAGGTCGTCGGCCATCGCCGCGCCGCCGGCCAGCGCCACGCCGAAGGCGAGTGCCTGGCCCACCGGCGTCGTCTTCCGGTAGCGCCCGGCCGCCAGGCGCAGCGGGCGCAGCGCGCGCTCCGAGCGGGGGCTCGTGCGCGCCGCGCGGCGCGCCAGCGCGAACGCCAGGCCCGTGCCGGCCAGGGCCAGCAGCACCAGGAAGCCGATACGGTGCGAGGTACCGAAGGCGTGGAAGATGCGCTCGAATTCGACCGCCAGCACCGCGACCATGCCCAGCAGCGCGCGGGCACGGCGCGCGGGCAGCGCCGCGGCGTCGCCGGCGATGCCCGCGACGACCAGGCGACGCTCGACCTGCCGCGCGAGCGGCTGCATCGCCAGGCAGGCGAGCGTGAAGCGGATGGCGCCGTCGGTCGCGGCCCCCAGGCACGCCGCCTCGGCGGGGTGGAGGCAGCGCGGCTGCACCGCGCCGTTCAGCGGGATCGGCGGGTGCGCGCCGCGCTCGCCGGCCTTGCCCGGTGCCAGCAGCACGCCGCGTTCGGTGAGCGCGACGATCGCCGTCATCGCCATGCGTTCGGCGCCGCCGCTGAACCAGGCCGCCTCGTAGGGCTCGAGCACGTCGCGCGCGGTGGCGTGCGGGGGTGGCACGTTCGCGCGCAGGCCGCGCCAGCCCAGCAGCGAGGTGGCCAGCAACGCGACCGCGAGGAAGCTGCCCGGGCCGACCTCCTGCAGCGGATCCAGCAGCCCGCCGTTGCGCAGCAGCAGGCCCAGCGCGATCGCGACCAGCACCGCCACGACGGCCAGGCGGTGCCCGGGCCGGAGTTCGGCGGGCACGGTCCAGGCCGCCGCGGGGCGGACGCGCGGGGCGACCGGCCCGCCGGGCCGCGGCCACGCCGGCGGCGGCGCGCTGGCGCCGAAGGCACGGCGATAGGCGTCCAGCGTCTCGCCGTACATCGCCCGATGGCGCGCGCCCTCGCCCGGACGGGCGGGCTCGTGGTGCAGGAAGGCGCCGAAGACCGCGTCGCAGAACGCCTTGTAGTGCACGGTGCGCGTCAGGTGCAGGTGCCAGGCCGCGTCGACGTCGGGCGACGGGCTGACGGGGCCGCCGGCGACCTGCGTCAGCGCCAGGAAGCGCCGGTATTCCTGCGTGACGGCCAGCGCGTAGCCGAGGGTCCAGCCGTGGTCGTCGGCCAGGCGGGTCTCGAAGCCCAGCGGATCGTCGTCCGCCGACAGGCCGAAGGCCTCGATGCGTTCGAGCAGCGTGGCCGCGGAGGCGACGATCGCGTCGGACGGGGCACTGGTCACGGGAACCCTCCTTTGTTGTTCTTGTGGTCTCTTGTCCTTGTTGTCGGGCGGAGTGTCTTACGACGCACGAACGGCCGGCAATGGTGGGAAACCACATCCGTGAACGCGGCGCGGCCGAACGATTTCGGCCGCGCCGGGCGTGCAGGGAACGCACGCCGCGGCGCGCGGCGTCACTCGATGATGGAGGTGCGCGCCGCCTCGTCCTGCTGGTCGTCGGGCAGGTGGATGCTGCCGGCGTGGAAGTCGTACTCGAACACCTCGCCGTGGCGGCCCCACTCGATGACGGTCTGCAGCACGCGCTCGGCCTCGGCGGCGTCGAGGTGCTGCTCGAGCAGGCGCAGGAACGGCTTCTCCGGCAGCGCGCGCTCGGGATCCTGTTCCAGGCTGTGGCGGATGTGGGCGGCCAGCGGCACGTTCTCCAGCACCTGCTGGCCGAACAGCTGCTGGCGCAGCGCGTGGTCGCCGTCGACGTAGCGCCGGCCGGCCAGCGTCAGGTGCAGGTCGCCGGTCTGCAGGCGCGCGAGCCCCAGCAGGTCGACGGCGCGCGCCACCGGCAGCAGTTCGTCGTCGGTGAGCTCCGATTCCTCGGCCAGCTTGGGCAGGTCGGCCTCGCCGTGGAACGGCGCGCCGGCCAGCAGCTCCAGCAGGCCGTCCATGCGCGCGACGTCGGCGTCGGGCAGGCGGTCGTACAGGCGCAGGGCCTCGGGCTCCTCGGTCGTGCGGTCGGCGCGGCCGGCGCCGGCGGTCATCAGCGCGTAGACCTCGTCGATCAGCGAGCGCACCTCGGCCGAGTCGGCGTTGCGCGGGCGCGGCAGGTCGATGGCCAGCTGGAAGCGGATGCGGCCCGGGTCGCTGGCGAAGATCAGGATGCGGTCGGCCATCAGCACCGCCTCCTCGATGTTGTGCGAGACGACCAGCATCGCCTTGGTGGGCATGCCGCCCTGCGTCCACAGCTCCAGGATGTCGTCGCGCAGGCGCTCGCCGGTGAGCACGTCCAGCGCCGAGAACGCCTCGTCCATCAGCAGCACGTCGGGCTGGGTGACGAGCGCGCGCGCGATGCCCACGCGCTGGCGCATGCCACCCGAGAGCTCGCGCGGCAGCGCGCCCTCGAAGCCGGCCAGGCCGATCAGGCTGATCGCCTTTTCCGCGCGCTCGGCGCGTTCCGCGCGCGCGATGCCGCGCGCCTCCAGGCCGAGCTCGACGTTCTGCTGCACGGTCAGCCACGGAAACAGCGCGAACGACTGGAACACCATGCTGATGGCGCGCGCCGGGCCGTACAGCGGCTGCCCGCGGTACTGCACGCTGCCGCTGTCGACGCCGATCAGGCCCGCCATGATGCGCAGCAGCGTGCTCTTGCCCGAGCCGGACTGGCCGAGCAGCGCGACGATCTCGCCCTCGCGCAGGGTGAAGTCGACGCCTTCGAGCACCGGCCGCTCGCGGCCGTCCGCGGCGCGGAAGGACTTGCGCACGTCCTTGATCTGGATGATGGGGGGGCCGTATTTTTCCATGTGCGCTCGATCAGAAATGCATGCGCTCTTCGGCGATGCGGTAGAGGCGGCGCCACACGAAGTGGTTCATGCCCATCACGAAGATGCACATCACGCAGATGCCCAGCGCGATGCGATGGAAGTCGCCCGCGGCCGTCATGTGCGCAATGTAGCTGCCCAGGCCGCGCGCCTCCAGCGTCGTGTTGCCCCAGGTGACGTACTCGGACACGATGCTGGCGTTCCACGAGCCGCCGCTGGCCGTGATGGCGCCGGTCACGAAGCTGGGGAACACGGCCGGCAGCAGGAAGCGCTTCCAGCGCAGCCAGCCGGTCAGGCCGATGTTGCCGGCCGCGAAGCGCAGCTCGGACGGGATCGACGACGCGCCCGCGATCACGTTGAACAGCAGGTACCACTGGGTGCCGAACACCATCAGCGGCGACAGCCAGATGTCGGGGTTCAGGTGCCAGTGGACGATCAGCACCACGGCACCCGGGAACATGAGGTTGGCAGGAAACGCGGCCAGGAACTGCGCCACCGCCTGCAGCCGGCCCGACCACATCGGCCGCATGCCGATCCACACCCCCACCGGCACCCACACCAGCGCGGCCAGGCTGATCAGCAGCACCACCCGCAGCATGGTGGCGCAGCCGAGCAGGAACACGTGCCAGACCTCGGCGAAGCCGACCTCGGCGTGCACGAACGAGAACAGCGCCCAGACGGCGTACAGGCCGCCCGCGGCGATCAGCGCGTCCCACACGCGGGCCAGCGCGCCGCTGGCCGGATGCGGGCGGGCGCGGATCGAGGTGCCGTCGAACGAGCTGCGGAACCACGTGAAAGTGCTCTCCAGCGCGTGCGTGAAGCGCTCGCTGAGATTGGCGATGCGCTCGGTGCGGCGCGACCAGGTGAGCAGCCACGACGTGGGTGCCGTCTCCTGGCCGCCCTCCTCGAAGCGGAACTTGTCCGCCCAGGCCACCAGCGGGCGGAACAGCAGCTGGTCGTACAGCGTGATGCCGATCAGCATGCCCAGGATGGCCCAGCCGATCGCCTGCAGGTTGCGCGCCTCGATGGCCAGCGCGATGTAGGAGCCCACGCCCGGCAGCTTGATGTTCTGGCCCGAGACGGCGATGGCCTCGGAGGCGACCACGAAGAACCAGCCGCCCGACATCGACATCATCATGTTCCACAGCAGCCCGGGCATCGCGAACGGCAGCTCCAGCCGCCAGAAGCGCTGCCAGGCCGACAGCTGGAACACGCGCGCCGCCTCCTGCAGCTCGCCCGGGACGGTGCGCATGGACTGGTACAGGCTGAACGCCATGTTCCAGGCCTGCGAGGTGAAGATGGCGAAGATCGCCGCGCACTCCACGCCGAACAGGTTGCCCGGGAACATCGCGATGAAGCCGGTGACGGTGATGGCCAGGAAGCCCAGGATGGGGATCGACTGCAGGATGTCCAGCAGCGGCACCAGCACCTTCTCGGCCGCGCGCCAGCGCGAGGCCGCGGTGGCGAAGGCGAAGCTGAACAGCAGCGAGAACACCAGCGCCAGCAGCATGCGCAGCGTGGTGCGCAGCAGGTAGTACGGCAGCTGCCACGGATCGAGCGTCAGCGGGATCGCGTCGCCCAGGTGGTAGGGCCGCGTCATCTGCGCGCCGCCGTAACCCAGCAGCACCAGCCCGGCCAGCACCAGCGGCAGCAGCGCCCAGTCCCAGCGGTTGCCGGCCTCCACGACCTGGCGCGGAAAGAAATTCTTCTGGAATGCCATAGGGGCGGATTGTCGCGGCTAAACCTTGCCCCAGAAATCGAAAAGCCGCATGCGGCGCGAAACCGATGCGGCTTTGTGGGGATCACGCTCCCGTTCAGGGAAGCGTCATCAATGCGTCACGCGAGCTTTCCGTGGCATTCCTTGAAGCGCTTGCCGCTGCCGCACGGGCACGGGTCGTTGCGGCCGACGCGCGGCGTCTGCAGCGGACGGTCGTCGGCGGCCAGGTTCAGCGGGCCGGTCTCCTCGCTGACGCTGCCGTCGTCGTTCGGGTGCGTGTACTGCACGTTGCCGACCTGCTCGGCGCTCTGCTCGATCGCCTGCGCGGCCTCGGCGGCCTGCTCCTGCGTCTGCACGCGCACCGTCAGCAGCACCTTCGTGACCTCGGTCTTGACGGTGTCGATCAGCGTGGAGAACAGCTCGAAGGCCTCGCGCTTGTACTCCTGCTTCGGGTTCTTCTGGGCGTAGCCGCGCAGATGGATGCCCTGGCGCAGGTAGTCGAGGGCGGCCAGGTGCTCGCGCCAGTTGGTGTCCAGGTTCTGCAGCAGCACCATGCGCATGAACGGCGTGAACTGCTCCTCGCCGACCATGTCCAGCTTGACCTGGAAGGCGGCCTTGGCGGCGCTGACCACCATGCCGACGACGTCCGCGTCGGTGATGGAGTCGCTCTTTTCCACCATCTCGGCCAGCGGCACGTCGAGCAGGTACTCGTCGCGCAGCGCCTTCTGCAGGCCGCCGAGGTCCCACTGCTCCTCGACGCTCTCCGCGGGCACGAAGGCGCGCGTGAGGTCGTCCATCGTGCCTTCGCGCAGGTTGGCGATCTGGTTGACCAGCGACTTGGCCTCCAGGATCTCGTTGCGCTGCTGGTAGATGACCTTGCGCTGGTCGTTGGAGACGTCGTCGTACTCCAGCAGCTGCTTGCGCATGTCGAAGTTGCGCGCCTCGACCTTGCGCTGCGCGCCTTCCAGGCTGCGGCTGACGATGCCGGCCTCGATGGCCTCGCCCTCGGGCATCTTCAGGCGCTCCATGATCGCCTTGACGCGGTCGCCCGCGAAGATGCGCATCAGCGGATCTTCCAGCGACAGGTAGAAGCGCGAAGCCCCCGGGTCGCCCTGGCGGCCCGAGCGGCCACGCAGCTGGTTGTCGATGCGGCGTGACTCGTGGCGCTCGGTGGCGATGATGCGCAGGCCGCCGGCGGCCTTGACCTGCGCGTTGAGCGCCTGCCACTCGTCCTTGAGCTGCTGGATCTGGCGCGCCTTCTCCTCCGGCGCGATGGCGTCGTCGGCCTCGACGTGCTCGACCTGCTTCTCGACGTTGCCGCCCAGCACGATGTCGGTGCCGCGGCCGGCCATGTTGGTGGCGATGGTGATCGCGCCCGGACGGCCGGCCTGCGCCACGATCTGCGCCTCGCGCTCGTGCTGCTTGGCGTTGAGCACCTGGTGCGGGATGGCGGCCTTCTGCAGCAGGCCCGACAGCAGCTCGGAATTCTCGATCGACGTGGTGCCCACCAGCGCCGGCTGGCCGCGCTTGACGCAGTCGCGGATGTCCTCGACCACGGCCAGGTACTTCTCGCGCGCGGTCTTGTAGACCAGGTCGAGCTCGTCCTTGCGCTGGGTCGGCCGGTTCGGCGGGATCACCACGGTCTCGAGGCCGTAGATCTCCTGGAACTCGTAGGCCTCGGTGTCGGCCGTGCCCGTCATGCCGCCGAGCTTGGCGTACATGCGGAAGTAGTTCTGGAACGTGATCGAGGCGAGCGTCTGGTTCTCGCTCTGGATCTCGACGCCTTCCTTGGCCTCGACGGCCTGGTGCAGGCCGTCCGACCAGCGGCGGCCCGTCATCAGGCGGCCGGTGAACTCGTCGACGATGGTCACCTCGCCGTTGGAGACGACGTAGTGCTGGTCGCGGTGGTACAGGTGGTTGGCCCGCAGCGCCGCGTACACGTGGTGCATCAGCGTGATGTTGGCCGGGTCGTACAGGCTGGCGCCCTCGACCAGCAGGCCGGCCTGGGCCAGCAGTTCCTCGGCGCGCTCGTGGCCGGATTCGGTGAGCGTGACCTGGTGGGCCTTCTCGTCGACGGTGAAGTCGCCCGGCTCGATGACGCCCTCGCCGGTGCGCGGGTCTTCCTCGCCGATCTGGCGCTTCAGGTGCGGCACCACCTGGTTGATGCGCACGTACAACTCGGTGTGGTCCTCGGCCTGGCCGCTGATGATCAGCGGCGTGCGGGCCTCGTCGATCAGGATCGAGTCGACTTCGTCGACGATCGCGAAGTTCAGGCCGCGCTGCACCCGGTCCGCGGTCTCGTAGACCATGTTGTCGCGCAGGTAGTCGAAGCCGAACTCGTTGTTCGTGCCGTAGGTGATGTCGGCGTTGTAGGCAGCCTGCTTCTCCTCGCGCGACAGCCCGGGCACGTTCACGCCCACCGTCATGCCCAGGTAGTTGTACAGGCGGGCCATCCACTCGGCGTCGCGGCGCGCCAGGTAGTCGTTGACCGTGATCAGGTGCACGCCCTTGCCGGTCAGCGCATTGAGGTAGACCGGCAGCGTGGCCATCAGCGTCTTGCCCTCGCCGGTGCGCATTTCCGCGATCTTGCCCTCGTGCAGCGTCATGCCGCCCACGAGCTGGACGTCGAAGTGGCGCATCTTCAGCGTGCGCTTGCCGGCCTCGCGGACGACGGCGAAGGCCTCCGGCAGCAGGTCGTCCAGCGCGGTGCCCTGGGCCAGGCGCGCCCGGAACTCGGCCGTCCTGCCCTTCAGCGCGTCGTCGCTCAGCGCCGCGGTGGACGCCTCGAACGTGGCGATCTTCTCGACGACCTTCCTGTACTGCTTGAGCAGGCGATCGTTTCGGCTACCGAAAATCTGGGTAAGAAGCTTGGGCAACATGCGTGGGTTCTGGGCCAGGATGACAGGCCGCGGACAACGCACGGCGGCCGGTTTTGGCGGAGCCGGCTGTGAGCCGCAGGCCTGCCGGGGGGTGGCAAGCAAATTCTCGAAGACCGCCTCGCGACTTCGCACTGCGCCGCATCTGGGGATGCAACGCGCGAGGGCAAGGCCACGGCACGACGGGATCCGCGAAAACCCCGAGGGGAGCGCGGCCCGCGCACGACGGGCAGATCGACCATGGGCCGACCCCGCCCGGAACGAGGCGAAAAACGGCGAAGTGTAGCATTCGGGCCCTGTCGGCCCGGGGCGGAACCTCTCCGGCGTCAGCGGTGCTCGGCGCCCAGCGGGGTCGCCTGGCCGGCCGCCGTCTGCACGACCGGGCCGTGCGCGCCCGGCCCGGCCAGGAAGCGCTGCGGATCCTGCGGGACGCCGTCCACCAGCACCTCGAAGTGCAGGTGCGGCCCGGTGGAGCGACCGCTGGTGCCCACGTCGGCGACGATCTGGCCGCGCTTGACCAGGTCGCCCACCTTGACCAGGATCTTCGAGGTGTGGCCGTAACGGGTGGTCAGCCCGTTGCCGTGGTCGATCTCCAGCAGCAGCCCGTACTCGGGGTGCATCTCGGCGGTGCGCACCACCCCGCCGGCGGCGGCGTGGATCTCGGTGCCCACGGGCGACGGGAAGTCCAGGCCGGTATGCAGCGCGCCGCGGCCGGTGAACGGGTCGGACCGGAAGCCGAAGCCCGAGCCCACCGGCCCCTCGATCGGCCGGCTGCTGGGGATCATCAGCGTCTTCAGGCGCGACTCGAGCAGGCGCGATTCGGTGAGCGTGAGCAGGTCGTTCTGCTCGCCCGCCGCCTCGGCCAGCGCCTCCAGCGCGCCGTTGAGCTCGTCGAACCCGGGCCGGGTCATCGGCACGAACGGGCCGCCGGCGCCGCCGGCCTTGCCGCGCGTCAGGCCCGACAGGTCCTCGGGCTTGAGGCCGGCCATGCCCGAGACCCGGTCGCCCATCGCCTCGATCCTGATCATGCGCGCCTGCATGTCGCCCACCTTCCGGGCCATGGCGTCGAGGTTCTCGCGCAGGATCTTGTCGCGCTGGGCGCTCTCGTCGTGCACCACCAGCTTGACCAGCTGGCTGACGACCGGCCAGCCTTCGCGGGCGGCCTTGAGGAAGAAATAGTGGTAGATCGCGCCGGACAGCAGCAGGATGCCCGCCACCAGCAGGCACACCGACGCGATCATCTGGAACGGGCTGACGTGCACGACGCGCGTGCGCGCCAGGCCGCCGTGGGTGATCATGATCTGCATCGCTACACTCTCCAGAGAAATGGCCCCGCCGAGACCCGACAAACCCGCCCCGCCCGCCGCCACGCCGCGGCCGCGGGCGTTCTACGCGCCGCTGCCCGGCCGGCAGTCCGTGGCGCCGCTCGCGCGGCCCCTGGGCGAGAGCCTGGCCGGCGACGACAGCCTGGCCGGCCTGCTGGCCCGGGTGCGCGCCTCGCAGGCGCGCCTCGACGCGCTGGCCGACGTGCTGCCCGGCCTGCTGCGCCAGCACCTGCGCGCGGGCCCGCTCGACGATGAAGGCTGGACGATACTTGCCGCGAATTCGGCCGTCGCATCCAAGCTGCGCCACCTGCTGCCCACGCTGGCGGAAACTCTCGTGGCGAAAGGGTGGCAGGCTACTTCAATCCGCGTCAAGGTTCAATCGACGCAAGCCCCAGGTCGTTAACGAAAGAAACCGCGCCGGGCGCGGTTTCTTTCGGATCGGGGGCCGCGGAGCGGCGGCCGCTCAGAGGCTGATCGCGGCCGCCGTCGCTTCGGGGATCTCGACCAGCGACGCGTCCATCGGCGCGCCGGCCGACGACGGCTCGGTGCCGATCAGCATGTCGGGCGCGCTGGCGGCCACGGGGTTGGCCGCGTGGCGGGCCACCAGGGCCCCGGACACCGCGGCATCGAGCACCCGCAACCCACTGAACAGCAGCGACACGGCGATGACGCCCAGCACCAGCGTCATGGCCCGGTTGACGGGGCCATGGCTCATCCAGTGCGAGGCGTGCGACCAGGGGAAGTGCGTGCTCATGGGGGCTCTCCGGAAACCGCGCCGGCCGGGGCCGGTGCGGGGGTTGCGGGGACGGGCCTTACTGCGCCGGTGCCGGTGGCGGCGTGTCCGGCGTCGCCGCAGGCGCCGGGCTCGGATCCGACGGTGCCACTGTGGGCGCCGGAGGTGTCTGCTGCATTGCTGGCGGCTGAACGTCCGCTGGCGGCGTCACCGCGGCGGCGGGAACGTCCGGCGTCACCACCGGTGCGGCGGCCTTGGGCTGCGGGGCGACGCGCGGCGTCGCGACCGCTTCCGGCGCATGCCGCGGCACGCGGGCCACGGGGGCGTTGGCCACCGGCGGGGCGCTCGGGATCACGGCCTGCACCGGGGCCGGCACGGCGACGGCGGCCGGCGCGTCGGCGGTGATGCCGGCGGCGGGCGGCTGCTGCGTCATCTGCTCGGTGGCGGCGGCGGTCGCATCGGGGGCCTTGGCGGTGGCCGCGGCTTGCGCGACCGGATCGGGCAGGACCGGCTTGGTCACCTTGTTGGACGGCGCCAGCAGCACGATGGCCAGCGCCACGCCGCCGACGAGGGCCGCGCCCAGTGCACCGATGGCCGCCTTGGGCACGCCCTTGGAGGAAGCACCCGGCTGCCAGTCGGGCGTCGGCCCGTCGGCGAGCGCTGCGGCTTCGTCGGAGACTCCGGCGGTGCGATAGGTGGCCGCGGTGGCGGGGCGGGGGCGAACCTGGGACGACTCCGAACGCACGTTGCGGTCAGGGAGGCCAGTCGCGAAGTGGGGGGTGGTGTAGGTAGTCATGGCTCCACGGTACGCCCCGACCCGCGCCGTTTCCATAGTCCAACGAGCCGATCGCCGGTAGGCCTTGACCGACACCGGCCGCACGGCTTGATACAAATGAGGCCTGCCGTCGTGTAGGCGCCGTCCGACACGGGGTGGGGTGCTCAGCCTATGGCGGGGCCACCCATGCCTGAGCAAACTGACGCTACGGCAGACGAGCGCCCGCCAGCGCAGTCGCCCAACGGACACCCGGCTGGTCGGAGGCGCACATGGACAACTTTCCCGCAGGACACGCGAACGACGCGACGATCGATCACGGCGCCATGTTGGCCATCGGCGCGATGTTCGACATGCTCCACGACGACGACAACCTCGGCGACGAGGCCCCGTTCCCGTCCACCTGGCTGCATCTGACCTCCGGAGACGCGCCGCACGACTGACTCGAGCGGACGTGCTGCGCGGCGCCACGGATGCGCCGCAACGGAGGCGCCGCGAGCGAGCGCCCCGCCTGGCCGGGATGCGTTCCGGTCGTTGCACAATGTGGAGCATTGGGTCGCGCCGGCATCCTCGGCGGACCGGCTTGTGGCATGTCGAACCTGTTGGCATTCGTCGTCGAGGACAGCCCGGTGATCCAGGAAAACCTGATCGCCGCGCTGGAGGAAATGGCCCCCGTGAAGGTGGTGGGCACCGCCGTGGACCAGGCCGGCGCCTTGAACTGGCTCACCAACGAGGCCAACCGGTGCGACATCGCGATCATCGACATCTTCCTGCGCCAGGGCTCCGGCATGGGCGTGCTGCGGGCGCTGCACGAGGCCCGCGCGCCGTTCGAGCGCGTGGTGCTCACCAACTACGCCACCGCCGACATCCGGCGCCAGTGCCTCGCGCTCGGGGCGAGCGCGGTGTTCGACAAGTCGGGCGAGATCGACGCGCTGGTCGACCATTGCGTGGCGCGCGCGGCGCGGACCGCCTGAACGAACATGCACGCTGTCTCGCGCGCCGAACGCCGTGCGGCTGCTCGACAGTGACGGGCCTACTGGATCAGGCCGTTCTTCAGCGCGTAGTACGTGAGGTCGCTGTTGGTCTCGAGCTGCAGCTTCTCGAGGGTGCGCGCGCGGTACGTGCTGACCGTCTTGACGCTCAGGAACATGCCCTCGGCGATCTGCCCCACCGTCTCGCCCTTGGCCAGCCGCAGGAACACCTGCAGTTCGCGCTCGGACAACTGCTCGTGCGCCGGCCGGTCGCCGGCGCCGGCGGCGCCGTCGGCCAGCATCTCGGCCACCTGGGCGGTGATGTAGCGCCGGCCCATGGACACCGTGCGGATGGCCTTGACGATCTCGTCGGGATCGCAGCCCTTGTTGAGGTAGCCGCTGGCGCCCTGGCGCAGCAGCGTCGTGGCGTAGTGCGTCTCGGGAAAGCCGCTGAGGATGAGCACCGGCAGGTCGGGACGCCGCGCCTTGATGGCGGCGAGCGCATCGACGCCGCTCTGGTCGGGCATGGACAGGTCCATCAGCAGGACGTCCAGGTCGCCGCCACGGACGAGCTCGAGGGCTTCGCGGCCGTCCGCGGCCTCGCCGGTGACGCGCAGGTCGACATGGTCCGACAGGAATTGCCGAAGGCCGGCGCGGACGATCGCATGATCGTCGACGATCACAACGCGAATCATGTAGTCTCCCGCGGAATCGATGAACTTGAATTCAGGTCGGCGCCTTGCCGGAACGATCGGCCGGTTCGCCTCGAGGATCGACGCGAGGCCGCGATGGACGCGGGCGACGGACCGATTGATTCAAGTGTAGCGGGGAACCCGACATGTCATTCCTGAGGACGCTGGAAACCGCGCGACGAAGTCGCTTCGCGGCTCCGGTCGCGCTCCTGCTCGGCCTGGCCGTGCTCCTGACCAACGAGATCGGCCACCAGCGTGCGCTGGCCGTGATCGCCAGCCGCGAAGCGCTGCTGGAGGCGCGCGTGGAGGTCAGCCTGCTGATGCGCGAGGTGATCGCGGCCGAATCGGGCCAGCGCGGCTACCTGCTCACCGGCCGCACCGAATACAAGGAGCCGTATACGCGCGCCGCGGCGCAGGTGCAAGGCCAGCTCGCCCGGCTCGCCCAGATCTATTCGGCCTGGCCCGATCGCCGCGCCGACGTGCGCAAGCTCGACGAGCTGACGCGCCAGCGCATGTCGGAACTCGACACCACGGTGACCATGTTCGAGAACAAGGCCACCGAGGGCTGGCGCGACCTCGTGCTGACCGACATCGGCCGCGAGACGATGCTCGCCATCGAGGGCCAGGCGCGCAACATGGCCCGCGTGGAGACGACCCGCATCGACGAGTCGCGCGAGCTGCTCACCGAGACGCTGCTGTTCAGCCGCATCGGCATCGCGGCGCTGGTGGTGCTGAGCCTGGCCGCGCTGCTGCTGTACGCACGCCAGGCGCGCCGCTTCGACGACGAGCGGCTGGAACGCGCCGCCGCGCTGCGCTTCGAGCGCGACCGGCTGGAGGTCGAGGTGGAGCGCCGCACGCGCGAGATCACGCAGATCGCCACCCACCTGCAGACCGCGCGCGAGGACGAGCGCAGCAGCCTGGCGCGCGAGCTGCACGACGAGCTCGGCGGGCTGCTGACCGCCGCCAAGCTCGACGTCGCGCGCATGCGCAGCCGGCTCGCCGCCGCGCCGCCCGAGGTGCTCGAACGCATGGTGCACCTGGTCAAGACGCTGGACGAGGGCATCGCGCTGAAGCGCCGCATCATCGAGGACCTGCGGCCCTCGTCGCTGAACAACCTCGGCCTGAAGGCCGCGCTCGAGATCCTGTGCTCCGAGTTCGCCGAACGCAGCGAACTGGAGATCGACACCGAGGCCGAGGAACTGCCGCTGGACGACGCCGGCAAGCTGACCGTCTACCGCCTGGTGCAGGAGGCGCTGACCAACGTGGCCAAGTACGCCAGTGCGTCGACGGTGCAGGTGCGCGTCGCCGCGCAGGGGGCGTGGGCCGACGTCGAGGTGCGCGACGACGGCGTGGGCTTCGATCCGACCGCGGCGCGCGCCTCGGCGCACGGGCTGGCCGGCATGCGCTTTCGCGTGCAGTCGGGACGCGGTGAGCTCAAGATCCGGTCGCGGCCGGGGCACGGGACGACCATCCATGCGCGCCTGCCGCTGCCCGAGCCCGTATCGGGGGCCGGCGATGCCGGCGCGGACCTGGCGGCGCTGATCGGGCCGGGCGCGTTCCCGCAGCCGCCTGCGAACGTCGGTTAGCGCGCCGCCGGCCAGGCACGCTGTCGGTGCCGTCCGACACCGGGACCCGGCCTGCGCCTATCGTGCTCGAGCGTTGCGCGCCCTATCGTTGGCGTACCGTATCCACAACGTCCCGAAGGAGTTCCCCATGATCACTCGTCTCGCCATCGCCGCCATGATCGCCGCCACCACGCTGGTCACCGCCACCGGCTGCGCCGTCGAACGCCACCAGGAAACCGTCGGCGCGTACGTCGACGACTCCGCCGTGACCACCAAGGTCAAGGCCAAGTTCGCCGAAGATCCGACGGTCAGCGCGATGGCCATCAAGGTCGACACGATGAAGGGCGTCGTGCAGCTGTCCGGCTTCGCCAAGTCGACGGAAGAACGCATGATGGCCGAACGCCTGGCGCGCGACACCAACGGCGTCACCGCCGTTCGCAACGACATCATCGTCAAGTAATCGCGGCACCCCGGCGCTCGCCCGACGCGGGCGCCGACGCCATGGGAAATGCCCCGCAGCGCGGGGCATTTTCACGTTGGACGAGCGCGAAAGCGATGCGCGCCGGCCGCCCGCGGGACGCGGGACGCGCCGACATGACGGCGTGCCGCAGTCCTGCGCCGGCGCGACGCCGTCAGTGCCGCACGTGCTCCGGCGGCGCGTAGCGCAGGCCGATCGCGATGCGGCCGGTCCAGTACACCAGGCGCCCGGTGCCGGGCAGGGCCACGGGGCCGACGTAGCCCGGGGGCACCCAGCCCTTGTCGAAGGGCGCGGGATGGGATGCCGGCAACTTGCCGTGCGTGCCGATGGCGGAAATCATGGCTCACCTCCTTGGGGTTCAGCCCCTCATCGGCAAGAAGCGAGCCCGGCGGTGGAGTGACAGGATGCTTCCGCGGCCATCCCCAGAAACACACGTGGCGCGCTCGTCAATGAGGTCTACGATCGGCCTCATCCCGCCTGACGCTCGAGGAGACGCGCGTGGATCGCAGCGAGATCATCACCGACGAGTCCGTGGAATTCGTCCGGCAGGCCGACGGACGCTGGCGCTGGCATGCGCGCACGCCCGCGGCGGCCGATCTGCTGGGAACCGCGGTGGACGCGCCGTCGATGCTGTCGTTCCGCACGGCCATGGAGGCGGCCGCCGACGTGGCGGTGCACGCCGACGCAGAACGCGACGCCACCGGCCGCCACGTGATGACGCGCGACTACATCCGCCGCATGATCAGCGCCATCGCCCTGCCCTGCGAGACCTGCGCCAACGTGTTCTTCGGCGCTGTCTACTGGCACGCGCGCGACGTCGACGGCGCCAACTGGGGCGTCGACATCATGAACGGCTCCGGCGACCAGGATGCCTGCCTGGCCTGCGTGGCCGATGCGCGCGAACAACTGCGCCGGCTCTACGCGCTCGTCGACGAAGCCTGAAGCGACCGGTCGCCTCCGAGGCGGCGCGGTGTCCCCGCGCAGCAACGGTGTGCCGCGCATCTCGTGGTAAACACGCAGGCGTTGCGGATGACACTGCCCATGAATGACTGACCAACCCTTCTCGGTACTCGTTGTCGGCGGCGGCGCCGGCGGACTCGAACTGGCCTGCAAGCTGGGCCGCAAGTGGGGCCCCGAGCGCGTGGCGCTGGTGGACGCCAAGCTGTTCCACATCTGGAAGCCCTCGCTGCACGAAGTGGCCGCCGGCACGCTGGACATCCACCAGGAGGGCCTGTCGTACCAGATGCTGGCCCACGACAGCGGTTTCTCGTTCATCTACGGCGCGATGACCGGCCTCGACGCGGCGGCACGCGCGCTGGTGGTCGGCGCCGTGCTGGATGGCGCCGAAGAGGTGCTGCCCGAGCGCCGCATCGGCTACGAGACGCTGGTGCTGGCCATCGGCAGCGTGTCCAACGACTTCGGCGTGCCGGGCGTGGCCGAACACGCGTTCTCGCTGGACGGCCCGCACGACGCGGAGCGGTTCCGCCTGCGCATGCTGCAGCTGCTGTCGCTGGTGGAGGCGCGCAAGCGCCACGACCCGATGGCCGCGCTCGACATCGTCATCATCGGCGGCGGCGCCACCGGCGTGGAGCTGGCGGCGGAACTGCGCGAGGCGAGCTCGCTGCACGCGCAGTACGGGCTGCGCCACATCGACGCCGGGCGCGACGTGCGCATCCGCATCCTCGAGGGCGCGCCGCGCCTGCTGGCGCCGCTGGCCGAGAACGTGGCGGCGGCGGCGACGCGCCTGCTGGGCCTCCGCCATGTGGCGGTCAACACCTCGTGCCGCGTGGTCGCCGTCGATGCCGACCGGGTGACGGACGCCGACGGCAACGTCTACCCCGCCGACCTCTGCGTGTGGGCCGCCGGCATCAAGGCGCCGCCGCTGCTGGCCGAGGTGGGGCTGCCGGTGACCCGGGGTGGCCAGGTCAAGGTGGACGGGCAGCTGCGCGTCGAGGGCGTGCCGGGCGTGTTCGCCTTCGGCGACTGCGCATGGTGCCCGCAGGCGGGCGGCAAGGCGGTGCCGCCGCGGGCCCAGTCGGCCCACCAGCAGGCGGACTACCTCTACGCGCTGCTGCAGCTGCCGGCCGGCGCCGACCCCGGCGCCCGGCCGCCGTACGTGTTCCACGACCATGGCTCGCTCGTCTCGATCGGCTCGAGCGCGACGGTGGGCAGCCTCATGGGCAACCTGTTCCGCTCCACGACCTGGTTCGTCGAGGGCCTGTTCGCACGCATGGTCTACGTCAGCCTGCACCTGATGCACCACCGGGCGGTGATGGGCACGCTGCGCACCGCGGTTCTCGCGATGGCGCGCTTCCTGGTCAAGCGGGCGCGACCGCTGGTCAAGCTGCACTGACGCTCAGGCGAACGTCGCGCCGGCGGGCTCGCCGGCCATCGTGGCGAGGCCCTCGTCGGCGCCGGCCATGCCGTAGACGACGCCGCCCAGCAGAACGGCGGAGATCACGGCGCTGGCCACGCCCCCGGCGAGGCGCTGGCGGCGCGGCAGGCCGCGCGGGCGGTTGGGTGCCTGGTCGGTGCTGGCGTTGGGCGGGGCGATGGGGGTGCGGTCGGTGGTCATGGCGGTCTCCTGCGGGGGGTGGTGGGTGGACGGGATGGCGAGGCGGGCCGGCGCATCAGGCGCGGGCAGCGGACGCGGCGGACGCGCGGGCGACGAGCGGCGCGGCGGCGGCGTCCGTGGCGGTCATGCCCAGCACGACGCTGCCGAACAGGGCCACCGTCACCGCCACGCTGGCGAGGGCGGAGCCGATGCGCGGACGGCGCGGCAGGCCGGACAGGCCGCTGGCGGGACGGGCGGCGGATTCGGTGGTGGCGGTGCTGTTGGCGTTGTCGGCGGTGGCGTTCATGGCGGCTCCTGGGTGGGTTCGTTGGGGTGAACGAACTGTCGCGGACCGCGCTCGCCGCGTCATGAAAGCGCCGTGAACCGTTCTGAAAAGTTGTGAACCCGCGCCGGCGTGGCGTCATCGCGCCGCACTCGTTCGTCCTGTCGCGGCGGCGGCCAGACCCTGCTACGCTGGGCCATCCCGCCCGCCATCGAGGCTGCGTCCGCCATGGATCCGTCCGCCCACTCGCTGAAATTCGGCCCTGCAGGCCGGTTCGAGCTGCAGGCACACGAGCGCCGGCTGCTCGTCGACGGCGTACCCGCCAACCTCGGGGCGCGCGCCTTCGACCTGCTGCTGGTGCTGGCCGCGCGGCCCGCGCAGCTGCTGACCAAGCACGAACTGATGGACCAGGTCTGGCCCGGCGTGATCGTCGAGGAGAACAACCTGGCGGCGCAGATCAGCGCCCTGCGCAAGGTGCTGGGCGGCGAGCTGATCGCCACCATCCCGGGTCGCGGCTACCGCTTCACCGCGCGCACCGAGCCGGCGCCCGAGGCCGCCGCGGTGGCCGTCGCGCCGCCGGCAGCGGCCGACGACGCGCACCTGTACGCCGAGCGGCCGACGCTGCGCACCAACCTGCCGGAACGCCCGCCGCCGCTGATCGGCCGCGGCGGCGACCTGGCTGCGCTCGCGGCGCTCGTCGACGCGCACCGCCTGGTCACGCTGGTGGGCGCCGGCGGCATGGGCAAGACGCGGCTGGCCCAGGCCTTCCTGCACGCGCAGCGCGAGGCCTGGCGCCACGGCGTGTGCTGGATCGAGCTGGCCACGGTCACCGACGGCGCCGCGCTGCCCGGCGCGATCGCCTCCGCGCTGGGCGTGCGACCGCCCGCCGGCGAGCCGCTGGTGGGCCTGGCAGGAGCGCTCGCGCCACTGCAGATGTTGGTCGCGCTGGACAACGCCGAACACCTGCTCGACGACGTCGCCCGCATCGCCCACGCGCTGCTGGACAAGGCACCGGGGCTGCGCATCGTGGTCACCAGCCAGACGCCGCTCAAGCTCGCCGCCGAACGCGTCTACCGGCTCGAGGCGCTGGCCGTGCCGCAGGGCCCGCTGCCGGCCGCGCAGGCGGGCGAGTTCGGCGCGGTGGCGCTGTTCGCCGAGCGCGCCCAGGCCGCCGACGCGCGCTTCGCGCTCACCGACGCCAATGCCCCCGCGGTGATCGCGCTGTGCGCGGCGCTGGACGGCCTGGCGCTGGCCATCGAGCTGGCGGCCGCGCGCGTGAGCATGTTCGGGGTGCAGCGCCTGGCCGCGTCGATGCAGGACCGGCTGCAGCTGCTCACGTCCAGCCGCGACCGCGCCGCCCCGGCGCGCCACCAGACGCTGCGCGCCGCCGTCGAATGGAGCCACGGCCTGCTCAACGAGCGCGAGCAGACCGTGTTCCGCCGCCTGTCCGTGTTCGCCGGCAGCGCGTCGCTGGCCTTGATCCAGCGCGTGGTGGCCGACCCGCCGCAGGCCGGCGGACTGGACGAGTGGACGGTGCTGGACGCGCTGTCCGGCCTCGTCGACCGCTCGCTGGTGGCGGTGCTTGGCAGCGCCGACGACGCGCAGCCGCGCTACCGGCTGCTGGCCTCGCCGCGGGCGCTGGCGCTCGAACAGCTGCAGGCCGCCGGCGAGGAACCCGCGCTGCGGCAACGCCACGCGCTGGCGCTGGGCGCGCTCTACGACGAACACTGGCACACGCGCCACTCCGGCGTCATGCGCGTCGACGAATGGAAGCGCGAGGTCGAGCTCGACGCGCCCAACGCCGCCGAGGCGATGGCCTGGGCCGTCCGCGCCGGCCTGACGGACTGCGCGCTGGCGATCGGCGCCACCTGGCTGCACGCGATGAACCGCTTCATGCACGCCGACCGCATGGGGCTGGCCGACACCTGCACCACGCTCGCCGCGCTGGCCCCCTCGCCCGAGTTGCGCATGCGCGCCGCGCTCGCCACCGCGCGCGCGTGGACGAACCCGCGCAAGCGCCGGGCGTTCGCCGCGGTCGACCGCGCGCTGGAGCTGGCGCGCACGATCGACGCCGGCGCGCCCGATCGCTGGCTGCTCTATCGGGCGCTGGGCCAATGGGTGGTCAGCGGCTCGAGCCTGGCCGACATGCCGCCCGCGGACCTGGTGGCGGCGCTGGACGAGCTGGACCGCATCGAGGATCCGGCGTGGCCGCCGCACCGGCTCGACATCGGCCTGGAGGCGCACTCGTTCTTCCTCAGCCGCTCCGACGCCGGTCCGGAGGCGGCCACCGCGCGCCTGGCGCTGATCCGCCGCACCGCGACCATCGCCGCGCAGCTGGGCGACGACCTCGAGACCTCGCTGAACAACCTGATGGACGCCGAGCTGGCCTCGGGCGACGTCGACGCCGCGGCGCGCACCGGCCACGCGCTGATCGAGCAGCTCTCGGGTTCGCGCAACGAGCACATCCTGGCCTACGCGCGGTTGAATCTCGGCGCCTGCCACCTGGCGCTCGACGAGACCGAACCGGCGCGGGCGATGCTGCTGGCCGCCTGGGCCAAGGCCACCGCGTTCGAGATGCAGCCCTACTGCGCCGACTACCTGGCGCTGCTCGCGGCCCTGGAGCAGCGGCCGCGCGCCGCGGCCTGGCTGGCCGGCTATTCGGACGAGGGCTACCGCGCCAAGTCCGAGGGGCGCGAGCGCAACGAGGCTGCGGCCAGCGAGCGCGTGCGCGCGCTGGCGGTCGCCGAGATCGGCGTGGACGCGTTCGAGAACGCGCGCGCCGGCGGCTGCGCGCTGACCGACGACCAGGTGGCCGCCCTGGCGTTCGCCACCGTCGACATGGCCTGACCGCCGCCCGCGTGTCGGCGCCGACGCGGCGCCCTCACACGCCAGCAACGCGGCCGCCGCAGCATGGCCCTCCCCTGCCGACACGCGCCCGCGGGCGCCCCGCCGTGACCCCTGCCGACCTGCCCGTCCCCTCGCCGTCCGCGCGCCGCCGCGCGACGCTCGCCACCTTGCTGGGCCTGGCCGTCGCGGCGCCGGCTGGCGCCCAGATGGGGGGACCGGGCGGCGGCGGTGGCGGCGGCCACGGCGGCCGCGGCCCTCAGCAGGACGGCGGCCGTCCCGACAAGGATCCGAAGGACGCCCGCCCGGGCGCCGGCGCGCTGCCGCCCGACCTGGTGGCGGCCTTCGCGCGGCGCCTGCGCGAGGGCGCGCCCGAGCTGGCGCTGGCGCCGTCGCAGCAGGCAGCGTGGCGCGACTTCGTCGTTGGCCTCGCGGAGGTCGGCCAGCACAACGAGCGCCGCCTGCAGCGCATCCTGTGGCGCAGTGCCAGCAGCGTCAGCGCGGTCGCGCCGCTGAAGTCCTTCATCGACGCCGAGGTCGACGAAGGCGAGGGCCGCCAGCAGGCGCTGGCCGAGCTGCAGCAGGCCCACGACCGGCTGGACGCGCAGCTGGACGAGCGCCAGCGCTCGGTGCTCGCCAACCTGTTCGTGGCGACGCGCAGCGAACTGGCGGCCGAGCGCGGCCGATGATGCGCCGGCTCTGCTAGGCTCGGCCACGCGCGTCCAGGGCGGCACTCCTGCCGCGACCCGTCGCGCGCCGGAAGGATCGCCATGGCCACGCACGACAGCGACTGGGCTCACGAGGCGCGCCGCGGCCGCGCCGGGCGCTGGCGGGGCTTGCTGGCCCTCGCCGCCGCGGCACTGGCGCTGGCGGCCTGCGGGAGCAGTGGCGGCGACGGTGGCGGCGCCGTGGCGTCGCGCCAGGCCAACCAGCCCGTCGCGGTGGCCACGGCCACGCGCTTCGCCAGCGCCACCGGCGGCAACTGGCACATGTGCATGCTGGCCACGGACGGCCGCACCCTGTGCTGGGGCAGCAACGAACGCGGCCAGCTGGGCGCCGCCTCGACGCAGCGCTGCATGGACGGCAACCTCGATTGTTCGACCACGCCGCTGGTGGCGGCCGGCGGCGCGGCCTACACGCAGATCGTCGCCGGCGACCTGATCACCTGCGGCCTGGGCGCGGCCGGCGCGGCCTCATGCTGGGGCATGGACCTGGGCGGCCAGCTGGGCGACGGCGCTGCGACCAGCAGCACCAGCCCGGTGGCGGTCGCGGGCGGCCACGTCTTCACGGCGCTGGCGGCGAGCGCCTCCACCGGCCTGGCCTGCGGCCTCACGGCAGACGCGAGCGTCTGGTGCTGGGGCACCGGCTTCGGGTTCGGCACCAAGGGCCCGGCCGCGTCGACGACGCCGCTGCGCTGGGATGCCGTCAGCGGCAGCGTGGCCTGGACCCGGCTGACGATCGGCCAGGGCCACGCCTGCGGCCTCGACGCGGCGGGCGCCGCATGGTGCGTCGGCAGCGCCTCCTACGGCCTGCTGGGCGACGGCGCCGGCGTGGCCTCGGCGACGCCGGTCGCGGTAGCCGGCGGCCACGTGTTCCGCGACATCGCCGCCAGCATCCAGCACACCTGTGCGCTGGCCCAGGACGGCCAGGCGTGGTGCTGGGGGCTGGGCGGCGGCGTGGGCAACGGCGCCGCGACGGCCGCAATCCAGGGCACGCCCGTGGCCGTCACGACCGACCAGCGCTTCGCGAGCATCGCCGCAGGTCCCGAGCGCAGCTGCGGGCTGACCGCCGACGGCCATGCCTGGTGCTGGGGCGACATGGCCGGCGGCGCGCTCGGCAGCGGCGACGACCAGGCGCACACCACACCGGTGGCGGTGGCCGGCAACCACCGCTTCATCAGCCTGGCGATGAGCAACGTCGATACCTGCGCCATCGACACCGATGGCGCGGCCTGGTGCTGGGGCAGCAACGACACCGGCGCGCTGGGCATCCCGCCCTGAGCGTCAGCCGAGCGCGGGCTGCTGGCGCAACGCCTCCAGGATGCCGTTGCGCGCCTGGTCGAGCGCATCGCGCATCTCCTCGGGCATGCGCGTGGCCAGGGTGATGTCGAGCAGGCCGTCGATCGCCTTCGAATAGAACGCCGCCAGCGCGTTCGGGTTCGGGTGCTGGATGAACAGGAGCTTGACGGCCATCTCGAGCGCGACGATCTGTCCCGAGAGCCGGGCGTTCTCGATGCGTTGCTGCTCGAACAGGTCGGTGAGGGGGCTGGTCATGGTGGGGCGCGAGAGGGAGGCGGGGACGCCATGCTCCCACGTCCGTGCCGCCGTGGCGAATCGTCGAGCGGGAAAGAGGGCCCGCGCGGACGGATCGACCGCGCCCTGCGCCGACCGCGATTCTCGAAACATCTTGAAACGGTTGGCCGGGTCGCGACACCCGCGCCGCGGGCTGATGCTGGACACTGCGCGGGACGCATCGGAGGGGCCGATGCGCAGCCGCGCCCCGCACGGGCGCCGGCTGGACGAGCAGCACAGGAATGTCGCACCACCGGCGCGACGTCCGCCAACACGCCCGAGGCAAGGGCGACAGTCGATTGGATCCAGCAGACAAACGCGCCGACACGCCCGATCACGATCGGGTGCGCGCCACCGACGCGCCGATCGGCGAGCGGCGCCGGAGCCGCCGCGACCCCTGGCGCCAGGAGTCGCGGCGGCGCGATCGCGAACGCCGCGTCGAGCGCAGGCGGATGGCCGACGCGATCGTGTTCTCGATCGTCGTGCACGTGCTGCTGTTCATCCTGCAGTTCGACGCCCCGGGATTCGGTTCGCCGAAGATCGCGCTGCCCCTGCACGAACGCCGCATCCAGGCGCCGGACCTGGTCGTCGTGCTGGCACCGTCGCCCGGCGATGCCGCCCCGTCGAAGCCGCCTGACGTCCGTCCGACCGTGCCGGTGCCGCTGCTCGCGGCCAGCCCGGCGCCGGCGGGCGCCCGCGCGCCGGACGCCTGGACGACCGCCCTCGCCGCGCCTGCGCCTGCGCCTGCGCCTGCGCCTGCGCCTGCGCCTGCGCCCGCACCGGCACCGGCACCGGCACCGGCACCGGTACCCTTGCCGGCGCCACGCCCAGTTGCTCCGGCGGCCCCCGCGACCCGGGCTCCACGCCCCGTGGCCACCCGCCCGGCAACGCACCCGACGGCGCGTGCGGAGCCCCGCGCCGTCGCGGCGCCGACGCAACCCGTCCGGCCGCCCGTCCCACCGCCACCGCCGCCGCCGCCGCCGAAGGCGCCTGTCGAACCGCTCGTCCCGGACGCCGTGTTGGCGGTCGACGACCCGACGCGGGACAAGATCCCGCTGCCCAGCGCGGAACCGCGTCCGCCGCACGCCGGCGCCTCGAGCCCGGACGACGCGGCCAGCCAGGCCCGCCGCCTCGCGCAGGAGCAGGCCGAACGGGCCGAACGGGCCCGCGAGGAGGCTGCACGCCAGGCCACGCTGCGGTTGCAGGCCGAAGCCGCGGAACAGGCCGCACGCGACGAGGCCCAGCGGCAGGAGGCGGCCAGGCAGGAAACCCTGCGGCAGCAGGCCGCGCAGCGCGCCGCCGAGGCGCAGGAAGCCGCGCGCCAGGAGGCCGCGCGGCGCGCCGCCGCCGAGGCGGCGCACCAGGAAGCCCTGCGCCAGGAAGCCGCGCAACGGGCCGCGGCCGCGGCGGACGCAGCACGCCAGGAGGCCATCCGGCAGGAGACCCTGCGCCAGCAGGCCGCGCAGCGGGCCGCCGAGGTCCAGGAGGCCGCGCGCCAGGAAACCCTTCGCCAGGAAGCCGCGCAGCGGGCCGCGGCCGCGGCGGACGCGGCCCGCCAGGAAGCCATCCGGCAGGAAACGCTGCGCCAGGAGGCCGCGCAGCGCGCCACCGCCGCCGAGGCCGCACGGCAGGAGGCCGCACGCCAGGACGCGCTGCGCCAGCAGGCCGCTCAACGCGCCGCGGCGGAGGCGGCCCGCCAGGAAGCGGCACGCCAGGAAGCGCTGCGGCAGCAGGCCGCGCAGCGCGCCGCCGAGGCCCAGGAGGCTGCGCGCCAGGAAGCCCTGCGCCAGGAGGCCGCGCAACGCGCCACCGCCGCGGCCGAGGCGGCACGCCAGGAGGCGTTGCGGCAGGACGCGCTGCGCCAGCAGGCGGCTCAACGCGCCGCCGCCGAGGCGGCCCGCCAGGAAGCGGCACGCCAGGAAACACTGCGCCAGCAGGCCGCGCAGCGCGCCGCCGAAGCC
>CAYQMX010000026.1:48338-106961 GCA_964418745.1 uncultured Vitreoscilla sp.
CAGGAAGCCGCGCGCCAGGAGGCCGCTCGCCAGGAAACACTGCGCCAGCAGGCCGCGCAGCGCGCCGCCGAAGCCCAGGAAGCCGCGCGCCAGGAGGCCGCTCGCCAGGAAACACTGCGCCAGCAGGCCGTCCAGCGTGCCGCGGCGGCCGAGGCGGCTCGCCAGGAGGCCGTCCGGCAGGAGACGTTGCGCCAGCAGGCCGCCGAGCGGGCCGCAGCGGAGGCCGCGCGCCAGGAAGCCGCGCGGCAGGATGCCCAGCGCCAGGAAGCCGCCCAGCGCGCCGCCGCGGCGGCGGAGGCGGCGCGCCAGGAGGCCCAGCGCGTGGAAGCCGCACAACGGGCCGACGCGGCCCGCCAGGAAGCGCAGCGGCAGGAGGCCCAACGCCAACAGGACCTGCTGCGGCAGCAGGCGCAGCAGGACGCAGCCCGGCGCGACGCCGCCGCGCGCGAGGCGGCCCGCGTCGAGTCCGAGAAGGCCGCGGCGGCGCGCAAGCAGGCCGACGAGGCCGCGCGCGAACAGCGCCCGGGGGCCGCACCGGGGGGGCCGGGCAACGGCGCCGCCGCCCAGGCCCCGCCCGCCGGGCCCGGGCAGGTCGTCGCGAATGCGGCGCCGACGCCGCGCCTGCCGACGGCCCCCGGCCCCACGCCGCCGCCCGAGGCCGCCCCGCCGCCGAGGTCGTTGCGCGCCAGCACGCCCGCGTCGGCGACGCCGCCGGCCAACGCCGCGCGTCGCCACACCCTGTTCGGCCGCACCGACCGCAACATGGACGCCGTCGTCTACGCCGAGGGCTGGCGCCAGCGCATCGAGATGAACGCGCCGTTCGACAAGGTCAAGCAGGCCAAGACGCGGCCCTACGTCGACCCGATCGTGACGGTCGCATTGCGCAGCGACGGCAGCGTCGAGTCGGTCAATTTCGACCGCTCCAGCGGCATCCCGGAACTCGACGCCGCGGTCAAGGCGATCGTCCTGCAACTGGCCCCGTACCGGCCGTTCCCGGCGGACCTGGCCAGCGACTACGACGTCATCGAGATCAAGCGCACCTGGACGCTGGACGTCGCGATCCGGCTGTTCGCGGGCGGTCGATGAACGTCCGTGCTGTTGTGAAGACGTCGAATTCCGTCACCGCAGAGCTAAATGTGCAGTACGCACATGTAAATGATTGTTAACAACACTCACACATCCCGTCATGCCGCGCCATGATTCGTTTCCCGTCGACCGGCGGCGCATCGACGGCCATACCGGCTGCCGGCGCGGGTCGTGACCGCCAGGCGGGCCGTCCGACCGCATCTCCGGCTCGATTTCGACCGGAAACACATCACTCTTCTTGATCCAGTCCTTCGCGAAATCCCCGGAAAATGAGAACTATTCCTCTCCCAGCCCCGTCAGGCTTCGCGAATTCGCGCGGCATGCCGTTGCATGTGGAATGGCCTCAGACCCCGCGTCACCGCCCACGTGACGCCGCGAAACGACCGCTCATGAACACCCTAGTTTCCCAGCTCCACGGCGCCGGCCCGGCCCCCGCTCCCGCCCCCGCGTCCGCCAAGAAGCGGCGCGTGAGCGACATGACGCTCTACCTGGTGCTCGCGCTGCTGGTGCTGGGCGCGTGGCTGTTCACCCGCCAGGGCTATTTCCGCCCGGGCGACGACGTCGGCTACTGGCTGGGCGTCACCGGCGGCGTGATGATGCTGCTGCTGCTGCTCTACCCGGTCCGCAAGTACTTCAAGTTCACCCATCGCTGGGGCAAGGTGAAGTGGTGGTTCCTGGTCCACATGCTGCTGGGCATCGGCGGTCCGTTGCTGATCCTCGTGCACAGCACCTTCCACCTCGGGTCGCTCAATGCGGCGGTCGCGCTGTTCAGCATGCTGATCGTCGCCGCCAGCGGCGTCGTCGGGCGCTTCCTGTACCTGCGCATCCACCGCGGCCTGCACGGCGAGAAGAACAACCTGGCCGACCTGCAGAAGCGGGCCGGGCTGGCCGAAGGCGAGATCCGGTCGCGCTTCCGGTTCGCGCCGGAAGTGGCCGCGCACCTGATGAAGTTCGAGAACGAGGCGCTGGCGGGCGAGGCGGGGCTGGCAACCGCGTTTCGCCGGGTCCTGTGGCTGCCGATCCGCCAGCGCGTGGTCTACCAGTCCTGCGTGGCAGAGCTCGACGCGCGCCTGCGCCTGATCGGCAAGGAACAGAAGTGGACGCGCGGCCAGTTGCATCGCCGCCGCGCCAAGGTGCACAGCACGGCGCGCAACTACCTGCGCAGCGTCACCCGCGTCGCGCAGCTGAGCGCCTACGAGCGCCTGTTCGCGCTCTGGCACCTGCTGCATGCCCCGTTCGTCTACCTCCTTGCACTGACTGCAGGCTTCCATGTCTTCGCGGTGCACGCCTATTGAGACCCGCCGTGACGCGGTCCGGGCCCGAACGCGGCGTCCTGCGGGGAATCCGTTCCTGCGTCCGCTGGCTGTTGCCCGCCCTGGTCGCCCTGGCGGGCATTGCCGGAGCGACCGGCGCGCGCGCGCAGGCGCTGGAGTCGGTGCTGGAGCCAGGACCGTTGTCGCACGCCCATGAGAAATACGAAGGCGAATGCACGACCTGCCACGTCAAGTTCGATCGCAATGCCCAGGACAAGCTCTGCATGGACTGCCACAAGGACATCGGCCAGGACGCGCGCACCCACCAGGGGATGCACGGGCGCATGAAGCCACAGGCCTGCAAGTCCTGCCATACGGACCACAAGGGGCGCAACGCCCAGATCGCCGCATTCGACCAGCGCAGGTTCGACCACGCCGGCACCGAGTTCGCGCTGCGGGGCGCCCATGCGAAGGCGGACTGCGCCAAGTGCCACGTCCCCAATGCGGAGAAGAAGCCCTACCGCATCCCGGCGCACGAGTGCGTCGCGTGCCACAAGAAGGATGACGCGCACAAGGGGTCGCTGGGGCCCAAGTGCGCCGACTGCCATGCCGAGTCCGACTGGAAGACGGCCAAGTTCGACCACGCCACCACCCGCTTCCCCTTGCTGGGCAAGCACGACGCGGTCAAGTGCGCCGACTGCCACAGGAACGGCCAGTACAAGGACACGCCGATGACCTGCATCGCGTGCCACAAGAAGGACGACCATCACAAGGCCCAGTTCGGCGACAAGTGCGAGAGCTGCCACGCCGCCAGCGACTGGAAGTCCATCCGCTTCAACCACGACACCGACACGCACTACGCGCTGCTGGGCAAGCATCGCGCGGCCAAGTGCGAGAGCTGCCACGTCGGCAACCTGTACAAGGTCAAGCTCGCAACGGCCTGCATCGAGTGCCACCGCAAGGACGACAAGCACAAGGGCAGCCTCGGCGATACCTGCTCCACCTGCCACACCGAGCGCGACTGGAAGGAGCCCGCGAAGTTCGATCACGCCAAGACCGTCTTCCCGCTGGCGGGCAAGCACGCCAACGTGCAGTGCAAGGACTGCCACAAGGACACGATGTTCAAGGAGGCGCCGACCACCTGCGTGGGCTGCCACCGCAAGGACGACAAGCACAAGGGGACGCTGGGCGACGACTGCGCGAAGTGCCACAACGACCGCAGCTGGAAGAAGACCAGCTTCGACCACGCGAAATCCGCGTTCCCGTTGCTGGGCAAGCACGCCGCCGTGCAGTGCGGCGATTGCCACAAGTCCGCGGACTACCGGGCCGCTCCCAAGGACTGCTACTCGTGCCACCAGAAGGACGACCGCCACGAGGGCCAGGAAGGCCGGGCCTGCGAAACCTGCCACGAGGCCTCCGCCTGGAAGACGACGCCCCGCTTCGACCACGGCCTGACGCCGTTCCCGCTGCTGGGCAAGCACGAGAAGGTGGAGTGCAAGTCCTGCCACGCGGATGCCAGGTTCAAGAACGCGAAGACGACGTGCGTGTCGTGCCACGCGAAGGACGACAAGCACAAGCGCACGCTTGGCACGCTCTGCGAGCAATGCCACAACGCCCGCACCTGGAAGGCGTGGAGCTTCGACCACGACAAGCGCACCCGCTTCGTGCTCGACGGCAAGCACGCCGGAGTGGCCTGCTCCGGCTGCCATTCCCGTCCGATGGAGGGCCGTGTCGTGACCTCATCCCAATGCGTGAGCTGCCACACCAAGGACGATGTCCATGACGGCAGCTACGGCAAGGCCTGCCAGCAATGCCACGTGACGTCCGATTTCCGGACGATCCGGTCGCGCGCCGCGCGTCCGGTGGGTGCGCTGGAGCCGTCGACGCGGCTCGCTCGCCCGGTCTTCGTCCGTGCCGACAACGCCTCCACCCGACCCGGCCCATGACCATCGCCGCCCGCCCCGCCTCGCTCCTTCACGGGTCGCTCGCCGCGACCCGCGGGTGGGTGCGCGCCTGGGCCGGTGCGGCGATGTTCGTGCTCGCGCTCCTGCTGCCGCTGGCCACGCAGGCGCAGCAGGGCGGCGAGTCGTTCGATCACATGACCACGGGCTTCCTGCTGCGCGGGGCGCACGAGCAGGTGCGCTGCGAGACCTGCCACATCAAGGGCATCTTCAAGGGCACGCCCAAGGACTGCGCGTCGTGCCACGTGGACGGCAACCAGCGCGGCGCGCTGGCCAAGCCGTTCAACCACATCCAGACCGCCGCCGCCTGCGACACCTGCCACACGACCTCGTCATTCGGCGCCGTGCTGTTCAGCCACGTGTCGGTGACGCCCGGCTCGTGCGCCACGTGCCATGACGGCCGGCGCGCGCAGGGCAAGGGCCCGACCCACTTCCCCACCACGCTGTCGTGCGACCAGTGCCACAAGACGGGCAGCTTCATCCCGGCGCTGAACTTCGACCACTCCTCGCTCAATGGCGTCCTGACCACCTGCTCGACCTGCCACGACGGCCGGCGCGCCAAGGGTCCGCCGGGCAACCACATCCCGACGCCGATCAAGTCGCAGTGCGCCACCTGCCACCTGGTATCCACGCTCACCGGCTTCACGAGCTTTGCCGGCGGCATGATGGACCACGGCGGCGTCACCAGCGGCTGCGCCGCCTGCCACGGCCCGAACGTGACCGCCAGCAGCTTCGCCGGCATCACCAGCATCGTCGTGATGCCGCCGACGACGCCGGCCGGGCCCGGCGCGCACATCCCGTCGGGCACCACCTGCGAATCCTGCCACGTGGGCGCCCTGCCGGCCGGACTGATCCCGCCCAACGCCACCGTCACGGCGCCCGGCACCCGCTTCGCCACGCCGGTGCCGACGACGACGCAGATCCACGGCGGCGTCACCGGCAACTGCTCGAGCTGCCACGAGACCAACGCCGCCTGGATGGGCATGAGCGCCTACCCGATCGCGCCGTCCGCACTGACGCCAGGCGCCCAGTACACGGGCTTCCAGACGCGGCCGCAGGCCGCCGGCGGCCAGTTCGCCGTCGCCGATGCCGCCCACCCGACCGGCGGCGACTGCTCGCAATGCCACAGCGGCTTCGCATACTTCTCCGCCACCGCCAAGCCGGCCAACCACATCCCGACCGCCGCCGCGGCCACGTGCAACGCGTGCCACACGTCGACCGACTTCTCGGTCCTGCCCACGCTCACCAACATCCACGCCAACGCGCCCGCCGTCAACGGCAACTGCGCGCAGTGCCACGGCGCCGCCGCGCCGTCGTTCGCGATTCCCGCGGCCAACTTCAGCATCGTCGGCCTGCCGTCGAACCACCTGCCCACCACGGCGTCGTGCGAGGCCTGCCACGTCGGCCCCGGCTCCAGCATCGCGGCCACCCCGGTGGTCGACGGGGCCCGGTTCAGCGGCTCGCTGATGAGCCACGCGGGCATCACGAGCAACTGCGCCGACTGCCACGGGCCGGGCATCACGGGCGCGAGCTTCGCAGGCGTCGCGCGCATC
Organism: uncultured Vitreoscilla sp.; assembly: GCA_964418745.1. Taxonomy (GTDB): domain Bacteria; phylum Pseudomonadota; class Gammaproteobacteria; order Burkholderiales; family Burkholderiaceae_C; genus Scleromatobacter. The sequence continues at coordinate 54,192 of CAYQMX010000026.1, forward strand.
GTCGCGATGCCGCCCACCAGCCCGGCGGGCGCGGGCTCGCACATCCCGTCGTCGACCGCCTGCGAGACGTGCCACCTGGGCACCGTCCCGGCGGCGCCCGTCGCGGCCGCCGCCACGCGCAGCGCGCCCGGCACGCTGTTCGCGTCGCCGGCGCCCACCACGACGCAGATCCACGCGGGCGTGACGGGCGGCTGCTCGAGCTGCCACGACAGCGGCAACGTCTGGATGGGCGTGGCCAACTACCCGATCGCGCCCACGGTGCTGACGCCGGGCGCGCAGTACACGGGCTTCCAGACGCGCCCGCGCAGCGCCGGCGGCACGTACAACATCGCCGATCCCGCGCACCCGCCCAGCGGGGACTGCTCGCAATGCCACAGCAGCACCAGCTACTTCAGCGCTCAGGACAAGCCGGCCAACCACATCCCCACGTCGGGCACGGCCACCTGCAACGCCTGCCACGCGACGACCGATTTCGCGGCGATGCCCTCGCTGGCCAACATCCACGCGAACGCGCCCAGCACCAGCAGCAACTGCGCCCAGTGCCACGGCGCGGCCGCGCCGTCGTTCGCCATCCCCGCGGCCAATTTCAGCATCGTCGGCCTGCCGTCCAACCACCTGCCCACCACGGCGTCGTGCGAGACCTGCCACGTCGGCCCCGGCTCCAGCATCGCCGCCACCCCGGTGGGCGACGGTGCCCGCTTCAGCGGCTCGCTGATGAGCCACACCGGCATCACGAACAACTGCGCGGCCTGCCACGGCCCGGGCATCACCGGCGCCAGCTTCACCGGCGTCGCGCAGATCGTCGCGATGCCGGCCACGAGCCCGGTCGGGGCCAGCGCGCACATCCCGTCGTCGACCACCTGCGAAACCTGCCACCTGGCCACGACGCCCCCGGGCCCGATCGCCGCCGCCGCCACCCGCACGGCCCCGGGCACCCTGTTCGCCTCGCCGGCGCCGAGCACCACGCAGATCCACACCGGCATCACCGGCGGCTGCTCGAGCTGCCACGACACCAACTTCGTGTGGATGGGCGTCGGCGCGTATCCGATCGCGCCCACCGTGCTCACCAGCGGCGCCCAGTACACCGGCTTCCAGACCCGACCCAAGCCCGTCGCGAGCACGTACGCGGTGGCCGATGCGGGCCACCCCGCCGGCGGCGACTGCTCGCAGTGCCACGGCAACACCAACTACTTCACCGCGCTCGACAAGCCGGCCAACCACATCCCGACCGCCAGCAACGCGCTGTGCACGGCCTGCCACACGGCGTCCGACTTCGCCGTCCTGCCCACGCTGGCCAACATCCACGCCAATGCGCCGAGCACCAGCGGCAACTGCGCCCAGTGCCATGGCGCGGCCGCGCCGTCGTTCGCCATCCCCGCGGCCAACTTCAGCATCGTCGGCCTGCCGTCCGCCCACATTCCCACCACCGCGTCGTGCGAGACCTGCCACGTCGGCCCCGGCTCCAGCATCGCCGCCACGCCGGTGGGCAACGGGGCGAAGTTCTCCGGCTCGCTGATGAGCCATTCGGGCATCGCGAGCAACTGCGCCGCCTGCCACGGGCCCGGCATCACGGGCGCGAGCTTCACGGGCGTGGCGAAGATCATCGCAATGCCGCCCACGAGCCCGCCGGGCACGGCCGCGCACATCCCGTCGTCGACCACCTGCGAGACCTGCCACCTGGGCGCCACGCCCGCGGGTGCGATCCCGGCGGCCGCCACCGCCACGGCGCCCGGCACGCTGTTCGCCACGCCGGCGCCGACGACCACCCAGATCCACAGCGGCGTGACGGGCGGCTGCTCGAGCTGCCACGACACCAGCTTCGTCTGGATGGGCGTGAGCGCGTACCCGATCGCGCCCACCGTGCTCACCCCGGGCGCGCAGTACACCGGCTTCCACACCCGGCCCAAGGCCGCCGGCGGCACCTACAACGTCGCCGATCCCGCGCACCCGGCCACCGGCGACTGCTCGCAATGCCACAGCGGCACCAGCTTCTTCAGCATGCAGGACAAGCCGGCCAACCACATCCCGACGTCGGCGACGGCCACCTGCAACGCGTGCCACACGTCGACCGACTTCTCGGTGCTGCCCACGCTGGCCAACATCCACGCCAACGCGCCCAGCACCAGCGCCAACTGCGCCCAGTGCCACGGCGCGGCGGCCGCGTCGTTCGCCATTCCCGCGGCCAACTTCTCCATCGTCGGCCTGCCGTCCAACCATATCCCCACCAGCGCCGCCTGCGAGAGCTGCCACGTCGGCACCGGCTCCAGCATCGCCGCCACGCCGGTGGGCAACGGCGCGCGCTTCAGCGGCTCGCGCATGAGCCACGCCGGCATCACCAGCAATTGCGCCGACTGCCATGGCCCGGGCATCACCGGCGCCAGCTTCGTCGGTGTCTCCAAGATCGTGGTGATGCCCGGCACGAGCCCGGTCGGCGCCAGCTCGCACATCCCGTCGTCGACCACCTGCGAGACCTGCCACCTGGCCACGACGCCGGCCGGCTCCGTGCCCGCGGTCGCCACCAAGACCGCGCCCGGCACGCTGTTCGCCACCCCGGCGCCGACGACCACCCAGATCCACACCGGCGTGACGGGCGGCTGCTCGAGCTGCCACGACACCAGCTTCGTCTGGATGGGCGTGAGCGCGTACCCGATCGCGCCCACCGTGCTCACCCCGGGCGCGCAGTACACCGGCTTCCACACCCGGCCCAAGGCCGCCGGCGGCACCTACAACGTCGCCGATCCCGCGCACCCGGCCACCGGCGACTGCTCGCAATGCCACAGCGGCACCAGCTTCTTCAGCATGCAGGACAAGCCGGCCAACCACATCCCGACGTCGGCGACGGCCACCTGCAACGCGTGCCACACGTCGACCGACTTCTCGGTGCTGCCCACGCTGGCCAACATCCACGCCAACGCGCCCAGCACCAGCGCCAACTGCGCCCAGTGCCACGGCGCGGCCGCGCCGTCGTTCGCGATCCCGGCGGCGAACTTCAGCATCGTCGGGCTGCCGTCCAACCACCTGCCCACCACGGCGTCGTGCGAGAGCTGCCACGTCGGCGCGGGCTCCAGCATCGCCGCCACGCCGGTGGGCAACGGCGCGCGCTTCAGCGGCTCGCGCATGAGCCACGCCGGCATCACGAACAACTGCGCAGCCTGCCACGGCCCGGGCATCACCGGGACCAGTTTCGTGGGCGTGCCGCAGATCGTGGTGATGCCAGCCACCAGCCCGGTGGGCACGGCCTCGCACATTCCGTCGTCGACGACCTGCGAGACCTGCCACCTGGCCACGACGCCCGGCGGCTCCATCGCCGCGGCCGCCACGAAGACGGCGCCCGGCACGCTGTTCGCCACGCCGGCGCCGACGACCGCCCAGATCCACACCGGCATCACCGGGGGTTGCTCGAGCTGCCACGACACCAACTTCGTGTGGATGGGCATGAGCGCCTACCCGATCGCCCCGTCGGTGCTGACCACCGGCGCGCAGTACACCGGGTTCCACGCCCGGCCGGCGACGGCCGCCGGCACCTTCACCATCGCCGATGCGGCCCACCCGACCACGGGCGACTGCTCGCAGTGCCACGGCAACACCAGCTACTTCACGGGCCAGGACAAGCCGGCCAACCACATCCCGACGGCGAGCGCGGCGCAGTGCTCGGCCTGCCACACCTCGGCTGACCTCTCGGTGATGCCGACCTTGGCCAACATCCACGCCAACGCGCCCAGCACCAGCGCCAACTGCGCCCAGTGCCACGGCGCGGCCGCGCCGTCGTTCGCGATCCCGGCGGCGAACTTCAGCATCGTCGGGCTGCCGTCCAACCACCTGCCCACCACGGCGTCGTGCGAGAGCTGCCACGTCGGAAACGGCTCCAGCATCGCCGCCACCCCGGTGGGCAACGGCGCGAAGTTCTCCGGCTCGCTGATGAGCCACGCAGGCATCACCAGCAACTGCGTGGCCTGCCATGGTCCGTCCGTCACGGGCTCGACCTTCGCCGGCGTCCCGCAGATCGTGGCCATGCCGGCCGTCACCCCGATGGGCGCGAGCTCGCACATCCCCTCGTCGACCACCTGCGAGACCTGCCACCTGGGCACCACGCCCGCCGCGCCGGTGGCCGCGGCGGCCACCAAGACCGCGCCCGGCACGCTGTTCGCCACGCCCGCGCCGACGACCACCCAGATCCACACCGGCATCACCGGCGGCTGCTCGAGCTGCCACGACACCAGCTTCGTCTGGATGGGCGTGAGCGCGTACCCGATCGCGCCCACGGTGCTGACTTCGGGCGCGCAGTACACGGGCTTCCAGACCCGCCCGCAGACCACCGCGGGCACCTACCGCGTGGCCGACGCGGCGCACCCGACCGCCGGCGACTGCTCGCAGTGCCATACCGGCACCACGTATTTCTCGGCGGTGGTCAAGCCGGCCAACCACATTCCCACGTCGGCCACCGCCACCTGCAACGCGTGCCACACGTCGACCGACTACTCGGTGCTGCCCACGCTGACCAACATCCACGCCAACGCGCCCAGCACCAGCGCCAACTGCGCCCAGTGCCACGGCGCGGCGGCCGCGTCGTTCGCCATTCCCGCGGCCAACTTCTCCATCGTCGGCCTGCCGTCCAACCACATCCCCACCAGCGCCGCCTGCGAGAGCTGCCACGTCGGCACCGGCTCCAGCGTTGCCGCCACGCCAGTGGTCAACGGCGCCAAGTTCTCCGGCTCGCTGATGAGCCACGCGGGCATTACCAGCAACTGCGTCGCCTGCCACGGCCCCACCATCACCGGCACGAGCTTCGCGGGCATCTCGAAGATCGTCGCGATGCCGGCCGTCACGCCGGTCGGCGCGAGTTCGCACATCCCGTCGTCGACCACCTGCGAGACCTGCCACCTGGGCACGACGCCCAGTGCGCCGGTGCCCGCCGTGGCCACCAAGACCGCGCCCGGCACGCTGTTCGCCACGCCCGCGCCGACGACCACCCAGATCCACACCGGCATCACCGGCGGCTGCTCGAGCTGCCACGACACCAGCTTCGTCTGGATGGGCGTGAGCGCGTACCCGATCGCGCCCACGGTGCTGACTTCGGGCGCGCAGTACACGGGCTTCCAGACCCGCCCGCAGACCACCGCGGGCACCTACCGCGTGGCCGACGCGGCGCACCCGACCGCCGGCGACTGCTCGCAGTGCCATACCGGCACCACGTATTTCTCGGCGGTGGTCAAGCCGGCCAACCACATTCCCACGTCGGCCACCGCCACCTGCAACGCGTGCCACACGTCGACCGACTACTCGGTGCTGCCCACGCTGACCAACATCCACGCCAACGCCCCCAGCACCAGTGCCAACTGCGCCCAGTGCCACGGCTCGGCGGCCGCGTCGTTCGCCATCCCCGCGGCCAACTTCTCCATCGTCGGCCTGCCGTCCAACCACGTGCCCACCACGGCGGCGTGCGAGAGCTGCCACGTCGGCACCGGCTCCAGCATCGCCGCCACCCCGGTGGTCAACGGCGCGAAGTTCTCCGGCTCGCGCATGAGCCACGCCGGCATCACGAGCAACTGCGTGGCCTGCCACGGCCCCACCATCACCGGCACGAGCTTCGCAGGCATCAGCAAGATCGTCGTCATGCCGGCGACCAGTCCCGCCGGCGCGACCTCGCACATCCCGTCGTCGACCACCTGCGAGACCTGCCACCTGGGCACCACACCCAGCGCGTCGGTGCCCGCCGTCGCCACCAAGACCGCCCCCGGCACGCTGTTCGCCACGCCCGCGCCGACGACCACCCAGATCCACACCGGCGTCAGCAGCGGCTGCTCGAGCTGCCACGACACCAGCTTCGTCTGGATGGGCATGACGGCCTATCCGATCGCCCCCACGGTGCTGACGACGGGGGCGCAGTACACCGGGTTCCAGACCCGGCCGCAGGCCACCGCCGGCACGTATCGCGTGGCCGACGCGGCGCACCCGACCGCCGGCGACTGCTCGCAATGCCACAGCGGCACCGCCTATTTCAGCGCCGTCGACAAGCCGGCCAACCACATCCCGACGGCGAGCGCCGCGCAGTGCTCGGCCTGCCACACGTCGACCGACTACTCGGTGCTGCCCACGCTGACCAACATCCACGCCAACGCCCCCAGCACCAGCACCAACTGCGCGCAGTGCCACGGCACGGCCGCCGCGTCGTTCGCCATCCCCGCGGCCAACTTCTCCATCGTCGGCCTGCCTTCCAACCACATCCCCACCAGCGCGGCCTGCGAGAGCTGCCACGTCGGTGCCGGCTCCAGCATCGCCGCCACGCCGGTGGTCAACGGCGCGAAGTTCTCCGGCTCGCGCATGAGCCACACCGGCATCACGAGCAACTGCGTGGCCTGCCACGGCCCGTCGATCACCGGCGCGAGCTTCGCGGGGATCTCGAAGATCGTGGTCATGCCGGCGACCTCGCCGGTGGGCGCCAGCTCGCACATCCCGTCGTCGACCACCTGCGAGACCTGCCACCTCGGCACCACGCCCGCCGGCTCCATCGCCGCGGTGGCGACGAAGACGGCGCCCGGCACGCTGTTCGCGACGCCGGCGCCGACGACGACCCAGATCCACACCGGCATCACCGGCGGCTGCTCCAGCTGCCACGACACCAACTTCGTGTGGATGGGTGTCAGTGCCTATCCGATCGCGCCCACGGTACTCACCTCGGGCGCCCAGTACACCGGGTTCCAGACGCGCCCGCAGACCGGCGGCGGCACCTACTTCGTCGCCGACGCGGCGCACCCGACCACCGGCGACTGCTCGCAGTGCCATACCGGCACCACCTACTTCTCCGGCCTGGCCAAGCCGACGGGCCACATCCCGACGACGCTCGCCTGCGCCACCTGCCACATCGTGTCGGGCGACTTCTCCGTGGCGGGCCTGGCCTCGAACGCGGTGCTGCACACCGGCATCACCTCGTCGTGCATCACCTGCCACGGCCCGGCCGGCGGCGGCGGCTCCGGCCCGTTCGCGGGCTGCGCCACGCAGGCCGCCTGCAGCTCGCCGCCGCCCGTCACCTACCAGCCCAAGGTGCCGCCCCTGGCCTCCGGCGCCCTGCCGACGACGCCCAGCAAGTCCACCCACATCCCCGTGGTCGGCATCGAATGCTCGCTGTGCCATTCGAAGACCGTCTTCACCGGCTTCAACACGGTACCCGGCGCCACCGGCATGAAGGGCAGCACGCCCGACCACACCGCTGTCTCCGCCGCCACCTGCGAGAGCTGCCACGAATATACGTACCAGTGGTACGGCGTCACGATCAAGACCCCGGGCTCGACCAGCCACCATGGCCGCACCACCGGCGAGGACTGCGTCCATTCGGGCTGCCACAACCGCAGCTATTCGCAGTTCAGCAACTTCGCCCACGTGCGGCCCATCCTGCGCTCGGCGCTCGCCGGCGGCACGCCGCGCCTGCTGCCGGACGGCCTCGGTCAGGCCGCCGGCGGCGGCGCGCAGGCCTTCGACCACGTCGGCGTGCTGGCTGGCCAGTGCCAGTCGTGCCACAACGGCGACCTCGCCACCGGCCGCCCCGCGCGCCACATCGCCACGCGCCTGGCCTGCGATTCCTGCCACCGCACGACGTCCTGGACGCCGGCGCAGTACGGCCACCAGGGCGTGCTCAAGGGCCAGTGCCAGACCTGCCACGACGGCCTGCAGGGCCCGGGCAAGCCGTCCGGCCACTTCGTCAGCGCGCGCTCCTGCGATGCCTGCCACCGTACCATCGCCTGGGTGCCGGTGAACTACTCGCACGTCTCGCCGCTGTTCAAGTTCACGCCGGACAAGACGTCCTGCGTGTCCTGCCACGTCACGAACGGCGAGCTGATCCCGCGCATGCTGCGGGGCCGTCCCGGCCCGAAGCCCATTCCGCCGAACTGAGCCGCGATGGACTCCCGCCACCACGTCCCGTCGGGCCGGCGTCGCACGCGCGCCGCGGCCGGCGCTCGCCTGTGGCTGCGCTGGCTGGCGTTCGCGTGGACGGCGCTGTGGCTGGGCGTCGCGCACGCGCAGACCATCGACGACGTGCAACTGATTCCGCAGAACGACGACCTCGTCGCCCGCGTCACCTTCAACGCCACCGTCCGCTTCCTCCAGCAGACGCCGCCTGGTGCCACGACCCTGTACCAGATCACCTGGGACCTCGTGGCCGCCGACGAGGCGGTGCTCAACCAGTCCGCCGACGAATCCCGGCGCGTGGCCGGCACCGCCGGCGTGCCCGACTTCACGCTGACGTACCCGGTCGCGAAGGGGCGCCGCACGAAGGCGCTGACGCTGCAGCTGGCCACGGCGGCCGCGGTCAATGTGCGCCAGGGCCCGTCGAGCAGGACGATCGACATCGTCTTCGTCGGCGCCGTGCCGCACCCGCCGCAGGCGGCCGCCTCGGCGCCCGAAGCGGTGCCGGAACCGGCCCCGGTCGCGCGCGGTCCCGCCGCCGACGCGCCCGCGGCGCCGCCCGTGGTCGCGTCCCCGGAGATCGAGGCGCGTGCCGCCGAGCTGATGCAGCGGGCGCGCGACGGCCTGGCGGCGCGGCACAACGAGGACGCGGTCGCCAACCTCAACCAGCTGCTGCTGTTGCCGCCGAATTCGCAGTCGCAGCAGGCGCAGGAACTGGTGGGCGTGGCGTGGGAACGCGCGGGCGACACCGGCCGCGCCCGGGTCGAGTACGAGCTCTACCTGCGCCTGTACCCGCAAGGCGAGGGCGCGGCGCGCGTGGGCCAGCGACTGGCCTCGCTCGAAGGGGGCGCGGCACCGGCCTCCGCAGCGGCCTCGGGCGCCGAAGGTGCGCCGGCGGCGGCCACGGCTTCCACGCGCAACAGCCGCTACACCGGCAACATCGCCCAGTACTACTACGGCGGCAAGGCGCGGACGCAGACCCTGGTCAACATCGCCGCGGGCATCGACCAGTCGACGCTGAGCCGCGACACCGAATCGGCGGTCGTCACCAGCGTCGATGCCGGGGCGCGCTACGACAGCGCCGATTCGGAGACGCGGCTGGTGCTGCGCGGCACCAACTCGATCAACCTGAGCAAGGCCTCGCACAACCAGAGCCTGCTCAACGCGGCCTATGTCGACTACAAGCGCAAGGACCTCGGCCTGGCCGTGCGCCTCGGCCGCCAGTCGGCCATCGGGGGCGGACTGCTGGGGCTGTTCGACGGCGCGTCGCTGACCTGGCCGGTCAATCCCACCTGGAAGGTCGACGTGATGGGCGGCGTGCCGTCCAATTCGCTGGTCTCGGCACCGCAGGAACGCCTGTACGCCGGCATGGTGGAGGCGGACGGCATCCTCGAGCGCTGGGGCGGCGACGCCTACCTGATCGACCAGACGACGCAGGGCATCACCAACCGCCGCGCGCTGGGCACCGAGATCCGTTACTCCGACGACACGTTCTCCGCCTACAGCCTGCTCGACTACGACCTGCTGTTCCACAAGGTGAACGCGGTGTCGCTGCAAGGTTCGGTGCAGGCGCCCTCGCAGACCACGATCACGTTGCTGGTGGACTCGCGCAAGGCGCCTTCGCTGGAGCTGACGAACGCGCTCATCAGCGCCGGCGTCGCCTCGTTGCGCGACCTGCTGCTGCAGCAGACCCAGGCGCAGGTGCGCGCCGACGCGCTGGCCACCACGGCCCAGGCACGCCAGGGCCTGCTCAGCCTGTCGCGGCCCCTGAACCCGAAGTGGCAGCTCGCGCTCGACCTGCGCTACAGCCAGATCGGCGCGACGCCGGCCGTGGGCAATTTCGACGCGACGCCCGCCACCGGGGCGCAATACGGTTCGACGCTGCAGCTGACCGGCTCGAACCTCTATTCGCTGCGCGACATCAACAACTTCAACATCAGCCTGCTGCACGCGCCGACCTTCAAGGGCGGCCAGTTCTCCTTCAGCAACCTGACCGGCGTGCACGGCGAGGACGCCACCGTGGAGCCGTCGATCACGTTCTACACGCAGCGCGACAGCGACGGCATCCGCCTGAACCGCACCAGCGCCGGGCTGCGTGCCAACTACCGCCTGACCAAGCGCGCCAACCTGCTCGGCGAGGGGCTGGTCGAGCATTCGGTGACCGACGGGCCGGCCAACCACGGCACCACGACGTCGCTGTTCTTCTACTTCGGCTACCGTTACGACCTGTTCTGACCTGGAGCGCGCATTTGCAGACCGGCCCCCTTGTCCTCTTCGCGCTGGCCCTGGCAGGCGCGCTCGCGCTGGCCTTCCTGCATCCGCGCCGCGCCGGGCGCGTCCCGCAAGACGCCGAGTTGCAGCGCGAGATCGACGCCTCGCGCGCCCGCATCGCCGCCCTGCGCGACGACCTGGCCACCGGCCGCATCGACCAGCCGCAGTTCGACCAGCAGGAGAACGCGCTGGCGCAGGAACTGCTGGCCCGCTCGGCGACGCTGCAGGCGAACGCGCCGCCGCGCGCGCCCGACCGGCGACGCACGCTGGCGATCGCAGCGCTGCTCGGCGTCGCCGCGCTGGCGTTGATCTGGCTGCTGGCCGGACCGCGCGAGGCGCCCGCCCCCACCGCGGCGTCCACCGCGTCGCCCGCCGAGCGGGCCGCCGCGTCCGCGCCTGCGCCCGCGAGCGGACCGCGCGCCGCCCGCGCACTGTCCGACGAACAGATCCAGCGCATGATCGACGAGACCCGCGCCCGCGTGCAGGCCAACCCGAAGGACGTCGCCGCGTGGGCGATGCTGGCGCACTCGTACGACATGCTGGGCAAGTTCGCCGAGTCCAGCAAGGCCTACGCCAGCCTCGCGCAGCTCGCCCCCAACGACGCGCAGGTGCTGGCCGACTACGCCGACGCCCTGGGCGTCGCCAACGGACGCACGCTGGCGGGCGAGCCGGCCGCCCTGATCCGCAAGGCCCTGGCGATCGATCCGCGCAACGTCAAGGCGCTGACCCTCGCGGGCACGGAAGCCTACGAGCGCGCCGACTACCCGGGTGCCGCCGCCCAATGGGAGCGCGCCCGCGCGCTGTCGCACGATCCGGCGCTCATCCAGCAGATCGACCTGAGCCTGGCCAGCGCGCGCGCCTCCGGCAAGCCGGTGGCCGCGTCCGCGCCGGTGGCTGCCGCTACGCCGGCCGCAGGCGCCAGCGCCACGATCTCGGGCCGCGTCAGCCTGGCCGACGACCTGGTCGGCAAGGCGCCGCCCGACGCCGTCGTGTTCATCTTCGCGCGTCCGGTCGAGGGCTCGCGCATGCCGGTGGCGATCCTGCGCCGCCACGTGCGCGACCTGCCGCTGGACTTCACGCTGGACGACTCGATGTCGATGGTGCGCGACGTGCGGCTGTCGCAGGCCGGCCTGGTGATCATCGGCGCGCGCGTCTCGAAGCGGGGCGACGTGATGCCGGCCGCCGGCGACATGCAGGGCATGAGCGCGCCGATCCGCGTCGGCGCCAGCGGCGTCAAGCTCGAGATCAGCGAGGTGCTCAAGTGAGGGCCGGTGCCGCGGCCCGGCTGGCGGTCGTGCTGTCGGGCCTGGCGGCCGCGCCGGTCCACGCCACGCTGGGCGAGCCGGCCGCCTCCATCGACGCCGACACCGCGCGCCTGGGCCGGGCGAGCCGGGTGCTGGCGGCCTCGCCGACGCCGACGGTGCGCCAGCACGTGATCACGCTGGCCGACGGCTCCGTCATCCGGGAATACGTGGGTGCGAACGGCCTGGTGTTCGCGGTGTCGTGGAACACGCGCTTCAAGCCGCGCCTGGACGCGCTGCTGGGCCAATACGCCCCGACCTATGCCGCGGCCGCCAGCCAGGCCGCGCTGGCGCCGGGCATCCGCCACAGCGTCGCGTTCGCGCAGGGCGACCTGGTGGTCGACGCCACGGCGCACCTGAACGCGCACGCCGGCCTGGCCTGGCTGCGTTCGCTCGTTCCCGCCGGCGTGCGCATCGATGACCTTCGCTGATCGCACCCGCGCGCTGCTCGCGGCGCTGCTGCTCGCGGCCCTGGCCGCGTGCGGCGGCTCGTCCACGGAGACCCGCCTGGTGGGCGGCGGGCTGGGCGGCGGCGGCACCGCCACGCAGGTGAACCTCGACACGCCCACCGGCGACAACACCACCCAGATCGTCGTCGACGCGGGGCCGCAGGGCGGCTTCTCGATCGGCGCGGTCAACGTGCCCTACGTCACCGTGACGGTGTGCGCGCCAGGGTCGGCCGCGCAATGCGCCACGATCGACCACGTGTTCCTCGACACCGGCTCCATCGGCCTGCGCGTCTTCGGCAGCGCCGTGGCGTCGCTGGGCCTGCCGGCCATCGCGGTGCCCGCGGACGCCGCCACGTCCACGCCGGCCGGCGCCGCGGTGGAGTGCTATCCGTTCGTGCTGGGCGCCGTCTGGGGCGGCCTGGCGCGGGCCGACGTGCGCATCGCCGGCGAACTGGCGAGCGGCGTGCCGATCCAGGTCATCGACGACGCGAACCCGCCCGCCAACGCGGTGCCGGCGGATTGCACCGCCGCGGCCAACGGCCAGCTGATGGACACGGCCGCGTCGCTGCAGGCCAACGGCATCCTGGGCATCGGCATGCTCGCGTTCGACTGCGGCCTGAACTGCGTCAGCGGCGACTATTCGAGCGGCTACACGCTGTACTACGCCTGCCCGGGCGCCGGCGCGGCCTGCACGCCGGCAGCGATCCCCGCCGCGCTGCAGGTGCAGAACCCGGTCACCTTCTTCCCGGTCGACAACAACGGCACCATCGTCGCCCTGCCCGCGCTGCCGCAGCTGGGTGCGCAGACGGCCACCGGCCGGCTGGTGTTCGGCATCGGCACGCGCAGCAACAACCAGCTGCCGACCAACGCGTCGCTGGTGTTCGTCGACGCGAACCCCGCGGACGCCGCCTACCTGTACTTCTCGACAACCGTCGCCGGCACGACCTACACGGACAGCTACATCGACAGCGGCTCGAACGCCCTGTTCTTCGACGACGCGACGCTGGCCAAGGCCTGCCAGAGCACCAGCGGCAACGCCACGGCGGCCTGGTATTGCCCGACCAGCGCCCAGCAGCGCAGCGCCTCGGTCACCGACGCCAAGGGCTCGACGGTCGCCATCGCCTACTCGGTGGTCAGCGCCGACGCGTTGTTCAGCACCCCGGGCCTCGCCTTCGACGACCTGGCCGGCACGCTCGCCCCGGGCTCGGCGAGCTTCGTGTGGGGGCTGCCGTTCTTCTATGGTCGCAGCGTCTACACGTCGATCTGGGGCCAGACGCTGTCGCTCGCCGGCCCCTGGAACGCGTTCTAGAAGCTGTTCACGCTAGTTGCGTGCCCGCGACCGGCGCGGCAGCAGCACGCCCGCCAGCAGCAGCAACGCGCCCAGCGCGGTGGAGAACGCGCCGCCGCCCGTGCCGCCGCCCGTGCCGCCCGACGACGGCGCGGACGCCGGTGCCGAGGCCGCCGACGGCAGCGCGTAGGCGGCCACGCCGCCGCGCGTCGACGCGTAGAGCACGCCGCTGGCGGCCCGCAGCGCATGCACCTCCATCGACGGCAGTGCCGCGGGCGCGACGCCGTCGAGCGGCGACCACGTGAACACGTTGCCCTGCAGCGGGCTCGCGAACACGCCCTGGCTGCCGGTGGCGGCGTAGATCGTCGCGCCGTCGGTGTAGAGGGCGTTGACCGCGCCGAACGGATCGGCGATCTGCTGCGCCGGGTCGCTGCTCGTGTTGGCCGAGCTCCAGGTCGAGCCGGCCGAGCCGTAGAGGACGAGGCCGCCGTTGGTCGACACCAGCAGGTTGGTGCCGAGCAGGAGCATCGCCGTGATGCGGTCGATGCCCGTGGGCGCGATGCCGAACATCTGCCAGGCCGCGGCGCCTGCGGCGGCGGTCGACTCGCTGGTGAACCAGACGGTGTTGACGTCGCTGGCGTCGATGCTGGCCGCCAGCAGCAGGCCGTTGGCCAGCAGCAGCGAGCGCACGCTGGTGCCCGCGAGGCCGGCGGCGACCGGGCTCGCCGACGCGGGCGCCGCGCCGCGCGGGAGCGCCAGCACGCCGTCGTCGGTGCCGACGAAGACGTTGGTCGCGCCGAGCGCGAGCGCACCGACCCGGCCGCCGATCGCCGGGGCGCCGACGGGGGTCCACGCATGCGTGGCCGGGGCGAAGGCGAGCAACCCGCTCGAGGTCGCGGCGTACAGGACGGCGTTGGTGTCGTCGGCCAGCAGGGCGATGATCACTTCGCCGGTCGCCAGCACGCTGCCGATGCCGGTCGGGGTCCAGGTCAGGCCGCCGTCCGCGCTCGCCAGCACCTCGGCGTACTGCGCATCGGACGCCGCCGCATAGAGCGTGGTGCCCAGCACGGCGGTGTCGATCACGTTCGTGTTGTCCAGGCGGGCCGGCGTGCTGCTGCCGGGAGCAGGCGTCGCGCCGTTGCGCGGCGTCCAGGCGGCGCCGGCTTGCAGCGTGGCCAGCGACACGGACGACACGCCGAATCCGGACGCGGCGTACAGCGCGTTGTCCGACGATCCTGGTGCCTGCGCGATCGCGAAGGCGGACGCGGCGAGGCCGAGCCCGAGCGGGCCCGTCGACGCGAACATCGTGCCGTCGGTGCTGACGAGCGCGCCCTGGTCGGTGGCCAGCATCAGTTGCGGCGCGCCGCCGGCCGCCACGGGCACGCTCGTGTAGCCGGCGCAGGCGACGCCCGCCATGTCGCTGGCCGGCAGGGTCGCCAGGGACCACACCGCCTGCGCGTCCAGCACATTGCCCGAGTAGAACAGCGCGGCGCCACTGCACGCGTACGCGAGCTGGAAGTCGGCGCTCCAGGTCAGGGCCGTCACGCTGCCGGCGGCCAGCGTGCCGGTGGGATCCGCGTCGTTCCACGCCGTCACGTACGGTGCCGTTGCCGACAGCAGCGCGCTGTAGAGGTTCTGCCCTGTGCCCACCAGCAGCGCCGCGGGGCCGGCGCCGGACTGGGCACCCGGGGGCGTCACCGCGACCCCGCCGACGGCACGGCCCGCGGTCGCGGCGGGCAGCGGCACGAAAGTCCAGGCCCCCGGGGCGCCCGCGGCACGGACGCTGGGCGCCAGGTAGACGCCCGGCAGCGAGACGCCATCCGAGACCGCCGGCGCGGCGACCAGGAGGCCGGTCGACGGCTCGTACACCAGCGTGGCGATCGGCGCGGTCGCGCCGGTGGCCGCCAGCGCGGTCCAGTTCGGCGCGGCGCCCGCGGCCGCGTAGTAAAGACCTGCATCAGTGACCGCATAGATGTACTGCGAGTCGGTGGTCAGCGCCTGCACCGCGATCACCTTCTGCCGACCCGTCGTCGTCGGCGTCAAGCCTGCGTTCGCCGGATGCCAGGACCCTCCGGCGTCCGTGCTGACGAAGACCCCGTTGGTGGGCGTGCCCGCGTACAAGGTGGTCGCCGACCCCGGGCTCGCCAGCAGCGCGGAGACCGTGCCGCCGGCCGGACCGAGCGTGGTCCAGCTGCCCTGCGCGAGGACGCCGGTGCTGCCGACCAGCGTGGCGATGGCCACCAGGCGGCGCGCGAGGCGTCGCCAGGGATCGAGGTAGTTGCCGCAGCGGGAGGTTCTATCGGGATTCATGCGCCCCTCTGGTGATCGCGGCGGGCGGCGCTGGCAGCGCCGGCGCCGACTGACGGAAGCTTCGAAATTAATGTGCGATCATCCCATTCAATCGGCACCGGCGTCCACTGGTGGCGCAGGTCGGCGACAGGGTATCCCACTCGCCCGATCGGTGCCGCGATCCCCGGTGGACAGGCGGCGACGCATGACCAACACTGCCGACGCGGCCCCGCCGCGCCGGGTGCGTCGGTGCCGGCCACGGGCCGCCGTGACACATGCCGGGCGCCGCAGGCGCCGGGCCAACCATCCCTCATCGAAGGAGTCCGCCATGATCCCGGAACTCGGCCAGATCGCGCTGCTGCTGGCATTCGCCGTGGCCATCGTCCTGGCCGCCGTCCCGCTCGCCGGGGCGGCGCGGGGCCGCGCGGACTGGATGGCCCTGGCCCGGCCCGCGGCGCAGACCCATTTCCTGCTGGTGGGCACGGCGTTCGCGTGCCTGGCGGGCTCGTTCGTGCGCAACGACTTCTCGGTGCTGTACGTGGCCTCCAATTCCAACAGCGCGCTGCCGCTGGCCTACCGCATCGCGGGCGTCTGGGGCGGCCACGAGGGCTCGCTGCTGCTGTGGCTGATGATGCTGAGCGTGTGGATGCTGGCCGTCGCCCGCTTCAGCCGCCACCTGCCGCAACCCGTCGTCGCGCGCATCCTGGCCGTGATGGGGCTCATCAGCGTGGGCTTCCTGCTGTTCATGCTGACCACGTCCAATCCGTTCGATCGCCTGTTTCCGGTGCCGGCCGACGGCAACGACCTGAACCCGCTGCTGCAGGATCCCGGCATGGTGGCGCACCCGCCGATGCTCTACATGGGCTACGTCGGCTTCTCGGTGGCCTTCGCCTTCGCGGTGGCCGCGCTGCTGGGCGGCAACCTCGATGCGACCTGGGCGCGCTGGACGCGTCCCTGGACGACCGCGGCATGGACCTTCCTGACGATCGGCATCATGCTGGGCAGCATGTGGGCGTACTACGTCCTGGGCTGGGGTGGCTGGTGGTTCTGGGATCCGGTCGAGAACGCCTCGTTCATGCCCTGGCTGGCGGGCACGGCGCTGATCCACTCGCTGGCGGTCACCGAGAAGCGCGGCGCGTTCAAGTCGTGGACCGTGCTGCTGGCGATCGTCGCGTTCTCGCTGTCGCTGCTGGGAACCTTCCTCGTCCGCTCCGGCGTCCTGTCGTCGGTGCATGCGTTCGCCACCGACCCGCGACGCGGCCTGTTCATCCTGATGTTCCTCGCCGTCGTCATCGGCGGCTCGCTGGCGCTGTACGCCTGGCGGGCACCCCGGGTCGGGCTGGGCGCGCGCTTCGGGCTGGTCTCGCGCGAGACGATGCTGCTGGGCAACAACGTCTGCTTCGTCGTCGCCATGCTGTCGGTGCTGCTCGGCACGCTCTATCCGCTGCTGCTCGACGCGCTGGGCCTGGGCAAGATCTCGGTGGGCCCGCCCTACTTCGATACCGTCTTCGTGCCCATGATGGTGCCGGTCGTCTTCCTCATGGGCGTGGGCCCGCTCGCGCGCTGGCGCGAGGCCCAGGTGCCCGACCTGGCGCATCGCCTGCGCTGGGCGGCGCTCGGCGCGGTCGTCGCGGCTTTCCTCACGAGCTGGCTCGCCGGACGCATCTCGCTGCCGGCAACGCTGGGTTTCCTGATGGCGTTCTGGATCGTCGGCAGCATCCTGACCGACCTGTGGGAACGCGCCAGCCCGGCCGCGCACGGCATCGCGGGCGCCCTGCGCCGCCTGCGCCTGCTGCCGCGCTCCCTGGTGGGCATGCTGGTGGCGCACCTGGGCGTGGCGGCGTTCGCCTTCGGCATCAGCATGGTCAAGACCTACGAGCAGGAACGCGACGTGCAGATGAAGGTCGGCGAGACGACGGAACTGTCCGGCTACGTGTTCACGTTCCTCGGCACCCAGGACATCCAGGGCCCCAACTACGAGGGGATCCAGGGCCGGATGGCGGTGACGCGCAACGGGCGCGACGTCGTCGAGCTCCGCCCCGAGAAGCGCGTCTACCGCGTGCAGCGCAATCCGATGACCGAGGCCGCGATCGACCCGGGGCCGACGCGCGACCTCTACGTGTCGCTGGGCGACCAGAACGAGGACGGCTCGTGGGTGGTGCGCGTCTACTGCAAGCCCTTCGTCGACTGGATCTGGGGCGGCTGCCTGCTGATGGCGATCGGTGGCGCGCTCGCCATCAGCGACCGGCGCTACCGCATCGCGCGGCGGGCCACGCAGGCCCAGCCGGCGCTCGGAGCCGCGGCATGATCGCGGGGACGCGTTCCCGTGGCCCGGTGGCCCGCATGGTCTGCGGACGCCCCGCCCCGCCGCCGCGCCCGAGCGACGACCCCGTCGTGCCCGCAACGACCGACCTCCCGGAAACGGATACCCTCTCATGATCCTGTTCGCCTGCATCGCCGCCGGCCTGTGCGCCTTCGCGGCCCTGCTCCTGACCCGGCCCGCCTGGTGGCACCGCGTGCGCCGGCCCGCCGCCTCCCTGACCGGCGAAGTCGCCGGGTTGTCCGAGCAGTTGCGCCAGCTCGACGCGCTGCACCGCGCCGGCGCGCTCGACGACGAGCAGCACGCCCGCAGCAAGGCCGGGGTCGAGCGCCGGCTGCTCGACGCGCTGGCCGCGCCGGCGGCCGCCCTGCCCGCCCCCGACGCGCAGCGTCCCTCGCGGGCCCTGGCGGCGGGCCTGGCACTGTTCATGGCCGTCGTGGCGGCCGGCGGCTACGCCCTGGTGGGGTCGCCGCGCGATCTCGGCCAGTCGCCGTCCACGGCCGCGGCCGACCCGTCGGGCGAGCCGGCAAGCGGCGCTGCCCCGCACGAGCTCGCGCCGGAGCGCATCGCGGCGATGACGGACAGCCTGGCCGCGCGGCTGAAGGCCAATCCGCAGGACGCCGACGGCTGGCTGATGCTGGCGCGCTCGTTCGTGATGCTCGGCAAGCACGCGCAGGCGGTCGAGGCGTTCGAAAAGGCGGAGCACCTGCGCCCGGACGACGCCAACCTGCTGGCCGACTACGCCGACGCGCTGGCGATGACGCACGACCGCCAGCTGGCCGGTGAGCCGGCCGCGCTGGTCGAGCGCGCGCTGAAGGTCGATCCGAACAATGGCAAGGCGCTGGCGCTCGCCGGCACCGCGGCCTTCGACCGCCAGGACTACAAGGCGGCCGTGACCTTGTGGGAGCGGCTGCAGCGCACCGAGCCGGCGGACAGCCCGATGGCGAGCCAGGTGCAGGCGGGCATCGCCGAGGCCCGCCGGCTCGCCGGCATGGCCCCGCCGGCTTCCGCGCCGGCGGGCGGCGCGCCCACCGCCATCGCGGCCGCGCCCGCGGCATCGCGCGCCGGTGGCGAGGCCCAGGTGGCGGGCACGCTCACGCTGGCCCCCGCGCTGCGCAGCCGCGCCGCGCCCGACGACACCGTGTTCGTGTTCGCGCGCGCGGTGGACGGCGGCCGGATGCCGCTGGCGATCCTGCGCAAGAGCGTGAAGGACCTGCCCCTGCAGTTCAAGCTGGATGACAGCCTCGCGATGTCGCCGACCGCCACCCTGTCGAGCGTGCCGAAGGTGATCGTCGGCGCGCGCATCTCGCACAGCGGCAACGCCATGCCCCAGCCGGGCGACCTGCAGGCCGCAGGCAGCACCGTCGCCGTCGGATCGACCGGCGTGACCCTCGAGATCAACCAGGAGGTCGTCCGCTGAGGCGGGACGATCGCGACGCCGCCATGAGCCTGAGCTACGCCTTCATCTACATCGCCGTCCTGCTCTTCATCCTCGTGCGCCACCTGCGCAAGCGCAAGCGCAAGGAGACGGTGCATGCCACCGAATGGAAGGAAGCCAAGGCGCAGGGCCTGACCGAGCCGCAATCGCTGCATCCGGTGATCGACCCGGTGCGCTGCATCGGCTCCGGCTCGTGCGCCGTGGCCTGCCCGGAAGATGCGATCGGCATCATCAACGGCAAGGCCCAGCTGACCAACGGCGCGGCCTGCATCGGCCACGGCGCCTGCCTGGCGGCCTGTCCGGTCGAGGCGATCAAGCTGGTGTTCGGCACCGAGAAGCGCGGCATGGACATCCCGAACGTGCAGCCCAACTTCGAGACCAACGTCCCGGGCATCTTCATCGCCGGCGAGCTCGGCGGCATGGGCCTGATCCGCAAGGCCGCGGAGCAGGGCCGCCAGGCCATGGACTCGATCAAGGCGCGCAAGCGCTCGGGCAACACCGACTACGACGTCGTCATCGTCGGCAGCGGCCCGGCCGGGATCTCGGCGGGCCTGTCCGCGATCGCGCACGGCCTGCGCTACAAGCTGATCGAGCAGGAAGACTCGCTGGGCGGCACCGTGTACCACTATCCGCGCAACAAGATCGCGATGACCGCGCCGATCAAGCTGGCGATCGTCGGCAGCGTGAAGATGGGCGAGATCCAGAAGGAGACGCTGCTGGAGTTCTGGCACGACGTCGTCCGCAAGACGGGCCTGGAGCTGTCGTTCCGCGAGCGCATGGACAACATCGAGCGCCAGCCCAACGGCAACTTCGTCGTGCACACCAGCGCAGGCGCGTATTCGGCCCGCTCGGTGCTGCTGGCCATCGGCCGCCGCGGATCGCCGCGCAAGCTCGACGTCCCGGGCGAGGAGTCGTCCAAGGTCGTCTACCGGCTGATCGATGCCGAGCAGTACCGCGGCCAGCACGTGATCGTCGTCGGCGGCGGCGACAGTGCGCTGGAGGCCGCGATCGCGCTGTCCGAACAGCCGCAGACCGAGGTCACGCTGTCCTACCGCAGCAACGCGTTTGCCCGCGTGAAGGCCAAGAACCGCACGCGGCTGGAACAGCAGCAGGAGGCCGGCCGGCTCAAGGTGATGCTGGAGTCCCAGATCATCAAGATCGAGGCCGCCAGCGTGACCCTGAAGCAGCAGGACCAGGTCCTCGAGATCCGCAACGACGCCCTGATCGTCTGCGCCGGCGGCATCCTGCCCACCGCACTGCTGCAGAAGATCGGCATCCAGTTCGAGACCAAGTTCGGCACCGTCTGAGCCCGCGGCGCGGCGCGCCGGTGGGGCTCGGCCGGGCGTTTCGCGAAGCGCACGTTAGGGGTGACGGACGGGCGGCGACGGGACTACAGTCTTCCGACGCCGCGTCGGCCGGCCGGCGGTCGCCTGGAAGCCGCCCCGGCGGCGCGCGTCCGTCTCGCCATCGCGAGGCATCGACCGGCCGCGGTGTCCGATGCAGGAGTCGCCATGAAGGATCTCACCTTGTCCGTCGCGGCAGTGGTCGCGATCGCGCTGGTCATGGGGCTCGCGTTCCACGGGGTCTATCCCCTCGTCGACGTCGGCGCCAACCTGGCCGCGCTGTTCGTGTTCGTCGCCGTGGTGCTGAAGCTGGTGCTCGGCTGGCTCTGGGCGCTGCTGCACAAGCCGCGGCCGGCCGCCGGCGGGGAGGTCGCAAAATGAGCGCACGCGCGGCCGCGCCGAAGGCCGCTCGCAGCGCAGCCGCCAGGCGAAGGGCGGCCCCATGAAGCGCGGCTGGCTGGCGATCGTCCTCGCGCTCGCGCTCTCGGGCTGCGGCCGCCCCCAGACCGCCGCCCCGCCGCCACCACCGCCGCCCCCGCCGAAGGCGCTGCCGACGCCGCCGACGCTGCCCGGAGCGTTGCCGCCACCCCCCGCCACCGGCGGCGAAGAACGCGGCGGCGGCGGCGCGGCCGCGATCGCCCCCCGCGTCCGCGACAGCGTCTACCTGCCGGTCGATCGCGCCACGCCGCCGCCGTCCGGCTACGGGCTCTACACCGTGCTGCTCGCGCGCACGGCGGATCGGGTGACCGTGCGGCTGCTGTCCGAACTGTTCACCCGGATCGACGGCGCGGCCGAGTCGGCCATCCCTCGCATCGACCTCAACCTGATCACCCTGCCCGTGAAGAAGGCGCGCGAGGCCGGCCGGATGCTCGCCACGGCGCGCGACCAGCCCGCCGCCGTCGCCGGCGCGCTGATGCGGGAGCACTACGACTTCGGCGAGGCCGCGCTGCTGATGGCCGCCGTGTGCCAGGCGTCGACGAGCCGGCAGGCGACCCAGGCCTGCGGCTCGCCCCTGCCCGACGGCCCGCTGCTCGTGACCGGCCTGCGCCCGCTCGACGGCTCGGCGCCGGGCGACCAGCGCCTGCTGGTGGTCAACCTCGCGGCCACGCCGCCGGACGCCGTGCCGGAGGTGCTCGCGGCCTATCGCCGCCAGATCCTGCGCGGCGACTTCTCCGGTCCGGGCGACCTCGACAGCTGGCGGCTCTGGGTGCTGGACCACGTGCTCGACGCCGCGAACCTGCTGCCGGTCATCCGCAAGGCCTACGCCGCCACGGCGTAGGGCCGCACGACCCCGCGGATCATTGCCGCGTCAGCAGCGACTGCCGAAGCACCAGGTCCCCGTGCGGGGTGCGGAAGGCGGTGCAGACGCGATCGCCATCGGCGCCGAAGCGCATCGCCAGCAGATAGCCGTCCAGGAACCACCGCCCCTGGACCGTGTCGTTGCCCGGGGCCCTGCCCCATTGGGCCTCGATCATGTTGGCGGTCGTCGTCACGGTGCCGTCCGCGCGGAACGTGAAGGTGCCCATCGCGCCCTGTCGCCAGACGCCGGCCAGGAACTGCGCGCTGACGGGCAACGCCGGCTGGTATTCGCGCTGGAACCACAGGAAGCTGGACGCCTCGCCGCGCTCGTGCACCACGAGCGGCCGGCTGATCGCGTTCTTCTCCTCGCCGCCCCAGACCACCTTCAGCTGGCCGCCGCCGACCTGGTAGCGGCCGACGAAGCCGTCGTCGCCGAGCGCGTGCATGCCCTCGAGATCGACCAGCCGCGGCCCGCCCGGGCGGAACAGGGCGGTGGCGGTGCCGTCGGGAAAGTAGACCTCCGTGCGGATGTCCGCACCGTACTTCGAGATCGAGACGTACCACCACGGACCGACCGGCGCGCCATCGACGATCGCCGGCGCGGGAAACGGCTTGCCGCGGCCGCTCGGCCGGAACGCCTTGTCGAGCACGTTGACCGGCTTGCCGCCGTAGGGGATGCCCCCGCCGCCGGCCGCCGCCGGCGGGGCGGCCTCCCTGGCGGATGCCGCGCCCGGCGCGATGCCCTGCAACAGCTGCGCCAGCGCCAGGCGCTGGGCACGCAGCGTGTCCTGGCCGCGCGTCAGCACGACCACGAACACCACCCGCCGGCCATCGCTGACCAGCGCGTAGATGCGCTCATGCACGCCCACGCCCGGCTCGTCCACGCTCGCGGGCATCGTCAGCATCTGCAGGCCGGGGCGATCTGCGGATTGCACCGCCCCGCGCGACAGACGCCTGGCCGAGGTCTCCGCCGCATCGGCCAGGGACTGCAATTGCGCGGTCGCCGTACCCTCGGCGGCCCGGGCCGGGCCGATCAGCACGACCAGCAGTTCGCCTGAATGCGCCACGGGCGCGACCAGCATGCGTCCATCGCCCTGCACCGTCTCCTTCCAGCCGTCCGGCGTGCGATGGACGGTGCCGTCCGGCGCGGACTGCGCCCAGGCCGTCCACGGCTGCCAGGCCAGGCCGAGGGCCACGCCGCCCGCCCGGCGCACGAAGTGCCGACGTCCCGGCCGTGCCAGGGGATCCGGGGCGCCGGCCCGCGCGTGCAGCCGGGCGGGAACGACGAGGTCGCGACAGTCGTGCTTCATGTGGGAGGCTCCGTGGCCGGCCTTCGGCCTGCAGCCGCATCATCCGATCCGGGGCGTGACGCGGGCGTGACGCCGGCGTCGCGAACCGCGGCGACCGGTCAGCCCGGCGGCGGAAATCCGATCTGGCGCAGCGTGTCGGCCACGAGCTCGAGTCGCAGCACCGGGCTGTCCAGGGACATGAGACGGTTCTTGAGCTCGGGGTGCAGCGGCAACATCTCGCACCAGCGGTTGGCCAGCCAGCCGCAGTCGTCCCAACGACAGGGATCGGGCAGCGGCGAGTCGAAGGCGGCCTCGCCGTCGTGCTCGAGGTCCGGTTCGACGTCGCGCACCAGGCCCTGCAAGGCGGCGCGCGTGAAGGCCAGGTCCTCGGGCACCGGCACTTCGGCGTCGTCGGCCAGCAGTTCCACGTCGGCGACCCACAGGCCGTGCCTGAGCTGCTCGCTGCGCTCGATCCGGAAGCGCTGCAGGCCGACGCAATCGATCATCATCAGGCCCGGCTGGGGGCGCTCGAACTTCGTGATGCGCGCCAGCGTGCCGACGGGGAAGAATGCTTCACGCGCGAAGCCGTCGCCCGCGGGGTTGCCATCGGCCGGGTCGCTCGCGCGGCGGCGGGTCTCGCTCCCTTCGCTCAGGCAGACCACGCCGAACGGCTCGCCGGCCTTGTGGCGACTGCCGACCATGTCGAGGTAGCGCACCTCGAAGACGCGCAGCGCCAGCGCGCCGCCGGGGAACAGGACGGCCTGCAGCGGAAACAGCGGCAACGCGGTCAACTTCGTGGCGGTCGTGCTCATCGACGGATGCTAATGCAAGGCTCGAAGGCCGACGAGGGCCCGAGGCCCGGCGGCAGGATGCAGGGCGAGCCGACAGGGGTCGCGCGCGTCCGCCGATGCCGGTCGGACGCGCGGCGCCGACAGGGTTCGACGCGGCCCGGCGACGCAGGGAGATGGCTACCCCACAATGGAAGCTCCAGCGGCCACCAGCAGACACCCCATGACCGACTCACCCGGTACCGACGACGGCAATCACATGCGGTTGCTTGTCGACAGGGTGCCGTCGATGCTGGCGTACTGGGACAGTGAGCTGCATTGCCGCTTCGCGAATCGGGCCTACGAAACGTGGTTTGGAGTGGATCCCGATCGATTGATCGGCACATCGATTCGCGATCTCCTCGGCCCGGAACTGTTCACCCTGAACGAAGCCCACATCCGTGGGGCGCTGGCGGGCGAGCACCAGGTGTTCGAACGGCTCGTGCCAGGGCGCGACGGCGTGCAGCGTCACAGTCTGGCCGAATACATCCCGGACATCGTCGATGGCGCGGTGCGCGGCTTTCTCGTCCAGGTCACCGAAGTGACCCAGTTGAGAGAGACCCAGGCGGCGCTTCGGCGCGAAAGGCAACTTCGACAACAGGTCGAGGAACACGCCGCGGCACTGGCTGCCCTGCTTCAAGAGCGCACCGAAATAGTCGACGTCCTGGCCCACGAGGTTCGCCAGCCGCTGAACAACGCCTCGGCCGCTCTCCAAACGGCGCAAGCGTCGTTCGGAGGCGTCGACAAGGGCTTCGCTTCGGTTGAAGTGATGCGCGCGCAAACCGTCCTGGGCCAGGTACTGTCGTCCATCGACAATACCCTGGCCGTGGCGTCCCTGCTGGCCCGCCCGGATCCGATTCAGCGCGCCGACACCGATGTCGACACGTTGATCGCGGTCGTGATCGCAGACATGCCGACCAGCGAGCGGTCCAGGATTCGGGTCATGCGGGAATCGGCCGCACGCACTGCGCT
The DNA here is from genome assembly GCA_964418745.1 of uncultured Vitreoscilla sp. GTDB lineage: Bacteria > Pseudomonadota > Gammaproteobacteria > Burkholderiales > Burkholderiaceae_C > Scleromatobacter. Next base: position 79,180 of record CAYQMX010000026.1, read on the forward strand.
CATGGACATGAGCTTGATCCGCCTGGCGCTTCGCAATGTCCTGGCCAACGCACTGAAATACAGCCCGCCTGAGACCCCTGTGAACCTGCGCGTGTGGGACTCGGACGAGCCACTCGCGGTGGTGATCGACGTGAGTGACCTGGGACCGGGAATCCAGGCAGCGCTCCTGCCGAGGCTGTTCAGCCGCGGCGCGAGGGGCGCCGCTCCTTCAGCTGGCCTCGGTCTCGGGCTCTACATCGTCCGGCAAGTGATGACCCTGCATGGAGGTGCGGTCGAAGTCGTCAGCACGGGTCACGGCGGAACGACCCTGAGGCTGTCGATCAACCAGACGGTTTCCGACGACTGAACACAGCGGCTCAGATGGCCTTCAGAGGTGCACGGAAGACATACCCGACTCCTGACTTGGTCGCCAGGGGCACCGCAGCGGATGTCGCCCCCTCGATGCGGCGCCGGAGGCGGAAGACGGTGGCGGTCAAACCAGCGGACGCATCCGGATCCTCGACGCGTCCGAGACGTTCAAGCAAGGTGGAGCGCGCCACAACCTGACCGTCCGCTTCGAGGAAACATTCGACCAGCGTGCGATCGGCGTCGCTCAGATCGATGCGCGAGCCATCGGGCGAGATCAACTGTCCGATCCTTCTGTCCAGGCGCCATGCATTCTGGAGCGGATCGGTCGCCCCAGCGCGTCGAACAACGGCTTCGATGGCGAGTGCCACTTGTTCGAATTGAACAGGCTTGGCCAGGTACATGTCGGCGCCGGCCGTGATGACTTTCTTGAACGTGTCCGGCGCCAGGCGGCCCGACACAACCACCACGCCCACGTTCGTGCGGTGCCGCAGGACCTTGATCAGGTCGATTCCGTCCACGCCGGGCAGCATCAGGTCGGTGACATAGAAGTCGTAGGCGTACGGATCGGTGTGCGCCAGCAGGTCGTTGCTATCGGCAAAGACGTCGACCGCGACGCCTTCCTTGCGGAGATAGCGCGACAGGCCGTCGGAGTATTCCTCGTCGTCATCGACGAGGGCAAGAGTCTTGGGAAGCATGCCAGCGAAATGGATCTGAAGTCACCTGGATTGGAAAAGCGCCCTTCGTCCAAGGTCGCCGGACAAGTGTGTGAAATTCCCTCTTATTCTTTCGAAGTGAATATATTCGCTAAGAAAGAATAACCTCGTGTCGATAAGGCAGTGACGCCACTGAGACCGAAGGCGTCGTGCGATCCACACCCATCCTACCCGGAGCACTCCCGAGGGACGCACGTCGGCTTGATCCATTGACCTTAGAACGAGGGCGAAGAAATGAATTCCAAGAACATGACCGTTCGTGCCAAGCTGGCCGCAGCCTTTGGCATCCTGGCCGTCCTGGTGATGCTGGTCGCCGGACTGTCGCTGAAGTCCCTGGCGGACTCCAACGACCGCTTCAGCAACTACGTCCGCGGGATCAATGCTCGCGCCAAGATGGCCGACAGCGTTCGGACCGCGGTCGATCGTCGTGCCATCGCGGTGCGAAACCTTGTGCTGGTCACCAAGCCCGATGAGTTGGCCGTGGAAAAGACGGCTGTCACGAAGGCGCATGAAGACGTGCAGGCGCGACTGGCAAGACTCAACGAGATGGTGCAAGCAGTCGGCGTTCCCGAGGAAGTGCGCGTCATGGTCGGCAAGATCGACAAAGTGGAACAGTCCTATGGGCCGATCGCGCTTGATATCGTGAAACTTGCCCTGGATGGCAAGCGCGACGAAGCGATCGCGAAGATGAACGACGATTGTCGGCCGCACCTTGCCGCCCTTGTGGCGGCGGCGGAAGAGTATCAGTCGTTCACGACGAGCCGTGAGGACGCCCAGATCCAGCAAGCCTCGGCCGCCTCTGCGACCCAGCGGAACCTGTTGATCGCCGCCTGTCTGGTGGCCTTCGCCGCAGCCGGAGTCTCCGGCCTCCTGATCACCCGCAGTCTGGACCGGGCACTCGGTGCGGAGCCGGCCGAGCTTGGTGCTGCTGCGCAGCGCGTTGCCGACGGTGAACTGACTTCGATCCCTGGTGCCGACCGCGCTCCAGCCGGAAGCGTCCTGGCGTCACTCGGCGCGATGCAATCCAGCCTGTCCAACATCGTCGGGCAAGTCCGAGGGGCTTCGGAATCCATTGCGACCGGGTCTGCCCAGATTGCGACCGGCAATGCCGACCTCAGCCAGCGCACCGAGGAACAGGCCAGCGCGCTCCAGCAGACGGCCGCAACGATGGACCAACTCGGCACCACGGTCCGTCACAACTCGGACAACGCCAAGCAGGCCAACCAGCTGGCCGTGGGCGCCAGCCAGGTGGCGACCAAGGGTGGGGATGTCGTGTCCCGGGTGGTCGGCACCATGAAGGGCATCAACGACAGCAGCAAGCGGATTGCCGACATCATTGGCGTCATCGACGGCATCGCCTTCCAGACGAACATCCTGGCGCTCAACGCCGCGGTGGAGGCTGCACGCGCCGGCGAACAGGGCCGTGGTTTCGCGGTCGTCGCCGCAGAAGTTCGCAGCCTGGCCCAACGCAGCGCCGAAGCGGCCAAGGAGATCAAGAGCCTGATCACCAGCAGCGTGGAACAAGTCGAGCAGGGCAGCTCCCTGGTCGACGAAGCGGGCAGGACGATGGAGGAGATCGTCGGCGCGATCAAGCGGGTGAGCGACATCGTCGCGGAGATCAGCGCAGCCGGCGTGCAGCAGAGTTCCGGAGTCTCCCAGGTTGGCCAAGCGGTCTCGCAGATGGATCAGGTGACCCAGCAAAACGCCGCCCTCGTCGAAGAGAGCGCTGCGGCGGCGGAAAGCCTCAGGCAACAGGCGCAGCGCCTGGTCGAATCCGTTTCGGTGTTCAAGCTGTCAGCTGAGCCTGGCGCTTCCAGAGGGATCGCCGTCGAGTCCGGGGCACGACCTGCGAGTTCGCGGAGCGCCTCGCGCGACTTGCGACATGCGCAGGCGCCCTCCCCGGCCGCGACTGCGGTCCAATCGGGCATGGCCGACCGTGCGGAATGGGCGTCCTTCTGACAAGTTGCCGCGGTGGCACCTGCAACTTCGAACCCCGTTGTCTGCGCCCGCGCGTATCCACTGAGGCGTCGAGCGTTCAGTGCAGGCAGCCTGACGTGACCTGGAGTTGGCGGCTCACGACAAGGCCCACCCGCACGCGTAGAGAACGCAGGCCAGCGCCACACCGCGGAACGGGATTCTGAAGAAGTAGCGTCGGGCGAGTGCCAGGTATGCCAAGAGCACGGCCAAGCCCAGCGCCAACAGGAAGAACGAACCGCCAAGGACTGCTGGCCTCCATAGCGCCAGATAGCCGTAGATCAGTGCGAACGCGATGATGCCCAGACTGTGACTGGCATTGAAGCCCTTGGTGGCGCGCCAGACGGTTGTTTGACGCGTGATGACAGGGTGCGAGTGCTCCATCGCCTCGCGCAAGGCGGGGTCCCGCGGGTCGAGTCGGTTGCCGTGATAGGTGAAGAACAGATGGATGCCGCCAAGCGAGCCCAGCACGGCAGCGCTTGCAGCGATCAGGATGTAGGCAGCGGTCACGGGATTTCCTCGACGGCGGGACGGGATGATCTTTACAGGCGCAAGATGAAGTCATTCTTGAGCCGCATCCTTCTCGTGTCAAGATCCATTCATGGTGACCTGCCCGGCGCGACTTCGACCACCCGCGTGCCCTGGTGCACGGCGCTGCCGGCCGGTTCCGCCCGTTCCGAGGAGACGCGAGCCTTGTACTGAACGTTCGACGCGCTCAGACCAACTCCATTGAACTCGGCGCTTGCCTCGACTTCAACTTCGTTCACGTCCAGTCCGAGCCTCTGCGCCTCCCGGTAGATGTCATTGCAGTAGCACGTGGCCAGGGCGAGCATCAGGAATTCCCCGCCGTTCGCTTCAGAGCCACGACCTTCGATCTTGCCGGGGATGGCGATCGCTCTTGTTCGGCCTGCGGTGGCAACCGTGACCTCGTGCGACGCGGCCGTATTCTTGACCTGTGCGGTGATCTTCATGGTGGCAGCGGTGGAAGTTCGTATCTGTGCAGCCGAATTCTGGCGCTGGACCGCCCGCCGCAGCAGGCTGACCAACAAATGACTGCGCTGCCCGAAAGGAGACGGTCGCCATCGACTGCACCAGGCCGACAACTGCCACCGAATCGCGGCGCACCCGCACGAGGTACCAACCGATGATGTCGCTCGCCGGCGGCACAAGGATCGGTGTCCGGGTCACGGGCAGCTGGCCGTGATCGACCGCTGCGCTTCCGCGATCCTGCTGGCTCGATCCTTGTCCTCGACGAAGACACGGTTGCCCTTGTCGTCGTAAGAGAACACGGGATGCTGCTCGTTGAGAATGCCCAGGTTGTGGCGCGCACCATTGCAGGCTGCCATGTCGATCTTCTTGTCGTTCTTGTGCGCTTCCTGGTAGGCCTGTTGCTGGCTCTCGCGCCGATTGCGCGCCTGGACGTCGGCCACCAGGCTCGATGTCTTCTGTGTCGGTGTGGCGTCGTTCGGCGACGGTGGTGCCTGGAAGGCCGGCGCCTGCGGCTGCGGACGCGAGATCGATGTGCTCGCGTAGGGATCGTCGTGCGGCCTTGCGTCCTTGGGCGGAGCGCCCCGCTGCGCGTTGAGCTGCGCGACCGTGGGATGGGCGGGTGGCTTGTCGTTGGTCGGGCATGGCGTGGACTGATAGCCGATCGTCCCATTGGCCTGGACGCACTTGTAGACCTGCGCCCAGGCCGCCAGCGGCGCTGCGGATAGTGCGGCCGCGAGCAGAACGGCCTCGATGCCCCGGGCGGGCAAAGATTTGAACATGTCGATCCCCTGGGAATTGAAGCTGCAGGCGGCATTTTCACATTGCGGCGATCTCCCGCCCGATTCCGCCGCCACCAGCTCCCTGGCACGGACGACAACGTCCCCAAACGTCGGAGCTCGGAGCCGAGGGCTCGTTCGACTGGGCGCTGGGCAATTCGCGCCACGGCGGCTGCGACGGTTCCCCTGGCAGCAATCCGCAAGCTGGGGTCGATTCACGCCGCCCTGCGTGCAAGGGCCTGATCGAACGCCCGTCCCCTCCAACGGTCGCGCCCGATAGCCGCCCTTGGGATCGACCGCTTCTGGCCGAACGCACCCCGCCACGAGCCCGAACAATGGCTGCAGGGTGCACCGGATGGCCCGCCCGCGCCTTCGGGCGAATCTCGCAAGTCACCCTGCGCGCAGTCCGAGTCGTTCCTGCAATGCCGAGCGATGCCGTCGGCTCGTCGGCAGGTGTCGTCCATCACGAAGCACGACTTCGACCTCTCCGTCGGCGCTGGTCTGGAGCGCACGCACGTGCGCGAGATTGACGATCGCGGTGCGATGGACGCGGCAGAACCCCGCAGGCTCGAGCTCTGCCTCGACCGAGGCCATGCTGCGTCGCAGTGCATGCGTGCGGTCCGCGACGTGCAGGTTGACGCAGTAGTCGGCCGATTCGACCCAGGCGAGGTCCGCGAGCGCGACGAAGTGAACGGCGCGCCCGCTGCGAACGACCAGTCGCGTGGGCACGGCTGCAGGGCCGCGCGTGGCGCGGGCCAGGGCAACCTGCTCCTTCGCGCGTGCCAGCGCGAGCCCGAAGCGCGCGTCGGTGTAGGGTTTGAGCAAGTAGTCGAGCGCGCCCGCATCGAAGGCGCGCAGCGCATGCTGGTCGAACGCGGTGACGAAGACCACCGCGGGGGGAATACCCGTGCCAAGTCGCTCCAGCACCTCGAAGCCGTCGACCTCGGGCATCTGCACGTCCAGGAACACGATCTCCGGCCTGAGCTCGCGCAGGCGCTCCACAGCCTCCTCGCCCGAACCGCATTCCGCCACGAGTTCGACCGCGGGATCGCGCGCCAGCAGCACGCGCAACGAGCTGCGTGCCAGCGGCTCGTCGTCGACGATGAGCGCGCGCATCGTCATGCCGCCCTGGTGCCGGGGCCGGCTTCGGACGACTCGCGCCAGGGCTGGTGGATCGTCACGCGCACGCCGCAGCCATCGACATTGGCGACGGCCAGCGACCCTTCGGCGCCGTAGAGACTGCGAAGGCGACTGCGCACGTTGGCCAGGCCGATCGAACCACCGCGGCCGTCGCCGTCGGTGCCGCCCGCCGCGCGCGGCTCTTCGTCCGCTCCCCGGGTGTCGTTGGCCGCCGTTTCGCGCAGCATTCCGGGTGCGATGCCCGGACCGTCGTTGTACAGCGAAATCACGAGGCCCGCCGCTGTGCGCTCTGCGCGCAGCTCCACCCGGCCCGCCTGCGCGCGACGCGCGATGCCGTGCTTGATCGCGTTCTCCACAAGGGGCTGCAGGATCAGGCGCGGCACCAGCGCGCGGCCCAGCGCAGGCGCGACATCCAGCCGCAGCGACAGCCGCTCGCCAAACCGCAGCTTCTGGATGTCGAGGTACATCTCGGCAAAGCGCATTTCCTCCTCGAGCGGGACTTCCTGCGTCGCCGCACCGTGAAGCGCATGGCGCAGGAACTCGCTGATGCGGGCGATGGTCTCGACCGCGAGATCGTTGCGCAGGTCGCGGACGAGGCCAGCGACCGCGTTGAGCGCGTTGAAGAGGAAATGCGGCTCGATCTGGTGGCGCAGCGCGTCGAGTTGCGCCTGTGCGAGCTGGCGCGCAAGGTCCGCGGACGCAGTGCGTTGCGCGGCCAGACGCTCGTCAGCCTCCAGCATTCGGCCCGCGATCACGATGCAGTAGTAGACGAACAGGGACGCCAGGATCCATGCGTACACGTGCAGCAGGAAGAGCTGGAGGACGGGCTGTGGCGGCGCGTCCGGATTCCACGGGTTGAGCAGGTGCTCGGTCACCGCGATCCACAGCGACGCGCCCACGCTCATCGAGAACCAGCACGCGGCGTGCAGCCCCCAGGCGCGCATCATCGCAGCGGCAAGGCCGCTTCCGCGCTGCCAGCGCAGGCGCAGCGGCGCGCGCACGCTCAGGCGCATCACCCCGGGCGTCGCGAGCGCCCAGGGCATCCAGCCCAGGAACTGGAACACGAACAGCTCGACCCACGCGTGGTGCATGCCCATGGCCTTCATCGAGACCACCGTCTGCGTGGCGTCGAACAGGCCGATGCCGCCCCAGATGGCGGCGATGGCGCGCCAGCGTGGCGCGGGCAGGATGCGGTCATCGGAAGTCATGGCGAAATGGTACGCGCCCGTGCACGCGCGGCGCGGCTGCTGCAGCGAATCGACGCTCCCGTGCAGCCAGCGATATCGCCCGCCACGGCGATCCTGAGCACCATCAAGCCATGAAGAAACTACCTCTCGCCCTCGCCACCGCCGCGCTTGCCGCCGGGCTGCCCATCGCCGCATCGCGCGCCGCGTCCTACGACCAGCAGGGATCCGCCATGCGCACGCCCGCGTCCGCCGACGCCGCGGCAGCCGCTCAGGATCTGCCCGCCTACGACGGCGCCAGGCTCCGTGCACCGACCGACTACCGTGAGTGGGTCTACGCCACGACCGGCCTCGACATGAGCTACAACCGCATCAACCTGCCCGGCCACCACATGTTCGACAGCGTCTTCGTGAACCCGGGCGCATGGCAGGCCTTCAAGCGCACCGGCACCTGGCCGGACAAGACCGTGATGGTGCTCGAGTCGCGCGGCGCGAAGACGAAGGGGTCGATCAACAAGCGTGGCTACTACCAGGACACCGACCTCATGGGCATCGAGGTTCATGTGAAGGACGTCGCGCGGTACGGAGAAGATGGCTGGGCCTTCTTCGCGTTCGACGATGTCGAAAAGCCCGCCGCGATGATCCCTCGCAACAACGACTGCTACAGCTGCCACAAGGCACACGGCGCGGTCGATACGACCTTCGTGCAGTTCTATCCGACGATGCTGCCCCTCGCGCAGGCCAAGGGGACGCTCGCAGCGTCGTACCTGCAGGACATCGCGCAGGAACAGCCCGAGGCGAAGTGAGCGCGACACAGGGTTCAACGCCGATCCGGGTGGTCGGCGAAGCGGTGGCCGAGGTTCTCAGGCGATCGCCTGACTCCCAGGCGCCGCCAGCGCCCCCCCGGCGAGACCCTTCGAAATCAATCGTCGAGGCTCGCGACGTCCGGAGCGGGACGACGGCCTGGCAGCGGCAACAGAAATCTTTCCGGTCGCGAAAGAAGGCAGCTTCAGCGGTCCAAGCCGACCGTCCGTTCAAACAGTCTCGGAGAGCCCCACGCGACGGGTCGCGTTCAATCCCTGCCTTTGGTCGATCTGCTCAGCCAGGAACGTCGCGTCCCGTGCGACGCCCGAGAATCGGCCCGAACCCCAGGTGTGCAGCCAGGGCAGCCCGAGGAAATACAGGCCCGCTTGCGCGGTGACGCCGCGCACGTGGACCGGCTGGCCCCGACCGTTGAAGACGGGCGCCTCCAGCCACGAGAAGTCGGGCTGGAAGCCGATGCACCAGATGACGGACGTGATGCCCGCCTCGGCCAGGCCGAGCGCCTCGCGTTCCTCAGGCACCTCCCACAGCGGCTCGTAGACGCTTGGCGGCGGCGCTTCGATCCCGCGCTGCGCGATGAACTTGTCGATCGACGCGTTGATGCCGTTGTAGATCCTGTCGGCGTGCGCCAGGTTGGCGCCCAGGTCGGGCGCGAAGCGCAGCAGGTCGCCATCCAGGCCCTTGAGCAGGCCGTAGAGCTGCATGCCCTCCGCGGCGAAGCGGCGCAGGTCGATGTCGCGTCCGCCATCGCGGCCGGTCACGTAATGGTTGGTGTTGTCGCGCACACCCTCGCGCAGCGGATGCTGTCCCACGGGCATGTCGTAGTAGTCCATCTCGGCGAGCCAGTCCACCACGTCCCTGCCGCGGTAGAAGCGCGCACAGCGCGGAGCGTCGCCGGTGGCCAGGAACACCTGGCGGCCCGCGAGGTGCAGGTCTTCGGCGATCTGCGAACCCGACTGGCCGTTGCCCACCACCAGCACCGCGCCGGGCGGCAGCGCCTGCGGATTGCGGTACTGCTCCGAATGCAGCTGCGCGACGTGCGCCGGCAGCCGCTCCGCCAGGCGCGGCACGATCGGCAGGTGGTAGCCGCCCGAGGCGACCACGACCTGGTCGGCGGTGAAGCTGCCGCGCGCGGTCTCGACGACGTAGCCGCCCTCTGCTCGCGGGCCCACCCGCCAGACGGCGCAGTGCGTCAGCAGCGGCGCGTCCACGTGGTCGACGAAGCCCTGCAGGTACTCGATGATCTCGTGCTTGCGCATGAAGCCGTGCGGGTCGTCGCCGGCATACGGCCAGTCCGGCAACTGGCATTGCCAGTTGGGCGTGACGAGGCAGAAGCTGTCCCAGCGCTGGTCGCGCCAGGCGTGCACCGGGTCGTGCTTCTCGATGACGAGGTGGTCGACGCCGCGTTGCTGGAGGTAGACGCTCAGCGACAGGCCGGCCTGGCCGCCGCCAATGACAATGACGTCGTGGTGGGTGATCGTGTTCATGGTCGGTGTCCGGTGGAAGTCATTCTTCGAAGCCGAGCATCTCGACTTCGGCGTCGTCGTCGAAACGCTGCGCCATCGTTTCGATCGTCGCCAGCTGGTCGAGCGCCATCGAGCAGGCGAAGCCGAACTTGGCCCGCACGCGCTCGGACGCGACGTTGAGCGCGGTGCGCATCTCCTTCATGAAGGCGGGGAGCGGATAGCGCGCGCCGGGGGTGAAGTGGTCCTTGATGACCAGCGACGGCGAGTAGCAGCGCATCTCCTGGTCGTCGGGCCAGCGAAGGTGGAAGTGCATGGCGGGCATGGCAGGCCTTTCGGGCTCAGGCGGGGGTTTCGGAACGCGGGCGGCGCGCCAATGCGCGGTGCGCCCGGTACAGGGCTTCGTGGTCGAGCGCGCTGCGCTGCCAGCCGAAGCGTTCGCAGACGGCGGGCGTGCCGCGGGCGAGCGCGCGGCGATGGCGCGGATCGAGCGCGCGGCCCATCGCGCGCTCGATGGCGACCACGTCGGTCGGGTCGGCCCAGCAGGCGTGGTCCGTCCATTCGTCGTGCGACAGGTACTCTGTGAACGGCGCTCGATCGGACACGATGACCGGTGTGCCGCAAGCCAGCGCTTCCAGCACCACCAGCCCGAAGCCCTCGCGCAGCGACGGCATCAGCACCGCGTCGGCCAGGCGGTACAGCGCGGGCATGTCGGCGTCGGGCACCGGCCCGGTCAGGACGACGTCCGCCTGCAGCCCGGTGGCGACGAGCGCCGCCCGGAACTGCGCCGCATAGGCGTCGTGGTCGAGCAGGCTGGCGCCGCCGGCGATCGCCAGCTGCGCGCCCGGATGCGTGGCGTGGAAGCGCGCGAACGCCCGCAGCGAGCGCACCGTGTTCTTGCGTTCCTCGACGCCGCCCACGGCCAGGAACAGCGGGCCGCCGGGACGCAGGCCGTGGCGCAGCGCGACGGCCACGTCGCCGCCTTGCACCGCCGGCGCGTAGCGCGCCAGGTCGACGCCGTTGTTCACCAAGGTGGACGCAACGCCCTGCTCCATCTGCAGCCGGTCGCACCAGCCCTGGCTGACGCACAGCACCTGGCTCGCCTGCGCGAACGCGCGGTGCTGCCAGGCCATCAGCTGCGGATCGTCGAAGGTGTCGAGGTGGTGCACGGTCCGCACGAAGCCGCCGATCTCGCGCCGCTCGACGAGGTCGGCCAGCGCGTTGCCGCCGATAGCGTCCTGCGCGTGCAGGACGTCGAAATGGCGAGTGCGCAGGCAGCGCGCGAGGTGCGCGACGAATGCCGCGCGGCGCGTGGCCACCATGTCGACGACGCCGCGCGCACCGGCTTGCACCTCGACCAGTTCGAGCGGGCAGCGCGTGGCGCGGAACATGGCCTGTCCCGGCGTGGCCGGCGCGAACACCGTCACGCGGTGGCCGCGCTCGTGCAATGCGTCGGCCAGCGCCAGCGTGTGGACGACGCCGCCGCGCGGATTGACGGAGTGCGTCAGCAGCGCGATGTCGAGCCGCTGGGCGTCACGCATGGACGTCCTCTTCGCGGGCCGTGATGAAGGTCTCCTCCGCGAGGTCCCACAGCAGCGCACGCTCGTCGCCGTCGCGCAGCCAGACGCGCGGGTCGGCCGTCACCTCGCCGACGGCCGCGCAGGGGATGCCGGCGGCCTCGAAATGCGCGCCCACCGCCGCGGAGTGGGCAGGGCGAACGCTGAACACGAAGCCGAAGCTGGGGAACGATTGCAGCCAGCGTTCGAGCGCCACGCCGGACGGACGCGGGATGGCCTGGACGTCGATGACCGCGCCCACCTTCGAGCACTCCAGCAGCATCAGCGCGGTGCCGATCGCGCCGGCGTTGCTGATGTCCTTGGCGGCGTCGCACAGGCCGCTCTCGGCCAGCGCCGGCAGCAGCTCGATGTCGGCGCGCAGGCGCGCCGGAGGCGCGCCGGTGGACGCGTTCCAGAACGGATGCGGCTCCTCGTAGGCGCCGCGCAGGTCGATCGCCATCATCAGGACGTCGCCCGGGCGCGCCGCGAAGCTGGACAGCAGCGCCTTCGCGCGGCCCAGGATCGCGACCGCGAGCTGGCCGCGTTCGCAGCGGCTGTTGCTGTGGCCGCCGACGATGGGCACGCCATAGCGGCTGGACGCACTGGCCAGGCCCTCGAGCACCGGGTTCGCGCCTTCGGCGCCTCGGCTCCACAGCGCGTCGACGACGGCAATGGGCCGGCCTCCCATCGCGCAGATGTCGCTCACGTTGACCATCACGCCGCAGTAGCCGGCGAACCACGGCATCGCGTGCACGAAGTCGTCGAGGAAGCCTTCGATGGCCAACAGCAGCCAGCCCTCGCCCGACGGGTCGGGGATCGCGGCGCAGTCGTCGCCCACCGCCACCGCCTGCGCGAGATCGGCCGCACCGCCCGGCAGGGCGCGGGTGAGCGCGGTCAGGACGTCGGCGATGTCGCGCTTGTGCGCGAACCCGCGGCCCGCGCGCAGCCGGGTTGCCAGCGACGACAGGTCGTCGCAGCTCATGCCACGCTCCGCGCGCTGCTGGTGACGAAGCCCGTCAGCGGGTCGTGACACGGCGGGTAGTACGCGAGGGCGGCCTGCATCAGCACGTGGGGCCGGCCGTGCAACGTCTCCTGGCGCAGCGCGCGCCAGTGAAGCGCCTCGAACAGCCCTTGGTTCTGCTGTTGCACGTGGGCGAGGAACATGCGGCAGCCGCGCGCGTGGGCGCTGCACACCGCCAGGCGGATCAGCGTCGCGCCCAGGCGGCCGTGCTTGCGGAAGCGCGCGTGCACGGCCAGGCGCGAGCCCCACCACACGCCGTCGCCATCGTCCGCGCGATGAATGCGCACGGTGCCCACCACCTGTTCGGGCATGCCGCCCACGCACGACAGCGCCACCAGCGGCTGCGCGTGCGCGTCGATCGCGTCGAGGTCGTCGCCGGCGAACACGCCCTGCTCGTCGCAGAACACGGCACGGCGCAGGCGGCGCGCCTCGAGGATCTCCCAGCCGCCGTCGGCCCACTTGACGCGGAACTCGCAGGGCGCGAAGGCGGTCGGCAGCTCGCACCAGGGTGTGAGGGTGGTGTCCATGGTCAGCTCTCGTAGACCGACAGCGACGAGCACGCGCCGCACTTGCCGCAGCCGGCCTTGATGTCGGACGAGCGCAGGTTGGCGTCGCTCACCATCTCGCCCAGCGGCTGCAGCACCGCGCGCATGAACTCGGGCGACGGCGCCGGATGGTCTTCCAGCGGCGTGCCGCTGATCGGCACGAAGGGCACGACGAAGGGGTAGACGCCCAGCGCGAGCAGGGTCGCGCACATCGACAGGATGTCCTCGCGCGTGTCGCCCAGGCCGGCCAGGATGTAGGTGCTGACCTGGCCGCGGCCGAACACGTCGACGGCCGCGGCGAAGCTCTCCATGTAGCGCGCGAGGGGCACGCCGGCCTTGCCGGGCATGATGCGATCGCGCACCGCGGGCGACACCGCCTCCAGGTGCATGCCGAGCGTGTCGACTCCCGCGTCGTGCATGCGCGCGAACCAGGCGTCGGTGTCGGGGGGCTCGCACTGGGCCTGGATCGGGAGGTCGACCGCCGCGCGGATGGCACGCGCGCTGTCCACCAGCACCCGCGCGCCACGGTCGGGCGTGGGCGGCGTGCCGGTGGTCATCACCATGTGCTTGACGCCGTCCAGGCGCACCGCGGCCAGCGCCACCTCGGCCAGCTGCTCGGGCGTCTTGCGCGCGATGGTGCGGCCGGCGGCCAGGCTCTGGCCGATCGCGCAGAACTGGCAGGTCCTGGTGCGGCTCTGGTAGCGGATGCAGGTCTGCAGCACCGTCGTGGCCAGCACGTCGGCGCCGTGCAGCGTGGCGATGTGCGAGTACGGTACGCCGTCGGCCGTGCGCAGGTCGTAGAAGCGCGGCGCCTTCGGGAACGCGATGCTGGCGATGGGGATGGTGCCGCGCGTGAGGGCGCTGCGCCCGTTCGCGTCGGGCGCCTGCGCGACGAACGGCGAGTTCCACGCGCTGGACGTGTGCACCGGCACCATGATCGTGTGGCCGTCGACGGTGACGGCCTTGTGGTCGGACGGGCCGGCGCCGCCGCGGCGGCTGGCGACGCCGCCGTTCGGGGACGCCGGCTCAGCCAGCCGCAACCCGAAGGACTGCAGCTCGGTCATCAGCTGGCGCGTCTGCGGCGACAGCGCCGGCGTGGGTTCGATCGTCGTGGTCATGGTCGTGGCTCCGTGGAAGGTCGGCGAACATCGGGCCGGTGGTCGCGGCGGGTCGGTCGTTGATGGCCAGGCTCAGCAGCTCGGGCCGGGCGTAGTGGCCCACCGAGTCCATCATTCGCTTGCGCTTGGTGATCAGCGCCATGTCGAGGTCGGCCACCACCATGCCCTCGCCTTCGCGCAGCGGCGGGGCCAGGTGCACGCCCTCGGGCGAGACGATGGCGGTGTTGCAGCCGCCGCGCAGCGCCTTCTGGAGGCCGGGATCGGGCGTGATGGCCTCGATCTGCGCATCGGTCAGCCAGCCGGTGGCGTTGACGACGAAGCAGCCGGCCTCCAATGCGTGGTGCCGGATCGTCACCTCGATCTGGTCGCCGAAGATCGGTCCCACCAGCGAACCGGGGAACTGGGCGCAGTGGATCTCCTCGTGCTGCGCCATCAGCGCGTAGCGGGCGAGCGGGTTGTAGTGCTCCCAGCAGGCCAGCGCACCCACCTTGCCCACGCGAGTGTCCACCACCTTCAGGCCGGCCGCGTCGCCCTGGCCCCACACCATGCGCTCGTGGAAGGTCGGAGTGAGCTTGCGGCGCTTGAGCATCAGCGTGCCGTCGGCGTCGAAGACGAGCTGCGTGTTGTAGAGCGAGCCAACGTCCCGTTCGTTGACGCCGAGCACCACCACCATCCCGTGCGTGCGCGCCCGTTGTGCCACCGCGTGCGTGACCGGCCCGGGCACCACCACCGCGCGCTCGTACAGGCGCATGTGATCGGCGCCCATGAGCACCGGCGGCTTCACGAACGAGAAGTACGGGTAATACGGCAGGAAGGTCTCGGGAAAGACGATCAGCTGCACGCCCTGGCGGGCCGCACGGTCGATCGCCTCGCAGACCTTGTTGAGCGTGCCGTCGGTCGCCTCGAAGTCCGGGGCGATCTGCACGGCCGCGGCGCGCACGGTTCGGGAGCTGGCCATGGGGGGGCTCGGCGCGACGCTCAGAGCGTCCAGGTGTCGAGGATGAAGGCGTTGGACTTGCGGTGCAGCAGCACCAGGTCCAGCACGTCCAGCGGGTTGATCGGGCGGATGCCCTCGATCAGCGCGCCCTCGCCATGGCCGTAGAGCGCCTGCAGCGCGAAGCGGCACGCATAGACCTTGCCGCCCTCGGCAATGAACTTGGTGATCTGGTTGTTGAAGTTCTGGTGGCCGGGAAAGGCCTCGGCGCCGAGCGTGGGGAAGCCGCGCTGCACGCCCAGCGTCACGCCAGGGCCGTACAGCAGGATCGAGGTCTCGAAGCCCTTGCGTTGCAGCCGCGTGGCCTGCAGCAGGTTGACGAAGCCGATCGAGCCTTCGAAGGCCACGGTATGAAAGGTGACGAGGGCCTTCTCGCCGGGCTCGGCCTTCACGTCCTCGAAGACCTTCTCTTCGTAGTCGACGAGGAAGTCGCCGGTGTGGTTGGGGGCTTTGGTGACTTTGGGCATGGAGAACTCCGTTGGATGCGCAGGCGGTTGAGGGTTGGCTGCCCTCGTTCCAATGCACGGGACATGCCATCGCAGCACTCCGGTGGCACCCGCTGATGCAATCAAGTGGCGATCAAAGCGGGAGATCGCGCCCTGCGTCGCCGAAACCTTTTTCGGCCCGCCCGAGACCCGCTCGACCGTGGACCGGGCCCAGCCGCCGAGAGTCGGAAACACGCACCGCTCCGAGGCGAAACGATGCGATCAATGCCCTCCATCAACCGCCAGGCGGGCACCAGCCGGGGGCGCCACGCGGGCCGCGATCTGGCACGCAACCTGCGTCTTCAGAGGGCATTGATCGCACCTTGAATGCAATCAATGAATGCAATCAAGTCACACCCCGGAGACCCGCGATGCCCGTCGACAAGCTCACCGCCCACTGGCAGCGCCGCATCGCCGTCGGCGATCGTCCGGCCTACCTGCTGATCCCCGAGCTGATCGCCGAGGACGTGCGCACCGGCCGCCTGGCTGCGCGCGACCGACTGCCCAACCTGCGCGAGCTGGCCGCCGCGCTCGGCCTCAACTACACGACCGTCGCCCGTGCATACGCCGAGGCCCGCAAGCGCGGCCTGATCGATTCCCGGCCCGGCATGGGCACCTTCGTGCGCGGCCACGCGCCCGCGTTGCCGCTGCGCGGCGGCAGCGGCGCCGAGATGACGATGAACATGCCACCCGAGCCCCAGGATCCGGCGTTGATCGCCCGGCTGCAGTCGGGCGCCGCCGAGCTGCTGGCCAGCACCGATCCCTACGCGCTGCTGCGCTACCAGGACTTCGGCGGCACGCCCGCGGATCGCGCCGCGGCCGCCGCCTGGCTGGGCCATCGCCTGCCCGGGTGCGACGTGGCGCGCGTGCTGGTGTGCCCCGGCATCCACGGCGTGCTGGCCGCGCTGGTCTCGCAGCTGGCACGCCCCGGCGAGATGATCTGCGTGGAGTCGCTCACCTATCCGGGCATCAAGGCCATCGCGACGCAGCTTGGCGTGCAGCTGCACGCGCTGACGCTGGACGACGACGGGCCCAGCGCGCAGGAATTCGAACTGGCCTGCAAGACGCTCAAGCCCAAGGCGCTGTACTGCAACCCGACGATGCTCAACCCGACTTCGGCCACGATGTCGCGCGCTCGCCGGGAGACCTTGGCCGACATCGCGCTGCGCTTCTCGATCCCCATCATCGAAGACGACGCGTACTCGATGCTGCCGCGTGAAGCGCCTCCGACGCTCGCCTCGCTGGCGCCCGAACTCACCTACTACGTCACCGGCTTCAGCAAGTGCCTGGGTGCCGGGCTGCGCACGGCGTTTGTCCTGGCGCCCACCGAGCGTGCCGCGCAACGCCTCGCAGGCGCGCTTCGCGCGACCACCGTGATGGCCTCGCCGATCACCACGGCGCTGTCGACGCGCTGGATCGTCGACGGCACCGCGATGGCGGTGCTGGACGCGGTGCGCGCCGAGTCGGTGGCGCGCCAGGCGCTCGCCACGAAGCGCCTGGGCAAGTTCGGCTTCCTGGCCCACCCCGAGGGATTCCACCTCTGGCTTCCGCTGGCGTCGTCGTGGAGCGTGGTGGAGTTCGCCTCGTGGCTGCGCACCAAGGGCGCAGGCGTGGTGGCCAGCGCCGCGTTCTCCACCGACGGCGATCCGCCCGATGCCGTGCGCATCTGCCTGGGCGGGCCGATCTCGCGCGACGAATGCGACGCCGCGCTGGCGCTCGTCGCGGAGACCCTCGAGCATCCGCGGCATCCGCATGCGACCGTGATGTAGTCGTCTGCTGCGTCGTTCGAGCCTGTGAAAGGTCAGCTCGATCGAGGCTGCGGATCTGCTCTTCGGACGTCCCTGGACTCTTGAAATCAAGCCGCGATATCGGACTCGACGCGCCCTGCGTCGCCGAAGGCCACGGGGCAGGCCACCACCATCGCCGCCGCGCACAGGTTCGCGGCATCGGCCAGGACACCCACCTCTTTCCGAGCACTCCAGCGAACCTGTTGCGTTGTCCAGTTGAATCCGCCGCCGGTTCCTGCAGTTCGAGGCGCCGAAATCGGCGCCAGGACAGTGCCGATAGCTGAAGTTGACCTGCAGCCAACAGAAGCGTCGAAGGCGGGTGGAGCCCTTCATAATCAGGACCTGACCTCCGCTCGCTCGA
Source organism: uncultured Vitreoscilla sp. (assembly GCA_964418745.1). Classification (GTDB taxonomy): domain Bacteria; phylum Pseudomonadota; class Gammaproteobacteria; order Burkholderiales; family Burkholderiaceae_C; genus Scleromatobacter. Next base: position 96,457 of record CAYQMX010000026.1, read on the forward strand.
GATGCCTACCTTTCATCATGGATAAATTCTTGTTGCAGCAGCAGGTCCTGGAACGGCTGGCCGAAGACCTGCTGCAAGCCGAACAGGCCGTGCGGGCGGCCCATGAAACGGCGACGCACGAAGAAAACATCGCCGAAAACAAGTACGACACATTGGGACTCGAAGCGGCCTACCTGGCCACCGGCCAGGCTCGTCGCGCCGAAGCCATCCGCCAGGCGATGGCCAATTGGCGCCAATTCCGCCCGCGCCCCTACGACGCCAGCAAAGGCATACAGGTCGGCGCGCTGGTCTGCCTGGTCGATTCCGACGACCAGCAGCAACAGCTCTTCATTGGCCCGGACGGGGGCAGCATGAAGTTGGTCAGCGGCACTCAGTCCGTTCAGGTCATCAGCAGCGAAGCCCCTTTGGGCATGGCCATGCTGGGCAAATGCGAGGGTGACGAGGTGTCGATACAGGTCGCTCCAATCCGACAGCAGTTTGAGGTGCTGCGGGTTCATTGAGCTGCAGTCAAGTTCACGCCGAATTGATCAGAAACTGCTCGCCCCGACAGGCAGGCGGCAAGACCTGCACTTCGCGATGCCGCTTCCGACAGAAGGCGGAGAACGACTGTCCTGACGCAGGGCATGCTCGGAGGGACCGGCCCACCCGTGAGCGGTCGCTCGCGACCGCCAGTTCCTGGCCGAACTCGGTCCACCGTGGTGTCGCCGGGCACCCCGCACAGCGAACGATCGCCGAGCCGAGCGCCCGTCACGGCCGCGGAACCGGACGGCTCCGTATCGCGCCCGCCGCCGACGACCCGGTGGCCTGCGCCACCGCGCATTCTTTGCGCATAGGCGTGATGTTTTCTTCCGGCGCGCGCATGCCAGCGCCCTTGAATGCTCCGCGCCTCGCGACAATCATGGCAGCCATGCCTGTTCGCGCATTCCCTGTCATTGCCGCGCTGCTCTTCGCGGGTCTCGCCGCCGTCTTCGCGCTGCGCGGGCACACGCAGGCGCCGGCGTGGCGCGCACCACCGGCGGCCTGGCCGTCGGTCTTCGCGTGGACGTGGAACCGCGACGACGACCTGCGCTTCCTGCCGCCCGGCGCGGGCGTCGCGGCGGTGCGCGTCTCGGTCGAAATCGAGGACGACGCCGTGCGCGTGCGAGCGAACAACGGCACGTGGACGGCGCCGGCTGAAGCCTTCGTGCTGCCCGTCGTGCACGTCGATGCGTTCGAACGCTGGCGTCCGGCGCTGAACGCCGCACAGGAGGACGCCCTGGTCGCGACGATCGTGGCCGTCGGCGAGAGCTCGCCGTCCGGCGCGCTGCAGGTCGACTTCGAGGCCAGGCCCAGCCAGCGCGCGTTCTATCGCCGCGTCCTCGGGCGCGTCCGCGAGCGGCTGCCGTCGGAATGGATCTCGATCACGGCCCTCGCGTCCTGGTGCCTGGACGACCGCTGGACCGCCGGCCTGCCAGTGGACGACGTCGTCGCGATGGCGTTCCGCCTCGGGCGAGACGCGCCCGGGAGACGGCGCGCGATCGGTGCTCTCGAACGCTGGCCTGCCGCCGACTGCAGCAGCACGGGCATGGCGGCCGACGAACCGGGCCTGCGGCCACCCGCGCACCGAACCCTGTTCGTGTTCTCGCCCAGCCCGTGGACCGCCGCGACCTGGCGCGCCGCCTTGACTCCTCTTACGACCGTGGAAGCCGAATGAAGACATCGAACAGGTTCGCCGCCCTCGCGCTGCTGGTCGCCGCGACAGCAGCTCACGCGGGCGCGTACGACACGCCGCCTCTGGGCCCGTTTCCCGACACGGCGCCGACGATCCCGCTGCGCGACTTTGCCGCCGGCCATCTCGGCGTCATCGACAGCAGCTTCCAGCGTGCCTATCTCGTGGCCGCGTGGCGCGCGATCGGCGGCAAGCCGCTGTCGGACGTCCAGGCGAAGCAGCTGTCCCTGGCGCTGGGCGAGGACGGCAGCGTCAACGTGGTCGATCGCGACATGGTGCTGATCTGGGACGGCGCGCTCAAGCGCTTCGGTGGCTCGGCATACGACAAGTACGATACCTACATCATCGGCCAGCGCGACTCCTCGCTGGTCGTCGCGATGCAGGGCTACACGACCAACGTCGTCTACGACAACTGCACGGCCGACGGCATACGTACCGCCGTCGCCACGCTCACCCAGCGCGCCACGGCTTACGGCGACGCCGACCACGACCGCTGGGTGGCCGAGTGGGTGCGCGGCCAGCAGGCGGTGTTCCGCAACTGCTCCATCGGCAAGGAGGCGCTCGCGCCCGCGCCGGCCAATGCGCCGGAGTGGTTCCGCCGCGACCGTGCCTACCAGGCCGCCTCAGCGCTGTTCTATCTCGGCCACTTCGAGGAGGCGCGCGCCGCATTCGCCGCGATCGCGACCGACGCCGGCTCGCCCTGGGCGGGACTGGCGCCCTACATGATGGCGCGCTGCGACCTGCGCCAGGCGAGCCTCTCGCCGGACGGCCCTGCACGCACCCAGTCGTTCGCACGCGCGGAAGCCGGATTCCGCGCCGTGGCGGCCGGTGCGTCACCGCAGCGCGCCTCGGCGCAGGGCCTGCTGCGCCGCATCGCCATCGAGCGCGACCGCAGCGCCGCACTGCGGCGGCTCGAACGCGTCGTGGGAGAGGGCTCGTTGGGCGCGAACGCCACGGCCGACTTCGGCGACTTCCTGTCGCTGGCGCGACCGCCCGTCTGGGAGCGCATCGGCGACCAGCCGGCGCGCCCAGCGCCGAACGGCCTGGCGGCCGCACGCGACGGCGGACTGGTCGACTGGCTCGCTGCGATGGCCCAGTCCGGCTTCGCCGTGCCCGAGGTCGACCGCTACAGCTACTACTTCTCCAAGCCCCTGCCCGACGAGGATCGCACGCGCGCCTGCGGCCCGCTCTCCGCGACGGGCGCGCACCGCGACGCGTGGATGATCGTCTGCTACCTCAGCGCCGGCACGTCCGCCGGCGTGCCGGCCAGCGTCCGCGCCGCGGCTGCGAAGATTCCCGACGACGCGCCGGCCTGGGCCACGCTCACCTACCTCGAGCTGTCGCTGCGCATGCGCGAGCGCGCAGCCGCCGCCACGCCGATGTCGCGCGAGGGCAGCGAGGCCCTGCGCATGCGGTTTGACGCGGCACTCGCCAAGGGCGACGCGGTCTTTGGCGGCGACGGCATCAACGCAATGCGCGTGCTGCGCGCACCGGTCAGCGCGAGCACGCTGGACCTCGCGACCGCCAGCCGCCTCCGCCGCATCGACGATCCCGGCCGCTATCCCTGGCACGACGACATCGGGCGCGCGATCACCAACGAAGTCCAGGACTCGGCCATCGGAGTGACGCTGCTGTCGACGTCGGTCGACGTGCGCCAGCTGGCGGCGCTGGCCGACAATGCCGCAGCGCCGATGGACGTCCGCGCGAGCGCGCTGCGCGCCGCCTGGGCGAGAGCGGCGATGCTCAGGCAAGACGCCGTGGTCGCATCCCTTACGCCGGCATTGCTGGCGCTGGACACGCACGGTGCGGTCGGCATCCACGCCTATGCCGACGCCACCGATCCGGTCGAGCGCCAGTTCGCCCTGGTGCACCTGCTGCGAGGGCGCGTCGGCCCGGTGTATGGCAGCGGCTGGGGTTGCCAGTTCCCCCAGCACCGCGAGTCGCTCCCATGGCTGGACGACGCGCAGCTCAGCGCGGCGCACGCCGAGTTCGACGCATTCAGCAAGCTACCGACCTTCAACACCTATTACGGCGAAGCCGTGCTGGCGTTGGCGAAGGAGAAACCGACCGACCCACGCCTGCCAAGCGAACTGGCCGCCGTCGTCGCATCGACGCGCATGTCCTGCCAGGGCGAGACGCCCATCTCGAAGGCAGCTTTCACGGCCCTGCACCGGCTGTTCCCGAAGTCGCCGGAGGCGAAGCGGACGAAATACTTCTTCTAGCGCCCTGGCGCGAATTGCAACGCGTCATAGGGGAACGCGAGCAACCCCCGCTCTACCATTCATGAAACGAACGCCAGCGAGATTCGCTGGCGCTTTGCCTCCTGGAAGTCGCCCGGCTTGTCGCCGGGAAGTTGTGGGCATCAGTCTTGCCCGCTCCTCGCTGACCTTGTTCAACCAATGGGGGACACGATGAAGCGCTTGCTGATTGCGGCCATCGCCGGCTGCGCGCTCCATGCCGTGGCCCGGGCCGACGACCTGACGTTCACCTGGAGCTTCACGGGGACGACGAAGGAGACGCCGCACTCGGTGTGCGGCGGATCCTGGTTGAACTGCGTCGGCATCACGCACGACCTCTCCGGCACGTTCACGCTGGCGGTGCCTGACGACTCGTATTTCTACAGCCAGAAGATTGCCAATGGCGACTTCGGCACCGAGACCATCGACTACCAGACCGCCGGCGGGCAACTGAATTTCTACAGCCTTGAAGACAATTTTCCCGAGAGCAGCGAGCTGACCTGGCGGTCGCTGTGGCTCTGGACAGGCGGCGGCACGGAGTATTCCTATGCCTCGGACCCCGACGGGTACATCACGTCCACGACCCAGATCACCTACGGTGCCGGATTGCCTCCGAACGGCCCGGGCCCGGATCCCGTGTCGGAACCCGGGTCCGCCCTGTTGTTGGCGACCGGAATTGCGGTGCTGGCGGTCCGGGCGCGCAATCGTCCGGTTCGCCCAGCATGGCAACGTAGCTCAGACCCGGTCGCCGACGCGGCGACGGTGTAGCTCGATCTCGGAATCCAGCCATTGTCGGCCACTGAGTAGGGCAGCCTATCGAGGAAGCCGCCAGAACGCACGAGGCGTCGCCCATTCATTGCCTGCCGGGCGGCGCACGGCGGCCGGGACGCGCCAAGCGCGCTATTGAAGCGATCACTGGCCGCAGTTAGGATCACAGCCCGACTCCGAAGAGGCCTCCTGTGATCGTGTGCGACGCCCCCGTGGTTGCAATTGCTCGGGTGCACCCATGAAGCGCATCGTGGCGAGTTCGCACATGCACGCGGAGACGAAGGCCTCGTTCCGCTATGAGGCGACCTGGAATGTCGAAGGCGCGCTGCTCACTTGGAATGCCACTGTCTCGCTGCCCGGTCGGCGTTGGAGCCTGGCGGGCGGAACGCCGGAGTGGACCTGCGGCAGCGAGGCCGCGGCGGTGCGCGAGGACGTCGCGCGGAGCATCGACGGCTTGGTGATTTGCTAGCAGCTGCGAGCTTTGTGCAGCGGCAACGCGGCAAGTAGACGCTCCGCGGAGCGCCTGGTTGCTCAATCAGGGTACCCTCATCGGACTGCTGATCCGCTGCCAACAGGGCGCGGCGGCGTGAACAGCACCAGCCGAGTGGGCGCGTTGCCGATGCGCAACCCGATCCAGCGTTGGCCCGAGCCCATGGGTTGGTCGGTGGCAACGTCGAAGCCGTGCATTTCGGTGTAGAAGGTCAGCGCACGATCCGGATCGCTGATGGGAACGCCGACGAACTTGAGTTGGGTGATCAAGGCGAATCTCCGTGAAGAGAAGGCGTGCCCGTCGAGGCCGATCGGGGGGGGCAGCGGCCGGTAGAGTCGAGATGTGGCGCGGTGACGGTAGGTCTGAGCATCGCTGTTGCCGCCCCTTTCGGTTGGCGGTGCCCTATGAGCCAGACCATGGCTCCGTTTCCACATCCCGCTCATCGAACCGGACGTGCAGATCTCCCGCATCCGGCTCTCGGACAAGACATCACGCCTTCGCCCACGCCTGGGCGCGGCCGCGTGCTGTCAGACGTACGAGCCGGAAGTGCCCGTAGAGATGCGAGGGTGGATATGCCCCGCCCCTTCGTCGCCTGACCTTGTACTTGGCCCGCAACCACCGGCGCAACCGCGGTGCGGTGTAGTTGTCGAGCGCCCGATACGCCTGCGTGACGGTGCCTACACTGAAGTAGTTCGCCCAGCCGCGTAGCGCGCGATTCAACTGCTCCACCTTCTCCGTGGTCTCTCGCCAACCCGTCCTCCGGTCGGTCAGGTCATGAGCCTTTTCGACCATGCGGCGGATGCTCTTCTTCGACGGCCACAGGCCCAGTCGGGCCTTGCCGGTCGTCTTCGAATACAGCCGCCCGAACGTGTAGCCCTGGAAGTCGAACTGTCCGTCCGGGATCTTGCAGATTCGTGTCTTCTCCTCGTTGACCGTCAGCTTGAGCTTGCCCATGATCTCGCGCAGTCGCTGCAATGCCTCTTCGGCCTTGCCCTTCCTGCACAGGATCACGAGATCGTCGGCGTAGGTCACGATTCGACTGCCAAGGCTTCGCTCCAGCCCGAGCTGCTTCCAGCCCAACACGAACCTGCGCATGTACAGATTGGCCAGTAGAGGTGAGATGGGCGAGCCCTGCGGGATGCCTCTCCGTTGATCCTTGGCTTCGGTCGTGCGTGTCTTGTGGCCTCGATCGTCGGTCTCTTCGACGGCGCATTCCAGCCACATCTTGATCAGATGCAGCACACGCGCGTCCACGATGCGCCGCGCGAGCGACAACATCAGCTCGGCGTGCGGGATGCTCCCGAAGTAGTCCGCGAGGTCGGCGTCCACGACGTCCGGGTGGCCATGGAACAGCAGGTCATTCACGACGAGCACTGCCTGCTGGGCGTTGCAGCCCGGCCGATAGGCGTATTGCTCGGATGGAAGGTCTGCTTCGAAGATCGGCTCCAGCACCAGCATCGCTGCCGTCATGCAGACCCGGTCTCGCAACGTCGAAATACCCAGCGGCCTGAGCTTGCCGTTGGCTTTCGGGATGAACACTCTTCTGATGGGATCCGGCCGGTAGCTCTCCTGCCGGAGCGCAAGCGCCAGTTCGCCGAGCCACTGCTGCACGCCGTACGCCTCGACATCCGCGAAGTCCTGGCCGTCCACGCCCGGTGCGCCCTTGTTGGAGCGGCACTGGGCCCAGGCATGGGCCAGGATGTCCTCGCGGCTGATCTTGTCGTACAGCGCGTAGAAGCGGTAGCCGGCTTCAGCCTTCGCTTTCGCGTGTAACGCCATCTGCAGCTTCTGAACACTTGGGGGAGTTGATAGGTTGCCCAGTCTCCAGGTCCTTCGCTACTTGCTGCGTCCGTCTTGAACTGCGGCCCCTTCCCTCCACCGGCATTACCCGGCTTCGTCGGTACTACGAGCCTCTCCGCCACCCTGCAGCGCCCGGCCATGCCGTCACCGGTCTCCGGTTGGTCGTCCCCGACCACGCCACAGGGCTTCCCGTGTTGCGCGCGCTTTCCTTGTGTACGTGCTGTCGCCACTACCCCGGCACAGCCACTGGCGGTACTGCTTCGCTCATCCGTCCAGTGATGTCAACCGTCCCCGAAAGGGTCGTCGGGTCGGCCTGTGCATCGTCAATTTCGAGGCTTGCTCAGCGTTCACTCGCGTTACGGCCCGCACACTCGCGCTGCCACCAATTCGTGGCACGCTACCCGAAGGCTTCAGACATTTCGTCACCTCCATGTCGGCTCCGGTTGCTTCCGGCCGGAGCGGTGGCCGGATGGGACTTGCACCCACTGGAAAGCGCCGCCTTATCACGGCGCACATCTTGGGCGACGCGTAGTGCATTTGACGGCTGCCTCAGGACAGCGGATTCAATAGGCGCCCTGCACCAAGATGCCGCGTCGCTGGCTCGCGCGCCGAACGATCAAGCGATCGATTTTGGCGAACCGGCTTTCAACAATACCCTCGGACGTGCGCCTACACCGGATACACCTCATGACTCCTCTCTCCAAACTTCGAATCGGCGTCCGGCTGGGACTCAGTTTCGCCAGCGTGTTGGCACTCATGCTGTCCATGGCCGCCGCGGGCCTGCTGCAGATGCGCAAGATTTCCGATCTCGACGCGCAACGCGCCGATCTGGCCCAGCACGCCATCATGATCGAGCGTTGGCAAGGTGCGGTCACATTGAACTTGACCCGAGCGCTAGGTGTTGCCGCCTCCGGCTACCACGCCCCGACGATAGCTTTCCTGGAACCGCCGATGAAGGAGACCTCGGCCGCGATCACCAAGCTCCAGGAGAGCATCGACAAGGCGCTCGCCGACCCCAAGGACCGTGCGCTGTTCGACGCTGTCAGCACCCAACGCAAGGCCTACATCGAGGTGCGTGCCAAGGCGGCTGCCGCCTTCAAGGCGGGGAACGCAGATGAGGGCGCCCAGATCGTCAGTGGCCCGATGAAGGCAGGCGCCAAGGCCTACTCGGACGCCATCTCCGCACTGCAGGCACAGGTGCAAGCCAACGCCGACGCCCTCGAGGCCCAGTCCGCAAGCCACTCTCAGGGGGCGCAGGTCCTGCTGGTCGTTCTTTCCTTGATGGCTCTTTCGCTCGGCACTGCGCTGGCCTGGGGCATCACGCGCTCCGTGACCAGCCCGTTGCAAGGCGCCATTGACATCGCGCAGCGCATTGCCGAGAAGGACCTCTCCATGCCCGTGGCCCCCGTCACGCGGGGGGACGAGATCGGTGCCTTGCAGCGCGCACTCGGACAGATGCAGGCCAGCCTGACGGAGATGGTGCATGAGATTCGCACCGGCACCGCAAGTGTGGCAAGCGCCAGTGCAGAGATCGCGGTCGCGAGCACGGACCTCAGCCAACGCACCGAAGAGACGTCGGGCTCATTGCAGCAGACGGCCAGCGCGATGGAACAGATCACCGCGACTGTCAACCAGACGTCCGACTCGGCACGAACCGCCAACCAGCTGGCCTCCTCCGCCAGCGACGTCGCGCGCCGCGGCGGCGAGGTCGTCAGCCAGGTCGTGGCCACGATGGACGCCATCAATGACAGCAGCAAGCAGATCAGTGACATCATCGGCACCATCGACGGCATCGCCTTCCAGACCAACATCCTGGCACTGAACGCTGCAGTGGAAGCCGCTCGTGCCGGCGAGCAAGGCCGCGGCTTCGCGGTCGTCGCCGCCGAGGTTCGCTCGCTTGCACAGCGCAGCGCCGAAGCCGCCAAGCAGATCAAGAGCCTGATCGGTACCAGTGTGGATCGTGTCGAATCCGGCACGCGACTGGTCAGCAATGCCGGCAGCACGATGACCGAGATCGTCTCCAGCGTGCAGCGTGTCAGCGACATCATCGGCGAGGTGATGGCCGCCGCCGGCGAACAGAGCCAGGGCATTGCCCAGGTCAACGGGTCGGTGGCCACCCTGGACCTCATGACGCAGCAAAATGCCGCGCTGGTCGAGGAAAGTGCCGCTGCGGCAGAGGCGCTGAAGGACCAGGCCCAAAGGCTGTCGGAGCTGGTAGCGAAGTTCCGCTTGGGCGCTGAATCGGATTCAGTGGCTGCTGGCGTCATCGCACATGCTCGCGGGGGGAAAACGGTCTTGACACCGCGTCCCGGAAAGGCGCCGGCCACTCGCCCTGTGCCGATCGTGCCGCCGCTGTCCCAGGCGATCGAAGGTCGCGCTCCAGGCGCTAAAGCAGCCGCACCAGACATCGCATGGGAGACGTTCTGAATCGTCACACCCAGGTGTCGACGCGGACCGCGTAAGAATCTGCCAGGACATGATGGAGCGATCGTCGCCCCAGACCGGACACTTCGCCGGGTGTCAAATCTACCGCCAACAAAGGCTTAGCTTGCACCCATGACGTAGTCGGCCAGCCGGCATCAATACAGCTACTTCAAGAATCGACTCGAACGCTTCGAAATAGGACTTCGGCCCCCGTGCCCGGGCCGTCGACCGTCGGGAGGCTGCGCCAAGACTGAAGCGCGTGATCAACATCCTGGGTATTGCCAGAACGATGAAGGCGGTCAGTTCGATGGGGGCGTGAGCCCCTTTTTACCGCCCAAAATTGTTGGCGCCGACCTCATATTGAGCCACCGCGCCGACGCTCCGATGAGCCACCCCGGCCGGGTACTCACCCCATGGACATGCGGTCTCTACCCAGAATTGCCAGGCTCACCGCGGGATCGGCAAAACTCGGGAAATTGGCTCACTCCAAAGTCGGCGCGAACACCGACTGGAAGTCGCGCATTTGCTACCTAGCTGGCTTGGCCGATGTCGCGGTGCCGTGCGCAGGCCTGCCCCCCTGCTTCAGGCCCCTGACGGCTTCGCCGGTGCGGGCGACTGCGCCGCCCCCGGCACCGCCGTCCAGATCCGCTCGCGGCCCGTCTTCGCGAACCACGCGTCGAAGTCCGCCCGGTAGCCTTCCAGGGGCTGCGGCAACGGCCTTCTCTCGTCAAGGCTCAGCGAGTACGCCATTCCTTCGCGCCACCATGTCGGCCTTCCCAGCCAGGCCCCAAGGACACCCAGGCGTTCGTTCTGCAGGTGATGGATCAGCTCGTGTCGCGCAAAGTAGGGTGCCCAGCCGCGGTGACTGATCGCGATGCCCGAGATGCCCACCGTGTAGGCGCCGTTGCCCGTGAAGCCGAATCGGTTGGAGCAGGCGACCGTGCTACAGAACACCATTCGTGGCGGGGATTGAATCTGGCCCACCGATGCGTCGACGAAGGCCAGCGCGTCGCGGTAGATCGCCGGGCGCGTCAGGATTTCTGTGTGTGAGGCGCGTTGAGGCCGGCCGGCAACGCGA
>CAYQMX010000027.1:0-102685 GCA_964418745.1 uncultured Vitreoscilla sp.
TGGACCAGACGCAGCAGCGTCGAGCGATGCACACCGCTGGTCGACTCGATCTGTTTGATCAGGTCACCGCGCGCGTAGGCCTCGATCGCACCGCGACGCTGTTCAAAAGCTCGACGGATCGAAGGTGCAAGCATGGCCTCGTCGAGAGAGGGCCAGTCGTGAAGACGCAGGGACTGACGGTCGCGGCGCGGCATCTCAGTAGCCTCAAATGCGCTGAAAGCGCGTGCGTCCGCTCAGCGCCGCCACAGCCAGGTCGGGGCTGCGCACGCGGCCCTGGGCCACCAGCGTGAACAACGCCGCTTCGACTGCGGTGGCGTCATGGTCGCCAAACCGCTCGAGCACGGTGTCGAGCGTCTGGGCGGCGAGGAGGAAAACGACGATCGATTGCTCCAGCAGCGCGTCGCGAAAACGTCGGTGGCTCGTCAGGTACGGCAGGATGCGACCCCAGTTGGCAATGGGCACGTCCCAGGAGCCAAGATCGGCCTGAAGGATTTGCCGGGTGGGTAGTCCATGCAGGCGCGACGGCATGAACTCCGGTTCGTGGCCCGAGGCGTCTGCTTGGGGAGGCCTCGGACGTCGGGGCTCGATGAGCCAGAACTCTCCAGCCGGCGCGCCGCGCAACTGCACCCAGAAGTCGATGACTGCACTGCCGGTGCCTTCGACGAGGGCTGGTCGTTCGCAAAACGTGGTGATCGCCGGATTGGCCTCGATCACGAGCCAAGTTCGATACGCGTCGTAGCTGCCCAGGCTCAGCCGTCGTCCGATCTTCGGGCTGAAAACTTCGATACGGCGCCGCCAGGAAGGGCGCGAGAACGCGCTCGGCGTGCTGTAGCCGCTCGGCGACGGCGCTTGCGCTGAAGGCGAACTCAACGGAGCAAATTCGCGACCGAGAGTGGGAACACGCATGGATGCAACATTACGTCTTGACCACACAAGGTCGCAACTTTAGTACTTATTTGAAAGACGTAATGTTGATACCCATGCCCCGGCCGGGGCCGCTAACTCATTGAATTGATTGACGTGTCCGAGGAGCCGTGAGTCGCACTTTTACTACTCTTCACGGGTGACGACGCTCAATGCATCGGGCGATCAAGCGGCAGGCTTCTGCCAGCGGTGTCCATCGAACGATTTTGATGGACGTCATCCTCACGCTGCTACGTAATGGTCCGACGAGTACCGTTGCAGCTGGCCTGGTGGTGTTGGCGCCGAGCTGAAAATGAGCCAGCCTGCCGCCGCAGGACTGCGCCACCCGAACTGCCCGCCACGCCTACGGGCATGCGGAGCCGACCAAAAAGTCGTCCGGCTCACCTGGATGTCGGCGAGTCCTGAATATTGGCTCAATCTGATGTCGGCGGCAACAGTCAGTTCCGCGTCGGGGCCAACGCCTTCAACTTGGACACTGTCGCCAACAGGTCAAGCGGCTTCGTCCAGTAGTCGACGAAGCCCAGCGCCCGACTGCGTCGCACGTTGGCCGGCATGGCGTCCGCGCTGACTGCCACCACGGGGATGTCGCGCGTTCTTCGGTCAAGCCTCAGGCGTTGCATGACTTCTTGCCCGTCCATATCGGGGAGATTCAAATCCAGCAGGATTACGTCGGGTCGTTGCCGAACGGCCTCGGCCAGTCCAGCCGCACCCGTCATTGCCACCGCCAGGTTCCAATCCGGTTGGGCTGCAAAGAGCTGGTCCATCAACACCAGATTGACCTCATCGTCTTCGATGTAGAGAACACGGAACTGCTCCGCGCCCAACCACTGCGAGGGCATATCCAGCGGGAGCGTCTCGGCGTCTTTGGCCCGAGTACTTCGTGCTCGCGGCAGCGTCACTCGGAACCGAGATCCCACACCCACTTCGGACCAGGCTTGCATGGCGCCGCCCATGGCCTCGACAAGTTGCCTCGAGATGACGAGACCGAGCCCCGTGCCTTGCACGTTGCCTCGGGCCGCGTCCAATCGGTTGAAGGGCTCGAACAGCCGAGCCATTTGAGATTCGGTCAAGCCAGGACCGGTATCGTCCACAGTGATCTCGCCAGCATCTTCTGCTCGGTAGCGAAGCGTCACGCGCCCACCTTGCCGGTTGTACTTGATGGCGTTGGAAAGCAAGTTGACCAACACCTGCTCCAGCGCGTTGGAATCGGCCCGAACCGCGGCGGTCTCAGCTCCGGCGATATCGAACTGGATCGCCACGTCCCGTTCGGCGGCCATGGGGGCCAGCGCGTCGACGCAGCGGCGTGCCAGTGCGTAGACATTGACGGCCCGCGGGCGCAAGGAGACCTTCCCCTGCTCGATCTTGCCGATCTGCAGGAGCTGATCGACAAGAGAGAGCAGACGCAGCCCGGACTGATGCAGGATTTGCAGCCGTTCCTGCTGTTTGCCAACCAACGGCTCATCGTTGTCCATGGCCATAAGCTGTGCAAATCCCAGGATGGCATTGAGCGGCGTACGCAGCTCATGGCTGACCTGCGACATAAACTCGCTCTTGGCCAGGCTCGCCCGCTCCGCTGCGATCCTCTGTCGACGCACTTCCTCGATGTTCTGCGCCTCGGTGACGTCCCGACAGGTGCCCACGATCTGCCCGCTGTCGGAATCGACTCGAAAGGCGAACTCGAGCGTTGATGGCACTTGTCCAACCGGCCACGGCAGGCGTACGGTCAAACTCTCTGTCGACTTCGATTGAACAACCGCACTGACAACCGCGTGCATGCGGAGCCGATCGGCTTCGGAAAGCAAGCCCAACCAGAAATCCAACGTCATCTCTCGCGGCTCAGGTGGTGCCAAGCCGTGCAGGGTCACGGACACAGCATCCAGCAGCACCTGACCGTGAACGAGATCGATCCGCAAAGTGCCCAGACCATTGACCACTGCGACCATCCGCCAGTGGGATATCGAGTCGAGCCGCGGGTCAGCCACCCGCCCAGCGCGCGGCTCCGTGGTCTTGGCAGTCCCCTCCCCTTCAATGTCTGTCATAGGTCAACTTGAAGTCAGCGTTGCCGCACCGCATCAGCACTGCGATGCTCACCTTCTCACTCCCTGCAAGTCGGTCGCCGCGACGGCATCACCTGCCGTCCGGCATCAAACAACCCCTCAGATTGGCTCTTTGGTCACGACGATCACCGGACTCGATCCACATTGTCGAGCGACATCGTGGTTGCCCATCATGCTACAAACATTTGACTGAACGTTACTTGCGCTGTGTCTAACAAGGAATCTTCCGTCGCCACCTGGGGCTGCGTAGCTATCGGTGCTGAAGTCGTCGCGGCTACGGGCGGCTCTCATGGGTCGCTGGTGTCTGGCTGAGCAAGACCCAGGGAGCCTTCGCGCAGGCGCGCGGTGAGGGACGCCCGCCGTTCGCCTTGCGTCCGAACTTGCGCCCGCGGCCGCAACTTTGGAAGCCGGGTTCAGGTTCAGCTGCGAGCCGAACTGCGTGTCCGCCAGCCAGTGCGCGCGCTTCGCTGGGCGAGTCATACTGGGGCACCGGGATTTCTGGATGCCTCACCATGACTGCCCATCAACACCGAAAGATCCGCCGGCCCTACTCATACGGGTTTGAGTACAAGGTCCTTGAGGGTCAAGCCAAGTGGCAGGCCCGAGTGAATGATGGGTCAGGGGAGAGGGATCTTGAGGGGACGTTCAAGGTCTCCACGATGGGTCCGAGCGAGACATTCGAGAACCGCGTCGTCGCCGAGATCCATCGTGCAATCGATGCACTTGGGAACTGATCGGCGCCTGAGCGATTTCCTTGAGTGCCCGGGCAGATGAGTCGAGGGTTGCTCGTTGGAGGAACAGCAGGTCGAGCGCAAAGTCCTGGCCGCCTACTGCGGGTCGTTTGCTGCGGGTCGTGGCGAGGCGGATTCAGGGGTCTCGAAGCTCGCTCATCGTGCGGGCGAGGGCTCGACGCTTACGTCCGAAGAGTTGATCTTGGGCGAAGTCAATGTTGGTGAGCGAAGAAGTCTGAGATGTGGCGTTCTCAAGACGCGCGGCGCAGACTTTCTATGCTCCTCCTGAGGGGGCTCGCTAACGATCTTGGCGATGGCACTCGGAGGGAACACTCCGAGTGCCTCCAACGCGCATTCCGCCGTCTGCTGGTGCTGTACGCCGCCGTCCGGTTGACGAGGCGCGCGGCGGCGATCCGCCGGTGCTCGCGTCAGCTGCGGAAACTCGATGCCTGCGGGCATCGCGAAGTGAGTCCGGTACTCGGCTTGCCGATGCAATGCTGCCGAGCGCGCACTGGCGCGCTTAGATCAAGATGTCTGACAGGGATTTCCCGCTGTCGATGGCCGCCGAGAGCCATTTGGGCTTCAGTCCGCGACCGGTCCATGTCTGTCCCGTGGTGGGATCCCGATACTTCGGAGCGACCGGCTTGCGGCTGCTATTTGATTTTAGGGGGGTAGGGACCTGCCTAGATCCTTCGCAGTCAACCCGTTCTCATTCATCAGCTTGCGAATGAGTTGGATCGCCTCGGCTCGCTGTGCGGATCGAAGCTGGTCAATTTGCCAATCTAGCTCGGCCTTTTGTGCCAGCAATTTCTCAACAGTCATGGCTAGTAGTCGGTGATTTTGGAAGGAGTTTGTCGCTCGAATATTCAGTTGGGGGAAAACAGCGCTCCGTCCGAAATTTGCCGGAAGTCAGGGTGCGGACAATCCCCGAACAGTGGTAGCGCGGAGGCGGAGTTCTCCGATACAGTTAGGGGTATAAAAGGGAGGACGAGGCCATGCAGCCAAAGTCGATTCTTTGCCCCGTTCGGTTCGGGGCGCTCCTGTCATGAGCGCGCCAAACCTGTTGGAAGCCAATCCACATATCCTGTCAGCTATTGTTGAAGCAGCGGATTCCAAGTCGATCGTCTCATCCCGAGACATCTACGATGACCGGGGCGTCAAACTGTGGGCGAAGGACCAGCGGGTTTCTGCCTCGCTGCAGCAGCGCCTGTTGGAGAGGAAACTCCGGGAGCCGCTGGAGGCTTGTCTACGCGCCGAGGATGGCATCACCAATATCCACCTGGTGGAAGAACTCGATCGCCTACTGGCCTCCGAGCACCCGTTGGCTCAGGTACTGAGATCGCATGAGGCGATGCTGCACCAGCAAGTACGCAGTCTGCCGTTGCACTCGGCGATGCAACTGTTGCTCACGGTCAGCTCGGCCACGCGGTCTGGTGGATTCGGGCACGCCATCCTCGGCATGGCCCTTGCCGGCGCAATGGCGCACTCTGCCAACCTCGACCGCCTCAGCACGCGGCTGGCGATGCTTGGCGGGCTGTTCCACGACGTCGGCGAAATGTATATCGACCCCGCGTATCTGAATCCGAGGACAGCGCCTGGCCCCAACGAGTTTCGGCACATCGTCGCGCATCCTGCAGTTGGGGCCGAACTGATTCGGGCGCTCACTGACTACCCAGCAGTACTCGCCCAAGGCGTTTGCGAGCACCATGAACGGCTGGATGGCACGGGTTACCCGAAACAGGTACTGGGCTCCGCCATCACCCCCTTGGGGCGGATGTTGGCGGTCGTGGAAGTCGCACTCGGCGTCACCGCGGGCCGCGTGGCACCGTTGAATCGCGCAAGCTTTGCGTTACGTGTGGTTCCGGGAGAGTTCGACAGTCGGTGGTCGGGCTTCATCTCACGAGCGGCCAACGGGGCAGCCAAGGAAACGATCGGCGCGGCGCGGGAGCTGGCCTCCAGCACTGACCACGACATCTTCGAACTGCTGGCCCAGGTGAGCGCCTCCATCCGGTGCGCGGAGCGTGTGCAGTCCAGCGGCGGAGTCTCGCCGGTGGTACGGGAGGTCTGCGAGCGGGTGTCGCTGAGATTGGCGCGCCTAGAGATCGCCGGCAATTCGATCGGTCTATGGGCGGGCGTCGAAAACGCGACGGACCCGGAAGCCTTCGAGCGATCGGCAGCATTGCGCGAACTGCGGTTTCGGATGAAGGGCATTCGCCGAGAGTGCCTCTGGTCGCGCCGCGAGTTGAGCGAGGTGGACGAGCAGGCGCTGTTCCCCGTTTGGGACGCGGTTTCGCCAAGGCCGGGAGACGGCGATGAGTAGCTTGGCCGAGTGCTGTTTGAGGTGTGGCGCCCTAAGCGCGGACTGCAGATACCAGCGCCTACGCTGCGCGCGTCTCAACCCGCATCGGGTCGCACATGAGCAAGCCGAAGAGCCGGCTAGAAATCAGCAATGTGGCCTTGGCCAGGCTGGGCATGCCGGGGGCATGCCCCCTATGATGGGCCCCGCCTTCGGTATTCAATCATGTCTGCGCGAAGCGCAGGCGAAATTCAGATCAGGCCCGGAATACGATGATCAAGACAATTGGCAAGGCGATGACACTCTTCGCCGCCGCACACCTGTCCGCGACCGCTGCAACGATCACCCCGGTCGAATATCCCGATGGCTCTCGGCTGCTGTCTTTGGCCGGGCCAATCGTTCCGGGGGACGATGCTAACCTGCAGGCCCAACTCGATCAGGCACACCGCTTGGGCGTCAAGTTCTTGGCGATCGCCTTGTCCTCGCCAGGTGGCAACGTGATGACCGGCTGGAGCTTGGCAAAAATCGTCCGCACTCGGCAGCTTGCAACCGTTGTCGCCGACAACGGTCAATGCATGAGCGCTTGCTTCTACGTGTTCGCGGCCGGCGTGAATCGCTTCGCCACGACGAGCGCAAGGATCGGCGTCCACAGTGCTGCCATCAACGGCAAGGAAACTGACGATACCAAGGTTGTGACCTTGGACAAAGCCAGACAGCTGTTCCACGAACTGGACGTGCCCGCAGCCATCGTTGGGGCGTTGATGATGACTGGTCCCGACGACATCTATATCCTCAGCCCCACTGACCTGGCTTCGATGCACGTCGATTTCCTTCCTACGCCAGCCGCTGAGGCACCGAAGCTGGCGGAGGTGCCGACGCCTCAGAAGCAGACGGAAGTTGAGGTCGAGCATTCTGCTTCGGAAGGAAGGAGGCTCAACACGCAGGCGCTTGCTGCGTCGGGCGGCGGCGACATCGAAAGGGCGGTCGAACTGTCGCGGAGGGCCGCGACGGTCAGTCCATTGGACCCAGAGATCCTGGCCAATCTCGGCTACTTCTACCTGAAGATGGGCAGGCTCGAGGACGCTGACGCTTCGCTGCAGATCGCCGCGCAGTTGAGGCCCAGCAGAGCCATTACCTGGCAGAACCTGGGACTGGTGGCTGCAGCGCGAGGACAGCAGCAACGAGCCACCGAGTATTTCGTGCGCTACCTGCAGAGCGACCGGTCCGGCGGCCCGGCACAAAGGCAGTTGCTCCAGTGGGCAGCCGATGCGAGCCTCCCGACGACACAGCGCAACTCAGCTGCGCGCGCACTTGATGCGGTCTCCATCCAAAAGAACTGGTCGGCTAAGCGTTTGCTACAGCGTTGGATGATCTGTGACCAACGCCAATGATATGTCTCCCTCCGCGATACAAATTCGGCGCGGCGTAGTCACTGACCACGACTTGCCATGCCGCTCGTCGTTCTTGTCCTTACGATGGTTGTCTCTAAGGATGTTGTTGTCGGCCTGGGCAAGATCCTCTAGGCGACAAGTTCCGCAACGATGAAGCTGGGCGTGATGTCGCGGCGTGCGATCTGTTTGGCCTGCTGCACGAGGTGATCGAGGAAGTCGCTGGACCACAGGCGGTAGCCGAACAGCTGCGCGATAAGGGCCCGCTGGGTGTAGTGCTCCCGCGTGGAGACCTGGAGCGGATCGAAGAGCTCGCCAGGGAAGTAGCGGCCCAGGATGAATTTGAGATCGTCAGAGACCTCGTCCCATCCGAAGCGGAAGAACGTTTGCTTGGCCTTGAAGTAGCCGATCTGCAAGATGCACCAAGCCTGGTAGTGCAGGCCGGTGCGGCCGCAGGCCAGCGCCAGTTCCTGCTCGGTCAGGCTCAGGTACTCCGAACGCTGCGCGTCGTCGAAATCGGGTAGCCCATACAGGGCGTCTTGCTCGGCCGGCGTCAGCACGGCCAACCGCTCGCTCTTGCTTGTGGTCGTCATTGAGGTAGGGAGGGCAAGGACGCCGCGGGAGCATCAGGCCCAAGGCCCTTGAGAGGGGGTTTCTTCGTGTTTTGGGGCGGCGAACGGTTCTCGGCGAGGGATTCTACAAACAGAACGTTTGTTCTCGCGCTAGTGGCATGGAATAGATAAACTTCTGTTCGTGAAAACCTCGGAGTCTGTAACAGCCGGTTCGAGCGACAGCGGCGCATTGCCCGATGCCGCCGCGCTTGCCGCGCTGCGTGCCTGGTACGAGGGCATGGATTCCCGCGCGGCCGTCGAACGCTACCTCGGCGAGCGGCGCGCGGCCGGGGAGTCCTCCCGCGGCCTGCTGGGCCGCCTGCGTCGCCAGGTGGCGGACTTTGCGCGCGGCCGCCATCGTGGTGATCTGGCTGAGTTGTTCGAGCGTGCGGACGCACGCGGCTCGAAACGCGCGGTCGCCATCGCCCGGGCGCTGGAAACACTCGTATCGCTGCCCGCGCCCCAGCCGCTGATCGGAGACGACGTCGAACGCTGGCTTCAACCCCGCTCGGCCGCGGCACTGCGGGCAGCGGGGATCAAGACGCTCGCCGATCTGACCGTGCGCGTGCCCCGCCGACGGCGCTGGTGGGTCGCCGTGCCCGGCCTTGGGGCCACAGGAGCCCGCCAAATCGAGGCATTCTTTGCCGTCCATCCGGAACTGACCGAACGTGCCCGTGCACTCGTTGCGGTGACGTCGCCGCCAGGCCTGTCGCCGTGGGAGAACCTCGTCGTGCCCGATGAGGTCGACGGCTCGCGGGGCACCTTCCGCGCGCCGCGCCCGACCTGCGCGCTGCGCGCCGACAACGACTACCAGGCGGTGCAGGCCTGGCTTTCGCTGCACGAGTCGCCGGCCACGCAGCTCAAATACCGCAAGGAGGCTGAGCGCCTGATGTTGTGGGCCATCGTCGAGCGCGGCTGCGCTCTGTCGTCGCTGGCTCAGGAAGACGCCGTGGCCTACCGGGCGTTCTTGCGCCGCCCGACGCCTCGGTCCCGCTGGGTGGGGCCACCACGACCGCGCTCTTCCTCTGAATGGCGACCCTTCGCGGGCGAGTTGTCGCCACGCTCGGCCGCACACACCCTGTCGGTGCTCAGCGCTATGTTTCGCTGGCTGATCGAGCAGCGCTACATGTTGGCCAACCCGTTCTCGGGTATCAAGGTACGAGGGGTCAAACCCGCTTCGATGGACACCTCGCGGTCGTTCTCGGACGCCGAGTGGGCGCTGCTGCGCACCGTGGCCGACGGACTGGAGTGGTCGTACGGCTGGCAGGTGGCCGCCGCACAGCGGCTACGCTTCGTGCTGGACTTTGCGTATGCCACCGGGCTGCGGGCCAGCGAGTTGGTCCAGGCCACGCTCGGCGCCATCGAGGTCGACCACAACGAACGCTGGCTGCACGTCGTTGGCAAGGGCGCCCGGGCCGGCCGGGTAACGCTGCCGCCGCTGGCGCGCGCCGCGCTGGACCGCTACCTCGTGCAGCGGAGCCTGCCGACAACGCCGCAGAAGTGGGATCCGGACACTCCGCTGGTGGGCAACATCGGCGGCGAGGCCGGCATCCAGCGGGCGCGCCTGTGGGTCGTGATGAAACGCTTCTTCGCGACCGTCGCCGATCTACTCATCGAAGACAACCCGGTATTCGCCGAGAAGCTGCGTCGCGCCACGCCCCATTGGATGCGTCACACCCACGCCACCCACGCCCTGCATGGCGGCGCTGAACTCACTACCGTCCGCGACAACCTGCGGCATGCCTCGCTGGCGACAACCTCGATTTACCTTCACTCCGACGACATCAAACGAGCCCGCCAAATGGCGACGGTGTTCGGTGTGCCCACGCGTTGAGAGCAGGCGGACCGACACCGGCGGAAATTTTCGGCGGTTTGGGCGTACACCCCCAATATAGCGTCCGCCCGTGCGCTTGCGACAGCCGTCAGGGCATGACCAGCATCGGCTGAACGTAGGCGATGCGTTCGCCAAGCGGAGCAACTGCAAACGTCACGCTTCTGGTGCCGAGGTATCGAGCCCGCGGGGACTACACGGTGCGGCGCTTGCGCTCGTCTATCGCGCTCGGTGCGCCGCGCGGCGCTGAGCAGTTCATACTTGGATTCCGGGATTTCTGGATGACTCACCATGACTGCCCATCAACAGCGAAAGAACCGCCGACCCTACTCGTACGGGTTTGAGTACAAGGTCCTTGAGGGCCAAGTCAAGTGGCAGGCCCGGGTGAATGATGGATCAGGGGAGAGGGATCTTGAGGGCGCGTTCAAGGTTTCCACGATGGGCCCGAGCGAGACATTTGAGAACCGCGTGGTCGCCGAGATCCATCGTGCAGTCGATGCACTTGAGAACTGATTGGTGCCCGTGCGGTTTCAATTCCCATATGCAACAGCCTGAGAGCCGGGGTCGTCAGCACGACGCGTTCCGCGCCTGGCCTGTCCTCGGGGAATACCGAGCCGGATACGCCGGTGGCAGCCCGCTACGTCCGGTACCCGTTCAGCAAAAGTCCAGGAACCCCGCGCAGGAGCGCGGTGGACGACGGCCTCCGAGCGGTTTCCGTCCACCGTTGCACCCGCAGCCGGAACCTGCGATGCCCGATTCGGACTTAGCAGCGAGGAGACGCGGCCAGTAGCCTGTCCACTTGTTGGTGCGTCGACGAGGCCACGAAGATTGATGGACCGGGCGGATGCTCCAAGCCGCGTACCAAGTTCAGCTAAGTTGCTGATCCTCACGCTGTTTCCGCGCCAGACGTAAAAGCGAGATCACCCTCAACGGACACGAATGTCGCGCAGGACAAGTGAACAGGGGCCAGCGCAATCGACGCGTCCGAACTTCTTAGAATCTGGCACTATCGCAATCGATTGCAATTTATGATGGCAACTTCTCATGCACCGTCAAAGCGCTACGAATCATCGCCCCCTCTTCCACTATTCGCCTGAGCGCGGCTGGATGAACGACCCGAACGGTCTGGTGTATGCCAACGGGCAGTACCACCTCTTCTATCAATTCCATCCGAACTCCACTGTCTGGGGCCCGATGCACTGGGGCCACGCCGTCAGCCGCGACCTCATGCACTGGCAGGACCGGCCGATCGCGCTCCATCCGGATGGAGCGAACTACGTGTTTTCGGGGTCGGCGGTGGTTGACGCCTCCGGCGGTGCAGGCGCGGGTGCCGGTGCCATAGTCGCGCTCTACACGAACCACGACACCACTGCGCAAGCGGCCGGTGCACTGGGTTTTCAATCGCAGCATCTGGCGTGGAGCACGGACAACGGCCTGTCGTGGACACGCCATCCCGCCAACCCGGTCATGCCCAACGTCGGCGAAACCGCTGACTTTCGGGATCCGAAGGTGTTCTGGCACGCGCCGAGCGCCCGCTGGGTCGCCGCGCTGGCCGCGGGCGAGCGCATCGAATTCTGGGGTTCGGCGAACCTGGTCGACTGGGACAAGCTGAGCGACTTTGGCGCGCGACTGGGCAGCCACGTGGGCGTCTGGGAGTGCCCGGACCTGTTCGAGCTGACGCTGCCCGGCGCGGACGCGTCCACAGCCGTCTGGGTACTGCTGGTGAGCGTGACGCTCGGCGCTCCGAACGGCGGTTCCGGTACGCAGTACTTCATCGGGCGTTTCGACGGTCAACGCTTCGAACCCGACGCGGAGTTCGCGGCGTCGCTCGCCGACATCGGCGCGGTCTGGCTGGACCAAGGGAGCGACAACTACGCCGGCGTGACCTGGTCGGGAGAACCCGCAGGCCGCCGCATCCTGATCGGGTGGATGAACAACTGGATCTATGCGCGCGACGTGCCCGCCACCACGTGGCGCGGCTCGATGACCGTGCCAACGCAGTTGGGCCTGGTGCATACGCCGCGCGGCCTGCGCCTGCGTGCGTGGCCGATCGCGGAGCTCGACAATTTGCGCGCGACGACCCATGTGCTGCAGCCAGTCATGCTGCACCACGCAATCGCGTTGACCGACACGACCGATTCAACGCCGATGCCCTGCGATATCGAAGTGGAGTTCGATGTCTCGCCAGGTGCGTCGACGGTCGTTGGCGTGGAGCTGACCAATTCGCTCGGCGATATCTATCGGGTCGGTTTCGATGCCGCCCGCAACGTCTACTTCAGCGATCGCAGGCGCGCCGGTAACGTTGGACTTGCGGACGAATTCGCCAACACGGTGCACGTGGGAACGCGGGCCACGACGCACCCCACAGCGCGGATGCGCCTGCTGTTCGACGTTGCCTCCGCGGAGCTGTTCGCCGACGACGGCGAGGTGCTGATGACGGACACGTTCTTCCCGACCGAGGTATTCACCAGCGCACGGATATTTTGCGACGGCGCGCCCGTGCCCCTGCTGGGCGGGCGCGCGCATACGCTGCGCCCGACACCGGTGGAGCGCCAACGGCCGGCTGCGCCCGATCACGAACGGACGGAAAAAATCTAGGCGCGCGCGCCCGCGGACTCTCGCAACACCAGTTCCGTGGGCAGCAGGTGCGCCTGCGGAGCCTCTCCGGCCAGTTGCGCCTTGAGCGCCTGGACGATCATCTGTCCGGCGGCGGGCATCGGTTGGCGCACCGTCGTCAGCGCCGGATGGAAATAGGCCGCCAGCGGAATGTCGTCGTAACCCACGACGGCGATGTCGCGCGGCACTTCCTTGCCGAGTCGACGCAACGTGTTCACGGCGGTCATCGCCGTCAAGTCGCTGCTGGCAAAGATGGCATCGATCGGTTTCGCCCGTTGCGCCAGCGCTTGCACTTCTCGCTCGATCGCCTCTTGCACGAACGGAACCTTGCGCGTCAGTGTGCGATCTGGTGCGACGCCCAGCGCCTCGTGAGCGGCGAGGTAGCCGGCGTGGCGCAACCCGATCTCGGGCAATTCCGGGTCGCCAAGAAAGGCAATGCGCCGTGCCCCCTGGCGCAGCAGGAATTCGGTTGCTTGTCGGCCGCCGCCCAGGTTATCGCTGCCAACGGTGGCATAGAGCTGGCGCGGCAGTTGTGCGCCCCAGACGACGAACGGGATGCCCCGCAGCGCCATCGCATTCAGCTGATCGTGGTGGTGCCATTGGCCGACCATCACGACCCCCACTGCCCGGCCCGTATCAAACGGGAGCGCCGCCTGATCCAGGTGATCCGCGTCGACACGCGACAACAGCATCTCGAAGCCGTTCTCTGTCAATGCATCCGCGATGCTGCCGATCAAGCCGAGAAAGAAGGGATCGGTCAGATGTTCGCGCGTGACCGGATCGAACGGGACGATCACCGACACCGTGTGGTTCTGGCCCAGGCGCAGGCTCTGCGCGCCGACGTTGATGGTGTAGTTCAGCGAGCGTGCGAGCTCGGCGATCCGCGCCCGCGTCCCCTCGTTGACAAGACGGCTACCGCTTAGCGCCCGCGACACCGTTGCGGTGGAGACGCCCGCCAGCCGGGCAATGTCCGACATCTGCGGGCGACCGCCAGCGGTGGAAGCGGCACCGGCGGCCGGCGGAGGTACGTTGCGCTTCGTGGGCATCGAGGGTCGGGCGCGATCAGTGCAAGCGATTGAATAGGAGCGCGGCCGAGTTTACCCCCCGTCACCCGCTCCCCGGCATCGCCGCCGCTCCAGGTCATCCGGGCTGGAGGAGGCGCGGGGCCGGCGATTCGAAGCCATCCCTTCCTCGATTCCGGATCTCGCGGGTAAGCCCCGAATGCAATCGATTGCTAAACCGCTAGCATCAGGCCTCATTTTCAAATTCCGGCCCTCCAATGTTGAACCAAGTGCAACTCGTCACCTACGTGGACCGGCTCGGCGGTGGGGACGTCGCGCACCTGCATGCGCTCGCGACCGGCCCGTTCGCCGGCCTGTTCGGCGGCGCACACTTGCTGCCGTTCTACTTCCCCATCGACGGCGCCGACGCGGGCTTCGATCCGATTGACCACACCCAGGTCGACCCCCGGTTGGGCGACTGGTCCGATATCGCCAGCCTGGCCGCTGCCCTGCCCTTGATGGCCGACGTCATCGTCAACCACATGTCGAGCGACTCGCCGCAGTTCCAGGACTACTCGAAGCACGGGGCAAACTCGCGCCACGCCGGTCTGTTCATGACGATGGCGACGGTGTTTCCAGGCGGCGCCTCGGAGGCGGATCTGCTCGCGATCTACCGCCCGCGGCCCGGCCTCCCGTTCACGAGTGCCACCCTCGAGAACGGGGATCGCAAGCTGCTGTGGACCACGTTCACTTCGCGCCAGGTCGATATCGACGTCACGCACGAACAGGGCCGCGCCTACCTGGAGGCCATCCTCGCGCGACTGGCCGCCAGCGGCGTCACCATGATTCGCCTGGACGCCGTCGGCTACGCCATCAAGAAGGCCGGCACGAGCTGCTTCATGATGCCGGAGACCTTCGCCTTCATCGACCGCTTCGTCGAGTCCGCGCGGGCCAAGGGCCTGGAGGTGCTGGTCGAAGTGCATTCCCATTTCCGGCGCCAGATCGAGATCGCCCAGCGCGTGGACTGGGTCTACGACTTCGCATTGCCGCCACTGGTGCTGCATGCGCTGTATTTCAGGACGGCGGCGCCGCTCGCCCGCTGGGTGGCGATCCGGCCGAAGAATGCCCTGACCGTGCTCGATACGCACGACGGCATCGGCATCGTCGACATCGGCGCCGACGCGAGCGACCGCGCGAGATCCCCCGGGCTCGTGCCGCCCGCCGAACTCGACGCGCTGGTCGAACTCATCCACGTCAACAGCCAGGGCCAGAGCCGCGAGGCCACCGGCACGGCCGCATCAAACCTCGATCTGTACCAGGTCAACTGCACGTTCTTCGACGCACTCGGTCGCGACGACGGTGCCTACCTGATCGCGCGCGCCATCCAGTTCTTCATGCCCGGCGTTCCCCAGGTCTACTATGTCGGCCTGCTGGCGGGAGAGAACGACCTCGACCTGCTGCGGCGCACGGGCGTGGGGCGCGACATCAACCGGCAGTTCTTCAGTGCCGAGCAAGTGCGCCAACGACTCGGGCTGCCCGTGGTGCGCACCCTGCTCGAACTCATCCGTCTGCGCAGCACGCATCCCGCATTCCAGGGGCAGTTCCAGGTCGAGCAGGGCAGCGGGCAGACGCTGCGCATGTGCTGGGCCGACGGCGAGCAGAGCGCGACGCTGGTGGTCGACTTCGCCGCCTGTTCGGCCGAACTCGTTTTCAGCGGCGCGACGCCGATGACACTGCGCTCCAACGGCGCGCTCGAAGGAGTCGCATGACCCAGCCGACACGCATCAAGCCGCACCTGGGCCCGTGGCAACTGGTCGAGATGAACCTCGGCTTCCTGGGCCTGCAGTTCAGCTTCGGGCTCCAGCAGAGCAACATGAGCCCGATCTACAGCTACCTCGGCGCCGACGAAGGCAGCCTGCCCTTGCTCTGGCTGGCTGGCCCCATCACGGGCCTGCTCGTGCAGCCGATCATCGGGGCGCTGAGCGATCGCACGATCTCGCGCTGGGGCCGCCGCACGCCCTACTTCCTGATCGGCGCGGTGCTGTGCAGCCTGAGCCTGTTCGCGATGCCCTACTCGGCGACGCTGTGGATGGCCGCGGCCCTGCTGTGGATCCTCGACGCCGCCAACAACGTCACCATGGAGCCTTACCGCGCCTACGTGAGCGACCGCCTCGACGAATCCCAGCAGACAGCGGGCTTCCTGATGCAGAGCGCGTTCACGGGCCTGGCCCAGACCCTGTCCTACCTCGCGCCCTCGATCCTCGTGTGGATCGGCATGAACAAGGACCTGGTCGACGCCAACCATGTGCCGGCGATCACGCGGGTCTCGTTTCTCATCGGCGCGCTGTTGTCGGTGGGCACGATCTGCTGGTCGGTGTTCCGGGTGCGTGAGCTGCCGCTGAGCGCGGCGCAACGGGCCGCGATGACCGCCCAGCGCATGACCTTGGGCAGCACGTTGCGCGAGATCCGCGACGCGATCGTGGAGATGCCGCGCACGATGCGCCAGCTTGCCGTGATGAAGCTGTTCCAGTGGTACGGCATGGTGTGCTACTGGCAGTACGTCACCTACGCCCTCGCGCGCTCGATCTTTCACACCGCGGATCCGCACGCGACGGCGTTCCACGACGCTGTCCTTCTCAACGGCCAGCTCGGCGGCTTCTACAACGCCGTGGCGTTCGTCGGCGCGTTCGCGATGGTGCCGTTCACGCGCCGCTTCGGTCCGAAGATCATGCATGCGGCCTGCCTCACCTGCGCCGGGCTCGGCATGCTGACGATCCCGACGCTCAGCGACAAGGCCCTGCTGTTCCTGCCAATGATCGGAGTCGGCCTCGGTTGGGCCAGCATCATGGGCAATCCGTACGTGATGCTGGCGCGCAGCATCCCCGAACGACGCACCGGCGTCTACATGGGCATCTTCAACATGTTCATCGTGATCCCGATGCTGATCCAGAGCCTGACGCTGCCGCTGTACTACCACCGGCTGCTCGACGGCGACCCGCGCAAGGTCGTGATGCTCGCGGGCGTGCTCCTGCTTGCGGCGGCCGCCGCGACGCTGGCCATTCGCATCGCGCCCGAGGAAGGCGTGGCGGCCGGTCGACCGGCGCGGGCGTGACCGCTGGCCGCTGGCCGCGCGCTCCGAAATTGCCATGCAATCGCTTGCAACAAACTCCGAAAAGTGCACTGTTCTGTCAATGGACCGGGTGACATTTCGGCATGCTGCGCGCGCGCTTTGATGTCGGTCGAGTTCATCTTAGAAGAGTGATCCCACCTCGCACGAATGCCTTCTTCTCATAGGCATTCATGCGGGGCTTCGTTGCGTTCCATCGCGTGGCGACAGCGGCTTCAAACAACTCAGTTGTGTTTTCCGCTAACGCGCGTTAACCCTGATGTGCAATCGATTGCTATCTTTCATGATTCATCTGTCCGCAACCTGCCCTGAAGTGCCGGCCGCCGCGACATCGCCTGATCCAGATCATCAAAATATTCCCACTCGTACGCGAGGAGACAAATGACGAATTCCCACTGCCACCGCCCCGGCGCGCCCAGACTCACCCGCATCGCGGCCGCAATCGCATCGTCGGCGTTCGCCGCGATGTTCGCGAGCCAGGCGCACGCCCAGGACAGCGCCGCGGCGCCCGCCGCCAGCGACGCCGCGTCGGCGCCCGCCGCAACCCCGAAGAACGACTCCATGGGCCTGCAGAGCGTCGTCGTGACGGCGTCCGCGATGCAGCGCAGCAAGCTCGAGACCTCGCTGTCGGTCACCACGATCAAGAGCGAGCTGATTGAGGCGTTGGCCCCGCAATCGCAGGCCGAAATCCTGCGCCTGATTCCGGGCATGATCGCCGGCGAAGGTTCGGGGCCCGGCGGCAATTCCAACATCTCCGTGCGCGGCCTGCCGATCACGACGGGCGGTTCGCCGTTCGTCCAGATCCAGGAGGACGGACTGCCCACGGTGCTGTTCGGCGACATGAACTTCGGCAACAACGACTACTGGATCCGCTTCGATCGTTCCAACACAATCGAGGCCGTGCGCGGCGGCTCCGCATCGACGCTGGCCTCGGGCGCACCGGGCGCGGTGGTCAACTACATCACCGACACCGGCACGAGGACCGGCGGCCTGTTCGCGTACGAGAGAGGCCTTGGCTACAACTCGAACAAGTTCGACTTCGCGGTCGGCGGCACAGTGGCGCCGGGCCTGCGCGCCCACGCGGAGGGCTTCCTGACCAATGGCCACGGCCCGCGCAACGAAGGCTTCGACGCGCAAAAGGGTGGCCAGCTCAAGGCCAACGTCACGCAGGACCTCCCTGGCGGTTTCGGCTATGTCCGCGTGTCATTGAAGGTGCTCGACGACCAGGAGCCGAACTACACCTCCTATCCCGTCCTCGTCAGCGCGAACGCCAGTTCGTTCGGTGGCTACTCGGCCTTCCCCGGGTTCGACCTGCGCAAGGGCTCGACGATCGGCATCTACAACCAGAACTTCACCATCGTCGACAGCAGCACCGGCGCTTTGCGCCAGGTGACCTCCGATGGCATCCATCCGAAGGCCGAGACAATCGGTGCCCAGATCCACCTGACGCCGGGCATGGGCTTCGCCATCGACGACAAGTACCGCTACACGATCATGAGCGGCGACTTCTCGACCCAGTTCCAGGGCCTGACGACACCGGGCAGCATCATCGGTTCGACCGTCAACGGCCAGACCGTCGGCTCCATCGTCTACGCCAACGGTCCGCAGAAGGGCGCAGCCTTTACCGGCAGCTACCTCAACGGAGGCACCCAGATCTACACGCACATGCGCGACATGGGCAGCGTGGCCAACGACCTGTCGCTGAGCAAGGCGTTCCACACGCCGGTCGGCCGAATTTCGGGCACCGGCGGCGTGTTCTACATGGATCAGACCATCGCCCAGGACTGGCATCCGAACCAGCACTACCAGACGGAGGACGGCGTCAACCCGGCCGCGCTGAACCTGGTGAGCACGACGGGCCAGTTGCTGACGCTCAACGGCGTGGCCGGCTACAACACGGCCTGGGGCGCCAGCGTCGACCGCTCCTACGACCTCCATGCGGCCGACACGGCGCCGTACCTGAATCTGGCCTGGGACAATGGCCCGCTGACCGTCGAGGCGGGCGTGCGCGAGGACCAGTTGAAGGTGACGGGCTGGGAGGAATCGGCGACTGACGCCACCACCAAGACGAGCCTGATGAGCGGGTCACTGGTCTCGAGCTCCACGCTCGACCCGAGCACCTACAAGACACTGAAGTACCACGCCAAGTACAACTCGTACTCGCTGGGCAGCCTGTACCTGCTCGACGACGACACCAGCATCTTCGCGCGCGTGAGCCGCGGCGGGCGCTTCAACGTCGACCGCAACATCCTGTCGGGCTACACCAACGCCGACGGCTCGTTGACGGCGTCGGGCGCGCAGAAGGCGGTCAGCATGGTGATGCAGCAGGAGATCGGCGCGAAGGCGCGCGGCACGGCGGGCACGGTCAACTTCGGCACGGACATCACGCTGTTCCACAACACCTATGGCGCATCGAACTTCGACCTGACGCAAGGTCCCACCGGCACGTACTACCAGAGCAAGTACAAGTCGATCGGCGTCGAACTCGAGGGCACTCTGCGCGTCGGCGGGTTCAGCGCGATCGCCAACCTGACCTATACGAACGCCAAGATCGTGGCCAACGCCCAGGGCCCGTCGCCGAGCGAGCTGACCAGCAGCGGCGTGGGCAACCAGCCCACCGGCACGCCCAGCCTGCAATGGCTGCTCGCCCCGAGCTACACCCTTGGCGACGTCAAGGGCGGACTGACCTTCGTCGGCAAGGGCCGCACCAACACCAACGTGAGCAGTCCGTACTGGTCGCCCTCGACGACGGTGGTGCACATGAACCTGGACTGGAAGATCCAGCCCAAGGTCACGCTGGGCCTGAACGTGCACAACCTGTTCAACAAGCTCACGACCAACGGCAACCTCGACCAGAACAGCCTGGCCTCGCTGCAGGGCAACGGCACGGTCAACGGCAAGTACGTAGCGACGGGCAGCGCCTACAACGGTCGCACGGCCGAGGCGAGCGTGAACGTCACGTTCTGATCCGCGCAGGCTGAGCCGCCCGCCCGCGACGCGCAAGGAGTCCCTCCCTTGCGCGTTGCCCCTCGAGGCAGGCACCATCGGACGACACAACGGATTCGAGGCCACTCGCGTGACAGGCAAGCAGATAACCAAGATCGTCGTGCTCGGTGGCGGCTCTTCAGGCTGGATGACGGCGGCCGCGCTCGCGAAGTCGATCGAGCGCGATTGCTCGATCACGCTGGTCGAGTCCGAGGAGATCGGCACCATCGGCGTCGGCGAGGCCACGATCCCGCCGATTAAGCAGTTCAACCAGATGCTGGGCATCGACGAGAACGAGTTCGTGCGCCGCACGCAGGGCTCGTTCAAGCTCGGCATCCGATTTGTCGATTGGGCCCGCAAGGGCCATCAGTACTTTCATCCGTTCGGCAGCTATGGCCGGCCGTTCGATCTCGTGCAGATCCAGCACTTCTGGCAGCGCGCGCAAGCCCTGGGCAAGGCGCAATCGCTGGACGACTACTGCATGGCCTGGGCAGCGGCCGGCGCGATGCGCTTCGATCGCCCGCTGCCCGATCCGCGCCACGTGCTGTCGACCTTCGACTACGCGTACCACTTCGACGCCGGCCTCTACGCGCGCTTCCTGCGCGAGTACTCGCAGGCGCGTGGCGTGCGCAGGGTCGAGGGCAAGGTGGCGTCGGTGCAGCAGCATCCGGTGACGGGCTTCATCGAGAGCCTGACGATGGACAACGGCGAGCGCATCGCCGGCGAGCTGTTCATCGACTGCTCGGGCATGCGCGCCGTGCTGATCGAAGGCGCGCTCGGCACCGGTTTCGACGACTGGAACCACTGGCTGCCGTGCGACCGCGCGCTCGCAGTGCCGTCCGAGACCGGCCGATTGACGCCCTACACTCGATCGACGGCGCACAGCGCTGGCTGGCAATGGCGCATCCCGCTGCAGCATCGCACCGGCAACGGGCACGTCTACGCGTCACAGTTCATGAGCGACGACGAGGCCGCATCCGTGCTGCTCGAGAACATCGAGGACAAGGCGCTCGCCGAGCCCAGGTTGATCAAGTTCAGGACCGGCCGCCGCAGGCAGACATGGAACAAGAACGTGATCGCGATCGGCATGTCGAGCGGATTCCTGGAGCCGCTGGAATCCACGAGCCTGCACCTGGTGCAGGCCGGCATCTCCAAGCTGCTCGCGTATTTTCCGGATCTCGATTTCGACCCGCTGGTCACGCACGAGTTCAACCGTGTCGCGACCGCCGAGGTCGAGCGTATCCGCGACTTCATCATCCTGCACTACCACCTCACAAGGCGCGACGACAGCGCGCTGTGGCGCTATTGCGCGCACATGTCCATTCCCGAGCCGCTGAAGTACAAGATCGACCACTTCCGACGCTATGGCCGCCTGGTGCCTGGAGAGATGGATCTGTTCGGGCCGGCGAGCTGGCTGGCCGTGCACATCGGCCAATTCAACTGGCCCGAACGAAACGACCCGCTGATCGACTACCGCGCCACCGATGGCATCGACTACCTGGAAAAGCTGCGCGCCGCGATGGCCGCGGCCGCACAAGGCATGCCGGCGCACACGGGGTACATCGAGCGCCATTGTGCGATGCGCTGACCCTCACCGCACCGCGGCCGCACCTCCCTACGCCCTGACAGGACGTCGCGGTGCGCGCTTCTTGGCCGCGGGCGGAGTCCGCGCCGCCGGTGCCTGGGCCGCGGGCGGCGCACCGCAGGAGTGCCGCACCACGAGTCGCGGCGCTTGCAGTTCCTCGAGCGCTGCCGGCTCACCCTCGCGCATCTGTGCCAGCAAGCGCTGGACGGCGAGGCGCCCGTGCCCCTGCGCGTCGGACTGCACGGTCGTCAACGGCGGCGATGCGAACGCAGCCAACGGGATGTCGTCATACCCGACGACGGCGATGTCGTCGGGCACGCGCAGGCCCGCCTCCTGCAAGGCGCGCAGCATGCCGAACGCGATCGTGTCGTTGCCCGCGAACAGCGCGTCCAGCCGGCCCTTGCGCGCCAGCAGTTCGCGCGTGGCGACGTAGCCGCTGTGCGCGCTGATATTGCCATGCGCGCACCAGCGGGGGTCGGCGTCGATGCCGGCCGTCGACAGCGCTTCGCGCCAGGCGAGCTCGCGCTGCAGCGCGGACTGGTAGTCGGCCGGTGCATAGTTGACCATGCCCACGCGGCGATGACCCAATCGCAGCAGATGCTCGACTGGCAGCAGCGGCAAGCTGCGCGTGTCGTGGCCGATGGTCTGGAAACCCTCGTTCGCATGCAGTTCGCTCCCGAGCAACACCAGCGGCGTTCGCCGGTCGCGCAATTGGCGCAGCGCTTCAAGCTCCTGCGCGCGGGGATTGGCCATGATGAGGCCGTCGATGCTGCGGCTGCTCACCAGTTGCAGGAAGCCGCCCGGCTCGCGCCCCTCGCCCTCCATCGACTCGATCAGCATGCGCAGGCCGCTCATATGGCACCAGGCATCGACGCTCGCCACGAGTTGCGCGAGGAAGGCATCGACGGCCAGGTGCTGCAACTGCGGCACGACCAACGCCACGTTGCGGGTGACGCCGCCGGCGAGCGAACGGGCGGCGGCGTTGGGCTCGTAGCCGAGGTCGCGCGCGACCGCGAGAACCCGCTCGCGCGTGATGTCGCTGATGCCGCGGTCGCGGATGTCGTTGAGCACGAACGACACAGTGGTTCGCGAGACACCGGCCAGGCGCGCTACCTCGGCGCTTGTTGCGATCGGACGGATGGGTTTCTTCATCGATGAACTCCTCGTGACATCCTACAGCTAACGCGGTTTAGTAATTGCACCTATATCGCCCGTTTCCTGCCGACCTAGAATTTATCTAACGCGCGTTAGCCATCGACCAGATCCTGCACCAACTTCGGTGTCGTCCTCCTGAAAGTTCACCGTGAGCGCCCCACCCACCCAATCGCCTGCCCCCGCGCGAGCGCCCACTGCGCGCAGGCGCGCGTGGACGAGCACCCGCGTGGCGGAGGCGGCGACTGGCTGGTTGCTGGTGCTGCCGGCATTCATCGGCTTCGTCGCCTTCTATGCGCTGCCCACACTGCGCGCCATCGAGATCAGCCTCACCGACTGGAACCTGTTGAAGGAACCCCGCTTCGTCGGCCTCGACAACTACGCGGCGATGGTCCAGGACGGCAAGTTCTGGAACGGCATGAAGCTTGCGGCCTGGTATGTGTTGCTCAACATCCCGCTGCAGACGGCGCTTGGGCTCTTGCTGGCGGTCGCGATGGATCGGCTCACGAAGTCGCTGTTCGTGAAGTCGGTGATCCTCCTGCCCTTCCTGCTCTCGAACGTGCTCGTCGCGCTGGTCTGGTTGTGGATGCTGGACCCCGTGCTCGGCCTGGTCAACCACGCCGTGGCCGCCGTCGGTCTGGAGCGGCAGCCCTTCTTCGGTGGCATCGACCAGGCGCTGCCCACGGTGGCCGCCGTCAACATCTGGCGCAACATGGGCCTGGTCGCGATGCTGTTTCTCGCCGGGCTGCAGAACATCCCGCGCTACCTGTACGAGGCCGCCGCGCTGGAGGGCGCGGGCGAATGGCAGATGTTCCGGCACGTCACGCTGCCGCTGCTGCGCCCGGTGATGGTCTTCGTGCTCGTGACCAGCGTCACCGGCTCGCTGCAGGTCTTCGACACGATCGCGGTCACCACCCGCGGCGGCCCGCTGGACGCCACTCGCGTGATCGTCCACTACATCGTGCAAAACGCATTCAGCTTCTACAAGATGGGCTACGCGTCGGCCATGTCGATGGCCCTCGCCTTCGTGATGGTCGCCTACACGATCGTGCAGATGCGCATCCTGCGCGCCAACGAAAGCGATCTGGCATGACCGCGTCCACCCGCCTCACGCCGGGCCGCATCGCGGCCTGGGCCGCGCTGATCGCGATGATGGTGATCACGCTGATGCCGTTGTGGATAGTCGTCAAGACGGCCTTGACGCCCGGCACAATGCTGTTCGAGCATTCGGCCGACCTCGTTCCGACGCAGCCGACACTGGACAACTTCAGGCGCGTGCTGGGCCTGCTGAGCCCCGAGAAGAGCATCGCGCTCGGCGGCTCCGGCGCGGAGATCAACTTCGCACGCGCGCTCGGCAATTCGGCGCTGTTCACGCTGATCGTCGTGACGATGCAGATCCTGTGCGCGTCGATGGCGGCCTATGCGTTCGCGCGCCTGCGCTTTCCCGGCAGCCGACCGCTGTTCGCGCTGTTCGTCGCATCGATGATGGTCCCCGGTGTCGTCACGTTCATTCCCAACTTCGTGTTGATACGCGACCTCGGCTGGCTCAACACGATGGCGGGCATGGTCGCGCCGTTCTGCCTGATGCAGGGGTTCTCGGTGTTCTTCCTGCGCCAGTTCTTCCTGTCGATTCCGCGCGATCTGGAGGAAGCCGCGATCCTCGACGGCGCGAGCCATCTGTACGTGTTCGCACGCATCGTGCTGCCACTGTCGGTGACGCCGCTCGCCACGATCGCGATGCTGACCGGCATCAACATGTGGAACGAATTCTTCTGGCCCTACTTGGTGGCGCGGGACGAGGCCCACCAAGTATTGCCCCTGGCGCTGCAGACCTTTCGCACCCAGACCCCACAAGGCCAGCCGGACTGGACCGGCCTGATGGCGGCCGCCGCGATCGCTGTGCTGCCGACGCTCGCGCTGCTGATCACCCTCGGTCGACGGGTCGTCGAATCTGTCCAGTTCAGCGGCGGAAAGTGAGCCCGTCGATGCCGCGCACTCGCCCATCAAGCCAATGGAGAAACCTCGCGCGCGTCCTGCTCGCGCTGGCTTGCACGGCCGTCGCGGGCGCCAGCTCGGCGACCGAGGTCCGCTACATGCTGTGGGATTCCATCCAGTTGCCGGCCTACCGGCAGTGCGCCAGCGATTTCGCTGCTCGCAATCCCGGCATCACCGTCAAGATCGGCCAGTCCGGCTGGGACGATTACTGGACGGCAATCTCGATGGGCCTGATCTCCGGCACCGCGCCGGACGTGTTCATGAACCACTTGTCGATGCTTCCACAGTACGTGAGCAACGACCTGCTCGTGGACCTCGCGCCCTACCTGCGACGCGACCACCTTGACACATCGATCTATTCGCCCGGACTGCTCGACGTCTGGGCCCGCGACGGACGGCAGTTCGGCATGCCCAAGGATTGGGACACGGTGGCGCTGCTCGTCAACATCGACCTGGCGCACAAGTCCGGCGTCACGATGGAGCAACTGCGCAACATGGACTGGAACCCGAAGGACGGGGGCAGCTTCGAACAGGTGATGCGACGGCTCACCATCGATGCTGCAGGCAACGACGCGCTGAGCCCGCGCTTCGACCCGCGCCACGTGGCAGTCCACGGCTTCCAGACCACCGGCGCGGGCGGCATGATCGGGCAAACCGAGTGGAGTCACTTCGCCGTCAGCAACGGCTTCAGCTACCAGGACAAGCCCTGGTCCGGAAAGTTCCACTACGACGACCCGCGCCTGGTCGAAACGATCTCCTGGATCGCCAGCCTGTCGGCCCGCGGGCTGTCGGCCTCGTACCAGGACACCAAGGGCCTGGGCGCCGACGGCATGTTCGTGGCGGGCAAGGCAGCGATGATCACTGAGGGCTCGTGGATGATCGACTACTTCGCGCGCGCCGCGAAGTTCCAGTACGCCTGGCTGCCCCTGCCGCGCGGCCCATCGGGCCAGCGTGCCACGATGCGCAACAGCCTCGCCGATTCGATCTGGGTCGGCTCGAAGGTCAAGGAAGAAGCCTGGAAGTGGGTGCGCTACATGGCCTCGCCCGACTGTCAGCGCGTGGTCGCTGGCTATGGCGTCGTGTTCCCATCGATCGAGGGACTGCCCGCGAAGTCGGTCGAGGCGCAGCGCAAGCGCGGCATCGACTCGTCCGCGTTCGTGCAGATGAGCCGGGAGCACACCTTCCTGACGCCGATCGCCGACAACAGCGCGCAGATCGACGCCCTGATGAAGAACGCGATCGAGTCCGTGCTGATGGGACAGCAGACGGCGCCGGAGGCACTCAAGGATGCCAATGACCGCATCAACCGGCTGTCGCGCTGAGGTGACCAAGGCGGGTGCCTATCGCGCGAGCGAGGACGCGCTGCGCGCCGGCGACCAGGTCGTGCTGCGCTGGCCGGTGCCGTGGCGCCCGGTGCCCGACGCCACCGGCGCCGGCGTGTTCCTGAGCCCACCCACGACCGGCCCCGGCGCAAGCCTCGTGCTGCCGCTCGGAACACTGGACGGACTCGCGCGGTTCACCAGCCTGCACCGGTATTCGCCGTACTGGACGCGTCCGGCGGTGGGGACGTCGCACACGCAGATCGCCCCCGAGACGCTCTGGCTGCTGGCCGAGACCGGCCCGGGGCGCTTCACGATGGTCGTGCCGCTGCTCGACGGCGCGACCCGCTACGCCCTGCGTGTCGAGAGCGGCCTGCTGGCCGTCTCCGCGGAAACGGGTGACCCAGCGACGCCCGTCACCGACGGCCCCGCCGTGTTCATGGCGGTCGGCTGCGATCCGTACACGCTGGTCGCGGCCGGCGCACGCGCCGTCCAGGCCCGCCTCGGCGGCGGACGCTTGCGCAAGGACAAGCCGGTGCCCGACATCGCCGACCTGTTCGGCTGGTGCACCTGGGATGCGTTCTACAAGGACGTCAGCGAGCAGAAGGTGCTCGACGGCCTGGCGTCGTTCGAACGCGCCGGCGTCCCGCCCCGGTTCGTGATCGTCGACGACGGCTGGCAGCAGTGGCGGCGTGCCGCCAGCGGCGAGGATCGGCTCGTCGACCTGGCGCCGAACGACCGCTTCGGCGGCGACCTGTCGACCCTGGTGCGCGCGGCCAAGACGCGCTTCGGCGTCCAGCGCGTGCTCGTCTGGCATGCGCTGCTGGGCTACTGGGGCGGCCTCGACGACGCGGCCTTCTCGCGCTACGGCACGCGCTCGGTCGCGCGCTCCTTCGGACCCGGGCTGCTCGAACAGGAGCCGCGCCTGGACACCCGGCCCTGGGGTTCGCAGGTGGGTGTGCCTGCACATGAGCATCTGGCGGCGTTCTACGACGACCTCCACGCGAGCCTAGCCGCGCAGGGCGTGGACGGCGTCAAGGTGGACGTCCAGGCCGTCGTCGAAGCCGTGGCAGCGGGCCAGGGCGGTCGGGTCGCACTCGCACGAGCGACGCGACACGCCCTCGAAGGCTCGGTCGCGCGCCACTTCGGCGGCCGCCTGGTCAACTGCATGTCCTGCACATCCGAGTGCGCGTACCTGTGCGCCGACTCCACGCTGATGCGTACCTCGGACGATTTCTTTCCGCAGCAACCCGGGTCGCACGGCGCGCATCTGCACTGCAACGCGCTGGCCAGCCTGTGGTTCGGCGAGTTCATGCTCCCCGACTGGGACATGTTCCAGTCGGCGCACTCGCATGGCGCGTTCCATGCCGCGGCGCGTGCGGTGTCGGGCGGCCCGGTGTACGTATCCGATCGGGTCGGCATCCACGACGCCGCCCTGCTGCGCAAGCTCGTGCTGTCCGACGGCACCGTGCTGCGCGCGGATGGGCCGGGGCGTCCGAGCCCCGACGTGCTGCTCGCCGATCCGACCAGCGAGCGCGTGCTGTTGAAGATATTCAATCGCAACCGCGATCGCGGCGTCGTCGGCCTGTTCAATGCCGGCAATGGCTGCGGCGACGTGCAGGGAAGCGTCGGACTCGGCGATGTTCCCGTACTCGACGCCACGGGCGACTTCGTCGCGTGGTCGCACCAGGGCAATCGCCTCTGGCGCTGCCGCGACGAACCGCGCGCCAGCGTCACCCTGGCCGAGGCGGGCTGGGAGATCGTCTCCTTCGCCCCGGTCGAGCGCGACTTCGCGGTGCTCGGGCTCGCCGACAAGTTCAACAGCGGCGGGGCGGTGTCGCGCTACGAGTGGTTGGGCGACACCTGCCTGATCGAGGTGCGTGACGGTGGCGCCCTGCTAGCCTGGGCGGTGCAGTCGCCCGTCGATGTCCGCTGCGATGGCATGCCGCTGGCATTCGTCCACGACCGCACCGACGGACGGCTCGCGATCGACGTGCCGACGGGCGGTCGGCGGCACCTGAGCGTGGCCTGGTCCTGAGCTGGCCACATCCGAACCATCAAGAAGACCAAGGAGACAACATGGCCGACATCGTCCTGCGAGCTATCCAGAAATCCTACGGCCCCGTCGGCGTGATCCGCGACGTCGACCTGCATGTCGCCGACGGCGAGTTCTGCGTGTTCGTCGGCCCCTCGGGCTGCGGCAAGTCCACGCTGCTGCGCATGGTGGCCGGGCTGGAGGACATCACCAGCGGCGACCTGTTGATCGGCGGCCGACGGGTCAACGACGTCGCGCCGTCGCGCCGCGGCGTCGCGATGGTGTTCCAGAGCTATGCGCTGTTCCCGCATCTGACGGTGCGCGAGAACATGTCGTTCGGACTTCGTCTGGCCAAGCTGCCACCGGCCGACATCGAGCGCAAGGTCAACGAGGCCGCGCGCGTGCTCCAGCTCGACGCCCTGCTCGATCGAAAACCACGCCAGCTCTCCGGCGGCCAGCGCCAACGCGTGGCGATCGGGCGCGCCATCGTGCGCGAGCCGGGCGTGTTCCTGTTCGACGAGCCGCTGTCCAACCTGGACGCCGCGTTGCGCGTGCAGACACGCATCGAGATCGCCCGGCTGCACCACGACTACGGCCGCGCCAGCATGATCTACGTCACGCACGACCAGGTCGAGGCGATGACGCTGGCAGACCGCATCCTGCTGCTCAACGCCGGCGATGTGGTGGAGCGCGAAGGCAGCGTCGCGCAGTGCGGGTCGCCGCTGGAGCTCTACCACCGCCCGCGCTCGATGTTCGTCGCCGGCTTCATCGGGTCGCCAAAGATGAACTTCCTGCCGGGGGCCCTGGTGCGCGCCGGCAACGATACAGCCAGCGTGCGCCTGGTCAGTGGCGAGGTGCTGGACGCCTGCGTCGACGCACGCGGCCTGCAGCCCGGCGCAGCCGTGACGCTGGGCATCCGTCCGGAACACGCGGAGTTCGGCACGCCGGCTCAGCAGGTCGTGCGCGAGGTGCGCTGGCAGGAGCGCCTGGGCGAATCAACCTATCTCTACCTCGACGGTGCGACGCCGGGCGACTCCTGGATCGCAAAGGCGCCCGGACGCACGCACGCCCACCCGGGCCAACGTCTGTCGATCGGCTTTCCGGCACCGGCCATGCACCTGTTCGACGCCGAAGGCCACGCGCTGGAACGACTCGTTCCGGAAGCTTACTTTCCACTCCCCGAAGCCGCGTGAGCGGCCTCGACGCTCACCATTTCGAGACCTGATCGATGACCGTCTCTCTGCCATCCGCTCCCGCCACGATGCTCGTGCTCCACAGCCGACGCAGCAGCGTCGTGCTCGAAATCCATGCCGACGAGGCGCCTCTGTGGCGCTACTGGGGGCCGCGCCTGCCCGACGGCGTGACCCCTCCAGCGGCCCTGCGCGACACCCGTGCGCTGCCTAGCTTCATGCTGGACTTCGACCAGCCCCTGACCCTGGTGCCGAC
The DNA here is from genome assembly GCA_964418745.1 of uncultured Vitreoscilla sp. Classification (GTDB taxonomy): domain Bacteria; phylum Pseudomonadota; class Gammaproteobacteria; order Burkholderiales; family Burkholderiaceae_C; genus Scleromatobacter. The sequence goes on from CAYQMX010000027.1 coordinate 29,100, forward strand.
GTTCGGCGTGGGCTGGTTCGGTGAAAGCGCCCTGCTTGCCCATCGCGCCGGGCGTTCGTTCGCCCAGGCGTTCGACCGCTGCGACGTCGAGTGGACGGTGCCGCAACATGCCGTCTTGCTGCGGCTGACCGACAGCGTGGCGCAGTTGCGCGTCGACGTCTCGCTCACGCTGGACGACGACAGCGACGTGCTGCTGGCGCGAACGGCGATCACGAATCTCGGTGCCGACGCTCTGGACGTCCAGTGGCTCGCCGCCGCCACGCTGCCATTGCCCGACTGCTGCGATCAAGTGCGCTCGTACGCCGGCCAGCACATGAACGAGTTCCTGCCGCAGGTCGACCTGCTGGGACGAAGCCAGTGGCGCCGCCAGAATCGGCGCGGGCGCACCTCGCACGACTGTTTTCCCGGGGCCGTCGTCACAACGCCCGGCGCGACGCACGATGCCGGCCTGGTCTTCGGCGCCCACCTGGCCTGGTCGGGCAACCATCAGCAAACGATCGAGTGGCTGCACGACGGCCAGTACCAATGGCAACTGGGTGAATGGCTGGCGCCAGGAGAAGGTCTCCTCGAGCCCGGAGCCCGTCTGGAGACGCCGGAGGTCGTGGCTACTTGCTCCAGTGCCGGCCTGAACGGCTTGGCGGCCAACTTCCACGCGGAGCTGCGCTCGCGCCTGCGTTGGCCCGGCGACGCGATGCGGCCGCGGCCCGTGCACCTCAATACCTGGGAGGGGTTCTACTTCGATGTCCATCCCGAGCCGGTCAAGGCGCTCGCCACGGCGGCGGCAGCCGTGGGCATCGAACGCTTCGTGCTCGATGACGGTTGGTTCCACGGCCGCCATCACGACCGCTCCGCGCTCGGCGACTGGTGGCCAGACGAGACCAAGTTCCCGGAGGGACTCGGCGACCTGATCGCCCACGTCAACGCCTTGGGCATGGAGTTCGGCCTCTGGGTGGAGCCGGAGATGATCAACCCCGACAGTGACCTGTACCGCGCCCATCCCGACTGGGCGCTGCAGGTCGCGGGAAGGCCGTTGCTGACCGCGCGCAACCAGCTGGTGCTCGACATCGCGCGCCCCGAGGCGGCCGACTATCTCTTCGCAAAGATCGACGTCTTGCTGGGCGCCCATCCGATCACCTATCTCAAGTGGGACCACAACCGGGACCTGGCGCCCGCCGGCCTCGGCGACGGCCGCCCCGGCTATCGGGCCCAGGTGCTCGCGGTCTACGCACTGATGGATCGCATCCGGAGCGCGCACCCGTCGGTGGAGATTGAGAGCTGCTCGGGCGGCGGCGGGCGCATCGACTTCGGCGTTTTGCGGCACGCCCATCGAGTCTGGACCAGCGACTGCATCGACGCACTGTCGCGCCTGACGATCCAGCGCGGCTTCCTCCAGTTCTTTCCGCCGGAGATCATGGGGGCGCATGTCGGTACAGCCCCGGCCCACACGACGGGACGCACGCAGGCCATGGCCTTTCGGGCCGCGGTCGCGCTGCCGGGACACCTCGGCGTCGAACTCGACGTCCGCCAGCTCGACGCCGACGACACCCGCGAGCTGAGTGCCTGGATCGGTGCCTACAAGGCACTACGCGATCGTCTGCACACCGGTCGCGTCTGGCTGGGAGAGCTCGGCGACGGCATCGTGTGGCAGGCCCATGGCGATGCCCACGCAGACGACCTCGTCGTGCTGATCTACCGGCCGCAACCGAGCAGCTATCGGTATCCACCGGCGCTTCGACTGCCCATGCTCGACGCCACGGCGCGCTACCGCGTGCATGAAATTCGACCGACCGGTGGCGTGCGTCCCGACAGCCGCCACCATACGGCCCCCTTGCTGGATGCCATGAATACGCCCGAGGGCCTGGAGATCGACGGCGCCTGGCTCGTGCAAGCCGGCCTGCCAATCCTGCGCGCCCACGCCGAGACCGCGACCCTGCTACGCCTCCAGCGGCGACCCGCCATCCGATGACCGACTCATCCACCCCCCGCCAAACTATTTGGCCGACGCAGGTGTTGCGCATCACGGTTCGTGTTAGTAGCACCACGATTCGCGCTAGCGTCGCTAGTTCCGCCGGTTTTGCGGTCGCTTGCGCAGACAGCGTCTGCGCAATGTGCTCCGGCGCCCACGCCCAATAGAACGCGCGCATCTGCTCGAGGTTGCGCTAACAGAGTTTGGTACTGCGCACCCAGGGCTGGCGATAGCGTCCGGCTCAGGGCGTACTCCACCACCTCGCTGTCCTTGGACGCATAGCTCCCTACCGCCTCATGACGCTGGGCGCTATCGTCCTCGACGCTGCGCACTGATTCAGCGGCTCCGCGCCCGTGCCATCAGCACATCCGCGGCAAGCCGCTGTGTGGAAGACCTGATCATCACGAAGCAGACCTCACGAAAGAAGCACCTTGAAGATGCGCAGGCGCCCGGGCGCCTTCCGCAGCAAGTTCGAAGCGGTATTGAGATGGCGGCTCGCGACGAGCGGGATCTCGTCGAGCTCGCGAAGCTGGGCGCAACCGCCCGACGATAGGATTGCCCGATGCGCAACCGCTACCATCCCGCACGCCGTGAGCCTCCGGCTCGGAGATCGCAGGCCAGCCGTACCGCTCACTCGTCTTCCGGCAGCGTCCCGAAGGCGTCCTTCTCCCGCTGCGTGAGCTCGGGCCGCGCCTGGTTGACGCTGTAATTGCGCGCCCTGCGGCGGAGCGCATGTCCGCCATAAGATCGGCCTCACCTGCCAACGGCAGAGAGCTCCCCCACGAGGCGCAACCGGTACCCCGCTCCTCGCTGTGAGACGTTCTAAGCCAAGTTCCTCGCCCAACCGCCTGAGCAACTTGACGGTCGATCCAATCGTTTTCGTGTCGGGTCGGCGTGTTTGTCCGGCAGCACTGTGAACTCGCACGTGAGGTACTCTCCGGCCGATCGGCGCCAGCAGCTCAGAGGCCCAGGCGGTCGAGCCACGCCCTGACCTGGCGAAAAGCGTCGACCTGAATCTGTTCGGCGGTCATGTCGCCGAGCGCGGCCGAGTCGCTCAGGAACTTGCGCACGGTCACTGGCCCGAACTCGGCCTCGCCTGTGAATTTGCCAGCGATGTGCCTGAAACCCGCGAGGGCCACCGGATCGTCGAGCAACGGTCGACAGGCATCGGCCAAAGCGTCGGCTCCGCCGTCGAATTCGCGCACCGAAAAGTAGATGTCGTAGGCGTCCTTGTGCTTGTCTCGACCGACGAGGGCATAGCCTTTCATCACCAGGAGCGCCGGGATGCTGGCGACCCGAAGCTCCACCGAGTTGCGGCGACCGTCCGGCATCGTGCCATCAATCCGATGGTGGACGAACGAGTGCATGGCCACGCCGGCGCCGTCAGCCTTCTGCACCGCGAAGTTCGCCAATAGCGGCGGCCGGTTGCGCTTGAATCTTGATTCGCGCGGCATCAGCAGGTCGACGATGACGGCCACTGGCGCATGGTCCTTGAACGCGACCGTGCGCCGTAGCTGGAACCACTTCATATCCTCCGCGGTACGTTGATAGCCCGCCGCCTCCAGCGACTCGACCAAGTTCTTGTAGTCGCCATTGCCCAGCGCTTGGACGTCCAGACTCAGGTCGACGTCCAGCGTTCCGACGTGCGCGGGTGAGGCGTCCGGGAACAGCAGCCAAGGCACGGACCCGCCGATGACGACAAATCGATCGCGATAGGCGCCGAGCACCTGACCGATCTCCAGCAAGACAGAGAGCACCGCCTGTGCGGCGGCATCGTCGTAGTCGTTGGCGGACTTGGGTTCCATCACGTCTGTCCGCCCAGCATCGGTTTGATCCTCTCGGCGCGCCAGTGCTCGGCCGCCTCGCGACCGCGCTCGCCGGTGGACAACAAGTCCAGGTAGGTCTGGATCGGACCAGTCCCCTGAAGTTTGGGTGCGAGGTCCATCGTCTCGCGCCACAGACCTTCGTCGCTGGGCCTGAAGATGGTTACGTTCTCGCCCTTGTCAGTCGGCGTGATCTCCAAATATTGTTTGAGCAGGGCAATGCCGGCGGGGCTGGCGTAGAAGAATTCGCCGGCCACACGTGCGTAGGGCGCTGCTCGCCGTGCGACCGAGTGCGAGGCCAGAAGCACACGCGACTCGTCGCGCAGGCAGGGGTCGGCGAAAACAGCCTCGATTGCGGTCTCGAGTGCGCGCCCGTGCTTCAGCGTGTGGCCTCGCAGGACGAGGCTCGGTGCCTGTAGACCGTCGTCCCGCCACGAATCAAGCAGGGCGTCCGGTTGGGTGAGCCGAAATCCCTCCCCGGTGTCCGCATGGGCCCACTCCCGCTCGATCAGCGCTCGGCGGACATTGCTCACTTGGCCGACGCTGACATCCGCCTGGGACGCTAGCTCGGCCACCTTCCAGGACAGATGGGGGTTGTGCAGCAGCATCTTGAGTAGCCGTGCGGACTTCGGGAAGAACAGGGAGCGCTGTTCGCGCTTGGTCGCGAAGGGGTCGCGATCGGCCTTGTTGATCTCTAGATGGAATCGGGGAAACACGATGCGAGCGTTTCCGGCCAAATCGAGCCATCCCATGTTGCTTTGCGTGAGCAAGAGGCGCGAGGCCGGCGATATGAACGGTGCGACGACCAGGCCGCGCGTCAGGCCGCTGGCTCGAAAGATTTCCGGGCCGAGCCGGCTCATCGCGTCTCGCACGTAGCGAGGCTGCCCCGAGGGCTTGCATTCGATGACGATACGGTGTGGTTCGCCTGCGATCGCGAAGTGCGCCTCGCCGTCGTAGCTGCCGTCGTGGAGGTTCGGTATCGGGTCAATGACAAGGTTGTTGACGATCGGCGAGGCTTCCAACAGCGCTTGGAGCAAGGCTGGCCAAACCTCCGTGACCGCGAGCGGACCAACGTTGTTCATCGGATAGCGTGATTTCAGCATGCGCTGAATATACATCCTCGAGTGAAATGCGCCAATTTTTCAGCTGAATCATTATGTTCAGCGAACGCTGATTCGACCCTCTGCAGTGAACAGTGCCTTGATATCGCAGGATGCCTTGGCCTACCAGTGACCGCAGGCGTCCACGGCAATAGTGTCACCAGCGATGTCACTTTGTCGTCGCCGCGGTAGGCGCCCAGCCCGCTGACGGCGTGTCGTGAAGGGCGCCCGACGATTCAGTCGAGGGGGGACGTCGATGAATTCCGCTTCCTGACGCTGACCGACCAGGCGCACGACCTGGACGTGGTCGGCGCGCTCGAAATACCACACGGACAGCGGGAAGCCGTCGAGGCGCCAGGCGCGCAGCCCCTCGATGCCCAGTTCCAGGCCGATGGCGGGCGAGCCCATGGCCGGCTGCTGCTCGAGCGCCTGCAACGCCTTGGTCAGGGCCTCGACCAGGCGCTTGGCAACCGGGTTGCCGGCTTCGTCGCGGTAATAGCGGACTTCGTCGCGGCGGTCTTGCTTGGCCGCCGGGCTCAGCAGCGCACGCTTCACGCGATGTCGCCGCGGGCGATGGCGTGCAGCTCAGCCCAGTCGTCGGGCGTGTCCGCGGTGGCCGCCCCGCTGGCCAGGCCCTCTTCGACCAGCGTGCACAGCCGCTGCACCCGTTGCTCGCGCTGGTCCTTGCGGATCAACTCGCGCACGTACTCGCTGGTGTTGCCGTAGTCCCCCGACTCGACGCGCTGCGCGACGTAGGCGCGCAGCGCGTCCGGGAGGGCGATGTTCATCGTGCCGGTGCTCATGGCGCGATCCTGAGCGCGTTGGCAACCCTTGTCAACAGCCTGAGATTTAGCGCGCTCTGCATGCGTCATGATTATCCTTATAACCATGGCGAGGCAGGAAGGTTCAGAGGTCCCGCATGTCCATCGGACACCGCGCTCGTGCTCATGCTCCGGCGTACCCTGCCGACGAACGATTCTTTGCGCACCGCAGCACACCACTGTGGTGCCGCCTCAGATCTTGGCCATCGCTGTTTGGAAAACAGTCAACGACCCAAACGCCAGCGTGGTGTCTTCTGCTCCGCTGCCGACCGGGTGTGCAGAGTGGCCCAGCCGCTTAAACCGCACAGCCCAGCCCACGCGATATAGGCACCATATAAGCACTGGAGCGCATAGCTGCGTCCAGAAAGACGAAAGGGTTAGCAACTGCTTCGTTGCTAACCCTTGAATCTCTTGGTCGGGGCGGCGGGATTCGAACTCGCGACCCCTTGCACCCCATGCTTTGTAGTACAACTGCCGCGCCATCAGATCAAGCCGCTCAGCTCAGTTTCGCCATCAGATCCAACGTCAAACCGCGATCGCCTCGCTTCGGGACTCGCGGAGATTCCGTCAGGCATCATCGACAACGAATCTGGCAACGATCTGGCAATGGCGTGCAACCAAAGAAGAACGGCCTACAGCGCGATTGCTGTAAGCCGTTGATTTCATTACTTAATTTTGGTGGGCCCTGAGTGACTCGAACACTCGACCTACGGATTAAGAGTCCGCTGCTCTACCAACTGAGCTAAGAGCCCGAAATTTTCGGTTGCGGTATTCGCTTGTGCGAAAACTGCAGCCTCAGATTCTACTTCGGTTTTTGCTTGCCATGCAAGCAAAAACTTCGTGACCGTCCGGAAGTACCGTTGCCGTGCGATGCGTGATGCGGTGCGTCGTGCGGGTCGGGTGGTGGGTTGTGCGGGACTCGAACCCACGACCTACGGATTAAAAGTCCGCTGCTCTACCAGCTGAGCTAACAACCCCGTTTCCGGCAGAGCCTCAAATCATAGCATAGCCTGCCGAGCAGTCACAAGCAGCCATCACTTCATCAGCTGCGCGATCGCCTCGCCCGCGGCCGCCATGCCGAAGCTGGCCGTGACCACCACGGTGGAGCCGTAGCCGTGGCAGTTGAGCGTGTTGTCGCGCCGCTCGTCGACGGCCGGCAAGCCGTCGCCGGTCTCGCACGCCCCCTCGTCGGGCGCCGGCGGCGCCACGCTCTCGCGCGAGAACACGCAGCGCACGCCCATCTTGCCGGTGCGCGGTGCGCCGTGCTGCGCCCGCAGGCGCTGGCGCAGGCTGGCCAGCAGCGGGTCGTGGGTGGTGGCGTGCAGGTCGTCGACCTCCACCTGTTCGGCGCGCTGCTTGCCGCCGGCGGCGCCGCAGGTGACGAAGGCGGTGTCGGTGCGGCGCGCCCAGGCGGCCAGCGCGAGCTTGGCGCGGCCCTGGTCGCAGGCGTCGATGACGGCGTCCACCTCGATGGGCAGCAGGCCGGGCCAGTTGGCGTCGTCGGCGAACTCCTCGATGCAGTGGACGACGCAGCCGGGGTGGATGTCGGCGATGCGGCGCGCAAGCGCCTCGGCCTTGGACATGCCCAGCGTCGCGCCGAGGGCCTGGATCTGGCGGTTCACGTTGGATTCGGAGACGTGGTCGAGGTCGATCAGCACCAGCTGCGCGACGCCACTGCGCGCCAGCGCCTCGACGGCCCAGGAGCCGACGCCGCCCAGGCCCACCACGGCCACCCGCGCGGCGCGCACGCGGGCATAGCCGCGCGCGCCGTACAGGCGGCGCAGGCCGCCGAAGCGGCGCTCCAGGTCGGCGTCGTCCGCCGCGCCGGCGGGGGCCGCCGCGGGGGCGCCATCGCGCGGCGCGGCCAGGCTCACTTCAGCGAGGCCAGGCGTTCGCGGCCGGCGACGGCCGCTTCCGACTTCGGGTAGGTCTTCATCAGGTCGGCCAGGGTGGCCTTGGCGCCCTTGATGTCGCGCAGCTCGATCTGGCAGTTGGCCACCGCCAGCTGGGCCTCGGGCGCGCGCGCATGGTCGGGCGCGCCGGCGACGAAGGCCCGGAACGTGACGATGGCGCCCTTGAAGTCGCGGTTGCCGTACTGCGCGTTGCCCAGCCAGTAGCGCACCAGGTCGGCGTAGCCGCTGGCCGGATAGCGGCGCAGGAAGGTGCCCAGCGAGACCTGGGCCTTGTCGAAGTCGCCGCTGCGCAGCGTGGCCGTGGCCGACTCGTACGACGCCACTTCCTCCGGGTCGGCCATGAAGGTCTTGCCGTCCAGGCTCACCTGCTGCGGTTCCACCTTCTTTAGCCGGTCGTCCACGCCCTGCACGATGTTCTTCTGCTGGCGCTGGACGTCGGACAGGTCCTTGGCGAGCTGCTCGTTGGTACCGCGCAGCTGGGCGATCTGCTGGCGCAGCTGCTCGTTCTGGTTGGTGAGATCGAGCAGCGCGTTCTGCAACTGCTGCAGTTGCTGCGCGATCTGCGCCGACTGCGACTTGCTGCCGTCCTCCACCTGCGTCATGCGGTTGCGCAGGTCGATGATGGCGCGGCGCGCCTCGTCGTCGTCGAACAGGCCGGCATGCGCGCTGCCGGCGCAGGCCACCAGCGCGGCGAGCGCGCAGGTGCGGCGCACGGCCGCGAAGGCGCGCGGGCGGCCGGACGCCGGCGGGGGCGTCCGCACCGCCGGCGTGCCGGCGTCGAGCGGGCCGGGGCGGCCCGCGTGAAGCCCCACGACCGGCGACATCACTTGCTGCGCAGTTCGACGCGACGATTCTTCGCCCACGCCGACTCGTCATGGCCGTCGGCCGCCGGACGTTCCTTGCCGTAGCTCACCGCCTCGAGCTGCGACTCGCCCACGCCCAGCACGGTCATCTGCTTGACGACGGCTTCGGCGCGCTTCTGGCCCAGCGCCAGGTTGTATTCGCTGCCGCCGCGCTCGTCGGTGTGGCCCTCGGCAACTTCCTTGGCCGACGGGTTGGCCTTGAGCAGGTTGGCGTGCGCGTCGACGATCGGGCGGAACTCGTCCTTGACGACATAGCTGTCGAAGTCGAAGTAGATGACGCGGTCGAGCGTGATCGGCACCACCGGCTTGGTCGACTGGTCGGTCGTCGCCACGCTGGACTTCGGGGTCTCGGTCGTCGTGGTGGTCTGCGAAGTGACGTCCTTCTTCTCGACCTCCACGGGCTTGTCCAGCTTCACCGGCGAGGCGCAGCCGGCCACCACTGCCACGCTGGCCAGGGCCAGCAACATCTTCCCGGAATTCTTGATCATCTGTTTTCTCCTACCAGCACTATGAACATGTCCGTGAACGCCCCTGCGCCACGGCTTCTTCCCCAAAATCAGCGGCCGTAAGGGCCCCAGACAGGTTCTCGGATGTCGAGGCCCGACACGACCAGGGTGGCCTTGCCGGTGCCGTCAGTCCGGCTCGTCATCAGCACGTCGCGCCCTGCGGTCTTCGTCGCGTAGATGATGTAGCGGCTGTTCGGCGCGAAGCTCGGGCTCTCGTCGTCGTTGGTGTCGCTGACGCTGCGCACGTCCCCGGTGCCCAGGTCCATCACCATGACCTTGAACCCGGTTCCGCGCGAAATGTATGCAAGAAGCTTGCCGTCGGGGCTCAGGGCCGGGCTGATGTTGTAGGCGCCGTTGAACGTCACGCGCTGCGCCGCGCCGCCGGCCACCGGCTGGCGGTAGATCTGCGGGCCGCCGCCGCGGTCGCTGACGAAGTACAGCGAGGCGCCGTCCGGCGAGAACCGGGCTTCGGTGTCGATGCCGGTGCTGTCGGTGACGCGGCGCACGTTGCCGCCGCTGCGATCCATCAGGTACACGTGCGAGCCGCCGTCCTTGGACAGCGTGACCGACAGCGTGCGCCCGTCGGGCGAGAACGCCGGGGCGCTGTTGGAGCCGCGGAAGCTCGCCACCTCGCGGGTGCTGCCCTGGCGCACGTTGCGGATGACCACCTTGGCCTTCTTGTCGTGGAAGGTGACGTAGGCCAGCTCGCTGCCGTCCGGCGACCAGGCCGGCGAGATGATGGGCTCGTTGTCGATCAGCGCCGGCACGATGTTCTCGCCGTCGGCGTCGGTGATGCGCAGCGTGAACTTGCCCGGCGCCTTGGTGACGTAGGCGATGCGGGTGGAGAAGATGCCGCGCTCGCCGGTGAGCTTCTGGTAGATCTGGTCGGCCACGTGGTGGGCCGACAGGCGCAGGTCGGCCGGCAGGCTGGGCTCGCTCTGGCCGCCCTGGTCGGCGCCCTTGACGACGTCCCACAGGCGGAAGCGCACGTCGACCTTGCCGTCGGCCAGGCGGCTGGCCGAGCCGGCCACCACCGCGTCGGCGCCGCGGGCGCGCAGCGTGGCGTAGTCGGGCAGGCCGTTCTCGTCGGCGGGCGCGGGGCCGTCGACGATCTTGAACACGCCGCTGCGCTCCAGGTCGGCGCGCACGATGGCCGAGATCGACTGCGCCTGGCGATCCTCGTCGCGGAAGCGCCCCAGCACGATCGGGATCTGGGTGGCCCCGACGCCGGAGATCTCGACGCGGAATTGGGCGAGCGCCGGCGTCAACGCGGGCAGCGCGAGGGAGGCGCCGATGGCGCGCAAGGCATGTCGTCTAGGCCACATGGATGGATTCAATGAGTCCTGTTCAGGCGGATAAGTTCCGGATTGTCGGCGTACTGCTCAGCAGGCGCATTGTAGGCAGCAAGAACAGGGCCTGCTTGTAGGTCAACAGCGCATCCTCGGGGGGCCGGATAATGCGGCCTTCGAGCCAAATTCGTGGGCAGCGGCCGCGCCGCCCCAGCCCCGCCGTCGATGAACTCCTTGAAGCAGCGCCTCGGGCGCCTGATGCCCTACTTCCGCGACAGCCGCCCGCCCATGCTGCTGGCCGGGGTGGCCCTGGTGGTGGCAGCGTGCACCGAGCCGGCCATCCCCGCGCTGCTGAAGATCCTCACCGACAAGGGCTTCAAGCCGGGCGCGTTCCCGATCTGGGCCATCCCGCTGGCCATCGTCTCGCTGTTCATCGTGCGCGGGGCCGCCGGCTGGATCGCCAACTACGGCCTGACCAAGGGCTCGCAGAACGCCGTGCTGGCGATGCGCTCGGGCATGTTCGCCCACATGCTGCGCGCCCGCCCGGACCTGTTCAGCAGCAACTCCGCCAGCAGCCTGACCAACAGCCTGGTCTACGAGATCCAGCAGGGCGCCAACCTGCTGATGGGATCGGTCAACATCCTGGTGCGCGACTCCCTCACCGCGATCACCCTGCTCGCCTACCTCGTCTACCTGGACTGGCGGCTGACGCTGTTCATCATCGTGCTGTTCCCCATCACCGGCCTGCTGGTGCGCGTGGTCAGCAAGCGCCTGCACAAGCTCACCGTGGCCGGCCAGAACGCCACCGACGACCTCGCCTACGTGGTCGAGGAGAACGTGCTGGCCTGGCGCATCGTGCGCCTGCACGGCGCCGCCGAGCAGGAGACGAAGCGCTTCGAGACCAGTTCGCGCCTGATGCGCAGCCTCAACATCAAGCAGTCGGCAGCCGGCTCGCTGATGACGCCGGTCACGCAGGTGCTGGCCGCGCTCGCGCTGTCGGCGGTCATCATGATGGCGGTCAACAACAGCGCCCACGACCACACCACCATCGGCGGCTTCATCGCCTTCATCGGCGCGATGATGCTGCTGATCCAGCCGTTCAAGCACCTGTCCGACGTGATGGCGCCGCTCACCCGCGGCACGGCGGCGATGGAGCGCGGCATCGAGATCATCGAGGCCATCCCCGTCGAACAGGGCGGCACGCTGGCACCCGGGCGGGTGCGCGGCGACATCGAGTTCCGCGACGTCGGCCTGCGCTACCTGGCGCGCGACTCGGCCGAGGTGCCCGATGGCACGCAGGTGGCGGCGCTGGCGGACGTCACGCTGGCCATCCGCGCCGGCGAGACGGTGGCCTTCGTCGGCCCGTCGGGCGCCGGCAAGACCTCGCTGGTCAACCTGCTGCCGCGCTTCGTCGAGCCCACCAGCGGCCAGATCCTGATCGACGGGGCCGCCATCCGCGACTACGACATGGCCGCCCTGCGCAGCCAGTTCGCGCTGGTCAGCCAGGACGTGGTGCTGTTCAACGACAGCGTGGCCGCCAACGTGGCGCTGGGCGCCGCCGCGGACCCGGCGCGCGTGCGCGACGCGCTGGCCGGCGCGAACCTGCTCGACTTCGTGCTGACGATGCCCGGCGGCCTGGCCGCGCAGATCGGCCACAACGGCACGCAGCTGTCGGGCGGGCAGCGCCAGCGGCTGGCGATCGCGCGGGCGATCTACAAGGATGCCCCCATCCTGATCCTGGACGAGGCCACGTCGGCGCTGGATTCGGAGTCGGAGCGCGCGGTGCAGTCGGCGCTGGAGGTGCTGATGAAGGGCCGCACGACGCTGGTCATCGCCCACCGGCTGTCGACCATCGAGCACGCCGACCGGGTCATCGCGATGGAGCACGGTCGCATCGTCGAGCAGGGCCCGCACGCGCAACTGCTGGCGGCCGGCGGCCTCTATGCACGGCTGCACGCCATGCAGTTCCGCGGCAACTGAAGGCCGCGAGCCCGGAAGCGGTTCAGGCGCGCTGGGCGGCCGTGGCGGCCGGCGAGATCTGCTTGAGGTCGACCGGACCGACGCAGCCCGCCAGGGCGGCGGCGGCAAGCACAAGGACGACGAGGATGGACTTCTTCATGATCTTGCTCCAACGAGAGGGAGGATGACAGCGGCCCGCTGCGCCTTGCCCCCTTGGCGCTGCCACGACGATCGCGCGGCTCCCGCGAACTCGGCCTGGTCGGCCGTCTCTGCCCGCGAAAATCCATTCTCCATGAAGTTGTGTGAATTTGATGTGATGCCAAGGGAAGTCCCTGGCGAGGTTTCACCCTTTTAGGGGAGATACCTAGACAGGTTCAAGCGGCGGCGGCACCGGGGCCGGCCGCGCGCAGCGTGGGAATCACCAGCAGCACCTCGGTGAACCCCGGCCGCGACGTGATCTGCAGGCGTCCCCCCAGGGCCTCGGCCCGGCGCCGCATGTTCTCCAGTCCGCGCCCGGCCCGGCGGCCGTCGATGCCGCGGCCGTTGTCGACGATGGCGATGTGGGCGGTCTCGTCGCGGCCCGGCTCGCCCGCCAGCCCGGTCGACACGGCGATGCGGGTGGCGCCGGAATGCTTCAGGCAGTTGGCGAAGGCCTCCTGCACGATGCGCAGGATCGACAGCACGCTGTGCGGCGTGAGCATGGGCAGCGGCGGCAGGTCGACGACGTTCCACTGGAGCTCGATGCCGCCCTTGCCCAGGCGGTCCTGCAGCCGGTAGCGCAGCGTGCCAAGCACCGTGAGCAGGTCGTTCTCCACCGGCTCCAGCGAGTCGATGATCAGCTGCAGGTCCTCGATGCTCTCGCGCAGCACGGTGGCCACCTGGCCGTCCTCGCCGCCGCCGCCGGGGTTGGCCTCGCGGTCCATGCGGCGCACCAGCGACAGCGCGAGCGTCAGCTGCGAGCCGATGCCGTCGTGCATCTCGCTCATGATGCGGCCGCGCTCCGAGGCCAGCGCCTGGTTGCGGCGCGCCTCCAGCAACTGTTCGTAGTTGCGCTCGAGCTCGCCGGCCTTCTCGGCCACGCGCTGCTCCAGCACGGCGGCCAGCTTCTCGTACGCGTTCAGCGACTCGATGAAGCGCTGGACCAGGATGGTGCCCAGCACGCCGACGAACAGCGGCGCGCTGAAGTGCGCCAGGTAGACGCGATCGGTCCAGGTGCGCTCCGAGAACAGCCACAGGTCGTAGCCGCTGAGGCCGAACTGCGCCGCGCTGGCGATGGCCAGCATGCTGCCCTCGAGCAGGCTGTGGCGCAGGCCTTCGCGCACCAGCATCACGCAGAAGAAGACCGAGGCGATCAGCATGACGAGGTACCAGAGGTCGACCGCGTTGCGGGGCAGCACCTCGCTGAAGGTCGCCGCGCAGCCGAGCACGAAGTAGGCCCAGACGCCGATCTCGATCAGCGGCCGGCGCTGCCCGCAGTAGCGCAGCACGAACATGAACATCAGCACCCCGCGCAGCACCTGCGCCGCCTCCATGCAGCGCTCCCACAGGTGCGCCTCCAGCGGCGGGTAGAGCGCGAAGTAGTCGAGGCTGATCGCCGTCCAGGCCAGCGACACGCAGCCGAACCAGAAGTACATCGTGTGCGAGCGCCGCCCCAGCCAGACGCCGAACATGAACAGGCCCATGGCCGCGGTGCTCACGCCCAGGATGCGCACCAGCTCGTTCTGCCAGAACACGCGCTGGCGCCACATCGCCAGCATCTTGTCCTCGGGCCCCAGCTGCACCGGCGCCAGCCAGCCCTGCTCCCAGCGGTAGCTGCGCTGCTGGATCTCGATCTCGTTGTCGCCCGCGCGCAGCAGGCCCGGCGGCAGCAGCGCGTACTGCGAGCGGTTCCAGTTCAGCGGCAGCGGCTCGGTCATGCTGCCGACCTGGCGCAGGTACTGCCCGTTGACGAACAGCCGCCCGGTGCGGTTGAACGCCACCATGTACATCGCCAGCCCGCGCGACGGCACCGTGGCCAGCCGGAAGTGCAGGCGGTACCAGACGTCGGACAGGCGCTGGCCCGGCGGCGGGTGCCAGGTGATGGCCAGCGGCAGCGTCTTCCAGCCGCAGGCGGCGCCGGGGATGTCGTCGCCCAGGCCCGGACGCGGGCAGAAGTCGGCCTCGTGGATGGTGAGGGACGGGGCGTCGTCGGCCGGCGCGGACGTCGCGACGGCGGCCGTCGCCGCGCGGCCGTCCGGCACGCCCAGGGCCAGCCAGGCGGCGAGCCCGGCCGCCAGCGCCATCGGCAACGCCGCGCGCGGCGCCCGCGCGAGCGCACCCAGCCACGCGGCCGCCGCCGCCAGGCCCGGGCGCGTCACGGCGCCGTTCTCGCGCGGACCGCGCGCCCGCTCACAACAGGCCCATGCGGCCGGCTTCGAACACGGCCTCGGTGCGCGAGTGCACCGCCAGCTTGCGGTAGATGTGCTTGACGTGCGTGGCCACCGTGTGGGCCGACAGGTGCAGCATGTTGGCGATCTCGCCCACCGTGAAGCCCTTGGCGATGAACAGCAGCACCTCGCGCTCGCGCTCGGACAGGCCGCTGTCGTCGACCACCGCCGTGGCCGGCTGCGGCGCGCCGCGCTTGAAGCGGTGCAGCAGCTGGCGGGCGATCACCGGGCTGATGGGCGAGCCGCCGGCACGCAGCTCGCGCACCGTGGCGCCCAGCGTGTCGTTGAGGCTGCGCTTGAGCAGGTAGCCGGTGGCGCCGGCCTCGATGGAGGCCAGCACGTGGGCCTCGTCGCCGAACACCGTGACCACCATCACGTCGGTCTCGGGCCGGGTGCGGGCGATCTCGCGGATCAGCTCGATGCCGTTGCCGTCGGGCAGTCCCAGGTCGACCAGGGCGACGTCGAAATTGCCGCGCTGGATGGCCTCGCGCGCGGTGGCCACCGAGCCGGCCTGCGCGGCCAGCACCATCGCGTCGTCGCGCGCGATGGCGGCGCACACCGATTCGCGAAACGCGTCGTCGTCGTCGACGACCAGGATCCGGGTGGGATCCGCCTGGGTGATCTCGAGAATTTCGGCCATCGTTCATTGGATCAAGCCCGCGCCCGCCTGTAAACGCCTGCTTTCATCCCTGGATCGGGGTATTCCATGAATGGCCCCGGCGTGCGGGGCTGCGCGCGACGACAATCGGCGCGGAGGAGGCGATGCGGCCATGTGGGATGGTTGGGCGGACTTGTCGAGCGCGCTGCACGACCCTGCGGCGTGGCAGTCGCTGCGCCGCGTCTTCACGCACTTCGCCGTCGCCGAGATCCTGGAATACGCAGCCGTCGTCGGTGCGATCTGGGGCGTGCTGCACGGCCTGCTGCGCCGCCGCCTGGCGCATCGGCTGATCG
The DNA here is from genome assembly GCA_964418745.1 of uncultured Vitreoscilla sp. Lineage (GTDB taxonomy): Bacteria > Pseudomonadota > Gammaproteobacteria > Burkholderiales > Burkholderiaceae_C > Scleromatobacter. Next base: position 44,717 of record CAYQMX010000027.1, read on the forward strand.
CACGGTGGCCACGGCCGGGCGACGTGCGCCGCGAGATGGCCTACTCGCTGAGCTCGCTGCTGCTGAGCGCCGGCATCGCCGCCGCCGTCCTGGGCCTGCTGGCCGCCGGCCGCATCGAGATCTACGAGGCCCCGCTGGCGCACGGCCTCGCCTGGCTGCTGCTGAGCCTGCCGGTGCTCATCGTCTGGCAGGACTTCTCGTTCTACTGCACGCACCGCCTGCTGCACACCCGCTGGCTGTTCCGCCACGTGCATGGCGTGCACCACCGCTCGCGCCAGCCCTCGCCCTGGGCCGCGTATTCCATGCATCCGGTCGAGGCCCTGGTCAGCGGCGTCGTGCCGCTGGCCGTGCTGCTGGTCGCGCCGGTGCAGGCCGACGTGCTGATGCTGTTCATCGCCCACCAGGTGCTGCGCAACGCCCACGGCCATGCGGCGGTCGAGACCCTGCCGCGCGGCTTCGCGCGCCACCCGCTGGGGCGCCGCTTCACCACCACCACGCACCACCACCTGCACCACGAGACGGCGCAGGGCAACTACGGCCTGTGGTTCACCTGGTGCGACCAGCTGTTCGGCACCGAGCGCGCCGACTACCTGCCGCGCTTCGACGCCGCCACCGCGCCGCGCCCGGCCACGGTCGACGCGGGCCTGCCGGCGGCCAGCCGCGGCTGAGGGCGGCCGCGGGGCTCAGAGCAGCACGATGTCGTACTGCTCCGGGTTCATCGTCGGCTCGGCGCTCAGCGAGATCGGCTTGCGGATGAAGGCCGACAGGTCGGCCAGGTGGGCGCTCTCCTCGTCGAGCAGCATCTCCACCACCGCCGCGCTGGCGATCACGCGGAATTCCTTGGGGTCGAACTGGCGCGCCTCGCGCAGGATCTCGCGCAGGACGTCGTAGCAGACGCTGCGCGCCGTCTTCACCTGGCCGCGACCGGCGCAGGTGGGGCACGGCTCGCACAGCATGTGGGCCAGCGACTCGCGGGTGCGCTTGCGCGTCATCTCCACCAGGCCCAGCGCGGTGAAGCCGCTGACGGTCACCTTGGTGCGGTCCTTGACGAGCTGCTTGCGGAACTCGGACAGCACGGCCTGCTGGTGGTCCTCGCGAGTCATGTCGATGAAGTCGACGATGATGATGCCGCCCAGGTTGCGCAGGCGCAGCTGGCGCGCGATGGCGCCGGCGGCCTCGAGGTTGGTCTTGAAGATGGTCTCGTCGAAGTTGCGCGCGCCGACGAAGCCGCCGGTGTTGACGTCGATCGTCGTCAGCGCCTCGGTCTGGTCGATGATGAGGTAGCCGCCGCTCTTCAGGTCGACGCGGCGCGCCAGCGCGCGGGCGATCTCCTCCTCGATGTTGAAGAGGTCGAAGATCGGGCGCTCGCCCTTGTAGTGCTCCAGCCGGCCCACCGAGGTGGACGCATAGATGTCGCCGAAGGCGCGCAGCGCGTCGTACTGCAGCTTGGAGTCGATGCGGATCGCCTGCGTGCTCTCGTTGGCGATGTCGCGCAGCACGCGCTCGGCCAGGCTCAGGTCCTGGTGCAGCAGCGAGCCCGCGGGCCGCGACAGCGCGCGCTCGCGGATGCGCGCCCAGGTCTTGCGCAGGTAGGCGATGTCGTCACCCAGCTCCTGGTCGCTGGCCTCCTCGGCGTTGGTGCGCAGGATGAAGCCGCCGCCGCCGTCCTCGGGCCGGCCCGCCAGCGCGACCATGCGCGCCCGCAGCTGCTCGCGCAGGTCGTGCGAGCCGATGCGCTGCGAGATGCCGATGTGGTTGTCGTGCGGCAGGTAGACCAGCAGCCGGCCGGCGATGCTCACCTGCGTGGTCAGCCGCGCGCCCTTGGTGCCGATCGGATCCTTGACCACCTGCACGGTGAGCGACTGGCCCTCGAAGACCAGCTTCTCGATGGCCACGGGCGCGCCCTCGGGCTTGGTCGACGGATGGCCATGCAGGTCGGCCACGTGCAGGAACGCGGCGCGTTCGAGGCCGATGTCGACGAAGGCCGACTGCATGCCCGGCAGCACCCGCGCCACCTTGCCCAGGTAGACGTTGCCGACGAGGCCGCGCTCCAGCGTACGCTCGAGATGCAGTTCCTGGATCGCGCCGTTCTCGATGATCGCGACGCGCGTCTCTTGCGGCGACCAGTTGACCAGGATGTCGTGCATGTCGATACGGTCTCGGGTTCTCTTATTCTTGCAACTCGACCCCCGCGTCCAGCAGCAGTCGCGCGGTCTCGTGCAGGGGCAAACCCATGATACCGGAGTAGCTCCCGGCGATGCGCTCGATCCAGGCGGCGACGCGGCTCTGGATCGCGTACGCGCCGGCCTTGCCGAACGGCTCGCCGCTGGCAACGTAGGCGGCGATCGCGTGCTCGGGCATGGGCGCGAAGCGCACCGTGGACACGCTCAGTGCGCTGCTGCGCACCCGCCCCGAGGCCGAGGCCAGCGCCACCGCCGTCATCACCCGGTGGGTGCGGCCGGACAGGCGCGCGAGCGTCGCGTGCGCGTCGGCCGCGTCGACCGGCTTGCCGAAGATGCGCGCGCCCAGCGCCACCGTGGTGTCGGCGCACAGCACCGGCGCGGGCGGCAGGCCGCGTCGCTTCAGGCGTGCGATCGCGGCGCCCAGCTTCAGCTGCGTGACGCGCGCGCAGTAGGCCGCCGGGCTCTCGCCGGGAACGTGGTCCTCCAGCGCCTCGGCATCCTCGTCGGCGGACGCCAGCAGCAGCTCGTGGCGCACGCCCAGCTGGTCCAGCAGCTGGCGCCGGCGCGGGCTTTGCGAGGCGAGGTAGACGAACGGGTGCTTCTTCGAGGACATCGTCATTCCCGGTGATAAGGATGGCCGACGGACAGCGACCACGCGCGGTACAGGCCCTCGGCCAGCAGCACGCGCACGAACGCGTGCGGCAGCGTCAGGTCGGACAATCGCGCCGTCTCGTCGGCGGTCGCCTTCAGCTCGGGATCGAGCCCGTCGGGGCCGCCGATCAGGAACGCGACGTCGCGGCCGTCGCCGCGCCAGAACTCGAGCCGGTCGGCCAGCGCGCGCGTGGTCCAGCGCGTGCCGCGCTCGTCGAGCACCACCCGGCGCACGCCCGGCGGCAGCACCGCCTCCAGGCGCTTGGCCTCGGCCTGCATCAGCTGCGCCGCCGCCTTGCCGGCGCGCGGCTCGGCCTTGACGGCCTTGAGTTCCAGGCGCATCTCGGGCGGGAAGCGGCGTTCGAATTCCTCGTAGGCGGTCTCGGCCCAGGCGGGCGGCTTCTGGCCGACGGAGGCGATGATCAGGCGCATGGTGTGGACTGTACCGACGAAAAAACGGCGACCGAGGTCGCCGTCCGGGGAGGCCGCGCGGCGATCAGCCGCGGCGCGCCGCGACCTTCTTCGCCACGGCGGACTTCGTGGCCGCCTTCCTGGCCACGGTCTTCTTGGCGGCCGTGCCGGCGTTGCGCGAGCTGTTGGCCGGCACCACGACCTTCTTGACCGCGGCCGCCTTGGCCGGCGCCGTGCCGGTGCGCGCGGCGGTGGAACCGGCGCGCGTCTTCGCGGCGGCCGACAGCTTGCCGGCGGCCGTCTTCGGCGCGGGCTTGGCGACGCCCTTCTGCGAGCCGGCCGGCTTGGTGGCCGCGGCCTGGCGGGCCGTCAGCTTCTTGGCCGGCGCGGCCTTGGCCTTGGCCGCCTTGGCGGCGCGGATCGCCTTGTCGGCGGCGGAGGCGGCGTCCTTGCCGATCGCCGGGCGCTTCTCCTGCGCCGGCTTCTTCGCGCCGGACGACTTCGTGCCGGCCGTCTTCAGCGCGGCCTTGCGGGCCGGCGTGTCCTCTTCCTTCGTGGCGCGCGGCGCCTTCGCGCGCGGCTTGCGGGCCGGCGCGACGTCCTCGTCCTCGTCGTCCGGCTCGGACGCCTTCACCAGGCCGCCCGACTGCGTGTTCAGCTTGATCGCCACCGGCTTGCCGCCCCAGATCTCTTCCAGGCGGTAGTAGTCGCGGATGGACGGCTGCATGATGTGCGCCACGGCCGCGCCGCAGTCGACGATGATCCACTCGCCGTTTTCCTCGCCCTCGGTGCGCAGCACGTCCAGGCCCGCGGTCCGGACCGCTTCGCGCACGCTGGCGGCCAGGGCCTTGGTCTGGCGGTTGCTGGCGCCGGCCGCGACGATCACGCGTTCGAACAGCGGCGACAGGTGCTCCGTGTTGAAGACCAGGATGTTCTGGGCCTTGACGTCTTCCAGACCATCGACGATGGCGCGTTGCAGTTTGCGGATGTCCATTAATTCTTCTTGCTCGTTTGCGAATCGGGAGGGTTTCCGACGGGGGGTCGGGCGACTCGATATAGGTGGTGGTCGGCAATATAACGCGCCACCGGCGCGCCGACCAGCGCCGTGACGTCCAGCCCGGCCGCGGCGCGCGCACGCACCGTGGTCGCGGAATGGGGCAGTGCCGGCATCTCGACGATGCGCAGCGCGTGGTCGATGCCGGCCAGGCCGGGCGCGGCGCGCACGGCATCGCCGTCGCGCGCGGCCACCGCCAGGCCGGCCAGCGCGAGGATCCCGCGCCAGTCGTGCCAGGTGTCGAAGCGCGCGTACTGGTCCTGGCCGAGGACCAGCCACCAGCGCACGTCGGGCTGCTCGGCGTGGAGCGCGCGCAGCGTGTCGACGGTGAAGCTGGGGCCGGCGCGGTCGAGCTCGCGAGGGTCGATGGCGAAGCGCGGCTCGCCCTCGGTGATGCATCGCAGCATCGCCACCCGGTCGGCGCCGGAGGCGGGCCGGCGATCGGCCTTGTGCGGCGACTGCCGCGCCGGCACCCAGACCAGCGTGTCCAGCGGCAATTGCGCGAGCGCGGCCTGCGCCAGCGCGCGGTGGGCGAGGTGCGGCGGGTCGAAGCTGCCGCCGAACAGGCCGGCAGCGCGCGGGGCGGTGCTCAGGGCGATATCCAGTCGCGCGGACGCAGGAAGTCGGTGTACAGCACGGACTCGGGCGTGCCGTCTTCGGGCGCCCACTGGTAGCGCCAGGTGGCCAGCGGCGGCATCGACATCAGGATGGCCTCGGTGCGGCCGCCGGACTGCAGGCCGAACAGCGTGCCGCGGTCCCACACGAGGTTGAACTCGACATAGCGCCCGCGACGGTAGGCCTGGAAGTCGCGCTCGCGCTCGCCCCAGGCCAGCGCGCGCCGGCGCTCGACGATGGGCAGGTAGGCCGCCAGGAAGGCGTCCCCCACCGAGCGCAGCATCGCGAAGCCCTGCTCGAAGCCGAGCTCGGCGAAGTCGTCGAAGAAGATGCCGCCGATGCCGCGCGGCTCGTTGCGGTGCTTCAGGAAGAAGTACTCGTCGCACCAGGTCTTGAAGCGCGCGTGCAGCCCGTCGCCGAACGGCGCCAGGGCGTCGCGGCAGGTGGCGTGGAAGTGGCGCGCGTCGTCCTCGAAGCCGTAGTAGGGCGTCAGGTCCATGCCGCCGCCGAACCAGGACACGGGCGCGCGATCCTTCGGGAACGCGCAGAACAGGCGCACGTTCATGTGCACGGTGGGCACGTAGGGGTTGCGCGGGTGGAGCACCAGCGACACCCCCAGCGCCTCGAACGCCGCGCCGGCCAGCTCGGGGCGGGCGGCGGTGGCCGACGGCGGCAGCGCCTGGCCGGCCACGTGGCTGAAGTTGCAGCCGCCGCGCTCGAACAGCGCGCCCTCCTCGATCAGCCGCGACAGGCCGTCGCCGGTCAGGCGGCCGTCGGCCGGGCGCACCCAGCCGTCGCTCAGGAACGGCCGGCCGTCGGCGGCCTCGAGCGCGCCCACGATGCGCGACTGCAGGTCCAGCAGGTAGGTGCGCACGCGGGCGACGTCGGGCGTCGCGGCGGCGGGGGACGGCGTCGGGGCTGGGGGCATCGCGGTGGCTCGGGTTGTCAGAGCAATTGCACGGGCGCGGCCAGCGCGGGGCGCCGGCCGGTGCGGCCCTGCAGGCGCTGCGCGAAACGCGCGAGGTCGGCCTGCGGCCGGCCGCTGACGCGCCAGGCCGAGTCGAATCCGACCTCGCGTCGAGCATAGTCGAGATAGGCCAGCACCACCGGCACCTCGGCCTGCAGCGCCACCTGGTGGAAGCCGCTGCGCCAGCCCGCGGTGCGCCGGCGCGTGCCCTCGGGCGACAGCGCCAGCCACATGAATTCGCCGTGCTCGCGCGCCTCGCGCAGGCGCTGCGCCATCTGGCCGACCACGCCGTTGGGGGCGTCGCGCACCACCGGCATGCCGCCCAGCCAGCGCAGCCAGCGGCCGAACAGCGGGATGTCGAACAGCGTGGCCTTGCCCCAGAAGGTGACCGGCAGGCCGATCGCCCACTTGGCGAGCATGGCCCAGATGAAGTCCCAGTTCGAGGTGTGCGGGTAGACGACGATGACGCCCTGCGGCGCGGGCAGGCCGTCGGCCTGCAGGCGCCAGCCGGTCGCGCGCAGCACGAGGCGCGCCAGGGCGCTGCCGCAGAGCTGCACCGGCCGCGCGGTGAGCTCGATCGGGCCGCCGTCGCCGGGGGGCGTCAGCGCCGCTGGCTCGGAGGCCGCGAAGTCGCGGCCGCCAGCGTCCCAGCATTCACCGCTTGTGGATCGCACGGTAGCCGATGTCGGTGCGGTGCTGCTCGCCGTCGAAATGCACGGGGCGCAGCGTCTCGTAGGCGCGCTGCTGGGCGGCCCGGGTGGAGTCGCCCAGCGCGGTCACGCACAGCACGCGGCCGCCGGTCACGGTGGTGACGTCGCCGTCGAGCGCGGTGCCGGCGTGGAACACGACAGCGTCATCGGTGTCGACCGGCAGGCCGGTGATGCGGTCGCCCTTGCGCGGCGCGTCGGGGTAGCCGGCGGCGGCCATCACCACGCCCAGCGCGACGCGGCGGTCCCACACCAGCTCGACCTGGTCCAGCGTGCCGTCGGTGGCGTGCATCAGCACCTCGGCCAGGTCGCTCTTCAGGCGCATCATGATCGGCTGCGTCTCGGGGTCGCCCATGCGGGTGTTGAACTCGAGCGTCTTCGGATGGCCCTGGGCGTCGATCATCAGGCCGGCGTACAGGAAACCGGTGAAGACGATGCCGTCCTTGGCCATGCCTTCGACGGTGGGCAGGATGATCTCGTGCATCACGCGCTGGTGCACGTTGGGCGTGACCACCGGCGCGGGCGAGTACGCGCCCATGCCGCCGGTGTTGGGGCCGGTGTCGGCGTCGCCCAGGCGCTTGTGGTCCTGGCTGGAGGCCAGCGCGAGCACGTTCTTGCCGTCCACCATCACGATGAAGCTGGCTTCCTCGCCGGCGAGGAATTCCTCGATCACCACGCGCGGCGCGTCGTTGTGCTGCACCGCCAGGCCGCCCTCGGGCTTGAGCATCCAGTCGACGGCGGCGTGCGCCTCGGCGACGGTGTTGGCGACGACCACGCCCTTGCCCGCGGCCAGGCCGTCGGCCTTGACGACGATCGGCGCGCCGAGCTGGTCGACGTAGGCGTGCGCGGCGGCGATGTCGGTGAAGGTCTCGTAGGCGGCGGTGGGGATGCCGTGGCGCTTCATGAAATTCTTCGAGAACGCCTTCGAGCTCTCCAGCTGCGCCGCCGCCTTCGTGGGGCCGAAGATGCGCAGGCCGCGCGCGCGGAACACGTCCACCACGCCCTGCGCCAGCGGGCCCTCGGGGCCGACGACGGTCAGGGTGACCTTCTCGGCGACCGCGAAATCGGCGAGTGCCTGCGGATCGGTCGCCGGCACGTTGACCAGGCGCCGGTCGGCCGCGGTGCCGCCGTTGCCGGGCGCCACGTAGACGCGCTGCACGCGATCGCTCTGGGCGAGCTTCCAGGCCAGCGCGTGCTCGCGCCCGCCGCCGCCGATGACGAGAATCTTCATTCGGAAAGTACCGCGTTGTGATAGACGTCCTGCACGTCATCGAGATCTTCGATCACGTCGAGGAGCTTCTGCATGCGGGCGCTGTCGTCGCCCGCGAGCTCGACATGGCTTTCGGGGCGCATCGTCACTTCCGCGCCGTCGGGCTTCAGGCCCGCGGCCTCCAGCGCCTTGCCCACCGCCTCGAACTCGGACGGCGCGCTCAGCACCTCGATGGAGCCGTCGTCGTGAGTGACGACGTCCTCCGCGCCGGCTTCCAGCGCCACTTCCATGATCCTGTCCTCGGACGCGCCCGGCGCGAAGACGAACTGGCCGACATGCTTGAACTGGAACGCCACCGAGCCTTCGGTGCCCATGGTGCCGCCGTACTTGGAGAACGCGTGGCGCACCTCGGCCACGGTGCGCACCTTGTTGTCGGTCATCGTGTCGATGATCACGGCGGCGCCGCCGATGCCGCGACCCTCGTAGCGGATCTCCTCGTAGCTGACGCCCTCGAGGTTGCCGGTGGCCTTGTCGATGTTGCGCTTGACCGTGTCGGCCGGCAGGTTGACCGCCTTGGCCTTCTCGATGGCCAGGCGCAGGCGCGGGTTCATGCCCGGATCGCCGCCGCCGGTGCGCGCGGCCACCATGATTTCACGGATGACGCGCGTCCATTCCTTGCCGCGCTTCTCGTCCTGGCGGCCCTTGCGATGCTGGATATTGGCCCATTTCGAGTGCCCGGCCATAAGAAAACGCTCCTGGATGCGACGCTGCCCGGTGTTGCGGTGGCACCGGGGCGGAATTTGGGGAAAACCAGCATTTTAGCTGGCCGCCTGACGCGCGGACGCCACGCCGGCGCGCGCACCCCCAACACACGATTTCACGGGAATGGTCATGCGGTTCGCTTCGTTGCCCCGGCCGGGGGCGGTGGCTAGACTGACTCGCTTGCCCTGCCCGCCGCCGCGCGGGCGGCCACCGACACGTTCCAACCCCCGGAGATTGACCATGGCGACCTTGCGACTGGGCGACACCGCCCCCGATTTCGAGCAGCAGTCCAGCGACGGCCCGATCCACTTCCACCAGTGGCTGGGCGACAGCTGGGGCGTGCTCTATTCGCACCCGGCCGACTTCACCCCGGTGTGCACCACCGAGCTGGGCCTCACCGCCAAGCTGGGCGACGAGTTCAGGAAGCGCAACGTCAAGGTCATCGCGCTGTCGGTCGACCCGGTCGAGCAGCACAGGAAGTGGATCGAGGACATCAACGACACGCAGAAGACCCGGGTCAACTTCCCCATCATCGCGGACGCCGACCGCAAGGTCAGCCTGCTGTACGACCTGATCCACCCCAACGCCAGCGCCACCGCCACGGTGCGCTCGGTGTTCGTGATCGACCCGAACAAGAAGATCCGCCTGACGATCACCTATCCGGCCAGCACCGGCCGCAACTTCGACGAGATCCTGCGGGTGATCGACTCGCTGCAGCTGACCGACTCCCACAGCGTGGCCACGCCGGCCAACTGGAAGGACGGCGACCCGGTGGTGATCGTGCCCTCGCTGCAGGACCCCGAGGTGCTCAAGGCGAAATTCCCCAAGGGCTGGGACCCGGTGCGGCCCTACCTGCGCATCACGCCGCAACCCAACAGGTGAGCCCTTCTTTGCTCATGCTGTTTGCTTCGTTGCCCCGCCGCGCCGCCGCCCCGAAACTGGCGGTGCGCCAACGCAAGGGGGCGTGACGGGACGCCGGAGTTGACGGGCTTCGGCGGGGTGAAGGGAGCGAGACGGCGTCTCGCTCCCCTTTTCCTTTTTGCAGGCACACTCTTGCCGATGCCCGCCGCACCGCCCTCCCCCGACCACCCCGACGCCGAGCCCCTGCTGGTGGCCTGCCTGTGCGCGCAGTGGTGCCGCACCTGCGACGCCTACCGCGACACCCTGGCCGCGGTGCGCGACGCGCTGCCGCCGGGCCTGCGCTTCGTCTGGGTGGACATCGAAGACGAGTCCGAGCTCGTCGGCGACCTCGACATCGAGGACTTCCCCACCCTGCTGCTCGCCCGCGGCGACACCGTGCTGTTCTTCGGGCCGCTGCTGCCCCACGCCGCCACGCTGGAGCGCCTGCTGCGCGGCGCGCTGGCCGGCGAGCTACCGGCGCTGTCCGCGGCCGCGCTGGCGCCGGACGCGCGCGCGCTGCCCGCGCGCCTGCACGCCCACGCATCGCTCTGAATCCCCCTTGCCTGGAGACTCCATGCCCGATCCGATCCTGGTCGCCCGCAACGGCGACACCGAGTGCCTGCTGCTGCCCTCGCTCGTCAACCGCCACGGCCTGATCACCGGCGCCACCGGCACCGGCAAGACCATCACGCTGCAGGCGATCGCCGAGCAGCTGTCCGCCATCGGCGTGCCCGTGTTCATGGCCGACATCAAGGGCGACCTCACCGGCATCAGCCAGGCCGGCAGCGTCGGCGCCAAGCTGGCCCAGGTGCTCAAGGATCGCGGCCTCGAGCCGCCTTCCCCGGTCGCCTGCCCCACCACCTTGTGGGACGTGTTCGGCGAGCAGGGCCACCCGGTGCGCGCGACGGTCTCCGACATGGGCCCGCTGCTGATCACGCGCATGCTGGCGCTCAACGAGATCCAGTCGGGCGTGCTGAGCCTGGTCTTCAAGATCGCCGACGACCGCGGCCTGCTGCTGCTCGACCTGAAGGACCTGCGCGCGATGCTGCAGCACGTGGGCGACAACGCGGCCGACTTCCAGACCGAGTACGGCAACATCAGCGCGGCCTCCATCGGCGCGATCCAGCGCGGCCTGATGCAGATCGAGCAACAGGGCGGCACCGCGTTCTTCGGCGAGCCGATGCTGTCGATCGCCGACTTCATGCAGACCGTCGACGGCCAGGGCGTGATCAACATCCTGGCTGCCGACAATCTGCTGCAGAGCCCGCGCCTGTACGCCACCTTCCTGCTGTGGATGCTGTCGGAGCTGTTCGAGTTCCTGCCCGAGGTGGGCGACCTGGAGCGCCCGAAGCTGGTGTTCTTCTTCGACGAGGCGCACCTGCTGTTCAAGGATGCGCCGGACGCGCTGGTCGAACGCATCGAGCTGGTCGTGCGGCTGGTGCGCTCCAAGGGCGTGGGCGTGTTCTTCGTGACGCAGAACCCGCTGGACATCCCCGACACCGTGCTGGGCCAGCTCGGCAACCGCGTGCAGCACGCCCTGCGCGCCTTCACGCCGCGCGACCAGAAGGCCGTCAAGACCGCGGCCGACACGATGCGGCCGAACCCCAAGCTCGACGTCGCGGCAGCGATCACGGAACTCGCCGTCGGCGAGGCCCTGGTCAGCTTCCTCGACGCCCAGGGCCGCCCCAGCATCACCGAGCGCGTGTTCGTGCTGCCGCCGGGCAGCCAGATCGGTCCGATCACCCCGGAGCAGCGCACCGCGCTGCGCGCGAACTCCCTGGTCGCCGGCATCTACGAGAAGACGGTCGACCGCCAGTCGGCCTATGAAGTGCTCAAGGGCCGCGTGGCGGCGGCCCCGGCCCAGCAGAGCGCGCCTCCGGCCGCGCCGTCGGTGGCGACGGCGCCACCGGCCCCGGTCGGCATCGCACCCGCCGAGGCGCCCGCGCCGGGCGGCGGCCTCCTCGGGGGCATCGGCAGCGTGCTGTTCGGCAGCACCGGACCGCGCGGCGGCCACCACGAGGGCCTGGCCGAGTCGGCGGCCCGCTCGGCGATGCGCTCGATCGGCTCGTCGGTGGGCCGGGAGATCATCCGCGGGGTGCTGGGGTCGATCCTGGGCGGATCGCGGCGCTAGGCGGCCAGCGTCGCCGGCGTCGCGTACCAGAGCGCCGCGAAGAAATGGCAGGTCGTGCCCGCCAGCACGAACAGGTGCCAGGCGAAGTGCAGGTAGCGGGCGCGCGAGTCGAAGATGAACACGATGGCGCCCAGCGTGTAGGCCACGCCGCCGGCCAGCAGCCACAGCAGGCCGGCCATGGGCATCGCGTGGATCAGCGGGCCCGCGGCCGCCAGCGCCGACCAGCCCATGGCCACGTACAGTCCGGTGGACCACAGCGGGTGCTTGAGCAGGTTCAGCAGCTTGACGGCGATGCCGGCGGCGGCCATCGCCCAGATGGCGCCGAACAGCGTCCAGCCCCAGCGGCCATGCAGCACGCCGAGGGCGAACGGGGTGTAGCTGCCGGCGATGAACAGGTAGATCGCCGCGTGGTCGACCCGGTTCAGGAAGGTCTTGACCTTGCCCTCGGGCAGCGCGTGATAGAGCGTCGAGACCAGGTAGAGCAGCATCATCGTGACCGAGAAGATGGTCACGGCGACGATGTTGACCACGGTGCCATGGCGCGCCGCCATCACCACGAGGATGGGCAGCGAGGCGATGGCCAGCAGGAAGCCCAGGCCGTGGCTGATCGCGTTGGCGATCTCTTCGCCCAGCGTCTGCGGGCGATCGGTGAGGACGAGGGTCATGGTTCGATCCTACTGGCTTTGCGGTCGCGCTCTTGTAACGCTACGGCAAAGCACATGCCCACTGTTGCGCCAGCGCAAGACACCCGCGCAATCAGAGCGGCCGCGTGGCCACCAGGTTGATCAGCGTCTCCTCGCGCACGGACGGCGGCCGGATGCGCAGGGCGCGTTCCGCCAGCCCCAGGTCCTCGCGGCTCCACCACAGGAACGGGTAGGACACCTGCGCGTCCGGCACCGTGAATCCGGCGGCGCGCACCAGCGCCAGGTACTCGGGCGCCGTCTTCTGCACCGCCATCGGGTGGCGGAACAGCAGGCGGATGATCCAGGAATGGATGTAGCGCCGGGTCGACTCGGCGAACAGAAGCACGCCGCCGGGCCGCAGCACGCGGAAGAATTCGGCGATCGCCCGGTCCTGGTCGACCAGGTGGTGGAAGGTCTGGTGGCAGAACAGCAGGTCGACGCTGGCGTCGGCCAGCGGCAGCGCGGCGCTGTCCGCCTGCACCACCTCCACCGCCGGGCCGCCCGACGCGCGCAGCCGCTCGGCCGCGTCGCCCGCGGCCGCCACCATCTTCGGGGCGATGTCGAAGCCGACCAGGCGTTCGGGCCTGAAGCGCTCGGCGAGCTTGCCCAGCGAGCCGCCCCAGCCGCAGCCCACGTCCACCACCACCGGGTAGCAGGCGCGCCGCTGCGGGATCAGCGGCTCGAGGTCGCGCAGCGCCACCTCCAGCACGTGCACGTCCCAGGTGCGGGTGTGCAGGAACCAGTCGCCGAAGGCGGTCTCGGGGATGTAGGGAGGCAGGGGCTTGGGGGTCAACATCGTCGTCTCAGGCCTGGCCGACGTGCCAGAACGTGCAGGAGGAGGCCACCGGATCGACACCTTCGAATCCGACATCGGCCAGCGCGCGCGCGTCGGCGCAGCAAAGCGCGAGGTGCAACGTCGATTCGATCCACACACGCACGTTGGACCGGTCGGGCGCGCAGGGGCGGGCAACAACGCGACGGAAGTCCCACGCCGAGTCCGGCGATTGCGCGGCCTTGAACCAGGCCTCCTTGGCCGTCCAGCGCGTCAGCAGCGCCGACTCGCGCTCGACCGGTGGCAGCGCGTCCCACGCCGGCCTTTCCTCGAGTGCGAGGATCAACGCAGCGCGTTCACCGGGATCGCTGCGCGAAGCACGAATGCATTCGACGTCGACGCCGATCGCCGTGCCCGCAATCGCCGCCGCGACCCAGCCAAGCCGATGGGACAGGCTCACGCGCGGCGCGGGAGTCGCCAGGCCGGGTGCGCTGGCGCGCGGCTCGCAGCCCGGTTCTGCGGTGACGCACCAATCACGCGCCGGGATGCCGGTGGCACTCTCCAGCAACTCGCGCACCATTGAACGACCCGCGGAGAATGCGGCCTGGGCGCCCGGATTCAGACGCGTCCAGCGCGCGCGCTCGGACTCACCCATCCAGGCCGGCGCGACGATCGGCGCGCCAGGTACGGCTTCGGGAATCCGTGCAACTGCCGCGCGCAGCAGCCTCATCGAAGCGCTCGAGGTCGGTCGGGGTACGGCTTCAGTACCGTTCGCCATTGCGCGTGCGCACGGCCGCACGGATGGCGGTGCTCAGGTCGTTGACCCACTGGTTGTACTTCGGATGGATGGTCGCCTTGCCGTCCTCGTTCTTGTAGTCCATCTCGACGCTGCTCTTGTAGCGGATGTCGTAGCTCTTGGCGTCATAGGACACCTCGACCACAACCACGTGGCCGCCGTTGGAGGCTTGCAGCGAGAGCACGCCGGGCTGCTCGCCCACCGCCGTCCAGCGCCGCGACAGGCCGCCGTACAGGATGGCCTTGCGCATGGTGTCCAGCGTCAAGGGCTGGCCGTCGAAGGTCACGATCTCCTGGTGTCCCAAATCCACCATCGGGACCGCCGAGCGTGCCAGCGATGCCCCGCAGGCGGATGCCAGGCACAGTGCCAGCAGCGCACCCCGCAGCGCGAGAGTCTTCTTCATGATGTCTTGCCTTCCAGGTGTCGACCGGTAGTTGCCTTCGAGCACCGGCTCAACGGGCAGCCTCGGAGGCCGGCGTGCTCGCGGCTTCTGGTGCCGTCACGTCTTCCGACTGCGGTACGAACTTCGGATCGCGCGACCACCGTGCCAGGTCCTTGGCGATGCTCGCCGCATCGCGTTCCATGAAGCCGCAGATACCCTTGAAGGCGCCCCAGAAGCCGCCCATGGTGGTGCGATGCAGGCTGGTCGAACGCTGGACGACGCCGTCATGCATGATCACCGCGTCGAGTCCGAGGCCCTTCGGGCCCGTCCAGTTGTTGCCACGCGCGCCCCAGATCGTCGTGACGGTGATCTTGAGCACGTCGCCGTTCGTCGACTCGGTAGTGCCGGGCCCCTTGTTCGTGCGACGCAGGGCATCGCCGACATGGGTTGCCAGCACGTCGCCCAACTTGCACTCGTCGCGCACCTCGGCACGCGGATCCGTCGTCGGCGCGAACGTCACCGGGGTCAGCAACGCCACCGGGGTACCCGCGACAGCCGACGTCGCACCGACTGCCAGCGACAGCGCGGCCGCGAACATGGAAATCTGCTTCATGGGAACTTCCTCCTCAAGGTGATTGGAATCTTGTCTTCACGCCCAGCGCCGGAAGATCAACGACGTGTTGATCCCGCCGAACGCGAAATTGTTGCTCATCACCACGTCCGTCTCGATCAGCCGGCCCTCGCCGGTGATGAAGTCCAGCGCGCCGCAGCGCGGATCGACCTCCTCGAGGTTGAGCGTGGGCGCGAACCAGCCCTCGCGCATCATCTCGATGGTCATCCACGCCTCCAGCGCGCCGCAGGCGCCCAGCGTGTGGCCCATGTAGCTCTTGAGCGAGCTGATCGGCGCGTGCGGGCCCAGCACTTCGCTGGTGGCCTGCGACTCGGCCAGGTCGCCCTGCTCGGTGGCGGTGCCGTGGGCGTTGACGTAGCCGATCGAGTCGGGCGTCAGGCGCGCGTCGACCAGCGCCAGGCGCATCGCCTGGGCCATGGTCGCGGCGTTCGGGTGGGTCACGTGGGTGCCGTCGGAATTGGTGCCCCAGCCCAGCAGTTCGGCGTGGATGCGCGCGCCGCGGGCCTGCGCGTGCTCGAGCTCCTCCAGCACCAGCGTGCAGGCGCCCTCGCCCAGCACCAGGCCGTCGCGCTTCGCATCGAACGGGCGCGGCGTCAGCGCGGGCGCGTCGTTGCGCACGCTGGTGGCGAACAGGGTGTCGAACACGGCCGCCTCGGTGGCGTCGAGTTCCTCCGAGCCGCCGGCGAGCATCGCCACCTGGCGCCCGCTCTGGATGGCCTCGAACGCGTAGCCGATGCCCTGGCTGCCCGAGGTGCAGGCGCTGGAGGTGGTGACGATGCGGCCGGTGAGCCCGAAGAACACGCCGATGTTGACGGCCGCGGTGTGCGACATCATCTTGATGTACGTGTTCGCGTTGATGCCCTCGGTGGACTTGTCCTGCATCATCCTGCCGAAGTCGCCGATCGCGTTGGGCGAGCCGGCCGACGAGCCGTAGGACACGCCCATGCGGCCGCTGGTGACCAGCGGGTCGCCCAGCAGGCCGGCGTCGACCAGCGCGAGCTCGCTGGCGCGCGTGGCCATCAGCGCCACGCGGCCCATGCTGCGCGTGGACTTGCGGTTGTAGTGCGCGGGCAGGTCGAACGGCCGCGCCGGCGCTCCCAGGCGCGTGTTGAGTCCCTCGTACTGCGCCCAGGCCTCCATGACCTGCACGGCGTTGCGCCCGCTCCTGAGCGCGGCGAGCACGGTGGGCCAGTCGTGGCCCAGCGGGCTGATGGCGCCGAATCCGGTGACGACGACGCGCTTCATCCGACCATGCCCCCGTTGACGGAGATGACCTGGCGCGTGATGTACGCGGCCTCCGGCCGGAGCAGGAAGGCCACCAGCGCGGCCACCTCGTCGGGGGTTCCCATGCGGCGCAACGGGATGATCTTCATCGCTTCCTCCAGCACCTCGGGCGTCACCATCTCGGTGTCGATCAGCCCGGGCGCCACGCAATTGACGGTGATGGCTCGCTTGGCGAGCTCGATGGCCAGCGACTTCGTCGCCGCGATCACGCCCGCCTTGGCGGCACTGTAGTTGGTCTGGCCGCGATTGCCCATCAGCGCCGACACCGAGGCCAGCGTGACGATGCGGCCCGGCTTGCGGCGCTGGATCATCGGCATGACCACCGGGTGCAGCACGTTGAAGAAGCCGTCGAGGTTGGTGTGGACGACCGCGTCCCAGTCGTCGCCGCTCATCGCCGGGAAGGCGTTGTCGCGCGCGATGCCGGCGTTGCAGACGACGCCGTAGTAGGCGCCGTGCTGCTCGATGTCGGCCAGCAGCGCTGCCGCCGCCGCGGCGCGATCGGCGACGTCGAAGGCGAGCACGCGCGCGCCCACGCACAGCGCCCGGGCCTCGTCGGCCACCGCGCGGGCCTGGTCCAGCCCGGTGCGGCAGTGCACCACCACGTCGTGGCCGTCGCGCGCCGCCGCCAGCGCGATCGCGCGCCCGATGCCGCGGCTCGCGCCGGTGACCAGCACCGTCCCGCGATCGCCGATCGTGTCGTTCCCTGTCATTCTTTTCCCTCCCTCGCGCCGCGGTGCGGCGCCTCTTCCTGCGATTGCGCCGGCGGCTCGAACACGCTCAGGCGCGCATTCGCCAGCACGCGGCCGTCCTGCTCGATGCGGCAGTCGAACATGCCCAGCCCGTTGTCCCCCATCAGCTCGCACTGCGCGAACACCCGCAGCTCGGCACCGACCCGGAACGCCGGCACCGCGGCCTCGTAACGCCGGCTGCCCAGCAGGTAGCCGATTCTCGGCGATCCCCCGCCGGCGCGGGCGCGCGCGCCCGACCACGCGGCCACCGCCTGCGCCATGTACTCGATGCCGACCCATGCGGGCACCCCGTCGTCGCCGTTGAACAGGCCCTCGGCCGGCACGCGCACGACGGCGACGATGCCCAGCTCGTTGCACTGCTCCACCGTCTCGAGCAGGCTCATCGCGCCGCGGTGCGGCACCCAGGCGTCCATCAGGTGCGGCGCCCAGCCCGCGGCGATGCCGGTCGGCGCGGTCATGTGGAACCCTCCGTCCTGCGGACTGCGGTGCGAGCGCCCTTCGGAGCAGCCATGCGTACGCTCATGCCAGCGACAGCAGCAACGATGCGTTGCTGCCTCCGAACGCGAACGAGTTGCTCAGCACATGGCGCACCGGCCGGCCCAGCGCCATGCGCGGCGTCACGATGCGCAGCGCCGGCAGCGCCGCGTCGGCCACGCCGTCCCACCAGTGCACCGGCAGCCGGCCGGTCGGGTTGTCGACCAGCGTGTGCCACGCGAACGCGGCCTCGATCGCGCCGGCCGCGGCCAGCGCATGGCCGGTCAGCGGCTTGGTGGAGCTCACCGGCACGTCGAGGCCGAGCACGCGTTCGACGGCCAGGCTCTCCATCGCGTCGTTCTGCTCGGTGGCGGTGCCGTGCAGGTTGACGTAGTCGACGTCGCCCGCCGCCACGCCGGCCCGCGCCAGCGCGCGCACCATCGCCTCGGCGGCGCCGCGGCCGCTCGGCTCGGGCGCCGACATGTGGTGCGCGTCGGCGCTCTCGCCCCAGCCGGACAGCCGCACCGGGCCGGGCTCGCGGCTCATCAGGAACAGCGCGGCGCCCTCGCCGATGTTGATGCCCGCGCGGCGGGCCGACAGCGGGTTGCAGCGCTCGGCCGACACCGCCTCGAGCGCCGAGAAGCCGGCGATGGTGAACTCGGACAACGCGTCGCAGCCGCCGGCCACCACCACGTCGACCAGTCCCGCGCGCAGCATCCGCGCGCCGCTGGCGAGCGCCTTGGCGCCCGACGAGCAGGCCGTCGAGACGGCGTAGGCCGGGCCGGCGCTGCCGATCTCGCGAGCCAGGCACTGTGCCACGTTGCCCATCTCCTGCAGCGCGTAGTCGTAGCCGGCGGGCCAGCCGCGGCCGGCCTGGCGATGGCGGATGGCGGCCAGGCCCTCGTCGAGGCCGGCGGTGCTCGTGCCCAGCACCACGGCCACGCGCCGCGGCCCGAAGCGGTCGACGGCGGCCTGCACCTGCGCGCGCAACGGCGCCAGCGCGGCCAGCAGCAGCGCGTTGTTGCGGCTGCGCTGCGTCGGCGGCAAGCCGGCCACCGACGGCAGCGGCGTCGTCACGCAGCCGAGGTGGCGCACGCGGCCCGGCGTGTGGCGGTCGGTGGGGGCGACGCCCGCGGGCGCATCGGCCCACAGGCCGGCGCGGATCCCCGCCGGCGTGTCGCCCAGCGCGCAGACGCAGGACGGGGGGTGGAGAAAGATGTCGTTCATGAGGCTCAGGAGGCGTCGGCGCCCAGGTCGCGCGACTCGATCTTCAACTTGAAATGCTCGCGCCGCTGCTCGAGCTCCACCACCTGCGCGCCGGTGCGGGTGATCACGGTGACGACCGCGCCGTCCTCGGTGAGGGTGCGCACGTCACCGGCCTCGGCCAGTTGCCATCCGGCCGGCAGCGCCGCCTGGATCGCGGCGACCGGCCACAGCGTCAGCTGCAGGTCGCTCAGGATGCGCGCGCCGGAGACGGCCTGCGGCCACCACGGCGCCTTCGTCTCGGCCAGGGTCACGCCGTCCCAGTCCAGGCGGGCGGCCACCTGCCCCATGGCCAGCACGCCCAGGCGCACATGGCGCGCGTCGGCCTCCAGCAGCACGTCGAGCTCCTGCTCGCGGCCGGGCGCCTGCAGCGTCAGGTGCTGCTGCAGGGCCAGGGCGCGACCCAGCAGCGCGGGCGCCAGCCGCAGCTCCGGGCTCGCCTGCGCGGCCGGGGGCGCGCTCGCGCACCCCGCCAGCGCGAGCGCGAGGCCGGCGACGGCGATCAGGCGCTGCACAGTTCCTCCAGCACGCCCAGCCGGCGCCTGGCCTGCGCGACATACGGGTTGCCCTGGTCCCACGCGTAGCCGGCCAGGATCGACGAGATCATGCGGCGGATGTCGGGCGTGTGGCGCTCGTGGAAGATGATCTTCTGGAAGCCGCCGGCATACCAGGCGTCGACGAACGCGCGGAACGTGTCGACGCCGGCCTTCAGCGGCACGGCGTAGTCGGCCTGCCAGTCCACGGTCTCGCCGGCGAATTCGCGCGCGATGCACTGCGTGGCCAGCGCCGACGACTTGAAGGCGATGGTGACGCCGCTGGAGAACACCGGATCGAGGAACTCGCCCGCGTTGCCCAGCAGCGCGAAGCCCTTGCCCCACAGCGACTTCACGTTGGCCGAGTAGCCGACGATCTGGCGCGCCGGCGTGTCCCACCCGGCGTCCTTGAGCAACGCGGACAGGCCCGCGTCCTCGGCGAGGATCGCGCGCAGGCGGGTCATCTCGTCGCCCGGGTAGCGCGCCAGGAAGGCCTGCTCGGCGACCACGCCGATCGAGCAGCGGCCGTTGGAGAAGGGGATGGTCCAGAACCAGACGTCGGGGTGCTGCGGGTGCACCGTCACGCGGATCTTCTGGCGGTCGAACGGGCCGTCCTGCGGGATGTGGTCCGCCACGTGCGTGAAGATGGCGCCGCGCACCGGGAAGTCCGACGGCGTCTCGAGCTCGAGCAGGCGCGGCAGCGTGCGACCGAAGCCGCTGGCGTCCAGCACGAAGCGCGCCTCGACCTCGTAGACGTGGCCGGCGGCGTCGCGCGCCGATACCCGCGGGCGCTCGCCGGCGAGGTCGATGGCGGTGACCTCGTGCTGGAAGCGGATCTCGGCGCCCATGCGCACGGCCGCGTCGGCCAGCACCTTGTCGAAGCTGGCGCGCTGCACCTGGTAGGTGCTGCCCCAGCCCTCGGAGAACTTGTCGCGGAAGTCGAACGCGGTGTACTTGTCGCCCCAGGCGAAGGCCGCGCCGTTCTTGTACTGGAAGCCGGCCTCCACCACGTCCTGCAGCATGCCGGCGGCCTCGATGTACTCCATGCTTTGCGGCAGCAGGCTCTCGCCGATGGAAAAGCGCGGGAACTGCTCGCGTTCGAGCACGAGCACCCGGCGCCCCTGCTGGCGCAGGAAGCCTGCGGCGACGGCGCCGGCGGGGCCGGCGCCGACGATCAGAACGTCGGTGGATTCGAGGGTCATGGGTTTTCCAGTGAGCGAGGGAGGAATGCGCGCGGCCGATACAGCGGGGCCGCGAACCAGACGAGCAGGATGCCGAACAGCAGCGTGAGACCGAACGAGCGTAACGCCGGCGTGGTGGACAACGCCAGCAGGCCGAACGAGAGCCAGGTGCTGGCGGCGCCCAGCACCACCGCCAGCCAGGCCGCGCCCGGGTCGGTGGCCTCGCGTTCGAGCAGGAAGATGCCGTAGTCGATGCCGATGCCCAGCAGCAGCGCCAGCGCCAGCACGTTGAACAGTTGCAGCGGCTGCCCGAACAGGGCCAGCAGCGCCAGCGTGCCCAGCGTGGCGACGGCGGTGGGCAGCCAGGCGCGCCAGGCACGCCGGCCGTAGCGCAGCGCCAGGGCCAGCAGCACGGCCACATGGCCGGCGACCAGCAGCAGGCCCATCAGGTGGCGATAGCGGCCCAGCAGCGCCGACACCGACTCCACCTGGTCGACCCAGCGCACGCCCGGCAGGCCGACCGCGGCGGCGGCGATGCCCGGCAGCGCCGCCAGGTCGCGCACCCCGCGCAGCATCACGACGCTGGCGAAGGCGGTGCCGTCCGCGCGCGGCGGCACCGCGCCGATCCACAGCGACCGGGCGGCCGCCGACGCCGGCGACGCGAGCCAGCGCTCGAGCGTCAGCGGCGCGCCATCGAAGCGCGCGCGCTGCTGCGACTCGCCCAGCACCAGGTCGACACCGGCGATCACGCCGTCCTCGACGCGGCGCGTCAGCGCGGCGTCGCTGGCCTGGCGCACCTGCGACGGCACCCAGTCGGACAGCGCACGGTAGCCGGCCAGCGTGCCGGTGGCCACGCGTTCGTCCAGGCGCACCTTCAAGGCCTCCTCGCGCCGCAGCACGTCGTCGGCGTCGGTACCGCGCACCACGAAGAACTGGCTCGGGCTGGCCAGCCCCAGCAGGCGGCCGATCTCGCGCTGCGCGTCGAGCAGCGCCGGCGGCGAGCTCTGCAGCTGGCGCAGGTCGTCGTTGACATGCAGGAATCCGACGGCGACGGCGCAGGCGAGCGCGAACGCCGCATGCACCGCCCAGCTGGTACGCGTCGCGCCGAAGCGCGGATAGCGCGCGAAGCCGGCGACGACCCATTCCGCGAAGCGCCCGCGCCGCAGCTCGCCGCGATCGATCCACGGGAACCAGCACACCGTGGTCAGGAACGCGCCGACGATGCCCACCACCGAGAACAGCGCCATCTGGCGCAGCCCCGGGAACGGCGGCAGGCCCAGCGCCACGTAGCCCAGCACGCTGGTCAGCAGCGCCAGCGCGAGGCCGGGCAGCAGCGTGGACATCATGCGCAGTGGCGGCACGCCGGGCGCGCCCTGGCGGCTGGCGAAGTAGTACAGGCCGTAGTCCTCGGCGCAGCCGACCAGGCTGGCGCCGAAGACCGTGGTCAGCAGGTGCACCTCGCCGAACACCCAGGCCGTGGCCGACAGCGCCATCGCCACGCCCACCGCCAGCGACACCGCCATCAGCAGCCGCGGCCACAGCGAGCGGAACGCCAGGAAGACGAGCAGCAGCACCCCGGCGACCGAGCCGCCGCCGATGACGTCGACCTCGTGGTGCGCGCGCGCCGCCGCATGCTCGGCGTGCAGCGGCACGCCGCCGGCCAGCACCCGTGCGCCGGGCACCGCGGCGAGCGCCGCGGCACGTGCCTGCGCCAGCGCGTCCGCGATCGGCGCGTCGCCGCCCAGCGAGAAGGCCGGGCCGGTGGTCTCGAGCGGCAGCACGACCCAGTCGAAGCCGCCGTCGTCCAGCGCGAGCAGGCCGTCGCGCGGCCGCGCCCGCGTGTCGCTGGCGCGCGCGAGCCACCACTGAGGCCACAGCCCCAGCGGGTCGGCGTTCCAGTCGGCCAGCCGCAAGCCGCCGCCCGGCTGGGCCAGCGCGCCGAGCGCGCCCTGCACGAGCGACTGCGGCGCCGCGTGTTCGAGCTGCGCCCGCTGCGCCGCCGTCAGCAGGCGATCGCGCCACGGCGCGTAGAACGCCAGCGTGTCGCGCAACGCGTCGGGGCCGGCCAGCGCACTGGCCCGCAGCGGCGGGTGCGCCGCCGCGAGTCCGGCCTGCCAGGCAGTGGCGGCACGCCGCGCGGACGCCCAGTCGGGCGCGCCCACGATCACGACGACCTGGCGCCCGACCTGGGCGGCCAGCTGGCGCGTGGCCCGACCGACCTCGGGGGCCTGCTCGTCCTGCGGCAGCAGCGCCATCACGTCGGTGTCGAAATGCGGGGCACGCCAGAAGACCCATTGGTGGACCGCGACCACGCAGGCCACGGCCAGCCACGCCCACGCCGCCACCTGCCAGCGCAGGCGGCGCACGGGTCGCGGCGCGGGGCGTGCGGTCATCGGAAGCGGGCGGACTCGTCGGCCGCCAGCGCCGCCGCCGGCACCTGGCGCGAGAAGCGGATCAGCGTGGTGTCGCCGCGCGCCTCCTCGAGGCGCACCGTCTGCACGTCGTGCTCGCCGGTGAGCGTGGCGCGCACGACGAACTTCGCGATGTTGGCGTCGCGCGGGGTCAGCACCAGCGTCCAGCCGGCGGCGCCCTGCGCCTGGGCCGCGACGTCGAAGCGGTCGGCCAGCACGTCGAGGTCGGCCGCCAGCAGCGAGAAGACGAGCTCGTTGACCTGCTTGACGCCGGGCTCGGCCTGCGCGTCGACCAGGTCGCTGGCGCTGCCGTCGGCGTTGCGGGTGAACAGCCGCGTCCGCGTGACGACCAGCGTCGAGTCGAAGGGTTGGCGCGTGTGCCACCACACGCCCTGCCCGCGCGCGAGCAGGAACTCGCCGTGCGACACCAGCGGGTTCCTGAAGCCCTTGAGCGTCTTGACCTGCTCGAACTCGCCCTTGAGCACGGGCGACACCTGCAGGCGCTGGCGGATCAACGCGACGCCGTCGGCGGCCGATGCCGGTGCGGCGACCAGCATGGCCAGCGCGAGCGCGGCCAGGCGCGCGAGCTTCAGCATGGAGATACCCCCAGCCGTTCCCACAGCACGCGCGGGCAGACGTACTGCATCTGGCGCGTGGCCAGGTCCACCGCCACCTGGATCGACATCGCGGCGTGGATCCTGGCGCCGGTGGCCGCGTCGCGGATGGTGTAGTTCATCTTCAGCCGGTTCTCCCACTCGACGATCTCGGCGCGCACCACCAGCTTCTGGTTGAAGATGGCCGGCCGGGTGTACTTCAGGCGCAGGTCGACGACGGGCCAGCCGTAGCCGGACTCGCGCATGCGCGTGTAGCCGTAGTCGAACTTGTCGAGCAGCGCGCAGCGCGCCAGCTCCAGGTACTTCACGTAGTGGCCGTGCCAGACGATGTCCATCGAGTCGATGTCGAAGAACGGCGGCACGACCTCGATCTCGTGCGACAGGTCGGCCCCGCTCGGGGCGGTGTTCTCAGGCATCGGGGTACAGCTCCCATTCGCGCCCGCGCAGTGCGCCCAGCAGGGCGACCAGGTCGGTGTCGAGCGCGCGATCCTCGGCCACGAACGCGATGCGCCGCGCCAGGTCGGCCTGGAACGCCTGCAGCGCCGCGCCGGGAACGACGTCGTCCTGCGCGCAGCGCAGCGCCACGCCCTGGCGCGCAGCCACCAGCATGGCTGCGCACACCTGCTCGGTGAGCTCGAGCACGCGCAGGCAGTCGCGCGCGGCGATCGTGCCCATGCTCACCTTGTCCTGGTTGTGGCACTCGGTGGAGCGCGAGAACACGCTGGCCGGCATGGTCTGCTTGAGCGCCTCGGCCGTCCACGCCGACACGCTGATCTGCAGCGCCTTCAGCCCGTGGTTGATCGCCGCGCGCGGGCCGGTGGCGCCCGACAGGTTGGACGGCAGGCCGTGGTTGTAGCGGGTGTCCACCAGCAGCGCGAACTGGCGGTCGAGCAGGTCGGCCACGTTGGCGACGGCATTCTTCAGGCTGTCCATCGCGAACGCGATGTGGCCGCCGTAGAAGTGCCCGCCGTGCAGCACCTGCTCACGCTCGCCGTCGATGATCGGGTTGTCGTTGGCCGAGTTGAGCTCGTTCTCGATGAGCTGGCGCAGGAAGGGCAGCGCGTCCTCCAGCACGCCGACGACGTGCGGCGCGCAGCGCAGCGAGTAGCGGTCCTGCAGGCGCTGCTCGTTGCGCGCCGCGGGCCGGGCCGAGTCGACGGCCAGGTCGGCACGCACCCGGGCGGCGATGCGCTGCTGGCCGGCGTGCGGCTTGACGGCGAACAGCGCCTCGTCGAAGTGGTGCGCGTTGCCCGCGGTGGCGAGCACGTTGCAGGCGGTCAGGCGCGACGCGAGGCGGGCCACGTAGTCGGCGCGCTCCCAGGCCAGGCAGGCGAGCGCGGTCATCACCGCGGTGCCGTTCATGATCGCCAGGCCCTCCTTCGGCCGCAGGCGCAGCGGCGCGCGGCCCAGCGCCGCCAGCGCCGCGGCGGCCGGCTGCACGCGGCCCTGGAACAGCACGTCGCGCTCGCCGCACAGCGCGGCGGCCACGTACGACAGCGGCGTCAGGTCGCCGCTGGCGCCCACCGAACCCTCGGCGGGAATGCGCGGCAGCACGTCGTGCGCCAGGAACGCCGCCAGTTGCTCGAGCAGCCCGACGCTGACGCCGGACATGCCCTGCGCCAGCGACTGCAGCCGCGCGGCCAGCACGGCGCGCGTCTCGGCCGGATCGAGCATGCGTCCGAGGCCGACGCCGTGGTACGCGAACAGGTGGTGCGGCAGCTCGGCGACCAGCTCGGGCGGGATCGCCACGGTGCAGGAGTCGCCGTAGCCGGTGGTCACGCCGTAGACGACGCCGTCCTCGCGCAGCAGGCGCTCGAGGAAGTCGGCGCCGCGGCGGATGCGGGCGCGGAACGCCGGGTCGGCCGACAGCGACGCGTCGGCCCCGCGCGCGGCGAGCAGGCATACGTCCTCGATGGTCAGCGGGCGGCCGTCGAAGGCGATGGAACGGGATTCAGTCATGGCGCGCAGGCGGTGGAGAAGCGGACAGCGCTCCGGGTTGGTCCCAGAACGAGAAGAAGTTGAACCATTCGAACGGCGCGCGCACCAGCAGTCGCTCGAGGCGTCGCGCGAAGTCCTCGGCCAGGACGGCGCAGGCGCCCAGGCGGTCGGCGCGCGGCAGCACCACGCGCTCGGCCAGCCGCTCGAACACCACCTCGTGCGTGTCGCCCTGGCGGATGCAGCCCAGCGAGTACAGCGGGCACTTCAGCAGCGCGGCCAGCAGGTAGGCGCCGGTAGGGAACGGCGCGACGTGGCCGAGGAACGGCACCTGCACCGCGCTGGCGCGGCCGGCCACGATCGGCACGCGGTCCCCGGCGATGGCGACGAACTCCCCGCGCTCGATGCGCTCTGCCAGCACCACGGCGGTGGCCGGCGAGATCTCGGTGACCTGCATCAGCGAGATGCCGCGGCCCGGCGACAGCCGCTCCAGCATGCGATTGAACTGTTCGGCGTGCACCGTATGCACCAGCACCGTCAGCTTCAGGCCCGGCGTGGCGTCGGCCGAGGCCTGGCACATCTCGAGGCAGCCGATGTGGGCCGTCACCAGAAGGGCGCCCTGTTTCACGCGCACCATCGCGTCGATCGCCTCGTGGCCGACATAGCGGATGCGGTCCAGCCGGTAGCGGCCGCCCACGGCCAGCATCTTGTCGAGGATGGTCTCGGCGAACGACAGGAAGTGGCGCAGCGTGTCGCGCCGCCCGGGCTCGTGGCCCAGCGCGCCCGTGGTCCGCTGCAGCCGCTGCAGGTATTCGAGCGAGGCCTCGCGCGCGGCGCGGTTGACGGCCCAGTACCACAGCACCACCGGGTAGAGCACCACGCGGAACGGCAGCCGGCCGCCGACGCGGAACAGCGCGTACATCAGCCACATGCCGCCGGCGAAGGTCTCCTCGCCGATCGCCGACCAGTGGCGCTGGCCGGTGCCCGAGGCGCGTTGCTGCGCGGCGCTCATCGCGAGCTCACCTTGCGCCACAGCAGCAGCGGCGAGCGCACGAGCATGCCGAAGGCGAGGCGCGTGTGCATCTTCGTGATCAGCCAGTTGTCCAGGCCCAGCCGGAAGTGCGACAGCCCGTCCTGCGGATAGGTCACGCGCGTGGGGATGCTGACGATGCGCAGGCCGCGCCAGTGCAGGCGCACCAGCACCTCCGGGTCGAAGTCCATGCGCCGGCCCAGCCGCGCCTGGTCGAACAGCTGCACGACCGGCGCCAGCGGGTAGACGCGGAAGCCGCACATCGAGTCGCGGATCTCGAGCGACAGCGAGTTGATCCACACCCACACGTGCGTGGCATAGCGGCCCACCAGCCGGCCCAGCGGCACCGAGTCGTCGTAGACCGGCACGCCGCAGATCACCGCCTCCGGCTGCGCCGCGGCGCGGGCCAGGAACGCGGGGATGTCGCGCGCGTCGTGCTGGCCGTCGGCGTCGATCTGCAGGGCGTGCGAGTGGCCGGCCGCCGCGGCGGCGCGCAGGCCCGCCATCATCGCCCCGCCCTTGCCCTGGTTGCGCGCCAGGCGCACCAGCGTGACGTCGGGGGCGCGCGCCAGGGCGTCGAGCACCGCGGCGCAGTCGGCCGAGCTGCCGTCGTCGACCAGGATGCAATGCAGGCCGGCCGCGCGCACGTTGGCGGCGACCGCGCCCACCGCCTCGCCGTGGTTGTAGACCGGGATCACCGCCACCGGGCGGAACGCGGCGTCGCTCACGCGGCCTCCGCATCGGCGAACACGATGCGGCCGCTGGAATGGCGGCCGGCCGTGGAGCGGTACTCGAACTGCAGCGTGGACGTGGCGGCGTTCCACTGCCATTCGATGTCCAGGTGCATGCCGGGCAGCGCCGGCTGCGAGAACTTCAGCGCGTCCAGTCGCACGAAGCGCGGCGGCAGCGCGAAGCGCTCGCGCGCGAACGCGATCGCCCAGTCGACCTGCGCCACGCCGGGCAGGATGGGCGCGCCGGGGAAGTGGCCGTGGAACACCTCGAGTTCGGCCGTCAGCGCGATGGACGCCTGCGCCCGGGTCGGCTCGACCACGCGCCATTTCGGCACCGGCCGCACCGGCCGCCGGACGACCGGCGGCGCGAACAGCGCCCCCAGCAGGGCCTCGGTGCTCTTGCCCTGCGCGTTGACCGGCAGCGCGTCGACGAAGCGCCAGCGGCGCGGCAGCGCGATGCGGTCGACCGTGGCCAGCAGCTGCGTGCGCAACTCGGCCACCAGGGCTGGCTTGCCCAGCGCCTGCAGCCGGGCGCGGCCCGCGGCGGTCAGCGCGATGACCGCCGCCGGCCGCGCCGCGTGGGCCACGCCGTCGGCCGGCGCGGGTTCCGGGGCCAGCATCAGCACGCGCGCCTCGACCACGTCGGCGCTGGCGGCCAGGCGCTGCTCCAGCGCGGTGAGCGAGACGCGCTTCTCCTCGATCTTGACGATGCGGTCGGCGCGGCCGTGCAGCTCGAAGCCGTCCATGCCGTCGCCGGCGGGGGTTGCGCGATCGGCGGTGTGCCACCAGTCCCCGTCGGGCAGGTGCGGCGAGCGCACGCACAGCTCGCCGTCGTCGATCCTGAACTCGATGCCCGGCAGCGGCTGCCAGGTGTCGCCGTGGCGCGCACGCTGGCGCCAGGCCACCCCGCCGGTCTCGGAGCTGCCGTAGACCTCCACGGGCGCCACGCCCAGCAGGCCCAGCACGCTCTCGGCGGCCTCGGGCGGCAGCGGGCCGCCGGACGAGAACACGCTGCGCAGGCCGCCCCGCACGGCCGACCAGTCCAGCGCCTCGGGCAGGCGACGCAGGTGCGCCGGGCTGGCCACGAGCACCGCCGGACCGCGCACGCGCTGCACGATCTCCTCGTTGAAGACCAGGCGCTCGGCCGCGAACGGGCGGCCGGCGGCCAGCGGCCACAGCACGCGAAACAGCAGGCCGTAGATGTGCTGGTGGGTGACGGTGGCCCAGACCACCGGTGCCGGGCCGGCCTCGGCGTCGACGCCGTCGAGCCCGGCGAACGCCACGCCGGCGGCCACCGTCTCGGGCGCGAGGTTGGCCGGCGCCAGGCCGCTGTCGCACAGCGCACCGAAGCGCGCCTCCAGCGCATGCACCTCGGCGTCGAGCTGCGCCAGGCGCTTGGGGATGGCCAGCGGCTCGCCGTTGGTGCCGGAGGTGTGGACGACCAGCCGGGTGGCGACCGTGTCCAGCGGCGCGAACGCGAACTCGCGCACCGGCGCGGGCCGCGCGAGCGCGCCCGGGAGATCGCCCAGGAAGCCGTCGCAGGAGCCGCGCAGCCGCGCGACGGTGTCGTCCTGCATGTCGCCCGGCACGATCACCGTCTTGCCGGCGTGCCAGGCGCCGAACAGCGCGCAGGCGAAGTCGAAGCTGTCCTCGACGAACAAGGCCCAGCGCGCGCCCGGCCGCGCGGCCAGCAGGTCGCGCCACGCAGCCACCTGCGCCGCGAAGTCGGCCTGCGACAGCGCCCCGCCGGCACGCCAGGCCACCGCCGCGGCGGACGGCGCGCCGCGGCGCGGCAGGTCGGCGAGCGCGCGCCAGCCGGCGACCTCAGTCATGCGCGGCTCCGGCGGCGGCCCGGGCGGCGATGCGGCCGCGCACGCGCCGGCGCACCAGCCACTCGCCGCCCATCAGCGCGCCCATGGCCACGTACGACAGCAGCCCGTTCCACAGCGCCCAGACGGCCGCGCTGGCCCACAGCGCGGTGGCCGCGGCCGCCAGGCCGTTGACCACGAAGAATCCGCACCACACCTGCGTCACCCGCCGCGTGTAGGCGACCGCGGCCGGAGGGAAGTCGGGCTCGCGCAGGCGCGCCAGGCGCTCGACCACGGTCGGACCGTGCCACAGGCTGCTGGCGAACAGGCCCAGCATCACGAGGTTGACGAGCGCGGGATAGAGCTGCAGCGGCCCCCAGCGATCGCCCAGGAAGCTGGCCGCCGCCAGCACGCCGGCGAGCGCCGCGGCGCCCAGCCAGAACGCCTCGCGCGTGACCGCCGCGCGCGCCAGCGCCAGCGCCGCCAGCAGCAGCGCGATCCAGCGCGGGCTGACGTGGCCCAGCGCCAGGTAGACGACGAGCGGATAGGCGACGCTCGCCGCCAGCAGCACCGCGGCCAGCAGCGGCGGGGTCTTGCGGGCAGGGGCGGGCGCCGTCGGGGAGATCACGCGTGCGGCGCCTCGTGCACCAGCCCGTACAGGGCGTCGACGACGTCCTGCACCGTGCGCACGGTCTTGAAGGCTTCGGGCTGCAGGCGCCTGCCCACCAGCGGCTTGAGCTGCACGATGAGGTCGACGGCATCGATCGAGTCGATGTCCAGGTCTTCGCCGAGGCGCGATTCGCGGGTGATGCGCGCGGGCTCGATGTCGAAGGTCTGCTGCAGGATGTCGACGATCCTGGCGAAGATATCGTCCTTGGTCATGGTGGGAATCCGTGAGGGAATGAAGAGGCGACGGGGTGCTCAGGCAGGCGCCTTGCCCTGGGCCACCACGAAGGCGGCCAGCGCGCGGACGCTGGCGAAATGCGCGCGCACCTCCTCGGACTCGGCCGACAGGCTCACGCCGTAGCGCTTCTGCAGCGCCAGGCCGAGCTCGAGCGCGTCGATGGAGTCCAGGCCCAGGCCGTCGACGAACAGCGGCGCCGCCGCGTCGATGTCGGCCGGCGTGATGTCCTCCAGGGCCAGCGAGGAGATGATGAGTTCCTTGATGTCGTTCTCAAGCTGCTGCATGGGGTCTTTCCGCGCCGAGGTGGCGTGCCAGTTCGTCGTTGAGGCGGCGCGCGGCCAGCGCTTGCGCGCCGTCCGCGGCCAGGTGGGGCGCGATCGGGATGTCGTCGCCGACGTCGATCACGAAGTGTCCGGCGCTGCGCGGCACGCGCCACCACTTGTCGCTCTTGCCCAGCATCTGCTGCGAGCAGCTGATGCGCACCGGCGTGATCGGCAGCGCGCCGCGCACCGCCAGGTTGGCCGCGCCGCGCTGCAGCCGGCCCAGCGCGCTGCCGGGCGGCGTGCGCGTGCCTTCGGGGAACACGATCAGGTTGTTGCCGGCGCGCACCGAGGCCACGCAGTCGTCGATCAGGCCGGGGCCGGAATCGTTGCAGACGAAGCCGGCCGCGCGCACCGGGCCGCGCGTGAACGGATTGCGCAGCAGCGCCGCCTTGACGATGCAGTCGGCGTCGCGCACCAGCGCCATCAGGAACACCACGTCGATCAGCGACGGATGGCTGGCCAGGATCAGCAGGCCGTGCCGGCGCAGCCGCTCGCGCCCGCGCACCTCCAGGCTGCACACGCCCAGGCCGCACATCATCGCCACGAACACGCGGAACAGGTGGTGGATGGCCGCGCGCACGAGCGCCGAACGGCGCTGGTGGTGGCGCACGACGACCAGCAGCAGCGGCGCCACGACGCCGCCCAGCACCAGGCCCCCGATGCCGAAGGCGGCGAACGAGAAGCCGGTGGCGCCCACGCGCCACCAGCGGTTCAGCAGCGAGCTGTCCGTCGGGGTCGGCACGCCGGCGGCCTCAGGCATCGCGGCTCCAGACGCAGCGGCGGCCGTCGGCCTGCTGCACCAGCGAGGGTGCGCCGGACAGGCCGAACCACAGCGCCTGCAGGCCGGCCGGCAGGTGTGCCGGTGCGGCGGCGTCGGGCAGCGCGGCATCGGCGTCCTGCCAGTCCAGGTGGAGCGCGCGCTCGCCGGCCCGCGGCCGGCGCAGGCACCAGGCCCAGGCGAAGTGGGCGCTGGGCTCGTCCTCGAAGGTGGTGTAGTCGCCAGGCAGCGGCGAGTCGTAGACGACCAGGTCGGCGTGCCGGGCGCCGTCTTCGAGCAGCGCCATCGCCTCCGCGACGCCGGCAGCGGCCGTCGCGTGGCCGGCGGCGATGGCCGTCGAATTGCGGCGGTCGCCGCGCACCAGTGCGATCATCGCGCCGATCGCGTTGTGCACCGACAGGCCGAAGCCGGTGGGCGACAGCGCGCCGCCGCGCGCCTGCTCGGCCAGCAGCTCGAGGCAGCGGCCGGTCTCGCCGTAGCGCGAGGCATAGACGGTCGGGTGGTCGCCCAGGTCGGCGGCGTCGGCCAGCACCGGCTCGCCGCCGAGGTCGAAGACGGCCTGCGCCGCCAGCCGACCGAGCGGCGCGAAGCGCCGCCGCTGCATCGGCGCGACCGCCGCCAGCGCGGCCTGCGGCTCGCCTGCGGGCAGCCAGGGCGCGGCTGCCCACTGCGACCAGCGCTGCGGCGTGTCCACGCCGGGCGCGCACGCCGCCCAGGACTCGATGACGAAAGAAAGACTCAATTGGCTAGCCCTGACGCCGACGTTCGCCGCGATGGGCGGCGCCGTTTTTAGTGTTGTCCACGGCTCGTGCCGTATGACCTCCCGGTCCGCCCCGCAGCCTGCCGGAAAGCCCGACGGGCTCGCGTTCGCGGCCTCCCCTACCAGCGGGGATTTTAGCCTGCGCGAGGCCGCCATTCCTGGGGAAGCCTGCCCAGCGAACACCTGGTTTCACGAGGGACCGCGGCGCATTGCACACGGATGACGCGCCGGGCGGGCGCCGGCCCGAGGGTTCTCCCCAGGCCGCGCCGTCCGCCACCGCGCCGCCGGGCCGGCATCCGGCGCCGCGGCGCGCGCATCTGGCGACCGCCGGCGCCGCTTCGTCGCCTGCCGCTGGCGGCCGGCGGCCGCAGTCGCGACCATCCCTGCGCTCCCGTTCGACAACTTCTCCTCCAAGGAACACCGCCATGAACGCCCTGCCCGCCATCCTCGCCCACACGCCCACCGCCGTCTGGGCCGTCCTCGCCGTGCTCGTGGCCTTCGGCCTGCGCCAGACCCGTACCCAGACCCTGCCCGCCGCGCGCGTGCTGCTCGTGCCGGTGGTGCTCGGCCTGGCTTCGCTGGCCGGCGCGCTGCGCGGCTTCGCCGGGGCCGGCGAGCTGCTGACCGGCACCTCCTGGTTGGCCGGCGCCGCACTGGGCGCGCTGGCCAACCGCTGGCTGGACCTGCCGCGCCGGGTCAGCGCCAACGCCGACGGCAGCTTCACGATCGGCGGCAGCATCGCGCCGCTGCTGCTGTACGTGGGCGTGTTCATGGTGCGCTACGTGGTCAACGTCGCGCTGGCGGTGCAGCCGTCGCTGTCGGGCAATGCCACGGCCGCCGTGCTCGCCGCGGCCGCCTACGGCCTGACGGCCGGCCTGCTGGCGGCGCGCGCCGGCAAGATCTGGGCGACCCGTCGCGACACCGCCCCCGTGCTGGCGGCCTGAAGCCACAATCACCGGATCCTGGCTTCCGATGCCGATCGCCACCGTGCCCCTGTCCTCCGATCCCCCGCGCCGCGCCGCGCCCGCGGGAGCACCCGCGCCCGCCCCGCCGTTCGGCGTGCGCGAGCTGGGGCAGCACGGCCTGCAGGTGGCCCTCGCCAACACCGGCATCGCCGGCCTCATCGCCACGCTGCACGGCGGCAATTTCGCCGGCACGCTGGTGTACGCGCAGGCGATCGGCCTGTGCATCTGGGCGGTGATCGAGACCGGCCGCCGCGTGATGCCCAACCCGACGCGCAGCTTTCCACCGGGCTGGCGCGGCCTCGCCCTGGTGGCCACGGGCTGCCTGGTGGGCTATGCGGCCGGCACGACGATCTGCGACGCGATCTTCGGCAGCTCGAGCTGGGGCGCCTACCTTCGCCAGCCGGGCACGCTGCTGCGCGACCTGGGGCCCACGGCCGTGTTCTGCGCCTTCGTCAGCGGCTGGTTCTACATGCGCGGCCAGGCGCGCGCCCACCGCGCACAGGCCGCGGCGGCCGCGCACGAAGCCACGCTGGCGCGCCTGGACCTGCTGCAGTCGCAGCTCGAGCCGCACATGCTGTTCAACACCCTGGCCAACCTGCGCGCGCTGATCGCCGCCGACCCGGCGCGCGCGCAGGAGATGCTGGACCACCTGATCGCCTTCCTGCGCGCCACGCTCGACGCCAGCCGCCAGGGTGCGCACCCGCTGGCCGACGAGTTCGCCCGCATCGCCGACTACCTCGCGCTGATGCAGGTGCGCATGGGCGAGCGCCTGCGCGCCAGCGTCGCGCTGCCGCCGGAGCTCGCCGCCATCGCGGTGCCGCCGCTGCTGCTGCAGCCGCTGGTGGAGAACGCGATCAAGCACGGCATCGAGCCGCAGCGCGGCCCCGGCGAACTGCACGTCAGCGCCGCCCTCGACGGCGCCACGCTGGTGCTGCGCGTGGCCGACAGCGGCCGCGGCCTCGAGGCGGCGGCCGCCGCCCGCGGCCGCGAGCCCGGCGCGCCGGGCTCCGGCTTCGGCGTCGCCCAGGTGCGCGAGCGCCTTCACAGGCTGCACGGCGCCGCGGCCAGCTTCACCCTCGCGCCGCGGGCCGACGGCGGCACGCTCGCCGAGATCCGCCTGCCGCTGGCGCCGCCCCGCCCTGCCTGAGACCGCCGCCATGACCACCGCCCTGATCGCCGAAGACGAACCCCTCCTGGCCCAGGCGCTGTGCGCCGAACTCGGCCGTGCCTGGCCCGAGCTGCAGGTGCTGGAGCCCGCCGTGGACGGCGACGACGCCGTCGAGCGCGCGCTGGCCCAGCGTCCCGACATCGTGTTCCTGGACATCCGCATGCCCGGTCGCAGCGGGCTGGAGGCAGCCGAGGCGATCGTCGAGGAATGGCCGGCCGAGGCGGGCGCGCTGCCGCTGGTGGTCTTCGTCACCGCCTACGACCAGTACGCGATGCAGGCGTTCGAACGGGCCGCCGTCGACTACCTGCAGAAGCCGGTGCAGCCGGCGCGCCTGGCCGCGTGCTGCGGGCGCCTGAAGGAGCATGTCGCGCTGCGCGAGGCCGCCGGGGGGGCGGCGCCGGCGGCGGCGGTGGCCAGCGACGACGCGGCGCTGCTGGGCCGCCTGCGCACGCTGCTGGGCGCGCCGCCGGAGCCGGCGCAGGCGCCCCTGGCGATCCTGCAGGCCGGCATCGGCCCGACCCTGCACATGATCCCGGTCGACGAGGTGATCTACCTCGAGGCGGCCGACAAGTACGTGCGGGTCGTCACGGCCGAGCGCGAGGCGCTGCTGCGGATCTCGCTGCGCGAGCTGCTGCCGCGCCTGGGCGCCGACCGGTTCTGGCAGATCCACCGCGGCACCGTGGTGCGCGCCGACGCTATCGCCACGGCCACGCGCGACGACTCCGGCAAGGTGTTCCTCACCTTGCGCCAGCGACCTGAACGGCTGGTGGCAAGCCGCCTTCACGCGCACCTGTTCCGCGGGATGTGACCGTCGTCGCGGCGACCGGCGCCTGGCCGCGCACCGCGCGGTCCCAGCGCTGCAGGCGCTCCGGGCTGACGTCGAAGCGCTGGCCGAACAGCAGCGGGCCCTGGCGCGCCATCATCGTGGCGACGCGCGCCGCGGCGGGGTCGCCCGCGTCGGCGGCCGCGGACAGCTGCGCGTAGGCCTGCGGCCACTGCTGCGCCTCGTAGGCCTGCATCGCCATGCGGAACCGCCCTTGCGGCACGTCGCCGTGACGACCCATGCCCGCGCCGGTCAGCGCGATGCAGGCGGCGACGATGGCCGTCGCGCCGATCAACACCTGTGCGCCGGTGTCGATCCAACGGGCCGTGGTACTCATCGTCATCGCGTGCTGCATGGCTGACTCCCGCTTGCTGCCGATGGCGGAAGCGCACATCCGCAACCGCCGAGGCGCGAGTATGGAAAACCGGGCGCCGCCGGGCTATCCCTCTTGAGAGGGGGCCGTCCGGCGCCACATCGGCCCGGAGCCCTAGAATCGCGCCAGACATGAACACGCCCAAAGCCCCCACCGCTGCCGCGCCGGCCGACGACACCGTCAAGCCCGCCAATTTCCTGCGCAACATCATCGAGCGCGACCTCGAGGCGGGCACGTACGCGAACCGACAGTGGGGCGGCGGCCCGGGCGATGCGGCGCACCACGCGGCCGGCGGCCCCGACGCGGCGCGCGTGCGCCTGCGCTTCCCGCCCGAGCCCAACGGCTACCTGCACGTCGGCCACGCCAAGAGCATCTGCCTGAACTTCGGCCTGGCGCGCGACTACGGCGGCGTGTGCCACCTGCGCTTCGACGACACCAATCCGGAGAAGGAAGACCAGGAGTACGTCGACGGCATCAAGGAGAACGTGCGCTGGCTGGGCTTCGACTGGGAGTCCCCCCTCGGCAGCAACCTGTTCTACGCCAGCGACGACTTCGACTTCATGTACCGCGCTGCCGAGGCGCTGGTGCAGGCCGGCCTGGCCTACGTGGACGAGCAGTCGGCCGACCAGATCCGCGCCCACCGCGGCGACTTCAACACGCCCGGCACCGACAGCCCGTTCCGCGCCCGCTCGCCGGACGAGAACCTGGCCCGCCTGCGCGAGATGCGCGACGGCCGGCACGCCGACGGCGCGATGGTGCTGCGCGCGAAGATCGACATGGCGAGCCCCAACATCAACCTGCGCGACCCGGCGCTGTACCGCATCCGCCGCGCGCACCACCACAACACGGGCGACCGCTGGTGCATCTACCCGATGTACACGTTCGCGCACCCGATCGAGGACGCCCTCGAGCGCATCACCCACAGCATCTGCACGCTCGAGTTCGAGGACCAGCGCCCGTTCTACGACTGGCTGCTGGAGCGCCTGGTCGAGCTGGGCCTGCTGGCGCATCCGCTGCCGAAGCAGTACGAGTTCGCGCGCCTGAACCTCACCTACGTGGTCACCAGCAAGCGCAAGCTGCGCCAGCTGGTGGAGGAGAACCACGTCGGCGGCTGGGACGACCCGCGCATGCCCACGCTCGTCGGCATGCGCCGCCGCGGCTACACCGCCGGCGCGCTGCAGCTGCTGGCCGAGCGCACCGGCGCCACCAAGAACAACACCTGGATCGACTACGCCTGGCTCGACATCGCGCTGCGCGACGACCTGGAGTCCAAGGCCGCCCGCGCGATGGCCGTGATCGACCCGATCCCGCTCAAGCTCGTCAACTGGGCCGAGCAGTTCGGCAGCACCGACCACCGCGAGCCCTGCACCGCCCCCGTCCATCCGCACCACCCCGAGATGGGCCAGCGCGCCTTCGTGCTCGGCCCCACGGTGTGGATCGAGCGCGACGACTTCCTCGAGACGCCGGTCAAGGGCTACCAGCGCCTGTTCCCGGGCAACAAGGTGCGGCTGAAGTACGGCGTCATCGTCGAGTGCACCGGCTGCGAGAAGGATGCCGACGGCACCGTCACCGCGGTGCTCGCCACGGTGGTGCCGGACACGAAGAGCGGCACGCCGGGCGCCGACCTGGTCAAGGTCAAGGGCACGATCACCTGGGTGGCGGCGCACGACGGCGTGCCGGTCACGCTCAACCTGTACGACCGCCTGTTCGCGGTGCCGCAACCCGGCGCCACCGACGCACCGCTCACGGCCGAGCTGAACCCGCACAGCATGCGCGTGGCGCAGGGCTACGTCGAGCCGTCCGCGGGCGCGCTGGCAGCCGAGACGCGGGTGCAGTTCGAGCGCCACGGCTACTTCGTCACCGACCGGGTGGACCACCGGCTCGACAGGCCGGTGTTCAACCGGGTGACCACGCTGCGCGACACCTGGGCCAAGTGACCTGACCCTTGATTTGGGACGCGCCATCCCTACCTGAGGTGCATGGGCGGCAGACGCCGCCTTCGCCGCCCCACCTCAAGGAGTCGTGATGACTGCCGCGCTGAAGAACCGCCTCGAGAACCTGATCGCCATGGCCCAGTTGCTGGAGCGCGTGGACGCCAACCCGACCCTGGTCGGCGCGCAGCAGTACCTCAACCTGGTCAACACGCTCAAGGCGCTGCTGGGCGAAGACCTGCCCGAGGATGCCTTGCGCGCGGTGCTGCGGGCCTGCCCGGCCTCGGCGACGCTCTACGAGAACATGCACTACGACCGCTCCGGCCTGTCGCAGTCGCCGCTGGACGCGGCCGTGGCCTCCGAGATGGCCGCCACCGACCTGATCGCCGGCCTGCGCGCCCGCATGCACTGACGCTTGCGCGCAACAAGCGGGGCGCCGGGTCGCTGACGCGACAGACGCCGCGCCCCTGCTCCCGCACATTCGAGCCGGCAATGCCGGCTCGAGTCGTCTTTCCTGGGCAACGTCCCGGGTCGGCATGCCCTCCCTGGGTGCAACTGTCAGCAACGCGCGACATTTCCGCCCCAGCATGCGCCGTATGTGCACTTGTTCGCGCAAATGGCCGACCTGAGGGCAATTAGCGCGACTAGACTCCGCCCATTGGAAAAACGAGTACGGAGACAACTCACATGGCATTCGTCAACAAGAAGATCGCCCTGGCCCTGGCCGCCGCGGCTGCCTGCGGCACGGCCGCCGCCACGGAAGACTACGACCTGCGCTACGCGCCGGGCTACGGCGGTGCCGACATGTCCGCCCCGTTCGAGGGTGGCTGGGTCTTCCAGGCCCACGCCTACGCCTACAGCGGCAACGTGCGCGGCGTGCAGACGACCGCGACCGACCTCACCGGCGCCTTGTCGCTGGCCCTGCACACCACCCTCCCGCCGAACTCGGCCGGCGCGGTCACCACGATCCGCACCAACGAACAGATCAACGTCTACGGCCTGCTGCCGCGCCTGAGCTACATGAGCGCCACCACGTTCCTGGGCGCGACGCTGGGCGGCACCGCGCTGCTGCCGCTCGTCACCAAGGGCAGCGAGGCCAGCATCTCCAGCATCGGCACCACGCTCAACGGCATCGCCGCCACGCTGCCGGCGCCCAACCAGGCCGGCCTGGTCGCGCTGGTCAACGGCGGCGCCGCCGCGCAAGGCAAGGCGCTGACCGCCGCCAACTCCAACAAGACCTGGGGCGTCGGCGACCTCGAGTTCTCGCCCATCCTGCGCTGGAGCACCGAAGCCACCCAGACGCTGTTCATCCTGACCACCGTCGTGCCCACGGGCGACTACGACCAGAACCGCGCCGCCAACCCGAGCGCCGGCAAGTTCTGGACGATCCGCCCGGCCGTGCAGTTCAGCTACATCGGCGACGGCTGGGATGCCGGCACCCGCGTCGCGTACTCGTACAACACGCGCAACACGCTGACGAAGTACAAGAGCGGCGGCTACATCAACGTCGACTTCGCCATCATGAAGTCGATCAGCGAATCGACCCGGGTCGGCCTGTCGGCCTACGGCGTCGACCAGGTGACCAAGGACACGACGAGCCTGACCGCGGCGGAGTTCGCGGCCAAGGACGCCGCCTTCCAGTCGCGCGAGGAAGCCACGCTCGATCACAAGGGCCACGTGGCCGGCGTCGGCCCGGAGATCGCCTACATCCACGGCGCGGGCGACTACCTGGTCGAGGGTCGCATCATGAAGGAGTTCGCCTCCTCGGTGCGCCCGAAGGGCTTCACGGCCTTCGTGACGCTGTCCAAGCCGTTCTGAGCGGCTGGCAGGAATTCACGCCGGTCGGGCCGGCGCGGGTCGCCGGCCTTCAGCGACGCGGGTTCCCGTCCGAAATCCAGGAATGCGACGTCCCGGCCCCCGACGGCGGGGCGGCGCTGTTGTCGCGCGGCCGGACGTGTCGCGCGCCTAGAACGAGGGTGAGTTGACCATGAAGATGCACATGTTGCGCCGCGTCCTGTCGGCACTGGTACTGGGAAGCGCCGTCACCGGCGCGTGGGCTTCCGTCGACGTGGCCGGCGTCCCGCTGGACGACACGGTGACGGTGGGCGGCGTGCCCCTGAAGCTCAACGGCGCGGGCTACCGCAAGCGCGGCTACTTCAAGATCGACGTGACCGCGCTGTACCTTCAGCAGAAGGCCAACTCGCTCGAGGCCGTCGAGAACGCGCCCGGCGCCAAGCGCCTGGAGCTGGTCATCCAGCAGGACATCACCGGTTCCCAGGCCTCGCGCTACTTCCTGATCGACTTCGAAGCCTCGGCCACGCCGGCCGAGTTCGCCAAGCTGATCACCGAGGTCTCGCAGGTGGGCGACATCTACAGCGCCCTGCCCAAGATCAAGAAGGGCGACGTCGTCAACCTCGACTGGATCCCCGGCAAGGGCCTGATCGCCACGCTCAACGGCGCCACGCTGACGCCGCACGGCGCGCCGTCGCCCTACATGAACAGCGAGCTGCTCGCGCGCGTCATGCTGCGCATGTACATCGGCGGCAAGACGCCGGCCGAGCTGCACGACAACCTGCTGGGCCTGTCCAACAGCATGCGCGACAAGGGCGGCGACAGCGCCAAGCACTGATCGCGGCCGTCCCCCAACGAAGGCCCTGGCGCGCGCGAGCGAGCCAGGGCCTTTTTTCAGACCTGGATCAGCTCGATCTTGTAGCCGTCCGGGTCCTGCACGAACGCGATGAACGAGGTGCCGCCCTTGACGGGCCCCGGTTCGCGCGTGACCTTGCCGCCGGCGTTGCGCACGCTGTCGCACACCGCGGCGACGTCGGGCACGCCCAGCGCCAGGTGGCCGAACGCGGTGCCGATCTCGTAGGCCGCGACGCCGTAGTTGTAGGTGAGCTCGATCTCGGCCGAGCCGACCTCGCCGTTGCCGTCGTCGGCGCCGTAGCCCAGGAACGCCAGCGTGTACTGCTGCTCGGGGCGGTCGGTGGTGCGCCGCAGCGTCATGCCGAAGTGGCGGGTGTAGAAGTCGATCGATCGCTGCAGGTCGCCGACGCGCAGCATCGTGTGGAGGAATCTCATGGGGTGCCCGGGGCGTGTTCGAAGGCCGCCACGTTAGCAAACATCGCCGCGGCGAGCGCGGCAGGGTCATTGACGAGCCGCAGTTCGTCGTAGGAGCGCTGCGCCTCGGGATAGCGCCGGCGCAGCAGGTTCAGCCACTGCTTGAGGCGGCCGGCGCGATGGCGCGGCTCCACGCGGGCGCTCATGCGGCGCCAGAAATCGGCCACCAGCGGCAGCAGCGCGTCCCAGGCGAGCGCCGGCGGCGCGCCGTAGGCCTGGGGCGAGTGCGGGCCGCCGGCCGAGGCCTTGGCATGGCCGTGCGCGTCCAGCCGCGCCTCGGTGGCGTGCCGCGGCAGGTCGGCGGCCAGGACCGGATCGCCCGCGTGCCGGCGCGCGCGGATCGCCAGCGCCAGTCCCGGGTCGACCACCATGCCGCGCCCGAGCATCAGCCCGTCGCAGCCGGAGACGCGGCGGCAGCGTTCGGCGTCGTCGGGCGTCCAGATCTCGCCGTTGGCGATCACCGGGATCGCCACCGCCTCGCGGATCGCGGGCACCTGCTCCCAGTAGGCCGGCGGCCGGTAGCCGTCGGCCTTGGTCCGCGCATGCACCACCAGCTCGCTCGCGCCACCGCCGGCGAGCGCCCGCGCGCAGTCGAGCGCGCGGGACGCATCGTCGTAGCCCAGGCGCATCTTGGCCGTCACCGGCAGCGCCGCCGGCACTGCGCGCCGCACCGCCTCGACGATGCGGCCCAGCAGCGCCGGATCCTGCAGCAGCGAGGCGCCGCCGCCGTGGCGGTTGACCACCTTGGCGGGGCAGCCGAAGTTCAGGTCGATCCCGTCGGCTCCCAGCGCCGCGATGGCGGCGGCGTTGTCGGCCAGGCAGGCCGGATCGGCGCCCAGCAGCTGCGGTCGCACGGGCACGCCCGCACGGGTGCGGCCGCCCTGCAGCAGCTCGGGCACGATGCGCGTGAACACGCGATCGGGCAGCAGCATGTCAGTGATGCGGATGAACTCCGACACGCAGCGGTCGATGCCGCCGACCGCGGTCAGCACCTCGCGCAGCGGATGGTCCAGCAGGCCTTCCATCGGCGCGAGCAGCAGCACACCACTCATGCCGGCCACTCGTCGACCGCCTGCGCGAGCCGTTCGAAGTCGGCCTCGTCGTTGTAGACCTGCGCGGCCAGGCGCACCCAGGCCTGGCCGCGGATCGCCAGCACCTGGGCCTCGATG
The DNA here is from genome assembly GCA_964418745.1 of uncultured Vitreoscilla sp. Taxonomy (GTDB): domain Bacteria; phylum Pseudomonadota; class Gammaproteobacteria; order Burkholderiales; family Burkholderiaceae_C; genus Scleromatobacter. Next base: position 85,899 of record CAYQMX010000027.1, read on the forward strand.
CGGCGCTCCGCGAACAGCCAGTCCTTGAGGGCCGGCGCCGCGGCCTCGCCGCGGCGGGCGATGCGCTCGGGCAGCGGCACGGTGGCCATGCAGCCGACCAGGGCCTCGGGCGTCGTCCACGGCTGGCCCCAGCGCGCCGCCAGTTCGTGCGCCATGCGCCAGACGAGGTCGTGGTTCCAGGTCCGCATCGCCTGCAGCCCGAGGAACTCGCGCATGAACGCCAGGCCCGCGGGCGCCGCCAGCACGGCCGAGGGGTCGCGCGTGCCCGTCCAGTCGAACTCCTGCGCCAGGCCGGCGTCCAGGCCCCACGAGATGACCGGCGGGTGCAGCCCGGCGCGCCGGTCCGGCGCCACCCACAGGAAGCCGCAGGCGCGCGGCGCGAACGCCCACTTGTGCAGGTTGCCAACGTACCAGTCGGCGCCCAGCGATCCGATGTCCAGCGCGATCGCCCCCGGCGCGTGCGCGCCGTCGACGAGCACCGGCACGCCGGCGGCGCGGCAGCGCGCGGCCATGGCCGCCACCGGCAGCGTCAGCGCGGTGTGCGACGAGACGTGGTCGAGGATGGCCAGCCGGGTGCGCGGCGTCAGCGCCTGTTCGACCGCGTCGACGCAGCCGGCGGCCGTGTCGGCCCCCGCCGGCCAGGGCGTGGGCACGGTGACGACGACGGCACCGGCGGCGTGGGCGACGAACCCGGCCGCCTTGGCGACGGCGCCGTAGGCCTGGTCGAGCAGGAGGATCTCGTCGCCCGGCCGCAGCGCGATCGAGCGCAGCACGGCGTTGATGCCGGTGCTGGCGTTGTCGACGAAGAAGAGGTCGTCGCCGCGTGCGCCGACGAACTCGCCCACCACGTCCGCCGTCTGGCGCAGCAGCGGGCGGGTCGCGCCGGGCTCGTCCACGGTCACGCGCATCAGCTCGCGGAACAGGAAGGCGGCCGGCTGCGCCTCGATGCGGCGCTGCCACGCCTGCTGCGCCTCCAGCACCACGCGCGGCGTGGCCCCGACGGTGCCGTGGTTCAGGTAGGTGATGGCGGGGTCCAGCCACCAATGGGCAAGCAGGGAACGGCCGAAGGTGGGCACGGGCGGGCGGCGGTCGGGAGTGGGAATGCCCGATTGTGGCGCCGGCCGCGCAGCCCGCACGCGCGCCGTCGAAACGGCGCGAGTGGAACTCAGTGCAGGTCGGTCAGTTGGACCGCCGGCGAGGCGTACTCGCGGCCGACGCTGCGCTGGGCGCGCAGGAAGTTCGCGCGCGCGCCGTCGGTCATCGTGTCCCAGTGCACCTCGCCCTGGCGGTCGCACGGGAAGGCCAGGGCGCGGCCCGAATGGAACAGCGACTGGAAGCGCAGTTCGTAGCGGGCGCGGGATTCGGCGGCGGGCAGCGAGTCGGGGATCATGACGGCCTCGGATGGTGCGGGTGAGGACTGGGAACGCCCGGCCGTGGCGCCAGGATGGAACCAGTGTGCGCGCCGGCCGGCGCGCACGGCATCGGCGAACTTCCATCCGCGGCCTCGTCGAAGCGCCCGTCCACCTGTAGTCGCCGCGGACGCCGCGCTGTCAGCGTCCGTCCGACACGGCCCGTCGCGGCGACACCCCGCCGCCCGACTATCATTCGCGCCTCGCAAGACATTCCGGAGACGACTCGATGACTTCCCGCCCGACTTCCGTTCGCCTGGCCGCCGTGCTGGCCCTTCTCGCGCTGGGCGCCGGCGCCGCCCGCGCCGACGACGCCGCCGCCCTGGCGGCCGCCGCCAAGGAGCCGGGCGCCGTCGTGTCGGCCAGCGGCGTGGTGTTCCGGTCGCTCAAGGACGGCAACGGCGCGAGCCCCAAGGCCACCGACACCGTCAAGGTCAACTACCGCGGCACCTTCCCCGGCGGCAAGGAATTCGACGCCTCGCGCGGCAATCCGATCTCGTTCCCGCTCAACAAGGTCATCCCTTGCTGGACCGAGGGCGTGCAGAAGCTCAAGGTGGGCGGCAAGGCCAAGCTCACCTGCCCGTCGGCCGTCGCCTACGGTCCGCGCGGTGCCGGCGGCGTGATCCCGCCCGACGCCACGCTCGTCTTCGAAGTCGAGCTGCTGGGCATCAACTGAGGCCGGTCCGCGCGGGGAGCGCGCCCGCGCTGGCGGCCTGAACCGGGCCTATGGCCGATCGGGGGCGTCCGGCCGACCCGCGGCCAGGCCCATGCGAGCGTGGAGGCCGACGAGCACCGTGTCGAAGAAGACGCGCTGGGGCTCCGGCACCCGCGCCAGGACCACGTCGCGGTAGTCGTCGTGCGCGCAGTCGCCGCTGGCCACGCAGTGCAGCGCCGCCTCCAGCCCGCCGCGGCAACTGGCCACCAGCTCGCAGGCGACGATCTCGGCGCCCCACTCGCGCAGCTGGCGGTTCGCGCCGTCGTCGCCGGCCGAATTGCCGACATCCAGGAACGCGGCGTTGCCGCGCAGGGCCTCGGCCGCGGCCCAGCGGTCGCCGGTGGCCAGGGCGGCGTCGATGTCGGCGCCGGCCGTCTCGCGCGCCGCCGGCACGACCAGGCCGCGGCCGTCGACCGGCATCAGGAAGTCGCGCCCGCCGCGCTGCTCCACCGCCACGCGGTACAGCGCGGGCAGGTCCGACCAGGTGTCGAGTACCCCGGCGCAGCGCCGGCCCAGCTCCTGCATGCGCGCCAGCGCGGCGTCGTGGAACGTGTCGCTGCCGGTGTACGCGGACGCCTCGCCCCCGCGCAGCGCCGGATCGGCGCAGCGCTGCCAGGCGAGCAGCGCGTAGAACTTGCCGCCCTCCTGTGGCCGGCTCATCGCCTGCTGGATGAACGCGAGGTAGGCCGGGGCGCCCTCGAACTCGGCGCGCATGCGGGCCGAGCGCGCGTCGTGCTCCGTGCCCGCCCGGTCCGACGGCGTCGGCCCGGGGCCGTCGCCGACCGCGACCGCGACCGCGGCCGTCGCCGCGGCCGCCGCGGCGCGGGTGGACTCGGCGGGCGGCGGACGCAGGTGGTGCACGCGGCGCGCCAGCAGCACGAGCGCCAGGCAGCCGGCGACCACCAGCACCAGCGCCGCGGTCGACGCCTTGTGCGCGCGGATCCACCCGAGCACCTCCCTCATGCGGGGGCTCCGGCGGGCGGACGGTGGCTTGCGGACAAGGTCGGGGGCATGCGGCGCAGGCGGAGTCGGCGGAACCGCATTCTCTACGCCACCGGCGCCGCGCGGCCCGGGGCCTCGCGCAGCTCGCGCGGCGTGGCGCCGAACCAGCGCCGCACGGTGCGGCTGAAGTTGGAGGTGTCGACGTAGCCCAGGCGCGCGGCGATCTCCTCGACCGGCTCCGCGGTGTGCAGCAGCATCCACAGCGCGCGCTGCTTGCGGGCCGCGTCCAGCAGCTGCTGCCAGGTGGCGCCGTCCTCGTGCAGGCGGCGGATCAGCGTGCGCGGCGACATGCCGCAGCGCGCCGCCACGTCGGCCATGCGCGGATAGCCGCCGTCGTCCACGCTGGCCAGCAGGCCGGCCACGCGCTGGGCCATGCCGGCGCCGGCGACCTCGGCCAGCGCCTCCTCGCATTCGCGGCAGGCGCTCGCATGCGCCTTCGCGTCGGCGCCGATGCACGGCAGCGCGAGGTCGCGCTGCTCGAAGTGGAACGCGAAGACGGGCCGGTCGAAGCGCACCTCGGCGACGCCGAAGCGCTGGTACTGCTCGCGCCAGGCCGGCGTCGGCAGCGGCAGCTCGATTCGCAGGCCGGGCGGCACCTGGCCCACGGCCGTCTCGATCATGCGCAGGATCGCGCCGAGCACGGTGTCGATGACGAAGCCGCGCACGCGGCCGAGGTCGGTGCGCTCGGCGGCCTGCATGGTCAGGCCGGTGCGGGTGTCGACGCAGGTCCAGGCCATCGCGTCGTTGCGCGTGGTGCCGTAGCGCGCGAGCGTGAGCAGCGCCTCGCGCAGGTCGCGGCTGGTGACGACCGCGTAGCCCAGCGCGCCGTGCGCGGACACCGGCGCCCCGCCGCCCAGGTCCAGGCCCAGCCAGGGCCGGCGCATGGCGCTCATCGCGCCTTCAGCCAGGCGCACGATGGTGTCGCGGCCCAGCCGCTTGTCGTCGGTGACCAGCGTGGCCCAGTCGAGCCCGGCCGCGGCGAGCACGCGGTCGCCGTCGACGTCCGCGTGCTGCAGCAGCATGCGCAGCAGGCGGGCGTAGATCGGCGGCACGAGCGAACCCGGCTGCGGCAAGGGCGTGGTGGCGGAAACGGGGCGGCTCATGTTCCTGGGCGGTGCGCGGGCCTCAGTGTCTTCCCTGGGTTGGGGCACCTGGCGGGGTGTTTGTCACTTTATGACGATTTGTTGGCATCTGCATCGGTGTCAGCCCCGGACCCGGCCCACCACACTGGGCTGCACCATGAACCTGATCAACCCCTCCGTGTCGTCCCCACCGTACGTCGACCGCAAGCGTCACGCGTGGGTGCTGTCCCTGCTGGTGCCCACGCTGGTCGGGCTGGGCCCCGTGCTCTACCGCGCGTGGCCGACGACGCTCATGTTGTGGCTGCCGGTGATCTTCGTCTACTGCGTGGCGCCCCTAATCGACCTCGCGCTGGGCGCCGACACCAGCAACCCGCCCGAGGACGCCGTGCCCCAACTCGAGGCCGACCCGTACTACCGCCGCGTCACCTACGCGCTGGTGCCGCTGCTGTGGGGCGCATTCGTCTACGGCGCCTGGTTCTGCATGCGCACACCGCTCACCTGGGCGGGCCAGCTCGCCATCGTGATCACCACCGGCATGGTGGGCGGCTTCTGCATCAACCTGGGCCACGAACTGGGCCACAAGAAGTCGCCGGTCGAACGCTGGCTCGCGAAGATCGTGCTGGCGCCGACGTTCTACGGCCACTTCACGATCGAGCACAACCGCGGCCACCACCGCGACGTCGCCACGGCCGCCGACCCGGCCTCGTCGCGCATGGGCGAAGGCATCTGGGTGTTCGCGCTGCGCGAGATGCCCGGGGCGTTCAGGCGCGCCTGGCGGCTCGAGCGCGAGCGCATGAAGATCGACGGCCTGCCGTTCTGGTCGCTGCACAACGAGCTGCTGCAGCCCGCGCTGATCACCGTCGGGCTGTGGGCCGCGCTGGCCCTGTGGCTGGGCCCGAAGGTGCTGGTGTTCCTGCTGCTGGCCTCGCTGTGGGCCAACTTCCAGCTGACCACGGCCAACTACATCGAGCACTACGGCCTGCTGCGCCGCACCGGCGCGGACGGCCGCCTCGAGCGTTGTGCACCGCAGCACTCCTGGAACAGCAACCACGTGTTCTCCAACTGGGCGGTGTTCCACCTGCAGCGCCACTCCGACCACCACGCGCACCCGATGCGCCGCTACCAGTCGCTGCGCCATTTCGACGACGTGCCGCAGCTGCCCAACGGCTATTTCGGCATGTTCACGATCGCCTACTTCCCGCCGCTGTGGTTCGCCCTGATGGACGGCCGGCTGGTGGAGGCCGTCCACTCCGATCCGTCGCGCATCAATTTCTCGCCCCGCCGCCGCGCCGCGCTGATGCGCCGGCACGGACTCGTCGATTCCCCCGGTGCAACCGCCTGAGAACGCGCGCATCATTGCCGTACATGAGGTTTTCGTTGGCTGACCACAAGAAAGAGACTGACATGAATTTCGACTACATCGTGGTGGGCGGAGGGTCCGGCGGCTGCGTCCTGGCGGCGCGCCTGAGCGAGGATCCTTCGGTGTCGGTGGCGCTGCTGGAGGCCGGCCCGGTCGACAGCAACGTCCTCATCCACGTGCCCGCGGGCCTGGCGCTGCTGGCGCAGGTGGAGACCGCGAAGTGGAACTTCAATACGGTGCCGCAGAAGGGTCTGAACGGCCGCTGCGGCTGGCAGCCGCGCGGCAAGGTGCTGGGCGGATCGAGCTCGGTCAACGCGATGATCTACATCCGCGGCCACCGCGCCGACTACGACCACTGGGCGGCCGAAGGCAACGCGGGCTGGTCCTACGACGACGTGCTGCCCTACTTCCGCCGCGCCGAGCACAACGAGCGCCTGGCCAACGAGTACCACGGCAACGCCGGGCCGCTCAACGTGATGGACCTGCGCAGTCCCAACAAGCACCTGCAGGCCTTCATCGACGCCGGCCGCGAGGCGGGCTATCCGGTCACCGACGACTTCAACGGCGCCGAACAGGAAGGCATCGGCCCCTACCAGGTCACCCACAAGAACGGCGAGCGCTTCAGCGCCGCCAAGGCCTACCTCACCCCCAACCTGGGCCGCAGGAACCTGACCGTGTTCACCGGCGCGCACACCACGCGCATCCTGTTCGAGGGCAAGCGGGCCACCGGCGTCGAGTTCCGCCGCGCGGGCCGCCTCGAGCAGATCGGCGCCAACCACGAGGTGCTGATGGCCGCGGGCGCGCTGCAGACCCCGCAGATCCTGATGCTGTCGGGCGTCGGCCCCGGCGCGGAGCTGGCGCAGCTGGGCATCGGCGTCGTCCACGACCTGCCCGGCGTGGGCAGGAACCTGCACGACCACATCGACGCCGTGCAGGTGTTCGACGCGCCGCGCCTGACCGAGATGTTCGGCGTGACGCTGGGCGGCATCGGCCGCGTGCTCAAGGCGATCCCGGAGTGGCGCAACCACCGCCGCGGCATGCTCACCACCAACTTCGCCGAGGCCGGCGGCTTCATCAAGAGCCAGGCCTCGGAGCCGATTCCCGACCTGCAGCTGCACTTCGTCATCGCCAAGCTGATCGATCACGGCCGCAAGACGGTGTTCGGCAACGGCTACTCGGCCCACGTGTGCGTGCTGCGCCCGCAAAGCCGCGGCAGCGTCACGCTGGCCAGCCCCGATCCGTTCGCCGCGCCGCGCATCGATCCCAACTTCCTCGACCATCCCGACGACATGCAGCGCCTGGTGCGCGGCTTCCGCATCATGCGCGACGTGATGCACCAGCCGGCGCTGGCGCGCCTGGGCGGCAAGGAGATGGCCCGCTCGGCCGCCGCGACCACCGACGCCGACATCGAGCAGTTCATCCGCAACCACGGCGACACCATCTACCACCCGGTGGGCACCTGCCGCATGGGCTCGGGCGCGCTGGACGTCGTGGGCGCCGACCTGCGCGTCCACGGCCTGGAAGGCCTGCGCGTGGTCGACGCCTCGATGATGCCGCGCATCATCGGCGGCAACACCAACGCGCCGGTGATCATGGTGGCCGAGAAGGCCTCCGACATGATCAAGGCAGCGCGCGCGGCGGGTGGCGGCGCGAATGCGCAGACGGTGCGCGCGCTGGCGCAGCCGCCGGTGGAGACGCTGGCGGCCTGACGCGCGTCGACCTGCCGCGGGCCCCGGCCCGCGTGCGGATGCCGCGGCTTGGTGGGGTTTCCACAACGGGTTCGCGCGCACGGGCCTGCCCGGTCGATCGCGGCTTGTGCACGGCGGACGGCGGATCAAGAATGGACGCGGGAGCCTCCGGCACGTCACGGGCGCGGCGCGAACGCGCCGCTCGCCAAGAAAGATCGCGACGGGCATGCGAGAGGCAGCCCGGGAGCCCGGCGATGACAAAGGGGAGGTCGTTCAAGTACGCACTCGGCGGTCTGGTCGCCGTGCTGGGCATGGTCGCCATCCGGCTCGCGCCGCCCTACACCTCCAGCGCGCTCCTGCACGACCGTATGCTGGGCATCCACCTGGTGCTCGAGCTGTTCTCCATCGTGGTCGCGGCGCTGGTCGTGACCGTCTCGTGGCACACGTTCGACAGGCGTGTCGCCCAGGCCACCCATGTCCTGATCGGCGGCTTCACGGTGGTGGGCGTGTGCGACCTGCTGCACGTGCTGACCTACCGGGGCATGCCCGAATTCCTTTCCGAAAGCAGCACGCCGCGGGCCATCTTCTTCTGGCTGATGGGCCGCAGCTTCGAGGCCGCCACGGTTGCGGCGCTGGGCCTGGGCCTCGTCCCGAAGCGCTCGCGCGGCTTCTGGCTGGCGGCGGGCGCCGTCACGGCGGCGGCCATCGTGGGCGTGGGCTCGTTCGCCCTCGACTCGTTACCGACCACGTTCGTCGACGGCACCGGCGTCACGCCGTTCAAGGCCGGCTGCGAGTACGCGCTCTGCGCGGCCAACCTGCTGCTGGCGGCAGCGCTGTGGCGCCGGGGCCGCCGGACGCGGACCGAGCAGGCCGCAATGCTGTCGTTCTCCAGTCTGGCGATGGGCATCGGCGGGCTCGCGTTCACGTCCTACGTGGCGCCATCCGACTTCCAGAACATCGTCGGCCATCTCTACAAGGTCGCCGCCTACGTGCTGCTGTACCGGGCCACGTTCATGGCCAGCATCCGGGCGCCGTACGACGCGCTGGAGGAGAGCGAGACCCGCATGCGCACGCTGGGCGCCAACCTGCCCCAGACGGTGCTGTTCCAGATGGTGCGCGAGCGCGACGACAGCATCCGGTTCACCCAGGTGAGCGACGCCATCGAGCGCGTGCACGGCCTGCGCGCGGCCGACGTGATGCGCCAGCCGTCGACCTGGTTCGGCCAGGTGCATCCCGACGACCGGCCGGCGCTGTCGGCCGCCCGCCGCCGCTCGCAGGAGACCCTGCAGGTGTTCGACCACGAGGCCCGCTTCGTGCTGGCGAGCGGCCGCATTCGAACGATGCACCTGGTGGCCGTGCCACGCCGCCTCGACGACGACCTGGTGGCCTGGGACGGCTTCGTCACCGACGTGACCGAGCGCATCCTCGCGGCCGAGGCGCGGCGCGCGCTGGAGCTGCAACTGCGCGAAGCGCAGAAGATGGAGTCCATCGGCACGCTCGCCAGCGGGATCGCGCACGACTTCAACAACGTGCTGGCCTCCATCCTGGGCAACACCGCGATGGCGAGCGAGGACGCCCGGGTTCGCGGCTGGGACGAGATGACGCGCGCCCTCGATCAGATCCGCCGCGCCGCCGAGCACGCGCGCAACCTGGTACGGCAGATCCTCACCTTCACGCGCAAGCAGCCGCCGCGCCGGGTCGCGCAGGCACTGGCGCCCATCGTCGAGGAGCACCTGGCGCTGCTGCGTGCCACGCTTCCCGCCAACGTCGAGGTCGTGTTCGATCCGATCGACGTGCAGGTCGCCGCGCAGGTCGATCGCACCCAGCTGGGCCAGGTCCTGCTCAACCTCTGCACCAACGCCTGGCACGCGATGGGCCCGAGCGGCGGCACCATCGAGGTGGGCCTGGACACGCTGGTGCTGGCGGGCGAGCCCGCGGTCCGGGTCGGGCTCGCGCCGGGCCCGTACGCGCGGGTGCGCGTCGAGGATACCGGGTGCGGCATGGACGAGCCGACGATCCAGCGCATCTTCGAGCCGTTCTTCACGACCAAGCCCGTGGGCAAGGGCACCGGCCTCGGACTGTCCGTGGTGCACGGCATCGTCCAGGCCCATGACGGGGCGATCCGCCTGACCAGCAGTCCCGGCGCCGGCGCCCGCTTCGAGATCCTGCTGCCGGCGACCGCCGCGGATGGCGCCGCCCCCGGGGACGCGGCGCAAGCCGGCCATGCCACGCGGGTCGGCCAGGGCCAGCGCGTGCTGGTCGTGGACGACGACGAGGTGATGGGGCTGATGGTCGAACGCCTGCTCACGCGGGCCGGCTTCGCCGTGACCTCCCTGGACGACGCGGACGAGGCCGTGGCGCTGTTCGCCCGCGACCCGGGTCGCTTCGACGTGCTCGTCACCGACTACAACATGCCTCAGCTCTCGGGCCTGGAGGTCGCGCGACGGGTGCTGACCCTGCGGCCCGGCCTGCCGACCATCATCTCGTCGGGCTACGTCAGCGCGGAACTGCTGGCCCTGGCCAGGGCCCAGGGCGTGGCGGAGGTCATCGAGAAGCAGGACACGCTGGAGGAGCTCACGGGCGCGATCGAGCGGGCGTTGGCCGGGGCGCGCAGCGCGCGTGGCAGGCCGGTGGGGTCGACGCCGCTGGGCTGACTGCGTGCCGAAACCGCAAGCTGATCTCGACAGGTGAATGCCCGGACCTGTCGACGCCAGCGCTCGCGTTCGTGGTCGAGCGGTGTCGCCAGGGCATTGCCAGCCTGGGGATGGTGCGCCACGAGCGCCTGCCGTAGCGTCGTGCTCGCGGACCTTGCTACGACCTCGGAATCGAACCGCCTTGCCGACGACCTCGCCGACACAACGGACACCTTGTCCCCACCGCGCTCGCATCCGGGCCTGCAGCGGCGTGGCCGCGATGCTCGTGGCCGGCGTGGTCACGGCGAGTGGCGCTGCCGGTGCGAATCCAGGTGCGACGGCCCGCGCCGACTTCTGCGACAGCTCCCTGCCCTCGCCGGCCAACGACCCGCTGGGTTACCGACTACGCGGCGATCGCTGTGAGGGCCGCTTCATCAAGGAAGTCGGCAACACCACGCTGAGCCTGCGCTCGGTGGTGGAGTCCGTGGAACCGCTGGACGTTTCGGTTGCGCGCATGCTCCGGGCCGACTGGCCTGTCCCGCCCGGCGCCGCGGACGTGGCGTTGCGCGTCCAGGGCGTGAAGCGTCGCCTCTACTACCGCATGGACACACGGCGAGCCGCGGCCTCCGGCGGATTTGCCTGGCCGTCCGACCTGCTGACGACCGTGGCGCCGACCCTCGACGACCTGGGGCTGCTCGCGAGCACCCGGCTGACGGTGGGCGGCACCGATCACGAGGTCTACCTCCCGCTGCGCGTCGGCGCATCGCCGCGTGCCGGCCAGGCGTACACATTGGTCATCGTGCCGGGCGTCGCCTTGAGCGAGGTCTACGTGACGGTCGACGAACTGGCGGTCGACGGCAGCGTGCGACACAACGTGATTCCGGACGAGCCGCTGCAATACGGGTACTACCCGGCCGAACGGGGGATCGAGTTCCGCTTGCCGCTGCGCGCGCTCGGCGGCCCGGGCCTGGTCCGGGTCCGCCTGGTGGCACGACTGGAGGCCGGCGGAAGCGCGACGATCGACGCGTGGCTGTATCACCCCGGAGCCGGGAAGTAGGCATGCCGGCCGAAGAGGACGCGCCCATCGAGTCCGGGACGCCGCCCCCCGCATCCGCAGGCGACGACCCTGCGAGCGGCGACGCGTCGCTCGCGCACCGCCTCGAACGGCTGGCTGCCGGCCGCCTCGAGGCCATGCTCGACGACGCGCAGAAGCACCCGCAGGGGCTGCTGTCGCCGGAGCGTCTGCGTGAGCTGGCGACGCTGGCCGCTCTCCTGGGTGTCAGCGATCGCCTGGCGCCCGTGCCGCCGCCGTCGCCATCGCGCTGGCCCGCTGCCGCGGCCCTGGCGTCGGCGACGATCGCCGTGGGCGCCATGCTGTTCCTGCACGTCGCCCGGACCGAGATCGAACTCGACGCGACGGCCTCCGAGTTCGCGTTCACGCTGGCGAGGACGCAGGCCCTGACCGAGCCGACCCCGCTGCGCTTCGTCGGCGTCGCCGGCTTCGATGCGGTGGAAGGCCAGGACGGCAACGGTCCGGCACACCGGCGCCTTGCGCTGGCAGCGAGCCCGACCGACGCAGGCTGCGCCGGGAGCATCACGCTGGACCGGTTGATCCTGCCGCGCGGCGCCGAGGTGCGCCTGGCTCGGTCGCCAGTGCCGCAGCGAGCGCACCTCGCCGTCCACGCGCCTGGCGCAAGCCTGCAGCTGACGCTCGACGGCTGCGTGCGCCCGGGCGGCGACACGGGCGCACCATCGATCACGCGCGGTGTGCGAACGCTGAGCATCGCACTCGGGCGCGACGATGTCGATATCGACCTGCTGGGCACAGGCGACACCCTGTTCGCATTGGCGCCATTCGTGCACGCGGACGAGCTGTCGCTGTCGCGCGTCGAAGAGATCGCAGGCGACGGCATCACGCTCGTGCGGCACGTCTCCACGGTCACCGGCGGCACGTTGCTGTTCGATGCGCTCGACGGCCAGTCGCGCACGTTGCGCGTCGCCGAGCCGATCCGCTTCGAGGGGGTCGACGGCGAGTTGCGGTCGGTCGCGTTCGACGGCAAGCAGATCGCGCTGCGCTTCCACGGCGAGGTGCGAGGCCTGGTCAGCGGAGGCGACAGCCATCCGCGCAGCTGGATGCCCACCTGGTTGGAGTGGCTCAAGGCGAACCACGCCGCGTCGTTGTTCCTGGCCGCGGCAACGTCGGGCTTCGCGTTGCTGACGGCACTGTTGAAGTGGTGGAAGCCGGCCTCCGCAAGGCGGGCACCATGACCTCCAAGTCGACCGGCGCCTGTGTCGTCCCCGTTCTCGTCGCCACCGTGGCGGCCACGTCGCGACCTGCGGCGGCGCAGGAGCAGGTCCGTGCAGATCTCGACCAGGCGGCGCGCGCCGTCGTCAGCATCGACGCCAGGATCGGGGAGCGTACGCTGCTGGGCGCGGGCGTCGTCGCCATGCGCCAGCGCGACGCCGTCGTCGTCGTCACCGCCAACCATGTCGTGCGCCAGGGCGCCACAGCGGCGCGCGCCATCGTCGTGCGTTTCAAGGACAAGCCGCAACTCGCGCTCGAGGCGACGCTGCTGACGGGGTTCGACAAGACGGACGACCTGGCCGCATTCCGCGTGGGGCGCCTGCGCGAGCAAGGCATCGATCCGTGCGCGCTGCCGGCCCTGCCGTTCGATGCCCTGCAGGTCGTGCGGCGCGGCCACGGCGTCTACCCGATCGGCAATCCGGCCGGAGTGGCGTGGCGCATCCCCGTGGCGGCCGACACCGTCACCGAAGTCGGCGAGCGCACCATCACGTTCCAGTCCGCATTGATCGACAACGGCCATTCGGGCGGCGGCTTGTTCAACACGTTCGGCGACCTGGTCGGCATCATCCGCGCGGACCAGCCGCCCTACGGCGTCGCGATGCGCGCGGACCGCGCCTGGGAGCTCCTGCGAACCTGGACGGCGGAAGTTCCGGCCGATGCATGCGCCGCGCCGGCCATGACAGCCGCACCGTCTGCGCGGGCCGGTGCGAAGGATCCCTTGCCCGACCTGCGCGCGCTGTCCGCGCAGGCCTGGAGCGGAAACGACATCGAGGACGTCAGCAGCTGGCGTCCCCTGTTCGACGCCATCCATGCGGGCGACGTCGACGCGGTGCGACGCCTGTCGACGCCAGCCGTGCTGAACCCTGACAACTACCACGTTCCGTTTGCACTGCATTGGGCGGCAGCTCTCGGGCAGGTCGAGGTCGTGAAGCAGTTGATCCAGCTGGGCGCGAAGAAGAACGCATACGTCCAGCAGCCGATGCCGACATCACCATTCGGCGACGCGATGGGTACACCGCTGCACATGGCCGCACGCGCCAATCAGGTCGGGGCGATGAAGGTGCTCATCCGGGCGGGAGCGTCGCTGGAAGAGGGCCTGTTCAGCACCGGCGACAGCCCCGGCACGCCGCTCGCCACCGCGGCGCGTTACGACCGCCAGGAGGCGGCGCAGGTCCTGATCGACGCGGGCGCATCGCTGTCGGGTCCGCATCAGGAAGGCGCCTGGGAGCAATCGCCCATCGCCCAGGCTGTTGCCCGTGGTCACATCGAGATGATCAGGCTGCTGTTGCGCGCCAGGTCGCCGCTATCCGACCCCTTCTCGGGCGGCGCGCCCTCGCTCGCGCGCATTGCCGTCCGGCACGGCCAGTTGGAAACGCTGCGCTTCCTGCTGTCGGTCAAGGCGCCTCTCGAATGCAGGTCTTCGGCGACGATCTGCGATACCCCCGTCCACGAGGCATTGGCGCTGTCGGCGGGCTTCCCCGACAGGCCGGACATCCGGATGCAGGCGCTGCAGATCCTTCTGGCGGGCGGCGCCGACCCCAACGCGTCCAGCGACCCGTCCTATCTGGAGCAAGCAATCGAGTCGCACCAGCTTCCTGCCCTGAAATTGCTGCTCAAGGCCGGCGCCCGTCCGAACGCCAGGAGCCGCGAAGGACGCTCGATGCTCAAGCTCGCGCTGGACGCCGAGGACAACGACGCCGCCGCCGCATTGCGCGCCTTCGGCGCGAAGCCGTGACGGCGCGGGACGAGCCAGGCGACATGCCGAGCCGTCGGGATTCCCACGTACCATCGTCTGACGTGTGACGTCGCAGGATGTCGCAGTTCGGCCATTTGCTGACACTCGTGGATGACCGGTTTCGGGCGGGCTATTGCCATCGCTCGGCGCCAAGAATCACCGGCTGCGCCGGACCGATATCAGTGGGCGGTCAGATCGGGTCGAGGGGGACGATTTCGAGGCCGGTGATGCCAGCCTCCCGGGCCCACTGCTCGATCACTTCCTTGCCGGCCTCGTTGACGTAGTTGCGCACTCGGGCCGTCTTCGGATCCTTGAACACCGCCGGCTCCGTCGGAATCTTCGATTCGTCGATCGCTTCGAGGATCAGGATGTTTTCCTCGCCTCTCTGCGTCCGATCCTCGTCGAGGCAGTCGATCAAGTTCGTGCAGTTGAAGAAGTAGAGCATCTCGTCGCCATGGTGCAGCTCCAAAAGCTCGCCGAACCGCGAGAGGAATCCGCCGATCGCCGCACGGGCCTTGTCGTTGAGGACGAACGCCCCCGCCATGAACGGCATGACGTCGGCGCGCTCGCGTTGGCGTTTCTTCGTCGCACGGTTGAACAGCTCCACCGGCGGCCTATGCGCCCAGTCCTTCGCGCGGCCGTCGGTGACGAACACGCGGTCGCGCACGTCCTGCTTGTCGGCCGCCACCAAGACGGGGCGGTCGAGCATGTCGCCGGGTCGGATCTCCCACACTGCCATGTCTGTCATCCTCGGTTCACTGGGAACGCCCCGCTGAGCATGTCGGCGCGCATCTTGCGCAGCGCCGCCCGCCCCTCAGTTTGCTGGGTTTGATCTGCGGCGCCAAGCCGGCGCTCGACGCGCACGTAGTAGACCGCATTGCGATGCACGTCGTCATGCCCGACCGCGCTCGCCATCTCCGGCGCCTTGGCGCTCGCGCTCGCCGGCAGGAACACCCCATTGTCCGCGTCGTTGATGCCGATGCCCCATCCATAGAGCATCAAGCGGGAGGGATACGCGTCGGGATGCCCTTGGGCGACGATGTGGTGGGCGTCGACCTCGCCGAACCGCGCCTGTGCCGCCTTTTTCAAGTTGCCGCCAAGTGTGCGGCCGTGCTGGCTGTCGCGATCGCCGTCCTGTTCGAGCTGGGCGGCGGTGTAACCCTTGTCGGCCCGCGTCTGTCCCGCCGCGTCGTAGCGCACGAAGAAGCCGCGTTGCCTGCGCGCCGGCGCCGGCTGGCTGTTCTCTTCGCGGATGCGTTCCTTCTCCTCTTCGAGCAGCACCTCGTTGCGCACGCCGTAGCCGTTGAGGCCCGGGTGGTTCGATGCGAGGCGGTTCGCGCTGATCGTGGCGTCGAGCGCCTTGGCCACCGGTTGCTCGAAGATGCCGCGGGCCCGCGGCTTCTTGTTCGATGACAAATTCATGCTCCCATGAGAGTCGCCTGGCCGCCGCGCACCATCCCCTGGCGCTGCGCGCGGCCCCGGGGGCGGAGCCGTCTGTGCGGCCCGCTCGCCTCCGCGGCGCGGTTCGACGCGGGGCCCCCATGGCCGACGCGATCGTATCGAGTTTGCCACGCGAGACATGGCGGGACGGCCACCCGTGCGGGGGATGGACATGGCGAAGGCCGTAGACGACGGACGTCGAGCGCGCGCCCGGCCCATCACGTCAAGCCTTCTTCGGCATTGAATCCGCGCGCCAGTCTCGCGCTGGATTTCCCTGCGACGCCAGCCGCATACTGCGCTGCACATTCATCGAAGCACGATGGCAAGGGGCTGAAACGGACGAGCCGCTCGCGCACGACCGCGTTCTTCAACTGCCGTTTGACCTGACCGCGGCTTGGCGCGTTCTGTGCACCAGCCGCCTCCAAGCCCGACCGACTCACAGCGGCCACGAGCTGCCGTTGGCGAACGACTGCTTCAAGGTAAGCCGTTGCGACGCGGTCGTGCTACAAATCGAACACTGCATTCGGAAACCTCACGGGAGCGTCAATCGTCTCCTTAGAATTCCCCGCCATGACTCTCTTCTCGCGCGCGTTCACCGGGGTCGCCGTAACTTTTTCCAGCGAGCTTCAGCCGCGGGCCGCCATTGTCAAGGTCGCGGAATTGAAGCGATGGACGCCCGGCAAGCCGACGTTTGTGGGTGACGTAAGTGAACACGCAATTTCGCTCGGCATCGTGCCGGCCGGCGGCCTGATCGTAGTGCGTGACTCGACAAGGTTCGAGGGAGCGATAGTGCCGTCGCCGAGCGGATGCGCGATCCAAGGACGATTTGTCAGCATGGTATTTGCGCGTGCTTTCTCCGCTCTCTTCCTCGGCGTCATCTGTGTGATGGCGGTTGTTGGTGTCGCGGGCATCGTCGGAGGCAAGATCGATTCGGGAATGTCGGTCGGCTTCCAAGCGCTGCTTTCTGTGGGCTGGATCTCCGCACTTGCGTTGTTCGGCTGCGGTGTCCTGTGGAATGCGACGCCGTCCCACAGGGCTATGGAAGTTATGACAAAACATCTTCAGCTCGCGCTGACCACGGGTGAGCGCTGAGCCTCATGTGACCAATGCGCGCAACCGGCCAGAACCTGCCGGTTACAGGGGTCAGCTTTCAGGTCGATGCCTGACCGGCTACGATATTGACAAATGAAAGGTGAATCCGATGCGACGTGCGCTTGTTGGTCTGGTTGCTCTAGCTTCCATTCTCTGCGGCTGTTCGATGACGGCAGATACTGCGATCGCCGAGCAGGCGGTTCCTAGGTTCCACGAGCAGTTGGACGCGGCGCGTTTCGACGCGATATACAACGAATCAGGCGACGAGCTCAAAAAAGGGCTCTCTGAAAATTCGAGTGGGTAAGATTTCGGTTGGTTGAACGCTG
>CAYQMX010000028.1:0-96493 GCA_964418745.1 uncultured Vitreoscilla sp.
CCGGCCTGCGGCCTGCGGTGCGAGCGCCCTTCGGAGCGGCCGGGCGTGCGCTCATGCGGCACCCGCTGCGGCAGTCTCGAGCGCCACGCCGTGCAGCCGCTTGACGAGCACCTGCGCGACGCGCCCCTGGCGGTGGTCGCGCCACTCGCGCCAGGCGATGCCGGCGCCATCGGGAAACAGCAGCTCGCCGTCCAGCCGCGGGCCGTCCCAATCCGCCGCCGCCAGCGCGCGCACCGCGGCATCGGCATGCGCCGCGTCGTCGACCGGCAGCAGCAGGTCGAGATCGGAGTCCGCATGGACATAGGCCAGCCGGGTCAGCGCCTGCCAGCCGTAGCCGCCGTACACGCGCGGCGCGCAGCCGGCGGCGGCGAGTGCCGCCAGCAGCGCGCGCCACGGCGCGCCCAGCGTGCGCGGCAGCAGCCGGGCCACCGTCGCGGCGGGCGGGAACTCGTCGAGGAACAGCACGTCGCGCGGCGCGACCGCCAGCGCGAGGCGGCGGCGCCCGTGGCGCGCCGGCGCGGGCAGCCCGGTGGCGACCCGGTCGCCGGGGGCGGGCGGCTGGCGCGTGACCACCAGGGGCAGGCCGCGCGCGGCCCACAGGTCCAGACAGGCGCGTGCGCCGGCGTCCCACGGCGCGTCGAGCGCGCGCGCCCAGCCGTCGGCCGACAGCCGCACCAGTTGCTGGCGCCGCAGCACGGCAGGCAGGGCGCACGCGGACGGCTGCACGTTCAGGCCTCGAGCACCCGCCGGATGACGTCGGCGGCCACGCGGCGCCCCCCGCGTGCGGCGCCTTCCAGCGCACGGCGGTCCGCCGTGTCGCGATCGGCCAGCGCGGCGCGCAGGCCGGCGGCGAGGTCGCCCTCCCACAACGAGCGCACGCCGCCCATGGCCACGTAGTTCGCCACCCCCGGCGCGAAGACCGGGTTGGTGCGCGACAGCGACTCCAGCAGCTCCTCGGGCAGCTTGGTCACCCGCGCCATGGCCGGCACGCGCATCACGCGGATCTCGGCCGCGGGCAGCGCGTGGCAGGCGTCGGCCATCAGGCCCGAAGTGATGAAGCCGCCGGACAGTGCCTGGTCGTAGACGAGGCCGATCACCGGATGCCCGTTGCGGCGCGCGAGATCCAGGCAGCAGCCCAGGTGCGCCATCGCGCGGTGGATGCCCAGCAGCTCGTCGCGGCGGCGCAGCTTCTGGCCCTGCGTGTCCACCAGCAGCAGCAGCGGCCGGCCCGGTGAATCGGCGACGGTGGCCAGCACGGCGCGCGCCTGGCGCAGCGCGAGGTCGACGCCCACCGCGGCGTGGTTCGTCGTGCCGACGATAGCGACGGCGGCGCCGTCGAAGGTGGCCGTGCCGCACAGGAAATCACCGTCGGCGACGATCGCGTGATCGCTGCCGAACAGCGCCGTGGCGACCGCGTGCCAGTCCATCACGCGGCTCCGTTGGCCAGCGGCGTGACCGCGGCGGGGCGGCGCGCGCGCACCGCGTCGGCGTCGAGGTCGGGCACCGCGCGCGCGTCGGCCACGCCCAGCCGCGTCCATAGCGCGAACGCGTCGGCGCCCTCGCCGGCCAGTTCGGTGCGCCACTGCAGCAGCGCCGACTCGCGCTGCAGCGCGGCCAGCGTCATGGACCGATGGACGGCCAGCGCGGCGACCGCCGCGGCACGGAACGCGGCCGGGTCGTCTTCCACCAGCGCGTCGCAGTCGCCGGTGAGCCAGCGGTGCTTGCCGCCGGTCGTGCGCCACACCAGCGCGCGGTCGCGCGCGTCGAACTCGCCCGCGCCCTGTGCCGACTCGATCACCTCGGGGCCGGACATCGCATGGCGCGCGATGTCGCTCATCACCACCGTGTCGGCGCAGCGCGCGACGATGCCCATGCCGCCGAAGCAGCCGTTGGCGCCGCCGATCAGCATCACGGTCGCGATGCCCGCGGCGCGCACGTCCAGCAGCGCGCGCATCACTTCCGAGACCGCGATCAGTCCCGCGTTGGCCTCGTGCAGGCGCACGCCGCCGGACTCGGCCAGCAGCAGCACCGCGGCGGGCCGGTCGCGCAGCGCGCGCCGAAGCAGGCCCACCAGCTTGGCGCCATGCACCTCGCCGACGCCGCCGCCCATGAACTCGCCTTCCTGCGCCGCGATGAACACGGGCCGGCCGGCCAGCGCGGCGCGGCCGATCGCCACGCCGTCGTCGAACGCGGCGGGCACGCCCAACTGCGCCAGGTGCGGGCTGGTCACGCGCGCCGACGGCGGCAGCCATTCCTCGAACGTGCCGGCGTCGACCAGCGCGGCCAGGCGCTCGCGGGCCGACAGCTCGGCGAAGCTGGCGCCGTTCATGGCCGCGCTCCGGCGATCGCGGCGACCGCCTGGTCCAGCCGCAGGCTCACCACGGCCGGGGTGGCGCCCATGTCGTGGATGGCGACGGCCAGGCCGGCCAGGCCGTGGCGGTCGTGGAAGTCGCGCAGCACCGCTTCCCAGATCGGGCCGAAGCCGCGCGCCGAGGTGTCGACGTCGATACGGCACCCGGTACCCGGCGCCGCTTCGACGAGCACCTCGAGGTTGCCCGAGGCGACGACGCCCACCAGCGTCGGAGCGAACGGCGCCAGCGCGCGGCCGCCGTCGAACCTGAAGTGCAGGCTTTCCATGCCGGCCATCGCGTCACCAGTTGCGCAAGCGCCGCGGCGGCTGGTACAGGCCGCCCGACGCGCGCACGAGGTCGCGCATCGAGCGCGCCGCGAGCAGGTTGCGCGTGGCGTCGCGCGGGTCGATGCCGAGGTCGGCCGGCCGCCGGATGACGCCGCGCGCGCGCAGCCGCTCCACCATCGCGCGGTCGCGCCGCTGCCCCGCCGCCGTGAAGCCGGCGACGCCGCGGATCGCCTGCTCGCGCTCCGCGTCATCGCGGCACAGCAGCAGGTTGGCGATGCCTTCCTCGGTGAGCACGTGCGTCACGTCGTCGCCGTAGATCATGATGGGCGGCAGCGCCATGTGCGCCTGCTCGGCCAGCTGCCAGGCGTCCAGCGTCTCGACGAAGGCCGGCTGCATGTGCTCGCGGAAGGTCTCCACCATCTGCACCACCAGCTTCTGCCCGCGCGGCGTGCCGCGCGCGCCGGCCAGGCCGTCGCGCGCCTCGCGGCCGGCCTTCAGCCAGGCCGGGCTGGCGTGGCGGCGGCCGCGCGCGTCGGCGCCCATGTTGGGCGCGCCGCCGAAGCCGGCGATGCGGCCCAGCGTGGCGGTGGAGCTGTTGCCCATCATGTCCATCTGCAGCGTCGAGCCGATGAACAGGTCGCAGGCGTAGTGGCCGGCGGCCTGGCAGAACGCGCGGTTGCTGCGCAGGCTGCCGTCGGGGCCGGTGAAGAACACGTCAGGGCGGGCGCGGATGTAGTCCTCCATGCCCAGCTCCGAGCCGAACGAGTGCACCGACTCGACCCAGCCGGCCTCGATCGCCGGGATCAACGCCGGATGCGGGTTCAGCGCCCAGTGGCGGCAGATCCGGCCCTTCAGGCCCAGCCGCTCGCCGTACGTGGGCAGCAGCAGCTCGATGGCCGCGGTGTCGAAGCCGATGCCATGGTTGAGCGACTGCACCCCGTACTCGGCGTAGATGCCCTTGATGGCCATCATGGCCATCAGCACCTGGATCTCGGAGATCTGCGCCGGGTCGCGCGTGAACAGCGGCTCGATGAACGCCGGCTCGGGCGCGCGCACGACGAAGTCGACCCAGTCGGCCGGGATGTCGACGCGCGGCAGCCGCTCGACGATCTCGTCGACCTGGGCGACGACGATGCCGCTCTTGAACGCGGTGGCCTCGACGATCGCCGGCGTGTCCTCCGTGTTGGGGCCGGTGTAGAGGTTGCCCTGGGCATCGGCGGCCTGCGCGGCGATCAGCGACACCTTGGGCGTCAGGTCGATGAAGTAGCGGCCGAACAGCTCCAAGTAGGTGTGGATCGCGCCGATGCGCAGCTTGCCCTGGCCCAGCAGCTGCGCCAGGCGCAGCGCCTGCGGGCCGGAGAACGAGAAGTCGAGCCGGCTCGCGATGCCCAGCTCGAACACGTCCAGGTGCTCGGGCAGCGACAGCACCGACTGCACCATGTGCAGGTGGTGCACCCGCGCGGGCGAGACCCGCGTCAGCGCGCGGGCGAGGAAGTCGGCCTGCTTCTGGTTGTCGCCCTCCAGGCATACGCGGTCGCCGGGCTCGATCAACGCCTCCAGCAGCGCGACGATGGTGTCGGCGTCGACCGCCTTCGCGCGAACGCCCGCCAGCGCGGCCGCCCGCGCGAGGCGCGCCGCGCGATCGTCGCGCTGGCGGGTCCATGGCGATTCGGCGACGGTGCTCATGTCACTTCGGGTGCGCGAGCGGCCCCATCACGGCGTCGGGCAGCGCGGTGGCGATCGTCGGGCACGCCGAGATCAGCACCACGGTCAGCAGCATCAGCACGACGAAGGGGATGATGCCGCGGATGATGTCGCCGAGCGCGATGTCGGGCGCGATGTTCTTGATCACGAAGATGTTCAGACCCACTGGCGGATGGATCAGGCCGGTCTCCATCACGATGGTCATCACGATGCCGAACCACACCAGGTCGAAGCCCGCGGCCTTGAGCGGCGGCAGGATGATGGGCGCGGTCATCAGGATGATGCTGACCGGGGGCAGGAAGAAGCCCATCACGATCACCAGCAGCAGGATCGCCGCCAGCAGCATCCACTTCGACAGCGCGAGGCCGACGATCCACTGCGCCATCGACTGGCTGATGTGCAGGTAGCTCATCACGTACGAGAACAGCAGCGACATCCCGATGATCAGCATCAGCATCGTCGACTCCTTGAGCGTGGCCGACAGGATGGGCGCGACGTCCTTGACGCGCCAGACGCCGTAGATCACCGCGATCAGCGCCAGCGCGAGCAGGCTGCCCAGGCCCGCCGTCTCGGACGGCGTGGCATAGCCGCCGTACAGCGCCACCATCACGCCGGTGAGCAGGATCAGGAACGGCAGCACCCGCGGCAGGATGGCGAAGCGCTGGGTCATCGTGAAGTGCTCGTCGAGCAGCAGCGGCGAGGCGACGCCGCCGGCCTCGAACCTGCGCCGCGCGGCGCGGTACTCGCGCTGGTAGTTGATCGCCGCCCACAGCGCGAACAGCGCCACCAGCAGCACGCCCGGGCCGATGCCGGCCAGGAACAGCCGGCCCAGCGACTGCTCCGCCGCCACGGCGTACAGGATCATCGTGACCGAGGGCGGCAGCAGGATGCCCAGCGTGCCGCCGGCGGCGATGATGCCGGCGGCGAAGCCGGGCGAGTAGCCGCGCCGGCGCATCTCCGGGATGCCCGCGCTACCGATGGCCGAGCAGGTGGCCGGGCTCGAGCCGGCCATGGCCGCGAACAGCGCGCAGGCGAACACGTTGGCGATGCCCAGGCCGCCGGGGATGCGGCTCATCCACACGTGCATCGCCGCGTACAGGTCCTGGCCGGCGCGCGTGCGCCCGATCGCCGAGCCCTTGAGGATGAACAGCGGGATCGACAGCAGCGTGATGCTGGACATCTCCTCGTAGACGTTCTGCGTGACGGTGTCCAGCGACGACGCCGGCATGAACAGCGCCATGAACAGCACGCCCACGCTGCCCAGCGAGAACGCGATGGGCATGCCGGAGAACATCACCACCAGCGTGACGACGCCGAACAGCGCCCCGAGCGCGAGCATCGACATCAGCGCCCTCCCCGCGCCAGGCGCAGCTTGTTGGCGCTGACGATGCACTGCACCGACAGCTGCACCGCCAGCAGGATCATGCCCAGCGACATCAGCAGGTACGGGATCCACAACGGCGGCGCCCACGACGACGAGGTGGTCTGGCCCTCGGCCCAGGCCTCGTGCAGCAGCGTGCACGACTTCCACGCGAAGAAGATGCAGAACGCCAGGCAGCCGACGTCGACGAGCAGCACCCGTACCCGGTTGACGCGCGCCGACAGCAGCGTGGACACCGCCTCGATGCCCACGTGCCCGCGGATCGCCTGCACGAAGGCGCCGCACAGGAAGGTGGCGCCGACGAGGCAGAACACCGAGGCCTCGTCCTGCCAGTCGGTGGATGCATGCAGGAAGTAGCGGGTGACGACGCTGGAGCTGAGGATCACCGCCGCGGCGAGCAGCGCGATCATGCCCAGCACCATCACGCCGCGGTTGACGGCCGCCAGCACCCGCGCGAGCGGCAGCAGCCAGCGCGGCGTGTCGGCGTCGATGGGTTGCCGGATGCCGGCACCGGCGGGCAGCTCGAGCGGGGCGGAGGCGCTCACAGCAGCTTCTGCGCGGCGGTGATCAGGGCCTTGCAGGTGTCGTTGCGCTCGGCATAGTCCTTCCACGCCGTCGCCTTGGCGATGGCCTGCCACTTGGCGAGCGTGGGCGCGTCGATGTCGTAGGTCTTGGCGCCGGCCTTGGCGTAGACCTCGGCCACCAGCTTGTCGTCGGCGCGCGCGGCCTCCAACGCGAACTTCTCCTGCTCGGCGCCGACGGCCATGACGATGTCCTGCTGCGCCTTCGGCAGCTTCGCGAACACTTCCTTGGAGATCATCAGCGGCTCGAACATGAACCAGTAGGCCTTGTTGCGCGCGGTGGTCAGGTGCTTGGCGATCTCCTCGAGCTTGAACGAGATGAAGCTGGTCGACGAGGTCATCGCGGCCTCCATCGCGCCGGTCTGCATCGCGGCGTAGATCTCGTTGGACGGCAGCGAGATGACGGAGGCGCCGGCCTCCTTGAGCATCATGTCCATCTCGCGGCTGCCGCCGCGCACCTTCATGCCCTTGGCGTCGGCCGGCGCCACCAGCGGCGCGTTCTTGCTGGCGACGCCACCGCCCTGCCAGATCCAGCTGACGATCAGCACGCCCTTGTCGTCCAGCGTCCTGGCGAGCAGCCGGCCGACCTCGGAGGTCTTCCAGGCGGCGCCGACCTCGTAGCTGGGCACCAGCGCGGGCATCAGGCCGATGTTGGTCTCGGGCACCTCGCCGCCGGCGTAGGACAGCGGCACCAGGCTCAGGTCCAGCGCGCCCTTGCGCAACGCCGAGAACTGCGAATTCGTCTTCATCAGCGACGAGCCCGGGTAGACCGCGGCCTTGAGCGCGCCGTTGCTGCGCTTCTCGATGTCGGCCGCGAAGCGCCGGCACAGGCGGTCGCGGAAGTCGCCCTCGGTCAGCGTGCCGCTGGGGAACTGGTGGGAGATCTTGAGCGCATCGGCCTGCGCGCGCGACACGGTCGACAGCGGGGCGAACCCGGCGACGGCGGCGGCTTGGACCAGGGCACGGCGGGTGATCGTCATGGCGTCTCCTTCGGTGGACCGCGGCGCATCGGCACCCGCCGAGGGCGCCGTGTGGGCCGTTGTTGTGAATACAATTTCGGCGAGTTTGCATCCATGACAGGCGTTTTGCACTAGTGTCTACCCGAAGATTTACAGATGCTTTCCCGATCGTCGCACGCAAGCAAGGGCTCTTAAAATGCAAGCCATGTCATCCACCCGCCTGTCCGAACGCCTGCGCGAGTCCATCGAGGAGGAGATCGCCACCGGCAAGCTGCTGCCGGGCACCCGCCTGGACGAGGTGGACCTGGCCACGCGCTTCGGCGTCTCGCGCACCCCCATCCGCGAGGCCCTGCGGCTGCTGCTGGGCGAGGGGCTGGTCGAGACGCGGCCGCAGCGGGGCGCCGTCGTCGCCCAGGTGACGCCGCAGCGGCTGATCGAAATGTTCGAGGTCATGGCCGAGCTGGAGGGCATGTGCGCCCGGCTGGCCGCGCGCCGAATGTCCGACACCGAACTGGCCGAGATCGAGGCGGCGCACGACGCCTGCCGCGGCTCGGCCGCCGCGCGCGACGCCGACGCCTACTTCTACGCCAACGAGCGCTTCCATTACGCCATCTACGCGGCCTCGCACAACACCTTCCTGTTCGAGCAGGCGGCAGCGCTGCAGCGCAAGCTGCGCCCCTACCGGCGCCTGCAACTGCGCGTGCGCAACCGGCCGCAGCGGTCCTTCGAGGAACACCAGGCGATCGTCGACGCGTTGCGCGAGGGCGATGCCGACAAGGCGGTGCGCAGCATCCGGGCGCACGTGGTGGTGCAGGGCGAACGCTTCGCCGACCTGATCGCGAGCCTGGGACAGATGACGGCGAGCGCCGCCGAGACGCCGGCGGAGCCCGCGTCGAGCGCCTGACCGGGGCGACAACGCGGGCTTTGCGGCGGCGCCGTCGAATCGGGCCATCATCGGCCGTCGTCCGTGCGGGAGGCGCCCGCGCGCACCCGCCCCCCTCTTCAAGGAGCAACGCAATGAACTACGTCGACGGCGTCGTGGTGGCGGTTCCCACCGCCGACAAGGAAGCCTACCGCGCGTTCGCGCAGAAGATGGGCGCGCTGTTCAGGGAATTCGGCGCGCTCGAGGTCGTCGACTGCTGGGGCGACGACGTGCCCGAGGGCAAGCTCACGTCGTTCACGATGGCGGTGCAGCGTGCGCCGACCGAGACCGTGGTCTTCTCCTGGATCACCTGGCCGTCGCGCGCGGCGCGCGATGCCGGCTGGCAGGCGGCGATGGCGGATCCGCGCATGGCGCCCGGCGCGTCGCCGATGCCGTTCGACGGCAAGCGGATGATCTTCGGCGGCTTCGAGATGATCTCGAAAGTCTAGCGCGCCCCCGGAGCCTCGAGCGCGAAGTCGCCCAGCACCGCGCGCCGCATCAGCGGCCAGAGCGCCTGGTGCGACTGGCGGAACCAGTCGAGGTGGCCGATGCCGCGGTAGTCGAGCACCAGCGTGGCGTGGCCCTGCGCCGCCAGCCAGTCGGCGAAGCGCCAGTAGAAGTGCTGGCGCACGCCGGTGGCCGGCGAGATCAGCACCGGCGCGGCCGGCAGGTCGCCGCGCGCGGCGAAGAAGTGGCCCTGCAGTGGCTGGCCATCGGCGCAGGCGAGCGTGACGGGTTCGGGCCGCGGCGCGCGGGCATCGGTGGATCGGCCGTCATTCATCGGGGTCTCCCAGGGCCTGGACATGCTCCAGCCAGCGGCCCACCGTCTGCAGTTCGGCCGCGGTGAAGTCGCCGGCGAGGCGTTCGTTGATGCGCGCCATTACCTTCTGCAACACCGGCAGCAGCGCGCGGCCGGCGGGCCGCAGCCACGCGTTCTGGGCGCGCGCATCGGTGTCGCTCGCGCGCCGCGCCACCCAGTCCTGCGCCTCCATGCGCTGCACCAGGCCGGACACGGCCGACGGCGCCAGGTCCAGCGCCTGGGCGAGGCGGCCCATGGCGGCGCCGTCCTCCCGCGCGAGGACGAACAGCACGCCGCTCTGCGCCGGCGAGGGCGCGGCCTGGCCGGCGCGCGCGGCGCCGTCCTGCTCGGCGGCGATGAACTGGAGCAGGCGGCGCTGGGCGCTGCTGAGCAGGAAGATCAGGCGGGGAGGCTTGGACATGGCGGCGTATTTATTTCGCATGCGAAGTATATCCGCGCCGCCGCCGGCCTGGTTGCGGTCGGGCAGCGCGCTGCGGCCGCTGCGTCACTCGACGTCGAAATCAGTCCGCTCGTCGATTCGGAATGAGCGCGGCGGCCCGTTTTCGGCGAGGATGCCGGGCTGCCCACAACGAACCCGCCCCATGACGCCGCCCACCCCCGCGCCCGCCAGCCCTTTCTCGCCGTACCAGAAGTTCGTCGTCGGCCTGCTCGCCTTCCTGCAGTTCGCGGTCATCATGGACTTCATGATCATGGCGCCGCTGGGCGCGCTGATCATGCCGGCGCTGGCGATCACGCCCAAGCAGTTCGGCCTGGTCGTGTCCGCGTACGCGTTCAGCGCCGGCGTCTCCGGATTCGTCACGGCCGGCTTCGCCGACCGCTTCGACCGCAAGAAGATCCTGATGTTCTTCTACGCCGGGTTCCTGGTCGGCACGCTGTGGTGCGGCCTGGCGCCCACGTTCGAGCTGCTGCTGGCCGCGCGCATCGTCACCGGCCTGTTCGGCGGCGTGATCGGCTCGGTGGTGCTGGCCATCGCCACCGACCTGTTCGACGTCCGGCAGCGCGGCCGCGTGATGGGCGTGATCCAGACCGCGTTCGCTGCCAGCCAGGTGCTGGGCCTGCCCGCCGGCATGTTCCTGTCCAACCACTGGAACTGGCATGCCCCGTTCATCGTGCTGGCCGCGCTCGGCACGTCCGGCCTGGCGGTGATCTGGCTGAAGCTCGCGCCGGTCGACGCCCACCTGGGCAAGCCGCAGGAACACAGCCCGTTCATGCACCTGTGGCACACCATCGCCGAGCCGCGCCATCTGCTGGCCTTCCTCACGGTGACGCTGCTGGCCACCGGCGCCTACATGCTGATGCCGTTCGGCAGTGCGTTCCTGGTGCACAACCTGGGCATCGAACTGGCGCACCTGCCCACCATCTACTTCTTCACCGGCATCTGCACGATCGTGTTCGGGCCGCTGATCGGCAAGGCCGCCGACCAGTTCGGGCGCTTCCGGGTGTTCCTGTTCGGCAGCGTGCTGTCGATCGCGGTCGTCATTCTCTACACGCACCTGGGCATCACGTCGCTGCCGGTGGTGGTGCTGGTCAACGTGACGATGTTCGTCGGCATCTTCTCGCGCATGGTGCCGTTCCAGGCGCTCGTCACGCAGGTGCCTGAGGCCACCAAGCGCGGCGCGTTCAACGCGATCAGCGCGTCGATCCAGCAGGTGTCGGGCGGTATCGCCTCCGTGGTGGCCGGCCACATCGTCACCCAGGCCGCCGATGGCCGCATCGAGCACTTTCCCACGGTGGGCTATGTCGTCGTGGGCACGACCTTGCTGGCCATCGGCCTGGTCTGGAACATCCAGCGCCAGGTCCACGCCAGCACGCCGGCCTGAGCCGGCGCGGCGCTCACGCCGGGCAGGCGTGCACCACCGGCGGCGTGAAGCGGTGGCCCACCAGGGCGTGCGCGAACAGGTAGTCGCAGCGCGAGCGGTCGCCCAGCCCGTCGAGGTCGACTCGGCCGCGGGCGTCGCAGGGAAAGGTCAGCGGCGGCTGGCCGTCGCCCAGCGGATCGAAGCGAAGCTCGAAGCAGAGGTCGGC
Source organism: uncultured Vitreoscilla sp. (assembly GCA_964418745.1). Classification (GTDB taxonomy): domain Bacteria; phylum Pseudomonadota; class Gammaproteobacteria; order Burkholderiales; family Burkholderiaceae_C; genus Scleromatobacter. The sequence continues at coordinate 11,031 of CAYQMX010000028.1, forward strand.
GAAGCGGGGCGAGGCGGGGGTCATGCAGTGCTCCTGGGATCAGTTGACCGCCCCCTGCAAGCGACGGACCTTCCCGGCAGGAACGTACCCCGCGCGCGCTGCCGCCCGCGTCGATCGCCCCGCCCCGCTTCCCAGGTGAAACCAGGCCGCGCGGGGCCCTGCGCGACCCCGGTTGCAGGACGACGCGTCCGGTTGCGTCGCCGTCTGGCCTCGCCGGCCGGTGCAAGTCGCTGTCGAGCAGGGCGCCGGCGATGGGACCGAGGAGCCTCGAGAGCGTGATCTTTAGTGCGGCGCCGCACCTTATCGGGGCGGGCCGGCAGCAAGCTCCAGCAACCCGCCGTTGCCGCCGCGCAGATACCCTCCCCCCTAAAGACCGCCGGTTGCGCGACGAACGCGGTGCTCGTGCCCGCCCGCACGGACGCCTGCCCGACGCCTCGGGACAGGCCGCCCGCACGGCGCGGGCGAGCGAGTGGCGCGCATATTGCTTACCGCCTCTGCATGACTCTTGCGCAGGTGCTCCTCATCCTCCGCGTCCGCTGGCGCTCGGCTTTGCTCGTGTTCCTGGCTGTGATGGCCCTCGTGGCCGTCGCGGACGCGGTGCTGCCCAGGCGATACACGGCGACCTCGACGGTGGTACTCGACGTCAAGTCCCCGGATCCGATCGCCGGCGTGGTGCTTCCGGGCATGACGGTGACCGGCTACATGGGCACGCAGGTGGAAGTGATGCAGAGCGAGCGCGTGCTGTTGAAAGCCATCCAGGCGTTGGGCACCGCCAAGGATCCGAAGCTGCGCGCCGACTGGCTCGCCACGACCGGCGGCCACGGGAGCTTCGAGTCCTGGATCGCCGATGGCATGACCCGGCGACTCGTCGCCCAGCCCGGCCGCGACTCCAACGTCGTGCTCGTCTCGTACACCGCCGCGGATCCGGACGCGGCGGCCCGCACCGCCAATGCCATCGTGGCCGCTTACATCGAGACGACGCTGGAGCTTCGTACCGAGCCCGCCAAGCAATACAACCAGCTGTTCGACGAAAGCACCAAGGGACTGCGCGACGCCCTCGAGAAGGCCCAGGCCAGGCTGTCGGAATTCCAGAAGACGAGCGGCATCGTGGCCACCGACGAGAAGCTCGACATCGAGAATACCCAGCTGGCCGAACTCTCCAGCCAGGTGGTGGCGGCACAGGCACGGCTCGACGATTCGAGGGGCCGCCAGCAGCAGGCGGGCCTCAAGGGTGACCAGATGCCCGAGGTCGTCGCGAACCCGACGATCTCCAAGCTCATCACGGACCTGGCGGCGCAGGAGTCGCGCCTGAAGGAACTCGGCGAGCGCTACGGTGACGGCAACCCGCAGATCCAGGAACTGCGCGCCAACATCAACGAGTCGCGCAGCCGGCTCAACGCCGAGCGCGCGCGCGTCGCGGGCAGCCTGACCATCAACAACTCGGTCAACCAGACCAATCTCGACGGATTGCGCGCTGCGCTCGAGCGGCAGCGCGCCAAGGTCGTCGAGATCAAGACGCTGCGCGACGACGCGCTGGTGCTGCAGCGCGACGTCGACAACGCCCAGAAGGCCTACGACGCCGGATTCGCCCGCAAGAGCCAGAGTGCGCTCGAGAGCCAGGCCACCCAGACCAACGTGTCGGTCATCCGCGTGGCCACCCCGCCGCCGTTCCCGTCGTCGCCCCGCACGACGCTCAACCTGGCGGTCGCGCTGCTGGTCGGGCTCGTCCTGGCCATCGCGACCGCCGTCGTCCGCGAACGGCGCGACTGGCGCATCCGGGCGGACGACGACGTGGTCGACGTCCTGAGCTACCCGTTGCTGGGCGTCATGCCGGATTCCCCGCGCAGCCGGCCCGGCCAGCGATCGGTGGCATGGCGACTGGCGGTCGAGCGCGTTCTGGGCCGCCCCACCCCCTTGATCGACGGATAGAGACGTGCGTTCACCCCTGCCCCTGGAACTCAAGCACGTCGCCGAGCGCGACGACGAGCGCGAGCTCGATCGCAGCATCGGCGACCTCATCCGCGAGCTGAGGAAGCTCAGCGACGCGCAGATCGAGCGCATCCTCGCCTACCAGCGCAGGCATGGCGTGCGCTTCGGCGAAGCGGCCGTCGCGCTGGAGCTCGCCTCGCGCGACGACGTGATGTGGGCCCTGTCCAGGCAATTCCAGTATGCCTATGCCTCCCGGGACGATTCCGGCCTGAATCCCGAACTCGTCGCGGCGATCGACCCCTTCAATAGCCAGACCGAGGCCTTCCGCAGCATTCGAAGCCAGCTGATGATGGGCCCGATGGGGGCCGAAGGGCCGAAGCGCGCCCTGGCGATGCTCAGTCCGAACGTGGGCGACGGCAAGAGCTTCTTCGCAGCGAACCTGGCGATCGTCTTCAGCCAGCTTGGCGCGAAGACGCTGCTGGTCGACGCCGACATGCGCAGCCCGCGCCAGCACGAGCTGTTCGGGATCTCGAACGAGATCGGACTCAGCAGCGTGCTGTCCGGCCGCGCGGGCTCGAGCGTCGTCCGCCCGGCGCCGGAGTTGCCCAGCCTGTTCGTCATGCCCGTCGGTGCCGCGCCCCCCAACCCGCTGGAACTGCTGCAACGACCCGCTTTCGGCCTGCTCATGCAGGACCTGCTCGCGGAGTTCGATCACGTCATCGTCGACACGCCGTCCGCCACCTTCGGGTCGGATGCACGCGTGCTGGCGTCCAAGTGCGGCGTCGCGATGGTGGTCGCCCGCCGCCATGTCAGCGGGATGAAGGAGGTCCACAAGCTCGTCTCGCAGCTCGCCGTGGGGGCCGTCCAGTTCGCTGGCGTCGCCGTCAATGACCACTGAGATCGCCGGCGACGCCGGCCCCCCCGCAGGCCGTCGTGCCGTGCTGGTCGTCATTCCGACGCTCAACGAGGCCGGCACGATCGCGTCGGTGGTCGACGCATTGCTGCAGGATCCGCCCACGCAGGCCGACCTGCGGATCGTGGTGGCCGACGGCGGCAGCACGGACGGCACGGTCGAACTGGTGCAGCGACTCGCGGCCGCGGACCCTCGCGTGCATCACCTCGACAATCCGCGCCGGATCCAGGGCGCGGCGGTCAACCTGGCGGTCCGGTGCTTCGGCGCCGAGGCGGACGTGCTGGTGCGTTGCGACGCGCACGCCACCTACCCGCGCGGGTTCGTGCGCCGCCTGCTGGAAACGCTCGAACGCACGCAGGCCGACTCCGTCGTCGTGCCCATGGACTCCAGCGGCCATACCTGCTTCCAGCGCGCGGTGGCATGGGTCTCGAATACCTGGGCGGGTACAGGCGGCTCCGCGCACCGCGGGGGTCGCAGGAGCGGCTTCGTCGACCACGGCCACCACGCCGCGTTCCGCATGGCCTCCTATCGCAAGGCCGGCGGCTATGACGAGAGCTTCACCCACAACGAGGACGCCGAGCTCGATTGCCGCCAGCGCCGACTGGGCGGCAAGGTCTACCTGGACGCCGACATCCGCCTGGGCTACCAGCCTCGCGCCACGCTCGCGAGCCTGTCGCGCCAGTACTTCCTCTACGGTCGCGGGCGTTCGCGCACCGTGCGGCGCCATCCGGGCACCATGCGAGCCCGCCAGTTGGCGCTGCCGCTGAACCTGGTGGCGATGCTGCTGGCGCTGGCGCTGGCACCCTGGCTGCCGGTGCTGGCCCTCTGGCCGCTGGCCTACCTGGCCGCCCTGGTGGCGACGTCGCTCTCCATTGCGCTGCGGCAACGCTCGGCCTGCGGCCTGCTGGCAGGCGTCGCGGCCGCCGCGATGCACCTGTCCTGGGCCGCGGGCTTCTTCGCCGGCCTCACCGGGATCCGCGAGACACCCTGGCAGGCCGCGCTGCACCGACCGGAGGCGTCGCTGTGAGGCACGCATCGGCACACCGCCTGCGCGTGCTGCTGGTCGACCCGTCGCTGTTCACAGCGCCCTACGACGCTGCGCTGACGCACGGCCTGCTGGCGGCGGACGTGCAGCCGATGTGGGCGACGCGGCCGACCCGCGCGAAGGACAGGCAGGAACTGCCGCCGGAGCACACCGACCCGTTCTTCTATCGCCATGTCGACGAGGCGCGCTGGATTCCCGCCCGCCTGAAATCCGCAGCCAAGGGCCTGGCGCATTTCACCGGCCTGATGACGCTGCTGTGGCGTGTGTACCGCTCGAAGCCGGACGTCGTCCATTTCCAGTGGATCGTCGTCCCTCCTCTGGACGCCCTGGCGATGGCGGTCATCCGGCGCTGGTGCCCCCTGGTGCTCACGGTGCACGACACCGTGCCGTTCAACGGCCAGAAGATGACGGCGCTGCAGCGCCTCGGCCACGACGGCCCGACCCGGCAGGCGCACCGCCTCGTGGTGCACACCCGCAGCGGCCGCCAGGCCCTGATCGACCGCGGCATCGAGGCCGGGAAGATCGCGGTCATCCCGCACGGGGCACTGGCCCTTGCCGTGCCGCTGCCCGCCACGCCCGCGCCGCGCGATCCGCGCTGGACCTTCGTGATGTTCGGCGAGATCAAGCCGTACAAGGGCCTGGACGTGCTGGTCGAGGCGCTCGCGCTGCTTCCCGCGGCCATTCGGCAGGACCTGCGCATCGTCCTGGCGGGCCGCCCGCGGATGGACATCGAACCCGTGCTGGCACGCATCAAGGCACTCGGTCTCGACCCTCAGTTCGACCTGCGGCTGCGTCGGCAGACCGAAGAGGAGATGGCAAGCCTGTTCGACGCGGCGGATTGCTTTCTCTTCCCCTACCTGCAGATCGACGCCAGTGGCGTGTACTTCCTCGTCAAGTCGCTCGGCAAGTGGCTGATCGCCAGCCGCATCGGCATCTTCGCGGAGGACATGGTGGACGGGGTGCAGGGCGCGCTGGTCCCCGCGGCCGACGCGTCGGCGCTTGCACTGGCCATGCGGTCGGCCTGCGAGCGCCGCCCGGCGTGTGCCGCGGTGAGTTCGTCGGACGCCTGGGCCGAGATCGGTCGCACGACGCGCGCACTCTACGAGCAGGTGATGGGGGACTCGGGGGCCTCGTTGCTGGCCGGGCCCCAGCCCCAGGCGGACTGACGGCGATGTTGCGCCCGCTGGTCGAGCTCTCGCCGCGCAGCGCCTCGGCACGCGTCGACCCCGCGGAGCGGATGCGCAGGCTCACGGGCCAACGGGGCGGCGCGCGCTGGAAGCAGCGACTGGAGCTGTGGAGCGCCCGCCTGCCGCTGGTGGTCGGTACCTATCTTTCCAAGTTGTCGGTGCCGCCGTTCGGGGCGATGGGATTGGCGCTGTCCATACCGCTCATGGCCGCGGTCGCGGTCGGTGGCTTCGCAGCCGGCCTGATGGTTCTCCACGTGCGCCGTGCGTTCGCCTTCGTGCTGATGCTGGCGGTGCTGTTGAGCCTGCAGGTCGTGGCGGCGGATCACTTCTCGCCGAACTCCCTGGCGTTGCTGGTGGTGGTGCATCTGCCATACGCCTTCCAGTTGCGTCGCACCGAGCGAAGGCGCGACAACGCGCTGCGCTATTTCCAGCGCATCGCGATGACGATCGCCGTCCTGGGCATCCTGCAGTACGTCGGGCAGTTCGTGATCGGCGCCAAGTATGCGTTTCCGATCGAGAACCTTGCACCCGCGGCGCTGAAGGTCGCCAATTTCAACTCCACCGGCCTGCTGCAGTACGGTTCGGAGGTGATGCGTGCGAATGGCGTGTTCATGATCGAGCCGTCCTTCTTCAGCCAGTTGATGGCGGTGGGCATCATCATCGAGCTCGTCACGAGCAAGCGGCCCGTGTACTTCGTCGTCATGGTGATCGCCATCCTGGTGTCCTATTCCGGTACCGGGCTCATGCTGCTGGCGGCCGGCCTCCTTTGCGAATGCATGATCCGCCAGCGCTGGGACGTGCTGCTCGGCATCGTCGGCCTCTGCATGCTCGTCGCCGCGGTGGGCGTCGCAGCCGACGTGCGCATGATCACCAACATCCTCAATAGATCGAGCGAATTCAGCAGCACCGGCTCCAGCGCATCGATGCGCTTCGTCGGCGGATTCCAGCTCTTCGAGCAATTCCTCTGGCCGGACCCCTTCCGGGCCATGTTCGGCTTCGGTGCCGGTTCAACCGTGGAATTCATTGCCAAGGCGACCGTGCCGTTCGCAGAGACGATCCTGTTCAAGCCGATCTTCGAGTACGGCATCGTCGGCGCCATCGCGTACTTCGGCTTCCTGGGCTATTGCGTGTTCTCGGCATCCGCGCCGATGGCCGTGCGGGTGGCCGTGGCGATGGCGATCATGCTGGGCGGCATGTACACGCCGTTCGGACATTGCCTCGCCTGCGGCCTGCTGCTCTGGCGCAATCCCCGGAACGCCGATGCGCAGGCGCCGGTCAAGTCACCCGCGCGGTTCGGACCCGGCCACGCAGTGGCATGGAAAGCATCCCTGGCAACCCAGCCCGGCCTCATTTCGCGACGGACACCATGAAACATCGCCTGGTCACCCTGGATGCCTTGCGCGGGTTGGCGGCGCTGGTGGTCCTGCTGTTCCACTTCCAGGTGAACGGCGTGATCTCCGCCTATGGCTATCTTGCGGTGGATTTCTTCTTCATCCTCAGCGGGTTCGTGATCGCGCGAACGTTCGACGCCCGTCTCGCGACGGACATGAGCTTTCGGCGCTTCGTGGCGCTTCGCGTGATTCGCATCTATCCCCTGTTCCTGGTCGGACTCGCGGTCGGATTCATTCGAAGTTGCAGCTACCTGGCCCTGAACAGGCCGGGGGCGTTGACGATCGCGCAGGTGCTCGACGCGGGCTCGTTCGAGTTGTTCATGCTGCCGTCGTTGGTCACCAGGAACCTGTTCGTCCTCAATGCGCCGAGCTGGTCCCTGTTCTTCGAGATGGCCGTCAATTTCGTCTACGCGGCGTTTCTCTTCAGGGCCCGCACCCGGACGTTGGTACTGACGATCTGTGTTTTCGCCGTGGCGCTCGTCTGCACCGCCTGGGCGAACGGAACGGTGGGGGTCGGCAACGAATGGTCGACTTCCTATGGCGGAGTCGCGCGCACCGGGTTCTCGTTTGTGTCCGGCATGCTCATCTCCAGGTTGAACAAGTCTTCGATCACCGCGCGGTGGATCGCGATCATTCCCATGGTCGCGCTGGTCGCGTGCCTGATGGCGCCCCCGATGCCATCCAGGGTCCTGTTCGACCTGCTCGTCGTGATGGTGGTTTCGCCCGTGCTCATCTACATCGGCGCCTCGGTCAATCCTCCGGTCGCCTTGCAGCCCGTCAGCAAGCTGCTGGGTGAACTGTCCTATCCGGTCTACGCCATCCACTATCCGCTGATGTTCCTGTACCTCTATTTCGCCAAGCGGGCCGGCATCGGCCCGGCCTGGCAACTCGCGGGCTTCATCGGACTTGTCGGCGTCCTGGCGTGGCTGCTCAACAAGTACTTCGACATCCCGGTGCGCCGGTGGCTGACCGCCAGGCTCGGCCGCTCGCCAGCAATCGCCGTGAGCGAGCCGCTGGCGAGGTGATGGCCCGACCGCATCACGACCGGCGTCGATCGGGCGGCCGCTCGTGCCCGGCGTCGCGACGATGGCGTCATGGCGTGCGCGCGACATGCCGGCGCGACGCCGCGCTTCATCCCTGCGGGTTGACTCGCCGCGTCAACAGGCTGCGATAGAGCTCGGCCAGGGCACTCGCCTGCGCCAGGGACGAAAACCGCACGCGCGACTCGCGCTTCCTGGGCGCGGCCTCGCGGAGTGCCCGCAAGCCGAGTGCGAGCGGTGCGTCGATGGTCACGCCCGCGCGATATTCCTCGTCCGCGATGCGGAAAAGGTCCGTCGATCCGAAGTACTGCACGTCGGCGTCGCCGTCGAACACCAGTCGGCTGAACGCCGTGTCGGCGACGAGGAGCTTCAGCCCGGTCGCGTGCGCCTCCCAGTAGGACAGGGTGAACGTCGTGAAGATGGCCACGTCGGCGGCGCTGTAGACCTCGCGCAAACCTTCGGCGGTCACCTGGGTCAGCGCGATCTCGTCGCCCGCCGGCAACGCCGCCAGCGCCTCACGCACGTCATCCGAGACGGTGCCCACGAGGATCAGCCGATAGCCCGCGGCGCGACACGCCAGCACGACGTCCGGCACGCGCTTGTAGCCGTGCAGCTTGCCTGACATCACCGCCAGCGTGACGTCGTCGGCGATGCCGTGGCGGGCGCGGAAGGCGGCGCGGGCGGCGGTATCGAAATGGAACCGGGTCGGATCGACCCCCAGCGGCGCGAAGACCGTGTCGACCTTGCGCGCGCTGCAGGACAGGAAGTGCTCGCGATTGGCCAGCACCGTGTGGCGCACCGTGTCGACGAACAGCGAGCCGGTGCGGATCAACAGCCGGCGCCAGCGGCTGTCGGCACGGCTGTACCACTTGGCGTCGCGGTCGCCGCGCTGCTCGTGATCGTAGACGACCGGCTTGCCGAAGAGCTTCGCGAGCGCCGCGATCAGCACGGTCACGCCTTGGCGGAACTCGATGATGTGGATCACTTCGGCGCGCCGGATCTCTGCGATCAGCGGCAGGTAGAGCACGAAATCGCTGTAGCGAAAGAAGACATGGCGCCGGAAGAGCCGCACGCCCGTCTCCTCGACAAACTCCGCGTCGTGCGCCATCGGCCTGGTCTGCGGCAGCTTGACGCGGCTGCGAGCCCAGATCTGGCTCTGGTCGCCGCACATGAGCGTCACGTCGTGGCCGAGTGCCGCCAATTGCTGGCAGTAAGCGTATTCGCGGTACGAAGGCAGTTCGCTCTCGAAGAATCCGCTGGCGACCAGGATGCGCATGGGGGGCTTTCTCGACGGGTTGTCAGGGGTGTCAGGACGGGCGGTCATCGTGTCGCTCCGATCAGGCGGAGCGGGTGCCCGACGCCGTGGCCTGCCACAGCGCACGGTGGCGCTCGTAGACGGCTTCGACGCTGAACGCCGCGCTCTTCGCGATGCGCCAGGCGACCTGCTCGGGGGCGGACAGGGGCTGGTCCGGCAGGCCCTCGAGCAGCTGGCGGATCGCCTCCACGCTGCCGCCCTCGAAGACATAGCCGGATCGCCCTTCGTCGACGATCTCCGGCATGCCGCCAAGGCGCGACACCGCCACGGGCACGCCGGCGGCGTAGGCCTCTGCGATGACCCGCGTCAGCGGCTCCTCCCACAACGAAGGAACGACCAGCAGGTCGATTCGAGCGAACACGCTCGCAGGATCCACCACGCCGAGGAATTCGATGTTGGGCGCCGCGAACCTCGTTCGCAGCCCATCGACATACTCGCGGTCGCCGCCCCCCGCGATCAGCGCGATGATGCGGCCAGGCGCCATCGCGCTCACGGCCTCGAGCAGCAGGTCGACGCCCTTGACGGGTTCGATGCGGCCCAGGTAGCCGACGACCAGCATCCCCGGCCGGCGCGCGGCTCGCGAGGTCGCAGCCTGACTGAATTGTTCCAGCCGGATTCCCGTCGGTCCGATCGAGCGCGGCGTCGCCGCGGGGAACATGCCCGTCCCGCAGATGCGCGCCAGCGTGCGGTGGCTCACGGCGCTCACGACCGACGGAATCGTCGAGAGGCGACGACGCGGCGCGCAGAGGACGCGGCAGTCCGCGCATTGCGCCGCGCAGTTCCTGCCCTGTCGATACATCGTCGAGTTCGCGCAGCCGAGGTAGTAGTCATGGAGTACCTGCATGACGGGCAGGCCCAGCCGCTTCGCGGCGCGCCAGACGGCCACCGAGAATCCCTGCAGGTTGTTGCATTCGACCAGGTCCGGCCGCTCCTGTTCGAGGATGCGCTGGACCCGGCGCCCCATGATCGGGTTGTAGCTGTCGACGAGGTGCCACAGCAGGCGACGCCATTTCGGCAGCGGCTTCCTGGCGTGCAGGAAGCCGACGTTGAACAGCGGAACGTAGTGGACGCGCACCCCGTTCACCTCGCCGACCGAGGCCTTGCCGTCCGGTGCCAGCGTGATGACGACGGCCTCGTCGCCGCTGGCGACCAACGATTCCGCCATGGCGCGCACCGCTCGTTCGGCGCCACCGATCTCGTTCGGGGCGTACAGCGTGTTGATGAAGACCACCTTCATTCAATCGCTCCGGCCTGGGCAGGGAAAAGGCATTGGCGTCATGTTGTCGGTCGAGGGCATCTGGGTCGATACGGGTCTGCGGGAAGGCATGTGCAAGTGGCGGCGGAGGCCGGGGTTCCGGCGCGGTCAGGCGATGGGCTTGAAGCGCTTGCGGAAGCTCCGGTCCATCGCGCGGAAATCGCGCCGGGATCCGAGCAGCAAGGCCCTGCCAAGCTGGAACTCCCGAACGGCGGCGTAGATCAACGTGGGCAGCAAGATCCCGACAGCCGTCCGGATCGACTCGTCGTCGACGTTGAACTGCTCGGCCAGCAATCGCTGGACCGGCTGGTGCAGGAACATGATGAGAAGCGACGCTTCGCCGACGAAGGCGAGCAATTGGGCGAGCCTGCCCTTGTCGAGCAAGAGCCGCGCCACATTCATCAATGTCACGCTGATGCACAGCGCGAAGAACAGCGCTGCCAGCGGTGTGCCGTAGCGCGCCCTTTTCATGTCCATCGCCGAGACCAGGTCGGCAGAGACGCACCACAGCCCGAACGCGGCCAGCAGCATCGCGGCGATCTGGAAGCCGCGGGGAATCCGTGCCTCCAGTTGTCGATATCGATATCCGGCATAGAGCACCGGCGCCGCGAAGAGGCAGACGTTGGCGTCCCATGGCAACCAGAATCCTGGCAGCAGCATGGACAGCACATAGGCGAGCGCCAGGCTGGCGACCATCGCCATCTCCATCGCGCGCGCAGTCAGGCGGACGACCCCGATGTTGACCAGCACCTGGGACAGGTACAGGCAGGTCACGAACCAGAACGCGGCGAGCCAGCCGTACACCGATTTCCCTCCTGCCAGATGACTGGCCACGAACAACAGCCATGCCTTCGGGGTACCTTCATGGACGGCCATCGTGATGTCCGGCTGGGACAGCAGCACCAGGAAGAAGGCGTAGGGGACGAGCAGTCGGATCGCCTTGTCCTTCAGGCATCGACGCACATCGGGATCGGCCTTGAAGACGTAGCCGGACAGGAAGAAGAAGAACGGCATGTGCCAGAGGAACAGATAGGGGCGGCCCGGCCCTTCGAACACATGCCCGGCGACGACGCACGCGATGCCCAGCGCCTTGGCGGCGTCCAGCCAGAGCATGCGTGCAGACGCGCGCGGCGCGTCGCCGATCGCCGGCGCTGCGTGCGGTGCCTGCCGTAGCGGTTCGCGTGTCATTCCTGCGTGACCTCACGCATTCGAAGTCGCAGAGGAAGGCCGCGCCGATGACCGGTCGCTCAGCAGCCGGCCCAGCCAGGCGCGGACGGGCCTGTCCCAGGCTCGGTCGCTCACCCACGCGAGCACCAGGATCAGGACGACGCAGGCAGGGACCCACACCGAATCGACCCAGCCGAGCTTCCGGGCGGCGTAGCCGAACATCCACATCAAGGGGAAGTGAATGGCATAGACGGCGTATGACAAGTCGCCCAGCACCGAGCTGATGCCGCGCAACGGCTCGGGCGGGTTGTAGGTCGCACCCAACCACAGCAGGATCGGCGCAGCGACACCCGCGACGAGAAGCTCGTGGATCACGCGGTGCGCCGGCGCTATCGGCAGCACGAGCATGAACACGAGCACCACTGGAACGATGATCGCGCGCCAGCTCGAAGAGACCTGATCGGGGTGGAGCCTTGCGATGATCGCTCCGAGGCCAAAGGCAAAGCCCACGCGCGTCGCGCCGCCCAGCAGGGTCGCCCACGAGAAACCCATTCCGATCGACCCCTGGCCCAGGGAGAGCGCGACGAAGGCCATGCCGCACGCCAGCGTGACGACCCCGAGGCTTCGCAGGCTGGCCTTCCACACGCCGGCGGCGTAGACGAGGTTCACGGCCATCTCGAAGAACAGCGACCATCCGGGATGATTGAGGGGCGAGAGATGGGGCGTCGCCGGAGAAGGCAGGAACAACAGCCCGAAGACGGCACTGATCCATGCGTCCGCGCTGGTCATCCTGTCCGGTCTGTCCAGGGCGATCTGGCCGACGCAGCGCAGAATTCCGATGACCAATCCAAGCAGATACAGCGGATAGAAGCGGATCAGCCGCAACACGGCGAATCGGGTCAGGGACAGGCCGGCGGCGAAGCGCGAGTCGTAAGTGCGCGCGATGACGAATCCGCTCAGCAGGAAGAAGACGTCGACCGCCAGGTAGCCTGCAGGCGCATAGTCCGGCTTCGCGTGATAGAGCAGCACCGCAATGGCAGCCAGGCCGCGCATTGCATCGAATGTACCCAGGCGTATCGCCTGCTTTTCGATGCCGGAGGGGCGGGGCGCGGCCACGTGATCCACGTTCATCGAATTCCTGCGCTGACGTCCGTCCGGCGCCAGCGTGTTGATGAAGCGCTCTTTCATTCGATCGCTCCGACCTGGGCAGTAGAAGGCATCGGCATCGCCTTTGCGGTCGGCGCGTCCGGATTCGCGGCGGCCCTGGGATTGACCTCGTGGAGAGCGCCGACCGGATCGGCCTCGAGGCCGCTCGCCGCCGCCGCGCTCGCCGCGCGCGGGTCGGCGGCGTGCGCGTCTCGGCGCGCGGCCTGCGACGCGCGCGAAGACGGAACGAGGCGCTTGATGCGGTCGATCAGGGGCAGCTCGACGTGGTCGTACCAGGCGATGGCAAACGCGATGGCGGCCAGGACGGAAGCCAGCGACAGCGGCCAGGCCCAGGCCGCGCCCAGGTGCGCCTTGCTCAGGCCGAAGCTGATGACCGCGAACACCAGGAGGTGTGTCAGGTAGAGGCTGTACGACGCATCGCCGATCCTCTGCAATCCCCTCGACATCCTTCCCTCCAGCAGTTCCGGCCGCAGCGCCTCCATGCTCATGAGTCCGATCAGCAACAGCGACCCGGCGGCGCACAGGGACAGGACGCGCGCCAGCCCCGACCAGCCTTCGGGCTGGGTCGGGATGTGGCCGCCGTAGAGCTTCTCCATCCACCACCCGGCAGCGACGAAGAGCATCAGGGACAAGGCCAGGCAGGGCTTCCAGTGCACGGTGGCGAGCGCCTTGCGATGCTGGAAGATGAAGGTGCCTGCCAGGAAGTCGAAGTTGTAGAGCGAGAAGACGTGGAAGTCCCAGGGCTCGGTGCCCAGCACGGCGGGCTGCAGCGAATGCACGACGACGCCGACCAGGCAGGCACCAGCCAGCACCGCCTGCGCGTGGCGGATCCGTCCGGCGATCAGCAGCACCGCCACCAGTGCGTAGAAGAGAACCTCGTGCTCCAGCGACCAACCCACGCCGAGCGCCGGAAACTGCCGCAGTGGCAGGATGAGGAACGAGGCGACGAGTTCGCCTGCGCCGGGAAGGGTCCGGTGCGAACCCTTCAGCATCGCCAGCCAGAGCGCCGTCGTCAGCCAGTAGATCGGAACGATCCGGATGACCCGACGCCAGACGAAATCCCAGGCGCCCGGCGAATGGGACAGGGCCATCGAGATGATGAAGCCGCTGATGATGAAGAAGACGTCGACCCCGGCGTAGCCGAAGCGGAGCAACGCAGGCAGGTGGACACCGGCCGCGTCGACGTACTTCAAGGCCATGTCGACGTGGATGCAGACCACCGCGATCGCGGCGACGGCTCGGGCCAACTGGAAGGAACGTAGGCGCATGGCGATCTCCTGGGCTGTCGCGGGCGATTGACGAGCAATGTGGCCGCATCGACCGGTTCGTCGGGTCCGGCTTCCGGATCGACGATCAAGGAATTCTTGCGGCGATGTAGACCGCGCCGTGGTTGGAGAGGTGTTGCGAATCGGTGAGCAGCGGCAGATCGTCCGCCGCGAAGCGGCAGTCGTCCTGCGCGCTGCTGCCCTTCGACGCTTCGTCGGCGACGCCGCCGACGCGCGTGCAAAGCTGGTCGCGCACGCTGAAGAACCGCACCGCGGACGGGCTCGCCGCATGGGCCGCCGTGAACGACGCGACCACCGTGGCCCTGACGTCCTCGTCGAGGTGCGCGGCCAGCCTCATCGTGTCGCCCGCCGGCGCCGCGCCGTCGAACAGGTCGCGTGCCAGGGCCCGTCGCAGCGGCATCCGTTCGCTGACCATCTTCCTGGCGGGGTCGACGGGGAACAGCGGCGTGTCCTCCACGACGATGACCTGCTTGCCGCGCTGGACCAGCGTGGCGATGGAGTCGCGCAGGCTGGCGGCCAGGATCTCGAGCTCGGCGTTGCGGGCCAACACCGCCGTCGACACGGCCTGCGCGTCGCCCGTGGCGCGATAGCCCTGGCCGGGCGCCGCGTCGACGAAGGGCGCGGACCAGAAGCCCGCCAGCACGACCACCTGGATGTCGTCCGAGTTCAGCACGCGATCGAACGCGGCCTGCGTGAAGCGGGCGCACTCGCGTGCGTGGCGCGGATGGTTGTTCATCGCGCGCGTGAGGCCCATCAGGGTGGGGCACGACGACTTGGTCAGTTGAACCACGCCGCCGAGCCCGATGCGGCGCGCATAGTCGTCCATGCCGGGACGCAGCGCCGATGCGTGGCTGTCGCCGAGCAACGCCAGCGTCCGTTTCGGCTTCGTCGAGCCCGACGCGCCCGTTCCCGCGCACGCGGGTGACGCATTGAGGGTGCTGTCGCCATAGGCGAGCAGGCAGGGATTCAGGTGGCTGGCGGCCACCTCGCCCTCCACCCGGTTGACGTCGTCGCTCACCCGGCCCGGCAGGCCGCCGCCGGCCAGCGCCAGCACGAGCGCGCCGCCACCGACCGCGATCGCGATCGCGGCGAGGTAGAGGCCGATCACCGTCGTCGGCTTCGTGCCGCGCCAGCCGCGTCGGAACGGCGTCTCGACGAACCGGTAGGACAGCCAGGCCAACGCCAGCGCCAGCACCCCGACGCCGCTGGCCTGCACCCAGGTCAGCGGCAGGTCGCAGGCGATGCGGGCGAAGCTCAGCAGGGGCCAGTGCCAAAGGTACCAGGAATACGACAGCAGGCCGACGAAGACGAGCGGCCGCGCGGTGAGTGCCAGTCGGTTGACCGGGCCGCCGTTGCCGATGACCAGCAGGGTGCCGATGACCGGCACCAGCACCGCGTACCCCGGGAACGCCGTCTGGGCGTCGAACAGGAGCGCCGAGCCCACGATCATCAGCAGGCCCGCCAGCGCGAGCAACTGGCTGGCCGTCGCCGCGAACGTGCCCACGCGGGCGTGGCGGGCCGGGCGGGTCGCCTGCCAGATCGCCAGCAGCACGCCCACGCCCAGTTCCCAGGCGCGCGGCGGCAGCGCATAGAAGCCGACCGCCGGATGCGCCTGCGTGGTCCAGACATTGAGCGCGAAGGAGCCGATGCAGGCGACGGCGATGACCGCCAGGCGGTATCGCGTCGCCCGCATCAGCAGGAGCAGCAGCGGCGGGAAGAAGACGTAGAACTGTTCTTCAACGCCCAGCGACCAGGCCATCAGCAGCGGATTGAGCTCCGCGCTGCCCGAGAAGTAGTTCGTGCTCTTGAGGAAGACGATGTTGGGCACCGAGAACAGCGTGCCGAGCGCATAGGTCGAGAAGTCGGTGAGTTCGCGCGGCGAGAGCAGCGCCAGCGCCATCAGCGCCGTGATCGTCAGCATCGCCAGCAATGCGGGGGCGATGCGGCGTATCCGGCGCGCATAGAAATTCACGTAGCTGAACTGCCCCGCGGCGGCTTCCTTGTGCAGCAGCCCGCCGATCAGGAACCCCGAGATCACGAAGAAGACGTCGACGCCGACGAAGCCGCCCGGCACCCAGGGGATGCCGCAGTGGAACGCGACGACGGTCAGGATCGCGACGGCGCGCAGGCCGTCGATATCCATGCGGTGCGACAACTGCGCCTCGCGCGTCCGCTCCCGCACGCCCGGACGCGCGACCCCGGTTCCGGGCAGGGCCTGGGTGGTTTCCATGGAATGCGACTGGGTCATCGGATTGCGCACGGGCCTCGCTTCAACGGGCACCGAAACGCGCCTCCAGAGCGCGCACCTGTCGATCGTTCTCGCCGTTGCCCACGTTCGTCTGCGCCAGAGAGTCGCGCTGCGAATGCGGCCAGCTGATCTGGCGGAACGGGCCGCCGACCTGGCGGTAGCGGGCGCCGTTCAGGCGGGCCATCCAGTACAGCCACAGGTCGTCGGCGGTAGGACAGATCTGGCGAAAGGTGTCGATCTCCGTCACGTGGGCCGAGAACACGCCGGGGTAGTACAGGACGCCGCCGATGCCGGTGGGCATGAGATCGTCGCGCGGCGCGTCGTCGCCGGACTGGAGGAACTCCGTGTCCCACTCGGCATAGGGCCGCATCCGTCCGTCGGGCAGGCGCGTCGGCCGGTGGGCGCGGCGGCAGACGACGGCAGGGGCGCTCGGATCGAAGCGCTCGACCAGGCTGCCGAGCCAGTCCGGCGCGTAGTAGACGTCGTCGTCCGCGGTGACGATGAAGCTGTCGGGCCAGCGCGCCAGCGTCGGCACGATCTTCTTGTAGGAGCGCAGGTCGTCGCACGGAAGGATCTCGAGCCCGTGGTCGCACAGCGCGAGGATCGCGGGCGTGAGCTGCGCGAAGTCGCCCTCGGCGATCCACAACACGGTGCGGTCGGGCTTCACGCGCTGGTCGAGAAGGCTTCTCAAGGTATGCGGCAGGCCCGCGAAGCGGGGCGGGTAGGACGTCAGCGACACGGTCAGCTCGCCGGGCAAGTTGTGTCGCGGCGCGTGGCGATGGCGCGGAAACCGCGCCAGCGCCAGGTAGGCACCGCCGAGGTGGCGCGCCTGCCTGATCCGGGCGCGCAGGCGTTGCAGTGGGTTGTGGCTCATGCGAGGGCGGGCTCGAGTTGGATTCGAATTCGTCGATGCGGCGCGGCGGGTCAGCCGCGCCGCTTGCCGCGCACCAGCGCCAGCGTGTCGTCGAGCAGCGCGCGATCGACGAGCGCGAGGGCCCCGACGAAGGTGACCGCGCCGATCGCGCACAGTGCGGCCAGGCCGAGGGCTGCCGGCCAGGCGTCCGTGAACTGCCAGCGCGCCAGGAAGATGGCGCCGGCCATCGCCGCGGACGCGACCAGCGGGGTGAGCGAGCCGCGCAACTGGTCGCGCACGCGCATCGCCGTGGCACGCCGGACCAGCCAGAGCATCACCGGAAACCCGACCAGCTCGCGCGCGACCCAGATGGCCACGGCCGTCGGCAATTCGCTGCTGTGCACGGCCCACAACAGCCCGACCATGACCGTGATCTCGACGACGCGGGCAATCATCGGGTCGGCGGGTCGGCCGATGGCCGTCAACAGCGGGCTCATCATCAGCCGAGGCGCCTGGATCAGCGTCAGGCAGGCCATGACCGACACATAGATGGCGGCCTCGGCCCATTGCGCGCCGAACATGACGCGCACCACTTCGGGTGCCAGCGCCGCGAGGCCGAAGAACAGGCCGTACATGACGGCGCAGGTCAGCGCCGTGGCGAGGCGGTAGATCCGTACCATCCGCTCGCGGTCCACCTGGACGCTGGCCAGCATCGGCATGGCCACCTGCGACACCCCGGTCGCGGCGACGCTGTAGAGCGTGTCGACCGTGCGCATGGCCAGGTTCAGGATGCCAGCCGCGCGCAGCCCCAGGAAGGCCCCGGCCAGGATGACGAAGATGCGCTTCACGGCGCTGTTGAGAACCAGCGTTCCGAGGGAGAACAGGCTGAACGACCAGAGGTCGCGCAGTTTCGCCATGCTGAATCGAAGGCGCGGGCGCTGGCTGGCTCCGACCCACAGGACGAGCGAGCCGATCGCCACGACCAGCACCTGCTGCGCGACAAGACCCCAGACGCCGGCGCCGAGCGCCACCAGCGTCAGGCCGGCGGCGGCACCGACCAGTCGCCCCATCAGCGTGCGCAGGGCGAGCGACCTGAACGACAGCTCGCGGCGCTGCTGCGCGACGATGGTGGCGGTGACGCCGCCGCACGGCAGCATCAGCGTCATCCAGGCCAGCACGGCGCCGGCGCCGGGTGACTGCACGATGCGTTCGAACGGCCCGGCGAGCGCCACGCAGGCGGCGACGCAGGCGAGGCTCAGGCCCATGGTGACCGTGAACGCCGTGTCGAAGTGCGCCGGCGTGATGTCCTTGCGTTGGACGAGCGCGTCGTGGAAGAGCATGCGCACCACCAGGTCCAGCAACTCCATGACGGCCAGCACAATGGAAAACAACCCGAACTCGGCGACCGTCAGCATGCGCGAGAACAGGATCAGCGATCCGAACGAGATCAGCACCGCGCCGAAGTTCTCCACCGCGCTCCAGATCAGCGAGCGGCGTACGGTCGCGCGCCGTTCGCCGGCGGCCTCCGGCGGTTCCATGATCGTCGTCGCCTGCATTCAGTGCGCCGCGCACCGCGCGGTGCGCCGGTGACGGTTGCCGGGCCCGGGGCGCCCCCCTGCTCGACAGGCGGCGTCGGCGACGCGCGACATGCCGGCTGGCTCGTGGACAAGGACATGCATGCTGCTGTTTTCCCGGTGGCTTTCGTTCAGTTCGGCTTCTGGTAGGCCCGCACCCAGTCGATGTCCATCGATTGCGGGAAGGCGGCGTCGTCGATGCCGTGGCGTCCTGCCCAGGCACCCCCGATAGCCAGGTTAAGCAGGATCTGCGCCGGCCCCGCCGGCACACCGTCGTTGAAGGTCCAGGAATGCGTGCGCCGCATGATCTTCAGGCCATCGACGTAGTACGTGATCTCCTGCGGCGTCCACTCCAGGCCGACCGTGTGCCACCCCTTGTCGAAGTCGAAGGGCGCGAAGTATTCCTGCAACTTCGTGTTGAACGAAGGATCGGCGTAGAGCCAGGTGGGGCTGGTGCCCTTCGGGGTGCTCGCCGCCAGGTGCAGCATGTTGACCTTGTCGTTCTCGACGTTGTTGACGAACTCGAACAGGTCGATCTCCGGGGGCCAGTTGGTGCGGCCCGTGTCGCCGACGTCGGAGATCAGCCAGAAGGCCGCCCAGGCCCCGCGGCCACCGGGCATCTTCACCCGCGCCTCCAGGAAGCCGTAGCGCATCGTCCAGTCCGAACGGATCATCCCGGACTCGTAGTTCAGGCCGTTGGGAACGCTCAGCGGCTTCTTGCGCGCGATCAGCTGGAGCTTGCCGTCGACGATCGCATGGTTGTCGTTGTCGGCGTAGCGCTGGTTCTCGTCGTTCAGGCGGTCGAGCGTCTCGTCGTTGCCCATGTAGCGCGTGAACCACTTCTGGCGATTGAGCTGCGCACCGGTGAACTCGTCGTTGAAGACCAACGCGTAGCCTGGCGGGGTATACGAGTTGTCCCACGAAGGCACCGGCTCGGTGACGGCGATGGCCGGGCGCATCTTCAGCGACACGCTGTCGACGGTCATGGCTCCGCCCTTGGCCACCAGGGCGATCTCGGCCATGCCGACGTAGGCCGGCGCGGTGAAGTCGACCCGCAGCTCCTGCGGTGCCGACGCCGTGACGGCGACGCCATAGGTGCGATAGGTCTTGCCGATCTTGGGCTGGCGGAACCGCACCGCGACCAGGCCGCTGCCGCCTGCCACGCCGGCGTTGACGACCAGCGTGTACGAGCGGCCCGGCGTCAGCGCGCCTGGCGACAGGGTCTGGATGGCCGACGTCGACACCCGCAAGGCCTGTCCGTGCCTGCGCAACGTGCTCGGCGCGGACTGCAGGTCCGTCTTGTCGCTGGCCCAGTCGGCCGTGCCGTTGTCGAAGCGACCGTTCCTGGCCAGCTCGGAGTTCGTTACCGCATAGCTGGGCACCGGGGCGACGGCCGGGTGTGCGGCGGCGCTGTTCATCGTCAGGTTGCGCGGGGTGTCGTCGGCGTCCGCGGCGCGGGTGGGCAGCGCGGACGTCGCGATGGCAAGCGACAGCAGCGACACCCTCAGCGCCGCGCCGATGCCGGGCGCCGGACGCGGCGTGCTGCGGCCACACCAGGAGCGGTTCATCATGATTCCTTGTTGCGTGGCATCGGGGGGGCGCCCGGGCCCACGGGCAGGCGCGCTCGGCGGGACGGCAGCTCGGCGACGATCCAGCGCCGCAACCGCTGCTCCAGCAGCGACCACGTCACCCACGAAAGCAGGCAAGACAGCGGCAAGCCGACGCCGGCCAGCACCGCCGCGGCGAGCCAGCCGTCGATCGGCATGCGTGGCAGCAGCCCGTGCTTGACCGCGGCCAGCACGATCGGGTGCACGAGGTAGAAGCTGTAGCTGACCATGCCCAGCCATTGCATGGCGGGATGCACCAGCAGGCCGCGCGAGGCGTCCCGCTGGACGATCACGATCCAAGCGAAGAAGGCCGTCGCCCCGGCGAAGGCCAGGAGCACGGCCGTTCCGTGACCTTCGATGGCCAGGTCCCCCAGCGTGCGCGTGAGCGCGGCGGCCTCGACGTTGGTGCTGAGCCAGGCGATCCAGGCGATCGCCAGCCCCACCCAGGCGAACCGCAGCCAGCGTGCGTGCCGCCGCAGCCACGGTTCGGCCACGGCGACGATCACCCCGGGCACGAAGAACAGGCCGCGCGGAAACAGCGTCACCATCAGCGCGGCGGGCAGCACCCAGGCCGCGATCCGCCAGCGGGTGCGCGAACCCAGCGACCACGCCAGTGCCGCCAGCGCGTAGAACCAGAGCTCGTAGTTGAGCGACCACTGGGCCGGGTGGATGCCGGGGACCGGCAGGATGGGCGCCATGATCGCCAGGCTCGGCAGCAAGGTCGCGCCCGAGGACAGGGCGGCAGGCAAGGGACCGCCGCGCAGCGCAACGACGCAGCCGGCCGCGAGCATCGCCAGCGCCAGCGGAACCCAGAGCGGGAAGATGCGCAGCACCCGATCCTGCAGGAAGGCGCCGACCGACGCATGCCGCCGCAGGCTGCCGACGATCACGTAGCCGCTGATCATGAAGAAGACCTCGACGCCGTAGCGCAGGCCGTGGCTCAGCCAGAAGACGCCGTCGGCCAGCTTGCCCTGCGGCGGCGGCACCAGTCCCGAATTCAGGACGTGGAAGGCGAAGATGGCCAGCACGCAGGCCGCGCGCAGCCCCTGCACGGCCCGATGGCGCTCCGAGCGCGGGCGTGCATCGGGGTCAGCTGTTCCGGTCTGCCGCAACATGGCCTCGAATCGTCATCCCGGGACGGCGGCCGGGGCTGCGCGGCCGATGCCGAGGTATTCGATCCCCATGCCGGCCATCAGCGCCGGGTCGTACAGGTTGCGCCCGTCGAACACGACCGGCTGCTTCAGCGCGGCGCGGATCTGCTCGAAATCCGGACTCCTGAACTGCCGCCACTCGGTCACGATCAGGAGTGCGTCGGAGCCGTCGAGGGCCTGCGACTGGCCGTCGACGAAGGCGATGCCGGCGACGCCGGCCAGCACGCGCCGGGCCTCGGTCATGGCCACCGGGTCGAAGGCCTTGATCGTCGCGCCGCGGCGCAGCAGTTCGTGGATGATGACCGTGCTGGGGGCCTCGCGCATGTCGTCGGTGTCGGGCTTGAAGGCGAGGCCCCACAGGGCGAACTGGCGGCCGTGCAGGTCCTCGCCGAAGCGGCGCACCACCTTGTCGACCAGCACCATCTTCTGGCGCTCGTTGGCCGACTCGACGGCGCCGAGCACCTGCAGGCCGATGCCGTTCTCGGCGGCGGCGCGCACCAGCGCCTTCACGTCCTTGGGAAAGCAGGAGCCGCCGTAGCCCGCGCCAGCGTAGAGGAACTGGGTGCCGATGCGCGGGTCGCTGCCCACGCCCTGGCGCACCAGCTCGATGTCGACGCCCACCCGCTCGGCCAGCAGGGCCAGCTCGTTCATGAAGCTGATGCGCGTGGCCAGCATCGAGTTGGCGGCGTACTTGGTGAACTCGGCGCTGCGCCGGTCCATCACCAGCAGGCGATCGCGGTTGCGGATGAAGGGGGCGTAGAGGGCGCGCATCAGGTGCAGCGCGCGTTCGTCGCTGCCGCCGACGATCACGCGGTCCGGCCGCATGAAGTCCTCCACCGCCGCGCCCTCCTTCAGGAACTCGGGGTTCGACACCACGGCGTAGCCGACGTCGACGCCGCGCGCGGCCAGCTCCAGGCGCACGGCCTCCTGCACCTTGTCGCCGGTGCCCACGGGCACGGTGCTCTTGTCGACGATCACCTTGTAGTCGGTCATGTGGCGGCCGATGCTGCGCGCCGCGGCCAGCACGTACTGCAGGTCGGCCGAGCCGTCCTCGTCGGGCGGCGTGCCCACGCCGATGAACTGCAGCGTGCCGTGGTGCACCGAGGCCGCGATGTCGGTGGTGAAGTGCAGCCGGCCGGCGGCCACGTTGCGCAGCACCATCTCCTGCAGGCCCGGCTCGTGGATCGGGATCTTGCCGTCCTTGAGCATGCGGATCTTGCGTTCGTCGACGTCGACGCACATGACGTCGTTGCCCATTTCGGACAGGCAGGCGCCCGAGACGAGGCCGACATAGCCGCTGCCGATGACGGTGACCTTCACGAAGGGATCCTCTCGATGGACGAGGCGGCGCCGGCCATCGGCGTCGCGGGTTGGGGTTCGGGTGCCGGCTCGGGTTCGGGCGCGGCGTCGTAGGCCTGGAACAGGCGGCGCGAGAACACGCACTCGCTGAAGCGGGCCGTGGCCGCGGCGCGCCCGGCCTCGCCCATGCGCTGGCGCAGCTCGCTCGAATCGACGAGCTCGGCCACGCGCTGCATCATCTCGGCGGCGCTCGCGCACAGGAAGCCGGCGCCGGTGTCGCCGAGCACGTCGCGATGCGCCTCGCTGTCGTAGGCCACGCACGGCAGGCCGCTGGCCATGGCCTCGACCAGGCCGATGGGAAAGCCGCGCTCCTCGTGCGGCGACACCCACAGCCAGGCGGTGCCCAGCCGCTGCGCCCGTTCCGCGGCCGAGGCGGTACGGAAATGGCCGATGCCGGCGGCGCGGAACGCGTTCTCGGTGGCCGCCTGCGCCGGGCCGATCCAGTTGAAGCTCAGCGCCAGCGCGTCGTCACCCAGCAGCACCGCCAGCTGGATGAAACGCGCAGCCGGCAGCACCGATTCGTCGCGCCCGCCGGCGATCAGCAGCGGGCGCCGCGCCTCGTTGCGCGGCGTGGCGAAGAACACGTCGGCCGCCGCGCTCTCGACCACGCGCACCGGTCGCGAGGCCAGCGACTTCATCAGGCGGGCGTCGAGCTTCAGGTTGACGATCGGCTGCTGGCGCGACTGGCGCATCTGCAGGCGCACCAGCCCCAGCAGCAGCGGCTGCAGCAGGCTGTGGCCGATGAGCGCGCGCGAGCTGTACGGCGACAGGAACACCTGCATCGTGCCGTCGCCCAGCTGGCGCACCAGGCGCGCGCCGGCCAGGCCCGGCAGGATGCCGTGCAAGTGCATCGCCGCGATGCGCGTGCGGTGCGCCACCTCCGCGAGGTGGTGGTACAGCGCGCGGCTGCGCACCCAGGGCCAGGCGTGGTCGGGCACGGCCACCACCGCGATGTCGGGGCGCAGCTCGGCCAGGTGCTCGCGGGCGAAGGCATCGTCGATCGCGATCACGGTCTGCGGCGCGCCGCTGGCCGCGATCGACTGCGTCGCCGGATAGAGGAAGCTGAAGACGGAGGGCGTGAGGCGGCCCACCACGTGGACGGTGTGGCCGCGTGGCGGGGGGTCGGAGGCCCGGGCGTTCATGCGCGCCTCCTCACGCCGCGCCGTGGCCGGTCAGCACCACGCGCACCGTGCGCGCGAGGATGACCAGGTCGCGCCACAGGTTGCGCGTCTCCACGTAGTGCTTGTCCAGCGCGACGCGCTGGTCGTAGGTGGTGCGGTTGCGCCCGCTGACCTGCCACAGGCCGGTGATGCCCGGGGTCACGCTCACGTAGTGCCAGCGCACGGTGCCGTAGCGCATCAGCTCGGCGGGCGTGACGGGGCGCGGCCCCACGAAGCACATGTCGCCGCGCATCACGTTGATGAGCTGCGGCAGTTCGTCGAGGCTGGTCTTGCGCAGGATGCGGCCGATGGGCGTGATGCGCGGATCGTGCGCCAGTTTCTGGTCGCGCTGCCACTCGGCGCGCGCCGCGGCGTCGGCGGCCAGCAGGCGGGCGAGCGCCTGTTCGGCGTCGACGCGCATCGTGCGGAACTTCAGGCAGCGAAACAGCCTGCCGTCGCGTCCGACGCGGTAGTGCCCGAAGAAGATGGGCGATCCGCCCGCCTGCCAGACAAGCAGCGTGATGGCCACCAGCAGCGGGCTCGCGGCCAGCAGGATGAGGAACGCGACGCACTGGTGGCCGGCCAGCTCGAACCGGTCGATCAGTCGCTTCGCGGGCGAGGCGGCTTGCGAGGGTGCCGCGGCGATGAAGGCAGTCACTGTCATACGCTCCCTTTCACGTGATTGATTCCAGGCTTCGTGATGGACTACGCAAAAAGTGCGCCACTCTCGCGGCGCGCCTTGTTGGTGCAGGACGCGGCGCGCCATACGACGGTGCATTCGCGGACCCGCGCGCATCGACCCGGTGCGCGCCGATCGACGCGTCTGCGTTCGGGTACGGTACCGGGTATAGGACTCGACGCCCGGTCGGCATCGACGAATCGGGCGCCGCGGCTCATGCGCAGCGAACTCGACCATGCAGCGCCATGCGCACCGCATTGGCGAAACTCGTATCGCGCGGTATCAGTCCGGCCCGGCTCGATCTATTCGTTCGGATGCGCCATGCACCGGTCGTGGCATGCGCATTTCGCCGCATCGGCGAGCGTTCTTGGGGCAGCGCGCGCCGCTTCGGTTCGCGCATCGGCGATCGCGAACGCACCGCCACAGGCGCGTGCTCGACCATTGGATCGGCGCGTGCTGGACAGTAAAAAGCCCCCGAGGACGCAGGGTCCAGGGGGGCTTCGCGAAGCGGCCGCGAGCGGGCTTCAGCTCATCCGCAGGCGCCGACGTAGCCGCAGGAGGTGCAGAAGTCGCAGCCGTCCTTGTGGATCATCGTGGCGTTGCCGCACTCCGGGCACGGCCGGCCCGCCTGGGGCGCGAGCTGGCCGGTGGCGCGCGGCGCGGGCGCCTCGAGCAGGCCCGTCGCGTCGAGCGGGAAGCCTTCCTCGTCGAGCACGCCCAGCATCGCGTAGCGGTGGATCATCAGCCGGGCGACGTAGGCGATCGTCGACGGCCACACCTGCTGGCGCTTCTGGCCCGGCAGCGGCGCCATGAAGTGACCCAGCGGCTCGCCGACGTTGAGCAGCTTGCGCAGCTTCATGCCGATCCAGGCCGGGTCGATCACCCGCATGTCCAGCGACAGCAGGCGCGCCAGGCCGTCGAGGGCGCGCGGGTAGTTGCCGGAGAAGCCCACCGCGCACGGGCGCGTGACGAGCGTGGGCGCGGCGCCCGCGGGCGCGTTGGCGCCGGCGGCCGAGCGCAGCGTCACTTCCTTCATGGTCAGCGTGAAGGTCTCGCCGGTGGCCGGATTGTCGACGTCGACCGCCCAGGCCAGCGTGCCGGCGGTGCCGGTGCGCGGCTCGTCGCGGCTGAACATCGCGTCGAGCATCGGCGTCGGGCCGCCGTCGGCCAGCGCGCCCAGCTGCTCGCAGCGCCAGCGGACCACGGCGGCGGTGGCGGCCACCACGCCGGGGAACAGGCGCTGCTCGCCGCGCGGCGGGAACGGCATCTCGAACGCGCGCTCCTCGGAGACGGTGGCCAGCACGTCGAGCTTCAGGCGCAGCCAGGCCGGGTCGTTGACGCGCATGTCCATCGACAGCGTCTTGGCCAGCGCGCCCAGGCCGCGCGGCTGCTCGGCCCCGTTGACCCAGACCTCGAACGGCACGTTCTGCGCGAACAGCCCGAATCCGGGGCCGGCCTGCGCGGGCATCTCGCCCACGAACAGCGCGAACTCGCCGTGCGGGTGGCGGATCATGTAGGTCCACGACGGATTGCCGCCGTTCATCTCGGGGCGGCCGGGCCAGCGCAGCGAGCTCATCACCGCGGTGGACGGGCGGTCGAGCGTCAGGCGCTGGTCGGCCCGCTTGTCGGCCGCGTCGGTCGTGGCCACGAGCGGCTGCGGCGTCTCGGTGGTGGCCGCGTTGGGCAGCGGCGCCGGCGCGGCGGGCGTCGTGCTCAGCACCGAGCCCAGCACCGCGTTCGGCCGGTAGGTGGCCAGGCCCTTCAGGCCGGACTTCCACGCGAAGCGGTACAGGCCTTCGAAGTCGGTGAACGGGTAGTCGGCCGGCACGTTGACCGTCTTGCTGATGGCCGTGTCGACGTACGGCGCCACGGTGGCCACCATCGCCGCGTGGCTCTCGGCGCTCATCTCCAGCGCGGTGACGAAGGCGTCGGTCAGGGGCGCGTCCGCGCCCTTGAGGTGGCGGTACAGGCGCCAGGCGTGGTCCTCGACCGCGTACTCCTTCGCGCCGCCATCGGGCATGCGCTTCTTGCGCGTGTACGACCACGAGAACGGCGGCTCGATGCCGTTGCTGGCGTTGTCGGCGAAGGCCAGGCTGATGGTGCCGGTGGGCGCGATCGACAGCAGGTGCGAGTTGCGCAGGCCCTGCGCGCGCACCTTGTCCTTCAGCGCCGCGGGCAGGCGCGACGCGAAGGTGCCGCGCGACAGGTACAGGTCGGCGTTGAACAGAGGGAATGCGCCGCGCTCCACCGCCAGGTCGGCCGAGGCGTCGTAGGCGGCGTCGCGCATCGTCTGCGAGATGCGCTGCGCCTCGTCGCGCGCGGCGGCCGTGTCGTAGCGCAGGTTGAGCATCACCAGCGCATCGCCCAGGCCGGTGAAGCCCAGGCCCACCCGCCGCTTCGCATTGGCCTCGGCCAGCTGCGCGGGCAGCGGCCAGACGGTGATGTCGAGCACGTTGTCGAGCATGCGCGTGGCCGTCTTCGCCACGCCGGCGAAGGCCTCGTAGTCGAAGCTGGCGTCGACGGCGAACGGGTTGCGGACGAAGTGGGTGAGGTTGATGGAGCCGAGGCAGCAGCAGCCGTACGGCGGCAGCGGCTGTTCGCCGCAGTTGTGGACGAGCAGTCCGTTGGCGTCGAATGCATGGGCATGCTCGACGGTGACGTCGTAGACCTGCTCCACGCCATCGGCCACGACGGACTCGACCGTCGCGACAAACCGTTCGCGATTGAGCGTGCGGCGGTAGCCCGCCAGGCATTCGTCGAGGCGTCGCGCCTTCGCCGTGTCTGCAAAGCCGATGCGATCCGCGAAGCGCTGGATGTTCTCCCCCGCGATGGCCAGTTCGAATTGCTCCTTTGTCGCGTAGTCCTTTCGGCCGCCGCGGCCATCGGGCAGCGACCGCAGGCCCGGCGCCCGCCTGGCGTACACCGTGCTCGCGATTCCAAGGCGCAGCAGCATGCGCTGCGTCGATTCGAGCATCGCCGCGTCCGACTGGGCCAGTCGAACGCTGATGCCCTCGTCCTGGCTGCCTTGCACGGAGCCATCCGCATCGAACAAGCCGCGAAGAAGGCCCTCTGCAAACGCGGATGACGCCGATTCGATCTCGGGCGTGATCGTCTTGTGGCCCGGCGACATGCCCAAGCTCGAAGCCAGGTCCCGCAGCGGGGCCGACGCCAGTCGCCGCTCGCCCCGCCTGGCCACGGTTCGCTGCCAACCCTGGAAGTCCGAACGGTGGGACAGTACCGCGATCGCCTCGCTTGCCGCCGCGATGATGCCGGCTGCGCCGCCGCTGACGAAGCCGTCGGATGCCTCGCCGTTGCCGACCTGCCTCAATTCCGGGGCCCACACCGACAGGACGGCCTTGTCGCTCTTCAGGGTGCCGTCGCCGATGAGCAAGCCGATCAGGTATCCCTCGGAGGCGCCGTAGGCGCCCTCCCAACCAGTTTGCGCCCGGTGGTCATGCAGCAGGACCTCGTCGCCGGGAACCAGCGTGGCGGCGGCAACCCACTCCGTCTCGATCAGGTAGCGCGTGCGCCTCGTCACCCGCCGTACCAGGTGATCCGCCGTCAGGCGCAATGCATGCCCCTCGCGCGTGCGAAGCTTGAACACGGGCTTCACGCCTGTTTCGAAGAACCCTTCGGATTCCGTTCGATAGGCCTTGCCGTCGACCACCGCCAGGAAGGGCTGACCGACCAATTGCGACACCTGCCGCGGGCCTTCGCTTGTCTGCACCCAGGTATCCGCCGTCACGCACGGATTCGTCGCCGCGATCGTCTCGCAATAGCTCAGGTTGTTGTCCTGGTTGATGCGATCGAGGAACAGCACACCCGGCTCGGCGTGGTCGTAGGTGCTGCGCATGATCTGGTCCCACAGCGCGCGGGCCCGCGGCTGACGGTAGATCCACAGGCCGTCGTCGCGCTGCTTCGCGCCGTCGTCGATCTGCTCCTGGCTGGGTTGCGCGCGGTGGACGAGGTCGAAGGTGGCGTCGTCGTCGACGGCCTGCATGAAGGCGTCGGTCACGCCCACCGAGATGTTGAAGTTGGTGAGGTCGCCCTGGTCCTTGGCGTGGATGAACTTCTCGATGTCGGGGTGGTCGCAGCGCAGCACCGCCATCTGCGCGCCGCGGCGGCTGCCGGCGGACTCCACCGTCTCGCAGCTGCGGTCGAACACGCGCATGTAGCTCACCGGGCCGGACGCGCGGCTGCGCGTGGAGCCCACCCAGGCGCCCTGCGGGCGGATGCGGGAGAAGTCGTAGCCGACGCCGCCGCCGCGGCGCATCGTCTCGGCGGCCTCGGTGAGCGCGGTGTAGATGCCGGGCACGCCGTCCTCCATCTGCGCGATGGAGTCGCCCACCGGCTGCACGAAGCAGTTGATGAGCGTGGCGCTGAGTTCGGTGCCGGCGGCGGAGTTGATGCGGCCGGCGGGCACGAAGCCGCTGCGCAACGCGTCGAGGAAGCGGGCGGCCCAGGCCTCGCGCTGCTCGGGCGCCTCCACCTGGGCCAGCGCCAGCGCGACGCGCGCCTGCACGTCGTGCAGGTCCTTCTCGTCGCCCTTGGCGTACTTCTCGAGCAGCACCTCGGTGCTGATGTCCTGGGGCGGCAGGCCGCCGGGCAGGGTCAGTGCGGCGTCGGCGTCGACGGGCGGCACGTCGTAGAGGCCGCGTTGGAAGTCGGTGGTCATTGCAATGGTCCGGTTCGGGAAAGGGACGCCACCGTCAAGCGGGGCGGGCGTCCGGGCTGTGGTTGAGCACGCCGTCGCGGCCGGCGGCCTTGGCGGCGTAGAGCGCCTCGTCGGCGCGCTTGAAGAGATGGAGCACGTCGCACGGGGCGGTGGCCTCGGCGATGCCGGCGCTCAGGCGGATGGTGACGTCGGCGGGCAAGTCGGCGACCCGCTCGGCCACGGCCACGCGCAGGCGGGTGCACACCTGGTGGGCGACGGCCAGCGGCGCCGCCAGCACGAGGGCGAACTCGTCGCCGCCCAGCCGGGCGGGCAGGTCGGTCTGCCGGCACTGGGCCTGCAGGTGCGCGGCGACCCAGCGCAGCGCGATGTCGCCGGCCACGTGGCGGTAGCGGTCGTTGATCGACTTGAAATGGTCCAGGTCGATCAGCACCAGCGACACGGGGTTGTCGTCGCTGGCGCGCGGCAGCACGCCGGCCAGGAATTCCTCGAAGCGGCGCCGGTTGGCCAGGCCGGTGAGCGGGTCGTGGCGCGCCTCCAGGTGGGCGCGCTCGGCGCGGTCGCGCTCCTCGCTCACCTGGCGCAGCGCCCCCTCGGTGTTGAGTGCCACCGCGAGGGCGGAGGCCTGGTTCTCGGCACGCTCGAGCACCAGCCGCGCGCGCACGTCGTGGAAGCGCTTGTGTGCCAGCAGCGCCTCGTGCCATTCGCCGCGCGCCTCGTGCGCCAGCGACATCAGGCGGTACAGCTCGTCGATGTAGATGTGGCCGCCCCGGCTGTCGGCGGCGGCGCGGCCGCGCTCGATCGCCTGCAGGGCCAGCAGCGGCTCGTCGGCCTGCAGGTGGGCGCGGGCGCGGACGCAGCTGAAGAACACCATCGAGTGCGGGGCGGACGCGTCCATCAGCGACTCGGCCTCGTCGAGCGCCGCGTGCGCCGCGGCCAGGTCGCCGAGCACGATGTGCGCGACGGCCAGGTGGTCCAGCGCGCCGCCGACCTCCACCCACTTGCCCTGCTCGCGCCACATCGCGAGCGTGTATTCCATCAGCTCGAGCGCGCGCTCGGCGCGCGGCCGCCAGTCGGACTCGGGGGCGCGCTCGTCATACTCCTTCAGGGCCCAGCGACCCAGCGCCAGCGACAGGTTGGAGTTCAGGCGCAGCACCACCGCCTCGCCGGGGAAGCCGCGCGCGGCGCGCAGGCCCTCCTCGAAGATCTGCACGGCCTCGGGCAGGCGACCGATGTCGTTGAGCACCACCCCCAGGGTATTGGCGATGCGCACCTGCAGGACGGGATCCTCGGCCGCGCGCGCCAGCACCACGGCCTCGCCGGCGGCCTCCAGCGCGCGCGAGGGGTGGCCGCGGCGCAGGGCCACCACACCCAGCACGTTGAGCGCGAATGCCTGGCCGCGCACGGAGCCGCCGAGCCGGAAATGGCCCAGCGCCTCCTCGGCGGCCGCCTCGGCCTCGTCGAACTTCTCGCACAGCGCGTAGGCGCGCGCGAGCGGCGGCAGCGCCCAGGCCAGGCGGTCGCGGTCGCCCTCGCCGCGCAGGCGCGCGACGGCCTCCTGCAGCAGGGACAGCGCGGCCGCGCCGCGCTCCTCGGCGGCGTGGTCGAGCAAACGCAGTTCGTCGTCCAACAGGTCTTGATCCGGCATTCCCAACCCCAACTCCAGGGCCGTCGTCGGTCGCCCCGCCCACCCGGGACCGCCAGTGCGTCGCCGCGCCGCGCCGTGCGGGCGGCCGCCCGCGCCAGGGTCCCTCCGGTCTCCCGCCGGATGTTGACGAACCATTGTGCACTGGCACGGCACGCCATGTTTGCGCTGCGTCGACAGGTCGCGAACGCCTTGCAAATTCGCGTCAAAGCCACGCTCCCACCAAGAAAAATGGGCCCGGATGGGCCCATTTCGGTGAGAGATTCGTCGCGCTCAGTCGCGGGCGTAGATATCCACGTCCTTGGTCTCGCGGATGAAGATCAGGCCGATGACGAAGCAGACGGCGGCGATCCAGAACGGATACCACAGGCCGTAGAACATGTTGCCGTTCTGGGCCACCATGGCGAAGGTCACCGACGGCAGCAGGCCGCCGAACCAGCCGTTGCCGATGTGGTACGGCAGGCTCATCGAGGTGTAGCGGATGCGGGTCGGGAACAGCTCGACCAGCATGGCGGCGATCGGGCCGTAGACCATGGTCACGTAGATCATCAGCACCCACAGCAGGCCGACGACGGTCAGCCACTGCCCGCTGAACGCGACGATGGGCTTGGCCTTGGCCGGGTAGCCGGCGGCCTTCAGCGTTTCGGCGACTTCCTTCTTGAAGCCGGCGATCGCCTTGCCCGAGGTCTCGTCGAACTTGAAGCCGCCCGCGGCCAGCGTGCCCGTGGGCGGCGTCAGCGACTTGTCGCCGACGGTCACCACGGTGGGCGAGCCGGCCGGCAGCGACTCGTTGGCGTAGCTGGCGGAGTTGGCGGTCAGCGCGCGCTTGGCGATGTCGCACGGCGACGTGAAGTCGATCTCGCGCGCCACCGGGCTGCCCTGGAACGAGCAGGTCCCCGGATCGGCCTTGACGGTGATCTGCGAAGACGCCTGGGCGGCCGCCAGCTCGGGGTTGGCCGCGCCGGCGATGGCGTGGAAGATCGGGAAGTACGTGGCGCAGGCCAGGAACATGCCGGCCAGGATGATCGGCTTGCGGCCGATCTTGTCCGACAGCGTGCCGAAGATGACGAAGAACGGCGTGCCCAGCAGCAGCGCGGCGGCGATCATGTACTGCGCCGTCGTCGCGTCCACCTTGAGCGAGCTGGTCAGGAAGAACAGCGCGTAGAACTGGCCCGAATACCAGACCACGCCCTGGCCGGCCACCAGGCCGAACAGCGCCAGCAGCACGATCTTCAGGTTGCCCCACTTGGCGAACGACTCGGTCAGCGGCGCCTTGGAGGTGCGGCCCTCTTCCTTCATCTTCTTGAAGGCGGGCGACTCGTTCATCGACAGCCGGATCCACACGCTCACGGCGAGCAGCAGGATGGAGACGATGAACGGAATGCGCCAGCCGTAGTCGTTGAACGCGGCGTCGCCGAGCGTGGTCTTGATGCCGATGATGACCAGCAGCGACAGGAACAGCCCGAGCGTCGCCGTGGTCTGGATCCACGACGTGTAGGCCCCGCGACGGCCGCGCGGCGCGTGCTCGGCCACATAGGTCGCG
This sequence comes from uncultured Vitreoscilla sp., assembly GCA_964418745.1. Classification (GTDB taxonomy): domain Bacteria; phylum Pseudomonadota; class Gammaproteobacteria; order Burkholderiales; family Burkholderiaceae_C; genus Scleromatobacter. The sequence goes on from CAYQMX010000028.1 coordinate 43,217, forward strand.
GCTCCGCCGTACTCGCCGCCGAGCGCCAGGCCCTGGAGCATGCGCAGCGCGATCAGGATGATGGGCGCGGCGATGCCGATGGAGGCGTAGCTGGGCAGCACGCCGACGATGAACGTCGACATGCCCATGATCAGGATGGTCACCAGGAAGGTGTACTTGCGGCCGATCATGTCGCCGAGGCGGCCGAATACCAGCGCGCCGAACGGCCGCACGAAGAAGCCGGCGGCGAACGCGAGCAGCGATGCGATGAAGGCGGCCGACGGATCGAGCCCCGAGAAGAACTGCTTGCCGATGATGGCCGCGAGCGAGCCGTACAGGTAGAAGTCGTACCACTCGAAGACGGTGCCGAGGGACGAGGCGAAGATGACTTTCTTTTCTTCGCTCGTCATCGGCGCGGGGACCGCGCTGTTGGTTGCCATGGAATGTAGTCTCCTGTTGTGCTGTCGCGTGCCCTCCCGAACGGGGCCGCTGTTGCGCATCGTGAGACGGCCCTCTGACGGCGTTCTGACGCGAGACTTATTCAAAACTTACAACTCGAGGGATAACGCGGAGGATTCTTTTCACATCGCGGGAACTCGATGCATCGCAAGGGTAAACACCGGACGGACGTGGCGCGCCGCACCCGCCGGTCGGCGCCGTTCAGGCGCCCGCGTGCCGCCGCATCGCGTCGACCAGCATCGGCAGCGCGTCCTGGCCCCAGAACAGCTGGCCGTCGTCGAGCCGGCAGGTGGGCACGCCGAAGACGCCGGCCGCCGCGGCCTGCGCCGTGCGCGCCTGCAGTTCGGCCTTCACCTCCGCGCCCGCCGGATCGCGCGCGGGCGCGATCGCCTCGGCGAGCGCCTGCAGCGCGGCCGGCTCGTTGGGATCGCCGCCGTCGCGCGCCCAGACATGGCGCATCGCGAGTTCCACCGCGCGCCGGTTCGGCGTGCCGTCGGCGGACGCGCTGGCCACCAGCAGGCGCAGGATCGCCAGCGGGTTGAACGGATGCGGGGTGGGCGGGCGGAACACGACGCCGTCGCGCGCGGCGATCCACGCGCACTGGCGGAACAGCCAGGCCTTCTTCGGCGCCACGTCCACCGGCGCGGTGTTGCCCCAGTGCTTGAGCAGGCCCGCGAACAGCAGCGGGCGGTACTCGACGTGGTGCGACAGGCCCTCGAGGGCCGCCGGCAGGCGCTCGAACGCGAGGAACGCGTAGGGCGAAACGATGTCGAAGTCGAAGACGACGCGTTGCATGGCGAACTCCTTCAGATCGGCGGCTCGCGGCCCGGCAGCGCGTGCCAGACGAGGCGCTTGTCGGCGTCGGTCATGCGGCTCCACGCCGCGATCTCGTCGAGGGTGCGGCGGCAGCCGTGGCAGGCCTCGGTGAACGGGTCGATGCGGCAGATGTTGACGCACGGCGACGGCACGGGCGCCGCGCCGTCGATCTCGGCCAGGCGGGCCACGAAGAACGCGCTGTCGGGCGCGTGCTCGACGCCGTCGCGGGCGGGTGGCGCGGCGGACATCACGTCGCCACGGCCTGCACGACGTCGTGCACCGGCGCGCCGGTGAGCGTCTCGAGCTCGGCCGGCGACATCGGGAACACGCCGTGCGGGTGCCCTGCGGCGGCCCACACGCGGTCGAAGCGGAACAGCTCGCGGTCGATCAGCGTGACCACCGGCGTGGCATGGGCCAGCGGCGACACGCCGCCGATCGTGAAGCCGGTCTTGGCCTTGACGAACTCGGCGTCGGCACGGCCGATGGCGCCGACGATGCCCGCCACCTTCTTCTCGTCGACGCGGCGATCGCCGGAGGCGACGACCAGGATCGCGACCTCGTCGGACTTGCGCCGGAACACCACGCTCTTGGCGATCTGCCCGACCGCCACGCCCAGCGCGTCGGCGGCCTCCTGCGACGTGCGCGCGGCCGTGTCCAGGAACTGCGGCGCGTGCGGATGGCCCAGGCGCTGCAGCGCCAGCGACACGCGCTGGAAGCCTTCGGGGCGTTCCTCGGTCGTCATGCCGGGACGACGCCGCGCTTGGCCAGCAGCGCCCGCGCCACGCGCGAGCCGTTGGGCTTGCCGATGGCGCGGCTGATGAAGGCGCCGGCGTCGACCAGCTTGTCGAGGTCGATGCCGGTGCGGATGCCCAGGCCGTGCAGCAGCCAGACCACGTCCTCGGTGGCGACATTGCCGGTGGCGCCCTTCGCGTAGGGGCAGCCGCCGAGGCCGGCCACGCTGGTGTCGAACGTGTGGATGCCCATCTGCAGGCATTCATGGATGTTGGCCAGCGCCTGGCCGTAGGTGTCGTGGAAGTGGCCGCTGGTCTCGGCGAGCGGGAAGTGCTCCAGCGCCATCTCCATCGCGGCCCGCACCTTCAGCGGGGTGCCCACGCCGATGGTGTCGGCCACGCCGACGTGGTCGACGCCGATGTCACGCATCATCTTGGCCACCTTGCCCACGCGCGCCGGCGCGATCTCGCCCTCGTAGGGGCAGCCGAGCGCGCACGAGATCGCCGCGCGCACCTTCACGCCGGCGTCCTTGGCGGCGGCCACCACCGGCGCGAAGCGCGCGATCGATTCGGCGATCGAGCAGTTGATGTTCTTCTGGCTGAACGCCTCGCTGGCGGCGCCGAACACGACGATCTCGTCGGGGAACGCCGTGGTCGCCGCCTCCCAGCCCTTCATGTTGGGCGTCAGCACCGCGTAGCGCACGTCGGCGTGGCGGCGGATGCCGGCCATCACCGCGGCGGCATCGGCCATCTGCGGCACCCACTTCGGGCTGACGAAGCTGGTGACCTCGATCTCTCGCAGGCCGGCGTCCTCGAGCAGGTGGACGAGGGCGATCTTGTCGGCCGTCGAGACGAACTCCTTCTCGTTCTGCAGCCCGTCGCGCGGGCCGACGTCGACGATCTTGACGAACTCAGGCAGGCGGTTGGCCATGGCTTACTCCAATGTCAGAAGTTCGCCGCCTTCGCTGACCTGGTCACCGGGCGCGAACAGCAGTTCGGCCACGGTGCCGTCGCGCGGCGCGGCGATGGTGTGCTCCATTTTCATCGCTTCGAGTACCGCCAGCGGCTGTCCGGTCTTGATGGCGTCGCCGGCCTTGACCAGGTAGGCGATCACCTTGCCGGGCATCGGCGCCGTCAGGCGGCCGGCCTCGGCATGGCCTTCGCCGGCGTGCGACAGCGTGTCGACCACCGTCACCTGGGCGCTGCCGGCCTGCGCGAACACCGACACCTGCTCGCCGACCTGGTAGACGGTCAGCGCGAGGCGGCGCGAGCGGCCGGGCGCGCCAAGCACGACGTCGTAGCGGTCGTCGCCCAGCGCGCGCGACTCGAACGCGAGGTCGGCGCCTTCCACCGTCAGCAGCGCGCCGCCGCCGTGCTGCGACTTCAGAAGCACCTCCAGCGACCGCCCCTGCCACTCGAGGTCGAAGCGCTGCACCGACACGCCGTGCAGGCGCCAGCCGTCGCGACGCGACCACGGATCGGCGCCCACCGTGCCCTGCTGCAGCGCGATCGCCCGCGCCACCGCGCCCGCCGCGACCACGTCCAGCGGCAGGCCCTCGTGGCCGAACAGCGCGGTGCGTTCGCGCTCGATCAGCGCGGTGTCGAGCTGCGCGCCGGCGAACGACGCCGTCTTCGCCACGCGGCGCAGGAACGCGACGTTGTTGACCACGCCGGCGATGTGCGTGCCGGCCAGCGCCGCGTCGAGCCGCGCCAGCGCCTGCGCGCGGTCGTCGCCCCAGACGATCAGCTTGGCGATCATCGAGTCGTAGTACGGCGTGATGGCGTCGCCCTCGTCGACGCCGGTGTCCACGCGCACCGGCGCCGGGTCGTGGAAGCCCTCGCCGTCCTCGTTGCGGCGAAAGGCCACGTGCGCCGGCCAGCGCAGCACCGACAGCGTGCCGGTGGCGGGCAGGAAATTCGCCTCGGGGTTCTCGGCGCAGATGCGCGCCTCGATCGCGTGGCCGCGGATCTTCAGGTCGGCCTGCGTCGCCGGCAGCGGCTCTCCGGCGGCGACGCGCAGCTGCCATTCGACCAGGTCGTGCCCGCTGATCGCCTCCGTCACCGGATGCTCCACCTGCAGCCGGGTGTTCATCTCCATGAAGTAGAAGCGCCCGTCCTGCTCGCAGATGAACTCGACGGTGCCGGCACCGACGTAGTTCACCGCGCGCGCGGCGGCCACGGCGGCCTCGCCCATCTCGCGGCGGCGTTCCCCGGTCATCCCGGGGGCAGGGGCTTCCTCCAGCACCTTCTGGTGGCGGCGCTGCACCGAGCAGTCGCGCTCGAACAGGTAGACGCCGTTGCCGTGGGTGTCGAAGAACACCTGGATCTCGATGTGGCGCGGGCGCTGCACGTAGCGCTCGATCAGCACCGCGTCGTCGCCGAAGCTGTTGATCGCCTCGCGCTTGCACGACGCCAGCGCCGCGGGAAATTCGTCGGCCGCCATCACCACGCGCATGCCCTTGCCGCCGCCGCCCGCGCTCGCCTTGATCAGCACCGGGTAGCCGATGCGGTCGGCTTCGCGCTGCAGCAGCGCCGGATCCTGGTCGGCCGCGTGGTAGCCGGGCACCAGGCGCACGCCGGCCTTCTCCATCAGCTGCTTCGATTCGGCCTTCAGGCCCATCGCGCGGATCGCCGACGGCGGCGGGCCGATGAACGCGATGCCGGCGTCGGCGCAGGCCTGCGCGAACTCCTCGTTCTCGCTGAGGAAGCCGTAGCCCGGGTGGATGGCCTGGGCGCCGGTGCGCTTCGCGGCCTCGATGATGCGTTCCCAGCGCAGGTAGCTGTCGCGCGGCGACGCCTCGCCGATGCGCACCGCCTCGTCGCAGGCGGCCACGTGCCGGGCCCGGGCGTCGGCGTCGGAATACACGGCGACGCTCTGGACGCCCAGCCGGCGCGCGGTGGCCGCCACCCGACAGGCGATCTCGCCGCGGTTGGCAATCAGGATCTTGGTGAACATGGCGTCTCCAGCTTCGTATTCGTCGGGGTGGCGCTAGCGCCAGGAAGGCTCGCGCTTGTTCAGGAAGGCCTGCACGCCCTCCTTGCCTTCGGCGCTGGCGCGGATGTCGGCGATACGGCGGGCCGTGTCGGCGCGCAAGGCCGCGTCGACCGGACGCCCGGCCACGTCCTGCACCAGCTTCTTGCAGGCGCGCACGGCGGCCGGGCCGTTGGCCACCAGCGCTGCCACGAGCTCGTCGACCCGGGCGTCGAGCGCGTCGGCCGGCACCACCTCGTGCACGAAGCCGAGGGCGTGGGCGCGCGCGGCGTCGAAGCGTTCGGCTGTGGTGAAGTAGCGCCGCGCGGCCTGCTCGCCCAGCGCCTTGACCACGTAGGGGCCGATGGTGGCCGGCAGCAGGCCCAGCTTCGCCTCGCTGAGGCAGAACTGCACGCCCTCGGCGGCGACCAGGATGTCGCACACCGCGGCCAGGCCCACGCCGCCGGCGTAGCAGTCGCCGTGCACGCGGCCGACCACCGGCACCGGGCAGGACCAGATCGCGTGGAGCATGTCGGCCAGGCCCTGCGCGTCGGCGCGGTTCTGCTCCCACGTGTAGTCGGCCATCGCGCGCATCCACGACAGGTCGGCGCCGGCGCAGAACGCCTTGCCGTGGCCGCCCAGCACCACCGCGCGCAGCGTGGCGTCGGCCGCGAACCCGGCGAAGGCCGCCGTGAGCTCGGCGATGACGCTGTCGTTGAACGCGTTGCGCACGTCGGGGCGGTTCAGGAACACGCGGACGACGGCGCCGTCGCGGGTGATCAGCAGGGTGGCGGTCATGAGCGGGGCCTGGGCTTGGAAGGCGGCGGTGTCAGGGTCGGGCGCAGCAGCCGGTCGTCCTCGAGCTGCGAGGCCAGGCCGATGCGCTTGTCGACGTCGGCGCTCCACACGACGCGGTCGTCGACGGCGTACAGCCAGCAACGCACGTGCTCCTGCGCGCAGCGCTCGAGCACGCGCGCCATCGCGTCGCGCGCGTGCTCGACGTGGCGGCCGTTGCCGTGCTCGTCGATCGCGAACGCCTTGGGGCTGCGCAGCGCGCGGTACTCGCGGTAGCGGTCGCGCTGCGCGGGATCCAGCGGCACCGCCTCCACGTCGGCGGCGTCGGCGATGCGCAACAAATGGCCGGTGTCGCGCGCGAGCGCGCCGCCCGCGAGCAGCGCGGGGGCGCCGCCCGCGAGCAGCGCGGGGGCGCGGGCGACCACGCCGCAGCGCGCGTTCATGGCTTCGCATCCGCGGACTCGGACGCGGCCGGCGCGCCGGTGGCGGCGGCCAGCTGCGCCGACGAGCCGATGCGCCGGCCCGGGTCGGCGCTCCAGACGACGCGGTCGTCGGCGGCGTAGAGCCAGCAGCGGCGGCCCTGCCGCGCGCAGAAGTCGAGCGCCTTGCGCATCGCTTCGGGGTCCTTGAAGAAGAAGCGCCAGTTGCCGTCCTCGTAGACCACGAACGCGCGCGGCTTGGGCAGCGTCAGGAAGTGCGCGTAACGCTCACGACCGGCCTCGCTGATCGGCACGGCCTTCACGTCGTCGAGGGCCGCGAAATCGCTGGCGGGCGGCAGCGCCTGGACGCTTGCGCTCGCGAAGCTGCGCGCGAGCTGGCCGCGCAGCGTGACGTAGGCCTTGGCGGCACCCGCGTGGCAGTCGTAGCTGCGCGGGTCGTCGAACACCTCGCCCTTGAAGTCGGAGACGATCCCGACGACCGCGGCGGCGCCGGCGCGCCGCGCCTGGGCCACCAGCTGGGACAGGGCATCCTCGAACGCGTGCAGGCAGGCCTTGTCGTCGTCCAGGCGTTCGTGCTTGCGCGGGTCGTCGCCGACGAAGGTCGCCGCGCCTTGCGCGACGGCGTCGCCCGCCGCCAGGTCGACGCCGGCGGCGCTGGCGCTGCCGAAGCGCAGCGGCAGCTCGCCGACGATCTCGCGCGTGCGCTTGCCGGCCAGCGCCTTGTCGACGGGCAGCTTGAAGCTGTCGTTGCGGGCCTGGGCGGCCGGCGCCGCGACGAGGACGATGGCAAGCGCCAGCAGCGGGACGAATCTGGACAGGGAGCGGTTCATGCGGGGTCCGGGGGGCAGCGGTGGGAGGAAGGCGATGGCCGATGCAGGCCACGGCGCGGGCGCCGTGGCGGCGCGTCACATGCGGAACACGCCGAACTTCATGTCGGGAATCGGCGCATTGAGGCTGGCCGACAGGCCCAGCGCGAGCACGCGGCGGGTGTCGGCCGGGTCGATCACGCCGTCGTCCCACAGGCGCGCGCTGGCGAAATACGGGTGGCCCTGCGCCTCGTACTGGTCGCGGATCGGCGCCTTGAAGGCCTCTTCCTCGTCGGCCGACCACTGGCCGCCCTTGCCCTCGATGCCGTCGCGGCGCACCGTGGCGAGGACGCTGGCGGCCTGCTCGCCGCCCATGACGCTGATGCGCGCGTTGGGCCACATCCACAGGAAGCGCGGGCTGTAGGCGCGGCCGCACATGCCGTAGTTGCCGGCGCCGAACGAGCCGCCGATGATCACGGTGAACTTGGGCACGTTGGCGCAGGCCACGGCGGTCACCATCTTGGCGCCGGCGCGCGCGATGCCTTCGTTCTCGTACTTGCGGCCCACCATGAAGCCGGTGATGTTCTGCAGGAAGACCAGCGGCACCTTGCGCTGGCAGCACAGCTCGATGAAGTGCGCGCCCTTGTCGGCGCTCTCGGCGAACAGGATGCCGTTGTTGGCGACGATGCCCACCGGCATGCCCTCGATCCACGCGAAGCCGCACACCAGCGTCGCGCCGTAGCGCGCCTTGAACTCCTCGAACTCGGAGCCGTCGACGATGCGGGCGATGACCTCGCGCACGTCGAAGGGCTTGCGCGCCGGCTTGCCTTCGGCGTCGAGCGGGATGATGCCGTGCAGGTCGGACTCGGGCAGCAGCGGCGGCTTCGGCGCGCGCAGCGCGACGCCCGGATCCTTGCGCCAGTTGAGCGTGCCCACCACGCCGCGCGCCAGCGCCAGCGCGTGCATGTCGTTCTCGGCCAGGTGGTCGGCCACGCCCGACAGGCGCGTGTGCACGTCGCCCCCGCCGAGATCCTCCGCGCTCACCACCTCGCCGGTGGCCGCCTTCACCAGCGGCGGGCCGCCCAGGAAGATGGTGCCCTGGTTCTTGACGATGATGGTCTGGTCGCTCATCGCCGGCACGTAGGCGCCGCCGGCGGTGCACGAGCCCATCACCACGGCCAGCTGCGGGATGCCCGCGGCGCTGAGCTGGGCCTGGTTGTAGAAGATGCGGCCGAAGTGGTCGCGGTCCGGGAACACCTCGTCCTGGTTGGGCAGGTTGGCGCCGCCCGAGTCGACCAGGTAGATGCACGGCAGCCGGTTCTGCGCGGCGATCTCCTGCGCGCGCAGGTGCTTCTTGACGGTGAGCGGGTAGTAGGTGCCGCCCTTGACGGTGGCGTCGTTGCACACGATCAGGCACTCGACGCCGGCCACGCGGCCGATGCCGGCGATCATGCCGGCGCCGGGCGCGGCGTCCTGGCCGCCCTTTTCCGGGTACATGCCCAGCGCGGCCAGCGGCGCGATCTCCAGGAACGGCGTGCCCGGGTCGAGCAGGCGCTCGACCCGGTCGCGCGGCAGCAGCTTGCCGCGCGACAGGTGCTTGGCGCGCGCGTCGTCGCCGCCGCCCAGCGCGATCTTCGCCAGCCGGGCGTTGAGGTCGTCGACCAGCAGGCGCATCGCCGCGGCGTTGGCCTTGAAGTCTTCCGAGCGGGCGTTCAGTTGGGTCGACAGGGTGGACATGGGCTCTTTTGCTTGTCTCGTTGGGGCGCGCGCCTGCGCGGCCGCGCGGGTCGGCCTGACACGTTAGCGGAGGATTATCGATTGACGTTTACGTAAACGTCAATTGGTGCGCCCGCATCCCGCGGTCGGCGCCCGGCGGTGCGATCGACCGCGGCGCCCGCTCGCTCAGCCGTAGACCTCACGCTCCGACCACCCCAGCGCCGACATCTCCATTACGCGGAAGGGCTCGTCCACCCGCAGGATGAACTCGTCGAGCTGCGGCGGCTTCACGTGCGTGCCCGACAGCATCGAGTGGACCTGGCCGCGGTGGTGGGTCTGGTGCATGAACAGGTGGTCGAGCACCAGGCAGGCGAGGTCGCTCTTCGTGGGCTGGTCGCCGTGCAGCATGTGGACGACGGCGTTGGCGCCGGCGTCGTCGAGCCGGTCGCAGAAGGCGATCAGCTTGCAGTCGCTGGCGTCCTGCGCCGAGGCCCACGAGGCGAGTTCGTCGTGGGGCGCGAAGCGCCGGTACGAGGTCTCCATGTCGGGCTCGCCATGGAGCGCGGCGATGTAGTAGCGGTCGACTGCCAGCAGGTGGTTGAGCGTGCCGATGATCGTCGGGAAGAAGCTGGTGCGCTTCGAATGCAGCTCCGACGTCGACAGGTTGGCGAGCGCGGCCAGCAGGCGGCGATTGGCCAGCCGGTTGGCGTGCGCCTGGATGCCCAGCACGCGCGCGAGGGTCAGCGGGCGGGGGTCGGATTCGAGGGTGTCGGACATGGTGGAACCTCCAGGGTCGTCATCGCCAGCGTAGTCCCGATCGGGGCAAGCGGCGCGCGCGTCGGCGCACATCCCTGCCTCGAACGCGGGGGTCAGTCGACCGGCAACGCGGTCTCGTACTTCACCTCGCGCAGCACAACGCTGCTGCGCACGTTGCCCACGCCGGGCGTCTTGAACACCTTGTCCTGCAGGAAGCGGTCGTAGGCCTTCATGTCGGGGGCGACCACCTTGATCAGGTAGTCGCCTTCGCCCGTCGTGCTGTGGCATTCCATGATCTCGGGGCTGGCGCGTGCCATCGCCTCGAACTGCTCGACGGCGCCCTCGCTGTGGCGCACCAGCGTCACGTGCGCGAGCACGCAGATCGACAGCCCCAGCTTCTCGCGGTCGAGCAGCGCCACGTAGCCGCGGATCACGCCGCTGGCCTCGAGCTCCTTGACGCGGCGCCACACGGGCGTGGCCGACAGCCCGACGTCGTCGGCGAGCTGCTGCGCGCTCTGGCGGCCGTCGCGCTGCAGCGCGGCGGCGATGCGGCGGGCGACGCGGTCGATGGGGGCGGTCAGGGTCATGGCGTCATTGTGCAGCGCGTTTACCCTCGGAATCAACCGCGGGCGAGACATTCATTCCATATTTCGGCGCTTTTCGAAACAGTCATCTCGATATCCGCGCCGCAAGCGTCGATTTCGCAAGATCGCTGCGCCCGTCGGGGACTAGCATCGTCGCTTCCAGCCTCCGCGCCCCGCGGAGCGCCCCCTCCAGGCGCGAGACCGAGCCATGACCCTGCCCTCCTCCGACCTCGTCGCCACGCCGGAACCGGACGCCGCGCCGCTGCGCGCCTACGCCTTGACCGACAACCTGGCCGCCGACAGCGGCGCTGTGTTCCTGACCGGCACCCAGGCCCTGGTGCGGCTGCTGCTGATGCAGCGCCGGCGCGACCAGGCCGCCGGCCTGCACACCGCGGCGTTCGTCTCGGGCTACCGCGGCAGCCCGCTGGGCATGGTCGACCAGCAGCTGTGGAAGGCCAAGAAGTTCCTGGCCGACGCGCAGGTGGAGTTCCTGCCGGCGATCAACGAGGACCTGGCCGCCACGGCATGCCTGGGCACGCAGCGCGTGGCGCTGGACCCCCAGCGCACCGTCGAGGGCGTGACCGCGATGTGGTACGGCAAGGGCCCGGGCGTCGACCGTTCGGGCGATGCGTTGAAGCACGGCAACGTCTATGGCTCCAGTCCCCTGGGCGGCGTGCTGGTGGTGGCCGGCGACGACCACGGCTGCGTGTCGTCGTCGATGCCGCACCAGAGCGACCTGGCGATGCAGGCGTGGAGCATGCCGGTGCTGCACCCGGCCAACGTCGCCGAGTACCTGGAGTTCGGCCTGTACGGCTGGGCGCTGTCGCGCTTCTCGGGCGCGTGGGTGGGCTTCAAGGCGCTTTCCGAGGTCGTCGAGTCGGGCATGACGGTGGATCTCGACGCCGTGCCGCTGGACTTCACGCAACCGGTGGACTTCACCCCGACGCAGGACCTGCACGTGCGCGCGGTCGACCTCCCGTCGCTGGCCCTCGAATCGCGCCTGGCCGAGAAGCTGGCAGCGGTGCGCGCGTTCGCCAGGGTCAACTCGGTCGACAAGCACATCGTCGCCAGCCCCAGCGCCACGCTGGGCATCGTCACGGTGGGCAAGGCGCACTACGACTTCCTCGAGGTGCTGCGTCGCCTGGAGCTCGACCCGAACGCGCTGGCCGCCGCCGGCGTGCGCATCTACAAGGTGGGTCTGGTGTTCCCGCTGGAGCCCACACGCATGGCGGAGTTCGCGCGCGGGCTCGAGGAAATCCTGGTCATCGAGGAGAAGGCGCCGGTCGTCGAACGCCAGCTGAAGGACCAGCTCTACGGCCTGCCCGACACCCAGCGCCCGCGCATCGCCGGCAAGACCGCGCCCGACGGGCGGCCGCTGCTGTCGTCGCTGGGCGAGCTGCGGCCCTCGCGCATCATGGAAGTGGTGGCCGAGTGGCTGGCGCGCCTGAACCCCGCGCTGGACCGCCGCCACCTGGTCACCGACTTCACGATGCCCTGCCTGCTGCACAACGAGGCCGACGCGACGAAGCGCCAGCCCTACTTCTGCTCGGGCTGTCCGCACAACACGTCCACCAAGGTGCCCGAGGGCTCGCGCGCGCTGGCCGGCATCGGCTGCCACTTCATGGCCAGCTGGATGGAGCGCGAGACCAGCGGCCTGATCCAGATGGGCGCCGAAGGCGTCGACTGGGCCGCGCACTCGCGCTTCACGAAGGAACGGCACGTCTTCCAGAACCTGGGCGACGGCACCTACTACCACTCGGGCTACCTGGCGATCCGCCAGGCGATCGCCGCGAAGGCGACGATCACCTACAAGATCCTCTACAACGACGCGGTGGCGATGACCGGCGGCCAGCCGGTGGACGGCTCGCTGTCGGTGCCCGAGATCGCGCGCCAGGTGGAGGCCGAGGGCGCGAAGCGCGTGGTGATCGTCAGCGACGACATCGCGCCGCACCGCGCACGCGCCGACCTGTTTCCCAAGGGCACGACGTTCCATCCGCGCGAGGAACTGGACGCGGTGCAGCGCGAGCTGCGCGAGATCGACGGCGTCACCGTCCTCATCTACGACCAGACCTGCGCCGCCGAGAAGCGCCGCCGCCGCAAGAAGGGCGAGTTTCCGGATCCGCCGCAGCGCGTCGTCATCAACGAGGCCGTGTGCGAGGGCTGCGGCGACTGCGGCCAGGCGTCGAACTGCCTCAGCGTGGTGCCCGTCGAGACCGAGTGGGGCCGCAAGCGCCACATCGAGCAGAGCTCCTGCAACAAGGACTACTCCTGCCTCAACGGCTTCTGCCCCAGCTTCGTCACGGTGACCGGCGCGACGCTGAAGAAGCGCGTCGGGACCGGCCTGGACGCGACGCGTCTGGCGGCGGAGATCGACCGGATCGGGCGCCCGGCGCCGTGGCGGTGGACGGGCCCGTTCGACATGCTGGTGACCGGCGTCGGCGGCACCGGCGTCGTCACCGTGGGCGCGCTGATCACGATGGCCGCCCACCTCGAGGGCAAGCAGGCCTCGGTGCTGGACTTCATGGGCTTCGCGCAGAAGGGCGGCGCGGTGCTGTCGTTCGTGCGCGTGGCGCCGACGGCCGACCAGTTGAACCAGGTGCGCATCGACACCCAGCAGGCCGACGTGCTGCTGGCCTGCGACATGGTGGTGGGCGCCTCGGACGACGCGCTGGCCACGGTCAAGCACGGCCGCACGGCCATCCTGGCCAACACCCACGAGATCGCCACCGCCGCCTTCGTGCGCAACCCCGACGCGACGCTGCACGCCCCGGCCCTGGTCGACAAGCTGCGCCACGCCGCCGGCGACGAGCGGGTGCAGCTGGTCGACGCGCAGGCGCTGGCGCAGGCGCTGATGGGCGACACCATGCCGTCCAACATCATCATGCTGGGCGCGTGCTGGCAGCGCGGCCTGGTGCCGGTGTCGCACGCCGCCCTGATGCGCGCGATCGAGCTGAACAACGTGGCCGTCGAGAACAACAAGACGGCGTTCGCGATCGGCCGCCTGGCCGTCACCGACCCGTCGGCGTTCGAGCGCATCGCGGGCGGCGCCGGGGCACCGCAGGACGGCTCGGCGCGGCAGTCGCTGTTCGGCCCCGACGGCCTGGTCGAGCGCCGCGTCGCGTTCCTCACCGCCTACCAGGACGCCGCGCTGGCGGCGCGCTTCCGGGCGCTGGTCGAGCAGGTGCATGCGCGCGAGCAGTCGCTGGGCGCCGCCGGCGCGCCGCTGACCACGATCGTCGCGCAGCAGTTCTCGCGGCTGCTCGCCATCAAGGACGAGTACGAGGTGGCGCGCCTGTACACCGACGGCAGCTTCGCGAAGTCGCTCGCCGAGCAGTTCGAGACCGTGGGTCGGCTGGAATTCCACATGGCCCCGCCGCTGCTCGCGCGCCCGGGCCCGAACGGCCGGCCGAAGAAGATGAAGATCGGCCCCTGGCTGCTGCCGGCGCTGCGCGTGCTGGCGAAGTTCAAGGGCGTGCGCGGCACCTGGGTCGACCCGTTCGGCCACACCGAGGAACGCCGGCTGGAGCGCCAGCTGGCCGACGACTACGAGGCCCTGCTGCGCACCGAGATCCTGCCGATGCTGAGCCTGGACCGGCACGCGCTCGCGCAGCAGATCGCCCGCGTGCCGGAGCGCATCCGCGGCTACGGCCACGTGAAGCTGGGCAACCTGGCGACCGGGCGCGCGCAATGGCGCGTGTTGCTGGACCAGTGGCACGGCCGCGGCGGCGATGGCGCGACCAAGGCGGGGCCGGGCGAGCGCGGACGGGTGATTCCGATCAGCGTGGCGTGATCGACTTCCCGTGCCCGGAACGGGGCAGCCGCGTGCGCGGCGAGGGCAGCCTCACTCGTCGTCCCAGCGGAAGATGAACGACGCCCGTGCCCGCGACGCCTCGACCAGGCGCGCGTTCGGCTCGTCGGTAGCCGCCACCCAGGCCGCGGCCTCGTCGGCGCTGCGGCCGAACTGCTCATGGCGGCGCGTCAGCTGGTGCAGGCGCACCTCGTCGGGGACGTCGACGTACCAGATCTCGTCGAGCAGGTCCTTCACGTGCGCCCAGGCACCGGTCTCCAGCAGCAGGTAGTTGCCTTCGGTGATGACCAGCTGCGTGCGGGCGTGGATGGGGATCGCGTTGGCGATCGGCTCCTCGATCGCGCGCCGGAACTCGGGCGCGTAGACGATCTCGTCGTCCGGCTGCATCAGCAGGCGGCGCAGCAGCGCGACGTAGCCGGCGGCGTCGAAGGTGTCGGGCGCGCCCTTGCGGCCGCGCCGGCCCAGGCGCTCGAGTTCGACGTTGGCCAGGTGGAAGCCGTCCATCGGCACCACCTGGGCGATGGCCGCGAACTCGGCCTGCAGCGCGGCGGCCAGCGTCGACTTGCCGGCCCCGGGCGGGCCCACGAGCCCGAGCAGCGCGCGGCCGCTGCGTTGGACGAGTTCGCGGGCGCGGATCCGCGCGCTGGCGGGAAGGTCGGGGAGCGAGGCATCGGTCATCTCGCCATCATGGCACTTACCAGAGCCGCAGCCGATCGGCCGGCGCCTTCCACATCCTGTCGCCCGGCCGGGTGGCGAAGGCGTCGTGGAAGGCATCGGCGTTGATCGTCGCGCCGTCCGCACGGAACCGGCCCGGCGAGTGCGGGTCGATCGTCAGCAATTGCAGCGCGCGCTCGTCGCGCACCTTGGAGCGCCAGACCTGGGCGAAGCCGTAGACGAAGCGCTGCGCGCCGGTCAGGCCGTCGATCACCGGCGCCGGCTGGCCGCCCAGCGACAGCTGCCAGGCCTTGTACGAGATCTGCAGGCCCGACAGGTCGGCGATGTTCTCGCCCAGCGTCAGCTTGCCGTTCAGGTGCTGGCCGGGGATGGGCTCGTAGGCCGCGTACTGCGCCACCAGGCGGCTGGTGACGGCCTCGAAGGCCTTGCGGTCGTCGTCGGTCCACCAGTTGCGCAGGCGGCCGTCGCCGTCGAGCTGGCTGCCCTTGTCGTCGAAGCCGTGGCTGATCTCGTGGCCGATCACCGCGCCGATGGCGCCGTAGTTGACCGCGTCGTCGGCGGCCACGTTGAAGAACGGCGGCTGCAGGATGGCGGCCGGGAACACGATCTCGTTCTTGTTGCCGCTGTAGTACGCATTGATCGTCTGCGGCGTCATGCCCCACTCGGTGCGGTCCACCTGGCCGCCCACGCGCACGATCTGGCGCCGGTAGTCGAACGCGTCGGCCCGGTCGGCGTTGGCCAGCGCCTCGCCGGGTCGCACGACCAGCGCCGAGTAGTCGCGCCAGGTGTCGGGATAGCCGATCTTGACGCCGTACTTGGCCAGCTTCGCGTGCGCCTCCTTCTTGGTGGCCGGCGACATCCACGCGAGCCCGTCGATGGACGTCGAATAGGCCTTCATCAGGTTGGCCACCAGCGCCTGCATGCGCGCGCGGTACGCGGGCGGGAAGTACTGCGCCACGTACAGCTGGCCGGTGGCCTCGCCGAGCGCGCCGTTGACCTGCGCGACGGCCTGCTGCCAGCGCGGCAGCGGCTGCTGCACGCCGGCGATGGCCACGTCGTGGAACTGGAAGCTGGCGTCGCGGAAGGGCTTGGGCAGCACGGCGGCGGCGCCGTCGAGGCGGCGCGCCTTCAGGTACAGCTTCCACGTGGCCAGCGGCTCGGACTTCACGAGCCCGGCCAGCGCCGTGACGTAGCTCGGCTGGCGCACGACGACGATGCGCCCGGGCTGCAGCTGCGACTGCGCCTCGAAGACCGGCCAGTCGAAGCCCGGCGCCAGCGCCTCCAGTTCGGCGGGGGTCTTCGGGTTGTGCGCCAGCTTCGGGTCGCGCGTCTGGTCGCGCGGCCACTGCGCGGTGGCGATCTTCGTCTCCAGGGCGATCACCTGGGCGGCGTGCGCGCCCGCGTCCGTGTCGCCCGACAGCGAGAACAGCTTGACCAGGTAGTCCGAGTAGGCCGTGCGCGCCTTTGCGAACCGCTCGTCTGCCTTCAGGTAGTAGTCGCGATCGGGCAGGCCCAGCCCGGACTGCTGGAAGTCGGTGATGTAGACGCCCGGGTCGTCGAGGTCGGGGTTGGCGTCGACGGCCAGCGGCGTGCGCACCACGCCCTGCCAGTGGCCCATCAGGCCCGCCAGCATGCCGATGTCCTTGACGCCGTCGACGTCCTTGAGCGAGGCCTGGATGGGCGCGAGGCCGCCCTGGTCGATGGCGGCCTCGTCCATGAAGGCGCGGTAGTAGTCGTCAACCTTCTGCGCGTTGGTGCCCGGCGCCGGCTTCGTGGCGTGCAGGCCCTCGATCAGGTCGCGCACCTGGTGGTCGGTGCGATCGCGCAGCTCGTAGAACGTGCCCCAGGCCGACTTGTCGGCCGGGATCTGCGTGTTCTTCACCCAGGTGCCGTTCATCGCCAGGAACAGGTCGTCCTGCGGCCGCACGGACGTGTCCATGCCCGCGCGGTCGAGGCCCGCGCCGAGCGTCGCCACCGTCGTGGTGGTCGTCTGCGTGGGGGTAGTGCTCGTCTGCGCCTGCGCGCTCGCGAAGGCCGCGCAGGCCAGCGTGGCGGCGGCCGCGAGGGCGGCGCGGCGGAAGTTCGGGGGGGTCATCGGGAATCCTCGTTCGTCGGCAATGCAAGGGGGAAGGAAATCGGGGCAAGCCTCGGGCCGGCCACAACGGAAAAGGGCTGCGCGGCGGCGCAGCCCTTTCAGGGTCAGGCAAGGCAGGTCACGCGGCGCGCCTCGGCGGTCTCACCAGAGGCGAATGCGATCCGTGGGCGCCTTCCACATCTTGTCGCCCGGCTTGGTGGCGAACGTCTCGTGGAAGCCATCGCTGTTGATGGCGGCGCCGTCGGCGCGGAAGCGCGGCGGCGAGTGCGGGTCGGAGGTGACCTGGTGCAGCATCGCCTCGTCGCGCAGCTTCTCGCGCCAGGCCTGCGCGAAGCCGTAGTAGAAGCGCTGCTCGCCGGTCAGGCCGTCGATGACCGGCGCCGGCCTGCCGCCCAGCGAGATCTTCCAGGCCTTGTAGGCGATCTGCAGCCCGGACAGGTCGGCGATGTTCTCGCCGAGCGTGAGCTTGCCCTTGACGTGGACGCCGGGCAGCGGCTCGTAGGCCGAGTACTGGGCGTCGAGCTTGCTGGTGATCGCCTCGAAGGCCTTGCGGTCTTCCGGCGTCCACCAGTTGCGCAGCTTGCCGTCGCCGTCGTACTGGCTGCCTTCGTCGTCGAAGCCGTGGCTGATCTCGTGGCCGATGATGGCGCCGATCGCGCCGTAGTTGGACGCGTCGTCGGCCTTCATGTCGAAGAACGGCGGCTGCAGGATGGCGGCCGGGAACACGATCTCGTTCTTGGTGCCGTCGTAGTAGGCGTTGACCGTCTGCGGCGTCATGCCCCACTCGGTGCGGTCCACCGGCCTGGAGTTGCGGACCGCCTGGCGGTGGTACTCGAACTGCGACGCGCGCACGACGTTGCCCAGCGCGTCGCCGGCCTTGACGTCCAGCGCCGTGTAGTCGCGCCAGTGGTCGGGGTAGCCGATCTTGATGCCGTACTTGGCCAGCTTGGCGTGCGCCTCCACCTTGGTGGCGGGGCTCATCCACGTGAGGCCGTCGATCGACTGCGCGTAGGCCTTCATCAGGTTGTCCACCAGTTCGACCATGCGCGCCTTGTAGGCGGGCGGGAAGTACTCGGTCACGTAGACCTGGCCGATGGCCTCGCCCATCGAATCGTTGAGCGTGCCCACGGCGCGCTCCCAGCGCGGGCGGTCGGTCTTGACGCCGCTCATCGCAACGCCGCGGAACTGGAAGCGCGCCGCGCGCACGTCGGCCGGCAAGGTCAGCGACAGCGAGTCCATCACGTGCACGCGCAGGTAGGCCTTCCAGACGTCCAGCGGCTCGGACCTGACCAGCTTGTCCAGCGCCCAGAAGTAGCTCGGCTGGGCGATGGAGACGAACGGCGGATCGACCAGCTCGCCGGCGCCGAGGAAGGCCTTCCAGTCGATGTCGGGCGCCTTGGCCGCGAGCTGGGCGACCGTCATCGGGTTGTAGGTCTTGACCGGGTCGCGGTTGGCCTCGTGCGTCCACTGGACCTTCGCGAGCCGGGTCTCCAGGTTCATCACCGCGGCGGCCTGGACCTTGGCGTTCTTGCTGCCCTGGGCGGCCAGCAGCGTGCGCATGTACTCGACATAGGCCTTGCGCGCCTTGGCGAAGCGGGCGTCGGTCTTGAGGTAGTAGTCGCGGTCGCCGATGCCCAGGCCGCCCTGGCCCGCGCCGGCGGAGTAGATCGTCGGGTCCTTGGCATCGGGGCTGACGCCCAGGCCCATCGGCAGGTCGACGAACGAGACCCACTGGCCCATGAGGTGGACCAGGTCGCCCTTGCTCTTGACGGCGTCGATCTGCGCCAGGTAGGGCCACAGCGGGCGCATGCCGGCGGCATCGATGGCCACGGTGTCCATGTAGCCGGCGTAGAAGTCGCCGATCTTGGCGTTGATCGTGCCGCCGGCCTGCGGCTTGGCGGCCAGCCCTTCGACGATCGCCTTGACGCGCTCGTTGGACAGGTCGTCGAGCTGCATGAACGTGCCGAAGTCGGCCTTGTCGGCCGGGATCGGCGTGTTCTTCAGCCACGTGCCGTTCATCGCCTCGAACAGGCTGTCCTGCGGCCGCGCGGCGGCGTCCATGCCGGCCCGGTCGAGGCCGGACGTGGGCGCGACGGCGGCCGGGGCCGCCGCGGGCGCCGCGGCGGAGGCGGCGTCGGCCGCGAGCGAAAGGTCGGCGGCGAAGGCCAGCGACAGGGCGACGACCAGCGTCGCGGGGCGGAAGGTGTTCAAGGCGCGGCTCCTGGGAAAGGGGGTCTCCGGCGGGCCGTCCGGGCCCGCCGTGTCGTCATGGCGGGCGGTCGTGCTCGCGCACGTCCGCCCGGTGGGACTCACCACAAGCGCAGGCGGTCGGCCGGGGCCTTCCACATCTTGTCGCCCGGCTTGGTGCCGAACGCGTCGTGGAAGCCGTCGCTGTTGATGGACGCGCCGTCGGCCCGGAATTTCGCCGGCGAATGCGGGTCGATCACCACCAGCTGCAGCGCGCGCTCGTCGCGCACCTTCGCGCGCCACACCTGCGAGAAGCCGTAGTAGAAGCGCTGCTCGCCCGTCAGGCCGTCGATGACCGGCGAGGGCTTGCCGCCCAGCGACATCTTCCAGGCCTTGTACGAGATCTGCAGGCCCGACAGGTCGGCGATGTTCTCGCCCATGGTCAGCTTGCCGTTGAGGTGCGTGCCGGGCAGCGGCTCGTAGGCCGTGTACTGCGCGTCGAGCTTGCTGGTGATCGCGTCGAAGGCCTTGCGGTCTTCCGGCGTCCACCAGTTGCGCAGCTTGCCGTTGCCGTCGTACTGGCTGCCCTGGTCGTCGAAGCCGTGGCTGATCTCGTGGCCGATCACCGCGCCGATGCCGCCGTAGTTGACCGCGTCGTCGGCCTTCATGTCGAAGAACGGCGGCTGCAGGATGGCGGCCGGGAACACGATCTCGTTCTTGGTCGGGTCGTAGTAGGCATTGACCGTCTGCGGCGTCATGCCCCACTCGGTGCGGTCGACCGGCTTGCCGTTGCGCACGGCCTGGCGGTGGTATTCGAACTGCACGGCGCGAATGCCGTTGCCCACCGGGTCGCCGGCCTTGACCTCCAGCGCACCATAGTCGCGCCAGACGTCCGGGTAGCCGATCTTGACGCCGTACTTGGCCAGCTTGGCATGGGCCTCGACCTTGGTCGTCGGGCTCATCCAGGTGAGGTTGTCGATCGACGTGGAATAGGTCTTGAGCAGGTTGTCCACCAGCTCCACCATGCGCGCCTTGTACGCCGGCGGGAAGTACTTGGACACGTAGACCTGGCCGATCGCCTCGCCCATCGAGTTGTTCAGCGTGGCGACGCCGCGCTGCCAGCGCGGCTTGTCCTGCTTGACCCCGTTGAGCGCCACGTCGTGGAACTGGTACGAGGCGTCGCGGAAGCCGGCCGGCAGCGTGTGCGCGGTGGCGTCGAGCAGGCGCACGCGCAGGTAGGCCTTCCAGACGTCGAGCGGCTCGTCCTTGATCAGCTTGGCCAGCGCCCAGGTGTAGTCGGGCTGCGAGATCGAGACGAACGCCGGGCTGGGCAGGTCGCCGGCCTCGAGGTAGGCCTTCCAGTCGATGTTGGGAGCCTTGGCCGCCAGTTCCTTGAGCGTCAGCGGGTTGTACGTCTTGACCGGGTCGCGGTTGGCTTCCTGCGACCACTGGACCTTGGCCAGCTTCATCTCGAGCGCCATGACTGCCTTGGCTTCCATCACGGCGTTCTTGTCGCCGTCCAGCGCCAGGATCGTGCGCAGGTAGGTCAGGTAGGCCTCGCGCGCCTTGGCGAAGCGGGCGTCGGTCTTGAGGTAGTAGTCGCGGTCGCCCAGGCCCAGGCCGCCCTGGAAGCTGCCGGCCGAGTAGATGGTCGGATCCTTGGCGTCGGGGCCGACGCCCAGGTTCAGCGGCGCGTCGACGAAGCTGACCCACTTGCCCATCAGCAGGACCAGGTCCTTCTTGTTCTTGACGGCGTCCAGCTGCGCCTTGAACGGCGCGAGCGGCTTGATGCCGGCGGCGTCGATCGCCGCGGTGTCCATGTAGCTGCTGTAGAAATCGCCGATCTTGGCGTTGATCGTGCCGGCGGGCTGCGGCCTGGAGGCCAGTTCCTCGATGATGCTCTTGACGCGCTGGTCGGAGAGCTCGCGCAGCTGGTAGAACGTGCCCCAGGAGGCCTTGTCGGCCGGGATCTCGGTGTTCTTGACCCAGCCGCCGTTCATGGCGAGGAACAGGTCGTCCTGCGGGCGCACCGCGGGATCCATGCCGGCCTTGTCCAGGCCGAGCTCGGTGCCGGCGGGGACGGCGGCCACCGGCGCGGCGGCGGCGGCGGTGTCGGCAGCGAGGGAGACCTGGCTTGCGAAGGCCAGCGACAGGGCGACCACGAGCGTGGCGGGGCGGAAGGGGTTCAAGGCGCGTCCTCGGATGTTGTTGGCGGTGGACAGCCCGTTCGCGGGCACCCTTGTGGGGCACGCCGCGCGGCGGGCGGGTGCCACCCGGAGGTGGCATGGATTGCCTGCTCCGGGCAGCATGAACTGCAACGGATCAGTGTAGCGACGTGGATGACGCCGCGCTGCCAATGGTTCCCCTGACGACCTTGTCGCGCCCGGGCTTTGCGACGAACTGCAGCGAGGCGGCATCGAAAGGCGGCGCCCGGCCAACCTCGCTCAGGGCTAACCCGCAGATTCCCGGCGCGCCGGCGGCCGCCAGGGCACGGCGCGGGCGCGCTGGGGCGCGTCGAAGCGCGCGATCGTCGGCGCGAAGCATTCGGTGACCAGCAGCGGCGCACCGCGCCGCATGAACACGGAGCAGCGCGCCCAGACCTCGCGCCGCCCCCAGTCGGTGCCCGTCGCCTCGCGCCAGCGCCGGTGCACGGTGGCGGCGACGCCCGAGCCGGGCGCGAAGCGCGCGAATTCGAAGCCCGAGCGCTGCGCCGCCGGCTGGCCGAACAGCAGGTCGGCCAGCGCCCGGTTGCCCAGCCCGCGGATCGCCTTCCAGGTGCCGCGCGCGTGCACCGCCTGCAGCACCGAGCGCGCATAGACCACCGGCACGCCGTCGGCCAGCAGGATCACCTCGCGCCCGTGCGCGGCGGCCCCCGCGGGGCAGCGCAGGCGCTCTGCCTCGGCCGGCTGCAGCCGCACGGCGCCCTGGCGCAGCACGCGCACGGTGAGCCGGCCGCTGACCGAGGCGATGCGCGCGCTCAGCGAGCCGTCGACTTGCAGCCAGGCGCCCATGCGGCGCGAGGAAGGCATCGGGTGGATGCCTTCCTTCGACGTCATCACCGGCTTCATCTCAAAGTGCCAGGGCCCGGCCGATCAGGATCTTCTGCACTTCCGACGTGCCTTCGTAGATCTGGCACACGCGCACGTCGCGGTAGATGCGCTCGACCGGGAAGTCGGTGGTGTAGCCGTAGCCGCCGAACACCTGGATCGCCGCGGAGCACACGCGCTCGGCCATCTCGCTGGCGAACAGCTTGGCCATCGCGGCCTCCTTCAGGCACGGCTGGCCGGCGTCCTTCAGGCCGGCGGCGTGGTGGATCAACTGGCGCGCGGCCTCGATCTGCGTGGCCATGTCGGCCAGCTTGAACTGGATCGCCTGGTGCTCGAAGATGGGCTTGCCGAACGCGACGCGATCCTTGGCATAGGCCAGCGCCGCCTCGAACGCCGCGCGCGCCATGCCCACCGACTGCGACGCGATGCCGATGCGCCCGCCCTCCAGGCCCGACAGCGCGATCTTCAGTCCCTGGCCCTCGGCGCCGATCAGGTTGGCCGCGGGAATGCGGCAGTTCTCGAACAGGATCTGCGCGGTGTCGCTGGCGTGCTGGCCCATCTTCTCCTCGAGCCGCGCCACCACGTAGCCGGGCGTGTCCGTGGGCACCAGGAAGGCGCTGATGCCCTTCTTGCCCGCCGCCTTGTCGGTGACCGCCATCACGATCGCGACGTCGCCGTTCTTGCCGCTGGTGATGAACTGCTTGACGCCGTCGAGCACGTACTCGTCGCCGTCGCGCACGGCCGTCGTGCGCAGGCCGCCGGCCTCCGAGCCCACGTGCGGCTCGGTCAGGCAGAACGCGCCCAGCATGTCGCCGCGCGCCAGCGGCCGCAGGAAGCGTTCCTTCTGGTCGTCGTTGGCGAACGCCATCATGATGGTGTTGACCGGGCAGTTGGTCACGCTGATGACGGTGGACGTGGCGCCGTCGCCGGCCGCGATCTCCTCGAGGATCAGCGCCACCGACAGGTAGTCCAGCCCCGCGCCGTCCCATTCGACGGGCACCGCGATGCCGTAGCAGCCCAGGTCGGCCAGGCCGCGCAGTTCCGCGCGCGGGAAATGCGCGCTGCGGTCCCAGGCGGCGGCCTGCGGCGCGATGCGGTCGCGCACGTAGGCGCGGACGGCATCCTGGACGGCGCGGTGGTCTTCGGAGAGGTACATGGGGGTCTCTTCAATCGTTGTTCGTCATTGTTGCGCCACGGCGCCGCGCGCTCACCAGGCCAGGGGCGTGCCGTCGTAGTTCAGGAAGCTGCCGTTGTGCGCCGGCGCCAGCGCGGCGAGCGCGCGCCGCATGCCGGCGACGGAATCGGCCGCGTCGATGTCGGCGCCCGCGCCGCCCATGTCGGTGCGCACCCAGCCCGGGTGCAGGGCCACGCACAGCGCGCGGCCGGCCAGCGCGATCGACGCATCCTTGAGCACCGAGTTCACGGCGGCCTTGGAGGCGCGGTAGGTCCAGCCGGCGGTGCCGGTGCGCAGCCCGATGGAGCCCATGCGCGAGGAGATCACGCCGATGCGTGCGCCCGGCAGGCCGCCCACCGGCGGCGCGAGCGCGTCGGCCACCGACGGCAGCACGCGCATCGCGCCGAGCACGTTGGCGTGCATCACGGCGTCGAAGTCGGCCACCGACGGCGGCTCCAGGCCGGCCGTCCGGGGGCCGTAGACGCCGGCCACGTACAGCACCGTGTCGAAGGCCTCGCCGTCGACCTGCCAGGCCAGGCCCGACGCGCTGGCGGCGTCCGCCACGTCGAGCTTCAGCGGCCTGGCGCCCAGCGCCGCGATGGCCGCCAAGCCGTCGTCGCCGCGCGCGGTGGCGGTCACGCGCGCTCCGTCGGCGCGGTATTGGCGCACGAATTCGAGGCCCAGCCCGCGCGAGGCGCCGACGATCAGGACGTTACGGGCAGTCGAGGCAGGCATGGCGGCTTCCGGGAACGGGTCAGTGCGCGGCGCGCCGCTGGCGCCACAGGGCACGTGCGCCGACGGCCAGCAGCATCAGCAGCATCAGCGCGTAGAGGACGAACTTGAGCTGGGTGGCGGCGCTGGCCCATTGCACGAGCTGGGGCGAGAGGTCGTCGCGGGTGGCGAGGATCGCGTACTGGAGCGCATTCTCGGCCGTGTCGGCCGCCGCCGCCAGCCACGGCCACATCGTGGCGCGCGCCGCGTCCACCCGCAGCATCACCGCCGCGACCAGCGCGCACAGCAGCCACGGGAAGACGATGTCGACCGCGCGATAGGCTTCGTAGTCGGCCAGGCCCGCGGCGCCGAGTTGGCGGAACGCCGCCAGGACGCCCGACACGGCGTAGCCCGCCGGACGCTCGTCGAACGGCGGCGCGCCGGTCAGGGCGATGAAGTGGGCGCTGGCCGCCGGGCTCCACGGCAGCTGGAACAGCGCGATGCACGCCAGCACCGCCGCACCGAGTCCGGCCAGCACGCGCGGGCGAAGCAGCCAGCGGTCGACCCTCATGGCGCGTGGCGTACCAGGACCGTTCCGCGCGCGATCACGGCCAGGGCGTTGGAGACGGTGGCCTTGCCCTCGATCTGGGCGATGACGCCGTCGAGGCTGGCATTCCACTCGGTGCTCGAGACCACCCAGCGCATCGTCACCTCCTGGTCGGCGACGATCGGCTCGCGGTAGGCGAAGTTGAAGTGCAGGCACAGCATCGAGCGCGCGACGCCGTCGTCGTCGCGCGAGAAGTACGTCGCGGCCAGGCCGCTCATCAGGGCCGAGGTGTGCTGGCCGCTGGCGATCACGTCGGGCAGGCCCGCGCGCACCGCGAATTCGCGGTCGTGGTGCACGGGGTTCAGGTCGAGCGTGAGCGTGGCGAAGCGCGAGATCTCCTCGCGCGAGTAGCGCGCCACGTGTTCGACGCGCTCGCCCACGCGCACGAGGGCGACGAGGGTGGGGTCATCGATCACGGTCGAGTCGGTTGGGGTCATGGGCATCGGTTCGGGCTTTCATCGGCTGCGGTGCGGGGCGGCGACGCCGGCTGGAGTGCCGGCGCGAACCCCGTTTCGCAGGCACGCAGTGTGCCGTTTCCGCCCCGTGAGGGGGGTATTGGCCCAAAGCGTTACGCCCCGTTGCAAGCGCGATCACTACAGCAGCTCGACCGCCAGGGCTGTCGCCTCGCCGCCGCCGATGCACAGCGCGGCGATGCCGCGCTTCTTGCCCTGGCGGCGCAGGGCGCCCAGCAGCGTCACCACGATGCGCGCGCCAGAGGCGCCGATCGGATGACCCAGCGCGCAGGCGCCGCCGTGCACGTTGACGATGTCGTGCGGCAGGTCGAACTCGCGCATCGCGGCCATGGTCACCGCGGCGAAGGCCTCGTTGACCTCCCACAGGTCCACCGACTGCGCCGTCCAGCCCGTCTTCGCCAGCACCTTGGCGATGGCGCCGGCCGGCGCGGTGGAGAACCATTCGGGCGCTTGCGCGTGCACCGCGTGGGCGGCGATGCGCGCCAGCGGCTTCGCGCCCAGCCGCGCGGCTTCCGATTCGCGCATCAGCACCAGCGCGGCGGCGCCGTCGGAGATGCTCGACGCGTTGGCGGCCGTGATGGTGCCGTCCTTCTTGAAGGCCGGCTTCAGCGACGGGATCTTGTCGAGCTTGGCCTTGAACGGCTGCTCGTCGAACTTGACGACGATGTCGCCGCCCTTGCCCTGCAGCGTGACCGGCGCCATCTCCCAGTCGAAGGCACCGCTCTCGTTGGCCTCCTTGGCCCGCTTCGTCGACGCGATCGCGAACTCGTCCTGCGCCTCGCGCGTGAAGCCGTACTTGGCCACGCAGGCCTCGGCGAACACGCCCATCGCGCGGCCGCGGTCGTAGGCGTCCTCCAGGCCGTCGAGGGCCATGTGGTCGAACATCTGCGCCGCGCCGTAGCGCACGCCCTTGCGCGCGAACATCAGGTGGGGCGCGTTGGTCATGCTCTCCATGCCGCCGGCCACCATCACGTCGACGCTGCCGGCCAGCAGCATGTCGTGCGCGAACATCATCGCGCGCATGCCGGAGCCGCACATCTTGCTGAGGGTGACGGCGCCCGCCGAGTCGGGCAGGCCCGCGCGGCGCACCGCCTGGCGCGCCGGGGCCTGGCCCTGGCCGGCCATCAGGCAGTTGCCGATCAGCGCCTCGTCGACGGCGTCGCCCGGCACGCCGGCGCGTTCGACGGCCGCCTTGATGGCGACGGCGCCCAGCTCCCACGCCGGCAGCGCGGCGAAATCGCCCAGCAGGCCGCCGATGGGCGTGCGGGCGGCGGAAACGATGACGATGGATTCGGACATGGAAGGCTCCTTGGTCTGGCGGGAATGGGCGGGGTCAGGGCGACACCGGCTGCAGGGCCGGTGCTTCGGAAGGGGGGCGGGCGCCGCGCTGCGCGCTGAAGCGCCGCGCCGGGTCGTACGGGAAGACGTCGTGCACGTAGCCGGCGAGGATGCGCTCCTTCTGGCGCTGCCAGTAGCCGGGGTCGAGCAGGTCGGCGTGGTGGGCCATGAAGACGGCGCGCACGGCGGGGTTGCCGAGCAGGAAGGGCTCGAAGGTCTCGGGGAACACGTCGCGCGGGCGCACCGTGTACCAGACCTCGCTGGACATCTCCTCCTCCTCGTTGCGCGGCGCGGGCACGCTGCGGAAGTTGCAGTCGGTGAGGTACTCGATCTCGTCGTAGTCGTAGAACACGACCTTGCCGTGGCGCGTGACGCCGAAGTTCTTCCACAGCATGTCGCCGGGAAAGATGTTGGCCGCCACCAGGTCCTTGATCGCGTTGCCGTACTCGACGACCGCCTGCTCGATCTGCGCCGGGCTGGCGTCCTGCAGGTAGATGTTGAGCGGGATCATGCGGCGCTCGATGTAGGCGTGGCGGATGACCAGTGTCTCGCCGTCGTCCTCCACCAGGCTGCCGCAGAAGTGCTTGAGCTCGGCGATCAGCTCGTCCTCGAAGCGGTGGCGCGGCAGCGCGACGTTGGAGAACTCGAGCGTGTCGGCCATGCGCCCGACGCGGTCGTGCTGCTTGACCAGCAGGTACTTGCCCATGATCTGCTCGCGCGTGGTGTCCTTCTGCGGCGGGTAGAAGTCCTTGATGATCTTGAAGACCACCGGGAACGACGGCAGGTCGAACACCAGCATCACCATGCCCTTGATGCCCGGGGCGATGCGGAACTTGTCGCTCGAGTGGCGCAGGTGCGTGAGCAGGTCGCGGTAGAACAGCGCCTTGCCGTGCTTCTGCAGGCCGACCTGGCTGTAGAGCTCGGCGCGCGTCTTGTGCGGCATGAGCGTGCGCAGGAAGTGCACGGTGGCGCTGGGAACGCCCATGTCGACCATGAAGTAGGCGCGTGCGAAGCTGAAAAGCAGCAGCAGGTCCTCCTCGCCCACCAGCGCCGTGTCGATCGCCAGCAGCCCGTCGTCGCCGTGCAGGATCGGCAGCGCGAACGGCAGCTCGCCGAAGCCGTTGACGATCTTGCCCACCACGTAGGCGCCCTTGTTGCGGTAGAACAGCGACGACAGCACCTGCACCTGGAAGTTGGCCCGCAGGCGCGCGTCCCTGAACGCGCGCAGCAGGGCCTGCACCACCTGGTCGACGTCGCGCGCGAGATCCTGGAACTCCCCCTCGAGCTGGAAGTTGGTGATCACGCGCATGCACGTCTCGTGCAGCGTCTCGCGCGTGGGGTAGTAGGCGCGGTAGGTGGGCACCGCGGCCGGCTCGTCGTTCTCGATGTACTCGGTGGAGACGGCCGGGCGCACGAAGATGAACTCGTTGCGGAAGTAGCTGCGGTGAAGGATCTTGGTGGTCACCGAGTTGAAGAAGGTCTCGGCGAGCTCGGGCTGGCGGTGGTCGGTGAGCAGGCCGATGGTGTGCAGCTTGACCTGGTGCCAGGCGTCGCGCGAAAGCTCGGCGGCCTTGAATTCGGCGTGCAGGCGCTCCACCGCCTCGTCCACGCGCTTGTCGTAGAACGCGATGCGGTCGCGCTGCGCGTCCAGCTGGCCCTGCCAGTCCGAGCGCTCGAAGCGCGCCTTGGCGCCACGCGCGGCGGCGCTGAACAGCCGGTAGTGGCGATCGAAGCCCTCGACGATCGCCTTGGCGATCGCGAACGCGTTCGGGTCGTCCAGCTGGTGCGGGAACATCGCGCGTCCCGGGTCGTCCTAGGCCGCCGGCAGGTAGCGCGCGCGCAGCGCGGCCAGCGCGCGCTGGTAGGCCGGCGCGACGTCGTCCGTGCTGTCGACGGTGAAGCGCAGGTCCTCCAGCAGGCCGTTGTGCAGGCCGTAGACCCAGCCGTGCACCACCACCGTCTGGCCGGCCGCCCAGGCATCCTCGACGACCGTCGACAGGCACACGTTGCGGGCCTGCTCCAGCACGTTGAGCTCCACCAGCGCATCGACGCGCCGGGCCTCGGGCACGGCCTGCAGGAACTCCAGGTGCGCGTTGCGCACGTCCTGCACGTGGCGCAGCCAGTTGTCGACCACGCCCACGCGGGTGTTGTTCAGCGCCGCGGTGACGCCGCCGCAACGCGAGTGGCCGACGACCATGATGTGGCGCACCTTGAGCGCGTCGACCGCGTACTGGATCACCGACAGCGCGTTGAGGTCGGAGTGCGCCACCACGTTGGCGACGTTGCGATGGACGAACACGTCACCCGGCAGCAATCCCACCAGCTCGTTGGCCGGCACCCGGCTGTCGGCGCAGCCGATCCACAGGTACTGCGGCGTCTGCTGGGTCAGCAGGCTGGTGAAGAAGCCGGGGTTGCGGCGCTCCATCCCCTCGGCCCAACGGCTGTTCCTGTCGAAGAGGCTGGCAAGGTTGCGGTCGCTGGCGTTGTCGTCGGACATGGTTCCTTCTCTGTCGGTCAAGTGCTGGCGTCCAGTGTACGGAGCAGCGGATTGGCGGACGCCGTCGCGGCGAGCGCGGCGTCGATGTCGGCGTCGCGGCGGGCCACGGGCATGCGGTAGACGGCCCAGACGACGCGGTCGATCACCCGGCCGTCCTTGATCGCGCTCTGCGGCAGCACGGCCTCGCGCACGTAGCCGCATTTGCGCGCGACGGCCTGCGAGCCTTCGTTGTAGGCGAAGATGCCGGCATGCAGGCGCGTGATCTCGGGCACGGCTGCGAACACCCAGTCGGTGACCTGGCGCACGGCGTCGCTGGCGATGCCGCGGCGCCAGACCGACTGGCCGAGCCAGTAGCCGATTTCGGCGTTGCAGCGCAACCAGCCGGCTTCCTGCCGGACGCCGATGCAGCCCACCAGGGCGCCGTCGACGACGATGGCCCAGATCCGGCCGAACTCGCCGGAGTTGGCTTCGTGCGTGGCCCAGGCCGTCGCGGCGGCCAGGTCGTAGGGCTGCGGGAAGGCGTCGAACATGTTGCGCGCGACCGCGGGATCGTCGGCATGCGCGACGAGCGCGGCCGCGTCCCCGGGCACGAGGGCGCGCAGCAGGCAGCGCTCGCCCTGCAGGATCGGCAGGGGCGGGCGGTGGTCGGCGGTCGCGCTCATCGCGTTCACATGGTCTCGGAGAACAGCTCGCGGCCGATCAGCATGCGGCGGATCTCGCTGGTGCCGGCGCCGATCTCGTAGAGCTTGGCGTCGCGCCACAGCCGGCCCAGCGGGTACTCGTTGATGTAGCCGTTGCCGCCGAAGATCTGCACGCCCTCGCCCGCCATCCACGTGGCCTTCTCGGCGCACCACAGGATCACCGAGGCGCAATCCTTGCGCACCTGGCGCACGTGCTCGGAGCCGAGCGCGTCGAGGTTCTTGCCCACCGTGTAGCAGAACGCGCGGCCGGCCTGCAGCACTGTGTACATGTCGGCCACCTTGCCCTGGATCAGCTGGAACTCGCCGATGGACTGGCCGAACTGCTTGCGGTCGTGGATGTAGGGCACGACGTTGTCCATCACCGACTGCATGATGCCGATCGGGCCGGCGGCCAGCACGGCGCGTTCGTAGTCGAGGCCGCTCATGAGCACCTTGGCGCCGCCGTTGAGGTGGCCCAGGATGTTGGCGGCCGGCACCTCGACGTCGTTGAACACGAGCTCGCCGGTGTGGCTGCCGCGCATGCCCAGCTTGTCGAGCTTCTGCGCGATGGAGAAGCCCTTCATGCCCTTCTCGATGAGGAAGGCGGTGACGCCGCGCGCGCCCAGCTCGGGCTCGGTCTTGGCATAGACCACCAGCGTGTGGGCGTCGGGTCCGTTGGTGATCCACATCTTGTTGCCGTTGAGCAGGTAGTAGCCGCCCTTGTCCTCGGCCTTCAGCTTCATGCTGATGACGTCGGAGCCGGCGCCCGGCTCGCTCATCGCCAGCGCGCCCACGTGCTCGCCGGAGACCAGCTTGGGCAGGTACTTGCGCTTCTGCGCCTCGGTGCCGTTGCGCTTGATCTGGTTGACGCACAGGTTGGAGTGGGCGCCGTAGCTCAGGCCCACCGAGGCGCTGGCGCGGCTGATCTCCTCCATGGCGATCATGTGCGCGAGGTAGCCCATGCCGGCGCCGCCGAGTTCCTCGGGCACGGTGATGCCCAGCACGCCGAGGGCGCCCATCTTTTCCCACAGGTCCATCGGGAACTGGTCGCTGCGGTCGATCTCGGCCGCGCGCGGCGCGATCTCGGCCTGGGCGAAGGCGTGCACCGCGTCGCGCAGCGCGTCGATGTCTTCACCGAGCATGAAATTCAGGCCGGGCAGGTTGCTCATCTCTCGTCTCCTGGGCTGGCGGGCTGCTTGGGCACGCCGTGGAACAGTGGGAAGGACAGCGTCGCCGCCGGCGCGCTGGCCGCGCGCGGGGCGGGCCTGGCCGGCGGAGGCCCGGACCCTGGCGGGCACCGGACGGACAACGGAAGCCGATTTTAGTTGACGTTTACGTAAACGTAAATCGACCGGGGTCTTGTCAGGCCCGCGCCGCGCGCCTGGCCGGGGCGGGCGCCCCCGCGGCGGCCGTGGCGGCCAGCAGCAGCCGCTCGCAGCGCGCCTCGTGCTGGGCGATCTCCTCCAGCGTCACGCGGATGTCCTCCAGCTGCAGCTCGATCTGCTTGCGGTGGGCGCGCAGCACGGCGAGAAAAGCCTCCAGCTGCGGCGCGGTGTCCGACGGCGAGTCGTACATGTCCACCAGCTGCTTGATCTCCTGCAGGCTCAGGCCCAGGCGCTTGCCGCGCAGCGTCAGCTTCAGCCGCGTGCGCTCGCGCTGCGAATAGACGCGGTTGCGGCCGGCGCGCTGCGGCTCCAGCAGGCCGACGTCCTCGTAGAAGCGGATCGCCCGCGGTGTGACGTCGAACTCGGCCGCCAGCTCGGTGATCGTGAAGCTCTTCGCGGCGCCCTTGGCGGCCGCCGCCTTCGGCGCCTTGGCCCGGGCGGTGCCGGTGGGCGTGGCCGTCATGGGCGCCCCCAGGGCGCGGGGCGCCTGCCCCGGTCGGGGAAGGGTTCACGGATCGGGCGGCCGGGGATGCTCATTGGTTAGACTGACGTTAACGTAAACGGAAGTCTATTCCACCGGAGCCCGCATGGCCAACGCCGACGAATCGAAACTCGACTACCCGCTGGGCGAGACGCTGCCCGCCACCGGCGCGGCGATCGAGCTCGCGCCCGGCGTGCGCTGGCTGCGCATGCCGCTGCCGTTCGCGCTGGACCACATCAACCTGTGGCTGCTGCGCGATCGCGCCGAGGACGGCCGGGAGGGCTGGGCCGTGGTCGACTGCGGCGTCGCCAACGACACCACCCGCGCCGCCTGGGAGCAGGTGTTCGCCCACCACCTCGAAGGCCTGCCGGTGCTGCGCGTGATCGTCACCCACATGCACCCTGACCACATCGGCAACGCGCACTGGCTCACCGAACGCTGGGGCTGCCGGCTGTGGATCAGCGCCGCCGACTGGAACGCGGCCCGCGTCGCCAGCCAGTCCACCACCGGCTTCGGCGGCGACGACGCGGCCCGCTTCTTCGGCGAGCACGGCCTGGTCGACCCGCAGGCGCTGGCCAAGGTGCGCGGCCGCGGCGGCTACTACGCCTCGATGGTGCCGCAGGTGCCGCGCCAGTACCGCCGCCTGATGGACGGCCAGGTGCTGCGCATCGGCGCGCACGACTGGACCTGCCACGCCGGCTACGGCCACGCGCCCGAGCACATCTCGCTGCACTGTGCCGCGCTGGGGCTGCTGGTCTCGGGCGACATGGTGCTGCCGCGCATCTCCACCAACGTCAGCGTGATCGACATCGAGCCCGAGGCCGACCCGCTGCACTTGTTCCTGGCCTCGATCGGGCGCATGCGCACGTTGCCGGAGGACACGCTGGTGCTGCCCTCGCACGGCCGGCCGTTCCGCGGCCTGCACGAGCGCGTGCGGCAGCTGGTGGCGCACCATGAACACCACTTCGACGAGGTGATGGCCGCCTGTCGCGCCAGGCCGTGCAGCGCGTCCGACCTGCTGCCGGTGCTGTTCCGGCGCCAGCTGGACCTGCACCAGACGACGTTCGCCATGGGCGAGGCGGTGGCGCACCTGCATGCGCTGGCCGGCATGGGCCGGCTGCGCGGCCACCTGGACGACGACGGCATCCGCCGCTTCTCGGCCGCCTGACCACATCAATCGTGCATCAAAAGGCGATCCGGAAAAAACAAAGCCGATCGTGGTGACACGACCGGCCCTGCTGCCGGTAATCTCCGGCTTTCACTCCCTGAATGCTCCCCTGTCCCTGACGGGTGATGACAGCATGCAGGACCTACTTTGCCTGCGGAGTCCGGCGTCGGCATCCCCCATTTGGGGGGACGCACCGCGAACAAATGACGCATCGGCGCCGCGGCGCGCGCCGCACTCAGCCCAATACGGGCACGGGTACGTCCTTGAGCGTGCTGCGCATCTTTTCGTAGTCGGGAACCACGGAACGCACCACCTCCCAGAACGCCGCGCTGTGATTCATTTCACGAAGATGCGCGAGCTCGTGGGCGACGACGTAGTCGATCACCTGCAGGCCGAAGTGCACCAGGCGCCAGTTCAGGCGGATCGAGCCGTCGGCCGACGCCGAGCCCCAGCGGGTCTGGGCCGCGCTCAGGGAGAGCCGGGTCATGCGCACGCCCAGGGTCTGGGCGAAATGCCGGCAACGGTCGGTGAAGATGCGCAGGGCCTGGCGCTGCAGCCAGCTCTGCACGACGTCGCGGATCTGCTCGGGCTCGGCCGATTGCGGCAGGCCGACGTGCAGCAGCAGGCGCGGCACGCCGGGCAGCGCCTGCGCGTCGGCATTGAGCACGGCGCCGGCCACGCGGGGATCGAGCACGATGATGACCGTCTCGCCCAGGAACGGCAGGCTGGTGCCGTCGCGCCAGTCGATGCGCGACGCCTCGACGCGGCGGGCGCGCTCGCGCTGCTCCTGCAGCTTGCGCAGGATCCAGCCCGACTTCGCCTGCACGGCGGTGTCGATGTTCTGCAGCGAGACCCAGCGCGGCGCGTTCACCTGCAGGCCCTCGGCGCTGACGACGAAGCCGATGCTGCTGCGGCGCGCGCGGCGCAGCGCGTAGCCCACGGTGTGCTCGCCCAGGCGCACCTCGCGCTCGGCCTGCGGGTGGCGGAAGTGCAGCGGCGCGAGCTCGCTGCGGCGCGCGCGCGGCGGCGGCATGGCGTCGAATTCGGGGGTGGCGGGCACGGTCGGATCGGGTCGGGCGACGGGCGCGCGCGGCACCGCGGGACGGCGCACCGGCGGCGGCGGCGCCGCCGCGGCCTGCGACGGGGCGTCGAAGAGCGAGAGCTGCGAGAGGGCGTCGTCGGCCGGGCCGGGTCGGGGCATGGGCGCCAATTCTAGCCGGCGCGACGCGCCGACGCCCGCGGCCCCGCGGCGTTCAGGCCGCCTTCGGCGCCGGGGCGGGCGCGGCCTGCGGCTGCGCGTAGGCCTCGGGGTCGAGGCGGCGCATCTCCGCCTCGATCCAGGCCTCGACCTCGCGCATCATCTCCTCGGGCTCGCGGCCTTGCGGGGAGATCGGCTTGCCGATCGAGATCGTCACCACGCCCGGCTTCAGCCAGAAGCTCTTGCGCGGCCAGCAGCGCGCCGAGTCGACCGCGATCGGCACCACCGGCACGTTGTTGGCGATGGCCAGGCGCGTGGCGCCCGACTTGTAGATGCCCTGCGAACCGCGCGCGCTGCGCGTGCCCTCGGGAAACATGATCACCCACTTGCCCAGGCTGCTCAGGCGCTTGCCCTGCGCGGCCACCTTGTTCCAGGCCTCGTTGCGCTTGCTGCGGTCGATGTGGATCATGTCCATGCGGGCCATGGCCCAGCCGAAGAACGGCACGTAGATCAGCTCGCGCTTGAACACGTAGGCCAGCGGGTGGGGCATCACCACCGGGAACGCGAAGGTCTCCCAGGTGGACTGGTGCTTGGACGCCAGGATCACGGCGCCCCGGGCGTCCTGCGCCGACGGCACGTTCTCCATGCCGATCACGCGCTTCTTCACCCCGCAGATCCAGGTCGCGCCATGGTGGGCCAGCGCCACCCAGTTGATGCACCAGCGGTAGATCTGGTCGGCCGTGAGGAACGGCGCGCAGATGCACACGACCAGTCCCCACGGGATCACCGACAGCGTCATGTAGGCCAGGAACAGGATCGAGCGGACGACGGAGAGAGCCTTGGTCATGCCTGCGCTTTTCTTCTTGGTGGGTGTCTCGGGGGGGCGCCGCGACGCGGCGGACAAGCTCAATGGGCGACGAGGTGCTCGGCGAACGCCGCCATGTCCTCATGCACCGTGGTGCCCGGCACCGCCTGCAGCCACTGGCCGATGGTCGCCGCGTCGGCCACGGCGGCGCGGCCGCTGCGCACCAGGTGGGGCTGGCAGCCGGCGGCCTGGGCGGCCTCGAGGTCGCGCAGCGTGTCGCACACCATCGGCACGTTCTTCAGCTCGACGCCGTAGCGCTCGCCGATGTCGTGCATCAGGCCGGGCGCCGGCTTGCGGCACTCGCACTGCTCGGTGGCCGCGTGCGGGCAGAAGAACACCGCGTCGATGCGCCCGCCCTTCTCGGCGAGCAGCCGCATCATGTGCTGGTGCACGGCGTTGACCGACGTCATGTCGATCATGCCGCGCCCGATGCCCGACTGGTTGGTCGCCACCACCACGTGCCAGCCCGCATGGTTCAGCCGCGCGATCGCCTCCAGCGCGCCGGGGATCGGCTGCCACTCCTCCGGCGCCTTCACGTGGTCGCTGCGGAAGATGTTGAGGATGCCGTCGCGGCCGGTGATCACGAGCTTGGGGGTCTGCATGGAACTTCCTCGGCGGGACGGGTGGCGGTCGGCCGGGCGCGGGTCACGCGCTCAGCCGGGACAGGTCGGCCACGCGATTCATCACGCCGTGCAGCGTGGCCAGCAGGCCCAGCCGGTTGGCGCGCACCGCGAGGTCGTCGGCGTTGACCATCACGCCATCGAAGAACGCGTCGACCGGCGCGCGCAGCGCCGCCAGCGCCTGCAGGCTGGCGGTGTATTCGCCGCGGTCGAACAGCGCGTCGGCGTCGGGCCGCACGCCGTTCAGCGCCGCCCACAGCGCGCCTTCGGCCGGCTCGGCGAAGCGCGCCGGGTCGACCCGGGCCGCGACCGGCTCCGCGCTCTTCTTCAGGATGTTGGAGATCCGCTTGTTGGCGGCCGCCAGCGCCGCCGCCTCGGGCAGCGCGGCGAACGCGCGCACGGCCTCCAGCCGGCGCGGGACGTCGGCCAGGCGCTGCACGCCCAAGGCCAGCACCGCGTCGACCTCGTGCGCCGAGTAGCCCTGCTCGCGCAGGCTGCCGGCCAGGCGGTCGACGATGAAGGCCGACACCGCGGCGCGCGGGTCGACGATCGCGTCGCCGAACGCGGGCACGGCCAGCGCCAGCAGCGTGTCGAGATCGAGCGGCAGCGCCGCCTCGACCAGCATGCGGATGACGCCCAGCGCATGGCGGCGCAGCGCGAACGGGTCCTTGTCGCCCGTGGGCACCTGGCCGATGCCGAACAGGCCCACCAGGGTCTCGAGCTTGTCGGCCAGCGCCACCACCAGGCCGACGCGGTTGCGCGGCAGGGCATCGCCGGCGAAGCGCGGTCTGTAATGGTCCTCGATCGCGTCGGCGATGGTCTCGCCCAGGCCGTCGTGGCGCGCGTAGTAGCCGCCCATGATGCCCTGCAGCTCGGGGAACTCGCCCACCATGTCGGTGACGAGATCGGCCTTGGCCAGGCGCGCCGCCGTGTCGGCCTGGTCGACCAGACCGTGCTCGCCGAGCTCGGCGGCGATGGCGCGCGCGATCTCGCGCACGCGGCCCACGCGCGCGCCCTGGCTGCCCAGCTTGCCGTGGTAGACCACCTTGTCCAGGCCCGCCACGCGGTCGGCGAGCGACCTCTTGCGGTCCTGGTCGAAGAAGAACTTGGCGTCGGCCAGGCGCGGGCGCACCACGCGCTCGTTGCCCTGGATCACGGCGCCCGGATCCTGCGGGCTGATGTTGCTGACGACGAGGAACTTGTTGGTCAGCTTGCCGGCGCCGTCCAGCAGCGGAAAGTACTTCTGGTTGGCCTTCATCGTCAGGATGAGGCACTCCTGCGGCACGGCGAGGAAGTCCGCCTCGAAGCGACAGGTCAGCACGTTGGGGCGCTCGACCAGGCCGCAGACCTCGTCCAGCAGCGCGTCGTCCTCGATGGGCGCCAGCCCCTCGGCGGCCGCGGCCGCGGCCAGCTGGCGCACGATCTCGGCGCGGCGCTCGGCGAAGCCGGCGATCACCGCGCCTTCGTCGCGCAGCTGCGCGGCGTGGCTGTCGGCATCGCCCACCGTGATCGTGGCGTTCTTGGCCTCGAAGCGATGGCCCTGCGTGACGCGGCCCGCGGCCAGGCCCAGCGCCGTGACCGGCACCACGTCGGCACCGTGCAGCGCCACGAGGCGGTGCGCGGGGCGCACGAACTTCACGTCGGTCCAGCCGTCGGCCAGCTGGTAGGTCATGACCTTGGGGATGGGCAGCTTCGCGAGCGTCTCGTCGACAGCCTTCTGCAGGCCCTCGGCCAGCGTCGCGCCGGCCACCACCTGGTCGACGAACAGGCTCTCGGCCTTGCCGTCGGGCAACCGCTTGAGCGCAGGCACGACCTCGGGGCCGAAGCCCAGCGACTGCAGCTTCTTGAGCAGTGCGGGCGACGCGTTGCCGTCCTTGTCGAAGGCCACGGCCGCGGGCATCAGCTTCTGCTGCAGCGCGCGGTCGGCGGCCCTGGCGGCGACGCCGGTCAGGTGCACGCCGAGGCGGCGCGGCGACGCGAAGCCGCTGGCCACCGACGCGTCCGACGCGAGGCCGGTTGCCTTGAGCGAGGCGGCCAGCGTCGCGGCGAAGGATTCGCCCAGCTTCTTCAGGGCCTTGGGCGGGAGTTCCTCGCAGACCAGTTCGACGAGGAGGTTCTTGGTGTCTTGCGCGCTCATGTCAGGCGGCCTTCTTCTTGTCGATCTGGGCGATGACCTCGTCGGCCCATGCCTTGGGCGCCATCGGGAAGCCCAGGCGCGCCCGGCTCTCGAGGTAGCTCTGCGCGACGGCGCGCGCCAGGTTGCGGATGCGGCCGATGTAGGCGGCGCGTTCGGTGACGCTGATCGCGCCGCGCGCGTCCAGCAGGTTGAAGCTGTGGCCACACTTGAGCAGTTGCTCGTAGGCCGGCAGCGCGAGCTGGTTGTCCATCAGGTGCTTGGACATCTTCTCGTGCGAGTTGAACGCGTGCAGCAGGAACTCGACGTCGGAGTGCTCGAAGTTGTAGGTGCTCTGCTCGACCTCGTTCTGGTGGAACACGTCGCGGTAGCTCACGCCGGGCGTCCATTCGAGGTCGAACAGGCTCTCCTTGCCCTGGATGTACATCGCCAGGCGCTCCAGGCCGTACGTGATCTCGCCGGTGATCGGCTTGCAGTCGATGCCGCCCACCTGCTGGAAGTAGGTGAACTGGGTCACCTCCATGCCGTTGAGCCAGACCTCCCAGCCCAGGCCCCAGCAGCCCAGCGTCGGGTTCTCCCAGTCGTCCTCCACGAAGCGGACGTCGTTCTTCTTCAGGTCGAAGCCGAGCGCCTCCAGCGAGCCCAGGTACAGCTCGAGGATATTGGCCGGGGCCGGCTTCAGGACCACCTGGTACTGGTAGTAGTGCTGCAGGCGGTTCGGGTTCTCGCCGTAGCGGCCGTCCTTGGGGCGGCGGCTGGGCTGCACGTAGGCGGCCTTCCAGGGCTCGGGGCCGAGGGCGCGCAGGAACGTGGCGGTGTGGCTGGTACCGGCGCCCACTTCCATGTCGTAGGGCTGCAGCAGCGCGCAGCCCTGCTTGTCCCAGTAGTCCTGCAGGCGAAGAATGATTTGCTGGAAAGTCAGCATGGCGGATTCGGTAGGGCCCGTGGCGGGCCGGCGACAGGGCCGTGCGCGAGGGGCTCGCGCACGGTCGAACGGGCGATTTTACGTGCGGACGGCCCGCGGACGCCTCACATCCATTCGTCCGGGCAGGCGGGATCGGGCGGATAGTCGCCTTCGAGCACCTCGCCGGTGGCCGCGTCGAACGAGATCTCGAACAGGATGCAGCGCTGGATCGTCTGGAACCGGTACAGCCAGGTGTCGGCCCGCCTGGGCAGCAGGTAGTGCCCGGTGAAGCTCGGCGGGCCGACCAGGCGCAGCACGTCGGGGGCGTGCATGCCGGGCCGGATCGCAGCGAAATGCGCCTCGTCCAGCACGTTCTCCCAGTGCGCGACCCGGCCGTCGGCGTCGAGGTCGATCATGTAGGTGTGCCGGCCCATCGGCATGTGGTTGTACTCGAGCCGCGCATGGCCGTCGGGCATCGTGTAGCGGCCCGTGGGCGGGCCCATGATGCGCTCGACCTCGGCGCGCGACGCGCCGGCCGGCACGCCGGCGGGCGAATACGGCGCGAGCGCGCAGTCCGCCAGCGCGACGGCCAGCGCGAGGGCGGCGGGGACGGCGGGACGACGGCGCGGCATGGCCGCAGGATGCCAGAAAGGCGCCGTCACCGGCGCCGGTGCGCCAGCAGCCCCAGCAGGATGGCGGCGCCGGCCAGCCCCCACAGCGGCCACAGCCGCCATTGCGACACCCAGACCGCGTACGGCGTGTCGCCGATGCGGCCTTCCACGCTGGCGTCGAGCTCGCCCTCCACCTCGGGTGCCAGGCGGGCGGTGACCCGGCCCTGCCAGTCGATCACGGCCGTGGCGCCGGTGTTGGTCGCCCGCACCTGGCCGCGCTGGAACTCGAGCGCCCGCATGCGCGAGAACTGCAGGTGCTGGTCCTGGATCATGCGGCGTCCGAACCAGGCCAGGTTGGTCGCGTTGGCCAGCACCGTGGCCGCGTTCGGGCCCACCAGCGCGGGTGCGAAGTCTTCGCCGAACAGGTCCTCGTAGCAGATCAGCGGCCGCACCCGCTGCGCCCCGACCACGAACGACGCCGTGTCGACCCCGGCGGCCTGGTCGCCGATGGGAATCTTCATCATGTCGACGAACCAGTGGAAGCCGCGCGGCACGTACTCGCCGAACGGCAGCAGGTGGCGCTTGCCGTAGCGGTAGAACGTGCCGTCGGTCATGTGGTGCTTCGCATCCAGGCCCACCATCGAGTTCGTGTAGCCGCGGTCGTCGTCGCCGGTGAACACGCCCACCAGCGCGGCCTTGCCGGGCGCCAGGAACGGGCGCTGGTAGGCGAGCCAGGTCTCGCGCGGGATCTGCACCGGCAGCACCGGCAGCGACGACTCCGGGGTGACCACCAGCGGCCCGGGGGCCGCGGCCAGCTTGACGACGTGCCAGGCCAGCGCCTGTTCGATGTGGGCCGGTTCGAACTTGTCGTCCTGGGCGACGGCCGGCTGCAGCAGCGACACGCCCAGCAGGCCCGTGGAGCGGGTGAAGGCCTGCGGCAGCGCGGCGCCCAGGCCCAGCAGCAGCGCCGGCAGCAGCAGCGGGCTCGCGGTGAGCAGCGGCGGGCGCGCCTGGGGGCCGCGCAGCTTCAGGAGGACCAGGGCGGTGGCCGCCGAGATGCCGGCGGCCAGCGCGCCGATGCCGTAGACGCCCACGTACGGCGCCCAGGCGCTCAGCGGCCCGGAGGTGTGCGCGTAGCCGCCGGCGATCCAGGGAAAGCCGGTGAAGAAGCGGCCGCGGGCGAGCTCGGCCAGCAACCAGACGGCGGCGAACAGCAGCGCGTCGACCAGCGGGCGGTTGCGCCGCAGCCGCGCCCAGCCCCAGCCGGCGAGCGCGTAGTACAGCGACAGCAGCGCGGCCAGCACCCCCACCGCCAGCACCGACAGCCACGCCGGCAGGTAGCCGTAGACATGCAGGCTGATGTAGAGCCACCAGAAGCCGGTGGCGAGCCAGCCGAAGCCGAACGCCCAGGCGCGCAGCGCGGCCGCGCCGGGCTCGGCGTCGGCCAGCAGCGCCACCAGCGCGCCGGTGGCGGCCAGCTGAAGCCACCAGAACTCGGACGGGGCGAACGACAGGGCGTGGGCGGCCCCGGCCAGCACCGCCAGCGCGAACGCCAACCAGCCGCTGACGAACGCGGCCGGG
This sequence comes from uncultured Vitreoscilla sp., assembly GCA_964418745.1. GTDB lineage: Bacteria > Pseudomonadota > Gammaproteobacteria > Burkholderiales > Burkholderiaceae_C > Scleromatobacter. The sequence continues at coordinate 83,509 of CAYQMX010000028.1, forward strand.
GGGCCGCGGCGATTGCGCGGCGCACGGGTCAAGCGGCCACCCTCTGCCTGGCGGCGGCGGTTCGAGCGCTCACCCTCCGAGCTCGTCGGAGGCCGGCATCACGCTGTCGGGCGCCGGGCGGGTCACCTTGAACCAGCGCACGGCGCCGCCGCGGGTCAGCATCACGGAGAACTGCAGCCCGCCCAGGCGCATCAGCTCGCCGCGGCGCGGCACGTGGCCCATCTCGTGGGAGACGAGGCCGCCGATGGTGTCGAAGTCGTCCTCGGGCAGCGCCACGTTGAACGCGTGGTTGACCTCGGCGATCGGCGCGTTGCCGGCCACCCGCATGCTGCCGTCGGCCAGCGCGTAGACGCCCGTCTCGGCATCGGCGTCGTCGAATTCGTCCTCGATCTCGCCGACGATCTCCTCGAGCACGTCCTCGATCGTGAGCAGCCCGGCGGTGTTGCCGAACTCGTCGATCACGATCGCCAGGTGGTTGCGGTTGCTGCGGAACTCGCGCAGCAGCTCGTTGAGGTTCTTGGACTCGGGCACGAACACGGCCGGGCGCAGCAGCGTGCGCAGGTTGAGCTCGGGGGCGCGCTGCAGCTTGAGCAGGTCCTTGGCCATCAGCGTGCCGATGATGTTCTCGCGCTGGCCCTCGTAGACGGGAAAGCGCGAGTGGCCGGTGCCGATGACCGCACCCAGCAGCTCGTCGTAGGGGGCGTCGATGGCCAGCAGGTCCATGCGCGGCGCGGCCACCATGACGTCGCCGGCGGTCATGTCCGCCATGCGCAACACGCCTTCGAGCATCGCGCGGGACTCCGGCTCGATGAGCGAGCGGTGTTCCGCGTCGGCAAGAGTCTCGATCAGTTCGGCGCGTGAATCTGGCCCGGGAGACAGGAACTCGACCAGGCGTTCGAACAGGGTACGCTTGTCAACCGCGGGGCCCGCTCGATGGGAGCGGCCGGATCGACCAGTCTGGGGATCAGACACTATGGCGGTGTCGGGAGTGGAAGAAACGCGAGAATAACCGATTGCCCGGGATTCTTCTTGACAGCCGAGCAGGCTTGAAAGAAGGTTCGCCGCCCCCACATGCCCGTACCGGCGCCCCGGAGACGGGCCGCCGCCACGCAACGACACCCCGAGAAATCATGGCCGACAAGCTCATTCCCGCCACCATCCTCACCGGCTTCCTCGGTTCGGGCAAGACCACGCTGCTCAAGCGCGTCCTGACCGAGATGCACGGCCACAAGATCGCCGTCATCGAGAACGAGTTCGGCGAGGAGAACATCGACAACGAGATCCTGGTGTCGGACACCACCGAGCAGATCATGCAGCTGTCCAATGGCTGCGTCTGCTGCACCATCCGGGAAGACCTGCGCGCCACCCTGGCGCTGCTCGCCGAGCGCCGCCGCAAGGGCGAACTGCAGTTCGAGCGCGTCGTCATCGAGACCACCGGCCTGGCCGACCCGGGCCCGGTGGCGCAGACCTTCTTCATGGACGACGAGATCGCCGAGAGCTACCTGCTCGACTCGGTGCTGACCCTGGTGGACGCCAAGCATGCCGACGAGCAGCTCGACACGCGCCAGGAAGCGCGCCTGCAGATCGGCTTCGCCGACCAGATCTTCATCAGCAAGACCGACCTGGTGGACGAGGCGTCCGTCGAGGCGCTGCAGCACCGCATCCGCCACATGAACCCGCGCGCCCAGCAGCAGAAGGTGCATTTCGGCGAGGTGCCACTGTCCAAGGTATTCGACCTGAAGGGCTTCAACCTGAACGCGACACTGGAGATCGACCCCGATTTCCTGACCGTCCAGGGCCATGACCACCACGGCCACGACCACCACGACCATGCCGGCCACGACCACGCCGAGGGCGAGGCCTGCAACCACCCGCACCACCACGCCCACGACGACGACGTGAAGTCGTTCGCGTTCAAGTCCGACCGCGCCTTCAACTCGACCAAGCTCGAGGACTTCCTCGGCGCCATCGTCCAGGTGTACGGCCCGAAGATGCTGCGCTACAAGGGCGTGCTGTTCATGAAGGGCAGCGACAAGAAGGTGATCTTCCAGGGCGTGCACCAGATGATGGGCAGCGACCTCGGCCCGAAGTGGGCGCCGGGGGAGAAGAAGACCAGCAAGATGGTGTTCATCGGCATCGACCTGCCCAGGGAAATCCTGCTCCAGGGGCTGGAGGGCTGCCTGGTTTAGGCATCTTTCTTGCCATTGCGCGCCATCCGGGCGAATTCCTTTCCTGGAACCCGGCACATCCTGGCTACAATCGGCCCGCCTTTTTGCAAGGTCAGCCCCGCGCCGGTTCAACTGTTCACTGTTGCTCGCTGCGGGTATAACAGCCTTCCGAGCGACCCCGCGAGGAGACCGACCGTGACCAAGACCCCGGCCAAGACGCTGGCATCCAGTACCGCCACGGCAACCGGCGCAGATTCCCCTGCGCCGAAGGCGCGCGCCAAGCCCGCCACCAAGGTTTCCTCCCCCGCGGACGGCAGCGCCGCCGCGAGCACTCCTCTCAAGAAGCCTTCAGCAAAGGCCGACATAGAACCGATGACCGCCGCAAAATCCCCCGCCACCGACACGAAGCTGGCCTCCGCTTGGAAGACCAAGGCCGGCAAGGACCTGACCGAACCCGAACTCATGGCCATGCCCGAGAGCGAGTACATGGGGGAAAAGCAGCTCGAATTCTTCCGTGCCAAGCTCCAGGCCCTGAAGGACGACCTGCTGTCGAACGCCGGCGAGACCACCGAGCACCTGCGCGAGGACACGTCCATCGTCCCCGATCCGGCCGACCGCGCCACGATCGAGGAAGAGCACGCCCTCGAACTGCGCACGCGCGACCGCGAGCGCAAGCTGCTCAAGAAGATCTCGCAGTCCATCAGCCGCATCGACGCGGGCGACTACGGCTACTGCGACGAGACCGGCGAGCCGATCGGCCTTGGCCGGCTGCTCGCCCGCCCCACCGCCACGCTGTCGCTCGAGGCGCAGCAGCGCCGCGAGATGAAGCAGAAGATGTTCGGAGACTGAGCCTTCTTGGCCCACGCATCCATCCCCCTCACCGGCATGAACGCGCCCCCCGATGTCAGATAAGGACGAAGGCGGAGGCCTGTTTCGCCGAATGGCGCGCAAGGTCGCGGCGCCCGCGAGGGAACTCGTCGGGATGACGCCGCGCGAGACCGAGATCAAGGCCACCGAGTTCGACAAGGCCGAGATGAAGGCCATGATCGAGCGCAAGCGCCGCAACGACTACGTGCGCAAGCGCGAGCTCGACACGCTGCGCCGCATCCGCCGCGAGGGACTGTCCGGCGACCAGGCGGCGGCCCTCACGATGCAGTCGTCGCGCATGGACGAGACCACCGAGGCGCGCTCGACGCAATCGAACGTGCAGAGCGTGGGCATCAAGGCCAAGATCGACGCGATCGAGCGCCAGATGGTGGGCGCCAGCTCGCAGGTGTCGGCCGGCGGCGGCGCCCCCGTCGCGGCCAAGCCCACGCGCAGCACCCCGGCGCTGCCGCCGGGCCCGCCGCCGCCCATCCTGACCACCACCATCTTCGATCCCGAGGACGGCGGGCCGACGCTGCGCGTGCCGCTGACCCCCGACGACGACCACGAGACCGTGGCGCGCCTGGACGGCGGGCCGCTGCAGTTCGACACCGCGGCCGGCCCCCTGTCGGACAGCCCGGACACTGCGCCGCAGACGCACAGCTTCGCCAACACGCTGCCCTACGACGCCGATCCGTTCGCGCCGCCGCTGCCGACGGCGCCGCCGCCGCCCGTCCACGCGCCGCTGGAGTTCACCCATACGCCGATGCCGGCCGCGCCCCCGGTGCACACGGGCGCCAATCCGTACGCCGCCGGTGCGCCGGCGCCGCGCACCGCGCCCCCGTCGCAGAGCACGGTGGACCTGGGCGGCGGCGAGCGCGTCGAGGTCAGCGAGGTCGTGCACGACGAGCTGCTGGACGAGGCCGTCATCGCCTTCGCGGGCGGCGACTTCGCCGGCTGCGAACGCGCGTTGCAGGCGCTGATCGGCCCGCGCGGCGAGCGCCGCGACAACGACGAGACCTGGCTGGTGCTGTTCGACCTGTACCGCGCCATCGGCCAGCAGGCGAAGTTCGAGACGATCACGATGGAATACGTCGAGCGTTTCCATCGCTCGGCACCCCAGTGGTTCTCGCTGCCCAAGCAGCTGGCCGAGGCCACCAAGAAGCCCGACACGGGCAAGTCCGCGCCCGGCGGCATCGGCTGGGTGTGCCCGCCCAACCTCGACGGCGACGCCGTGTCGCGGCTGGACGCGCTGTCGATGCAGCTCCCGTCGCCCTGGGTGATGGACTGGACGGCGCTCGTCTCCGTCGACGTCGAGGGCGCGAGCCGGCTGCAGAAGCTGTTCGCCGGCTGGGCCGGCCAGCCCCTGTCGATGAACTGGATCGCTGGCGACAAGTTGTTCTCGGTGCTGCAGGACCTGGCGCCCACCGGCGTGCGCGACGCCGACCCCGTCTACTGGATGCTGCGCCTGGAGGCGTTGCGCCTGGCCCACCGCCCCGACCAGTTCGACGAGGTGGCGATCGACTACTGCGTCACCTTCGAGGTGTCGCCGCCGAGCTGGGAGAACGCGCGCTGCAAGGCCCAGCTGATCGGCAGCACGCACCAGAACACGCGCACCCTGTCGCTGTCGGTGATCGGCGAGGCCACGACCAGCTTCATGGACACCTCGATGGCCAGCGAGGACGACCCGGCACCGGCCCAGGTGCAGATCACCTCGATGGAGCTGGCCGGCCAGCTCTCGGGCGACCTGGCCGAACTGCTGAACCGCCTGAACAAGCAGGTGGGCGATTCGCGGGTCATCCGCATCTCGTGCGCCCTGCTGATGCGCGTCGATTTCGTCGCCGCCGGCGACCTGCTGAACTGGGTCGCGCAGCGCCACGCCGAGGGCCGCGAGATCGTGTTCCACGAAACCCACCGCCTGGTCGCGCTGATGTTCGGCGCGATGGGCATCAACGAGACGGCCCGGGTCCAGTTGCGCCACGTCTGAACGTTTGTCAGTGCTCGCACTCTCGCAAGAGGCGCCGTAACAGCAGTTCGGCGCCTTTTTTGTTGCAGCTGGAGAGACCCCGACGTTGAAAAGTTCCCGGAACTCGAGGTAAAGGTGCCTTTACCACAGATTCACCTTCTTGTGTTGCTCCTGACCGACTTTTTCAGCTTTCCGGGAAAACCCGCAAGTAGAGTCTCCTCATCGCCCCCCGGGGTAACTTTGATGAGGATTCGAATCGTGAAAAAGACTTTGATCGCCGGCGCCGTCGCCCTGGCTTCCCTGGCCAGCGGCTCGGCCTTCGCCCAGAGCTACGTGGGCGGCAACCTCGGCGCCAGCCACGCGAACCACGGCTGCGGCGCGGCCGAGGCCAGCGGCACCCTGACCAGCTGCGACAAGAACGACTTCGCCTGGAAGCTGTACGGCGGCTACCAGCTGCCCGGCACCGACTTCGCCGGCGAGCTGACCTACTTCGACCTGGGCAAGTTCAAGGGTTCGGGCACCGGCGCGAGCGCCGACGCCAAGGACTCCTTCTGGGGCCTGGGCGGCGCGTACCGTCCGAGCTTCGGCAGCGGCTGGGGCGGCGTCGCCCGCGTCGGCGCTGCCTATGGCACCAGCAAGGTGGACTACAGCCTGGGCACGCTCACCGGCGAGCACTCGAAGAACGGCTGGCACCCGTACTACGGCCTGGGCGTGAACTACGAGATCGCCAAGAACATCAAGATCGAGGCCGACTGGGACAACACCCGCATCACCTCGCAGGTGCCCAGCCTGAACTCGTCGACGAACGTGGTCAACAGCTACACCATCGGCGCGTCGTTCGGGTTCTGATCCCCGCGACCGCCTGATCCGGCTTCGCCGGGTCCGCCGGCCCGGACCGTCCTAACGTGCGGTCCGGGCCGCTTCTATTCCGACCAGCCCTTCGAACAGCAGGCTGTCGACGATCTCGAATTCCAGGTCCAGCGCGGGCGCCAGCTTCACCGCGGCGCCGCCGGCGATCAGCAGCAACGGCGTCGCGCCGGTGCGCGCGGCCAGGCGCTTGTGCTGGCGCTCCACCGCGCCGGCGATGGCGAACACGCCACCGGACATCAGCGCGTCGCTGGTGTTGGTCGGGAAGTCGGTGGTCTCGCCGGTGGGCACCTTCAGCCCCGCGGTGCCCATCTCGAGCGCACGCAGCATCAGGCCGAAACCCGGCAGGATCAGGCCGCCCAGGAAGTGACCGCCGGCATCCAGCGCGTCGACGGTGACCGCCGTGCCCACCATGACCACCAGCGCCGGCCGCGGCGGCTGCCCGCTGGCGGCCGCCGCGGCCATCACGCGGGCGCGGGCGCCCACCAGCGCCACCCAGCGGTCGGCGCCCAGGCGCGACGGGTGGTCGTAGCCGTTGACCACGCCGGCCTCGGCCGTGGCCGACACCACCCAGCGCGGCGTGACGTCCCACAGCTCCATCTGCTCCTCGACGCGGCGGCGCACCGCCTCGCCGGCCACCACGCAGCCCAGCATCTGGTCGGGCGGCGGCAAGCTGGCCCATTCGGTCTCGGCCAGCTCGTCGATGGTCTCGAGGAACACGGCGCCGTGGCGCACCGGCGCCTGGCCCGGAACGGGTTGGTCGAACAGGGCCCATTTCAGGCGCGTGTTGCCGATGTCGATGGCGAGGAAGCTCACAGTGGACGAGCGTATCAGCCCGGCCCCGCCCGGCGACCCGGTTGCTGGCAGTGGAAACCCAAAGGTGTGTCGGGAAGATCACACTCCGGGTTCCGGCAGCCCGATCGGGCTTGCCAAATTGACGTTTACGTAAACGTCAATTGATCTGATACTACCGTCCTTGCCGTGAAACCCGCCTGACGCCGCATTGCCATGACCGACCTCTCCGCAGAATTCAAGGCCCTCGCCAACTACCGGCCCACCCACAAGGTGCGCTTCGTCACCGCCGCGAGCCTGTTCGACGGCCACGACGCTGCGATCAACATCATGCGGCGCATCCTGCAGGGCATGGGCGCCGAGGTGATCCACCTGGGGCACAACCGCTCGGTGGACGAGGTGGTCACCGCCGCGCTGCAGGAAGACGCGCAGGGCATCGCGGTCAGCAGCTACCAGGGCGGCCACAACGAGTACTTCAGCTACATGGTGGACCTGCTGAAGGCCCGCGGCGGCGAGCACATCCAGGTGTTCGGCGGCGGCGGCGGCGTCATCGTGCCGGCCGAGATCCGCGCGCTGGCCGACAAGGGCGTGCGCATCTTCAGCCCCGAGGACGGCCAGCGCATGGGCCTGGCCGGGATGATCGGCGAGATGATGATGCACTGCGACAAGGACCTGTCGTCGTACGCGCCGGCCGACCTGGCGTCGCTGCAGGGGCACTCGGAAGGCGCCTGGCGAAAGCTCGCGCAACTCATCACCGCGCTCGAGAACAAGGGGCTGCCGGAAGAACGCGTCGGCGCGATCCACGCCGCCGCCCAGGCGATCAGGACGCCGGTCATCGGCATCACCGGCACCGGCGGCGCGGGCAAGTCCTCGCTCACCGACGAGCTGATCCGCCGCATCCGGCTCGACCAGCGCGACCGCCTGCACATCGCCGTGATCTCCATCGACCCGTCGCGCCGCAAGAGCGGCGGGGCGCTGCTGGGCGACCGCATCCGCATGAACGCGATCAACCCCTGGGCAGAGAGCGGCGCCCGGGTGTACATGCGATCGCTGGCCACGCGCGACGCCGGCAGCGAGGTCAGCCAGGCGTTGCCCGACGTGCTGGCGGCGACGAAGCTGGCCGGCTTCGACCTGATCATCGTCGAGACCTCGGGCATCGGCCAGGGCGACGCCGCCATCGTGCCGCTCGTGGACGTGCCGATGTACGTGATGACGCCCGAGTTCGGCGCGGCCAGCCAGCTCGAGAAGATCGACATGCTCGACTTCGCCGAGTTCGTGGCCATCAACAAGTTCGACCGCAAGGGCGCCGCCGACGCGCTGCGCGACGTGGCCAAGCAGGTGCAGCGCAACCGCGAGGCGTTCACGGTGTCGCCGGACCAGATGCCGGTCTTCGGCACCATGGCCAGCCGCTTCAACGACGACGGCGTCACCGCGCTGTACCAGGCGCTCAAGCCGCGCCTGGCCGAGCTGGGCCTGAAACTCGGCGAAGGCCTCCTGCCCGCCGTGGCCACGCGCTTCAGCACGCACCAGGTGCCCATCGTGCCGGCGGCGCGCACGCGCTACCTGGCCGAGATCGCCGACACCGTGCGCGGCTACAAGAAGCAGGCCCGCGCCCAGGCCGTCCTCGCCCGCGAGGTGCAGCAGTTGCGCGGCACCGCCCGGATGCTCAAGGAGGCCAACGCCGACAAGGTGAACGCAGTCGCCGCCGTCACCGACCTCGCCGAGCAGCGCGAGGCGCGCCTGCACCCCGACGCCAGGAAGCTGCTGGCGATGTGGCCCGACATGCGCAAGGCCTACGCGGGCGACGAGTACGTGGTCAAGATCCGCGACAAGGAGATCCGCACCGCCCTCGTCCACACCACGCTGTCGGGCACCAAGATCCGCAAGGTCGTGCTGCCGCAGTTCGAGGACCACGGCGAGCTGCTGAAGTGGCTGATGCTGGACAACGTGCCGGGCAGCTACCCGTACACCGCCGGCGTGTTCGCGTTCAAGCGCGAGGGCGAGGATCCGACGCGCATGTTCGCCGGCGAAGGCGACGCGTTCCGCACCAACCGGCGCTTCAAGCTCGTCTCCGAAGGCCTGCCGGCCAAGCGGCTGTCCACCGCGTTCGACTCGGTCACGCTGTACGGCGCCGACCCGGCGCCGCGCCCGGACATCTACGGCAAGGTGGGCAACTCTGGCGTGAGCATCGCCACGCTGGAGGACATGAAGGTGCTGTACTCGGGCTTCGACCTGTGCAGCCCGTCGACTTCGGTGTCGATGACGATCAACGGCCCGGCGCCGACCATCCTGGCGATGTTCATGAACACCGCCGTCGACCAGAACCTGGACAAGTTCAAGGCCGACAACGGCCGCGAGCCGACGGCCGACGAGGCCGCCAAGATCAAGGACTGGGTGCTGGCCAACGTGCGCGGCACCGTGCAGGCCGACATCCTCAAGGAAGACCAGGGCCAGAACACCTGCATCTTCTCCACCGAGTTCTCGCTGAAGGTGATGGGCGACGTCGCCGAGTACTTCGTGCACCACAACGTGCGCAACTTCTACTCGGTGTCGATCAGCGGCTACCACATCGCCGAGGCCGGCGCGAACCCGATCAGCCAGCTCGCCTTCACGCTGAGCAACGGCTTCACGTTCGTCGAGGCCTACCTGGCCCGCGGCATGCACATCGACGACTTCGCACCCAACCTGTCGTTCTTCTTCTCGAACGGCATGGACCCCGAGTACACGGTGCTGGGCCGCGTGGCGCGTCGCATCTGGGCGGTGGCCATGCGCGACAAGTACGGCGCCAACGAGCGCTCGCAGAAGCTGAAGTACCACGTGCAGACGTCGGGGCGCAGCCTGCACGCGCAGGAGATCCAGTTCAACGACATCCGCACCACGCTGCAGGCGCTGATCGCGATCTACGACAACTGCAACTCGCTGCACACCAACGCGTTCGACGAGGCCATCACCACGCCGACGGAAGACAGCGTGCGCCGCGCGATGGCCATCCAGCTGATCATCAACCGCGAGTGGGGCCTGGCCAAGAACGAGAACCCGAACCAGGGCGCGTTCATCATCGAGGAACTGACCGAGCTCGTGGAAGAACTCGTGCTGTCGGAGTTCGAGAAGATCGCCGAGCGCGGCGGTGTGCTCGGCGCAATGGAGACCGGCTACCAGCGCGGCAAGATCCAGGAAGAGTCGATGCACTACGAGATGCTCAAGCACACGGGCGAGTACCCGATCGTGGGCGTCAACACCTTCCGCAACCCGAACGAGGCGCCGCTGGAGTCCATCGAGCTCGCGCGCTCCACCGACGACGAGAAGCAGAGCCAGCTGAAGCGCCTGGCCGACTTCCACGCGACGCACGCGGCCGAGGCGCCGGCCATGCTGGCCAGGCTGCAGGCCGCCGTCATCGCCAACACCAACGTCTTCGACGTGTTGATGGAGGCGGTTCGCGTGTGCTCGCTCGGCCAGATCACCAGCGCCCTGTTCGAGGTCGGCGGCCAATATCGCCGCAGCATGTGAGGGTTCGCGCAGGGGCGGCGTCGCGCCGCCCCTGCGCGTATTCATGAATCGTTCACCTGGGCCGGGCGGGTTAAGCTTCGGGTCATGAACCTCCTGCTCGCCGAAGACGACGCGATCCTGGCCGATGCGCTCACGGAGCAGCTGCGCCACGCCGGCTTCGAGACCGAGCACGCGCCGAACGGGGCCGTCGCCGAGTTCCTGCTGCTCAAGCAGTCATGGGACCTGTGCATCCTGGACCTCGGCCTGCCGATGGTCGACGGGCTGACCGTGCTGCAACGCGTGCGCCAGCGCAAGCCCGAGCTGCCGGTGCTGGTGCTGACGGCGCTCGACGACCTGCAAAGCCGCGTCGCCGGGCTCAACGCCGGCGCCGACGACTACCTCACGAAGCCGTTCGACTTCCCCGAGCTGGAGGCCCGGCTGCGCGCCCTGCTGCGGCGCAGCCAGTCCTCGCCGGTGGCCAACGCGTCGATGGCGATGGGCGCGCTGGTGTTCGAGCGCGACTCGCGGCGCGCCAGCATCGACGGCGCGCCGCTCGAGCTGAGCCCGCGCGAATGGACCCTGCTGGACCTGCTGCTGACGCGCCGCGACCGCGTGGTGACCAAGGAAGAGGTGGCGCAGGCCTGGAGCAGCGAACGCGCCGAGCCCGGCGGCAACAACTCGATCGAGGTCTACATCCACCGCGTGCGCCGCAAGCTCGAAGGCTCGGGCCTGAGCATCCGGACCGTGCGCGGCCTGGGCTACCTGCTCGAGGCCCTGCGTCCATAGATGCCGGCCCCCACGCTCCTCCCGTCGCTGGCCCCCGAGGGGGAGCTCGGTTCGGCTCGGGTGGTGACCCTCGCTTCCCGAGAGTTCCGGCGTTGCCGTTGAGGCAAGATCCCGCATGAAGACGCCGCCCAGCCCGCTGATGCTGCGGCTGACGCGTCTGGTCGTCGGCGACCAGTCGCTGCACAAGCAGTTGCTGCTGTGGCTGCTGCTGCCGCAGCTGGTGCTGTGGCTGGCGGCCGCGTTCGTGACCTACAACGTCGCGGCGCGCTACGCGAACGGGGCGATCGACGCCAGCCTCCTGCAGGCCACGCGCGCGCTGGCGCGCCAGGTCAAGCCGATCGGCAACGGGCTGTTCATCGACTTCCCGCGCGCCGCCGACGACATCATCGGCGGCGATCCGGACGATCGCGTCTACTACATGGTCAGCACCCCGCCGGGCCAGTTCATCCTCGGGAGCCGAACGCTGCCGCCGCCGTCGCTCAACGGTCCGCCCAAGCTCGGCGAGCCCTATTTCTACGACGGCGTGGCCGACAAGATGCCGATCCGTGTGGCGGCGCTGTACGTGGCTTACGGCGACAGCAAGACGCGCCAGCTGATGCTGGTGCAGATCGCCCGCGGCCGCGCCCGCCGCGACGAGCTGGCGCGCAGCATCCTGGGCGACACCGTGCTCCCGCTGTCGGGCCTGATCCTGCTGATGACGATGATCGTCTGGGCCGGCATCCGGGCCGGCCTCGCGCCGCTGGCGCGCATGCGGGCCCTCGTGGAGGACCGCGCGCCCAACGACCTGGCGCCGCTGCGAATCGACGCCGCGCCCCAGGAACTGCGCTCGCTGGCGCGCGCGCTCAACGACCTGCTGGCCGCGGTGCACGAGAGCGTCGCGGCGCAACGGCGCTTCGTCAACGACGCCGCGCACCAGCTGCGCACGCCGCTGGCCGGCCTCAAGAGCCAGACCGAACTGGCCCTCGGCGAGAACGTGGACCCGGCGCTGCAGCAGCGGCTCGAACGGGTGCACGAGAGCGCCGTGCGCAGCGCCCACCTGGTCAACCAGCTGCTGAGCCTGGCGCGTGCCGAGCCCGAATCGGCGCTCGCGCAGCACGCGTCGCGCGTGGACCTGCGCGAGCTCGCGCGCGAGGTGACGGCCGAGTGGGTGCCCAAGGCCCTGCAGGCCGGCATCGACCTCGGTCTCGAGGAGTCCGGCGCGGAGGCGCTGGCGGCGATCGTCCAGGGCCATCCTCTGCTGATCCGCGAGGCACTGCAGAACCTGATCGACAACGCGATCCGCTATGCCGGCTCCGGCAGCGAGGTGACGGTGGGCGTGTGGCGCGACGGCGGCTTCGGCGTGATCCAGGTGGCCGACAGCGGCCCGGGCATCCCGCCCGACCTGCATCGCGCGGTCTTCGAGCGTTTCGTGCGCGCCACCCACGAGGGCTCGGGCTGCGGCCTGGGCCTGGCCATCGTCAAGAGCATCGTCGAGCGCCATGGCGGCCAGGTCGCGCTGACGAGCCTGGTGCCGCACGGCCTGCAGGTGCGCATCAGCCTGCCGCTGGCGCGCTGACCGCGGCTGCGCCGGCCAACGTTCTACCCCTCATTGCGACGACTGTCGCGGCCCGTAGCGTTCCCTTACGGCACCGTTCGGTCTTTCGGCAACACCTGGGGCGTTCAGCTGGCGTCAATCTAGGGGGGCACCATGCAGGCACTGTTCAGGCCCGCTACGGTCGGGTTTCTGGCTTATTCGCCCGTTCATGGTGCTTTTTGTGCACTGCGATACGTTTTCAGCTCGGCTGTTGCACCAAGTCGACACTTGGATCAACTCTACGCGAAAACCCTCATTAATTTTCCATTAATGGTTGATTAAGCTTCTTAACGTTGGCCGGCGTCAGGTTGCGGCTAGCGAAACTACAACGCGCTCGGACGAGCGCAAAGCAGGAGACAAACATGCAAGACACCCGAGGCTCGCGCCCGGCTCCCCGGCTCGTCGCCGTCGCCGCCTTCGCCCTGTTCGCCGCCAACGCGGCCCACGCGGTCGACTGGACCGGCTACATGCGCGGCGGCCCCG
>CAYQMX010000029.1:0-89856 GCA_964418745.1 uncultured Vitreoscilla sp.
CGCGATCCTGACCTGCATGGATGCCCGCCTCGACCCCGCCAAGTACGCGGGGCTGGCCGAAGGCGACGCGCACGTCATTCGCAACGCAGGCGGCCGAGCGAGCGACGACGCCATCCGCTCGCTGGTGATCTCGCACAAGCTGCTCGGGACCATCGAGACCTTCGTGGTGCACCACACAGACTGCGGCATGCTCCTCTTCACCGACGACATCATTTCCGGGCTGCTCGAACGGAGCCTGGAGACGGCCGTGATCGACGAGCATGGCTGGCACGACGTGGGCGAAGGCCCGGGTGCGCCCGACGGACGCTACGTGCGCTGGCTGACGATCGCGGACCCCTACAAGGCGGTGCTCGAGGACGTGCAGCGCATCCGCAGGCATCCGCTGATCGCCCCGGATGTCCCGATACACGGCTATATCTACGACGTGCGTTCCGGCCACCTGCTGGAAGTGCCGGGCGCACGCGAGGCGGGGCGAGCGACGGCGAAGCCGCGCTGAGCGATTCGAGCCAGGCTCGTGTCGAAGAGGGCGGGGCTGATTCCTTCACCCCTGGCCTGGGTGGCTGGGCATCACATGGAGTGCGACGGTGGCCCACACTTGGCAGGCCGATTTGCCCCACTTTTGCCACACCAGCGCCGAACGCGCCATGAAAAAAGCACTTAGCGTTTCCGCTAAGTGCTTGATTCTAAAGGTCATTTCCTACCAAATTTGGTAGGCGCGATTGGACTCGAACCAACGACCCCCACCATGTCAAGGTGGTGCTCTAACCAGCTGAGCTACGCGCCTGCAAGACCGCTATTCTAGCATGCATTTTCGCGACCATACAAGTCCCCGCGCGTCAGGGGCACCGGCTGCGGATACGGGCGGGCGTCGGGGCGGCGCGACGCCAGGATCTGGTAGATCGCCGTGCCGCCCGATTCGAACTCCAGCGCGCTGGCGGCCATGTACAGGCGCCACACGCGGTAGGTGGCCTCGCTGACGTGGCGCGTGGCCTCGTCGTGGTGGGCCTCCAGGCGCGCGACCCAGTGGCGCAGGGTCCGCGCGTAATGGATGCGCAGGTTCTCGACGTCCTGGATCTCGAACTGCGCGCGCTCCATGCCGGCCTGGATGCTGCTGACGCGATCGAGCTCGCCGTCCGGGAACACGTAGCGGTTGATGAACTCGGTGTCGACGGTGCGGTGCCAGCCCTCTTCCTCGTGCGTGATGCCGTGGTTCAGGAACAGGCCGTTGGGCTTGAGGACTCGGTGCACGGTGGCGTGGTACCGGGGCAGGTTGGCCAGGCCAACGTGCTCGAACATCCCCACGCTGGAGACCTTGTCGTAGACGCCCTCGCCCTCCAGCGCCCGGTAGTCGCGCAGCTCCAACGTGACGCGGTCCTGCAGGCCCGCGGCCGCGATGCGTCGCGTCGCCTCGTCGAGCTGCGCCTGGCTCAGCGTGATGCCGTGCGCGCGCACGCCGTAGTGCTGCGCAGCCCAGATCACCAGCGCGCCCCAGCCGCAACCGATGTCGAGGAAGCGCTCGCCGGGCTGCAGGCGCAGCTTGCGGCAGATGTGGTCGAGCTTCTGGCGCTGCGCCGCCTCCAGCGTGTCGTCGGCGGCGTGGAAGTAGGCGCACGAATACACCATGCGTTCGTCGAGGAACAGCTTGTAGAAGTCGTTGGAGACGTCGTAGTGATGCGAGATGGCGGCGCGGTCGCTCTCGGGCGTGTGGTCGTGGGTGAACTGGCGGGTCGTCGGCGCGAAGCCCGCCGGCGCGATCTTGCGGGCCGGCATGAACGCCAGGCGCAGCGCGTCCAGCATCAGGCTGGCGCGTTCGCGGCCCGTCAGCGACAGGTTCTGGAAGTGGCGCTTGAGGTCCAGCGCGGCGTACAGGTCGCCCTCGACATCGAGGCGGCCATGGAAGTAGGCGTCGGCCAGCGGGATCGGCCCGCGCTTGAGCACCAGGTCGCGCAACACCGCCGGGTCGCGCAGCACCAGCGTGAAGCTGGGTGCCTTGTGGCCGGCGAGCTTGCCGAACGAATGGGTGACGTCGTTCCACAGCCGCAGCGCCAGCGCGCCGTCGAACGGACTCAGCAGCTTGTGGATGATGCGGGTCGCGGCCTCGGTGAGGCCGGGATGGGCGCTGGTCGAGGGCAGCGTCGAGGACGTTGAACGGGCCATGGTTCCTCCGGTCGACGAAACGCAGGTTCGGGGGGGCCGACGAAGCGGCGGACAAGCTCGCCGGCAACGCGCGTGCCTCCACGAGGATTCCGCGCACCGATCGTAGCGCCGACGGCAATCTCGTGCCGTTTCCGAGGACTTGGCGCGCCGACCGGCCGCCCATCGGTGGAACAACCCATCGCCGCCGGCGCGGACTCGGATAGCATCGCCAGCGAATCGACGGGACGATCCATGACGACAGACCGCCTCGCGGCCATCCGGCTGGCCGAGGCACTCGGGCTCGCCTCGGCGGCCGCCGGTGCCGCCGCGGTGCCGCCGCCGGCGGCGAACCCAGCGGCCGATCCCGCGCGCGCGGACGGCACGCCCGCCACCATCCGCATCAACTGGACCCTGCCATGACACGGCTGAACGCACACCGCCTGCGCCGCGCGCTCGCCGTCGGCCTGCTGGCGATCGCGCCCGCGCTGGGCCTGGCCGCGAGCGACGCGGCGCCCCCGACCCCGCCGCGGCCCCGATGCCCGTCGGCGTCACCTCGCCGATCGCCGACACCGCGGCCGAGACACTGTGGTGGGGCGACTTCGACAGCCTGGAGGCGCAGTACCGGGCCGTGCGCCTGTCCACCGAGCGCGTGGACGGCGGCACGGTGCGCCTGCAGTGGTTCCGCAGCGGCCTGGCCCGTGTCTTCGGCGAGAGCGATGCGACCGACCCGTACTTCGCGCAGCTGGAAGCGCTGACCTACGCCTGGGCCGTCGAGCGCCCGGGCTCCGCGCTGGCGCAATTGCTCTACGCCCGCGCGCTGTACGCCCGCGCCTGGTCGTTCCGCGGCGACGACTACGCCAGCAAGGTTCCGGCCGCCGCGATGGGCGAGTACCAGCGCTACATCAAGCTCGCGCTGGAGCAGTTGACGACCCATGCCGAGCTGCTGAAGGGCGAGAGCACCGCGAGCACCTACCTGGCGATGATCGGCCGCAATCTGGGCTGGAACTACGAGACCCTGCACGCGCTGGCGCTGGAGGCGCTGGCCCGCAACCCCGCCGACGAGGGCGCCTTCCAGGAACTGGCCAACGCCAGCGTGCCCAAGTGGGGCGGCAACGCACGCCGCTTCGACGCAGTCGTGCGCGAGGCCACCCGGCGCGTGCTGCCCGACGCCGGCATGGCGATGTACGCCTTCCTCTACGACGATGCCGCGGAGGCCTTCGACGGCGAACTGTTCTCTGCATCGGACGTCGACTGGCCGACGATGCGGCGCGGCTTCAACGACTGGCTGGCGCGCTGGCCCAGCGAATACATGCTCAACCGCTTCGCGCTGGACGCGTGCCGCGCGCAGGACAAGCCCACCACCGTCGAGCTGCTCGACCGCGTCGGCGCCAAGCCGCTGGCGCGCGCCTGGGGCAACCGCTTCGAGGCCTGCCGGCGCTGGGCGCGCTCGCCCTGACCCGGGGCGACGCCCGCCTCAGCGCCGGCGCGCCGAATCCACGCCCGCGACCTTGGACACCAGGCCCAGCACCTGGCCCAGGCGCTCGGCGTTGTCGATCTCGACGGTGAAGGTCATGAAGGCGCGGCGGTCGCCGATGCCCTTGGTCGACTGCGAGCTCACGCCGATCACGTTGACCTTCTGCTTGGCCAGCACGTCGGAGATGTCGCGCAGCAGGCCCTGGCGATCCTGCGCCTCGACGACGACGTCGACCGCGTAGACGCTGCGGTCGGGCCGCCCCTGGTCGCCCTGCTGGCCCCACTCCACCGGGATCACGCGCTCGGGCGTCGTCGACGCCATGTGGCGGAAATTGGTGCAGTCGAGCCGGTGCACCGCCACGCCCTTGCCGCGCGTGACGTAGCCGCCGATCGCGTCGGGCGGCGCCGGGCGGCAGCAGGTGGCCAGCGTGGTCAGCAGCGAGTCGATGCCCACCACCAGCACGCCACCGGCCGCGCCGCCGGTGCGCGGGCGCTTCAGCTGGATGATCTCGTCGGGCGGCGGCGGCTCGGCCGGGCGCAGCAGGTTCTCGATGTTGCGCAGCGAGTACTCGTCCTTGCCGATCACCTCGAACAAGGCCTCGGCGCCGTCGAATCCGAGCTTGCCGGCCAGCTCCTCCAGGCTGGTGGCGGTGCGGCCCTCGCGCTGCAGCAGCCTTTCCACCAGCTCGCGGCCGCGCGCCACCGTCTGCGCGTGCTGCAGCGCGTTGAACCAGGCGCGCACCTTGGCGCGGGCGCGCGGGCTCTGCAGGAAGTGCAGTTCGGGGTTGAGCCAGTCCATCGACGGCCCGCCTTCGCGCACGGTGACGATCTCCACCGTCTGGCCGTTGCGCAGCGGGGTCTGCAGCGGCACCATCGTGCCGTCCACGCGCGCGCCGCGGCAGCGGTGGCCGACGTCGGTGTGCAGCGCATAGGCGAAGTCCACCGGCGTGCCGCCGGCGGGCAGCTCGATGACGCTGGCCTGTGGCGTGAACACGTAGATGCGGTCCTCGAACGCCGGCGCCTCGGCCTGCGCGGCGTCGGGCTCGGCGACGAAGTCGCGCTCCCACGCGAGCAGCTGGCGCAGCACCGCCTTGCGCGCCTGCGCCACCTGGTCCTCGAACGCGCCAGCCGCGCTGACGCCGGCATAGCCCTTGGTGCCGGCCTCCTTGTAGGCCCAGTGCGCGGCGACGCCGTGCTCGGCGTGTTCGTGCATCTCGCGCGTGCGGATCTGCACCTCGACCGCCCGGCCGGCATCGTCCTGGACGACGGTGTGCAGCGACTGGTAGCCGTTGGCCTTCGGCCGCGCGATGTAGTCGTCGAACTCGCCGTCGACCGCGCGATAGCGCTCGTTGACGCGTCCGAGCACCGCGTAGCAGGCGGCGACGTCGTCGACGATCACGCGCACCGCGCGGACGTCGAACACGTGCTCGAAGTCGAGCTCCTTGCCGCGCATCTTCTTCCAGATGCTGTAGATGTGCTTGGGCCGGCCCTGGATGTCGGCGCGGATGCCGGCGGCGGCGAGCATCTCGACGAGCTGGGTGCGGAAGGCGACGATGCCGGCTTCGCGCTCGACGCGGCGCTCGTCCAGCAGCTTCGCGACGCGCCGGTATTCCTCGGGCTCCAGGAAGCGGAACGACAGGTCCTCCAGCTCCCACTTGATCTGCCAGATGCCCAGCCGGTTGGCCAGCGGCGCGAACACCTGCTGCGACTCGCGCGCCAGCTCGGGCGGGCACGGCGTGCGGCTTTGGGCGTGCCAGCGCAGCGTCTGCAGGCGCGAGGCCAGGCGCAGCAGCACCACGCGCAGGTCGCGCGAGAACGCCAGCAGCATCTTGCGCACGCGCTCGGTCTGCAGCGCGCGCTGTTCCTTGCCGATCTGCGCCTCGCGCGCGTTGCGCTGGATCTTGACCAGCTTGCGCGTCAGGTCCACCAGGCTCGCGTAGGACGGACCGAAGGCCTTGGTCACGACCTCGATCGGCCGCTGCAGGCCGTCGCCCGCGTAGACCAGGTAGGCCGCGGCCTGCATCGCCGGCGTCGCGCCGAGGTCGGCCAGGATCTGCGCCACGCCTTCGGCGTGCGACCAGGCCTGCTCGCCGCTGTCGAGGGTGCGCCCGACCAGCAGCGGCTCGGCGAACGCCCGCGCCCGTACCAGGGCGTGCACGCCCAGCGGATCGGCGTCGGCGGGTGCGCCGTCGGCGCCGCCGGCCGCCGCCGCCAGCGCCATGTCGGCCGCGGCCACGCGCACGATGGCCGGCGCGTCGTCGGCGCCCAGGTGGCTCGTCTGCGTCTTCACGGCGAGGCACCCACCAGGAAGTCGCGCACCACGGCCACCTGGTCGTCGTGCACCAGCATCGGCGCGTGGCCGACGCCGGCGAACTCGTGCAGGCGCGCGCGCGGGCCGCGTTGCGTCATCGCCTCGGCGGTGACCCGGGACAGCAGGTCGGAGTCGGCGCCGCGCAGCAGCAGCGTCGGGCACGCGAGCGCATCGTAGGCCCGCCACAACGCGCCTTCGCCGGCCGCGGCGAGCTCCGGGGTCACGGCGCGGAACGGCACCGCGATGGCGGGGTCGTAGTGCGACTTCCAGCCGTCGCCGTCGGCCACCAGTTGCGGACGCGTCAACGCCAGCCACTCCTCGCGCGTGAGCGGGCCGAAGCCCAGCGAGATCGCGCGCAATGCATCGGCGGCCTCCTCGACGGTGTTCCAGTGCGCGGGCTGGCCCAGGTAGCCGCCGATGCGCGCCAGCGCGGCGAACTCGATGGCCGGGCCGACGTCGTTGAGCACCAGCCGCGTGACCGGCGAGCCGGGCAGCGACGCCAGCCCCAGGCCGATCAAGCCGCCCATGGACGTGCCCACCCAGTGCACCTCGGCGGCGTCGAGGCGGGCCAGCAGCGTGACCATGTCTGCCACGTAGGACGGAATGCCGTACGACGCCGGGTTCTTCAGCCAGTCCGAGCGGCCGCGGCCGGCGACGTCGGGGCAGACCACCCGGTAGCGGCCGGCGAGCGCCCGCGCGAGCGTGTCGAAGTCGCGCCCCTGGCGCGACAGGCCGTGCACGCACACCAGCACCCGCGGGTTGGCCGCGTCGCCCCATTCCCAGTAGGCCATGCGATGCAGGCCCTCGGGGGCCAGGCATTGCACGTGGCGAAGGCGCGGTTCGGTCGTCGGGGTGGAGGCGGTCATGGGGGAATCGTAGCAAGCGCGGGCGGCCGAAGACGCCCGGGGCGACGAAATCCGCCTCGCGCTACCGATTACTTCAGCTGGACGCTGCCGTTGACGCTGGCCGTCACCGCGCCGGAGCCGGCCTCCACCGGCAACGCGTCGCCGGCGCTGGAGACGGCTGCCGCCCGCATCAGCACCGGTCGCGGCCGCGGCTGGCCGCTTTCCGTGTTGACGTTGGCCTCGCGCACCGTGAAGGTGGCGTAGCCGAACGCCTTGGCGTAGTCGGCGGCCTTGGCCCGGAAGCGCGCGATCGCCTGCGCGGCGACCTCGCCCTCCACCTTCTCGCGCGCCTCGCGCGAGACGCTGTAGTCGAGGCTGGCCACCGTCATCGTCTGCACGCGGCCGGCGAGTTCGGCGATCGTGCCCATGTCGCGTCCCTGCACCACCAGCGCGGTGTTGCCGGTCCAGCCGTTGACGATGCCCTTGGCATTGAAGCGCGGCTGCAGCGAGAAGCCGCCGCCCTGCACCTCCACGTGGCCGTCGGCCTTGGCCAGGGGACGGGCCAGCGCGAGCGCGGCGCCCAGGGCGTCCTTCAGCGCGGCCTGCACCGCGGCGGCGTCGGTGCCTTCGCGGGTGGTGCCGAACTGCACGGCGATCCAGTCGTTGGGCACCTGGACGGTCGCGCTGCTGGTCAGCGAGACGACGCCATCCGGATCCTTCTGGACGATGTTCGCCTGGGCCCCGGCCCCGGCGGGCAGCGCAGCGGCCAGGACACAGGCCGCGAGGAGGGCCAGCACTTTCTTGGTCATGGGATTGGTCATGAGTGGATGATGCCCATTGAACGCGCGAAAGTCCAAAAAGGGGTGGCCCGGAGCCGACGATCGTCGCGCCGACGAATTTGTAACAGAACTAAAAGTCCGGGCCCAAAAACGCGAAATTGCGGTTTCCACCCCGCAGAATCGGGCTTGTTACATATTTGGAGCCACCATGTCGGCCATTCCAGGCACCCGCCAAGACCGCATCGTCGTCCTCGATGACGACGCCCGTATCCGCGACCTGCTGCGCCGCTACCTGAGCCAGGAAGGCTTCGACGTCCTGCTGGCCGAGGACGGCAAGGCGCTGAACCGGCTGATGACGCGCGAGAACATCGACCTGATCGTGCTCGACCTGATGCTGCCGGGCGAGGACGGGCTGTCGATCTGCCGCCGGCTGCGCGCCGCCGGCGACCGCACGCCCATCATCATGCTCACCGCGAAGGTGGAGGACGTCGACCGCATCGTCGGCCTCGAGGTCGGCGCCGACGACTACCTGCCCAAGCCGTTCAACCCGCGCGAACTGCTGGCGCGCGTGCACGCCGTGCTGCGCCGCCGCCCGCCGCAGGAGGCGCCGGGCGCGCCCGCCAAGGATGCGCAGGTGGTGCAGTTCGGCGACTTCGAGTTCGACCTGTCGCTGCGCCGCCTGACCAAGGAAGGCGAGCCGATCGCGCTGACCACCGGCGAGTTCTCGATGCTCAAGGCGCTGGTGCGCCACCCGCGCCAGCCGCTGTCGCGCGACAAGCTCGCCCAGCTCGCCCGCGGCCGCGACTTCGAGCCCTTCGACCGCAGCCTGGACGTGCAGATCTCGCGCCTGCGCAAGATGATCGAGCCCGATCCGTCCAACCCGCGCTACATCCAGACGGTGTGGGGCGTGGGCTACGTGTTCGTGCCCAGCGAAACGGCCTGACGCGTCGAAGCCGAGGATGGATCGCAAGCTCCTGTCGCTGAGTCTGTTCTGGCGCACGTTCTTCCTGCTGTCGCTGCTGCTGACCGGCGGCGTGCTGGCCTGGGTTCAGACGCTGCGCCAGCTCGAGTTCGAGCCGCGCGCCGTCGTCGCCGCGCAGCAGATCGCCAGCCTGGTGAACCTGTCGCGCGGCGCGATGAAGAACGTCGACGGCATCACGCGCATCGCGCTGATGAAGTCGATGACCGACCAGGAGGCCGTGCGCGTGCTGCCGCGCGAGCCGAGCGACCGCTGGGAGCCCTACGAGGTCGACGCGTTCACGCGCCGCATCGCCGCCGAACTCCGCGTGCGCCTGGGCGAGGGCACGGTGGTGGCGCGCTCGGTCAACGGCCAGGACGCGCTGTGGGTGGGCTTCACGATCGACGACGACCGCTACTGGCTGCAGGCCGAGTCGGCGCGCGTCACGCCGCTGACCTCGAGCACCTGGTTCGTCTGGGTGGGCATCGCCATCCTGGCCACCATCATCGGCTCGGCGATGATCGCCGGCCTGATCAACCGCCCGCTCAAGGAGCTGTCGACCGCCGCGGCGCGCATCCGCGACGGCGAATACGACACCCGGCTGGACGAGCGCACCAGCACGACCGAGGTGCGCGCGGTCAACGTCGGCTTCAACCGAATGGCGCGCGAGCTCGCCAAGGTGGAACAGGATCGCACCGTGATGCTGGCCGGCATCTCGCATGACCTGCGCACGCCGCTGGCGCGCATCCGCCTCGAGGCCGAGATCAGCGTGCCCGACGAGGAGGCCCGCAGCCACATCGCCGACGACATCGACCAGCTCGACGCCATCATCGACAAGTTCATGGACTACGCGCGCCCGGGCGTCACCCGGCTCGAGCCGGTGCCGCTGGCCGCGGTGGTCGAGCGCGAGGCACTGGCCTTCCGCGACGCGAGCCAGATCCGCATCGCGATCCAGCTGTCCCCGGTGTCGCGCGTGCTGGGCGACCCGATCGAGCTGGGCCGCGTGTTCGCCAACCTGTTCGAGAACGCGCGCCGCTACGGCCGCGCCTCCGAGACCACGCCCGCCGAGGTGCAGGTAGGGCAGCTGCAGGCCGGCCCGTGGATCATCGTGACGGTGCGCGACCGCGGCCCCGGCGTGCCGGTGGAAAAGCTCACGCAGCTGACCACGCCGTTCTTCCGCGGCGACTCCGCGCGCACCTCGGCCACCGGCGCCGGGCTGGGCCTGGCGGTGGTCAAGAAGTCGATCCAGCGCATGGGCGGCAGCCTGGAGATGACCAACGGCGCCGAGGGCGGCCTGGTGGCGCACGTTCGACTGCGGCGCGTCGAGGCGACCTGAAGCGCGCCCCGCGCGGCGTCGTCGGGCGGCGCCGCCGCGACGACGAAGCCGCATCGGCTCAGACCGACGTGGGCACGAACACGCCCGGGGCGAACCAGCTCATGCTGATGTACACGCCACGACCGCGGTCGACGGCGCGCAGGACGGCGCTGGAGACCTCGAGGAAGATCTTCACCACGCCCAGGAACGGCCGGATCACCGACGGCAGC
Source organism: uncultured Vitreoscilla sp. (assembly GCA_964418745.1). Classification (GTDB taxonomy): domain Bacteria; phylum Pseudomonadota; class Gammaproteobacteria; order Burkholderiales; family Burkholderiaceae_C; genus Scleromatobacter. The sequence continues at coordinate 10,048 of CAYQMX010000029.1, forward strand.
ACCGCCGAGATCGCGCCGATGAACTGGTCCAGCCCGTCGAAGACGTTGAGGATCTGCGTCACGTCGTCATGGCTGATCTGGATGTTGAATCCCCACCAGAAGGCGTGGGCCGAGCTGCCGCCGCGCGTCGCGCGCGACACCAGCGAACGGTTGGCGGAGGCGGGGTCGAGCTGGACGGCGCCGCCGAACAGCGCGACCTGCGCGGACGTCGAATTGGCCTCGACAGCGCGCTGCAGGGCATCCGCGTCGATGCCGCTGCGCATCTGGGTGTCCAGCAGGGCGCGGACTTCGTCCCAGTTGCCGTTGACCTCGTCGTAGCCGAGGTTCGCGGTGGGAACGCTCGTGGTCGGGGACGGCGTGTCCAGGGGGATGGTGGTATCGGTGCTCATGGAAAACTCCTCGTTGGTGCGGGTTGGAAAGTGCTGCGCCGGGTGGCGACAGCACGGAAATGGACGCTGTCGCCGATCAGGCGAACAGGCTGTCCAACTCGATTCGCCGCGCCGGGGAGCCCAGCGTCAGCAGGTTCGGGATCTGGAACCGGGGCATCGCCGCACGGGCCGCGCGCATCGCGTCCAGGTAGGAGCCCCTGAAGCGGCCGCCCGCCCAGATACCCTTGAGGGTTCCGGTGAACAGGCCGTTGCGGTCGCCGTCCAGCGCGACCTGGTTGTCCTGGCAGGCAGCCATCAGCAGTCCTTCGCAGCGCGCGTCGGACGGCCCGGCACCCGCCGTCCGGGATCGGATGCGGCCGTAGGTGCGGTCGTGGTGGGCATAGACGGCGGCTGACAGCGCCGCGGGCATCGAGCGATCGATGCGTCCGGTCATCGCCCGATCCACCGTGCCGCTGTGGCAGCTGTCGGAGACCAGGATCAGGCGCACGCCGGGTTGCAGCCGCCTGATCGCGCTGTAGAGCTCGTCGTCGATGACCATGCGGTCGTGGAGGACCCAGGTCTCGTCGGCACCGTCGGCCTCGTCGCCGTTCATGTCCGGCACCTGGGAGCCATGGCCGGCGAACGTGATCAGCAGGCGGTCGCCGGCGCGCAGCGTGCCGCAGCGCGCCAGCAGGCCCATGAGCGCATCGCCGGTCGCGGCCTCGGTCAGCAGCAGCGTGGGCACGAATCCGGCGGCCTGGGCGATCGACGCCATGTCGGTCGCGTCATGCTCGCAGGCCGCGAGTTCGCCGCTCCAGCCGTCGTAATGGGCCGGGTCGACGGCATTGAGCCCCAGGTGGATGGACAGTGCAGTCATCGCATGCTCCGCGTCGTGTCGGCGCGGGCGGCATTGCCTGGCGCCACGGAGCCCGTTCAGGCTCCATGACGGGTTCAGCGCAATCGGACCTGTCCGCAGATCAAACGAGGGTGAAAATTCCTGCCTGCGGCCGCCCATCGCTCTTGCGACCCGTGGACGGTTGCGTTGAAATGCCGCTCAAGGTGCCGGAAGCGCCACGCGTTCCGGTACGCCCGGCAAGCGCGGGGCGGGCGACAGGGAGAACAGAGCGTGGACGAAACCGTCGATTCGTCGTTCGAGAACTACTACGCGCAACTGCTCGTGGTGGCCCGCGCGCGCTTGTCCAGGGAACAGGCCCCGATCTCCACGATCACCCTGGCCCACGAGCTGTACCTGAGCCTGGAGGGTCGCTCGGACCTGCGTTTCGGCTCCATGGAGCAGTTCCTGGGCTACGCGAGCCGCGCCATGCGTTCGCTGCTCGTGGACATGGCGCGCGAGCGCATCGCGCAGAAGCGCAGCGCCGAACTCCTGCCGCTGACGCTGGGGGGCGAGGTCGCGGATCGCAGCAGCGGCACCCCCGAGCAGATGCTGGCGCTCAACCAGGCCATCGAGCGCCTGGGCGAGGTCGATCCCCGGCTGCTGCGCGTGGCGGAGATGCGCGCGATCCTGGGCATGGAGATCCCGGCGATCGCCGCGGCCCTGGCGATGTCCGAGCCGACGATCAAGCGCGACTGGCAGCGCGCCAAGGCGTTCATGTTCGACCTGCTCGGCGAGGCCTCGTGAACGCCAGCCTCGTCCAGGACAGCGACCTCGACGCCCCCGCGCTCGAGTGGCTGGATCGCCTGCTGGACGCCGAGCCGCGCGAACGCGCCGAGGCGCTGGCCGGCCTCGCCGCGGCGCAGCCCGCGCTGCACCTGCGGCTGACCCGGCTGCTCGCGGCCGTCGAGGACCCCTTGGCGTCGCAGCGCGTGCACGACCCCTTCGCGGCCGCTTCGCCGGCGCCCGCGTTCGCGCAGGGCCTGGCAGCGGGTACGTCGATCGGCGGCTACCGGCTGATCCGCGAGCTGGGTCGGGGCGGCATGTCGGTGGTCTGGCTCGCGCAGCGCAGCGACGGCGTCGTCAAGCGCGAGGTGGCCGTCAAGCTGCCGCTGTTCACCCTGTCCTCGGGCGTGGACAAGGTGCGGTTCGACCGCGAGCGCGACGTCCTGGCGGCCCTCGGTCACCCGGGCATCGCGTCGCTGCTGGACGCCGGCGTGGTCGCCGGCGGGCAGCCCTTCATCGTGCTGGAGTTCGTCGACGGGGTCGCGCTCGACGTCGCCTGCAACGACCGCCGCCTCGGGCTGCGCGAACGGCTCTCGATGTTCACGCAGGTGCTGCGGGCGGTCGCCCACGCCCACCAGCACCTTGTCGTCCATCGCGACCTGAAGCCCTCCAACATCCTGGTCGATACGGCGGGCCGCGTCCGCCTGCTGGATTTCGGCGTCGCCAAGTTGCTGGACGAGCCCGGGCTGGCGCGGGACCAGGCGCACCTGACCCAGGTCGCTGGCTGCGGAGCCACGCCGCGCTACGCCGCGCCGGAGCAGGTGGGCAACGGCACGATCACCACGGCCACCGACGTGTATTCGCTGGGCGTGATCCTGTTCGAACTGCTGTGCGGCGTCTCTCCCTACGACGACTGCGCGTCGGATCCATTGCGCTGCCTGCAGGCGGTGACGCAGGCGCCGGCACCGCGACCGAGCCGCGTGGCCGACGCGGCCTTCCTGGGGCGCTCCGTCGCCGCCACCGAAGCGGCGCGCTGGCACCTCGCGTTGCAGGGCGACCTGGACAACATCGTGCTGAAGGCCCTGTCCAAGAGCCCATCCCGGCGCTACGCCTCGGTGGAACGCTTTCTCGACGACATCCAGTGCTTCCTGGACCACCGCCCGGTCGCCGCCCGCCGCCCCTCGCGCGCCCACCGGCTGCGGTTGTTCGTGCAGCGCCATGTCGGCGCCAGCGTGGCGACGGCGTGCGGATCGCTCGTGGCCATCGCCTTCGGCGGCGTCGCCATCTACCAGTACAACGAGGGCGTCGCCGCGCGGACGCGCACGGAGATCGTGCGCGACTTCATGTTCGACCTGGTCAACGATGCCGAGACCGACGACCGGCAGCCCGGCGCGGAACCCACCGGTCGCCAGATGGTCGGTGCAGCGATCGTCCGCGCGCGCGAGCGGTTCGCGACGCAGCCGCGCCTGCGCGGCGAGTTGCTGGCTGAACTCGGACGCATGCAGGGCCGCCTCGGCGACGATGCCGCGTCGGCGGCGTTGCTCGCGGAGGCCGTCGAGCTGCTGCGCCTCAACGCACCGCCCGGCGACGCGCCCTTGAACAAGGCGCGTGCCTACCTGGCGGCCGAGGACATGGGCAACGGCCACCCGGACACGGCCGCCGTGCTGGCACGCACCGTGCTCGCCGAGTGCGACGCCGGCACCGCCTGCGCCAAGGCCCGCTACTACGCCTGCACCGTGATGAGCCGCTACGAGTTGCAGCAGGGCCGGCTGGCCCAGGCCCTCGCCTGGAGCGTTCGCGGCGTGCGCGAGAGCGGGATCGGCTTTGGTCCGCAGCACACGGAGACGGCACTCGCCTTGCTCGCGCAGGCCGTGGTCGCGCGCCAGGCCGGCCAGCTGGAACTGTCCCGCCAGAGCCTGGACCAGGCCCTGGCCCAGAGCGAGACGGCGCGCCTGCGACTGTCCGACCGCATCTCCCTTTCAAGGACGCGCGCGGTGCTCAGCCTGGACTTCGGCGACTACGCGGACGCGCGCGATCGCCTGCGCAACATCCTGCCGCTGGCCCGCCTGGCCGGCGACCGCGCCGTGCTCTGGCGCCTGCTCGCCACGGTTCACCTGGCGCTCGGCGAAGCCGAGGACGCCCGCGACGCCGCGCAGGCCGCGGCCCGCGAGGCGGGCGGCCGCGGCGTCGAGGCGCTGCTCGCAAGCCAGGCGCACGCACGCGCCCTGGCCCTGCTGGAACCGGGCGCGGCGGCGGTCGCCGAACTCGATGGCGTGATCGATGGCTTGCGCCGCGCGGGCTACGCCGATCGGGCGATGGAGGTGCTGCGTGCACGACGCTATCGGGCCGAGGCGCAGATCCGCGCCGGCGAACGCCAGGCCGCCCTGGCCTCCCTGGTCGAACTCGTGGCCGACCAGCGACAGGCTTCCAAGGGCCAGGAAGTGGAGTTCGCCCAATCGCTCGATGCGCTGGGCATCGCCCGGCTCGCCGCCGGGCAGCCCGGCGAGGCCCTGGGGGCCCACGCGGAGGCGGCCCGACTCTATGCGCTCAAGCTGCCGCCCGGCCATCCGCTGGCGATCCGCAATGCGCTGTACGCCCACATCGCCGGCCGCGCGCTCGACCCGGCAATGCCGGTCGCGGACGATCTGGTGCGTGAGCTGCAGGACTATGCCGGCGCATCTTCCGCGCGCTCGCGCTGGCGCGCCGAGGCCGCCAGCGCCCTCGCCTGCCTGCGATCCGGTACGGCGACATGCGCGACCCTGTTCTAGGAATACATCATCGAAAGGTTGAGACATGCCCGACTCCACGCCCTCCCCGACCTCCTTGCGGAACCAGCGCGATCGACCCCTGCGACCCCGGCCGCCGGAGGAGACCCTGTCCCGACTCGCCACCTACCTGCAATCCATGGGCAACCTGTCCGCCTACGTCGACAGCCTCGAGGAGCCCGACGGCATCGCCCTGAAGACGTTCTCGGCCAACCCCGCCTGCAGCACGCTGCCCGTCCCGACCCTGCGCAACGTGGCCGTGGCGCAGGATCGGCTGGAGCGCGCCCGCCGCACGATCGAGATCCTGAACGAGACCACCGCGCGCGGTGACAAGGTGGCCTGGGCGCTGGTGTCGGCCGAGTGCCTGGACGCGCAGGGGCGCCCCGACGCCCGGCTGACGCGCGCGGTGGCATCCGCGCCGCCGATGCGCCACGAACCCGCCGCGGCGGGAGCGACGACGCTGCCGCGGCTGACACCCGCGCAGATCAAGGCGGGCATCGCATCCCGCCTGCGCGAGGGCGCAGACCTGGCGGCCTACTTCGTCGTCGACCCGCAGGGGTCGCTGCGGGTGCGAACCTTTCCGCCCAGCGGGAGCCTGCCGCCCGCCTGTCGGACGGGTCGGCCCGTGGACAAGAACCGCATCGGATTGCTGGGACAGGTGCTGCAGCAACTCAACGAGGCCCTGAAGACCGGCTCGACACCCGCGTTCGCGCTCCAGTGACGGCGATCGGGCCCCGGCGCGACCCGGGCCTGCCGATTGCCTGCCGAGTTGCACGATCGACAACGGAGAGTGCAATGAACACCCGAATCCTGAAGACAACGTTGGGCACGCTCGCCCTCGCCTGCTCCGGCATGGCGATGGCCGACGTCACCTTCTACGAGCATGACAACTACGCCGGCCGCGCGTTCACCGTGCACGATCCGATCGACAACTTCACGCGCATCGGCTTCAACGACCGCGCCTCGTCGGTGGTGGTCAACGGCCGCCCGTGGGAGGTCTGCGACGACGCGGGCTTCCGCGGCCACTGCTTCGTGCTGCGCCCGGGCAACTACCCGTCGCTGAGCTCGATGGGCCTGAACGACCGCGTCTCGTCGGCCCGCGAGACCGACCGCAACGGCCAGGTCCCCGACAACCGCTGGGCGCCCGCGCCGCTGCCGGGCCAGGTGACGTTCTACGAGCGCGACAACTTCCGCGGCCGCTCGTTCAGCACCACGTCCGACGTCGGCGACTTCCGCCGCTCCGGCTTCAACGACCGCGCCTCCTCGGTGACGGTGGTCGGCGACCGCTGGGAGGCCTGCGACGACGCCGGCTTCAGCGGCCACTGCGTGTTCCTGCGTCCCGGCAACTATCCCAGCCTGACGGCGATGGGCATGAACGACAGCATCTCGTCGGTGCGCCAGGTGCCCCCGGGCATGCCGGTGGCCGACAACCACTGGGCGCCCACGCCGCCGCCGGCCTACGACGCGCGACCGCGTCCGCAGGAGCAGCTGTTCCAGGCCCAGGTGATCGGCTCGCACGCGGTGTTCGGAACGCCGACGCAGAAGTGCTGGGTCGAGCAGACCGAGGTCAAGGACGAGCGCAACAAGGTGGGCGGCGCCGTGATCGGCGGCATCCTCGGCGGCATCCTGGGCCACCAGGTCGCGCGCGGCAACGGGGCCACCGTCGCCGGCGCGCTGGGCGGCGCGGTGGTGGGCGGGGCGATCGGCAACAGCAACGCCGGCACCCGCACGGAAGACGTCCAGCGCTGCCGCGACGTGCCGGCCTCGGGCCCGCCGCAATACTGGGACACGGTCTACACGTTCCAGGGCGTCGAGCACCACGTGCAGACCACGGCACCGGCCGGTGCGACGATCACCGTCAACCGCCAGGGTGAACCGCGGATCTGAGCGCGACGCAACCCCGACGACGGCGGCCACGGCCGCCGTCGTCCGTTTCAGCGCGCGTCCAGCGGCCGCTGGCGCGCGCCGCACAGCGCGCCCAGCGCCAGCACGACGGCCGAGCACAGGAAGCCGCGCTGCAGACCGCCCGGGCCATCGGCCAGCCGGCCCAGCAGGCTGGGGCCGAAGATCTGGCCCAGCGCGAACACGATCGTGAACGCGCCGATGCCGGACGCCCATGCGGTGGGCGCCAGGTTGTGGCGCACGAAGGCGGTCGTCGAGGCCACCACGGACAGGAAGGTGCAGCCGAACAGCAGGCACGACAGCGCCACCACCGCCGGCTGCGCGCCGAGCACCGGCAACAGGGTCGCGACCGCGAGGATGGCGTTGAGCAGGGCCAGCGCCTGGCCGCCGCGCACGCGGCGCAGCAGGCCGGCCCACAGCCAGGACGAGGCCACCACCCCGGCGCCCAGCAGGCCGTAGAACGCGGTGACCCATCCCGGGGCGATGCCCTGCTCGCGCAGCAGCGTGACGATGAAGGTCATGTAGCCGATGTAGCCGAGGCCGAACAGCAGGTAGCCCAGCAGCAGCATGGCCATCGGCCGCCAGGGCACGCGCACGCGGCCGGCCGCGGCGGTGCCGGCGCCGGTCTCGAGCAGGTCGGCCGACGCGCGCGTCACGCCGCAGGTGACGAGCGTGCACGCGAGCGACAGCGCGCCGAGCGCGATCCAGGCGGCGCGCCAGGGCAGCGGCGGCACGAGCGCCGTGGCGCCGAGGATGCCCAGCCCGGTGCCGCCGTAGTAGAGCCCGACGACCAGCCCCGGGTGCGCCGCGCGCGCCGACAGCCGCGTGGCCAGCAGCCCGCCGCCGACGAAGGTCGCGGCGCTGGCGACGCCCGCCAGGGTTCGCAATGCAAACAGCGCCGCATCGCTGGGTGCGAAGGCATGCGCCACGAGGATGGCCGCGGCGGCCAGGCCGCCGGCCACCAGCACGCGCAGCGCGTCGTGGCGCGCGAACCAGCGCGGCGCCAGCAGCGCGCCGCCCAGGTAGCCGGCCGCGTTGGCGGTGTTCATCGCGCCGGCGGTGAAATAGCTCCAGTGCAGCTCGACCCGCATCGGCGGCAGCAGCAGCGCGTAGGAAAACCGCGCCAGCCCCAGCGAGACGGCGGCGGCCAGCGCGAGGGCGCAGGCGAGGGGCAGCGGGCTGCGCGGCGGGGGCGTCGGGACGATCACGCGACGAGTATCCCGCCCGGCGCGGGGCGTGTCTGTCGGGAGTCGCCACGGTGGCGCGGCGAGGCCGCTGCCGCCCGGGTTCTTGGGACCGCGCCCATTTGCGCCGAGAATGGCGGGGTTTCCCGCATCCCGACCCTCGGCCTCGACATGACCACCATTCTCCAGAACCTGCCCGCCCAGCAAAAGGTCGGCATCGCTTTTTCCGGCGGCCTCGACACCAGCGCCGCGCTGCACTGGATGCGCCTGAAGGGCGCGATCCCCTACGCGTACACCGCCAACCTGGGCCAGCCCGACGAGCCGGACTACGACGAGATTCCCCGCAAGGCGATGCAGTACGGCGCCGAGAAGGCGCGCCTGATCGACTGCCGCGCACAGCTGGTGGCCGAGGGCATCGCCGCGCTGCAGAGCGGCGCGTTCCACATCACCACCGCCGGCAGCACGTACTTCAACACGACGCCGCTGGGGCGCGCCGTCACCGGCACGATGCTGGTGTCGGCCATGAAGGAGGACGACGTCAACATCTGGGGCGACGGCAGCACCTTCAAGGGCAACGACATCGAGCGCTTCTACCGCTACGGGCTGCTCGCCAACCCGTCGCTGAAGATCTACAAGCCCTGGCTGGACCAGCTGTTCATCGACGAGCTGGGCGGCCGCGCCGAGATGTCGGAGTTCCTGAACAAGGCGGGCTTCGGCTACAAGATGTCGACGGAGAAGGCCTACTCCACCGACTCCAACATGCTGGGCGCCACGCACGAAGCCAAGGATCTCGAGCACCTGAGCAGCGGCATGAAGATCGTCCAGCCCATCATGGGCGTGGCGTTCTGGCGCGACGACGTGGAGGTCCGGCGCGAGGAGGTGTCGGTGCGCTTCGAGCAGGGCATGCCCGTGGCGCTGAACGGCCAGACCTTCGACGACCCGGTGGCGCTGCTGCTGGAGGCCAACCGCATCGGCGGCCGCCACGGCCTGGGCATGAGCGACCAGATCGAGAACCGCATCATCGAGGCCAAGAGCCGCGGCATCTACGAGGCCCCGGGCCTGGCGCTGCTGTTCATCGCCTACGAGCGCCTGGTCACCGGCATCCACAACGAGGACACGATCGCGCAATACCGCGACAACGGCCGCGCGCTGGGCCGCCTGCTGTACCAGGGCCGCTGGTTCGACTCGCAGGCGTTGATGCTGCGCGAGACCGCGCAACGCTGGGTGGCCAGCGCCATCACCGGCGAGGTCACCCTCGAACTGCGCCGCGGCAACGACTGGTCGCTGCTCAATACCGAGTCGCCCAACCTCACCTACAAGCCGGAGCGCCTGACGATGGAAAAGGGCGCGCTGAGCTTCACGCCGGCCGACCGCATCGGCCAGCTGACCATGCGCAACCTCGACATCCAGGACACGCGCGAGAAGCTGCTGAACTACGCCAAGAACGGGCTGCTCGGCTCGGGCACCGGCACCGCGATGCTGCGGCTGGGCGACCAGGCCGAGGACTGAACCGAGGCGCTCCGCCGGCGCGAGGTCGACGGCCGCGCGCCGCGGGGCTCAGTGGTAAATCTGGGCGTTGGCCACCGAGGTGTAGCTGTCCGAGTTGCCGCCCACGACGAGTACGGTGCCATCACCCAGCAGCGTTGCCGTGAATTCAGAGGAGGCAATGGGAAGCGCGCCGGTGACGCTGAACGTTCCGGACGTCGCATCGAACAATTCGTTCGTTGCACCCAGCACCAACACCCTTCCATCGCCGAGCGTCACAATTGCATCCCGCTCGCTGTGATGGCCTGTGAGCAACGATCCCACCGCGGTGTAGCCGTTCGTTGCAGGATCGAAGACCGCGGCGTTGAAGGCATCTTGAAAGCCGCTGATTTCGCCACCCGCAACAAGAACGCGTCCATCGGCAAGGCGCGACGCCAGGTAGAAGATCGTCGCCACCGGCGGCGCTCCCGTCGCGACGGCATTGCTTCCGGAAGAATCGAAGATCCCGGACGCCCTAACCTGGAAATGCCCCAGGTCTTCGTTGTACATGGCACCCGGCACCAGCACCTGCCCGCCATTCAATCCGATCGCTGTCTCACCAAGACCGCCTCCGAGCGGGTCCAGAGCGGAGGTGAAGGACCCGGCTAGGGGGTCATAGATTTCAACAGTGGTACTCACGGTCGAGCTGGCCCACGCCTCGCCACCGGCAATCAGGACATTCCCGTTCACGAGCCTGACTGCGGTATGGCGCCATCTCGAGCTCGACATTTGACCGGTGGCCGTGAATTGCCCAGTCACTGGATCGTAGAGCTCGGCCCCCGCGCTACCACCTCCGGCGATCAATACCCTTCCATCGGCCAGCAGCGTGGCTGTGTGAAGGGTGCGAGCCTGAAGCAACGACCCGGTCGCCTGGAACGACCCCGTCGCAGGGTCGTACAACTCCGCTTCCAGCACGTCGACGGCGCCCCCGGTCTGGGCGTGGCTGCCGCCCGCGATCAGCACCTTGCCGTTGGCCAGCAGCGTGGCCGTGTGGCCGGAGCGCGGGTGCACCATCGTGCCGCCCAGCGTGAAGAACCCGGAACTCAGCGTGACGGACGTCGTGGCGGTGGTCGCGCCACCCGCGTCGTTCGTGACGGTCAGCGTATAGGTCTGGTTGGCGGCAGGGCTCACGCTGACGCTGCCGCCCGACACGATGGCCAGGTTGCCCGGCGTGATGACCCCCGAGCCGCCCGCGAAGGCCGCCGACAGCGTGGCACTGCCGCCGCCGGAGATGCTGGCGGGCGTCGCCGTGAACGACGAGATCACCGGCACCGCATCCACCGCCACCGCCACGGTGGCCGTGGCCGTCGTGCCAGCGGGGTTGGTGGCCGACAGGGTGTACTGCGTCGAGGCCGTGGGCGAGACCGTCTTGCTGGTGGCCGTGCCGACGTCGCCGACGCCATGGTCGATCGTGACCGTCGTCGCGCCCGTGGTCGTCCAGCGCAGCACGGTGCTCTGGCCCGCGGTGATCGCGCTCGTGTCGACCGCGAAGCTCGTGATGGCGGGAACCGCGTTGATCGTGGATTGCGCCGTGCCGGCCGGCGACGCGTGGCCCGCGGCGTCGGTGGCGACCACGCTCAGGCCGACCACGCCGGTGGCACCCGCGGTGAACACCACGGTCGCGCCCTGGCCACCGGAGGTGATGACCCCGCCGTTGATGGTCCAGGCATAGGTCCATCCGGACTGGGCCGGGACCGTGGCGACATAGCCCGCCCCGCCGGCCGTCACGTTCGCGGGGGCGCTGACGGTCGGGGCCGCGGGCCCTCCGCCGCCGCCGCCACCGCCGCCGCAGGCGGCCAACAGGAGCGCCAGCCCGCCAGACAGGCAGGCGCGGACGAACCCCATTCGTCGAATGTTCATTCTGACTTCTCCCTGTCGATTCTCTTGTGCCGGCACGGTGCGCCCTGGCATCTCGATGCTACCCGACCAGCAGGTGCAAAGGTCAGCGCGACCCGACCCGCTGCAGCAGGCACACCGCCCGCGTCTCGATGGCCCGGCCCTCGCCCACCGGCCCCATCTTCTCGGCCGTCTTCGCCTTCACGTTGACCTGGTCCACCTCGACGCCCAGCGCCACCGCGATCCGCAGGCACATCGCGGCGATGTGCGGCGCCATCTTCGGCGCCTGGGCGACGATGGTCGAGTCCACGTTGACCGGCTCCCAGCCGGCCGCGCGCACGCGGCGGGCGGCTTCGGCGAGCAACGCGATGGAGTCGGCGCCCTTGAAGGCCTCGTCGGTGTCGGGGAAGTGGCGGCCGATGTCGCCCAGGCCGGCGCCGCCCAGCAGCGCGTCGGTGATGGCGTGGCACAGCGCGTCGGCGTCGGAGTGGCCCAGCAGGCCGGCCACGTGCGGGATGGTGACGCCGCCCAGGATCAGCGGGCGGCCGGCGTGCAGCTGGTGGGTGTCCCAGCCCTCGCCGATGCGGAACGGTGCGGTCATGGCGTCACTTTCGGAGGGGCGAAGGAACGGGTGCGCAGCAGGCGCTCGGCGAGCGCGAAGTCCTCGGGCCAGGTCACCTTGATGTTCTCGAAGTCGCCACGTACCAGGCGCGGCGCGTGGCCCGCGCCTTCCATCGCGCTGGCCTCGTCGGTGATCGCCAGGTCGGGCCGGGCGAAGGCGGCGCGCAGGGCGTCGCGCAGCATGCCGATGCGGAACATCTGCGGTGTCTGCGCGGCCCACATCGCCTCGCGCGGCACGGTGGCGGCCACGCGATCGGCGGCGTCGGCGCGCTTGAGCGTGTCGGGCAGCGGCATCGCCAGCAGGCCGCCCACCGCGTCGTCGCGGCAGGCATCGACCAGCCGGCGGACCGACTCGGGGTGGATCAGGCAGCGGGCCGCGTCGTGCACCAGCACCCAGTCGCGGGCATGGGCGCCGCGGCCGAGCAGGTCGTGCAGGCCGGCGTAGACGGTCTCGGCACGCGTGCGGCCGCCGACCTTGGCCGACCAGCAGGCGCCAGCGGCCTCGGCATCGCCCTCGGCCGCGAGCGCGTCGAACTGCGTGTCGCCGGGCGACAGCACCACCAGCGTGGCGTCGAGTTCCTTCACGCGCGCGAGCGCCTCCAGCGTCCACAGCACCAGGGCGCGGCCGGCCAGGGACTCGTACTGCTTGGGACCGGCGGCGCCGGAGCGCGTGCCGAAGCCGGCGCACGGCACCAGGGCGAAGAAGCGGGGGACGGACGCGAGGGAATCACCTCGCTGCGGGCTTGTCATGGGGCCTGATTCTAGAATCCCCTCCACTGCCGCTCGATTCAGCGAGCTTCACGCCTTGCCGGCGCACCGGTTGCCCTCCCTCCGCGGAGCCCACCGACGCGTCCAAGGCGTGTCCTCATTTCAACGCCCCCATGCAACTGCCTTCGCTCGTTCCCGGACAACGCTACACGCTGCCCCGCCCGCCCGGCGCGGCCGACGCGCTGCTGATCGCCCACCTGGCGTCCGCGCGCGCGGCGCAAGGCCAGCTGACGCTGGTGGTGTGCGCCGAGCCGGCCGACAGCCAGCGCCTGGCCGACGAGCTGCCCTTCTTCGCGCCGCACCTGCGCATCGCCGTGTTCCCCGACTGGGAGACGCTGCCGTACGACCAGTTCTCGCCGCACCAGGACCTGGTCTCGGAACGCCTGGCCACGCTGTGGCGCCTGTACCGAAAGAGCCAGGGCCTGGGCAGCGCCAATACCGGCGTGCCGGTGGCCGCGGCGCGCGGCAAGGCGGCACCGGATCCGACCAAGAGCGTGAACGCGAACAAGGAGGACGACGAAGGCGTCGACGTCGTCATCCTGCCGGCCAGCACCGCGCTGACCCGCCTCGCGCCGCCGTCGTTCCTGGCCGCCACCACGTTCAACTTCAAGCAGAAGTCGCGCCTGGACGAGGCGGCGCTGCGGGCCCAGCTGACCCTGGCCGGCTACTCGCACGTCAGCTCGGTGGTGTCGCCGGGCGAGTACGCGGTGCGCGGTGGCCTGATCGACCTGTTCCCGATGGGCTCCAACGTGCCCTACCGCGTGGACCTGTTCGACAACGAGGTCGACTCGATCCGCACCTTCGACCCCGACACCCAGCGCAGCCTCTACCCGGTGCCGCAGGTGCGCCTGCTGCCGGGCCGCGAGTTCGCGCTCGACGAGGCCTCGCGCAAGGCGTTCCGCGTGCGCTGGCGCGAGCGCATCGAGGGCGACCCGACCAAGGCGCGGCTGTACAAGGACATGGGCAACGGCATCGCCGGCGGCGGCATCGAGTACTACCTGCCGCTGTTCTTCGACGAGACCGCGACGATCTTCGACTACCTGCCCGGCTCCGCCACGCTGGTGCTGCACGGCGCCGTCGACGACGCGCTCCAGCGCTTCTGGACCGACACGCGCGACCGCCATCGCTTCCTGAAGGCCGACCCCGACCGACCGATCCTGCCGCCCGAGGACATCTTCCTGAAGAGCGAGCAGTTCTTCGACGCGACACGCGCCTTCGGAACGCTGTCGCTGCGCCCCGCCGTCCCGCCGGTCGCAGGTCCGACCTGGCTCTCGGGAGGCGAGGATCACATCCGAGCCGAACCGAGCTCCCCCTCGGGGGGCAGCGACGGGATGAGCGTGGGGGCAGATACCTCTTGGGCACGGCCGCTGCCGGACGTCAGCGTCGAACGCGGCGCCACCGCCCCGCTGGCCCGCCTGCAGCGCCACGTCGACACGACTTCGTACCGCATCCTGCTGGTGGCCGACAGCGAAGGCCGGCGCGAGACGCTGCTGGACATGCTGCGCGACCACGCGATCGAACCGATCAGCGTGGGCACGCTGGCCGAGTTCGAGGCCAGCGAGGAGAAGGTGGCGATCACCGCAGCGCCGATCAGCGAGGGCTTCTTCTGGTTCGAGCCCGACGCGGCCGTGCCGCGCACGATCCAGTTCATCACCGAGAACGAGCTGTTCGCCACCGGCACCACGCCGCGCCGGCGCCGCCGCGGACAGGAGCAGGTCAGCAGCGTCGACGCGCTGATCAAGGACCTGTCGGAGCTCAAGCTGGGCGACCCGGTCGTCCACGCCGCGCACGGCATCGGCCGCTACATGGGCCTGATCAACATCGACCTGGGCGAGGGCCCCAGCGAATTCCTGCACCTGGAATATGCCGACAAGGCCACGCTGTACGTGCCGGTCGCCCAGCTCGCGCTGATCAGCCGCTACACCGGCGTCTCGGCCGAGGAGGCGCCGCTGCACAAGCTGGGCTCGGGCCAGTGGGACAAGGCGCGCCGCAAGGCCGCCGAGCAGGTGCGCGACGCCGCGGCCGAGCTGCTGAACCTGTACGCGCGCCGCGCCGCGCGCGACGGCTACTCGCACCGCTTCTCGCCGCACGACTACGAAGCCTTCGCCGCCAGCTTCGGCTTCGAGGAAACGCCCGACCAGCGCGCCGCCATCCACGCGGTGATCCAGGACCTGGTCAGCCCCAAGCCGATGGACCGGCTGGTCTGCGGCGACGTCGGCTTCGGCAAGACCGAGGTCGCGCTGCGCGCGGCCTTCGTCGCGGTGCACGGCGGCAAGCAGGTGGCGCTGCTGGCGCCCACCACGCTGCTGGCCGAGCAGCACTTCCAGACCATCAGCAGCCGCTTCGGCCAGTGGCCGGTGAAGGTGGCCGAGATGTCGCGCTTCCGCACCGCCAAGGAGGTGGCGGCCGCGATGAAGGGGCTGGAGGACGGCAGCATCGACATCATCGTCGGCACCCACAAGCTGCTCTCGGGCGACGTGAAGTTCAAGCGCCTGGGGCTGCTGATCGTTGACGAGGAACACCGCTTCGGCGTGCGCCACAAGGAGGCGATGAAGGCGCTGCGCGCCGAGGTGGACGTGCTCACCCTCACCGCCACGCCGATCCCGCGCACGCTGGGCATGGCGCTGGAAGGCCTGCGCGACCTGTCGGTGATCGCCACCGCGCCGCAGCGCCGGCTGGCCATCAAGACCTTCGTGCGCAACGAGAGCCAGGGCACCATCCGCGAGGCGGTGCTGCGCGAGCTCAAGCGCGGCGGCCAGTGCTACTTCCTGCACAACGAGGTCGAGACGATCCGCAACCGGCTCGAGAAGCTGCAGGAGCTGATCCCCGAGGCGCGCATCGCGATCGCCCACGGCCAGATGCCCGAGCGCGAGCTGGAGGCCGTGATGCGCGACTTCGTCGCCCAGCGCATCAACGTGCTGCTGTGCTCCACCATCATCGAGACGGGCATCGACGTGCCCACCGCCAACACCATCGTCATCAGCCGCGCCGACAAGTTCGGCCTGGCGCAGCTGCACCAGCTGCGCGGCCGCGTCGGCCGCTCCCACCACCAGGCCTACGCCTACCTGATGGTGCCCGACGTGGAGGGCCTGACCAAGCAGGCGGCGCAGCGCCTGGACGCGATCCAGGCGATGGAGGAGCTCGGCTCGGGCTTCTACCTGGCCATGCACGACCTGGAGATCCGCGGCGCCGGCGAGGTGCTGGGCGAGAACCAGAGCGGCAACATGATGGAGGTCGGCTTCCAGCTGTACAACGACATGCTGTCCGAGGCGGTGCGCGCGCTGAAGTCGGGCCGCGAGCCCGACCTGCTGTCGCCCACCGGCGCCTTCGGCGGCGGCATCGACATCAAGCTGCACGCCCCCGCCCTGCTGCCCGACGCCTACTGCGGAGACGTGCAGACCCGGCTGTCGCTGTACAAGCGCCTGGCCACCGCCGAGCGTCCCGAGACGCTGGACAACCTGCTCGAGGAGATCACCGACCGCTTCGGCAAGCTCCCCGCCCAGGGCCAGACGCTGTTCGACACCCACCGCCTGCGCGTGCTCGCGAAGAGCTACGGCGTGCTGAAGGTGGACGCCAACCCCAAGGTCATGAACATCACCTTCCGGCCCAACCCGCCGATCGACCCGATGCGCATCATCGAGCTGGTGCAGAAGAACCGCAGCGTCAAGCTGGCCGGCAACGACCGGTTGCGCATCGATCGCGAGATCGCCGAGCCGCACGACCGGGCCCAGTACGTGCGCGACCTCCTGCGCTCGCTCGGCCCGCCGAAGGCGCCCGAGGCCTGAGCGGGGCGCCGCGCTGGCGCACCGGGTGAGCCCGTGCCCGGGCGACAATGGACGCCATGAACCCGGTCTCCAGCTCCCTGCTCGTCGTCTTCGCCCTGCTCTTCATCGTCGCGCTGGTCGTCGGCCTGGCCGTCGGCCTGCGACTGGCGCGCGCCCGGGCGCAGTCGCAGGTCGACGCCGCGCTGGCACAGGCCGGCGGCGCCGCCCAGGTGGAGCTCGCCCAGGCCCGCGAGCGGCTGCGCGCGGGCGAGCAGGCGCTGGCCGCGCTGCAGGCCGACCTGGCGCGCGCCCGCGCCGAGGCCGACAGCGTGCGCGCCGACGTGCTGAGGGTGTCCGCCAGCGAAGCCCAGAAGCACCAGCACGCCGCTTCGCTCGCCGAACGCGTGGCCGAACTGGAAACCCGGGCGCGCGAGGCGGCCGCCCTGCTCGAGAACCGCAACGCGGCACTGCAGACGGCCCACGCCGAGCTCGCCCACGCCCGCACGCGCGCCGACGCGGACCGCGCGAGCGCGCAGGAGAAGCTGCAGCTGCTCACCGACGCGAAGACGGCGCTGTCGGACCAGTTCAAGACGCTGGCCACCGAGATCCTCGAGGAGAAGTCCAGGCGCTTCGCCGAGCAGAACCAGCAGAACCTGGGCACCCTGCTCGACCCGCTGCGCACGCAGCTCAGCGAGTTCAAGGGCAAGGTCGAGGAGGTCTACGTCAAGGAAGGCCAGGAGCGCTTCGCGCTGACCGAGCAGGTCAAGCAACTGATGGAGCTGAACAAGACCCTCAGCCGCGACGCCACCAACCTGACCAACGCGCTCAAGGGCTCCGCCAAGACCCAGGGCAACTGGGGCGAGCTGATCCTCGAGCGGGTGCTGGAGGCCTCGGGCCTGGAGAAGGGCCGCGTCTACCACGTGCAGGTGAGCCAGCGCGACGCCGAGGGCAACCTGCAGCAGCCCGACGTCGTCATCGACCTGCCGCAGGAGCGCAAGCTGGTGGTCGACGCCAAGGTCTCGCTGGTGGCCTACGACCGCTTCGCCTCGGCGTCCGGCGACGAGGAACGCGCGCTGGCCGTGCGCCAGCACCTGGACTCGGTGCGCGCGCACATCAAGGGCCTGTCGGCCAAGAACTACCAGGCCCTGTACGGCGTGAAGTCGCTGGACATGGTGGTGATGTTCGTGCCGATCGAACCCGCGTTCATGCTGGCCGTCACCAGCGACGAGGCGCTGTTCATGGAGGCCTGGCAGCGCAACGTGCTGCTGGTGAGCCCGTCCACGCTGCTGTTCGTGGTGCGCACCATCGCCCACCTGTGGCGCCAGGAGGCGCAGACGCGCAACGCGCAGGACATCGCCAAGCGCGGCACCGAGCTCTACGACAAGCTGGCCGCGTTCGTGGCCGACCTGCAGAAGGTGGGCGCCAAGCTGAAGGACGCGCAGTCGGCCTACGAGGAGGCCGAGAAGAAGCTGTCCACCGGAAAGGGCAACGTGATCCGGCAGGCCGAGATGCTCAAGGGCCTGGGCCTGAAGACCAGCAAGACGCTGCCGCCCACGCTGGTCGACGCGTCGCACGACGGCGACGGCCTGCCGGCGATCGCCGGCGAGGCCGGGACCCCGCCGCCCTCGCTGTTCGACGGCCTCGAGGGCCTCGAAGGCCTCCAGGGCGAAGCCTAGCGGGCCAGCACGCCGCCTCAGGCGACGCGGCCGCCGACCCGTCCCAGCCAGTACACCGCCTGCGCCATCGCCCGCTCCGCGCCGGGCCGACCCTCGGCCAGCAGCGCCAGCGCGTCCGAGATCAGCTGCTCGATGCGCGGGGCACCCAGCGTCAACGCCGCGGTGCGGCAGGCGTCGGCCTTCTGCGTGAAGACCGTCCGGGCCTGCGGGCCGGCGTCCGGCGCCGCCAGTTGCAGCGCGAGCGCGGCCAGGCCCTGCACCTGCTGCATGAAGGCGCCCACGTAGCGGGCATGGCGCGCGGCGTCGACGCGCAGCCGGGCCGTCGCGGCATCGACCGGTTCCAGGATGCCGGCGTCGAGCTGCGCCAGCACGCGCAGGATGCGGATCACCGTGTCCGGGCCGACCGGCTTGACGAGAAAGCCCTGCAGGTCGGCACGCGTCGCGTCCAGCACGGTGGCGCGGTCGGCGGTGGAGGTGATCAGCATCGCCGGCACGCGCTTCAACGCGGGCGCGGCCCGCAGGCGCGCGACCAGCGCCAGGCCGTCGGGCGGCGGCATGCGCACGTCCAGGCAGACCAGGTCGAAGCAGCGTTCGGTGTCCAGCGCCGCCCACGCGGCGGCGCCGTCCTCGGCGAACACGATCTCCGGGTTGCCGCACTGGCGCAGCACGTCCTCCATCGCAAGGCGCGAGACGAGGTCGTCGTCGGCGACCAGGATGCGCATGGCCGGCCTCCCTGATTCTGCTGTCGGCATCGCGGGCATCAGTGGGCGGTCATCCAGTCGTCGATGCTTTCCTGCAGGGCGGCCCAGTGGCGCTCGACGCCCGCGTCGTCCGCGCCGTCGCAGGCCTCCTCGAGGCCACCGGCGTCCTCGGCCATCTGCTCGCTGTGGATGTAGTAGGCACTGCCCTTGATGTTGTGGGCGATGCGCGCCGCGCGCGGGAAGTCGCGCTGCGCGATCGCCTCGCCGAGATCGGCCAGCAGGCGCGGCGTCTCGCTGCGGAAGGCATCGGCCAGGCGCTCGGACAGCGAACGCACGGCCGGCGCGGCGGGCGGCGCCGGCGGCGGCTTGGCCGCGGCATCGGCCAGCGCGGCCTCGGCGGCGTCGACTGACGCCGCGTCGGGTTCGCCGTCGAGGAACAGCGCGTCGAGCGCGGCGGTGGAGCCGCCGGCCATGGCCATCGTGTCGAGCACCGGCCGCAGCTCGCGGCCGCGGGCACGCAGCGCCTCCACCGCCCGGTGCAGCGCCTGGGCCAGCAGGCGCTCGTCCAGGGGCTTGGACAGGAAGTCGTCCATGCCGGCGGCCAGGCACAGCTCGCGGTCGTTGCCGGTGGCGTTGGCGGTCAGCGCGATCATGCGGATGCCCGGATCGAGCACCCAGGTCTCGCCGATGCCGCCGGCGCGGATCGCGCGCGCCGCCGCGAGGCCGTCCATGACGGGCATGCGACCGTCCATCAGGATGACGTCGAAGTTCTCCTCCGCGCAGCGCTGGACGGCCTGCAGGCCGTTCTCGACGAAGCTGACGTCGTGGCCCAGCCCCTGCACGAAGGCCTGCACGATCACGCGGTTGGTGTGGCCGTCCTCGGCGCACAGCACGTTCAGCCGGCAGTCGAACGGCGGCACCGGCTCCTCGCGCACGGTGCTCACCGGCGCGCCGATGGCCACCGGCAGCGCGACGCGGAAGGTGCTGCCGACGCCCGGCGCGCTGCGCAGCGTGATCTCGCCGGCCATGCCCTCGACCAGGGCCCGCGTGATGGTCAGGCCCAGGCCGGTGCCGCCGTACTTGCGCGTGGTGGTGACGTCGGCCTGCTCGAAGCTGCTGAACAGGCGCTGCTGGGCCTCGTGCGAGATGCCGATGCCGGTGTCCTCGACCTCGATCTCCAGCAGCAGCCGGCCCGTCTCCGTCGAACCACAGCCCACGCGCAGCTCCACGGTGCCGACCTCGGTGAACTTGAGCGCGTTGCCGATAAGGTTGAGCAGGATCTGGCGCAGCCGCATCGGGTCGCCGCGCAGCCACTGCGGCACGTTCGGGTCGATGTCGCTCAGCAGCGAGAGGCCCTCCTCCTGGGCCCGCAGGTCCAGCAGCTCGACCAGCGACTGCACCAAGTCGCGCAGGTCGAAGTCCACCGTCTCGAAGCCCATCTTGCCGGCCTCGATCTTGGAGTAGTCGAGGATGTCGTTGATGATGGCCAGCAAGGCCTCGGCGTTGCCCAGCGCCAGCGACACGCGCGAGCGCGACGCTGGCGGCATCGGCTCGCGCAACCCCAGCTGCAGCATGCCGATGATGCCCGACAGCGGCGTGCGCAGCTCGTGGCTCATGGTGGCCAGGAACAGCGACTTGGCGCGCGTGGCCTCCTCGGCCTTGTCGCGGGCCTGGCGCAGCGCTTCTTCCTGGCGCTTGTGGGCCCGCGCGTCGCGCATGAACGCCGTGGCGGCCCAGCCGCGATCGTTGCGGTAGGCGGTCAGCGACAGCTCCACCGGCAGCGCCCGGCCGCCGGAGTCGACCGCGTCGAACTCGATGACCGCGCCCGAGAACATCTCGTCGCCCGCGTCGCACAGCGCCGCGATGCCGTCGGTGGCGGCCACGAGCCTGGGCAGTGGCAGCACTTCGCTGACCGGCCGCCCCAGTGCCTGCGCCGCGCTGCGGCCGAACAGCCGTTCGGCGGCCGGGTTCCAGTACGACAGCGCGCCGCGCTCGTCGAAGCTGATCACCGCGTCGGTGGCCGCCTGCAGCATCAGCTCGACGCGCTCCTGCTGGGCGCGAAACGCGAGCTCGCCGGCCAGCCGGCGCTGCTGCTGGACGACGACGTTGACGATCAGCGTCAGCGACGACACGCTGAGCAGGAACAGGAACAGCGACGCCATGTGCGTGGCCGGATCGGCACTGGCGCTGCCGGGCGCGGTCAGCTGCAGCGTGATCGTGATGAGCCCGCAGACCATCACCGCCGAGTGCACGAACAGCGGCGGGAACTTGATGGCCGCCCACACCAGCAACGGCAGGGCCACGAAGCCCACCACGTGCACCGGCACGTTCCAGACCCGGGTGATGGACCAGCCCAGCACGCTGGCGCCCAGGGCGCAGGCCATGAACCAGAGCTGTTCCTGCGACAGCTGAATCACGCGCGGCAGCAACGACTCGGTGCGCACCGGCAAGCGTGCGGCGGCCGGGCGCGGCAGGCGCGGCACCCGGCGGCGCTCGGGCACGCCCGGCTGCGGCAGGGCGCGCACGCCCGGGTGGAAGCGCGCCTCGAGCCAGCGCGCCCACGAGAGCAGCGCCGGCATGCAGATCAGGCAGCCGAAGACGTCGCCGATCATCGACTGCATCCAGTAGCCGGACCAGCCGTAGGCGATGCAGCGCCGGGTGCCGGCCATGCCGCAATAGCCGGCGGTGGCACCGGCGCCGTTGACGAAGGCGAACAGCACGCCCAGGCCCATCATCATCATGACGGCACGCACCGTGTCGAGGCGGCCGCTGAAATGCACGCGCCGGGCGGTCCAGTGCACGGCGGCGGCCGCGACGAGCATGGACAGCGGCTCGACGAACGCCCACCGATCGTGCGTCCAGTCGTGGATGCTGCCGTCGACGAAGTCGTAGGCGATGTAGATGGCCGCGCCGAGCAGGCAGCGCGGGCCGTAGAGGATGCCGGCCACGCAGGCCACGGCGGCCGGCGGCCACACGGGCGTCAGGTAGCCGTTGTCGTTGAAGACGAAGCCCAGCCGCGCCGCCAGCCAGAACAGCAGCGTGACGCCCAGCATCAGGATCAGGTCGCGACGGGATTTCCGGGACAGCACGCGCAGGGGCTTTCAAAAGACCGGTCGGTGCGCCGCATGCAGCCATGGCATGCGGCAACGCGTCCGGATTGTCCTGCGGATTTCACGTCGAGTGGCATGAAATGCGAGCAAAACGCGCAATGACGAAGCCTGGGGCGCCGGGAAGTGAAGCGTCGCGCCTCCGCGCCGCCATAAAATAGCGGGCTATCCACCGCCTGCATCCCATGAGCCTCGATCTCCCGAGCGGCCTCGTCGTCCGCGGCTTCAACCCGCCGTTGCGCCTCGCCGACTTCCGCCTGGCGGCGTTCGACATGGATTCGACGCTGATCGACATCGAATGCGTCGACGAGATCGCCGCCGCCGTGGGCCTGAAGGCCGAGGTCGCCGCCATCACCGAGGCGACGATGCGCGGCGAGATCGCCGATTTCAAGGAAAGCCTGCGCCGCCGCGTGGCGCTGCTGGCCGGCGTGCGCGAGGAAGCCCTCCACGAGATCTGGACGAACACGCTGCACCTGAATCCCGGCGTCGAGAACTTCCTGGCCACCCTGCGCGAGGCGGGGCTGAAGACCTTGCTCGTGTCCGGCGGGTTCACCTTCTTCAGCGACCGCGTGGCGCAGCGCCTGGCCATGGACTACACCCGCGCCAACGTGCTGGAGATGGTGGATGGCGCCCTCACCGGCCGCGTGCTCGCCCAGCCCTGGGGCGACATCGTCGACGGCCTGGAAAAGCGCCGCACGCTGCTGCAGACCTGCGAGCACCTGGGCATCCCGCCGAGCCAGGCCATCGCGGTGGGCGACGGCGCCAACGACCTGCCGATGATGGCCGCGGCCGGGTTGTCGATCGCGTACCACGCCAAGCCGGCGGTGCGCGCGCAGGCCATGCTGGCCATCAACGAGGGCGGGATGGACGACGCCCTGGCCGTCCTCCGGTAGGGCTCAGGCGGCGCTGGCGACCAGCGGGCGGGCGTCGACGCTGGAGAACCAGTCGGCGTAGGGCGAATTCTTGGCCAGGGTGCGGTTGTAGTCCGGCGCACCGTCCTTCCACCACACCTTGCCGCGTTCGCCGAGTCCGACCTGGGCGGCGGCGATGAGCTGGCGGGCCGCCGCGATGGCGTCCTCGTCGCCGGCGGCCTTGGCCGACTTCAGCGCGCGCCGGCCGTTGAGCAGTTCGCGGATGTAGCGCACCTTCGCAGCGGCCGCCAGCGACGGATTGGCGGCGCGCCAGAGGCGGCCCTGGATCACGGTGTAGCGCCCGTCCGGTGTCGTCAGCTCGGAAGTCATCCGGCAATGTAGACGAGCGTTCAGGGGGGATTGATGCGAAAAGCTACCGGAATACCCCCTTCCGATACAGCTTGATACATGAAAGGCCGGCCCGGCCTAGCGGCTCAGCTGTTCCCAGGCCTTGTCCAGCCGCTTGACGCTCACCGGCTGCGGCGTGCGCAGTTCCTGCGCGAACAGGCTCACCCGCAATTCCTCCAGCAGCCAGCGGTATTCGGCCAGGCGCGCGTCGACGGCGCCCTTGCGGTCGGCCAGCGCCCGCAGGTAGCGCTGCTCCACCGGGCGCAGCTCGGCCAGGCGCTGGGCGTCGCGCGCGGGCTCGGCGCGCAGCTTGTCCAGGCGCAGCGCGATGCCCTTGAGGTAGCGCGGCAGGTGCTGCAGCTGCGCCCACGGCGTCGTGGCGACGAAGCGCCGCGGCATCAGGCGCTGGAGCTGCGCCTGCACGTCGTCGACGACCTCCCTGGGCGCGCGGGCATCCTTGAGCTTGCGCGTGGCGGCGGCGTACTCCACCAGCACCGCGTGCGCCTGGCGCGCCACCTCCTGCGCGATGAGGTTCAGGCGGCTGCGGCCGACCTCGAGGCGGCGGCGGAAGTCGACCTCGTCGGCGGGCAGGGGCTCCTCGAGGAATGCGCGGTCGATGGCGACGTCGACGATCTGCTCGCGCAGTTCCTCGGCCGTGCCCAGGGGCATGAAGTACACCGACATCTTCACCAGGTCGGGGATGTTGCGCTCGAGGAACTTGAGCGGCTCCTTCAGCGACAGCGCCAGCAGCCGGCGCAGCCCGGCGCGGTGCCTGGCGGCCGCCACGTCGGGCTCGTCGAACACCTCGATCTCGACGTGCGAGCCCTTGTCGATCAGCGCGGGAAAGCCGATCAGCGTCTGGCCGCCCTTGGCGATCTCCATCAGCTCGGGCAGTTGGCCGAAGGTCCAGGCCGTGTACCTGGCCGCGACGACCGGGGCCGCGGGCGCCGACGCCGGCGGCGACTCCGCGCGGGCGCCGACGCCCCGGCCTGCCGGCGCGGGCGCGGGCGCCGGGGCCGCGACGGCCGGCGCAGCGGACGGCAGCTTCAACGCCGCCAGCGCCTGGAACGCCGACCGCGCCTGGCCGCCCAGCTCGGACTTCAGCGTCGCCAGGTTGCGCCCCATGCCCAGCTGGCGGCCGTGCTCGTCGACCACGCGGAAGTTCATGAAGTGGTGCGGCGACAGCGTCTCCAGCTTGAAGTCGTTGCGCTGCACGGCGATCTGGGTGCGCTCCCTGACCGCCTTGAGCAGCACCTCCAGCAGCTCGCCCTGCGCGAAGTCGTGCGTGGCGACGAACTCGGCGACGTAGTCGGGCAACGGCACCAGGCGCGAGCGCGGCCGCTGGTGCAGGCTCTTGACCAGCGCCAGCACCTTGGCCTCCAGCATGCCCGGCACCAACCAGTCGACGCGCTCGGCGTTGACCTGGTTGAGCGCGTAGATGGGCACCGTCACCGTCAGGCCGTCCTTGGCGTCGCCCGGCTCGTGCAGATAGACCACCGCGCAGTCGACGCCGCCCAGGCGGATCGTCTTCGGGAACGATGCCGTGGTGATGCCCGCGGCCTCGTGGCGCATCAGCTCGTCGCGCGTGAGCATCAGCAGCTTCGGTTGCTTGCGCTGTTCCTCGCGGTACCACTTCTCGAACGTGGCGCCGCTGACCACGCCGGCGGGCACCTGCTGGTCGTAGAAGGCGTAGATCAGCTCGTCGTCCACCAGCACGTCCTGGCGGCGCGACTTGTGCTCGAGATCCTGCACCTGGGCGATCATCTTCTGGTTGTGGGCGAGGAACGGCAGGCGCGTGTCCCATTCGCCGTGCACGAGGGCCTCGCGCAGGAAGATCTCGCGTGCGACCACCGGGTCGACGAGGCCGAAGTTCACGCGCTTGTTCTGGTACAGCACGATGCCGTACAGCGTGGCGCGCTCCAGCGCGATGACCTCGGCGGCCTTCTTCTCCCAGTGCGGCTCGAGCAGCTGCGTCTTCAGCAGGTGGCCGGCGATGCCGGGAATCCACTGCGGGTCGATCGCGGCGATGCCGCGGCCGTACAGGCGTGTCGTCTCCACCAGTTCGGCGGTGACGATCCAGCGGCCCGGCTTCTTCGACAGGTGGGCGCCGGGATGGCGCCAGAAGCGGATGCCGCGCGCGCCCAGGTACCACTCGTCGTCGTCGCTCTTCTGCCCGATGTTGCCCAGCAGCCCGGCCAGCATCGCCAGGTGGACCTGGTCGTAGTCGGCGGCCACCGTGTTGAGCTGCCAGCCGTGGTCGGCGACCACCGTCAGCAGCTGCGAATGGATGTCGCGCCACTCGCGCACGCGGCGCACGCTGACGAAGTTCTCGCGCAGCAACTGCTCGTGGCGGCGGTGGCTCAGCTTGTGCGTGGCCGGCACGGCGGGCGTGCCCGCCTGCGCGCCGCCGTACCGCGCCTGCGCGGAGGCGCCGCGCGCGGGCCGCGGGCCAAGCGGTGCCGCGGCGAGATCGACGCCCTCGGACTGGCCGCCGCGCGACAGGTCCAGCCACTTCCAGAGCTTGAGGTAGCCCATGAACTCCGAGCGCTCGTCGTCGAACTTCTTGTGCTTCTCGTCGGCCGCCTGGGCCTGCTCCATCGGCCGGTCGCGCACGTCCTGGCCCGACAGCGCCGAGGCGATGACCAGCACCTCGGTCAGGCAGTGGCGCTCGCGCGCCTCCAGGATCATGCGGCCCACGCGCGGGTCGAGCGGCAGGCGCGCGAGCTCGGTGCCGATCGGCGTGAGCTCGTTGAAGTCGTCCACCGCGTTGAGCTCGCCCAGCAGCGCGTAGCCGTCGGCGATCGCCTTGCGCGGCGGCTCCTCCAGGAACGGGAAATCCTCCACCGCGCCGAAGCGCAGGCTCTTCATGCGCAGGATGACGCCGGCCAGCGACGAGCGCAGGATCTCGGGGTCGGTGAACTTCGGGCGCCCGGCGAAGTCCTTCTCGTCGAACAGCCGGATGCAGGTGCCGTTGGCGACGCGGCCGCAGCGGCCGGCGCGCTGGTTGCACGCCGCCTGGCTGATCGGCTCGATCTGCAGCTGCTCGACCTTGTTGCGGTAGCTGTAGCGCTTGACGCGCGCCAGGCCGCTGTCGATCACGTAGCGGATGCCCGGCACGGTCAGCGAGGTCTCGGCCACGTTGGTGGTGAGCACGATGCGCGGCGCGGCGCCGGTCTCGAACACGCGGTCCTGCTCGGCCTGCGACAGGCGGGCGAACAGCGGCAGGATCTCCACGCCCGGCGGATGGTGCTTGCGCAGCGTCTCCGCGGCCTCGCGGATCTCGCGCTCGCCGGGCAGGAACACGAGCACGTCGCCCGGGCCGCCGCGCCAGAGCTCGTCGACCGCGTCGGCGATGGCCTCGTTCAGCCCGTACTCGCGCGATTCCTCGAACGGCCGCCAGCGCTGCTCGACCGGGAACAGGCGGCCGCTGACGGTGATGACCGGGGCCGGCCCCGCGGCCGACTCGAAATGCTTCGCGAAGCGGTCGGCATCGATCGTCGCCGAAGTGACGATCACCTTCAGGTCGGGCCGGCGCGGCAGGATCTGGCGCAGGTAGCCCAGCAGGAAGTCGATGTTGAGGCTGCGCTCGTGCGCCTCGTCGATGATGATGGTGTCGTAGGCGCGCAGCAGCGGGTCGGACTGGGTCTCGGCCAGCAGGATGCCGTCGGTCATCAGCTTGACCGACGCACCGGGCTGGAACTTGTCCTGGAAGCGCACCCGGTAGCCCACGACCTCGCCCAGCGGCGAGTTCAGCTCGAAGGCGATGCGCTTGGCGACGCTGGACGCGGCGATGCGGCGCGGCTGGGTGTGGCCGATCAGCCCGCCGCCGTTGGCGCGCCCGCGGCCCAGCTCCAGCACGATCTTGGGCAGCTGGGTCGTCTTGCCAGAGCCCGTCTCGCCGCAGACGATCACCACCTGGTGCTCGCGCAGCGCGCGCGCGATGTCCTCGCGCCGGCTGGAGACCGGCAGCGATTCGGGGTAGGAGATCTTCGGCAGCGGATTGGCCGGCGCCGGCGCGGCGCGCGGCGGACGCTCGGGGCGATCCGGGCGCGGCGGTCGGGGAGCGGCGGGCGGGCGCGGCGCGGATGCGGGAGGACGGGTAGGCGAATTCACGAGCCGACGATTATCTCGCGTGCGCAGTCCCCTTCCTTTGGCGCCTTTGCCAAACTCCAGCGACAATGCCGATCGCCCACCGTTTCCGCCGCCGGCGCTCACTCGTTGGAAAGCGCCCCCAAGCTCCCGGGAAGCGAGGATCACATCCGAGCCGATCCGGGCTCCCCCTCGGGGGGCAGCGACCAGCGGGAGCGTGGGGGCCAACATTTCATGAGTCTCGACCTGGTCTTCCCCCACACGTTCGTGCCCTGGTTCCGCGCCGTGGCACCGCATATCCATGCGTACCACGGCAAGACCTTCGTCGTGGCGATCGCCGGCGAGATGATCGCGGCCGGCAAGCTCAACGCATTGGTGCAGGACCTGGCCATCCTGCACGCGATGGGCATGAAGCTGGTGCTGGTGCACGGGTTCCGGCCGCAGGTCAACGACCAGCTCAAGGCCAAGAACCATCCGGGGCGCTACAGCCACGGCATCCGCGTCACCGACGAGGTGGCGCTCGACTGCGCGCAGGAGGCGGCCGGCCAGCTGCGCTTCGAGATCGAGGCCGCGTTCTCGCAGGGGTTGCCCAACACGCCGATGGCCAACGCGACCGTGCGGGTGGTGTCCGGCAACTTCCTCACCGCCCGTCCGGTGGGCATCGTCGACGGCGTCGACTTCATGCACAGCGGCGTGGTGCGCAAGGTCGACGCGGCGGCCATCCGCAGCGCGATCGACATCGGCGCCGTGGTGCTGCTGTCGCCGTTCGGCTTCTCGCCCACCGGCGAAGCGTTCAACCTGACGATGGAAGAGGTCGCCACCTCCACCGCGGTCGCGCTGCAGGCCGACAAGCTGCTGTTCCTGACCGAGGTGCCCGGCATCCACGAGAACCCCGCCGACCCCGATACGCCGATCGACACAGAGCTCGCGCTGGCCGACGCGGCCCGCCTGGTGGCGAGCCTGCCGGTGCCCACCAGCCCGCTCGACACCGCGTTCTACCTCCAGCACTGCGTCAAGGCCTGCCAGGGCGGCGTCGAGCGCTCGCACATCCTGCCGTTCGCGGTCGACGGCGCGCTGCTGATGGAGGTCTTCACCCACGACGGCATCGGCACCATGGTCGTCGACGAGAAGCTCGAGAGCCTGCGCGAAGCCACCTCCGACGACGTCGGCGGCATCCTGCAATTGATCGAGCCGTTCGAGCGCGACGGTACGCTGGTCAAGCGCAGCCGCACGGAAATCGAACGCGACGTCGCCACCTATACCGTCATCGAACACGACGGAATCATTTTCGGCTGCGCCGCGCTGTATCCGTATCCGGAGGCCGCCACCGCCGAATTGGCCGCGCTCACGGTATCGCCGCAGGTCCAGGGCCAGGGCGACGGCGATCGAATTCTCAAGCGAATCGAGCATCGGGCCAAGGCGCTGGGCGTGAAGTCGATATTCGTGCTCACCACGCGGACGATGCACTGGTTCATCAAACGCGGGTTCGAGCAGGTCGATCCCGAATGGTTGCCGGATGCCCGCAAGAAGAAATACAACTGGGACCGGCGCTCGCAGGTACTCGTGAAGAAACTGCCCTGAACGCGGCCCCGCGAGGCCACCCCGAAATCCCCCCGGCCGCGCCGACCCGGCGCCGGCCCTTTCCCGTATCAACAGGAGTTCCCATGGCACGCACTGTCCAATGCGTCTACCTCAAGCGCGAGGCCGAAGGCCTCGACCATTCCGTCTACCCGGGCGAACTCGGCCAGCGAATCTACGACAACGTCAGCAAGGAAGCCTTCGAGGCCTGGAAGAAGCACCAGACCATGCTCGTCAACGAGAATCGCCTGAACCTCGCCGACGCCCGTTCGCGTCAATATCTGGCGCGTCAAATGGAAAGCTTCTTCTTCGGCGGCGGTGCCGAACAACCTGCCGGCTACGTTCCGCCGGCGCCCTGAACGAGACTTTTCTCATCCTCAGCTTGCGTTCATGTTGGCGTGATCGCAATATTCCTGGCGGCCCCGGTGTATATTCTCACCAATCCGCCGGGCACATGAAAAGTGTCACGCGCGACTTCTCCATTGAGTTTCTTTTTGCGTATTTCGCGATAAGATGTTTCAATAGTCGAATTGACACGAGGATTTGAGACATGTCTTCCCTGCAGGATCTCCTGGCCCAGAAGGCCGAAATCGACCGCCAGATTTCCGAGGCGCGCCGGCAGGAGCGCAACGAAGCCATTTCGAAGGTGCGCGCACTGATGGCCGAGCACGGCCTGACCGCCTCCGACCTCGTGGCCAAGAGCACCGGGCCGCGCGCCAGCACCAGCGGCCGCAAGGTCGCGGCCAAGTACCGCGACCCGGCCAGCGGCCAGACCTGGACCGGCCGCGGACTCAAGCCCAAGTGGCTGTCCGCCGCGCTGGAAGCGGGCAAGCAGCTGACCGATTTCGCCGTCTGACCGGTTTCCGCACGGGCCACGACGGCCCGCGCCAGTTCCGAGCGCCTGCGGGCGCTCGTTTCGTTTCCGGACCGACCGTCCCACGCCCTAAACTGCACCGGTGATCCCAGGCCAATTCGTCCAAGACCTTCTTGCCCGCGTCGACATCGTCGAACTGGTCGGCCGCACCGTCACGCTGAAGAAGGCGGGCATCAACTACAAGGGGCTGTGCCCCTTCCACGGCGAGAAGTCGCCCAGCTTCATCGTCAGCCCCACGCGCCAGACCTACCACTGCTTCGGCTGCGGCGTGCACGGCGACGCGATCCGCTTCCTGTGCGAGCACCACGGCATGGGTTTCGTCGACGCGGTCACCGACCTGGCGCAGCAGGTGGGCATGCCGGTGCCCGAGGATTCGTCCTCCGCCGAGGAACGGGCCGAGGCCGCGCGCAAGAAGGCGCAGAGCACCACGCTGTCGGACATCCTGGCCAAGGCCGCCGACCACTACAAGCAACAGTTGAAGGCGTCGCCGCGCGCCATCGCCTACCTGAAGGGGCGCGGCCTGAGCGGCGAGATCGCGGCGCGCTTCGCGCTCGGCTGGTCGCCCGAGGGCTGGCGCACGCTGGCCAGCGCGTTCCCACGCTACGACGATCCGCTGCTGGTGGAGTCCGGCATGGTGATCGTCACGGGCGACGACCCGGCCACCCAGAAGCGCTACGACCGCTTCCGCGAGCGCATCATGTTCCCGATCCGCAATGTCAAGGGCGAGGTGATCGCGTTCGGTGGCCGCGTGCTCGACAAGAGCGAACCGAAGTACCTCAACTCGCCGGAGACGCCCATCTTCAGCAAGGGGCGCGAGCTGTACGGCCTGTTCGAGGCCCGCCAGGGGCTGCGCGACAAGGGCTACGTGCTGGTCACCGAGGGCTACATGGACGTCGTGGCCCTGGCGCAGCTGGGCTTTCCCAACGCCGTCGCCACGCTGGGTACCGCCTGCACCGCCGAGCATGTGCACAAGCTGCTGCGCTTCACGGAGAAGGTGATCTTCAGCTTCGACGGCGACGCCGCCGGTCGCCGCGCAGCCGGCCGCGCGCTCGAGGCGGCGCTCCCCCACGCCACCGATACACGCAGCTTCCGCTTTCTTTTCCTGCCCAAGGAGCACGATCCGGACAGCTACGTGCGCGAACACGGCACCAAGGCGTTCGAGCAGCATGTGCAGAACGCGCTGCCGCTGTCGCAGCAGCTGATCGAGGTGGCCCAGCACGATTGCGACATGGGCACCGCCGAGGGCCGCGCCCGCATGCTGGCCCAGGCCAGGCCGCTGTGGGGCGCGCTGCCCGAGGGCGCGCTGCAGCGCCAGCTGCTGGGCGAGCTCGCCTCCAAGGCCAACCTGCCGCTGGAGGACCTCCACGCGCTGTGGAAGACCGGCGCCGGCCGCGCCGGCAGTGCCCGGTCGGCGCGCGGCGGCGACGAGGCGCCCTTCGACGGCCCGCCCGCCGACGCCGGCCACCCCGGCGACGGCCCGGGACGTCCGCGCTCGGGCGACGGCGCGGGCGGCCGGTCCGGCGGCCGTTTCGGCGGCCGGCCGTCGAACCCGAAATACGCGGCGCGCGACCGCGAGGCGGCCGAGCTGGCGGCGATGCGCCGGGTGCCGCGCTCGGCGCCCAAGACACCCGACAGCCGCGTCGTGCAGATGCTCTACGGCCATCCCGAATACTGGGACCAGCTGTCCACCGACGAGCACGAGCTGCTGCACGCCCTGCCCGCCCCGTACGGCCCGCTGGTGGCGTGGCTGGAGCGCGACCATTCGGAGCACGGGCCGCGGCCCTGGGCGATCCTCAGCCACGCGCTGCGCGACGACCCGGCGCTCGGCGAGGAGGCGCTGGCCATCGCCGACGGCGACGCCGACCCGGACGCCACCTACGCCGACTTCCGGCGCGCGGTGGACACCATCCTCGACCGCGAGCTGCGGGCTCAGGCCCAGTCGCTGATCGCCCGGGCGGCGGCCGAGCCGGCCGCGCTCGTGCGCTACCGCGAGGTCTATCGCCACTGGGAGGAAGTCAAGGCGAGGCTCTCGGCGCAACGCGCGGAAGAGTGATTTTCATTCGGGATTGAGGTATAATCCGATATCCCACTCAGCGGCAACTTGTGACGTGCAGTGAGAGCAGCTGACTCCGGGCCCCGGCCACCCTCGTCAAGGGCATCCCCACCGGCCACCTTCTTCCCGCAAGAGCTGCTCATTCGAACCACGTTCACGCCAACTTGCCTGCCGGTGTCCCGTCGCGTCGCACGCGATGGGAAAATCATTGCTCGCCTTTCTTTCTCGGTGCTTGCCCGCATATTCCACGGGCCAGCCGAAATTGACGCGGGCGGTATTGCCGGGCGGCGTGGGGCTACATTCATTCAAGGAAACGCATGACTGCCAAGAAGAGCGCTGATACTGCCAAGACGACGACCGCCGCCGCGAAGACGGCCGCCGACAAGCCCGTCGTCGACAAGAAGGCGGTGTCCGCTGCGGCGACCAAGGCGGGCGCCAAGCCTTCCGCAGGCAAGGCCGAGAAGGCCGCCCCGGCCGCCAAGACGCCGGCCAAGGGCGCGAAGGCCGCCAAGGCCGCCCCCGCGCCGGCGCCCGAACCCAAGGGCAAGAAGGGCAAGAAGGAAGAGGTCGTCAAGACCCCCGCGTTCGAGGAAGACGCCGACGTCGAGGCCGACCTCGAGGGCGAGGTCGAGATCGTCGAGGAAGTGGTCGAGGAAGTCGGCGAGGTCAAGGCCAAGGTCAAGCCGCTGCGCATGAAGGTGTCGCGGGCCAAGGAACGCGCGCTGATGCGCGAATTCGGCCTCGACGAGACCCAGCTGACCGAAGAGGAAGTCGCCAAGCGCCGCCACGAGCTGAAGACGCTCATCAAGATGGGCAAGACGCGCGGCTTCCTGACCCACCAGGAAATCAACGATCACCTGCCCGAGAAGCTGGTCGACAACGAGATCCTCGAAGCCATCGTGTCGATGCTCAACGACATGGGCATCGCCGTCTACGAGCAGGCGCCCGACGCCGCCACGCTGCTGATCTCCGGCCAGACCCAGTCCGGTGCCACGGAAGAGGAAGCCGAAGAGGCGGCCGAGGCCGCGCTGTCGACCGTCGACTCCGAGTTCGGCCGCACCACCGACCCCGTGCGCATGTACATGCGCGAGATGGGCTCGGTCGAGCTGCTCACGCGCGAAGGCGAGATCGAGATCGCCAAGCGCATCGAAGGCGGCCTGCAGTCGATGATGCAGGCCATCTCGGCCTCGCCCACCACGATCGCCGAGATCCTGGCCGTGGCCGACCGCATCGCCAAGGGCGAGATGCAGATCTCCGAGGCCGTCGACGGCTTCGTGTCGACGAACGAGGCGGACGACTACGTCGCGGAAGAAGATTTCGACGAATTCGACGAGGAAGACGACGACGACGGCGCCGGCGGCTCCAAGGCCCTGACCAAGAAGCTCGAGGAGCTCAAGGCGCAGGCGCTGGTCAAGTTCGGCGAGCTCAACCTGCACTTCGACAAGATGCGCAAGGCGTTCGAGAAGGACGGCTACCGCTCGCCCTCGTACGACAAGGCCCAGGCCGCGCTCACCGACGACCTGATGAAGATCCGCTTCACGGTCAAGACCATCGAGCGCCTGTGCCAGATCCTGCGCGGCCAGGTCGACGACGTCCGCCGCTACGAGCGCGAGATCCGCAAGATCGTGGTCGACAAGTGCGGCATGCCGCAGGAACACTTCATCAAGACGTTCCCGTCGAACTCGCTGAACCTGCACTGGGCCGAGAAGGAAATCTCCGCCAATCGCGCCTACAGCGTGATCATGGGGCGCAACCTGCCGGCGATCCAGGAACTCCAGCAGAAGCTGATCGACCTGCAGGCGCGCGCCGTGGTGCCCATCGAGCACCTCAAGGAAATCAACCGCAAGATGAACGAGGGCGAAAAGGCCTCGCGCGACGCGAAGAAGGAAATGATCGAAGCCAACCTGCGCCTCGTGATCTCCATCGCCAAGAAGTACACCAATCGCGGCCTGCAGTTCCTCGACCTGATCCAGGAAGGCAACATCGGCCTGATGAAGGCGGTCGACAAGTTCGAATACCGGCGCGGCTACAAGTTCTCCACGTACGCCACGTGGTGGATCCGCCAGGCCATCACCCGCTCGATCGCCGACCAGGCGCGCACGATCCGCATCCCGGTCCACATGATCGAGACGATCAACAAGATGAACCGCATCTCGCGCCAGCATCTGCAGGAGTTCGGCTTCGAGCCGGACGCACCGACGCTCGCCGAGAAGATGGAGATGCCCGAGGACAAGATCCGCAAGATCATGAAGATCGCCAAGGAGCCGATCTCCATGGAAACGCCGATCGGGGACGACGACGACTCCCACCTGGGCGACTTCATCGAGGACACCAACAACCTCGCGCCGGTCGAGGCCGCGATGCACGCCGGCCTGCGCGACGTGGTCAAGGACATCCTCGACAGCCTGACGCCGCGCGAGGCCAAGGTGCTGCGCATGCGCTTCGGCATCGAGATGTCCACCGACCACACGCTGGAAGAAGTGGGCAAGCAGTTCGACGTCACGCGCGAGCGCATCCGCCAGATCGAGGCGAAGGCGATCCGCAAGCTCAAGCACCCGAGCCGGTCGGACAAGCTGCGCACCTACCTGGACAACCTCTAAATCAATGACCGCCCCCAGGTCGTTTCACTCCCGGCCCCCGAGGGGCGCTCAGGCCGCTACGGGCGGCCGGGCGCTGGCCTGAGAAGAGCAAGGCCCGCATGTCCGCCATCCAGCGTCGTGCCGTCGTCTTCGCCGACCTTCGTGGCAGCACCGCGCTGTACGAACTGCTCGGCAACACCGACGCGTCCCAGATCGTCACCGAAACCGTCGACTCGATCGCGCGGCGCGTGCCGGCCACCGGTGGCGTCGTCGTCAAGACGTTGGGCGACGGCCTGATGGCCGTCTTCCCCACCGCCGCGCAGGCGGTGGAAGCGGCCGACCAGATGCACGAGGAGATCGACATCGTGATGCGGCGGCGCGACGCGCTGACCGGCTTCACGGAGGCGCGCCTGCAGTTGCAGGTGTGCATCGCGCTCGGCGAGACGGTGGAGGTCAGCGGCGACTACTTCGGCGACGCCGTCAACGTGGCCGCGCGCCTGCTGGACCACGCGGGCGACAACGAGACGCTGGTCACGGTGGAGGTGCTGCGCGCCCTGCCCGTCGACTCGCGCGACATGTTCCGCAGCCTGGACCTGGTGCGCCTGCGCGGGCGCGTGGAGCCGGTGGAAGTGCACCTGCTGTCACGCCGCGGCATGGACACCGCGCCCACGCTGGTGGGCGGCGGCCCTGCGATGGGACTGGTCGGCCCCGAGGCCGTCATCCTCACCTGGGGCAACAAGGTGCGCCGCTTCACCGCCGCCAACATGCCGGTGGTCATCGGCCGCGCCGCGGCCTCCGACATGCAGGTGGACGACGCGCGCGTGTCGCGCTCGCACTGCCGCATCGACTGGATCGGCGCCACGCTGCAGCTGTCCGACCTGAGCATCAACGGCACCTTCGTGCGCTTCTCGAGCGAGGACGAGGTCGTGAGCCTGCGCCGCGGCAGCTGCACGCTGCACGGCAGCGGCGAGGTGGGCCTGAGCGGTTCGCCCGAGGATCCGGGCGTCGCCGCGATGCAGTTCGAAGTGCTGCACGCGCCCATCCGCCGCGACGACGAGTACGACCTGCTGACGCCGGCCCCGACCCCGTCGCGCCGATGAACAGCACGCCGCGCGAATACGCGCACGACAGCGCCGAGAAGGTGGGCGTGCTGCTGGTCAACCTCGGCACGCCCGACGAGCCGACCGCACCCGCGCTGCGGCGCTACCTGGCGCAATTCCTGTCCGACCCGCGCGTCGTCGAGATCCCGCGCGCGCTGTGGTGGCTGATCCTGCACGGCGTCATCCTGCGCCTGCGGCCCGCCGGCTCGGCCCGCAAGTACAAGAAGGTCTGGCTGCGCGAAGGTTCGCCGCTGGCCGTGTGGACGGCGCGCCAGGCCAACATGCTGCGCAGCTACATCGGCGAGCGCGGCGCGCTGGTGGAGGTGCGCTGGGCGATGCGCTACGGCAAGCCGGCGATCGCCGCCGAGCTCGACGCGCTGTGCGCCGAGGGCGCGACGCGCATCCTCGTGTTCCCCGCCTACCCGCAGTACTCGGCGGCCACCACCGCCAGCGTGCTCGACGACGTCAGCGACTGGATCAAGCGCACCCGCCGCCTGCCCGAGCTGCGCTTCGTCAACCACTACCACGACGACCCCGGCTACATCGAGGCCCTGGCCGCCCAGGTGCGCAAGCACTGGCAGCGCGAGGGCCGCGGCCGCAAGCTCGTGATGAGCTTCCACGGCATGCCCGCGCGCACGCTGCAGCTGGGCGACCCCTACCACTGCGAGTGCCTGAAGACCGGCCGGCTGCTGGCCGAGAAGCTGCAGCTCGAGCCGGGCGACTGGCGCGTCACCTTCCAGAGCCGCTTCGGCCGCGCCGAGTGGCTGCAACCCTACACCGAGCCCACGCTCAAGGCCCTGGCCCAGGGCGGCGCCGAAGGCGTGGACGTGATCTGCCCGGGCTTCGCCGCCGACTGCCTCGAGACGCTGGAGGAGATCGCCATCGAGGCCCGGGCCGCCTTCCTGTCGGCCGGCGGCAAGACCTTCCACTACATCCCGTGCCTGAACAACAGCCCGGAAGGCATGAAGGCGATGAGCGGCGTCGCGCTGCGCCACTTGCAGGGCTGGAACACCGCCCCCATGTCGAAGGAAGCACTCCAGCAACGCCAGGCCCGCGCGATCGCGCACGGCGCCTCCGAATGACGATGCCCCGCCACGCCGCCGCCCCGCCCTCCGCCGCTCCCGCCGCCGCCGCCGACATGCGCCTCGACAAGTGGCTGTGGGTGGCGCGCTTCTACAAGACCCGCGGGCTGGCCGCCGACGAGGTGGAAAAGGGCCGCGTGCAGGTCAACGGCCAGGCGGCCAAGCCGGCGCGCCCGGTGCGCGTCAACGACCTGATCGCGATCCGCCAGCCCGGGTCGGTCCGCGAATTGCTCGTGGTCGGGCTGGACGCGATGCGGGGGCCGGCGACGGTGGCCCGCACGCTCTACCGGGAGACCGAAGCCAGCCTCCTGGCGCAGCAGCAGGCCGCCGAGGCGCGCCGCTTCGGGGTCGAGCCGGCGCACGCCCAGGAGCTCGGGCGGCCGACCAAGCGCGACCGGCGCGAGCTGGTCGACTGGGAACGCTGGAGCGCCTCGGTCGACAACGACCATTGAACCTGGCGACGGGAGATTCCGTCCGCCCGAAAAAGTTTCGTGCGGCCTCTTGAAATCGAGGGAGCCGCCTCCAGCTCAACGCCCAACGCGAACGCCAAACCAAGCACACCCATGAATCCGGAAGACCAAACCCCGCAAGCGCCGCTGCAATCGCCCGTCGAGAACGGCTCGGCCGACATCGAGGTCGGCCTCGGCGGCGACGCCGCCCGCATCGCCGCGCTGGAGGCCCAGGTGGCCGAGCTGACCGACGCGCACCTGCGCGCCAAGGCCGAGACGGAAAACGCGCGCCGCCGCGCCGACGAGGAAGTCGCCAAGGCCCGCAAGTACGCCGTCGAGGGCTTCGCCGACAGCCTGCTGCCGGTCAAGGACAGCCTGGAGGCCGCCATCGCCACCCCCGGCGCCGCCGTGGAACAGGTGCTCGAGGGCGTGCACGCCACGCTGCGCCAGCTGGTGGCCGCGCTGGAGCGCAACAAGGTCAGCCAGATCAACCCGCCGGCGGGCACCAAGTTCGACCCGCACCAGCACCAGGCCATCTCGATGGTGCCGGCCGAACAGGAAGCCAACACGATCGTGGCCGTGCTGCAGAAGGGCTACCTGATCGCCGACCGCGTGCTGCGGCCGGCGCTCGTCACGGTGGCCGCGCCGAAATGAGGCCGGAACCGGGCCTTCCGGCACCGGTTTCGCGCCGAAACGCGGTCAAGAGCGCATTTCGCCCTTGAATAAGACGTCCCCAGCCGCATCTCGAATACAACACCAAATCAGCTTCAACCGCTTTGCAGGAGAAACAAGTCATGGGAAGAATCATCGGCATTGACCTGGGCACCACGAACTCGTGCGTGTCGGTCATGGAAGGCAACACCACCAAGGTGATCGAGAACTCGGAAGGTGCCCGCACCACGCCGTCGATCATTGCCTACCAGGAAGACGGCGAAGTGCTGGTCGGCGCGTCCGCCAAGCGCCAGGCCGTCACCAATCCGAAGAACACCCTGTACGCGGTCAAGCGCCTGATCGGTCGCAAGTTCACCGAGAAGGAAGTGCAGAAGGACATCAACCTGATGCCCTACCAGATCCTGGCCGCCGACAACGGCGACGCCTGGGTGAGCGTGCGCGGCAAGAAGCTCGCGCCGCAGCAGGTCAGCGCCGAAGTGCTGCGCAAGATGAAGAAGACCGCCGAGGACTACCTCGGCGAGGAAGTGACCGAGGCCGTCATCACGGTGCCGGCCTACTTCAACGACAGCCAGCGCCAGGCCACCAAGGACGCGGGCCGCATCGCCGGTCTCGACGTCAAGCGCATCATCAACGAACCGACCGCCGCGGCGCTCGCGTTCGGCCTCGACAAGCACGGCAAGGGCGACCGCAAGATCGCCGTCTATGACCTGGGCGGCGGCACGTTCGACATCTCGATCATCGAGATCGCCGATGTCGACGGCGAGATGCAGTTCGAGGTGCTGTCCACCAACGGCGACACGTTCCTGGGCGGCGAGGACTTCGACCAGCGCATCATCGACTACATCGTGGCCGAGTTCAAGAAGGAACAGGGCGTCGACCTGACCAAGGACGTCCTGGCCCTGCAGCGCCTGAAGGAAGCCGCGGAAAAGGCCAAGATCGAGCTCTCGAGCCAGACCCAGACCGACATCAACCTGCCCTACATCACGGCCGACGCGTCGGGCCCGAAGCACCTGAACATCAAGCTGACCCGCGCCAAGCTCGAATCGCTGGTCGAAGAGCTGATCGACCGCACGATGGCCCCCTGCCAGACGGCCATCAAGGACGCCGGCGTCAAGGTCTCCGACATCGACGACATCATCCTGGTCGGCGGCATGACCCGCATGCCCAAGGTGCAGGACAAGGTCAAGGAACTGTTCGGCAAGGAGCCGCGCAAGGACGTGAACCCGGACGAGGCCGTGGCCGTCGGCGCCGCGATCCAGGGCCAGGTGCTCTCGGGCGACCGCAAGGACGTGCTGCTGCTCGACGTCACCCCGCTGTCGCTGGGCATCGAGACGCTGGGCGGCGTGATGACCAAGATGATCAAGAAGAACACCACGATCCCGACCAAGTTCAGCCAGGTGTTCTCGACCGCCGACGACAACCAGCCGGCCGTCACGATCAAGGTGTACCAGGGCGAGCGCGAGCTGGCCGCGGGCAACAAGAGCCTGGGCGAGTTCAACCTCGAGGGCATCCCGCCGTCGGCCCGCGGCACGCCGCAGATCGAGGTCACCTTCGACATCGACGCCAACGGCATCCTGCACGTCGGCGCCAAGGACAAGGCCACCGGCAAGGAAAACAAGATCACCATCAAGGCGAACTCCGGCCTGACCGAGGACGAGATCCAGAAGATGGTGCGCGACGCGGAGGTCAACGCCAGCGAGGACGCCAAGAAGGTGGAACTCGTGTCGGCGCGCAACCAGGCCGACGCCATGGTGCACTCGGTTCGCAAGAGCCTGGGCGAGCACGGCGAGAAGCTGCAGCCGGCCGAGAAGGAAGCCATCGAGACGGCGCTCAAGGACGCCGAGGAAGCCATCAAGGGCGACGACAAGGCCGCCATCGAGGCCAAGACGGAAGCCTTGATGACCGCCAGCCAGAAGCTCGGCGAGAAGGTGTACGCCGACCAGCAGGCGGCCCAGGCCGCGGCCGGTGCCGCGGGCGCGGGCGCGGGCGCGGGCGAGCATGCGCAGCAGGCCGAACCGCAGGCGGCCCATGCCGCCGACGACAACGTCGTCGACGCCGACTTCAAGGAAGTCAAGAAGAGCTGAAGCACCGCTT
The DNA here is from genome assembly GCA_964418745.1 of uncultured Vitreoscilla sp. Lineage (GTDB taxonomy): Bacteria > Pseudomonadota > Gammaproteobacteria > Burkholderiales > Burkholderiaceae_C > Scleromatobacter. The sequence continues at coordinate 49,711 of CAYQMX010000029.1, forward strand.
CAGGCTCTGGCCGGTGACTTGCTTGTGCCCCTGCACGAGCAGGCCGCCGGCCTTTCTCGCTAGATAAAGGCGCCCGCAGATGCATTCGTGCACGCATCCGGCGCACGACCTGCCGGTTCATCCGCGCGCAGAACAGACAATTGCCCCATGAGCAAACGCGATTACTACGAAGTCCTCGGCCTGAAGAAGGGTGCGTCCGACGACGACATCAAGAAGGCCTATCGCAAGCTCGCGATGAAGCACCACCCGGACCGCAACCAGGGTGACGGTGCCAAGGTGTCCGAAGAGAAGTTCAAGGAGGCCAAGGAGGCCTACGAGATGCTCTCGGATCCGCAGAAGAAGGCGGCCTACGACCAGTACGGCCACGCCGGGGTCGACCCCAACATGGGCCACGGCGCCGGCGCCGAAGGCTTCGGCGGCTTCGCCGAGGCGTTCGGCGACATCTTCGGCGACATCTTCGGCGGCGCCGGCGGCCAGCGCCGCGGCCCCGGCGGCAAGCAGGTGTACCGCGGCAACGATCTCAGCTACGCGATGGAGATCACGCTGGAGGAGGCCGCCGCCGGCAAGGACACCCAGATCCGGGTGCCGAGCTGGGAGAACTGCGAGACCTGCAAGGGCAGCGGCGCGAAGCCGGGCACCTCGCCCAAGACCTGCACAACCTGTTCGGGCGCGGGCACGGTGCACATGCGCCAGGGCTTCTTCTCGATCCAGCAGACCTGCCCCAACTGCCACGGCACCGGCAAGATCATCCCCGAGCCCTGCCCCACCTGCAGCGGCCAGGGCCGCATCAAGAAGACCAAGACGCTCGAAGTCAAGATCCCGGCCGGCATCAACGAAGGCATGCGCATCCGCTCGTCGGGCAACGGCGAACCGGGCCCCAATGGCGGCCCGCCGGGCGATCTCTACATCGAGATCCGCATCAAGCAGCACGACATCTTCGAGCGCGACGGCGACGACCTGCATTGCACCGTGCCGGTGCCGATGACGCAGGCGGCCCTCGGCGGCTCGATCGAGGTGCCCACGCTGAGCGGCAAGGTGGAGATCGAGCTCCCCGAAGGCACCCAGCACGGCAAGACCTTCCGCCTGCGGGGCAAGGGCATCAAGGGCATCCGCTCCAGCTACCCGGGCGACCTGTACTGCCACATCACGCTCGAGACCCCGATCAAGCTCACGGAGCACCAGCGCAAGCTGCTCAAGGAGCTCGACGAGTCGCTGCGCAAGGGCGGCGACAAGCATTCGCCCAACTCCAAGAGCTGGACCGACCGGGTCAAGGACCTGTTCAAGTAGTTTCCTGCCAGCCGCCTCCGGGCGGCTTTTTTTCGTCCTCGCTTCCCGGCCGCGGCAGGCTTCAAGTCCGGAGCCCGAGCGGCCGATAACCACAGGACGGGCGTCCATCCGGAGCCCAGGAACGGGTAACTCGTGTCATGAAGAGTGTGCAGTCGGAGATGAAGCCAGGCCTGCCGGCCGCCCTCGGAGGGGGCGGCGCGCGGTTCGACCCGGACATCATGAATTGCCGCGCCCTGGTCATCGACGCCAATCCGACGGCCCGCAGCATCCAGGCGGCGCAGCTGCGCGACCTGGGCGTGGGCACCATCGTCCAGTGCGGCCGCGTGCAGGACGCGCGCCGCCAGCTCGAGGCGCGCGAGTTCGACATCGTGCTGTGCGAGCAGGATTTCCACGGCGGCAACTACTCCGGACAGGACCTGCTCAACGACCTGCGCCGCGCCCAGTTGCTGCCGTTCTCCACCGTCTTCGTGATGGTGACCTCGGAGGCCAGCTACGCCGCCGTCGCCGAGGCCGCCGAGTCGGCCCTCGACAGCTACCTGCTCAAGCCGCACACTGCGCACGCGCTGTCGGAGCGCATCCAGCAGTCGCGCCAGCGCAAGAAGATCCTCAAGGACATCTTCATCGCCATCGACGACGGCCAGTTCGAGCTCGCGGCCGCGCTGTGCGTGCGCCGCTTCGAGGTCAAGGCCGCCTACTGGCTGTACGCCGCGCGCATCGGCGCCGAGCTGCTGCTGCGCCTGGGCCAGCACGACCAGGCCCGCGTGCTGTACGAGGCGGTGATCGCCACGCAGGCCCTGCCCTGGGCGCGCCTGGGCGTGGCCCGCGCGCAGATCGAGGCCGGGTCCGGACCGGCCGGCAAGCGCACGCTCGAGAGCCTGATCGCCGACCAGCCCGGCTTCGCGGACGCCTACGACGTGATGGGCCGCGTGCAGGTCGACCTGGGCCAGTTCGCCGAGGCGCTGGCCACGTACCGCACCGCCACCCAGCTGACGCCGGGCTCGATCTCGCGCCTGCAGCGCCAGGGCATGCTGGCGTTCTACCTGGGCGAGAAGGAAGAGGCCAAGAAGGCGCTGGAGCGCGCGACGCTGCTGGGCATCAGCTCCAAGATGTTCGACTACCAGACCATCGTGCTGCTGGCGGTCACGCGCTTCGTCGACCGCGACTCCAAGGGCCTGCAGCGCTGCCTGGACAACATGAACCACGCGCTGGAGAAGGCGCCCAAGAGCGTGCGGCTGCAGCGCTTCACCAGCGTCATCACCATCTTCAACCTGATGCTGCAGCGCCAGGTGGCCCAGGTGGTGGCGGAAGTCCGGTCCATGGCCAAGGAGATCAAGGAAGCCAACTTCGACTTCGAGGCGGCGTCCAACATGGTGGCCATGCTGGCCTACCTGACCGCGGCGGAACTGCAGCTCGATGCAGCCGAAGGCTGGATCGACACCCTCTCGCTGCGCTTCTGCACCACGCGCAGCCTGTCGGAGCTGCTGGCGCGCGCCGGCCAGGTGCACGAGCCCTACGCCACGCGCATCCGCGAGCAGCACAACGCGATCACCGCGCTCGCCGAACAGGCGATGTCGCACAGCCTGGCCGGCGAGCCGCGCGCGGCCGCGAAGTCGCTGCTGAGCGCCGGGGCGCGCACGATGAACGCCAAGCTGATCGACATGGCCCGCATGGTGCTGCAACGCCATGCCGACAAGATCGCCGACGCGCAGGACCTGCTGGGCATGGCCGACGAGCTCAAGCAGCGCTACGCCGGTGGCCCGCCGGTGGCGCCGCTGGCCGCCGACAATGGCCGGCAATCGGGCGGGCTGGTGCTGCGGGCACGCGAGAATGCGCCGGCCGACGGCGGTGCGCCTGCCGCACCCGCCGCCCCCGCGGCAGCGCCGCCGGTCGCGGGCAAGGCCGCGTAGAACGGCCACGGACGGCGTGCGACGTCCGCGCGCCGCGTTGGCTCGCCAGGATTCAAAACAGGCTCCCCTGTCCGGCCGCGTCGGCCCCGCGCGAGGCCGCAGCGGCGCGCAGCGGCGGCGCCGGCCGCACGAACTGCGACATGTCCAGTGGATGGCGCTCGCGGCTGAAACCCAGGCGCGTGACGGCCAGCTCGAAGCGATCGCGCAGCAACTGCGCCCAGGCCCCGGTGCCGCGCATGCGCTGGCCGAAGCGGGCGTCGTAGTCCTTGCCGCCCCGCATGTCGCGAACGCGCGCCATCACGCGCGCCGCGCGATCGGGGAAGTGCGCCTCCAGCCATTGCTGGAACAGCGGGTTGACCTCCCAGGGCAACCGCAGCACCGTGCAGAACGCGCTGCTGGCGCCGGCATCGCGCGCCGCGGCCAGGATGCGCTCCAGCTCGGGTTCGTTGATGAACGGGATCATGGGCGACGCGCTCACGCCCACCGGCACGCCCGCGCGCGCGAGGGCCTCAATGGTGCGCAGGCGCCGGTGCGGCGCCGCCGCCCGCGGCTCCATGATGCGCGACAGCGTGCTGTCGAGCGTGGTGACCGACATGTAGACCACCGCCAGGCCGGCGCGGCCCATCTCGCCCAGCAGGTCCAGGTCGCGTTCGACGCCGGAGGACTTGGTGACGATCGCGAACGCGTGCCGGCACTCCGCCAGCACCTCGATGACGCCGCGGGTGACGCGCAGCCGGCGCTCGACCGGCTGGTAGGCATCGGTGGCCGAGCCGATGTTGATGTGCGAGGGCTGGTAGCCGGGCCGGGCGAGCGTCTCGCGCAGACGTTGCGCCGCGTTGACCTTGGCGATGATGCGGGTCTCGAAGTCGAGGCCGGGCGACAGGTTCAGGTAGCTGTGGGTGGGGCGCGCGAAGCAATAGATGCAGCCATGCTCGCAGCCTCGGTACGGATTGATCGCGACGTCGAACGGGATATCGGGCGAATCGTTGGTGCTCAGGATGCGCCCCGCCTGCTCCTCGATCACGGTCGTGCCCGGCGCGACATGCTCCTCGCGGGCCTCCTGGTCCAGCGAGCCCCAGCCGTCGTCGGCGGCTTCGCGCGCGTCCTTCTCGAAGCGGTGGGCGATGGCCCAGGCGGTGCCGCGGCCCTTGAGCACGGCCGCCGGTCCCGTGGCTGAACCGGCGCCGGCGTCGGCCGCATCGACCACGCGAAAGCCGGCCCCGGCAGGCGCCAACGGCAAGGGGGCGATCGGAATCGTGCGGCGCTCGGGCATGCTGTAAATATATACAGTCCTTCTTTTCGACGCAATGGATTTCTGCCGTTCGTGCAGTCTTGGGGGGTCGGTACATCGCTTGCCGCATTGCCTACGCTTGACCACTTCCAATCCCTCTCCTCCCGGCGGACTACCGTCGCCCGGTCGACTCTTCCGTGATCGCCGGGCGCTGCCACGGCCCGAGACGGGCGTCGCGCCCCGTTCCGAGGCGGACCTGCCGTGGGTCCGGGCGTTGCGCGGCCACTGGCCGGAGTACGCCGTCGAGGCCGGTTTCCTGGCGCTGTTCGTCCTCGCGGCGGGCCTCGTCTCGGCCTGGATGGAGGCGCCGTCCACCGTCTTCCCCGGCGCGCCCCAGGAGCCCGCCCTGCGCCGCCTGCTCGCCGGCGTCGCCATGGGCCTGGCCCTGATGGCGATGATCTATTCGCCGTGGGGCCGCCGCTCCGGGACCCACCTCAATCCGGCGCTCACCCTCGCCTACTTGCGCCTCGGCAAGATCGGCCGCCCCGACGCCCTGTTCTACATCCTGGCGCAGATCGCCGGCGCCACCGTCGCGGTGACCCTGCTGCGCTGGGGCGCCCTGATGCCTGCGGCGGCGCAGCCGGCGCTGCTGGCAAGCTCGATCGGGCCGAGCGACGAGCGGGTGGCGTTCGCCACCGCACTGGTGCTCGCGGCCACGGCGATGTGGCTGATCCTGTACACCAGCAACCACGCGCGCTGGTACCGGTGGACCGGCGTGCTGGTCGGCCTGCTGTTCATGCTGGTGGTCGCCTGCGCGGCCCCGCTGTCCGGCTTCGGCATCAACGTGGCGCGCCTGCTCGCGGTCGACGCGACGGCCGGCATCACGGCCGCGCACTGGGTCAACCTCGTTCCGCCCCTGCTTGGCATGCAGCTCGCGGTCGAGGGCTGGCGGCTGGCCAGCCGGCGGCCGCAGGTGCTGTGCGCCAAGCTCGCGCACAACACCCACGGCCGCTGCATCTTCCGCTGCCAGCATCCGTACCAGAGCCGCGCGCTGGCGCTGGAGGCCTTGCGGCGCAGCACGGCGAGCACCGGGCGCGGCTGAGGGACCGGCACGCGCCGCACCAGGCGCCCGCCCTGTCGGCGCCGGCCGGATCGAATCGTCGCCGGCCGTCGGGCTCCGACGGAAATACACTGCAGTTCGAGCATCCGGCATCGACCGCCACTTCCCCGGGCACCGGCAGGGACGCGACGGCCCGATGTCCTGTGCCCGGGGCGGGCGTCCGAACGCCTCGCCCGTCGCCGCGCAGAGACCCCCCCGAACTGGAGATCCGACATGACCCGTTTGAAGACCCTGGCTGCTGCCGTGGCGGCTGCGCTGCTGGCCGCCGCCGCCCCCGTCCGTGCCCAGGACGTGGTGCGGCTGGGCAACCTGAAGCTCGCCCACTTCGGCGCCGTCTCGTACATGCAGGAGATCGGGCCCAGGTGCGGCCTGAAGATCGACGTGCGCATCTTCGCCAAGGGCCTGGACGTGATGCAGGCCATCATCGCCGGCGAGCTCGACGCGGGCGCGACCGCGTCGGAAGCCGCGATTTCCGCACGCGCCAGCGGCGTGCCGATCTATGTCGTGGCCGGATTCGCCACCGGAGGCGCCCGCCTGCTGGCCCGCCCCGATGCCGGCGTCAAGCGCGTGGCCGACCTCAAGGGCAAGCGCGTGGCCGTCACCCGCGGCAGCATCCAGGAGATCCTGCTGGCCACCGAACTGGGCAAGGCCGGCCTGAGCTTCTCGGACCAGCCGGGCAAGGACGTGCAGATCACCTACCTGGGCTACCCCGACCTGAACCAGGCCCTGCTGACGAACAACGTCGACGTCATCATGCAGACCGAGCCGCAGTCGTCCCAGGCCATCAACAAGGGCTTCGGCGTCGAGGTGCTCAAGCCCTACGACACGCCCATCGGCAGCCCGGTGCGCACGCTGGTGATGACCGAGAAGTTCTACAAGGACAAGCCCCAGGTCGCCGAGAAGTTCATGCGCTGCTTCGTGATGGCCACCAAGGCCTTCATCGACGATCCCAAGCTCGCCTCGCGCTACGTGCGCGAGACGCTGTTCAAGGGCCAGATCACCGAAGCGGATTTCGACGCCGCGATCGGCAACTCGCCCTACAGCTACGACATCACTCCGGAGCACCTGCAGACGACCGCCGACCTGATGGCCAGGTACGGCATCGGCAAGTTCCCGCAGGCCCCGCGTGCGACGGACTACGTCAAGGTCGACCTGCTGCAGGCGGCCAAGAAATCGCTGAACGTCCAGTGAACGCCGTGCGCATCCACCTCGCGCGCTGGCTGGAGGGCGCGGCGGTGCCGGTGCTGCTGCTGGCCTTGTGGCAGGCCGTGGCGATGCTGGGCTGGGTCAACCCGCAGGTGCTGCCGTCCCCGGTGGCGGTGGCGGTGCGCTGGTGGCAGTACCTCTCGCCCACGCAGGCCTGGGACCCCACCCAGGGCAGCCAACTCGCCTGGCTGTTCTCGGGCGAACTGCTGCGCGACGCCGCCGGCAGCCTCTACCGCGTGCTCACGGGCTTCTTCCTCGGCTCCGTCCTCGGGCTGCCGCTGGGCCTGCTGATGGGCGCCAACGAGCGGGTCTTCAAGCTGATGAACCCGCTGCTGCAGGTCCTGCGGCCGATCCCGCCGATCGCCTACATCCCGCTGGCCATCCTGTGGTTCGGCCTGGGCAATCCGCCGGCGATCTTCCTCATCGTGATCGGCGCGTTCTTTCCGGTGCTGATGAACACCATCGCCGGTGTGCGCCACGTCGACGGCATCTACCTGCGGGCCGCGCGCAACCTGGGCGCCAGCCAGATGACGGTGTTCCGGCGCGTGATGCTGCCGGCGGCCACGCCCTACATCCTCACCGGCATGCGCATCGCGATCGGCACGGCGTTCATCGTCGTGATCGTCTCGGAGATGATCGCGGTCAACAACGGGCTGGGCTACCGCATCCTAGAGGCCCGGGAGTACTTCTGGTCCGACAAGATCATCGCCGGCATGTTCACCATCGGGCTGCTCGGACTGGGCATCGACCTGGTGATGAGCCGCATCAACAACCACCTGCTGCGCTGGCACCGCGGCCTGGAGCAGTGACATGACCACCGCGTCCATCTCCGTGCAGGGCGTGCACAAGCGCTTTCCCACCGCCGGCGGCGCCGACGTCGTGGCGCTGGCCGGCATCGACCTGGAGATCGCGCCGGGCGAGTTCGTCTGCCTGCTCGGCCCCTCGGGTTGCGGCAAGTCCACGCTGCTCAATGCCATCTCGGGCTTCTCGCCGCCGAGCTCGGGCCGCATCGAGGTCTCGGGCCGGCCGGTGCTCGGCCCGGGCCCAGACCGCGGCATGGTCTTCCAGGAGTACGCGCTGTTCCCGTGGATGACCGTGGCGCAGAACATCGCCTTCGGCCTGGAGATCAAGGGCCTGTCGAAGGCGGAGATCGCGGCGAACGTGGAGCGCTGGCTGCAGTTGCTGCGCCTGGGCGAGTTCCGCGACCGCTTCCCGAAGGACCTGTCGGGCGGCATGCGCCAGCGCGTGGCCATCGCCCGCGTGCTGGCCATCGACCCGCCGGTGCTGCTGATGGACGAGCCCTTCGGCGCGCTGGACGCCCTGTCGCGCCGGGCGCTGCAGGACGAGCTCACGAAGATCTGGGCCGAGCTCGGCAAGACCATCGTGTTCGTCACCCACAGCATCGAGGAGGCCATCTACCTGGCCGACCGCATCGTCGTGATGACCTACCGCCCGGGCACGATCAAGGCCGACGTGCGGGTGGACGTGCCGCGCCCGCGCGATTCCAGCGACGCCACGTTCAATGCGCTCAAGCGCGAGATCGGCGCGATGGTGATGGCCGAGCAGGCGCGCCACGACGAGGCCGAGCGCAGTGGCCTCACGATGGACTGAGGCCCGCATGAGCTTCCACGATCCGCTCGTCCTCGCGGTCGCGCCCAACGGGGCCTACAAGCAGAAGGCCGACCACCCCGCGGTGCCGCTGACGGCCGCGGAACTCGGCGCCGAGGCGCGGCGCTGCCTGGACGCGGGCGCGGCGATGATCCACCTGCACGTGCGCACGCCCGCGGGCCGGCACCTGCTGGACGCCGGTGCCTACCGCGACGCCACGCAGGCGATCCGCGCCGCGGTCGGCCAGGCGCTGGTCGTGCAGGTCACCACCGAGTCGGGCCGCGTCTACGCCCCGCCGCAGCAGATGGCGGTGGTGCGCGAACTCGTGCCGGAGGCCGTCTCGGTGGCGGTGCGCGAGCTGGTCCCCGACCCGTCGCACGAGCGCGAGGCCGCCGGGTTCTTCGCGTGGCTGGCACAGGCCGGGATCATGACCCAGGTGATCCTCTACGACGCCGCGGACGTGCTGCGCTGGCGCTCGCTGCGCGAGCGCGGCGTCGTCCCCGACGCCCCGTGGTTCCTGCTGTTCGTGCTCGGGCGCTACAGCGCCGGCCAGCGCAGCGCGCCGGTCGACCTGCTGCCGTTCCTGGCCGCGCACGACGGGCCCGAGCCCTGGGCGGTCTGCGCGTTCGGCCCACAGGAGAACGCCTGCATGATGGCCGCCGCCGCCTTCGGCGGGCACCTGCGCGTGGGCTTCGAGAACAACCTGCTGCTGCCCGACGGCAGCGTGGCCGCCGACAACGCGGCGCTGGTGCGGCGGGCCGCCGACGGCGTGCGGGCGATGGGCCGCGCGCTGGCCGACGCCGCCGCCCTTCGCCAGGGACGGGCCTGAGCCGGCGGGCCGGTCTCAGTACTCGCTGCTCAGGTGCTCCGGCGCGAGGTTGTCGAACTTCGTCCACTGCCGCAGGAAGGTGAGCTTGGTCGTGCCCACCGGGCCGTTCCGCTGCTTGGCGATGATGATCTCCGCCACGCCCGGTTCCTTCGATTCCTTGTTGTAGTACTCGTCGCGGTAGATGAACATGATGATGTCGGCGTCCTGCTCGATGGCGCCGGACTCGCGCAGGTCGGACATCATCGGCCGCTTGTCGGGCCGCGTCTCCACGCTGCGATTGAGCTGCGACAGCGCGATCACCGGGCAGTGCAGTTCCTTGGCCAGCGCCTTCAGGCCGCGCGAGATCTCGCCGATCTCGGTGGCGCGGTTCTCGCCGTCGCCGCCCGAGCCGCTCATCAGCTGCAGGTAGTCGATCACGATCAGGCCCAGGCGACCGCACTGGCGCGCCTGGCGCCGCGCGCGGGCGCGCAGTTCCGGGCCCGTGAGCGCAGGGGTCTCGTCGATGAACACCGACGACTTCGACAGCCGCTCCACCGCCTCGGTGAGCCGGCCCCACTCGTCGTTGTCGAGGCGGCCGGTGCGCAGGTGCTGCTGGTCGATGCGGCCCTGCGAGCCGACCATCCGCAGCGCGAGCTGCGAGGCGCCCATTTCCATCGAGAACACGACGACCGGCAGGCCCTCGTTGACGGAGACGTTCTCGGCGATGTTGAGCGCGAAGGCGGTCTTGCCCATCGACGGCCGGGCGGCCAGGATGATCAGGTCGCCCGGCTGCAGCCCGGCGGTGTTGCGGTCGAGGTCGTAGAAGCCGGTGCGCACGCCAGTGACGTCCTCGGCGCCGTTCTCGGCAAGCTCGGTGACGCGATCGATCAGCTGCACCGCGAGCACGTCCATGCTCTGGAAGCCCTGCTTGTTGCGGTTGCCTTCCTCGCCGATCTTGAAGATCTTGCCCTCGGCCTCGTCCAGGATCTGGGTGACCGCGCGGCCCTGCGGGTTGAACGCGTTGGTGGCGATCTCGTCGCTGGCGGCGATCAGCTTGCGCAGGATCGCGCGCTCGCGCACGATCTCGGCGTAGCGCCGCATGTTGGCGGCGCTAGGCACGCTCTGCGCGAGGGCGTTCAGGTAGGCCAGACCGCCCGAGTCCTCGGCCTTGCCGGCCATCTGCAGGTGCTCGTAGACGGTGATGACGTCGGCGGGCTTGCTGGCACCGATCAGCGCGCCGATGGCGCCGAAGATCAGCTTGTGCTCGAAGCGGTAGAAGTCGGCCTCGGTGACGACGTCGGCGGCGCGATCCCATGCGCCGTTGTCGAGCAGCAGGCCGCCGAGCACGCTCTGCTCGGCCTCGATGGATTGGGGCGGCACGCGCAGGCGCGCGACGTCGTCGTCGCGGGACTCGCCGCGGCTGGGCAGCGCGGAATCGAAGATGGTCGTCATGTGTCGTCGATCTTAAGGGGCGAGGCGCCGGTCGCCTGTGGACAAGGTTGTGGACAGCCTGGGGGCGGGCCGGGACAACTGCCTTTTTTTCGTGGCGCCAATGAAAAAGGGCCGACTCGCGTCGGCCCTTTCGAGCGGCAGGCGGGCACGCGGCCCGCGCGGCGGCATCAGTCTTGCTCGGGCACCACTTGCACGGTGACTTCGACCACGACGTCGGTGTGCGCGGCCACGGAGACGGCGTGCTCGCCGACCGTCTTCAGCGGACCGTTGGGCAGGCGGATCTGCGCCTTGGCCACTTCGAAGCCGTTCTTCGTCAGCGCCTCGGCGATGTCGGCGTTGGTGACCGAACCGAACAGGCGACCGTCGACGCCGGCCTTCTGCGAGATGCGGACGGTCTTGCCGGCCAGCTTCTCGCCGAACGCCTGCGCGGTGGCCAGCTTCTCGGCGGCGGCCTTCTCGAGCTCGGCGCGCTTGACTTCGAATTCCTTGATCGCGGTCGCGGTGGCACGGCGTGCCATGCGGGTCGGGATCAGGAAGTTGCGGGCGTAGCCGTCCTTGACCTTGACGACGTCGCCCAGGTTACCGAGGTTGGCGACCTTTTCCAGCAGGATGATTTGCATGGGTGGTTACTCCTCAGACCTTGTGTTGATCGCTGTACGGCAGCAGCGCCAGGAAGCGCGCGCGCTTGATGGCGGTGGTCAGCTGACGCTGGTAGAACGCGCGCGTGCCCGTCAGGCGAGCCGGCGTGATCTTGCCGTTCTCGCCGATGAAGTCACGCAGGACGTCGACGTCCTTGTAGTCGATCTGTTCGACCTTGGCGACCGTGAAGCGGCAGAAGCGCTTGCGGCGGAACAGCAGCGATTGCTGGTTGCGCTTCGGACGCTTGTCCTTGGAAAACCGGGATTTTGGCGGGGGCATGTGATGACCTCTGAAATGTGTTCCGACGAAATGGAAATGGGGGACGTGCTGTCAGGCGGCGACTTCGGTCACGTGGAAGACAAGGCCTTTCGCATTGCGAGAGGGAGCGATGAAGCCGGCGTAGCTGGCGACCTGTCCCAGGGGAAGGGTCGCGATCTTGCGCGTGATCTCACCGATCGCCACCGCGCGCATCGTCAGGACGACCTTGCGCGGCTGCTTGTCTTCGACCACCTCGGATTCGTGCTTCAGGCTCAGGTCGAGCGCTGGAAGTCCGGCCGGGGTGTACCGGGTCGCGCCGCGTTCCACCAGTTCGGCAGAGAGAATCAATCGATTCATCGCTGCGACGCCTCCTTCGAGGCCCTGGCGGGGCGCGGCATCTGCCTTCAGGCCGTCGCCTCCTGCGACGATGCCGACTTGCGGGCTTCTTCCTTCTCCACGGCCTTCATCATGACGGACGGGGCGGTGTCGGCCTTGTCGCGCAGCACCGTGAGGTGGCGCAGGACGGCATCGTTGAAGCGGAAGCCGGTTTCCAGCTCCTTCAGGGCTTCATTACCGCATTCGATGTTGATGCAGATGTAATGCGCCTTGGCGAGCTTCTGGATCGTGTAGGCCAGCTGGCGGCGGCCCCAGTCTTCCAGTCGGATCACCTTGCCACCGGAATTGGTGACGAGGGCCTTGTAGCGTTCCAGCATGGCCGGAACTTGTTCGCTTTGATCCGGATGGATCAGCAGAACGATTTCATAGTGACGCATGGACACTCCTTGTGGATTTCCGGCCGAAGCCGGATGAAGCCGCCCCGAAAGCGTCAACTACGGTGCTCGACCGGAAACCGGCAAAGCACCCACGGGTGCGGCAAGGAAAGCCTGCGATCATAGCACAACGCCTCCGGCTGGAGGCGCTGTTCGAGCGGAAAACACGCGTCTGCCCGCCGTCGGGCAGACAGACAGGTACTTACTTGCGTGCCGAGAGGGCCGTCCAGGTCTCGACCACCGAATCGGGATTCAGCGAGATCGACACGATCCCCTCGTCGGCCAGCCAGGCCGCGAAGTCGGGGTGGTCGCTGGGGCCCTGGCCGCAGATGCCCACGTACTTGCCGGTGGCGCGGCAGGCGTTGATGGCGCGCGAGATCAGGGCCTTGACGGCCGGGTCGCGCTCGTCGAAGTCCTCGGCCAGCTGGGCCAGGCCCGAGTCGCGATCCAGGCCCAGGGTGAGCTGGGTCAGGTCGTTGGAGCCGATCGACATGCCGTCGAAGTGCTCCAGGAACTGGTCGGCCAGGATCGCGTTGCTGGGCACCTCGCACATCATGATCACCCGCAGACCGTCGACGCCTCGCTTGAGGCCGCGTTCGGCGAGCATGGTCACCACGCGTTCGGCCTGGCGCACCGTGCGCACGAAGGGCACCATGATCTCGACGTTGGTCAGGCCCATGTCGTGGCGCACGCGCTTGAGCGCCTCGCATTCCATCGCGAAGGCATCCTGGAACTCGCCGCTGATGTAGCGCGACGCGCCGCGGAAGCCCAGCATCGGGTTTTCCTCGTCCGGCTCGTAGCGCGAGCCGCCGATCAGCTTCTTGTACTCGTTGGACTTGAAGTCCGACAGGCGCACGATGACCGGCTTGGGCCAGAACGCGGCGGCGATCGTGGCGACGCCTTCGGCGAGCTTGTCGACGTAGAACGCGCGCGGCGAGGCGTGGCCGCGGGCCACCGATTCGACCGCCTTCTTCAGGTCGGGGTCGATGTTGGGATAGTCGAGGATCGCCTTCGGGTGGACGCCGATGTTGTTGTTGATGATGAACTCGAGGCGGGCCAGTCCGACCCCCGAGTTGGGCAGCTGCGAGAAGTTGAAGGCGAGCTGCGGGTTGCCCACGTTCATCATGATCTTGATGGCGCTGTAGGGCATCTCGCCGCGCACCACCTCGCTGACCTCGGTCTCCAGCAGGCCGTCGTAGACGAAGCCGGTGTCGCCCTCGGAGCACACCACAGTGACCAGCGCCCCGTCGTGCAGCAGGTCGGTGGCGTCGCCGCAGCCGACCACGGCCGGGATGCCCAGCTCGCGCGCGATGATGGCGGCATGGCAGGTGCGCCCGCCGCGGTTGGTGACGATGGCGCCGGCGCGCTTCATCACCGGCTCCCAGTTCGGGTCGGTCATGTCGGCGACGAGCACGTCGCCCGGCTGCACCTGGTCCATCTCGGAGATGTTGCGGCACACGCGCACCGGGCCGGTGCCGATCTTCTGGCCGATCGCGCGGCCTTCGACCAGCACCGTGCCCGAGCCCTTGAGCTTGTAGCGGTGCTCGGCCTGATTGCCGGCGTTGCTCTTGACCGTCTCCGGGCGCGCCTGGAGGATGTAGAGCAGGCCGTCGCCGCCGTCCTTGCCCCACTCGATGTCCATCGCGCGGCCATAGTGCTTCTCGATGATCACGGCATACCTGGCCAGCTCGGTCACGTCGGCGTCGTTCAGCGAGTAGCGGTTGCGCTGCTCCGGCGGCGTGTCGACCGTGCGCACCAGCTTGCCGTCCCTGGCCTTTTCTTCCGGCGTGGCGAATTCCATGCGGATCAGCTTGGAACCCAGGCTGCGGCGGATGACCGCGACCTTGCCCGCGGCCAGCGCCGGCTTGTGCACGTAGAACTCGTCGGGGTTGACCGCGCCCTGCACCACCGTCTCGCCCAGGCCGTAGCTGGAGGTGATGAAGACGACGTCGGTGAAGCCGCTCTCGGTGTCGAGCGTGAACATCACGCCGGCGGCGCCGAGGTCGGAGCGCACCATGCGCTGCACGCCGGCGGACAGCGCCACCTCGGTGTCGGCATAGCCCTTGTGGACGCGGTAGCTGATCGCGCGGTCGTTGTAGAGCGAGGCGAAGACTTCCTTCATCTTGCGCAGCACGTCCTCGATGCCGACCACGTTCAGGAAGGTCTCCTGCTGGCCGGCGAAGGACGCGTCGGGCATGTCCTCGGCGGTGGCCGAGGAGCGCACGGCGAACGACGCGTTGGCGTCGCTGGCCGACAGGCGCGCGAATTCGGCGCGCACGCCGGCCTCGAGCTCGGGCGGGAACGGCGCGTCGCCGATCCAGTGGCGGATCTCGGTGCCGGCCTCGGCCAGCGCGCGCACGTCGTCCGTGTCCAGCGACTTCAGCCGGGCGGCGATGCGCTCGGTCAGGCCGCCGAACTTCAGGAATTCACGGAAGGCGTGCGCGGTCGTGGCGAAGCCGCCGGGCACGCGGACGCCCGTGGCAGCCAGCTGGCTGATCATTTCGCCGAGGCTGGCGTTCTTGCCACCGACGACGTCGACGTCGGTCATCCTCAGTTCTTCGAAGGGAACGACTAGTCGGGTGGCCAGCGTGGGGTTGGACATGGGAAAGCTCCTTGATGATGAAAAACCGGGCTCCGCACGCTCTTGACCCCAGGCGCTTCGACGCTTTTGAATTGGACTTGTGGTTCGAAGCGGGCCATGGCGAAAAAGGCGGTCGGAAAGATTTAGGACTGAGTTGACCGGGATTCTACGGAGGATCTGCCTATGATCGGGTAGGACATATGCCCTAACCCGACCCCCGACATGCCCAATCGAACCGTTTTCTTCGTCTCGGACGGTACCGGGATCACTGCCGAGACCTTCGGCAGCTCGATACTGGCGCAGTTTTCCGTCAAGCCCCGGAAGGTGCGACGCCCCTTCATCGACACCGTCGAGAAGGCCCGCGGCGTGGTCGAGGAGATCAACCGCACGACCCTGCTCGAGGGCAAGAAGCCCATCGTCTTCATAACGATGGCCACCGAGGACGTGCGCGCGGTCATCACCGCCCCGGACTGCACCGGAATGGTGATGGACATGTTCCGCACCTTCGTCGAGCCCCTCGAGCACGAATTCGAGATGAAGTCCAACCACCGCGTGGGCCGCTTCTCGGACGCCGCCAAGAGCGAGGAATACAACGAGCGCATCGAGGCGATCAACTTCTCGCTGGCGCACGACGACGGCCAGTCGGCCAAGAACCTGGCGTCGGCCGACGTCATCCTGGTGGGCGTCAGCCGCTGCGGCAAGACGCCCACGACGCTGTACCTGGCGATGCAGCACGGCATCAAGGCCGCCAACTACCCGCTGATCCCCGAGGATTTCGAGCGCGGCCAGTTCCCCTCCACGCTGGCACCCTACAAGGCCAAGTGCTTCGGCCTGACGATCGACCCCGAGCGCCTGACCCAGATCCGCAACGAGCGCCGTCCGCAGAGCAAGTACGCCGCGCTGGACAACTGCCGCTACGAGGTGCGCGAGGCCGAGGCGATGATGAAGCGCAACGGCATTTCCTGGCTGTCGTCCACGCACAAGTCGATCGAGGAGATCGCGGCGACCATCCTGCGCGACATCCGGCCGGACAAGCTGATCTACTGAGTTCCGGCCGGCGCCCCCCCCGATTGACGCCACGCCAGCTCGGCAGGACACTCGGGCCATGGAGCGATCCGCACGCGCGGCGCCCGGTCGCGGCCCGCCGCCGCCGGAGCCCGCCGGCGCGCCGACCGCGACCCTGACCCGTCACGATCCTGGGAGCCCCGCCTTGCGTTCACCGAATCCGCCCGCGATGACTGCGCGCCTGCGCGAGCAGTGCATCAAGGCATCGCAGCAGGTGCAGGCGCTGCTGGCGCGTTCGCGCCTGGAGGCCGGCCGCAACCCGCTCACAGACGAGGCGATCGCCAGCCTGCGCACCGAGGGCGTCTACGTGACGACCGTGGAGCGCCTGCTGGGCCCCGCCGCGCCGGCTTGCCGCGCGACGATGGCCGAAGCCCTGTCGCTGCTGCAGTCCGACGGCGTGAGCTGGCAGGACCGCGGCGCCTCGACCGACCTCGCGCCCGCAGACCTCCTGGCCCGCCTGCCCGGCCTGTTCCTGTTCGGCCTCCAGGCGACCGTGCTCGCCATCGTCGAACAGTACCTGCGCGTCCCGGTGGCCTACCACGGCGCCGTCTACCGGCATTCGGCGGTCGACGGCCGCCAGGTCGGCCCGCGCCTCTGGCATCGGGACGCGGAGGATCACCGCGTGCTGCGCACCGTGATGTACCTCAACGACGTCGAGGAGGACGGCGGGCCCTTCGAATACGCGCCGCGCTCCGTGCCGGCGGCCGCCACGAAGGCCCTGGCCATGCTCGGTCAATGCGATGACGACACGATGGCCCTGCACGTGCCGCGCGACCGGTGGAAGCGCTGCATCGGGCCGGCCGGCACCGTGGTGATGTCCGATTCGGCCCAGGTGTTCCACCACGAATCGCTGCAGCGGCGCACCGGGCGCTCGGTCGTGATGATGGGCCACTCGTCGCGTCGCCCGAAGAACCGGCCGCTGGCCGAAGCCCACTTTCCCGTGCACCAGCACCTGCCCGCGCTGGCCGGCATCACGCGGCCCGAGCATCGCGGGCTCGTGTTCGACTGGCGCGACCTCGATGTCCGCGCGACCGAGGCCCACGTCATCGCGACGCCCGCCGGCGATTTCGTCCTCGGCTGACGGGCGCGGCGCCGCGCGCGTCGTCGGCTTCCTCAGCGCGCGGCCGAGGCGGCCTGCCGGCTCGATTCGTACAGGCACATCGCCGCCGCCGCCGCCACGTTGAGGGACTCCTCGCCCCCGGGCTGCGCGATGCGCACGCGCAGCGTGCAGGCCGCGCCCACGGCGTCGCTCATGCCCTGCCCTTCGTGGCCGAACACCCAGGCCAGCGGACGCGGCAGCGTCGTCTCGTGCAGCCACTGCGCTTCGCGCAGGTGAGTGCCGACGATGGGCAAGCCCAGCGCCGCGACGTCGGCGATTGCCGCGCCCTCGACCAGCGCCAGCGCGAAATGGGCGCCCATGCCGGCGCGCAGCACCTTGGGCGACCACAGCGCCACGCTGCCCTTGAGCGCGATGACCTGCGCGAAGCCCATGGCCGCGGCGGTGCGCAGGATGCTGCCCACGTTGCCCGGATCCTGCAGGCGGTCCAGCACCACGCTGTCGATGCCCGCGCGCGGCGCGACGCCCTGCTCCGCCTCGATCAGGAAGCCGATCGGCGCCGGCGACTCCAGCCCGCTCAGCTCGCGCATCAGCGCGTCGGGAATGCAGACCACCTCCGGCGCGTTGCGCGCCAGCGCCTCGAACGCCGGCATCGCCCAGCCGGACTCGGTGACGATCGCGCGCAGCGGCGCGCGCCCGCGCGCCAGCAGCGCGCGACACAGGTGGTCGCCCTCCAGCCACACGCGGCCGAGCTTGCGGTAGGCGGTCGGCTCGGCCAGCAGCCGGCGCAGGTCCTTGAACAGCTCGTTGTGGCGCGACGTGACCTGGCGGACGATCGTCATCCGGATTCGGCGCAGGCGCGCCGCAGGGCGGCCAGGCGGACCGGCTCGAACGAGCGGCGGTGCCAGGCGCAGGGGCCGTGCTCGTCGAGCGCGGCCAGGTGCGCCGCGGTGCCGTAGCCCTTGTGGGTGGCGAAGCCGTACTGCGGGTAGTGCAGCTCGTGCTCGACGCAGATGCGGTCGCGCGTGACCTTGGCCAGGATGGATGCCGCGGAGATGGCGGCGACGCTGGCGTCGCCGCCGACGATCGCCTCGGCGCGGATGCGGATCTGGGGCAGCCGGTTGCCGTCGACCAGCACCTTGTGCGGCGGCAGGCGCAGGCCCTCGACCGCCCGCTTCATGGCCAGCATCGTGGCGTGCAGGATGTTGAGCTCGTCGATCTCGGCGACGCTGGCCTCGGCGACGCAGAACGCCAGCGCGTGGGCCCGGATCTCGTCGAACAGGCGCTCGCGCTTGAGCGGCGTCAGCAGCTTGGAGTCGTTGAGCCCCTTGATCCGCTTCATGTCGTCGAGGATCACGGCGGCGGCCACGACCGGACCGGCCAGCGGGCCGCGGCCGGCTTCGTCGACGCCGGCCACGAGGCCGTCATTGCTGTCGAATCGCAAGGAGATCTGCTCAGGCTTTGACAACTTGCGCGATGGCATCGGCGGACTCCCGCACCGTGTCGCGGCGCAGCAGGTGGTGTAGTTCGTTGAAACGCACGCGCACCTTCTCGCGGCGCGCCTCGTCGTCCAGCCACTCGATTGTCGCTCGCGCGAGCGCCTGCGGCGTGGCGGCCTCCTGCAGCAGTTCGGGCACCACGAAGTCGCGGCAGAGCACGTTGGGCAGCCCTACCCACGGCTGCAGGCGCAGGCGCTTCATGCGCAGCGCGTTGAGCCAGCTCACGACGTAGGTGATGACCATCGGCCGCTTGAACAGCGCGGCCTCCAGCGTGGCGGTGCCGCTGGCGACGATCGCGACGTCGCAGGCGGCCAGCGCGTCGTGCGAGCGGCCGTCGAGCAGGTCCACCGGCACGCCCGGCGCATGGCGCAGCAACAGCGGCTCGACCAGCGCGCGCATGCCGGGGGCCACCGGCAGCACGAAGCGCACGCCCGGACGCTCGCGGTGCAGCGTCGCCGCCGCCGCGAGCACGCGCGGCGCGATCAGCCGGATCTCGGAGCGCCGGCTGCCCGGCAGCAGCGCCACCACCTGCGCCGTCTCGGGCAGGCCCAGGGCGACGCGCGCCGCCGCACGATCGGGCTCCAGGGGGATCACCTGGGCCAGCGGATGGCCCACGTACGTGGCCTTGATGCCGTGCGCGCGCAGCAGCTCGGGCTCGAACGGGAACAGGCACAGCACGTGGTCGGCCGAGGCCGCCAGCGTGTGCACGCGGTCGCCGCGCCAGGCCCAGATCGACGGGCAGACGAAGTGCACGGTCTTGATGCCGGCCGCGCGCAGCCGCTTCTCGAGGCCGAAGTTGAAGTCGGGCGCGTCGACGCCCACGAAGACGTCGGGGCGCTCGGCGATCAGCCGGTCGCCCAGCGCATTGCGGATGCCCACCAGTTCGCGGTAGTTCAGCAGCACGTCGACATAGCCGAACAGCGACAGCTTGTCGGCCGGCCACCAGGCGTCGAAGCCGCGCGCCACCATCTTCGGACCGCCGATGCCGCCGGCGGCGAGCACCGGCCAGCGCGCCTTCAACCCGTCCAGCAGCAGGCTGGCCAGCAGGTCGCCCGAGGCCTCGCCGGCGACCATGCCCAGGCGCAGGGCTTGGGGGTCGGGCAGGATCGTGCGTGCAGGCTCGGGGCTCATCGAGCGCGTGGTCAGCGGACCAGGCCCCGGGTGCCGGACGCGATGAAGTTCAGCATCGTGTCGATGTCGCCGTTGACGCGCGCGTCGTCGCCGCGCATGGCCTCGATCTCGGCCTTCGCGAGTTCCAGCGGCTGGCTCTTGCGGTACAGGGCCTTGTGCATGTTGCGGATGGCCGTGATTTGCTCGGCGGTGAAATCGCGGCGCTTGAGGCCCGTCATGTTGACGGTGCGCAACGCCATCGGGTTGCCCTCGGCGAGCATGAACGGCGGCACGTCCTGGCTGACGTGGGCCTGGAAGCCGATCATCGCGTGGGCGCCGATGTGCACGAACTGGTGCACCCCCGACAGCCCGCCGACGAACGCCCAGTCGCCAATGTGCACGTGGCCGGCCAGGGTCACGCCGTTGGCCAGCACGGTGCGGTCGCCCACGCGCGAATCGTGCGCGACGTGCACGTAGGCCATGATCCAGTTGTCGCTGCCGATGCGGGTGACGCCCTCTTCCTTGTAGGTGCCGGTGTTGAGCGTGCAGAACTCGCGGATCGTGTTGCGGTCGCCGATGCGCAGTTCGGTCAGCTCGCCCTTGTGGCTCATGTCCTGCGGCATCGCGCCGATGGAGCCGAACTGGTAGAAGGTGTTGTCGCGGCCGATGGTGGTGCGGCCCTCGATCACGCAATGCGGGCCCACCTGCGTGCCGGCGCCGATGCGCACGTGCGGCCCGATGACGGCATACGCGCCGACGCTCACCGAGGAGTCGAGCTCGGCGGCCGGATCGACCAGCGCCGTCGGGTGGATGTTGGTCATGCCCACTGCCCGCCAGGCCTCAGGGCGCGACGTCGCGCACGGTGCACATCAGCGTGGCTTCCACCGCCAGCTCGTCGCCCACCGTGGCGCGCACCGAGTACTTGTAGATGCCCGACTTCTTGCGCTCGATGCGCGACTCGAGGATGAGCTGGTCGCCCGGCTCGACCACGCGCTTGAAGCGCGCGCCGTCGATGCCCACGAAGTAGTACAGCCGCTCGCCGTTGGACTCCTCGCCTTCGGACGAGAACGACAGCAGCGCCGAGGCCTGCGCCAGCGCCTCCAGCATCAGCACGCCGGGCATCACCGGGCGGTTGGGGAAGTGGCCCTGGAAGAACGGCTCGTTGATGGTGACGTTCTTCAGCGCCTTGATGCGCACGTCCTTCTCGAACTCGACGACGCGGTCGACGAGCAGGAACGGATAGCGGTGCGGCAGCTTCTTGATGATCTGGTGGATGTCCATCAGCATGGGAGTCTCAGTCTTTCTTTTGGGCCTTCTCCAGGGCTCTGACGCGCTCCCGGAGGGCATACAGGTTGCGCAGCGTGACTGCGTTCTTTTCCCAGCTGGCGTGCTCGTCGATCGGGAAGATGGCGGTGTAGACGCCCTTCTTGCGCAACGAGTGCATCACCATCGTGGAGGCCGACACCGTGACGCCGTCGGCGATCTCGATGTGGCCCTGGATCATCGCCGCTCCGCCGATCATCACGTTGCGGCCGACCCGCGTGCTGCCGGCGATGCCCACGCACGCCGCCATCACCGTGTGGGCGCCGATGTGGCAGTTGTGGCCGATCTGGATCTGGTTGTCCAGCTTGACCCCGTCTTCCAGCACGGTGTCGTCGAGGGCGCCGCGGTCCACGCAGGTGTTGGCGCCGATGTCGACGTCGTTGCCGATGCGCACGCCGCCCAGTTGCTCGATGCGTTCCCAGCGGCCCTGCGTCGGCGCGATGCCGAAGCCGTCCCCGCCGATGATCGCGCCGCTCTGGAACACGCAGCGTTCGCCCACGCTGCAGCCCGCGGCGACGGTCACGCGCGGGTGCAGCAGGCTGTCGGCGCCGATGCGCGAGCCCGCGCCGACGACGCAGTGGGCGCCCAGTTGCACGCGCTCGCCGATGACGGCGCCCGACTCGATCACCACCATCGGTCCGACGACCGCGCTGGCCGCGACGCTGGCGTCGGCGGCGACGACCGCGGACGGGTGCACGCCGGCGGCCGGCGCCGGACGCAGCCGCCGGGCCCACCACTGGGTCAGGCGGGCGAAATACAGGTAGGGATCGTCGGTGACCACCAGCGGGCGGTCGGCGGGCGCGGCGGGCACCAGCGCGGGCGCGAGCACGATCGCGCCGGCCGCGCTGGCTTCCAGCAGGCTGCGCAGCCGGGACTGCGCGATGAACGTGATCGCGTCGGCGCCGGCCGACTCCAGCGGGCCGATGCGCCCGATCAGGCGGTCGCCGTCGCCTCGCAGTTCTCCGCCCAGCGCCGCAACGATCTCACCCAGGCGAACTGAGTTCATGTCGCGGGGCCCGGACGGTCTACTTGGCGGAATTGAGCGCGTCGATGACCTTCTTGGTCAGGTCGACACGGCCGCTGAAATAGATGACCAGCTGGTCCTGCAGGATGATGTCGTAGTGCTCGGCGTCGCCGATCGCCTTGATCGCGCGATTGGCGCGCTCGGCCACGCTCGACAGTTCCTCGTTCTTGCGCTGGGTGAGGTCTTCCTGGAACTCGCGGTGCTTGCGCTGCAGGTCGCGGTCGAGCTCGACGAGCTCGCGTTGGCGGCGCGTCTTCTCGGCTTCCGACAGCGTCGGCGAGTCGCGATCCAGCTTCTCGGCCTGGGCGCGCAGCGACGCGTTCTGGTCGTTGAGGTCCTTCTCGCGCTTGCCGAACTCGGCTTCCAGCTTCGCCTGGGCGCGCTTGGCCGGCTCGGCCTCGCGCAGCACGCGCTCGCTGTTCACGTAGCCGATCTTCAATTCTTGGGCCTGGGCCGAGACCGCGATCGACGAGACACAGGCCAGCATCAGGGCGAAAATCAATTTCATGGAACGGGCTTTCATCAAAACGCGGTACCGACTTGGAACTGGAACCGTTGAATTCTATCGGTCTTCTCGTACTTCACCGGCAGGCCGTAGCTCAGCTTGAACGGGCCCACCGGGGAGGTCCAGCTCAGGCCCAGGCCGGCCGAGACGCGCAGCGATCCAAGGGCGATGTGGTGCGTGTCGGTCCAGACGTTGCCGGCGTCGACGAACGCGAACATGCGCAGGCTCTTGTCCTTGTCGGCGCCCGGCACCGGGATGTAGAGCTCGTTGTTGATGTTCATCTTCTTCGAGCCCCCGATGAAGGCGCCGGTCACGTCGACCGTGCCCTGGCCCAGCGAGCCCTGCTCGAACACGCGCACGGAGCCCAGGCCGCCGCCGTAGAAGTTCTTGAACACCGGGTATTCCTTGCCGTTCAGGCCGGTGCCGTAGCCCACTTCGCCGTTGACGCCCAGCGAGAAGTGGTTGCCCAGGTCGAGGTACTGCGTCACCTGGGCGTTCAGGCGCGCGTACTGCACGTCGCCGAACAGCGAGAAGTCGGTGTTGATGCGCGCGTAGCGACCCGACGTCGGCGAGACGCCGCTGTCGCGCTCGTCGCGCGCCCAGCCCGCCGTGATCGGGAAGGAGTTGGCGTAGGAGCCGAACTCGCCCACGAAGCGGTAATAGCTGTTGGGCACACCCTCGAGCGAGCCGATGTGCGTCTGCTCGGCGCCGATGCCCACGAACACCGTGTCGAACTCGGAGTACGGCAGGCCGAAGCGGATGTCGGCGCCCGGCGTCGCCACCGCGTAGGCGTTGCCCGAGCTGTTGAGCGGGCGCGACGTGCGGTAGTAGATGTCGAACGTGCGCGAGATGCCGTCGTCCGTGAAGTACGGGTTGGTCTCGCTGATCGACAGGTTCTTGTTGGTGTGGGCCGTGCTCACGTCGAGCGCGATGTAGTTGCCCGAGCCGAACACGTTCTCCTTCTTGATCGAGCCCGTCAGCGAGATCTTGTCGGCCTGCGAATAGCCGGCCGCCAGCGTCAGGTTGCCGGTGGGCTTCTCGACGACGGTGACGGTCAGGTCGACCTGGTCGGGCGCGCCGGGCACGTCGTTGGTGTCGACATCGACGCTGCTGAAGAAGCCCAGGCGGTCGACGCGGTCACGCGACAGCTTGATCTTGGAGCCGTCGTACCACGCCGACTCGAACTGGCGGAACTCGCGGCGGATCACTTCGTCGCGCGTGATGGTGTTGCCCGACAGGTTGACGCGGCGCACGTAGGCGCGGCGACCCGGGTCGGCCGCCAGCACGACGACGACCTGGCCGGTCTTGCGGTCGATCTCGGGGTGCGGCTCGACGTGCGCGAACGCGTAGCCGTAGGTGCCGAACAGGTCGGTGAACGCGCGCGTGGTGGCGGTGACGTCGTCGCCGTGGTATTCGGCGCCGGGCTTGAGCTGCACCAGGTTCTTGAACTGCGCGTCGCGGCCGAGGTAGTTGCCCTCCAGGCGCACGGCCGTCACCACGTAGGGCTGGCCCTCGGTGACGGTGATGGAGACGGTGATCGTCTGCTTGTCCGGCGAGATCGTGACCTGGGTCGACGTGATGTCGAACTCGAGGTAGCCCTTGTTCAGGTAGAACGCGCGCAGCTTCTCGAGGTCGGCGTTGAGCTTGGTGCGCGAGTAGCGGTCGGACTTCGTGTACCAGGTGAGCCAGCCGCCGGTGGTCAGGTCCATCTGGTCGATCAGCTTGGACTCGGAAAACGCCTTGGCGCCGATGATGTGGATGTCGCGGATGTGCGCGACGTCGCCTTCGGAGACCTTGAACGTGACGTTGACGCGGTTGCGTTCCAGCGGCGTGACCGTGGTGACGACCTCGGCCGCGTACAGGCTGTGGCCCAGGTACTGGCGCTTGATCTCCTGCTCGGCGCGGTCGACGATGGCCTTGTCGAAAGGCAGGCCCTCGCCGATGCCGGCGTCCTTCAGGGCCTTGACCAGCGTGTCCTTGTCGAACTCCTTGGTGCCCAGGAAGTTCACCGAGGCGATGGTGGCGCGTTCGTCGACGATGACCACGACCACGTCGCCTTCGACGTCAATGCGCACGTCCTTGAACAGGCCCGTGGCGAACAGCGCGCGCAGCGCAGCCGCGGCCTTCTCGTCGCTGTAGCCGTCGCCGACCCGGAACGGCAGCACCGAGAACACGCTGCCCGGGTCCGTGCGTTGCAGGCCTTCGACGCGGATGTCGCGGATCTGGAAAGGTTCGATCGCCTGTGCTGCCAGGGGCAGCACAGCGCCCGCGAAGATCACGCAGGCAGCAACAGGGCGCATCAGGCTCGGGAAGAGTGAAGACATCAGGTGTTTATTGCGGGCCCAGGAAGCGGGCCACGTCGTTGGAAAGGGCGAGAGTCATCAGCAGCAGGAGTATCAGAGCCCCGCCGCGCTGCAGCCAGATTTGCCACAGTTCGGAGACCGGGCGACCGGTCGCACCCTCGAACAGATAATACAGCAGCATCCCCCCATCGAGCATGGGGATGGGCAGCAGGTTGAGCACGCCCAGCGCGAGGCTGACCATGGCCAGGAAGCTCACGAATTGCGTGAATCCCTGCTGAGCGGAAGCGCTCGCCGCGACCGCGATCGTGCCCGGTCCGCCGATGGCCTTCGTGGACGCGCGGCCGGTCAGCATGAGGCCGAACATGCGCAGCGACGACCTCGCCTCGCGCCAGGACTGTGCCGCGCCGAGGGCCAGGGCCTCGAGCGGCGCCGCGCGCACCACCTCGTGCGGGAACGCGATGCCGGCGCGCGCCACCGGCACGCCGTCCGAGGCATCCATGCGGGCCGTGACCGCGATCGTCAGCACCTGGCCGGCGCGCTCCACGTCCCACCGCATGGGCCGCGGCGTGCCGCCGTCGCCGCTGGCCTGGATCGCGGCGCGCAGCGCTGCCGCGTTGTCCACGGCCACGCCGTCGACGCGCAGCACCAGGTCGCCGGCCCGCAGGCCGGCCGCCGCGGCCGCACCGCCCGGCACGACGTCGCCGACCTGTGCCAATAGGCCCAGTCCGAGTTCCTTCGCACCGGGCTTGGGCGCGCTGAACGGGTCGATGGTGTCGACGGCCGCCGTCAGCGTGCGGGCGACCGTGCCGCCGTCGCGCGTGACGCGCAGCTGCAGCGGCTCGCGCTCGAGCAGCGCGCCCTTGATCGCGCGCGACACGTCCTCGGCCGAGCGCGCCGGCTGGAAGTCCGAGTCGGCGACGTCGGCGCCCTGCGCCGTGGCCACGATGCGGTCGCCGGCCTGCAGGCCGGCGTCGGCCATCACGCTGCCGGCGGCCGGCTTGCCCACGATGGGCAGCGGCAGGTCCTGGCCGTACCACTGCACGAAGCCGTAGAGCAGCACCGCCAGCGCCAGGTTGGCCGCCGGGCCCGCAGCCACGACCAGCGCGCGCTGGTACAGCGGGCGCCGGTTGAACGCGCGCGGCAGGTCGGCCGCGGGCACGTCGCCCTCGCGCTCGTCGAGCATCTTCACGTAGCCGCCCAGCGGGATCATGCTCAGCGCGAATTCGGTGCGATCGGCGCCGACGTTGCGGCGCAGCAGCACGCGTCCGAAGCCGACCGAGAAGCGCAGCACCTTGACCCCGCACGCGCGCGCCACCCGGTAGTGGCCGTACTCGTGGATCGGGATCAGGATCGCCAGCGTGATCAGGAACCAGAAGACCTGCTGCAGGTGGATCATCGGACGCCCTTGTCCAGTGCCTTCGCGTGCGCGCGGGCCGCGTCGCGGGCGCGCGCGTCGAGCGCGATCAAGGCGTCGATGGAACGCGCGTCGCTGGCCGCGGGCAGCACGCGCTCGAGCGCCTGCGCGTTCACGCGATGGATGTCGTCGAAGCGCAGCCGACCGGCCAGGAAGGCCTCGACGGCGACCTCGTTGGCGGCGTTGAGCACGGCCGTCGAGCCTGGCGCGGCGCGCAGCGCGGCCCACGACAGGTGGAGGCCGGGAAAACGCACGGCGTCGGCCTGCTCGAAGGTGAGCGTGGCCATTGTCGTGAAGTCGAGCGCCGCGCAGCCCGAGGTCATGCGCGCGGGCCACGACATGCCGAAGGCGATCGGCCCCTTCATGTCGGGCGTGCCCAGTTGGGCGAGCACCGCGCCGTCACGCGCGACCACCATCGAGTGGATGATGCTCTGCGGATGGATGACCACCTTGATGCGCTCGGGCGCGAGGTCGAACAGCCAGCGCGCCTCGATCACCTCGAGCGCCTTGTTCATCATCGTGGCCGAGTCGACCGAGATCTTGCGGCCCATCACCCAGTTCGGATGCGCGCAGGCCTGGTCGGGCGTGACGCTGGCCAGCGTGGCCGGGTCGCGGGTGCGGAACGGCCCGCCCGAGGCGGTCAGCACGATGTGGTCGACCGCGGCATCCCACGCCGCCGGGTCGGCGGGCAGGCACTGGAAGATCGCCGAGTGCTCGCTGTCGATCGGGATCAGCGTGGCGCCGCCGGCGCGCACGGCGTCGACGAACAGCTGCCCGCCCACCACCAGCGCCTCCTTGTTGGCCAGCAGCAGCCGCTTGCCGGCGCGCGCCGCTGCCAGGCAGGCCGGCAGGCCGGCCGCGCCGACGATGGCGGCCATCACCTGGTCGACGTCCGGGTGCGCGGCCAGTTCCTCCAGCGCCCGGGCACCGGCGAGCACCTCGGTGGCGATGCCGGCCGACCGGACGCGGGCGCGCAGGTCGTTGGCGGCCGCGACATCGGGCACGGCCGCGAAGCGCGGGCGCCAGCGCACGATTTGCGCGAACAGGTCGTCGATGCGGCGCTGGCCGGTGAGCGCGAACACCTCGAACGCGTCGGGGTGCAGCGCGATCACGTCCAGCGTGCTGGTGCCGATCGAGCCGGTGGAGCCGAGGATGCAGACGCGTTGGCGTGTCGACGAGGAAGTCATGGCCGTCCCGCTCAGAAGTTCATCACCAGCGCGAGCGCCGCGGGAAACACGGGCAGCAGCGCGTCGACGCGATCGAGCACGCCGCCGTGGCCGGGCAGCAGGCCGCTGGAATCCTTGGCGCCGGCCGCCCGCTTGACGAGCGACTCGACGAGGTCGCCGACGATGGCCAGCGCGACCAGCGCGACCAGCGCGGCGATCAGGCCGACGAAGCCGAAGCGGTCGTGCAGCAGCGCGAACAGGTTGCCGTGCGGATGCACCGTGACGATGACGACGATGGAGGCCAGCACCACGACCGCCAGCAGGCCGCAGAGTGCGCCCTCCCAGCTCTTGCCGGGGCTGATGCTCGGCGCGAGCTTGCGCTTGCCGAACGCGCGGCCGCCGAAATACGCGAAGATGTCCGCGGCCCAGACCAGCCCGCAGACCGTGGCCAGGTAGGCCAGCCCGCGCTCGCGCGAGGCGATCAGCGCGGCCCAGGCGGCGCCGATCAGCACCCAGCCGACGACGAAGCGCAGCACCGGGTTCAGGCTGCGGAAACCGTCGGGGCCGGCGCGCAGCGCCAGCGCGCCGCCGACGACCCACAGCAGCGCGATGGCACCCCAGGCCTCGGCGGGCACCTCGACCTGCCACAGCAGGCCGATGCAGGCGCAGCCGGCGCCCAGCGCCACGCCGGAGGCGATGGCCGCGGCGCGCGGCAGGCCGCACAGGCGTGCCCATTCCCAGCCGGCGGCGGAGATCAGGATCAAGGTGAGCAAGGCGAACGGCAGCGGCGAGGCGGACATCACCGCCGGTATCAGCAGCGCCAGCAGCACCAGCGCGGTGATCACGCGTTCACGCAGCATCGGGACTCCCGGCCAGCACGGCCGCTTCGGGTTTGACGCCGCCGAAACGGCGGTCGCGCGTGGCGTAGACCCGGAATGCGCGATCGAGTTCCGTCTCGTCGAAGTCGGGCCACAGGCACTCGGTGAAATGCAGCTCGGAGTACGCCACCTGCCACAGCAGGAAGTTGCTGATGCGCACCTCGCCGCCGGTGCGGATGAACAGGTCCGGGTCCGGCGCCTCGCGCTGCGCCATGTAGCGCGACAGCGTGTCCTCGGTGACTTCGTCGGCGGGCACGCCCTCGCGGATCGCCCGCTGGCAGGCCTGCACGATGTCCCAGCGGCCGCCGTAGTTGAAGGCAACCCACACGGTAATGCGCGTGTTGTGCGCCGTGGTGCTCTCGGCACGCTCCCACGCATTGCGCACCGTCTGCGACACCGCGGCGCGGTCGCCGATGATGCGCACGCGCACGCCGTCGCCGGCGATCTTGGTGAGGTAGCGCGTCATCGCGCTGAGCACCAGGCCCATCAGGCCCGAGACTTCCTCCTCGGGGCGCTTCCAGTTCTCGGACGAGAACGCGAACACGGTCAGGTGCTCGACGCCGCGGTTGGCGCAGGCATTGATCGTGTTGACGAGCGCGTCGACCCCGTGCTTGTGGCCGAAGATGCGCGGCATGAAGCGCTTCTTGGCCCAGCGGCCGTTGCCGTCCATGACGATGGCCACGTGGCGCGGCACGTTGGGGTCGCGCGTCGAGGCCCCGAAGGTGGACACGGGCGAGTTCACGGCGCGCTTCAAACCGCGAGGATCTCGGCGTCCTTGGCCTGCACGAGCTTGTCGATCTCGCCGATGGTGCGATCGGTCAGCTTCTGGATGTCATCGACCAGGCGACGCTCGTCGTCCTCGGTGATTTCCTTGTCCTTGAGCAGCTTCTTGCCGTGCTCGTTGGCCTCGCGGCGCAGGTTGCGCACCGCCACCTTGCAGTCCTCGCCCAGGCCCTTGACGACCTTGGTCAGGTCGCGCCGGCGCTCCTCGGTGAGGGCGGGCATCGGCACGCGGATGATGTCGCCGGTGGTCGACGGGTTCAGGCCCAGGTCCGATTCGCGGATGGCCTTCTCGACCTTGGAGATCATCGGCTTTTCCCACGGCTGGACGCCGATGGTGCGCGCGTCGAGCAGCGACAGCTGCGCGACCTGGCTCAGCGGCACCGGCGAGCCGTAGTAGTCGACGTGGATCTGGTCCAGCATGCCCGGGTGGGCGCGGCCGGTGCGGATCTTCTGCAGTTCGCCCTTGAACGAATCGACGGATCGGCCCATCTTCGTCTCGGCGGTCTTCTTGATGTCGGCGGTACTCATGATCTCTCGTCACTCCTCACTGGCACGCGCGCGCCGCGTGCGGGCGTCGCGCTTCGAACGGGCATTGCAGCTCAAGTCAGACGTGCACCAACGTGCCTTCGTCCTCGCCGAGGACGACGCGCTTGAGCGCGCCCGGCTTGAAGATGCTGAACACCTTGATGGGCAGGTTCTGGTCGCGGCACAGCGCGAACGCGGTGGCGTCCATCACCTGCAGGTTCTTGCCGATCGCCTCGTCGAAGGTGATCGACGTGTAGCGCGTGGCATCGGGCACCTTCTTCGGGTCGGCGCTGTAGACGCCGTCCACCTTCGTGGCCTTCAGGACGATCTCGACGCCCATCTCGGCGCCGCGCAGCGCGGCCGCGGTATCCGTCGTGAAGAACGGGTTGCCGGTGCCGGCGGCGAAGATGACGACCTTGCCTTCTTCGAGGTACTGCAGCGCCTTCGGTCGCACGTAGGGCTCGACCACCTGCTCGATGGAGATCGCCGACATCACGCGGGCGACCATGCCCTCCTGGCGCATCGTGTCGGCCAGGGCGAGCGAATTCATCACGGTGGCCAGCATGCCCATGTAGTCGGCCGTGGCGCGGTCCATGCCCACCGAACCGCCCGCGACGCCGCGGAAGATGTTGCCGCCGCCGATGACGACGGCCACCTCGGTGCCCAGGCGCGTGACTTCCTGCACCTCCTGCACCATGCGGACGATCGTGGCCCGGTTGATGCCGTAGGCGTCGTCGCCCATCAGCGCTTCGCCGGAGAGTTTCAGAAGGATGCGCTTGTACGCCGGCATGGATGAGGGCTCCCGAAGGCGCTGGGTTGGGTTGGAGGGTCTTGCAGTGTAAGCCGGGGCCCGCAGGCCCCGGCTCGTGCTGGCGTGCTGCCGTGCAGCTTTACTGGCCGCGGGCGGCGGCGACCTGGGCGGCCACTTCGTCGGCGAAGTTGTCGACCTTCTTCTCGATGCCCTCGCCCACCACGTAGAGCGTGAAGCCCTTGATGGTCGTGTTGGCGGCCTTGAGCATCTGCTCGACGGTCTGCTTGTCGTTCTTGACGAAGGTCTGGTTCAGCAGCGAGACCTCCTTGAGGTACTTCGCGATCGAGCCTTCGACCATCTTGGCGACGATGTCGGCGGGCTTGCCCGACTCGGCGGCCTTGGCGCTGGCCACCGAACGCTCGGTCTCGACCAGGTGCGCCGGCACGTCGGCCGACGACAGCGCCTTCGGCTTCATGGCCGCGACGTGCATCGCCACGTCCTTGGCGGCCGTGTCGTCGCCTTCGAACTGGACGACCACGCCGATGCGCGTGCCGTGCAGGTAGTGGGCGAGCTGGGCGTTCTCGACGCGCTGGAAGCGGCGGATCGACATGTTCTCGCCGATCTTGCCCACCAGGGCCAGGCGCACGGCCTCGACAGTGGAGCCCTCGAACTCGAGCGCCGACAGGGCGGCCACGTCGGCCGGGTTCTTCTCGGCGACCAGCTTGGCCAGCTTGTTGGCGAATCCGATGAAGTCGTCGTTCTTGGTGACGAAGTCGGTCTCGCAGTTGACTTCGATCATCGCGCCCACGCCGTTGCCGACGTAGGTGGCGACCACGCCTTCGGAGGTGACGCGCGAACCGGCGCCGGCGGCCTTGGTGCCGAGCTTGACGCGCAGCAGCTCCTCGGCCTTGACGGCGTCGCCGTCGGCTTCGGTCAGGGCCTTCTTGCACATCATCATCGGCGCGTCGGTCTTCGCGCGCAGTTCAGCAACCATGCTTGCGGTAATCGCGGGCATCTTCAAACTCCATCTTCTGCGCCGGCCAGGATATTGGCCGACAGTGAACAAAATGCTTCCAAGCTGTGAAAAGGGGGCCACGAAGCCCCCTTGAACACAGACCCGCCTCGCGGCGGGCAAGGGGATCAGCCTTCGGCGCCGACTTCGACGAATTCGTCGCCCGAGGCCGCGACCTGCTGCACGACGTCGCTGGTGGCGTTGGCCTTGCCTTCGAGCACGGCGTCGGCCACGGCCTTGGCGTACAGCGCCACGGCCTTGGCCGAGTCGTCGTTGCCCGGGATGACGTAGTCGATGCCCAGCGGCGAGTGGTTGGTGTCGACGACGCCGATGACCGGGATGCCCAGCTTGTTGGCTTCGAGGATGGCGATCTTGTGGTAGCCGACGTCGATGACGAAGATGGCGTCCGGCAGGGCAGCCATGTCCTGGATGCCGCCGATGTCCTTCTCGAGCTTGGTCAGCTCGCGCTCGAACATCAGCGCTTCCTTCTTGATCACGGCCAGGGTGCCGGAATCCTTCTGGGCCTGCATGTCCTTGAGCTTCTTGAGCGAACCCTTGACCGTCTTGAAGTTGGTCAGCATGCCGCCGAGCCAGCGCTGGTCGACGTAGGGCATGCCGCAACGCGCGGCTTCCATCGCGATCACCTCGCGCGCCTGGCGCTTCGTGCCGACCATCAGCACCGTGCCGCGCTTGGAGCTCAGCTGGCGGATGAACTTCAGGGCATTCTCGAACGCGGGCAGCGTCTTCTCGAGATTGATGATGTGGATCTTGTTGCGATGGCCGTAGATGTACGGGGCCATCTTGGGGTTCCAGAAGCGGGTCTGGTGTCCGAAATGGACGCCGGCTTCCAGCATTTCGCGCATGGATACAGACATGGAGTACTCCAAAGGTTGGGTCTAGAATCCCGGCATACATTGCATCGAGTCACAGGACTTACGGTTTCTAACCCGCTCTTGTCCTGCTTCGCTCGACCACAACACCTTGATTGCCGGGTTCGCGTGTTTGGGATCGATCGACCTTGATCGACCCCGTTCTCACCGGGCACCGCGCGGGGTTGCGGGGTTATGAACCTCACCCACCGAATGGCTACCCAGAAAAACCCAAAGAGTATAGCAGGACGCGCGCCGTCCTGCACCATTTCCTCCGCCGCCAGCGTCATTCCGGAGGGGGCCCGATGAAGATCGCGGTGATCGGCGCCGGCATGGCCGGCGTCGCGGCCGCCCAGGCGCTGGCGACCGACGGCCACGACGTGACGGTGATCGAACGCCGCTCCAGCGTCGCCGAGGAGACCAGCTTCGCCCCCGCGGGCATCGCCGCCGCGGGCCTGGCCGCGCCGTGGCTGCCCGCGCCCGGCCGGCTGCAGGCGCTGGCCGGCCATGCCGACGAGGCGGGCCGCGTGCGCGGCATCGGCACGGCGTTCGCCATCCCCGGCCTGTTCGGCGCGGGCGACGCTGCCGAGGCCGCGCGCCGCGCCGAGCGCGCGCGGGCCCTGCACGTCCTGTTGGCGTCGGGCATCGCGCGCATCGACGCCCTCGCCCAGGCGCTGGCGCTCGATTTCGAACGCGGCGACGGCCTGTTGCTGACGCTGGCCGACGCCGCCACCGCGGCGCAGGCCGAGGCCGCCGTGGCCTGGCTGCAGCAGGCCGGCGCCCGGGTGGAATGGGCCGACGTCGCGCGCCAGCGCCAGGTCGAGCCCGGCCGCGCGGTAGCTGACGACGCGCCGCGCGCCGTCTACCTGCCCGATGCGCGCGTGGGCAACACCCGCGAATGGACGCAACTGCTGCGCGCCCATGCGCAGCACCTGGGCGTGCGCTTCCTGTTCCAGCACGAGGTGGCGCAGGTCAGCGCCGGGCCGCAGCCGGGCGTGCGCTTCGCGACGGGCGACGCGCCGGCGCGCGAGGCCCGCTTCGACGCCGTCGTGGTGTGCGCGGCCCTCGAGTCCGCGCGCCTGCTGGCGCCGCTGGGCGTCAAGCTGCCGTGGCAGCCGATCCGCGGCTGCTCGGTGACGGTGGCGCAGCACGTGCGCGAGGCCGCGCCGGACGGCGGCCCGCGCGCGGCGCTGCTGGACGTGCGCAGCGGCATCTCGATCAGCCGGCTGGGCGCCCGCGTGCGGGTGGCCGGCGGCCACGCCAGCGCGCCGGCCACGCCGGCCGCGCCCGCGGCCCCCGGCCGCAAGGTGCTGCAGCCGCTCTACGACGCCGTCGACGCCAGCTTCCCCGGGGCCGTCAACTGGCAGCAGGCGCAGGTCTGGCAGGCCACGCGCGCCGCGCTGGCCGACGGGCTGCCGGCCGTCGGCGCCAGCGGGGTGCCGGGCGTCTGGCTCAACGTCGGCCACGCGCACCACGGCTGGGCGCTGAGCCAGGCCGCGGCCGGCCTGCTATGCGCGATGATGGCTGGCGAGGCGGTGCCGGCGGAGGCCGGCGCCCTCGCCCCGCAACGCCTGCGCTGACCGCGCCGGAGAGCCCTCGATGACCGCGCCCCGCCGCCTGCTCCGCTGCCCCGAGCCCGTGCCGCTGTTCGACGACGCGACGGCGCGCCGCATGGAACGGCGTGCCGCGGCGAGCCTGCCCGCGCACGCGCTGATGGGGCGCGCGGGCGTCGCGCTGCTGCGCCTGGCGCGCGCGATCGCGCCGCACGCGCGGGTGGCCTGGATCGCCGCCGGACCGGGCAACAACGGCGGCGATGGCCTGGTGCTGGCGACATGGCTGCGACGCGCCGGCGTCGACGTCAGCGTCACGCTGGTGGGCCACGCCGCCGACCGCCCGCTGCCGGTCGACGCGGCCTGGGCCCTGGACGAAGCCCGCGCCGCCGGGGTCACGCTGCGCACCGACCTGCCGCAGGCCGACGAACGCGCGCGCATCGACCTCGCGGTCGACGCGCTGCTGGGCCTCGGGCAGGCGCGCGCGCCGGCGGGCGCGCTGGCCGCGGCCATCGCCGCGCTGAACGCCATCGCCGCGCCGTTGCTGAGCGTGGACGTGCCCACCGGCCTGTCCTCCGAAACCGGCGCCACGCTGGGCGAGGCGACCGTGCGCGCCACGCACACGCTGACCCTGCTGGCCGCCAAGCCCGGCCTGTTCACCGGCAGCGGCCGCGAGTTCGCCGGCGAGATCTGGTTCCACGACCTCGGCGTCACCGCCGAAGCCGACGAGCCGCCGGTGGCCACGCTCACCGGCGCCGACGCCGCGGCGGCCGTGCTGCCGCGCCGACGCCACCTGGCCAACAAGGGCAGCTTCGGCGACGTCCACGTCGCCGGCGGCGCCGCCGGCATGGTCGGCGCGTCGCTGCTGGCCGCCCACGCGGCGTCGCTGGCCGGCGCCGGCCGCGTGCTGGTGCACGCGCACTCGAGCGACGCCGGCGGCGTGCTGCCGGTGGACGTGCGCCATCCCGAGCTGATGCTGCGGCCGGTGGCCGAGCTGCAGGCGGCGCTGCGCGACAACCGCCAGGCCACGGTGGTCGCCGGCTGCGGCGGCGGCGACGACGTGGTCGCCGAGCTGCCGGGCTGCCTGTCGAACGCCGGCCGGCTGGTGCTCGATGCCGACGCGCTCAACGCGATCGCGCGCGACACGAGCCTGCGCGCGCAGTTGCGCGCCCGCGCGACGCGCGCGGCGCCCACCCTCCTCACGCCGCATCCGCTGGAGGCCGCGCGCCTGCTGGGCACCACCGCGGCCGAGGTGCAGGCCGACCGCTTCGCCGCCGCGCGCCGCCTGGCGGCCGACACCGGCGCCGTCGTCGTGCTCAAGGGGTCGGGCACGCTGGTAGCGTGCCCCGACGGCCGCCTGGCCGTCAATCCGAGCGGCGACGCGCGCCTGGCCAGCGCCGGCACCGGCGACGTGCTGGCCGGCTGGATCGGCGGCCTGTGGTCGGCCCAGCCGCCCACCGACGCCGCCGCCGACCTGGCGTTCGCCGTCGCGCAGGCCGCGGCCTGGCTGCACGGCCGCGCCTGCGACTTCGCCCCGGGCGACCGCCTGCCGCTGGTGGCCGGCGAGCTCGCCGCGCTCATGGCCCGCGCCACCCGGTCCCTCGCGGACTGACGCCACCTGCACACGCTGGTTAGCGCGCCGCCCCGGCGCGCCGCGCGGCCCTGCCCACGCGGCGTGAAATCGTGCGCGGCGTCGGGTCCCCGCCACAAGACGGCCGCTTTTGCGCTTCTTTTCGACACAAAGGAGCCGCCCTGTCGCGTCGATAGTTCTGCTGAAACCGGCAAAAGATCGCAAGCCCGACTCAAGGCTGCCCGTCCATCTGCCGACAAGCCCTGTTGGAACCGTCTCCTTTTTGCATCACCGATGACTCTCGCGACCCATGCCCTGCCGACCGCGACGCCCGCCCAGTGCGGCGTCTCGCGCAAGGCATGGGTCGCAGGAGCCCCTCGTCCCGATTCGACAGGCGCGGCCGTCCGCTGCCGACCGTCGCCTTGAAATCCACGTCCAGGAAAACAAATGTCCCTCATCACCTCGCTGTCGACCTCGCAGATCGCCGCCCTCACCACGACGACGATCTCGACCCTGGGAACGGCTGACTGGGCCGCCTTCGAGACGGCACAGATCCAGGCGCTGACGACGGCACAGGTCGGGGCCATTTCCAGTGCGGCGATATCGGCGATCGGCACGGCCCAGATCGCGGCGATGACCACCGCCGACTTCGCTGCGCTGACGACTTCCGGGCTGCACGGCCTGACGACCACGCAGATCAACGCGCTGGGCACCGCGCAGGTCAGCGCGCTGACGACCAGCCAGTTCTCCTCGCTGGCGACGGCGCAGGTCGCCGCGCTGACCACCAGCCAGGTGAGCGGCCTGACGACCGCCGAGGTGGGCGCGCTGACCACCGCGCAGACCTCCGCGCTCAGCTCCGCCCAGGTCACCGCGCTGACCACCTCCCAGGTCGCCGCGATCTCCACCGCCGACCTGCGCGCCATCGGCACGACCGCCTTCACGGCCCTGGGCTCGGATCAGCTCAACGCGCTGGGCACCAGCCAGATCATCGCGCTGACCTCCACGGAGATCACCGCGCTCACCACGAGCCAGATCGCCAACCTGGGCACGAGCACCCTGGACGTGCTCGCCACGGCCCAGATCGCCAGCCTGACGTCCAACCAGATCGGCGCCCTGACCACCACGCAGGTGGCCAGCCTCGGCACGCTGCAGGTCGCCGCGCTCACCAGCGCGCAGATCGGCATGCTGTCGACGGCACAGGTGTCGTCGCTGACCACCAGCGAGATCCTCGCCTTCGCCACGCAGCAGGCGGTCGCGCTGACGACCGCGCAGATCGCGTCGCTGACCACCGACCAGGTGCACGCGCTGTCGTCGAGCGACCTGCGCGCGCTCGGCACCAATGCCATCGACGCGCTGTCGTCCACGCAGCTCAACGCCTTGTCCACCGACCAGGTCGCCGCCCTGACGACCGCCCAGGTCGCGGCGCTGACGACCGCGCAGATCGCCAACCTGGCCACCGCCAGCCTCGACGCGCTGGTCACGGCCCAGTTCGCCGCGCTGACCACCACCCAGGTCGCCGCGCTCACCACCGCCCAGGTCGCCGCGCTCGAGTCGGCCGACCTGGCCGCGCTGAGCAGCAACCAGATCCGCGCGTTCAACACGGCCGACGTCGTCGCCCTGACCACCGGCGAGATCGTCGCGCTGACGACCGCCCAGGCCGCCGCGCTGACCACCGCCCAGGTCGCGGTGCTGAGCACCGACCAGGTCGCCATCCTCACGACCGCGGACATCGCCGTCCTGGGCAGCGCCGTCGTCGGCGCGCTGACCACGACGCAGCTGAACGCCCTGGGCACCGGCCAGATGGCCGCGTTCACCACGGCGCAGGTCGCCGCGATGACGACGACCCAGATCGCCAGCCTGAGCACGACCAACTTCGACGCCTTCAGCACCTCGCGCTTCGCCGCGCTCACCACCGCGCAGGTCGCGGCGCTGACCACCGACCAGGTGGCCGCGCTCGAGACGGCCGACCTCGTCGCGCTGGGTACCAGCCAGATCCGCGCGTTCGGCAGCGCCGACATCGCCGCCCTGACCACCGCCGAAGCCGCCGTCCTGACCACCGCGCAGGTCAACGCGCTGTCGACTGCCCAGATCGCCGCGCTGACCACCGACCAGGTCGCCGTCCTCTCCAGCACGGACCTGCGCGCGCTCGGCACCACCGCCGTCGACGCCTTCTCGTCGAACCAGCTCAACGCCCTGACGACCAGCCAGGTCGCCGCGCTGACGACCGCGCAGGTCGCCGCGCTGACCACGGCGCAGGTCGCCAGCCTGGCCACCGCCAGCCTGGATGCGCTGACCACCGCGCAGTTCGCCGCGCTGACCACCAGCCAGATCGGCGCGCTGACCACCGACCAGGTCGTCGCACTGACCACCGCCGAGATCGGCGCACTGACCACCACGCAGGCCGCGGCCCTGAAGACGGCCGAGATCGCCGTCCTGACCACCGACCAGCTCGCCGTCCTGTCCACCACCGACCTGCGCGCGCTCGGCACCGCCGCGATCGACGCGCTCGGCTCGGCCCAGCTGAATGCGCTCTCGACGGCCCAGATGGCCGCGCTGACCACCGCGCAGGTGGCCGGACTGACCACCGCCCAGCTCGCCGCGCTGACCACCACCAACCTCGACGCGCTGAGCACCGCGCAGGTGGCCGCGCTGACCACCACGCAGCTCGCCAACCTGACCACCGACCAGGTCGCCAACCTGACGACCGCCGACCTCGCCGCGCTGGGCACCGCCCAGATCCGCGCGCTGAGCAGCGCCGAGATCCAGGCGCTGACGACCACCGAGGTCGCCGCCCTCACCACCGCCGCCGCCAATGCGCTGGGCACCGCGCAGATCGCCGCGCTGACCACCGATCAGGTCGCCGTGCTGTCCACCGCCGACCTGCGCGCGCTGGGCACCGCCGCCGTCGACGCATTCTCGACGGCCCAGCTCGCCGCGCTGTCGACGACGCAGGTCGCCGCCCTCACCACCGCGCAGGTCGCGGCCCTGACGACCACCCAGGTCGCCAGCCTGAGCACCACCAACCTCGACGCGCTGACCACCACGCAGGTCGCCGCGCTGACCACCACCCAGGTGGCCAACCTGACGACCGACCAGGTCGCCAACCTCACGACCGCCGACCTGGCCGCGCTGACCACCAGCCAGATCCGCGCGCTCGGCTCCGCCGAGATCCAGGCGCTGACGACCACCGAGGTCGCCGCCCTCACGACCACCGCCGCCGCCACGCTGTCGACCGCGCAGATCGCCGCGCTGACCACCGACCAGGTCGCAGCGCTGTCGACCGCCGACCTGCGCGCCCTGGGCACCACCGCCGTGGACGCGCTGACGTCGACCCAGCTCAATTCGCTGACCACCACCCAGGTGGCCGCCTTCACGACCGCGCAAGTGGCCGCCCTGACCACCGCGCAGATCGCCAGCCTGGCGACGGCCAGCCTCGATGCGCTGACCACGGCGCAGTTCGCCGCGCTCACCACGGCCCAGGTCGGCGCGCTGACCACCGACCAGGTCGTGGCCCTGACCACCACCGAGATCGGCGCCCTGACCACGGCGCAGACCGCCGCGCTCAAGACGGGCGAAGTCGCCGCCCTGACCACCGACGAGCTCGCCGCGCTGTCGACGGCCGACCTGCGCGCGCTGGGCACCGCTGCCATCGACGCGCTGGGCACCAGCCAGCTCGACGCGCTGTCGACCGCGCAGATGGCCGCGCTGACCACCGCCCAGGTCGCGGGCCTGACCACGACCCAGGTCGCCGCGCTCACGACCACCAACCTCGATGCGCTGACCACCACGCAGGTCGCCGCGCTGACGACCACGCAGCTTGCCAACCTGACGACGGACCAGGTCTCCAACCTGACGACCGCCGATCTGGCCGCGCTCAGTTCCAACCAGGTGCACGCCTTGACCACTTCCCTGATCCAGGCCCTGTCGACCGCCCAGGTCGCCGCGCTGACGACCGCCACGATCAACGCGCTGACCACCGCGCAGATCGCCTCGTTCAGCACCGCCCAGGTGGTCGCGCTGTCGACCGCCGACCTGCATGTGCTCAACACCACGTCCCTGGATGCCCTGACGTCGAGCCAGCTCAATGCGCTGACGACGGATCAGCTCGCCTCGCTGACGACCAGCGAGATCGCCGCGCTCACCACGGCCCAGGTCGCCAACCTGTCGACCACGAGCCTGGATGCGCTGTCGACGGCGCAGATCGCCGCCCTGACGACCAGCCAGGTGGCGCAGCTGACCACCGTCCAGGTCGCCAACCTGACCACCACCGACCTCGCGGCGCTGACTTCCAACCAGGTCCGCTCGATCAGCACCACCGGCCTCGCGGCCTTGACCACGGACGAAGTCGCCGCGCTGACGACGACGCAGGCCAACGCGCTGACCACCAGCCAGGTCGCCTCGCTGGGCACCGACCAGGTCGCCGCACTGTCCACCGCCGACCTGCGCGCCCTCGGCACCGCGGCCGTCGATGCGCTGACCTCGAACCAGCTCAACGCCCTGAGCACCGACCAGATCGTCGCGCTCACCACCGCGCAGGTCGCGGCGCTGACCACCACGCAGCTGTCGCACATCGGCACCACGAACGTCGATGCGCTGACCACGGCGCAGTTCGCCGCGCTGACCAGCACCCAGATCGCCGCCCTGACCACCGCGCAGGTCACGGCGCCGCTGACGACCGCCCAGATCGCCGCGATGACGACGGCCCAGGCCGCCGCGCTGACGACCGTGCAGGTCGCCAACCTGACGACCGACCTGGTCGCCGCCCTGACGACCGCCGACCTGCGCGCGCTCGGCACGGCCGCGGTCGACGCCTTCGGCAGCGCCCAGCTCAACGCCCTGTCGACCACGCAGATGGCCGCGCTGACGACCGCCCAG
>CAYQMX010000030.1:0-87014 GCA_964418745.1 uncultured Vitreoscilla sp.
GAAGGGCGGGCCGCGGGGCGGGGCGGCCGGCCGGCCGAGGCGACCGGTGCGTCGGCGGCCGCGGGGCCGGTCAACGCGCAGTTGTCCGGCATGGGTGTCATCGCGGCCGCGCGGGCGAGCGCCGCGGCCGCCATCGCGTCGAGCACGCCCGGCGCGGGACGCCCGCGCGGACGCGAACAGCGCGAGGCGCGCGACGGGCCCGATGGCGACGGGCCGCTCGAGCCGCCCATGCCGCCGCGCCTGGTGGCGCCGGCCGCTGCCGCCACCGGTGCGCCGGCCCGGCGCGCCGCCCGGCCGGCACCGCCGCGCCCGTCCACGGCCTTGTCGTTCGAATCGCTGTTCGCGCAGGCGCAGTGGCTCAAGACCTGGGTCGGCGCCGAGCGCACCTGGCTCGCGATGCCCTTGCTGATGCAGGGCGACGACGACGAGGTGCGCGAACGCGTGAAGGCGGTCGGCGCGGCCACCGGCCTGCGCATCGCCGCGGTGGGCGACGTGCTGATGGCCACGCGCGCCGCCAAGCCCTTGCAGGACATGCTCACCGCCACCCGGCTGCAGCGCACCGTGGCCGAGTGCGGCCATGCGCTGTCGCCCAACGCGGAGGCGCACCTGCGCTCGCGTGCCCGCCTGCAGGCGCTGCACGAGCCCGAGTGGCTGGCCGAGACGGTGGCCATCGCGGGGCTGTGCAGGTTCTCGCTGGGCCAGCTGGCCTACGAGTATCCCCAGGAGATCGTGCCGGCGGGGCAGACGCCCGCCAGCTGGCTGCGCGCGCTCACGGAAGCCGGCGCGGCGCGGCGGTTCGCCGCGGGCCTGCCCGACAAGGTGCGCCAGCTGATCGAGCACGAGCTCGCGCTGATCGGCCGCCTGAAGTACGAGGCCTACTTCCTCACGGTGGCCGACATCGTCGGCTGGGCGCGGGCGCGCGGCATCCTGTGCCAGGGCCGCGGCAGCGCGGCCAACTCGGCGGTCTGCTATTGCCTGGGGGTCACCGAGGTCGACCCCGCGCGCGCCGACGTGCTGTTCGAGCGCTTCATCAGCGAGGAGCGCGGCGAGCCGCCCGACATCGACCTCGACTTCGAGCACCAGCGGCGCGAAGAGGTGATCCAGTACCTCTATCGCAAGTACGGCCGCCATCGTGCCGCCCTCACCGGCGTGATCATCCGCTATCGCACCAAGTCGGCGGTGCGCGACGTCGGGCGGGCGCTGGGCATCGACCTCGATCGCATCGACGCCGTCACGCGTTCGCTCCACCACGTGGGCGGCGCCGCGGCGCCCGCCGGTGCGGCCGAGCGCCTTGCGCTGGCGCTGGCCGAGCACGGCTTCGACCCGCAGTCGCGCCTGGGCGCGCAGTGGATCGCGCTGAGCCTGCAGCTGCGCAACCAGCCGCGCCACCTCAGCCAGCATCCCGGCGGCTTCGTCAT
Source organism: uncultured Vitreoscilla sp. (assembly GCA_964418745.1). GTDB lineage: Bacteria > Pseudomonadota > Gammaproteobacteria > Burkholderiales > Burkholderiaceae_C > Scleromatobacter. The sequence continues at coordinate 1,419 of CAYQMX010000030.1, forward strand.
CGCGCGCGACGACGTGGCGCTGCTGGTGCCGGTGGAGAACGCCGCGATGGACAAGCGCACGGTGATCCAGTGGGACAAGGACGACCTCGACGTGCTCAAGCTGCTCAAGGTCGACATCCTCGCGCTGGGCATGCTCAGCGCGCTGAGGCGCGGCCTGCTGTTCGTCGACGCCAAGATGCGCCAGGCGATGCCGGGGCCGCCGCCGCCGCACTGGCTGGTCGAGGCCCGGCGCCGGCAGCACGAAGAGGCGGCGCAGGGCACCGATGCGCCGGGCCACGCGGGCAACGGCGCCACCCGCATCGCGCTGTGCGCGCAGGCCTTCTCCAGCGCCGGCGCCGCGGCCGCGATGGGCATCGTGGCCGACCACCTCGGCCTGCCCAGCGAGGCCAGCCTGCAGGACATCCCCGCGGAGGACAAGGCGGTCTACGACATGCTGTGCACCGGCGACTCGGTGGGCGTGTTCCAGGTCGAGAGCCGGGCGCAGATGAGCATGCTGCCGCGCCTGAAGCCCACCACGTTCTACGACCTGGTCGTCGAGGTGGCCATCGTGCGGCCGGGGCCCATCCAGGGTGGCATGGTCCATCCCTACCTGAAGCGGCGCGAGCAGAAGGAGCCCGTCACCTATCCCAGCAAGGAGGCCGAGGCGGCGCTGTCGCGCACGCTGGGCGTGCCCATCTTCCAGGAGCAGGTGATGCAGCTGGCCATCCTGGCGGCCGACTTCACGCCCGGCGAGGCCGACCAGTTGCGGCGCGCGATGGCGGCCTGGAAGCGCAAGGGCGGGCTCGGGCCGTTCAAGGAGAAGCTGATCAGCCGCATGGTGGCCAAGAAGTACGAGCCCGCCTACGCCGAGGCCATCTTCCGGCAGATCGAAGGCTTCGGCGAATACGGCTTTCCGGAGAGCCACGCCGCCAGCTTCGCGCTGCTGGTCTACGTCAGCGCCTGGATCAAGCGCCACCACCCCGATGCCTTCCTGGCCGCCTTGCTCAACAGCCTGCCGATGGGCTTCTATGCCGCCCCGCAGCTCGTGCGGGACGCGCGCACGCATGGCGTCGCGGTGCGCCCGGTGGACATCACCATCAGCGACTGGGACTGCACGCTGGAGCCGCAGGCGCCGCACGAGGCGGTGCCGGCCTGCGCGGAGCGTGCCATTCCCGGCGGCCAGTGCGCGGTCCGGCTGGGCCTGAACCGCGTCGGCGGCCTCGGCGCGGAAGAAGGCCAGCGCCTCATGGACGCGCGTCGCCAGGCGCCGTTCGCCAACGTGGAGGATCTCGCGCGGCGCGCCGAGCTCGATGCCCGGGCCCTGCAATGCCTGGCCGCCGCCGATGCGCTGTCCGGGCTGGCCGGCCACCGGCGCGACGCCATCTGGGACGTGGCCGGCGTCGACACCCGCGCCACGCCCCTGCTCAAGGCCACCCGCACCGTGGAGGACGACCGCCCCGAGTTCGAGCCCCTGGCGCTGGGCGACGCCGTGCTGGCCGACTACCGCGCGCTGGGCCTGTCGCTCAAGGGACATCCCCTGGCCTTGCTGCGCCCGGCGCTGGCGCCGTTCAAGGTGCAGCAGGCCGCGCTGCTCAACGCCGAGTACCGGCCCGGCCAGCTCGCGCGGGCCTGCGGCCTGGTCACCCATCGCCAGCAGCCGGGCACCGCCAAGGGCGTCGTGTTCGTCACGCTGGAAGACGAGACGGGCACCGTCAACGTGATCGTCTGGCCCGCCGTCGCCGCGGCCCAGCGCAAGCCCTTGCTGGGCGCCTCGCTGCTGACGGTCTACGGCGTGTGGCAGCGCGAGGGCGAGGTGCGCCACCTGATCGCCAAGACACTGGTCGATCACTCGTCGATGTTGCAGGGGCTGGTCACGCGCAGCCGTGATTTCCACTGAGGACGGGTCGTGACGCCCCGCACGCCGTCCTCGATGCCTGTCGCATGCCTGCGACGACCCAAGGCAATCACCGGTGGCCAAACCCGGGGCGCAGCCGATAATTTCGCTGCAGTCGCCCCGCATGGCGACGCGTCGTGCGCCGGTGCGCATCCGCCGCCGCCGGCCCGACTTCCGCCTCGGCCAATGCCGGCCCCGGATCCATCGCGCTACCATCCTCTGCGGACTTCCGCTCGAAATGAATCCATTGCCAGCCTGCCCAGCCTCCTCCCGCCCGGTGCGCGCAGCGCGCCCCTCGAATCGATCGGCGTCCGGCAAGTTGCGTGCGGCGCGGGCGCTGCCGGCACCCGCGGGCGTTGTCGCGGGCATCGCGCTGGCGCTCGCGGTCACGCTGGGCCTGGCCGCGGCCGACGCGCGGGCCGGCACGGCCGAAGGCTACGAGGCGGGCCGGCGCGGCGACTACGCCACCGCGCTGCGCGAGTTCCAGCCGGTGGCCGAGAAGGGCGACCGCGCGGCCCAGCTGGCGCTCGCCGACATGTACCTGCGGGGGTATGGTGTCCCGGCCGACCCTGCCATCGCGGCGCGCTGGTTCCGCAAGGCCGCCGAGCAGGGCGATGCCCGGGCGCAGACCAACCTGGGCTTTCTCCACGAGCAGGGCAAGGGCGTCGCGCGCGACTTCGAGGAGGCGGCCAAGTGGTACCGCAAGGCCGCCGACCAGGGCGAGCCCACCGCGCAGAGCAACCTGTCGTACATGGCGCTGATCGGCCGGGGCGTGCCGCAGGACGACATGCAGGCCGCGCACTGGGCCACCCTGGCCGCGCAGCAGGGACTGGCGGTGGCGCAGTACCGGCTGGGCGTGTTCTACACCAATGGCCAGGGCGTCGAGCGCGACGACGCCGCCGCCCTGCGCTGGTACCAGGCGGCCGCCGACCAGGGCGATGCGCGGGCACAGAGCGCGCTGGGCTGGGTCTACAGCGAAGGCCGCGGTGTCGCGCGCGATCCGGCGGCGTCGCTGCGCTGGCTGCAGTTGTCGGCCGCGCAGGGCGACGCCACCGCGGAGCACAACCTGGGCATGGCCGTGCTCAATGGCCGCGGCACCCCGGCCGACCCGGCCACCGCGGAGCGCTGGATCCGCAAGTCGGCCGAGGCCGGCTACGCGCCGGCGCAGGTCAGCCTGGGCCTGCTGTACGCCGCCGGCGAGGCGGTGATCGCCGACGAGCGCCTGGCCGTCGAGTGGTACCAGAAGGCCGCGGCGCAGGGCAATGCGTCGGGCCAGAACAACCTGGGCTGGATGCTCACCAACGGGCTGGGCGTCGCGCGCGACGACGCCGCCGCGCTGCGCCAGTTCAGGCTGGCCGCGCGCAAGGGCAACGCGTTCGCGATGGACAACCTCGGCTGGATGGCCGAGGAGGGCCGCGGCCAGCCTGCCGACACGGCCGAGGCGCTGCGCTGGTACCGGCTCGCCGAGGGCCGCGGCAACGCCCCTGCGCGCAACCACCTCGCGCTGTTGTACGCCCGCGGCAAGGGCGTCGCGCGCGACGACGGCGCCGCCCTGAGCGGCTTTCGCGCGGCCTCGGCCCAGGGCCTGGCGCCCGCCCGCCACAACCTGGGCTACATGGTGGCCAACGGCCTGGGCGGCGTGCCGCGCCCCGATCCGGCTGCCGGCGTGGCACTGCAAAGCCTGGCGCGCGAAGCCTCGCCGCCCAGCGCCGAGGAACTGCCCACGCTCGACCCGGCCCGGCTGGGCCCGGCCGAGCGCGTGCGCAGCCAGCAATTGCTGGCCGCGTTCAAGGCCCGAGGCAACGTGCTGGCGGTGCTGGACGCCATCTCCGGTCCGCCGGGCCTGGGCGCGACCGGCCCGGCGCCGGGCGCCGGCATCACGCCGGCCAACGGCACCGACGGCAACACCGTCGCGCCGCCCTCCGCCACGCAGCGCTGACCGTTCGGTGGGCGACTTCGCATCGCTCGCGGGCCGCCGCGTGTGTCCCTGGACCTACGCACGCACCCGCACCCGCACCTGACCCGCGCATCCTGCACACGCAGCCACCCGTTCCGCGCGCATGCCCTCGCGCACGCGCGGCGCGCGACCCGTCGCTACACTGGCCGCATGCTCCTGCTGCTGTCGCCCGCCAAGTCCCTCGACTACGAGTCCCCGCTGCCCGAACCGGTGCTGGCCGTCCGGGCGGGCCTCAAGCCCGCCGCCACCGCCCCACGCTACGCGGCGCAGGCGGCCGAACTGATCGCCACGCTGCGCACGAAATCGGTGGCCGAGGTCGCCGCACTGATGCACCTGTCGGACGACCTCGCGCGGCTGAACGTCGCGCGCTACCAGGCCTGGTCCACCCGCGCCACCGAGCGCAACAGCCGCCCCGCCATGTGGGCCTTCGACGGCGACGTCTACGACGGCCTGCGGGCGTCCACGCTCAACGAGGACGAGATCGCCTGGGCCCAGGCGCACGTGCTGATGCTCAGTGGCCTGTACGGCGTGCTGCGGCCGCTCGATCGCCTGCAGCCCTATCGCCTCGAGATGGGCACCGGCCTGGCCACGGCGCGCGGCGCGTCGCTGTACGCCTGGTGGGGCGATACCGTCGCCGCGCACATCAACCGCCTGCTGGCGCGCGAACCCGAGCCGCTGGTCGTCAACCTGGCGTCGCAGGAGTACTTCAAGGTCACCCAGGCCAGGGTCGGGCGCGAGAAGGTACTGCGCGCCCGCGTGGTCGAGTGCGTGTTCGAGGACTGGAAGGACGGCAACTGGAAGATCATCAGCTTCTTCGCCAAGCGCGCGCGCGGCATGATGGCGCGCCATGCGATCGAGCAGCGCGCGGCGACGCCCGAGGCGCTGACCGACTTCCGCGCCGACGGCTACCGCTTCGCGGCCGCCGTCTCGGATCCGGACCGTCTCGTCTTCCGCCGCCGCCAGGCCTGAGCCCGGCGCGCCGGCGCCGGCGTCGACTTCCGCCATCGGCCTGGCAGGGCGGTTGCACGATGTCCGCCGCGCTCAGTGGGATTCCCGCCGACTCGACCTTGGCACGCTGCCAGAATAGGGGCCTGCAGACGACGCGCCGCGGGCGCCCGCCTTGGCCAACCTCATCGACCGCAGTCCGGAGTCGACCCCATGCAAACGCAATCCAGCACCCAGACCAGCGCCGGCGAGCCGCGCCAACAATACATCTCGGCGGAACTGCGCCAGTGGATCGTCGCGCAGGCGCAGGCCGGCGTGGCCCCCGAGGCGGTGCTGGAGGCGATGAAGGCCAGCGGCTGGCAGGAGGACGTGGCCATCCAGGCGCTGGAAGAGACGTTGCGCGGTCACCTCGCCGAGACCGCGGCGCAGGCCGCGCCGCAGGACCACGAGCCCCAGCCGGTGCCGGTGCCCGACGTGGCGCTGGTCGATTCGCCCAGCCGCATCCGCGTGCTCGATCGCGACGTCAACGTGCTGGTCAACATGAAGCATCCGCGCGTGCTGGTGCTCGGCGGCTTCATGAGCGACGCCGAGTGCGACCAGATCGTCGCGCTGGCCGGCCCGCGCATGGCACGTTCCGAGACGGTGGACAACGCCACCGGCGGCAGCGAGGTGAACGTGGCCCGCACCAGCCGCGGCATGTTCTTCGAACGCGGCGAGACGGGCGTGATCGACCGGGTCGAGCGCCGCATCGCCGCGATGCTGGGCTGGCCGGTGGAGAACGGCGAAGGGCTGCAGGTGCTGCACTACAAGGCGGGCGCCGAGTACAAGCCGCACTACGACTACTTCGACCCGGTGCACCCCGGCTCGGCCACCATCCTCAAGCGCGGCGGCCAGCGCGTGGGCACGCTTGTGATGTACCTGAACACGCCGACCAAGGGCGGCGGCACCACCTTCCCCGACGTCGGTCTGGAAGTGGCGCCGATCAAGGGCAACGCCGTCTTCTTCAGCTACGACCGCGCCCACGTCAGCACCAAGAGCCTGCACGGCGGCGCGCCGGTGGTCGAGGGCGAGAAGTGGGTCGCGACCAAGTGGCTGCGCGAGCGCGAGTTCATATAGGCGCGTTGGCCAGGAGCCGGTTCGCGCCGACGGCCTGCGACGGCCCGGGTTCGGCCTCTTCCACCCGGTTGCGCCCGCCGTTCTTGGCCGCGTAGAGCGCGCGGTCGGCGCGCTGGAACAGCGTGTCGGCCGTGTCCTGCGGCTGCCACGCCGTCACCCCGAAGCTGGCGGTCAGCGCGCGCAGGGTGCCGTCGAACGGCTGCATGACCTGCTCGCGCGCCCGTTCGGCGAGCACGCGCGCGCCGGCGACGTCGGTGTCGGCCAGCAGCAGGCAGAACTCCTCGCCGCCGTAGCGGTAGGCCCGGTCCGGCTCGCGCAGCGCGCGGGCCAGCCGGCCTGCCAGGGCGGCCAGGGTGGCATCGCCCACGGCATGGCCGAAGGTGTCGTTGATGAACTTGAAGCGGTCGACGTCGACCATCACGACGGCGAACGGGTGCCCGGTGCGGCGCGCGCTGGCCAGCGCGCGGGCGACTTCCTCGTCGAGCGCGCGCCGGTTGGCCAGGCCCGTCAGGTCGTCGGTACGCGCCTGCTGGCGGGTCTCGGCCTCCGCCCGCGTCTTGCACATCAGCACGAAGCCCAGGCTGGTGATGACCAGGTAGACGAAGCCGAACACGTAGATCGGCACCTGCCAGGCGTTGTCCTGGTCCAGGCTCAGGCGCGACTGGCCGATCAGCAGCAGGGCGATGGCGCGCAGCGGCAGAAGGGCGCCCATGGCCACGTAGAACAGGGCCACGACGCGCTGCACGCGCAAGGTCTCGGGCCGCGCGGCGCGCCACAGCGTGGCCGCGTTGAACCATTCGTAGCCGGCGTAGGCGAAGCCGTTGAAGATCGCCGCCCAGGCCACATGCTCGCCGGTGACGGCGCCGGCGATCGTCACCGCGCCTATCATCGCGCCCAGCCGCCAGCGGTTGTAGGCGCGCCCGGTGAATTGGCGGATCGCGATGAAGAACAGCGCGACGCCGACGGCGCCCGCGAAGTTGGCGACGAAGCCGGTGGTGACCGCCGCCGCGCCGCGGGCCGGCATCGCCAGCACCAGGTAGGCGATCGACTGGCTCGTGATCGCGTAGCGCCACGTCTGCATGCCGTTGGCGCGATCGGCCTCGTCGCGCGCGACCCACAGCATCGCGGCGGTGGCGGCGAGCAGGCAGGTCTGGCTGAGAAAGAGGGTATGCAGATCCAAGGGTGGGGTCTCTGGAGCTGCACGGCAGCCGTCGTTCGATTTTCCGTCGAGCCCGCCCTGGACGCATGATCCGTGGTCGTGCAGTAATCGACGAACGCCCCGGGTTCCGCGCCGTCCGCCCATGAAAACAGGCCCGCGGCTTGCGCTCGCGGGCCTGGCTGAATCGCTGCCGGCGCACGCGCCGTGGCGGCGCGGGCCGGTTCGATCCGGGGCGGTCAGCGCTTGGTCGACGGACCCTTGTTGGACGAAGTCAGCGCGGGGCGCTGGCCGCCGCCGGCCGGACGGCCACCGCCGCCGCCGCCGGCGGGACGGCCACCGCCGTTGCCACCGCCGCCGCCGGCCGGACGCGCGCCGCCGTGGCCGGCGTGGGCCGGCTTGGCACCGCTGTGCGAGCCCGACGGGCCCTGCGGACGCGCCGCCGGACGGCCGCCCGGGCTGCCGCCCGGACGCGCCGGTGCGCGGCCGCGATCGCCGCCACCGCCACCGCCACCGCCACCGTTGCCATTGCGGTCGCCACTGCGCGCGTGACCGCCGCCGTTGCCGCGCCCGCCCGAGGACGGGCCGCGCACGCCGATCGACGTGCGACCGAGCACGATGGGCTCGGCGCGCTCGCTGGGATCGGGCTCGAAGCCGGGCACGACCTCGCGCGGGATCGGGCGCTTGATCAGCTTCTCGATCTCCTTGAGGAAGATGTCCTCGTCCACGCACACCAGCGACACGGCCTTGCCCTGCGCGCCGGCACGGCCGGTGCGGCCGATGCGGTGCACGTAGTCTTCCGGCACGTTGGGCAGCTCGAAGTTGACGACGTGCGGCAGCTGGTCGATGTCGATGCCGCGCGCGGCGATGTCGGTGGCCACCAGCACCTGCAGCGAGCCGGCCTTGAACTCGGCCAGCGCGCGGGTGCGCGCCGTCTGGCTCTTGTTGCCGTGGATCGCCATCGCGGTGATGTCGTTCTCGTTGAGGTATTCGGCCAGGCGGTTGGCACCGTGCTTCATGCGCGTGAACACGAGCACCTGGTGCCAGTCGCCCGACTTGATCAGGTGCGACAGCAACTGCTTCTTGCGATCGCGCGAGACCGGGTGGACGGCTTGCTCGATCATCTCGTTGGTCTGGTTGCGGCGCGCGACCTCGATCAGGCCCGGCTTGTTCAGCAGGCGGTCGGCGAGCTGCTTGATCTCGTCGCTGAAGGTGGCCGAGAACAGCAGGCTCTGCTTCTTGGCCGGCAGCACCGCGAGCACCTTCTTGATGTCGTGGATGAAGCCCATGTCGAGCATGCGGTCGGCTTCGTCGAGCACGAAGATCTCGACGTGGGACAGGTCCACCGCGCGCTGCTGGTGCAGGTCGAGCAGGCGGCCGGGCGTAGCAACGAGGATGTCGACGCCCTTGTGCAGGCGGTTGATCTGCGGCTGCATGCCGACGCCGCCGAAGATGACCATGCTGGTCAGCGGCACGTGCTTGCCGTAGGTGCGCACGCTTTCCTCGACCTGGGCGGCGAGTTCGCGCGTGGGGGTGAGGATGAGGGCGCGCACCGGGATCTTGCCCCGAGCATCCTTCTTCGGGCCGCCTTCGAGCAGGCGGTGCAGCATCGGCAGCACGAAGCCGGCGGTCTTGCCGGTGCCGGTCTGGGCGCCGGCGAGCAGGTCGCCGCCCTGGAGGACGACGGGGATGGCCTGCAACTGGATCGGGGTCGGGGTCGTGTAGCCGTACTCGTGCACTGCACGCAGGAGCGGCTCGGCGAGGCCGAGTTCGTCAAAGTTCATGTGGTTTTTTCAGTCCCGGATCGTGCCGGGAAATCGCGGATCGGCCTGCTGCGCCGCGCAGTGATGCGGGCACCAGTCGTGAAGGCAGATTGCTGGGGGATGCGTCGAGGATCGACGGCCACTCGCTGGACTGGAGCTTGGAGCGGATCGCCGCATTGTACCGGCATGCACCAGTTCGATTCCCGGAAAAGCGGGGTAACCCCGATTTCCCACGTTTGTCTGCCGGCACCGCTTCCTATAATCCGCGCCCAGACCCTCAGATCCGGCCCGGTCCAAGCCCGGCGGCCCCCGATGAATCTTCTCAAGGCCGCTTCGACGGTTTCGCTGCTGACGCTCGCCTCGCGCGTGTCGGGCCTGGTGCGCGAGCAGCTGATCGCCGCGAGCTTCGGCGCCAGCGGCTTCACCGACGCCTACAACGTCGCCTTCCGCATCCCCAACCTGCTGCGCCGCCTGTTCGCCGAGGGTGCGTTCTCGCAGGCCTTCGTGCCGCTGCTGGCCAACACCCGCATCTCCGAGGGCGACGCGGTCACGCACAAGCTGATCGACGCCGTCGCCACGGTGCTGGGCTGGACGCTGCTGGCCACCTGCGTGATCGGCGTCGCCGCGGCGCCGGCCATCGTCTGGGCGATGGCCTCGGGCCTGGAGCGCTTCGATTCCGCGGTCCTGATGACGCGCGTCATGTTCCCCTACATCGGCTTCATGTCGATGGTGGCGCTGTCGGCCGGCATCCTCAACACCTGGGGCCGCTTCGCCATTCCCGCGGCCACGCCCATCCTGCTCAACATCGCGGTGATCTTCGCGGCGCGCCTGCTCACCCCCACGTTCGAGGCGCACGGCCTGCCCGGCGTCTACACGCTGGCGGTGGGCGTGATGCTGGGCGGCATCCTGCAGGCCGGCATCCAGATCCCGGCGCTGCGCGCGCTGGGGCTGATGCCGCACATCAAGTTCCGCTGGCGCGAGGTCGTCGACGCCTGGCACCACCCCGGCGTGCGGCGGGTGCTCAAGCAGATGTCGCCGGCACTGCTGGGGGTGTCGGTGGCGCAGGTCTCGCTGCTGATCAACACGCAGCTCGCGTCGCACCTGGCCACCGGCTCGGTGTCCTGGCTCACCTATGCCGACCGGCTGATGGAGTTCCCCACGTCGCTGCTGGGCGTGGCCCTCGGTGTCGTGCTGATCCCTCAGCTGTCGGCGGCGCGCGCCCGCGGGGACAAGGAGGGCTACTCCGGCATGATCGACTGGGGCCTGCGCCTGGTCGTGCTGCAGACGCTGCCGTGCGCCATCGCGCTGCTGGTCTTCGCCCGCCCGCTGCTGGCGGTGCTGTTCCACTACGGCCACTTCACCAGCGCCGACGTGATGGCCACCGTGCAGCCGCTGCAGGGCTACGGCCTGGGCCTGATGGGCATCGTCAGCGTCAAGATCCTGGCGCCGGGCTACTTCGCGCAGCTCGACACCAGGACGCCGGTACGCATCGCCATCGCGGTGCTCGTCTTCACGCAGCTGATGAACCTCGTCTTCGTCGAGTGGCTGCGCATCGGCGTGGGCGGCCTGGCCCTGTCGATCGGGCTGGGCGCCACGCTCAACGCCTGCTGGCTGCTGTTCGGGCTGATCCGCCTGGGCGTCTACACGCCGCAGCCGGGCTGGCTCGCGTTCGCGCTGCGGGTGCTGGTGGCGACGCTGGCACTCGGCGCCGGCCTGGTGTGGGCCGACCACGCGATCGACTGGCTGGACCGCAGCCACCCGCTGCTGCGCGCGCTCAAGATGGCGGGCGTGCTCGGCGGCGTGGCGCTGCTGTACGTGGCGGTGCTGACCGCGCTCGGACTGAAGCCGAGCCAGTTCATGCGCAAGGCCGGCTGAAACACGGCGCCGCGCCGGGTCTACACTCGGGCGCATGGCCCCGGTCCCGAGTCCCGTCCCCCGCTTCAGCGTGCCCAGCGCGCTGGAGTACTTCGACGCGCTGGTGGCCGACGACGACCAGTTCCCGCTGCTGGAGGCGGCCATCGCGATCGCCCAGGACGAGGCGCCCGGCCTGGACGTCCAGGCGGTGCTGGCCGACGTCGACGCGCTGGCGCTGCGCCTGCAGGGCCGGCTGGCGCCCGACGCCCCGCTGGTGCACCGGCTGCGCTGCCTGAACCGCTACTTCTTCGAGGAACTGGGGTTCGCGGGCAACGTCAACGACTACCACGACCCGGCCAACAGCTACGTGCAGCACGTGCTGGCGCGCCGGCGCGGCATTCCCATCACGCTGGCGCTTCTGTACATGGAGATCGCCGGCCACGTCGGCCTGCACGCCGAGGGCGTGTCGTTTCCCGGCCACTTCCTGGTCAAGCTGCGGCTGCCGCAGGGCGAGGTGGTCATCGACCCGTTCACCGGCCAGTCGCTGTCGCGCGCCGACCTCGAGGAACGGCTCGACCTGGTGCGCCAGGCCAGCGCGATGCGCGACGCCTTCGACGTGCCGCTGGGCCTGTTCCTGCAGGCCGCCAGCCCGCGCGACATCATCGGCCGCATGCTGCGCAACCTGCAGCAGATCCATCGCGGGCGCGGCGACGCGCCGCGCCTGCTCGCGGTGCTCGACCGCCAGGTGGTGCTGGAGCCGACCGACTGGGACACCTACCGCCTGCGCGGCGACGTGCTCGACGGCCTGGGCCGCGCCGAGGAGGCCGCCTACGACTGGGGCCTGTACCTGGAGCACACGCCGGACGCCGCCGACGGCGACGCGCTGCGCCGCCGCATCCTGGCGGTGCGCTCCCAACGCCACTGACGCAGGAGCGACCGGTCCGCGCCGCCCTACAATGCGCGGTTGCGCCTCGCCAGGGCCGGTCCGGTTCCTCGCCGCGGCCGCCACCGGCCGGCAACGGCGCCCGGTGACGGCTGCCGGCCCAGCAACGCCGCTCGACAACCCGGCCTCCGCCTTTCGACATGACCCTGACTTCCGCACAGCAACGCGCCCTGACCTGGCTTGCCCTGGCCGTGGGCGCGGCGCTGGCGCTGTGGGTGCTCGGCGCAGCGCTCACCCCCGTGCTCCTCGCGCTCGTCTTCGCCTACCTGCTGTGGCCGCTGGTGCGCCTGCTCGAGCGCCGGCGCCTGCCGCGCGCGCTCGCCGCCACCCTCACGATCCTGGTCGCGATGCTGGCCGCCACGGTGCTGATGCTGCTGCTGGTGCCCATCGTCACCACCGTGCTGCCGCAGCTGCGCTCGCAGTGGCCGGGCGTGCTGGACAAGTTCAACAACGTCATCGCGCCGCAGCTGAAGACCTTCGGCGTCGACCTCGACACCGACACCGTCAAGGCCTGGATCCTGAAATCCTTCGACGGCAACATGGAGCAGTGGGGCCAGAAGCTGCTCAGTTCGGCGCGCATCGGCGGCAGCTGGCTGGTCACCGTCGTCGGCCTGCTGGTGCTCGTGCCGGTGCTGGTGTTCTACCTGCTGGTCGACGCCGAGTCGGTGACCGCCGGCGCCTGGGCCCTGGTGCCCGCGAAGTCCCGCGACGGCCTGGCCCGCTTCCTGCGCGAGTGCGACACCATGCTGCGCCAGTACCTGAAGGGCCAGCTCGCGGTGATGGGCGCGATGGCGCTGATCTACCCGCTGGGGCTGATGCTCACCGGCCTGAACCTGGCCTGGCCGATCGGCGTGTTCACCGGCCTGGCCGTGTTCATTCCCTACCTGGGCTACACCACCGGGCTGGTGCTCGCGCTGATGTCGGCGGCGATCCAGTTCACCGGCTGGCACGGCGTGGCCGCGGTGGGCGTGGTCTACGCGGTCGGCCAGGTGCTGGAGAGCTTCGTGCTGACGCCGCGCCTGGTGGGCGGGCGCATCGGCCTGAGCCCACTGGCCGTCATCCTGGCGCTGCTCGCCTTCGGCGACGTGTTCGGCTTCGTCGGCGTGCTGGTGGCGCTGCCGGCGAGCGCGCTGCTGGTCGTCGCCTTGCGCCACGCGCTGCGCGCCTACCGGGCGAGCGCGTTCTACCGAACATGAAACAACTGATCCTCGATCTCGCCTGGGATCCCCTGCCGCCGTTCGCCGGCTTCCTGCCGGGCGACAACGCCGCAGTCGTCGCGCAGTTGCGCGAGCAGGCCTGGCCCGGCGCGCCGGTCTACCTGTGGGGTCCGGCCGGCAGCGGCAAGACGCAGCTGCTGCGCGAGCTGCAGGCGCGCGCGCTGGGCGCCGGCCGCGCGGTGCAGTGGTTCGACGCCGCCACGCCCACGCCGTGGGTGCTGGCCGACGACGCCGCGCTGGTGCTGCTCGACGGCGTCGACCAGTTCGACGCCGACCGGCAGCACGCCGCGTTCACGCTGTTCGTCGAGGCCGCCAGCCGCGTCGGCGCCGGGCCGGCGCTGTCCGGGCCGCCGGCCGCCGGGGCCCGCCTCGGCGTGCAGTTCGCCGCGTCCGGCCGCCTGCCGCCGGTGGACCTGCAGGTGCGCGAGGACCTGCGCACCCGCCTCGGCTGGGGGCCGGTGCATGCCGTGCGCCCGCTGGCCGAGGCCGACACCCGCGACGCCCTGCACCAGGAGGCGCGCCGGCGCGGACTCGTGCTGGGCGACGAAGTGCTCGACTACATCCTGGCGCGCTTCGCCCGCGACCTGAAGAGCCTGATGCACCTGCTGCATCGCCTCGACGGCTTCGCGCTGGCCGAGAAGCGCGCCGTCACCGTGCCGCTGCTCAAGCGCATGCTCAACGAAGAACAATCGACCGCCGAATGACCGCCCGCGACCTCACCCTGTTCGACCTCGACGGCACCCTGATCCCCGGCGACTCCGACCATGCCTTCGGCGAGTTCATGGTGCGCATCGGCTGGGCCGACGGCGACGCCTGGCGGCGCCGCAACGACGAGTTCTACGCCACCTACGTGGCCGGTGCGCTCGACGTCCATGCCTACGTCGACTTCGCCACCTCCGTCTGGCGCAGCCGCACGCCGCAGGAGCAGGCCGACGTGCACGCGCGCTTCATGCGCGAGGTGATCGCGCCCATGCTCACGCCGCAGGCGCAGGCGCTCGTGCGCCAGCACCAGGCCGACGGCGACCTGGTGGCCATCGTCACCGCCACCAACGAATTCGTCACCCGACCGATCGCCCAGGCGTTCGGCGTGCCCGAGCTGCTCGCGATCGAGCTCGAGCGCGACGGCGCCGGCGCCGTGACCGGCGCCATCAAGGGCGTGCCGACGTACCAGCACGGCAAGGTCACGCGGGTCGAGCAATGGCTCGCCGCGCGACGGGCCGGCTGGGACGACTTCGATCGCATCAGCGTTTACAGTGACTCCATCAACGACCTGCCCCTCATGGAGCGGGCCACCGACCCTGTCGCGACCAATCCGTCGGCCGCGCTGGAAGCCGTGGCCGCCGAGCGTGGCTGGCGATTCCTGAGGCTTTTCGAATGATTCGCAAATTCATCGACCGACTGCTGGGCAAGGCGCCGCCCGCCAACGCATTGCCCGACGGCGTGCCGCTCGGCCAGCGCTTGGAGTACGGCGTCGAGCAGCACCAGATCGACCCGAAGCTGGTGGCCGAACCCGCGGTGCGCGTCGTCAAGACGCTGCAGGACGCGGGCTACGAGGCCTACATCGTCGGCGGCGCGGTGCGCGACCTGCTGGTGGGGCTGCGCCCGAAGGACTTCGACGTCGCCACCAACGCGACCCCGGAGCAGGTCAAGGCGCTGTTCCGCCGCGCCTTCATCGTCGGCCGGCGCTTCCGCCTCGTGCACGTGATCTACGGGCGCGGGCGCGAGCACGAGCAGATCGAGGTGTCCACCTTCCGCGCCTACCTGGACAACGCCGTCGACACCGCCAGCGTCAAGGGCAACGAGAAGACCTCGCGCAGCGAGCTCGATGGCAAGAGCCACGCCGTGGACGCCAGCGGCCGCGTGCTGCGCGACAACGTGTGGGGCCCGCAGATCGAGGACGCCGCGCGACGCGACTTCACCGTCAACGCGATGTACTACGACCCGCAGACGCAGACGGTTATCGACTACCACGGCGGCATCGCCGACTCGAAGGCGCGCCTGCTGCGCATGATCGGCGACCCCGAGACACGCTACCGCGAGGACCCGGTGCGCATCATCCGCGTGCTGCGCTTCGCGGCCAAGATGGGCTACAAGATCGAGGCCAGGTCCGAGGCACCGATCCGCACGATGAAGGCGTTGCTGGCCAACGTGCCGGCGTCGCGCCTGTTCGACGAGATGATCAAGCTGCTGCAGACGGGGCACTCGCTCGCCAGCCTCGAGGTGCTGAAGAAGTACGGCCTCGACCGCAAGACCTTCCCGATCCTGGACGCGCACTTCGAGGGCATCGCCAACAACCCGGCGCGCGAGGCCTTCGTCAACCGCGCGCTGGCCGATACCGACCGCCGCGTCAACGAAGGCAAGCCGGTGGCGCCCAGCTTCCTGATGGCCTGCATGTTCTGGCACGAGGTGTCGGCCCGCTGGCAGACCTTCCGCGACGACGGCGAGGCGCCGATGCCCGCGCTGCAGGCCGCCGTCGACGCCACGTTCGATGCCCGCATCGGCGACATCTCCGGCCGCGGCAAGCTGGCCGCCGACATGCGCGAGATCTGGCTCATGCAGCCGCGCTTCGACAAGCGCACCGGCAGCTCGCCCGCGGCGATGCTGGCGCAGGCGCGCTTCCGCGCCGCGTTCGACTTCATGCGCCTGCGCGCCGAGGCCGGCGAGCTCGACAAGGAGCTCGTCGCCTGGTGGGAAGACTATTCCCTGGCCGACGAGGACAAGCGCCGCGACCTGCTGGAGGTCGCGCGCAAGCAGGCCCAGTCGCGCCCGCGCGAGCCGCGGCCCGCGCCGCGCGACCCGCGCCCGCTCAAGTCCGCCGGCGAACTCGCCGCGGAGGCCGAACGCGCACCCGAGCCCGCCCCGCGCATCAGCGCCGCCAAGCAGCAGATGCTGCAACTGGCCGCCACCGCGCGCGCCGCGCTGGCCGACGGCGCCACCGACGCCGACCGCGCCGCGATGCGCGCGCTGTTCGACAACACCGAGCTGCCCTTCGGCACCGTGGGCCCCGACGCGCCGCCGCTGACCGCCACGCAGGAGCTGCTGCGCGAGTTCGCCGACCTGATGCTGGTGGCGATCGGCGACGACGCCACCGAGGCCGAGATCGCCAGCGCCCGCGCGCTCCTGAGCAAGGTCGAGAAGAAGGCCACCACCACGCGCCGCCGGCGCGGCGGCGGCGGTCGCCGCAAGGCGTCGGCCGGCCCGGCGTTCAAGGACGACGAGGATGACGACGACGCCGACGGCGCCGCCGACTAGTCCGGGCGCCGGCGCCACGGTCTTCGTCGGGCTGGGCGCCAACCTCGGCGACGCGCGCGCCACCCTGCGCGCGGCGCTGGCCGAACTGCAGGCGCTGGCCGAGCCGGGCAGCTTCCAGGCGTCCTCGGCCTGGGCCAGCACCCCGGTCGATTCGAGCGGCCCCGACTACGTCAACGCGGTCGCCCGGCTGCGCACCGGCCTCGCGCCGCACGCGCTGCTCGACGCGCTGCAGGCCATCGAGCAGCGCTTCGGCCGCGAGCGCCCGTACCGCAACGCGCCGCGCACGCTCGATCTCGACCTCCTGCTGTTCGGCGTCGAGGGCGACGCCGGCGGCGCGTTGCTGGCGGACGCCCGCCTGGAGGTGCCGCACCCGCGCGCGGCGCAGCGCACGTTCGTGCTGGAGCCGCTGGCCGAACTGTGGCCGCAGGGCAGCATTCCCGGCGCCGGGCGCGTGGCCGAGCTCCTGCTGCGCGCGCGCGCCGATCCGGCGCAGCGGGTGCATCGCCTGGACGCCTGAAATCGGCGTCGCGCCGGCGCAAATACCGGCGCCATGTGTCGGTTTCGTGACAGTGCCTCGTACAATGCGCCGGGCAATGATCCGGACGGGCTACGTCCGCCGCGTCTCCGACGCCACCAGACGGCCGTTTCCAGGCCGCACCAGAACTCCAAGAGGAATCAGACCATGTGGTTGCGCAAGCTGCTGCCGCGCGAGGGTAATTTTTTCGAGCTGTTCGATCAGCACGCGGCGCGCATTTCCGAAGGTGCGCGTGCCTTCATGTCGATGATCCGCAACTACAACGACCTGCCGCTGCGCGAGAAGCACGCCTCGGAGGTCGACGTGGCCGAGCGGGCCGCCGACAAGGTGACCGCCGAAGTCCATCGCCTGCTGCATCGCACCTTCATCACGCCGATCGACGGCGAGCAGATCCGCAGCCTGATCAACTCGATGGACGACATCATCGACCTGCTGCAGGACACCAGCGAAGTGATGTCGCTGTACGACGTGCAGCGCGTCAGCGAGGACGTGCTGCGCCTGTGCGAGATCTCGGTGCGCTGCTGCGACCGCGTGCAGCACGTCGTCAGCCTGCTGCCGCAGCTGCGCCAGCCCGAGGTGGCCGAGGCCGCGCTCAAGACCTGCGAGGAGATCGACCGCCTCGAGTCCGACGCCGACCGCGTGATGCGCGCGGCCATGTCGCGCCTGTTCCGCGACGAGATCGACACCCGCGAGCTGATCAAGCTCAAGGCGATCTACGAGCACCTGGAGACGATCTCCGACCGCTGCGAGGACGTCGCCAACATCGTCGAAGGCATCATCCTCGAGAACAGCTAGAACCAAGATGCACTCGATCCAGATCGGCTTCGGCCTGGTCGCCATGCTCGTCGTGCTGGCGGTGCTGTTCGACTTCATGAACGGCTTCCACGACGCCGCCAACTCGATCGCGACGGTGGTGTCCACCGGCGTGCTCAAGCCGCAGACCGCGGTGCTGTTCGCCGCCTTCTTCAACATCGTCGCGATCTGGATCTTCCACCTGAAGGTCGCCGCCACTGTGGGCAAGGGCATCGTCGACATCTCGTTCGTCGACCAGCACGTGATCTTCGGCGCACTGGTGGGCGCCATCGTGTGGAACGTGTTCACCTGGTGGTACGGCATCCCGTCCAGCAGTTCGCACGCCCTGATCGGCGGCATCGTCGGCGCGGTGATCGGCCGCGGCGGCTTCTCGCACCTGATCGGCGCGGGCATCTGGAAGACGGTGGCCTTCATCCTCATCTCGCCGCTGCTGGGCTTCATCCTGGGCGCGGCCACGCTCATCGCCGTCTCGTGGATCTGCCGACGACAGTCGCCACTGCGCATCGACGGCTGGTTCCGGCGCCTGCAGCTCGTGTCGGCCGGGCTCTATTCGCTGGGCCACGGCGGCAACGACGCGCAGAAGACCATCGGCATCATCTGGATGCTGCTGATCGCCACCAACTATGCGCCCGCCGGCGGCGACCTGCCGCCGATGTGGGTCATCTGGGCCTGCTACGTGGCCATCGGCCTGGGCACGATGTTCGGCGGCTGGCGCATCGTCAAGACCATGGGCCAGAAGATCACCAAGCTCAAGCCGGTCGGCGGGTTCTGCGCCGAGTTCGGCGGCGCGCTGACGCTGTTCACCGCGTCGGCGCTGGGCATCCCGGTGTCGACCACGCACACCATCACCGGCGCCATCGTCGGCGTGGGCACGGTGCGCGGCGCCTCGGCCGTGCGCTGGGGCGTGGCCGGCAACATCGTCTGGGCCTGGATCTTCACGATCCCGGCCGCCGGCCTGGTGGCTGCGCTCTTCGCCGCGGCGAGCGGCTACCTGTTCTGAGTCTCAGGGCCCGGACGTCGTCCGGTAGCGCCCGGGCCGGTGGTTGACCATCAGGACGGCGTTGACCACTGCCGCGCCCAACAGCGACCACGCGACCCGCCGCGGCTCGAGCAGCACGAAGGCGCCGGCCAGGATCAGGCCGTCGACGACCATCTGGACGGCACCCACCGACCAGTGCCAGCGCCGGTGCAGGTACAGCGCCAGCGTGTTGACGCCGCCGAAGCCCGCGCCGTGGCGAAACAGCACGATGAGCCCGACGCCGATCAGCAGGCCGCCGGCGACCGCGGCATACAGCGGATCGACGGTGCGCACGCTCAGCATGTGGTGCACCAGTTCGACTCCGCCCGACAGCGCGGTGACCGCGCCCGCCGAGCGCAGCGTGAAGCGCCAGCCCATGCCGCGCCAGGCGAGCAGGTAGAACGGCAGGTTGACCAGGAACAGCGCCAGCCCGAGCCGCATGCCGGTCGCGTAGCTGAGCAGGAACGCCAGGCCCGGCGTGCCGCCGGTGACCAGCCCCGCGGCGTTGAGCAGCGACAGGCCCAGCGAGACCAGCACGACGGACGTCGCCACGGCCTGGGCGTCGTCGAGGTGCGAGTGGCGGGCGCTGGCGGAGGCCTGCGGGGTGCGGGGAGGCGGGGTGGACACGGTAGCGCAGTCTCGCCGCGGACGTCGGCCCGCGGCTTGACCTGCCACAAGGTTGCCGAATGCCGGCCTGCAAACGACGACGCCCCCGTCACCGAGGGTGGCGGGGGCGTCGCGGGAGCGGGTGGCGGCGGCCGTTGCCGGCTGCCGGAGCGCCGCCGGGATCAGCCGCGGCGGGTCGGCTTCTTGGCGGCCGGTGCGACCTGGTCGATCACCGACGACAGCGCGGTGTGCGCGGAGTCGACGCCGGACTTCAGGCCCTTGGTCAGCGGCGCGAACGCTTCGGCTTGCGGCAGCTTGGCGGTGGTGGCTTCCAGCGTGGCGTGGAACTGCGCAACGCCCAGGTCAGCCGACTCGCGCAGCTGTTCGCCGGCCAGAACCAGGCCTTGCTTGGCGTTGGTCTTGATCAGTTCGACGGCGGCTTGCGGATCCTTGACGCCGGTCAGCGACTTGAGCGCCGCTTCGGTCGCCAGGCGGGTTTCCTCGAAATGCTTCTTGCCGAGGTCGGCCCAGGCTTGCATCTGTTCGACCACCGGGCGCAGGTTGGCCTGGAGGGCTTCGGGCGCGAACTTCTCGGCGCCAGGGAAGGACGGGAAGGCGAAGGCGTTGGATGTGGTCATGGTGAACTCCGGTTAAATTTGGTGCAGTGCAGCAATTCTAATCCTTTCATGCTGCAGTGCAACATGAAAATTAGGGGAGATCGTCCAACACCCGTCAGCCCGGTGCGGGTGCCGCGTCGCGCACGGCCAGCGTGTACCCGGTGGCCGTCTTGGGCGTGTCGTAGACCCCGTAGTCGCAGCTGAACACCGTCCAGGCCGCTGCCGGGTCGGCGGCGTCGGTGGTGGACGTCCAGTAGTACTGCAAGGTGAGGAAGTGTTCGAACGGCGCGCCGGTGGAGGGGACGCCGGCGTCGGCACTGGTCCATGCGGTGTCGAGGAAGTCGGCCTGGTTGTTCAGCGCGCGATCGGCCAGGCTGGCCATCTCCTTGCGGTTGGGCATGCGCCACGCGCCCGCGGCCGAGCCGTCGGCCAGGCCGCATTGCCCCGTGGCCAGGGTGCGCACCGTGGCGAGCGCAGTGGCCCAGTCGCCGCCGACGCAGTCGGCCCGGCGCAGCCAGACCAGGCCGGTGACGGCGTCGGTGAGCGTGCCGTCGCCGTTGTCGCGCAGGCGCGGGTAGGGCAGCGCGACGCCCGCCTGCACGCTGCCGTCGTCGCCCGCGGCGTAGGGCACGTACATGCCGGTGGCCTGCAGCCGCACCGCGCCGCCGCCGACGTCGCCGCCCTTGACGGCCCACACCGCGAGGCGGCCGGTGGCCTTCAGGTTGGTCGCGCCGTCGTTGACGTAGCGCCCGTCGACCAGGCGGATCGCCCAGGCGCTGGGCGAGCCGCCCTGGCCGCCGTAGTAGCTGGTGGACGTCCAGTAGGCGGTGGCCGACACGTCGATGAAGGGGCTGCCCGGCGTCAGCGCGGGCGCGCTGGCCGACTCGTCGACGATGCTCTCCAGCTCCCATTGGTTGGGTAGGCGCCATTGGCCGGGCGTCGAACCGTCGGCGAGCGCGCAGGCGCCGTTGGCCAGCTGGCCGACCGCCGCGAGCGCGTCCGCCCACGCCGCCGGCGCAAGGCAGCCGGCGTCCTTCAGCCAGGTCAGGCCGGTCAGGGTGTCGACGACGCTGCCGTCGTGGCGATCGAGGTAGCGCGTCGCCGGCCAGGTGACGCCCGCGTGGAGCGCGCCGTCGTCGCCCGGCGCGAAGCTCTGCGCCTGGCCGCTGGCGGCCAGGTGGACGAGCGCGTCGGCGCCGCCGTGGGCGATGAAGTCGCCGTCGGCCACCGAGCCGTCGGGCACGGAGTCGAAGTTGAGCACGGTCAGGATGTCGGGCGAGCCGCCACCCGGGTGGGTGAACTGGCCGGTGTAGTCGGCGCGGGTGACGGCGGCGCCCGCCGCCGCGAACCAGTTGCCCGCCGGGGCGTACCACCGGTAGGCGGAGCGATCCACGCCGGCGCGGCCGCCCGGCGCGGGCTCGAACGCGAAGCCCGGCAGCGTCGCCCAGAACTGGTAGTTCATCTTGCAGGCGTCGGTGCACGAGGTGCCGAGCTGCGCGAAGCGGTAGTGGCCGCCGGCGTCGGTGGTGGTGGTGGCGAAGGTCGCGTTGGTGTTGGTGTTGAACGCGATCACCGTCACGCCCGCCAAAGGGGCGCCGCCCTGCGTGACGGTGCCGGCGAACGTGTTCGTCGGCGGCGGCAGGGCCGGATCGGTGTTGCCGTGGCCGCCGTCGCCACCGCCGCCGCAGGCCGCCAGCAGGCCGATGCAGCCGCTGGCCAGGAGCGCGGCGCCCAGGCGCGCCGGGCGGCGCTGCCGGCGCGGTGCGCGCGCCGCGCGCCGAGGGGGGAATTCCGGAAGGGTCATGGCGGTTCATCGACCCCCCGGGAACGCCGCGGGAGGCGGCGTCGCACCGGGCCGTGAACAAAGTCGCAGGACCGCGGACGGCCGCGGCCGCGCGGGCGCATTTCCGGTTCAGAACCGGGCCGGCTTGCTCACTTCGTCGCGCACGCTGTCCAGCAGCGCCTTCACCTTGGCCGGCGACGCGCCGGTCATGTGCGCGTCGATGACGGCGTCGAGCGACTTCTTCACGGCGGTGTCCTTGGCGGCCGCGGCCTGCGCCAGCTTGGCCTTGGCGTCGTCGCTGCCGTCGCCGCGCACCGCCGCCAGCAGGATCTCGACCAGGCGCTGCAGGATCAGCTCCACCGCGCGCGCCGAGAAGCCGCCCAGCAGCGCCAGCACGCCCGGCGACAGCGACTGGTTGAGCTCGGTGCCCAGCTTGCCCGACAGGAAGGGGCCGAAGGCGATCGCCAGGATCAGCCCGCCGATGATGCCGGTGAAGAAGCGCGAGATGTAGGAGGCGTTGAACTTCGGGTCGTAGGAGCGGTTGGCCAGGAAGGGCTGGGTCTTGACCAGCACGTAGAACGAGGCGCCCAGCACCGCGCCGAAGAAGGCGTTGACCGTGGTCCAGAAGGTGTCGGTCATGACACTGTCGCTGATCCAGCTGCTCATGGGCGGCCTCCGCTCGCGGCCGGGGCGGCCGGGTTGACGGGCTTTCGGGAGGCCGGCGCGCTGGTGGCGGTCGGCGCGGGGGCGCTGTCCGGTGCGACCGCGGGTGCGGGCGCCGGCAGCGTGGCTGCGGCGGCGGCGGCCGACGAGACGGCCGCGATGGCGGCGCTCGTCGCCGCGGCCGCGGCCTTCGAGTTGGCCGCCTTGCTGGCGATCCTGGTGGCGCTGACCGCGAAGCAGATCGCGCTGACGAAGGCGATCACGATCACGTACTGGACCAGCGGCGGCATGCCGCCGAAGATGTGGCGCTTGCCGGCCGGCGGCTCCGAGGTCTGCAGCGACAGCGCCGTCGTCGGCGCGATCAGCAGCGAGAGCCGCGAGTGCACGTCGAGGATGACCTCCTCCGGCGACAGCCGGCGCGCGGCGGGCGCCGGCACGACCGGAGCGGCCGCCGCGGCCGCCGGGTCGGGGGCCGGCTCGTCGGGCGCGTAGGCGGGCGGGCCGGCCTCGAGGTCGATCGGCCAGATCAGCTGCGACACCATCTGCGACACCGGCGCGATCCGCAGGGCCCGCAGCACCGAGTCCAGCCAGGCGATCTCGTGCAGCAGCGGCAGCGGCAGCACGAAGCCGTTCTTGCGCGCGAACGACAGCATCAGCCGGCAGTCCGACACCAGGCCGGGCGAGTCGCCATCGACCTTGTCCGCGCCCTTGCCGGCGTCTCCCGTTCCCGTCATCCGTGGCCTCCCGTCGCGCTGTCCCCGCGGCGGAGTCTGATTCACCCGGCCCGCAGCGACATCCCCTAGAACAGGGCGGCCGCGCGGCGGTCAGCGCTGCACGTCGAACACCTTCTCCACCGTGAACGCGATCGTGCCCATGAGCACACCGCCGCCCAGCATCAGCGCCAGGATCACGCCCAGCACCGGTGCCCAGCCGGTGCGCACCAGGCCCGGGGGCGGTGATTCGTCGTCCTCGTCGCGGGTGGCCCGGACGACGGGCCGCGTCGGATCGCCGGCGTGCAGGCGGGCCCATTTCGCGTCGGTCGTCAGGCCGATGACGATCGCGCACAGCATGCCCACCGAGATGCTCAGGCCCAGCCAGGGGATCAACGCCCACGAGATGCGGTCGTCGACGCCCAGGTTGCGCATGCGCACGACCCCGGCCAGGCCGGCCAGCGTCGGGATCGGGTAGAGCCAGCCCCAGGGGTTGCGCAGGCCGCCCAGGTAGAAGTGGTGCAGGCCGAGGCTGCCACCGATCACGGCGATCCAGGTGGCCAGCGTCTTCGACGGCACGTCGGCCGGATCGCGCAGGGCAGGGCGGTCGGGCGGCGCCGGCAGGGCCGTCACCGCAGGTCCTCGCGCTCGACCGGCGGCGTGTCGGCGCCGGTGCCGAGGCGGCGCTGCATCATCACGACGTCGAGCCAGCGTTCGAACTTCCAGCCGGCGGCCGCGAAGGTGCCGGTCGGCTCGAAGCCGCAGGCAGCGTGCACGCCGATCGAGCCCTGGTTGGCCGCGTCGCCGATCACCGCCAGCATCTGGCGGATGCCCAGGCGCTCGCAGCGCGCGATGAGCTCGGCCAGCAGCAGCCGGCCGACGCCCTGGCCGCGTGCGGCCGGCGCCAGGTAGATCGAATCCTCCACGCAGAACCGGTAGGCGCGGCGCGGGCGGAACTGGTTGGCGTAGGCATAGCCCAGCACCTGGCCGTCGCGCTCGGCCACCAGCCAGGGCAGGCCCTGGACCAGGATGGCGTCGCGGCGCCGGCCCATCTCGGCGTCGTCGGGCTCCTCGAGCTCGAAGGTGCCGGTGCCGTTGCGCACGGCCTCGCGGTAGATCCCGGCGCAGGCGGCGACGTCGGCGGGGGTGCTGTCGCGCAGCAGCAGCGGCGCGGCGGACGACGGCTTGTTGTCAATGTTCATGGCGATCAGTTTATAATGCTCGGTTTTCGGCGTTGGCTGGTGCCTTGCCAGGAGTTGCGGACTGACCCTCCGCGTGGACTGACGTCCCGGCTCCGTCTCCCCGCTTGTTCGTCGGTTCGGGCGGGAAAGCGAATCACCAGCGTATCTAACGACGTCGAATGTAGCGCTGCTGCCGGCCTTCCCGCCGGCAAAGGCAACAGTTTGGCCCAGCCTTGCGTGTCTCCCTGGCGTGGCGAAACGAACCAAACTCAGGAATTTCATCATGGTCGTCATCCGACTTGCCCGCGGCGGTGCCAAGAAGCGCCCGTTCTACAACATCGTGGTCGCCGATTCGCGCGAACGCCGCGACGGTCGCTACCTCGAGCGCGTGGGCTTCTACAACCCGATGGCCTCGGGCCAGGAAGAGCCGCTGCGCGTCGTGTTCGATCGCGTCACGTACTGGAAGAGCGTCGGCGCGCAAGCCTCGCCCACCGTCGAACGCCTGCTCGAAACGGCTGCCAAGAAGGCCGTCGGCGCCCCCGTCGCCGCTGCCTGATGCGCACGCGTCTTCTTCGCCGCCACGTCGTCTCGCGATGACCGGGACCGTGCAGCAAGAAGACCTCTCCTGGCCCGAGGACGCGATCGAAGTCGGTCGCATCCTCGGTGCCTGGGGAATCAAGGGCGGCATCAAGGTGCTGCCCTTCGCGGCCGACCCGCAGGCCCTGTTTTCCGCCCGGCGCTGGTTCCTGAAGCCGGCCGAGAGTGCGAAGCCGCCCGCGGCTGCCGCCCCGGTCAATCCGCTCAAGCCAGGCAAGGCGCCGGTCGTCCCGGCCCACAAGACCCCCGCCCAGAAGGCCGCGCTCGCCGCGCCGCTGCCGTTCGCCCTGAACGTCCAGGGCGTGCGCGACCAGGGCGACGCGATCGTCGCCACCGCCCCCGAGATTCCCGACCGCGACGCCGCCGAGGCGATGAAGGGCGTGCGCGTGTTCGTGTCGCGCGCCACCTTCCCGGCGCCCGATCCCGACGAGTTCTACTGGATCGACCTGATCGGCCTGTCGGTGTTCAATCGCGAGGACGTCGCGCTGGGCGAGGTCATCGGCCTGATCGACACCGGCCCGCACTGCGTGCTGCGCGTCAAGCCGGTCGCGGCCGCGCCGGCGGGCGAGGCGCCGGCCGAGCCGGCGGCCGACGAGCGCCTGATCCCGTTCGTCGAGGCCTACGTCGACTCGGTCGACCTGCCCGGCCGGCGCATCGTCGTCGACTGGGGCCTCGACTACTGACGCCGGCCTGCCGAGGCCGTCCCCGATGCGCTTCGACGTCATCACGCTGTTCCCCGACCTGTTCGCGCCGTTCCTGACGCAGGGCATCACGCGCCGCGCCTACGAATCGGGCCAGGTCGACGTCCGCCTGTGGCCGCTGCGCGACCACGCCGAGGGCACGTATCGCCGCGTCGACGACCGGCCGTTCGGCGGCGGCCCCGGCATGGTGATGCTGGCCGAGCCGCTCGAGCGCGCACTCGGCGCGGTCGCGACCGCGCGGGCGGATGCGGGCGTGCCCGCCGGCCCGGTCGTCCTGTTCACGCCCACCGGCCGCCGCATCGACCAGGCGCTGGTGCGCGAATGGGCCGCCGGCCCCGGCGCCACGCTGCTGTGCGGCCGCTACGAGGGGCTGGACCAGCGCGTGATCGACCGCCACGTGGACCTCGAGCTGAGCCTGGGCGACTTCGTGCTGTCGGGGGGCGAACTGCCGGCCCTGACGCTGCTGGACGCCATCGCGCGCCTGATGCCCGGCGTGCTGGGCGACGAGCAGTCGCACCTGCAGGACAGCTTCGAGCAGGGCCTGCTGGACTGCCCGCACTTCAGCCGGCCCGAGATGCTGGCCACGCCCGCCGGCGAGGTGCCGGTGCCCGCGGTGCTGCTGTCGGGCAACCACAAGGAGATCGCCCGCTGGCGCCGCGAGCAGTCGCTCGCGTTGACGGCGCGGCGGCGGCCCGACCTGATCGTGGCCGCCCGGGCCGCGGGGCAGCTCTCCGAGGCGGACGAGAAGTTTCTGGCCAATCTGGATTCCGCCACGCTATAATCGCAGGCTCACCGTTCCTCTGTCGGGCAGAAGTAGCCGTCGGGAGCGCCGGAAGTCGCGGCCTCTCCTCACCTGGATGGACTCCAGTGCTGCGTTCCAAGCAATAGTGCGCCGCCAAGAACGGGTTTGACAAGGTATCCCATGGATCTCATCGCTACCCTCGAGCAGGAAGAAATTTCCCGCCTCGGCAAGACCATTCCCGTGTTCGCTCCCGGCGACACCGTGATCGTCAACGTCAACGTCGTCGAAGGCACGCGCAAGCGCGTCCAGGCGTACGAAGGCGTCGTGATCGCCCGTCGCAACCGGGGCCTGAACTCCAACTTCATCGTCCGCAAGATCTCCAGCGGCGAAGGCGTGGAACGCACGTTCCAGCTGTACAGCCCGCTGATCGCGTCGATCGAAGTCAAGCGCCGCGGCGACGTCCGCCGTGCGAAGCTGTACTACCTGCGCGAGCGCTCGGGCAAGTCGGCGCGCATCAAGGAAAAGCTGGCCTGAGTTCGCGACGTCCTCACGGACGCGTCGCAAGGTCACGAAGCCCGGCCCCCGCCGGGCTTCGTCGTTTCCGGCCCTCGCGCACCGAACCGCGCTTTCGTGGGGGTGATGGCGACGGCGCGTGCAACCGTCACGCCCTGGTCCGACAATCGTCGTTTCGCCACCCGAAGCATCGCCGCCTGAATGTCCTCCTCCGACGTCCCGTCCGCCCCGCCCGCCGCGCCGCGCGGGTTGATCCGCGAGCCGCGCATCGCCCCGGTCGTCGGCATCGACTCCCACCTGCCCGCGATCGCCGCCGATCGCCTGACCCCCGAGGCCTTGCGCGCACGCTTCGCGCCCACGTTGCGCGCGCTCGCGCATGCGCCCGACCCCGACGTCGGCCCGGCCGCCTGGCGCCCCGAGTTCACCGGCGACGGCCAGCGCCTGTCGGAGCGTCCCCTGCGGCGTGCCGCGGTGCTGGTGCCGCTGGTGCGCCGGCCCACGGGCCTGGCCGTGCTGCTGACCCGCCGCACCGACCACCTCAACGACCATGCCGGCCAGGTGAGCTTCCCGGGCGGGCGCACCGATCCGGAAGACGTCGACGCCGTGGCCACCGCGTTGCGCGAGGCGCGCGAGGAGGTGGGGCTGGTGGCCGACGAGATCGAGGTGATCGGCGTGCTGCCCACCTACACCACGGTGACGGCCTACGAGGTCACGCCGGTGGTGGGGCTGCTGGCGCCGCCGCGCGCGCTGGCGCTCGATCCGTACGAGGTCGCGGAGGTGTTCGAGGTGCCGCTCGCCTTCCTGATGGATCCGGCCAACCATCGCCGCCACGCGGTGGAGTTCCAGGGCCTCGCGCGCCATTTCCTGTCCATGCCCTGGGGCGCCGACGCCGGTGGCGAGCCGTACTTCGTCTGGGGCGCCACGGCCGCGATGCTGCGCAACCTCTACGGCTTCCTGGCGCACTGAGCCACCGGGTCCGCGGCCCGGGCGCGCTGGCGGGCTGCCGTTGCGCTGCGGCTATCATTGCCCTCAATGAGTTTCGTCGCCGTCCTTCTCGCCTTGCTGCTCGAGCAGATCAAGCCGCTGCCGCGCAATAACGTCGTGCACTATTCGCTGGCCTCGTGGGTGGGCTGGACGGGCCGCAACTTCGATGCCGGCAAGCCGCAGCACGCCAGGATCGTGTGGGTGGTCACCGTCATCGCGCCGGCGCTCGCCGCCGCGCTCGTCTACATCGCGATCGCCCACTACAACGCGATCGCCGCGCTGCTGTTCGACGTCGCGATCCTGTACCTCACGCTGGGCTTTCGCCAGTTCAGCCACTACTTCACCGACATCCGTACCGCGCTCGAGAGCGGCGACGAGGCCGAGGCGCGCCGCCTGCTGGCCGAATGGCGCCACCTCGACGCCTCGGAGCTGCCGCGCACCGAGTTGCTGCGCCACATGATCGAGCACTCGCTGCTGGCCGCGCACCGCCATGTGTTCGGCGTGTTCTTCAGCTTCGTCGTGTTCTCCACGCTGGGCCTGGGCCCGGCCGGCGCGGTGCTGTACCGGATGGCGGAGTTCGCCTCGCGCTACTGGGCGTTCCGCAGCAAGTCGCTGGACACGCCGATCAACGAGAACCTGATGGCGCTGTCGCAGCGCCTGTTCAGCCTGATCGACCACGTGCCCGCGCGGCTGACCGCGTTCGGCTTCGCCGTGGTCGGCAACTTCCAGGACGCGATCGACGGCTGGAAGCGCGACGCCGGGCTGTGGAAGCACGCCAACGAAGGCATCATCCTGGCCGCCGCGGCGGGCGCCGTCGGCGTGCAGCTGGGCGGCGGCGCGGCCCCGGGCGTCACGCCCGATCGCTCGAAGACCTTCAACAGCGGCGAGGGCGGCGACGCCGCCGAGTCGGCCGGCAGCACCACGCATGGCATGCCGCCGCAGCTGGGCCACCTGGGCATCGTCGTGGGCCTGGTGTGGCGCTCGGTGGTGCTGTGGATGCTGCTGGTGGCGCTGCTCAAGATCGCCAACCTGACGTCGCTGGTCGTGCTCTGAGCACGCCGGTGCGCGCGCCGTCCGGCGACGGTCAGTGCCGCGACGCGGCCCGCTCGAGCTCGTCCATCAGCTCCTCGTAGATGCGCACCCGCGACGGCGAGATGTCACCGCGCGCGATGGCCGCGCGCACGCCGCACGACGGCTCGTGGCGGTGCGTGCAGTTGGCGAACTTGCAGTCGCCCAGGTACATGCCGTAGTCGCGCATCAGCGAGCCGAGCTCGGCCGACTGGATGTGGTGGATGCCGAACTCCTGGAAGCCGGGCGAGTCGATCAGCGCGCTGCGGCGCGCGTCGTCCAGCCAGTACCAGGTGGTGGTGGTGGTGGTGTGCTTGCCCGACTTCAGCGCCTTGGAGATCTCGCCCACCTGCGCGTCGGCGTGCGGCACCAGCAGGTTGACCAGCGTGCTCTTGCCCATGCCGCTGGGGCCCAGTACCAGCGTGGTCTTGCCGTCGAGCAGCGGTTCGAACAGCGCCTTGGTGCCGGACGGGTCGGTCTTGACGGCCACCTCCAGCACCTCGTAGCCCATCCGGCGGTACGGCGCGAGGCGCTCGCGCGCGGCGGCGGCCTCGGGCAGGTCGATCTTGTTGAGGACGATCCTGACCGCGATGCGGCCGTCCTCGGCGGCGATGAGCGCGCGCGTGAGCTGCGACTCGCTGTAGGGCGGGTCGGTCGCCACCATGATCAGCAACAGGTCGATGTTGGCCGCGAAGTTCTTGCTGCGCCATTCGTCCTGGCGCTTGAGCAGGCTGGTGCGCGGCTCGAACGACTCGATCACCGCCTCGTCGCCGGAGACCTGCCAGCGCACCCGGTCGCCGACGATCACCTCGCTCTTCTTGCCGCGGCCGTGCGCCAGCATGCGGGTGCCGTCGGCCGTCTCGATGACCGAGTGGCGGCCATGGACACCGACCACGCGCGCCAGCGCCAGGGCCGGCGTGCCGGCATTGCCGCGGGTGCTCAAGCCACCGCTCCGGCCAGCGTCGCGTCGCTCACGCCGAGCGCCGCGATGCGCGCCGAGGCCGGCGGATGCGAGTAGTAGAAGCGCACGTACAGCGGGTCGGGCGTCAGCGTGGAGGCGTTGTCCTCGTACAGCTTGAGCAGCGCGCGCACCAGGTCGGCGGCGCTGGCCTTGCTGCGCGCGTAGGCGTCGGCCTGGTACTCGTCGCGGCGCGACAGGCTGGCGAACAGCGGCGAGACGAAGAACATGAACGGCGGCAGGCCCATCATGAACAGCAGCAGCGCCAGCGCGTTGTTGCTGACCATGCCGTTGGGCGTGACGCCCAGGCCCATGTAGAAGCCCCACTGCGCGGCGAGCCAGCCCAGCAGCGCGAAGCCCGCCAGGCTGAACGCGAACATCAGCGCCATGCGCCGCAGGATGTGACGGTGCGCGAAATGGCCCAGCTCGTGCGCCAGCACGGCCTCCAGCTCGTCGCCGCTGAGGCGGGCCAGCAGCGTGTCGAAGAACACCACGCGCTTGGCCGCGCCGAAGCCGGTGAAGTAGGCATTCGAATGCGAAGAGCGGCGGCTGCCGTCCATCACGAAGAAGCCCTTGGCGCGGAAGCCGCAGCGCTGCATCAGCGCCTGCACGCGCGCCACCAGCGCCGCGTCGGCGAGCGGCTCGAACTTGTTGAACAGCGGCGCGATCAGCGTCGGGTAGATCACCATCGCCAGCAGCTGGAACACGGTCAGCGCGCCCCAGGCCCAGGCCCACCACAGCGCGCCGGTGGCCTGCATGATCCACAGCACCAGCGCCAGCAGCGGGCCGCCGATGGCGATGCCCAGCAGCGTGGACTTCACGAGGTCGGCCACGTACAGCGCCGGCGTCATCTTGTTGAAGCCGAAGCGCTGCTCGAGGCGGAACGTGCTGTAGAGCTCGAACGGCAGGTCCAGCAGGGCGCCCACGAGCACGAAGGCGCCGATCAGCAGCAGCTGGTAGGCCATCGCGCCCCAGTGCGGCGCCACCAGGGCCAGCATGGCGGCGTTGAGCGCGCTCAGGCCGCCCAGCAGCGTCCAGCCGATCAGGACGGCGCTGGCGAAGGCGCTGCCGACGATGCCCAGGCGGAGCTTGGCCAGCGTGTAGTCGGCCGCCTTCTGGTGGGCCTCCAGCGGCACGATGCCGGCGTAGGCGAGGGGCACGGCGCCGCGGTGCGCGGCCACGTGACGCATCTGGCGCGTGGCCAGCCAGAATTTGACGAGCAGCGAGGCCAGGATGGCCGCCGCGAACGCCAGGGACAGGACGACAGGATTCATGGGCTCAAGTGTAGAGGTTCGGGCGCCGGGGCCGCGCCGCGCCCACCGGCCGCGACCCCGCGCGGTCATGGCGCCCTCGCGGCGCGGCCAGGCGATCCCGGTTGACAGCCTGTTACGGCGCGTCGCGCCGACCGTCGGGCACCGCGGGCGGCAATGGCGGCTACCATTCCTCCCGGCAGGGACGAGAACGCGATGGAGAAGCGCAGTTGAGCAATCAGGACAACGAAGGCAAGGGGTCGGCGGGTTCGGGGGGCGACGGTACGCCGCCGAGCCCGGCCCAGCAGGTGGCCCAGATGCGCGCGCACCTGCGCAACACCGAGGCCATGGCCGCCGAACAACAGGCGCTGCGCGCGCGCATGGCGCAGGAGCTCGCGCGGGTGACCGCCGAGCGCGACCGCCTGCGCAGCGCCGTGGCGGCGGCCGCGCCGGGCGCCGCGGTGCCCCCGGGGCCGGCGGGGGGCACGCCGGCCACGGGCATCCGTTTCGGCGCATCGCCCGCCGGGACGGCGCCGCGAAGCGGCCCCTGGCGTGCGCTGGCCACGCTGGGCGGCATCGCGGCCGTCGTCGCGTTGCTGGCCTGGATCGCCGGCACCTTGCCCGGCGAGGCCGAGCAGGCGGCCGCGTCGGGCGCCGCGTCCGCGGCATCTGCGGCGCCGTCTTCCGCGCCGTCGGAACCGGCGACCGCGGCGGCGCAGCGGATGGCCGCGGCCTCGGCCGCGCGCGCTGCGTTCCCGCTACCGCCGGGCGTGGTGGCGCTGGCGCCGCGCACGCCCGATGCGCCGCCGACCGCGGCGCCCGCCCCGGCGGCTGCCGCGGTGCCGCCCGGCATGGTGGCCCGCCTGCGGTCGGCATTCGCCGGCGAGGGCATCGCCTCGCCGGTCGACATCGACGCGGCGACCGGGCGCGTCAGCGTCGCCGATCCGCAGGCCGACAACGCACTGCGCGACCGCACCGACGTGGTCATCCGCGCGGTCTACGCCGGCGCCAGCCTGCCCGAGCCGCAGATCGAGCACCGCTGGCTGTCGCCGATGCGTGGCAGCCACGTGGCCGCCGTGGCGCCGGCCGTCCCCGCCGCACCCGCCGCCCCGGTCGCACCCCCGACGCGTCCGGTGCCGCCCGCCCCGGCCGTGACGGCGACGCCCGTGCCGCCGGTGGCGCGTGCCGTGCCCGCCCCGCCGGTCGTGCAGGCGACGCCCGCTGCCGCGGCGGTGTCCGTGGCCCGTGGCGCGACCGCCGTGGCCGTCGCGCCCGCCGCGCATCCCGTCGCGGTCGCACCGGTCGCGTCCGGGCCGGCACCCGTCCTGTCGGCGGCGGCCGCGTACGCGGCACGGCATGCGCCGACGCCGCCAGTGCCGCCGCACGCCGTCGCGCCGACGGCCAGGCCGGCCACCGTGGCCGATGCCGAGGACCTGCGGCCCGTGCTGCCCGCCGGCCGCGTGACGGCCTTCTGCAAGGCCGAGCTCGCCGCCCGGCCGCCGGCGCATCGTGCACCGGCGATGCTGGCCTGCATGAAGCGAAGTTGCTGCAGCACGGGCAACCGACAGACGGAGGAGTGCCACGCCTTCGACAAGGCCTATCCGTTCACCTGCAGCGCGGGCTGAGGCTTGGACCGCGGTTTGCCACGAGTGACGACGGCGGGGTTGCATCGCGCAGCCCCATTCCTCGTCCCCAGTGCAAAGGAGTCCGCCATGGACACGCTCAACCAGACCCTCAGCCACGACGTCATCACGTCCGATCGCGTCGAAGGCACGGCCGTCTACAACGACGGCGGCGACAAGCTCGGCTCGATCGACTACCTCGTCATCGACAAGCGCTCCGGCACGGTGCGCTACGCCGCGCTCGAATTCGGCGGCTTCCTGGGCATGGGCGCCGATCGCTACCCCGTGCCGTGGAGCCTGCTCGAGTACGACACCGGCCGTGGCGGCTACGTGGTGCCGATCGACAAGAACACGCTCGACGCCGCGCCGCGCTACGAGCAGGACCGCCGGCCCGACTACGACGACGAGTACGGCCGCACCGTCTACGACTACTACGGCGTGGGCTGGTAAGGGCGCGCCGGCGCAATCAGCGCGCCGCGTCGTCGGTGATCGTCGCCATGCGCCGGTCGCCGCCCGCCTCGACGAAGCGCACGACGAAGCGCACGGCATGCGCCTCGTCGTCGCCGCCGTCGCACGACAGCCGGTGCACCGCGTGGCGGATCTGGTGGAAGGTGCGCGCGGCGGTGGTGGCGGGCGCCACGGCATAGACGTGGTGGCGCTGCACCTGGAAGCTGACGGCCACCGCCGACGGCTTGTCGGCGTCGTCCCAGGCCGCCGCCAGCGCGTCGGCGAGTTCGCCGTCGGCGGCGCCCGGGCAGGCCTGGCGCAGCGGCAGCTGGCCGATCACCTTGACCTCGGCGAGGCCGGGCTGCGGCGGAGCCGCCTGGGCGCCGTGCACGGCCGCGAGGAGCGCGCAGGCGCCGGCCAGGGCCTTCCATGTCGAGGTGAGGGCGAGGTTCTGGTTCATGGGAACTCCTTGCAGTCGGTGGGAAGGGGCCGGACATGCCGTCCCGGCCGTGGGCAGGCGTCCCGCCAGCGCGCGAGCGACCCGCGGGATGCGATGGATCGATCCGGCGCCGTGCGCTCAGGTCCAGTCGTCGTCGTCGTCGAACACGTCGACGACTGCCGC
Source organism: uncultured Vitreoscilla sp. (assembly GCA_964418745.1). Lineage (GTDB taxonomy): Bacteria > Pseudomonadota > Gammaproteobacteria > Burkholderiales > Burkholderiaceae_C > Scleromatobacter. Next base: position 34,925 of record CAYQMX010000030.1, read on the forward strand.
GTCGTCCGGCTCGTCGTCGATGTCGACATCGACGTCGGGACAGTCGTGGCCGCCCGACAGTGCGTCGGCGACGTACACGTGCACGACGCCGCGGTCGTGCGGGAACACGGTGGCGCGTGCCCCATGCACGACGGCGAACATCGCGAGCACGACGGCAAGGGCCTTCCACGGGTGGCGGGGGCTGGCGGACGGGGTCATGGGATCTCCTGGCGCGGGGCCTTCTCGAGGCGATGCGCCACGATAGGTCGCCGGGCCACCCGCCCTCCAGCGCCGCGCGACGGATGCGCCGATCGCTGCGACGAAATGAATCTGGGCGCGACGGGCCGGGTGCGCGGGCTGCGCGAGAATGAGGCATCCGCGCCGCCGTCGAGCGCCGCCCTCCAACCCCACCGCCGGGAACCCCGATGACCGACACGCCGCTCAAGAAGTCCGACAACAACCTGATCTGGGTCGACATGGAGATGACGGGCCTGCTGCCCGACACCGACCGCATCATCGAGGTGGCGGTGGTGATCACCGATCCCGACCTGACGATCCGCGTCGAGGGCCCGGTCTTCGCGATCCACCAGAGCGACGCCACGCTCGATGCGATGGACGCCTGGAACAAGGGCACGCACGGCCGCAGCGGCCTGATCGACCGCGTCAAGGCGTCGAGCGTCACCGAAGAGCAGGCCGAGGCCGCGCTGATCGAATGGATGGCCCAGTACGTGCCCAAGGGCAAGAGCCCGATGTGCGGCAATTCCATCTGCCAGGATCGCCGCTTCATGGCACGCACGATGCCCCGGCTGGAAGAGTTCTTCCACTACCGCAACCTGGACGTCAGCACCCTCAAGGAACTGGCCAAGCGCTGGAAGCCGTCGGCGCTGGAGGGCCTGAAGAAGGCAGGCAAGCACACCGCGCTGGCCGACATCCAGGAGTCGATCGACGAGCTGGTGCACTACCGGGCGACGCTGCTGGCGCTCTGACGCGCAGCGCGCCGGCCGGTCCCCGGCCTACTTCTTCGCGGGTTCCAGGTGCAGGATCCACTGCACCAGCGCTGTCGCGTCGGCGTCCTTGATCGCCACCGCGTTCGGCGGCATCGCCAGGCCGCTGACCTTGCCCTTCCAGTGGCTGGCGTACGGGTTGGATCCGATCATCACGGTGCGCGTGAGCGTCTCGGCGGCGCCGGCCACGCCCTGGTACTTGCGGGCCACGTCGTGCCAGGCCGGGCCGATGGGCGCCAGGCCGTCCGGGCCGGGGGTGCCGGGCTCGATGTGGTGACAGGTCAGGCAGCCGCTGGTGGAGGCCAGCTTGAGCATCGCGTCGTCGTGGCTGTCGGCCAGGGCCCAGGGGGCCGTGCAGGCCAGCAGGAGGAGGGCGGTGGTGCGGTGTACGGCGTTCATGAGGGTTCCGGCTCAGCAATGAAGGCCCCCAGCCTAGGTGCACGCGCGGCTCGCTCCTTGATCCGCATCAAGCCAGTCCGCGCGTTTGTCGGCATGGAGCGCGGGTGTCCCGGGATGCAACGACGCGCGGTCGCGCGTTGTCGCAAGGTGGAGCAGCGCGGCCCCGCCCGCGCGTGACGCGCGGGCGGGGCGGGCGTCAGGGCGCGACCGCCGGGCGCGCGGAATCGGCTGCGCTCGACGGCGGCACGCGGGCCGGCCGCGGCGACTGCCGGTACGGCGCCTGGCGCGCGCGCAGCGCGCGCAGCAGCCCCTGCACCTCCTCGTCGGGCCATTGCGCCACCTTGCGGTAGTCGCTGCAGTCGCTCTTGCGCGTCATCAGCCCGTGGTTGATCAGTTCGCGCCGCAGCGTCGCGTGGTCGCCGTACACATGCCAGGCCTTGAGCACGCGGTTGACCTCGGCCTCGGTGTAGACGCGGCGCGCCTCGAACCGTGTCCACAGCACCCACAGCGCCAGGCGCTGCTGCGACAGCTTGGGCGGCCAGCGCGTGAGCCGGCCGCTGAAGTCGAAGCACTTGAGCGTCTTCGCGGCACGCTCGCTCAGCCGCGGCGCGAGGCCCTCGACCGGCGTGGTCACCGGGTCCAGGAGCTCGGGCGCGTCGAACCAGAGGTCGGGCCCCGGCGGCGGTGGAACCTGGGCGGCGTCCGCGTCCGCACGGCCCGGTGCCGTGCGCGCGGCCTGCGCCTGCAACTCCTGCAGGTTGCGCCGGCCGGCGCCGCGCGCCAGCAGGTTCATCATTTCCACGTGGCCCGGCAGGCGGCCGTGCGTGGTCTGGTGGTCGAGGATCGCGCGCTCCAGCAGGCGGGCAAGCGCGGAGAGATCGGGCGCCGAGTACGGCAGGGCGGTTCGTGTCATTGGCATGGCCTCACGTGACAGCGTGTGCTCGACGACGCTGCGCGGGACGCAGCGCCGGGGGTTGCCCTTGCCGGAGTCGAGCTCACGCGAAGGTGAGTCAGGCCCGAACGGAACAGGCATCGACGTGCAGCGGTGCTGCGCATCGTGCGGCAGGTTTAGCGACGCTGGAGAGCCAGCGCGGCAACGCCTGGGTGAACTGCCGACCGAGCCAAGAGTCTACCGCGGAGCGCCACTGCGCCTTCGGCGACGACAGCGTGAAGGTCACCTGAGCTGACGCGCGCCGGGCGCCGCGGGCACCGCCGCGCGGCGCGTCGCCTTCACTTCGACGAGATCAGGTCGACCTCGAACACCAGCGTGGCGTTCGGCGGGATCACGCCGCCGGCGCCGCGGGCGCCGTAGCCCAGGTCGGCCGGGATCGTCAGGACGCGGGTGCCGCCGGCGGCCATGCCCTGGACGCCTTCGTCCCAGCCCTTGATGACCATGCCCTGGTCGAGGCCGAACACGAAGGGCTGGCCGCGGTCCTTGCTGGAATCGAACTTCTTGCCGCGGCCGTTGGGGGCCGCCGGGTCGGACAGCCAGCCGGTGTAGTGCACGGTGACGGACTGGCCGGACGTGGCGACCGGGCCGGTACCGACGACGGTGTCTTCGTACTGCAGGCCGGAGGGGGTGGTGGTCATCTTGGAATCGCTCTGGTTGAGGAGAGGAAGCGACGCCGGCGGCGTCGCGGAGGGAGCGATCATGCCACCGACTTCGCGCAGCCGGTCGGCCCAGGCCGGCACCGCCTGCGCCAGCCAGCGCGCCGGCGTTTCGCAGTGGTCGCCGCCGTCGTGCAGCGCGACGGGCAGGCCCAGCACGCGGGCGGCGCGGCGCAGCGCGGCGACGGCGTCGATGTCGCTGCGCAGCGCCAGCGGGCGCGCGCCGGTCTGCTTGGACAGCTTCTGGCCGTCGTCGGCGTAGACCAGCGGCGTGTGCAGGTAGCGCGGCGTCGGCAGGCCGAGCGTGCGCTGCAGGTGGATCTGGCGCGCGGTGTTGTCGGCCAGGTCGGCGCCGCGCACGACGTCGGTGATGCCCTGGTCCGCGTCGTCCACCACGACGGCCAGCTGGTAGGCCCACAGCCCGTCGGCGCGCCGCAGCACGAAGTCGCCCACGGCGTGCGTGACGTCCTGGCGCTGGTCGCCCAGCAGGCGGTCGTGCCAGTCGACGACGACATCCGCGCCCGCGGGCGTCCGGGTGCGCAGGCGCCACGCGGGCACGCGTGCGAACGGCACGGCCGGTGCACCTTCCGTGGACGCGAACGTGGCGGGCCGGCAGGTGCCGGGATAGACCCGCTCCCCGTGCGCGAGGTGCGGGACGCCGGCGCGCGCGAGCGCGGCGGCGATGTCGCTGCGCGAGCAGGTGCAGGGGTAGGCCCAGCCGCTGCGCTGCAACTGCGCCAGCGCGGCCTCGTAGCGCGCGCCGCGGCGCGATTGCCAGGTGGGCGGGGCGTCGGGCGCCAGGCCCAGCGCCGCGAGCTGCGCCAGGATGCCGGTGTCGGCGCCCGGCACGCAGCGTGGCGTGTCGACGTTCTCGATGCGCAGCAGCCACTGTCCGCCCTGCACGCGGGCATCGAGCCAGCTGGCCAGCGCGGCCACCAGGGAGCCGGCGTGCAGCAGGCCGGTGGGCGAAGGCGCGAAGCGGCCGACGTAGCTCATCGCGACGGCGCTGCGCCGCTCACGTGCCGGCGGGCGGGCACGGCCCGCCGCGCAGCAGCAGCGCCGAACGCGTGGTAGGGCTTTCCAGCTGCTTGAGCCACCACTGCAGCGCCAGGCCTTGCGGCGCCTTCTGCGGCTGCGGCGCGGCGGCGCTGCGCCAGCCGTAGGCCAGGGTGGCCGACATGCGTTGGCGTGCCACTTCCTTGACCACCAGGCGACCGGCGGCGACGTGCTCGCGCACCAGCACCTCGGGCAGGAAGCCCACGCCCAGGCCGATCATCTGCGCCTCGAGCTTGGCCTGCATGCTGCTGACGGTGAGCACGTCCTGGCCGGGCTGGATGTTGATGGTCAGCGGCGACATCCGCTGCGCCGAATCGGCCACCGCCACGCCGCGGTGCTGCCGGAGCACGGCGTCGGTCAGCGGCTCGGCCGCGCCGGCCAGCGGGTGGTGCGGTGCCACCACGTAGACGAAAGGCGCCTCGCCCAGCGGCTTGATCTCGATGCCCGCGGGCGCCAGCGTGTCGGCGGGCAGGCCGATGGCCAGGTCGGCCGCGCCCAGCATCAGCGCCTCGACGGTGCCGGCCATCACCTCGGTGCGCAGGCGCAGCCGGGTGCCGGGGCCGGCGCCGTCGTGCAGCTCGGGCGGGCGCAGCGCATAGAAGGCCTCGCACAGCTCGAACAGGGTCTGGCGCGAGACGACGGCGTCGGCGGCGATGGTCAGCTGGGTCTCCCAGCCGGTGGACACCCGGTGCACGCGGTTGGCGACGGCGTCCATCTCGGCCAGCAGGCGCCGGCCCTCGTTGAGCAGCTCGGTGCCGGCGGCCGTGAGCCGCGCCTGGCGCGAACTGCGGTCGAACAGGAGCACGTCCAGCGCGTCCTCCAGCTGGCGCACGCTGTAGGTGAGGGCGGACGGCACCTTGCCGAGCTCGCGCGCGGCGGCGGCGAAGCTGCCGGTGCGGGCGATGGTGTCCATCATCGTCAGGGCCTCAGGGGTCAGCGCGAAGCGGCGGTCGAGCGACATCAGGTCTTCTCCCCGGCGTGCGCGTCGGCGCGGGCGGCGCTGGCGGGCGCCGCGGGCGCGGCCGCCGTCGCGGAGGACGTCGCGTCCAGGCCGAGGAACGCGCGCACCGGCACCACGCTGCGCGGCGCATCTTCCTCCTGTGGCACGTGGCCGAGGCCGGGCAGGACGACCAGCTGGCTGCCGGCGATGTCGTCGTGGAAGTGCTGCGCGTTGACCGGCGGCACCAGGCGATCCTGCGCGCCCCACAGGATCAGCGTGGGCAGCTTCAGCGTGCGGATGCGCTCGGGGGCGAGGTCGGTGGCGATCTCGCGCATGCGGATGTTGAGCGCGCGGCGGTTGCCTTCGCGGGTCATCATCTCGAAGTAGCGGTCGACCAGCGCGCCCGTGACGCGCGACGGGTCGGCGTAGACGTCGCGCACGCTGTCCTCGACCACCGAGCGCGGCGTCAGCCATTCGCTGATGTGGTTGATCACCGGCACGCGTGCCAGCTGGAAGCCGACCGGGATGTGGTCGGGCACGAAGGCGTAGCCGGTGGCGTCGACCAGGATCAGGCGGTCGACCCGGGCCGGCGCGAGCGCGGCGACGCGCCACGCCACCTCGCCGCCCAGCGAGTTGCCGCCGATGGCGAAGCGGGCGACGTGCAACGCGTCGAGGAAGTCGAGCGTGAAGCGGGCCAGCAGGTCGGCGCGGTAGTCGTCGCGCGGGTAGTCGCCGCCGAACGGGCCGGTCAGGCCGAAGCCGGGCAGGTCGAAGGTGATCACGCGCTTGCGGGCGTGCAGGTCGCCCACCCAGCCCTGCCAGGTGTGCAGGCTGGCGGCGGTGCCGTGCACCAGCACGAGCGGCGTCGGGTCGTTGCGCGGGCCTTCGTCGCGGAAGTGCACGAACTGCCCCTTGACGTACATGAAGTCCGACGGCGGCGGAGCCCAGCGGGTGACCAGGCTGTCGACGCTGCGGTCGGGGGCGTGGGTGAGCGTGACGGCCAGCGCCGTCAGCATCAGCAGCACGCCGAGGGCGCGGACGACGGTCTGCATCAGTGCACCTCCGCCAGGGCCGCGACGCGTTCGCACGGCGGCGGCGCGCCGGGGCTCAGGTCGGCGGCCACGGTGCGGCGCTCGTCGAACACGAAGCACTCGCCGCGCCAGCCGGGTGCTGCACCGCCGGTGGCCTCGAAGTAGCCCAGGATGCCGCCTTCCAGTTGCAGCACCCCGGGCAGGTTGTGCTCGCGCATGTACAGGGCCGCCTTCTCGCAGCGGATGCCGCCGGTGCAGAAGCTGACCACGGTCTTGCCGGCGAGCTCGGCGCGGTGGGCGTCGAAGGCCGCGGGGAAGTCGCTGAACTTCTCGATGCGCCAGTCGTGCGCGCCCTCGAAGCTGCCGGCGTCGACCTCGAACGCGTTGCGGGTGTCGAGCATCGCCACCGCGCGGCCGGCGTCGTCGTGGCCCTGGGCGAGCCAGCGCGCCAGCGTGGTCGGCGTCACCGCGGCGGCGCGCCCATGCTGCGGCGCGATGGTGGGATGGTTCATGCGGATCAGCTCGTTCTTGATCTTCACCTTCAGGCGCCGGAAGGGCATCGTGTCGCTGAAGCTGTCCTTGGTGGGCAGGCCGGCGAACGGCGGCTCGGCGCGCAGCGCGCCCGCCACCCACCCGCGCAGCGCGGCCTCGTCGCCCGCCATGAACAGGTTGATGCCCTCGCGGGCGATCAGCACGGTGCCCTTGAGGCCGGCCGCGGCGGCGCTGGCTTCCAGGCGCGCGCGCAGCGCCGGCAGGTCGGCGAGCTCGACGAAGCGGTAGGTGGAGATGTTGAGGAACGGCATGGGCGAGGGTGGACGCTGGCGGGGCGCGGGCGGCGTGGGGCCCGTGCAGGAGGCGTATTCTGACCCGCGCGGGCGAGTCGCGCTCGCTAGCACACCTTGGGGGGCGAAATGGCGCCCCGCGCGCCGGGCGGCCGGGCCCCGGCTCCCTACAATCCGGCCATGGCCTTCGTTCACCTGCGCACCCACACCGAATTCTCCGTCGTCGACGGCACGCTCCGCATCGACGACGTGGCGCCCGCGGCCCGGGCCGACGGCCAGGTGGCGCTGGGCATCACCGACCTGTCCAACCTGTTCGGCGCCATCAAGTTCTACAAGGCCTGCCGCGGCAAGGGCGTCAAGCCCCTCATCGGCGTGGACGTGTGGATGGACCCGCTGCCCGACGCCGCCGACCGCGTGCCCACCCGCCTGGCGCTGCTGGTGCAGGACCGCCAGGGCTACCTCAACCTGTGCGAGCTGCTGGGCCGCAGCTGGACCAGGAACGTGCAGCGCGCGCAGGCCTGGGTGCGCTGGGACTGGCTGGAAGAGCTGGGGGGCGGCCTGATCGCGCTGTCGGGCGCCGACCTCGGCGTGGTGGGGCAGGCCCTGCTGGGCGGCGACACCGCGCGCGCCGAGGCCGCGGCCGCCGAGCTCGCGCGCATCTTTCCAGGCCGCTTCTACCTCGAGCTGCAGCGCGCCGGGCTGCCCACGCACGAGGCGCACGTGCGCGCCACGGTGCCGCTGGCCGCCCGGCTGCAGCTGCCGGTGGTGGCCACCCACCCGGTGCAGTTCCTCGAGCCCGACGACTTCGACGCCCACGAGGCGCGCGTGTGCATCGCCGAGGGCGAGACGCTGTCCAACCCGCGCCGCGTCAAGCGCTTCACCCGCGAGCAGTATTTCAAGACCCAGGCGCAGATGGAGGCCCTGTTCGCCGACATCCCGTCGGCCATCGCCAACTCGGTGGAGATCGCGCGCCGCTGCAACCTCACGCTGGCGATGGGCAAGAACTACCTGCCCGACTTCCCCACGCCCATCCTGGCCGACGGCAGCGCGATGCCGATGGGCGACTACTTCCGCCAGCTGAGCTTCGAGGGCCTGGAGGAGCGCCTGGCGCACCTGTACCCCGACGTCGCGAAGCGCGACGCGAAGCGTCCCGAGTACGTGGAGCGGCTCGAGTTCGAGATCAAGACGATCCTGAACATGGGCTTCCCCGGCTACTTCCTGATCGTGTCGGACTTCATCCTGTGGGCCAAGACGCATGGTTGCCCGGTGGGCCCGGGGCGCGGATCCGGCGCCGGCTCGCTGGTGGCCTACGCGCTCAAGATCACCGACCTCGACCCGCTCGAATACAAGCTGCTGTTCGAGCGTTTCCTGAACCCGGAACGCGTGTCGATGCCCGACTTCGACATCGACTTCTGCCAGGGCAACCGCGACCGCGTCATCGACTACGTCAAGGATAAATACGGCCGCGACGCCGTCAGCCAGATCGCCACCTTCGGCACGATGGCGGCCAAGGCGGCGCTGCGCGACATCGGCCGCGTGCTGGGCATGGGCTACGGCCATGTCGACTCCATCGCCAAGCTGATCCCGGCGCCGCCGGGCAAGTCGGTCACGCTGGCCAAGGTGCCGGCGAACCCCGATCCGGGCCTCGTCTATGCACGCAAGGAAGCGCCCGAGATCGACCAGCGCGAGGCCGCGGAAGAAGAGGTCGCCGAGCTGCTGGCGCTGGCCACCCGCGTCGAAGGCATCGTGCGCAACATCGGCATGCACGCCGGCGGCGTGCTGATCGCCCCCGGCAAGATCACCGACTTCTGCCCGCTGTACCAGCAGCCCGGCAGCGACTCGGCGGTGAGCCAGTTCGACAAGGACGACGTGGAGGCCATCGGCCTGGTGAAGTTCGACTTCCTGGGCCTGGCCACGCTCACCATCCTCGAGCTCGCGAAGGACTTCATCATCGCGCGCCGGCCCGAGCGCGCCGGCTTCAACTTCGAGTCGCTGCCGCTGGACGACCCGAAGGTCTACCGGCTGTTCTCCGAGGGCCTGACCGAATCGGTGTTCCAGTTCGAATCGCGCGGCATGCAGGGCATGCTGCGCGACGCCAAGCCCAGCCGCATCGGCGACCTGATCGCGCTGGTGGCGCTGTACCGCCCGGGCCCGATGGACCTGATCCCCACCTTCGTCGCGCGCAAGCACGGCAAGGAGAAGGTGGAGTACCCGCACCCGCTGGTCGAGCCCGTGCTCTCCGAGACCTACGGGATCATGGTCTACCAGGAACAGGTGATGCAGACGGCCCAGGTGCTGGGCGGCTACTCGCTCGGCGGCGCCGACATGCTGCGCCGCGCGATGGGCAAGAAGAAGGCCGAGGAGATGGCCAAGCACCGCGAGATCTTCCGCGAGGGTGCCGCCAAGAACAAGATCGGCCCGGAGCAGGCCGACGAGATCTTCGACCTGATGGAGAAGTTCGCGGGCTACGGCTTCAACAAGTCGCACGCTGCCGCCTACGCGCTGCTGTCGTACCACACGGCCTGGCTGAAGGCGCATTGCCCCGCGGAGTTCTACGCGGCCAACATGACCATCGAAATGGGCGACAGCGAGAAGCTGAAGGTGCTGCTCGCCGATGCGAAGCAGTTCGGCATCACGTTCACCCCGCCCGACGTCAACGTCTGCGTGCACCGCTTCGAACCCGCCCCGGGGCGGGCCGGCGACAAGCTGATCCACTACGGGCTGGGGGCGATCAAGGGCACCGGCCAGGGCGCGGTGGAGGCCATCGTCGCCGCGCGCGAGGGCCGAACCGAGCAGAGCGACGTGGCACGCCCGTTCTCCAGCATCTTCGATTTCGCCCGGCGGGTGGATCGGTCGCGGGTCAACAAGCGCGTGGTCGACGCGCTGGTCAAGGCCGGCGGCTTCGACCTGCTGCACCCCGACCGCGCCTGCACGCTGGCGAGCGTGGGCCTGGCCTTCGAGTGGGCCGACGCCCAGGCCGCACATGCCCAGCAGTCGGGCCTGTTCGATTTCGGCGGCGCCGACGAGCACGGCGCCTCCACGCAGGAGCCGGCGCTGGTGCAGGCCGAGCCCTGGAGCATCCGCGAGAAGCTCACGCTCGAGAAGACGGCCGTCGGCTTCTACCTGTCGGGCCACATGTTCGACCAGTACGAGCCCGAGGTGCGCAAGTTCTGCAAGCGCCGCATCGCCGACCTGATCGACTCGCGCGAGCCGCAGGTGCTGTGCGGCATCGTCAGCGACCTGCGCATCATCAACGGCCAGCGCGGCCGCGTCGCCATCTTCAAGGTGGACGACAAGACCGAGGCGATCGAGGCGGTGGCCAACGAGGAACTGCTCGACGCCAACCGCGACGCGCTGCGCGACGACGAACTGCTGGTGGTGCAGGGCAAGGTGCAGCCCGACCGCTTCTCGGGCGGCCTGCGCCTGAACGTCACCCAGGTCTGGGACCTGGCCGCTGCCCGGGCGCGCTTCGGCCGCTACCTGTCGGTTCAGGCCGAGGGCAACATCGGGCCGCTGGCCGAGCTCGTCAAGCAGTGGCCGGCGCGGCGCTCCAGCACCGAGCATGGCGAGTCCGTCCATGGCCTGGGCGTGCGCGTGAAGGTGCGTACCCAGGGCGCCCTGGCCGAGCTCGACCTGGGCGACCAGGGCCGCTTCTGGCCCAGCGACGACGCGCTCGCGCGCTGGAAGCAGATCATGCCGTCGCAGTCGCCGCAGGTGGTCTACGACTGAGTCGCCGGGGCCGGGCCGCGGCGCGACGTTTCCCCGTGTGTGCGCTTTGTTGCTGCGCTTTACTCGGGGGCTGACAACTTTCGCGAGTCTGAATGCGTTGAACGAGGGCCCCCCCTTTAACATGGAGTCCGCCATGAAACGCACCCTGGTTGCCGCTGCTGGAGTCGCCCTGTTCGCCGCCTGCGGGCTGGCGAGCGCGGCGTCCTGGACGGTGATCGTCCAGCCGGGCGTCTATGGTCGCGTCGCGATCGGCGGCTACGCCGAGCCGCCGCAGGTCTATGCGCCGCAGCCGGTCGTCGTCGTCGACGACGGCTACGGCCAAGGGGTGGAGGAAACCGTCGACCAGGCCTACGCCACCGACCAGCCGCCGGTGTACCTGTGGGTGCCCGAGTACCAGCGACTGCATTGGGCCCAGTACTGCCGCGAGTACGGCGCCTACGGCGTGCCGGTGTATTTCGTCGACGACGGCTGGTACCGCGCGAACGTGCTGCGCCGCAACTGGACGCCGGAGCAGCGGTCGTGGAGCCAGCAGCAGTGGCTGGAGCAGGATCGCGCCGCCCGCGACCGCTTCGAGCGCCAGCGCTTCGAACGCCAGCGCTACGAACAGCAGCAACGCTGGGCCAACGAGCGCGCCTGGCACGAACAGCCGCAGCGCGCGGGCGAGGACCGGCGCGCGGCCCAGACCCGCTGGGAGCACGACCGCGCCGAGCAGGACGCGCAGTCCCGCATCCGTTGGGGCTCGGCGCAGGGCTTCCTGCCCCAGCCCCAACCGTCGACGAACTCCGCGCAGCGACCGCAGCCGGGCACCGGGCAGTGGCAGCCGGCGGGCGGCCAGCCCCAGCCCGCCGGCAACGGCGGTCGCGCGGGCGGCTATGGGCAGGGCAACGCCGGCCCGCAGTCGGCGCAAGCGCCGGCCGCCTCGCAGGCGCGGGGTCCGGAACGCATCCTGCCGGGGCTGGGCCTGGCGGGTGGCGATCGCCGCAGCGGCGAGCGCAGGCAGGAGCGCGAGCAACGGCGCGACCAGGTCGACGGCGGCGGCGCCTTCGAGCGCTGGCACGGCGGCAACCGCGACCGCTGACCCGCGCGGCGAAATCGCCGCGGCAGGGGGGTGATCGTGTCCGTTCGCGGCGGGTGGCGTGCGCGCGCCCGGCCACGCGGGCCGCGCGGCGTGAGCCCCCGCAACGACGCACGTCAGCGGGATGCCCCGGTGCCGGCGCGCGTCAATTCCCTCACGCGCCCGCGGCGCCGCGCCCGGGTCAGCACCGTGAATCCCACGTAGTTCTGGGTACCGGCCGCGCTCGACCTCGACCATACTCCGCGCCATGCAAGCCCCCCCGACGACCGGCCTGATCCTCACGGGCGGCGGCGCCCGCGCCGCCTACCAGGTGGGCGTGCTGCGCGCCGTGCACCGCATCCGCCGCGAGGCCGGGGCGCCGCCGGGCAACCCCTATCCGGTGCTGGCCGGCACCTCTGCCGGCGCGCTCAACGCGGCGGCGCTGGCCTCCGACGCCGACGACATCGACGCTGGCATCGCCAAGCTGGTGCGGGTGTGGGAGAGCATGCACGTCGACCAGGTCTATCGCACCGATTCGTTCGGCGTGATCCGCACCGGTGCGCGCTGGCTGACCATGATGTCGATGGGCTGGGCCATCGCCCGGCTGCGCCGCCTGCGTCCGCGCTCGCTGCTGGACAACACCCCGCTGCACGGCCTGCTCGCCGAGATGATCGACCTCGGGCGCCTTGGCCGATTGATCGCCGACGGCCACCTGAAGGCGCTGGCGGTCAGCACCTCGAGCTATACCTCGGGCAGCCACGTGACCTTCTACCAGTCGGCGGACCAGTTCCAGCCCTGGATCCGTTCCAACCGCCTCGCGGTGCCGTGCGACATCACGATGGCGCACCTGCTCGCGTCGGCCGCGATCCCGTTCATGTTTCCTGCCGTCGCGCTGCCGCTGCAGGGCGCGCACGAATGGTTCGGCGACGGGTCGATGCGCCAGACGGCGCCGATCTCGCCGGCCATCCACCTGGGCGCCGACCGCATCCTGGTGATCGGCGCGGGCCGCATGCGCGAGCCGGTCGGGCCGCGCACGACCACGCCGTCGCCGTATCCGTCGATCGCCCAGATCGGCGGCCATGCGCTGTCGTCCATCTTCCTCGATGCGCTGGCCGTGGATGCCGAGCGCCTGCAGCGCATCAACGCCACGCTGGCGCTGATCCCCGAGGAGATGCGCACGCACGCCACCCTCAAGCCGGTGCGCCTGCTGCTGATCTCGCCGTCCGAACGCCTGGACGACATCGCCGGCCGGCACCTGGATGCGCTGCCGCACTCGATCCGCGCGCTGCTGGCCGGCATCGGCGTGTCCAACAGCGGCCCCGGCAGCAACGGCGCCGCGCTGGCCAGCTACCTGCTGTTCGAGGCCGACTACACGCGCGAGCTGATGGCGCTCGGCGAGCGGGACACCGAGGCGCGGCGCGCCGAAGTGCTCGCGTTCTTCGACCTCGCCGCGGACTGAGCCCGTCCCGGACGAAAAAACGCCCCGCGAAACGAGGCGTTGTCGTCGGGGCGAGCGCGCGGGCACGCGGCCCGCATCGATTCACTTCTTCTTGGCGGCGGAGGCGGCCGATGCGGCAGCGGCGGCCTTGTCGGCCTTCTTCTGGGCCTTGGCGGCCTTCTTGGCGTCGGCTTCGGCCTTCTTCAGCTCCTTGGCGGTGCTGGCCGGCGCGGCGGCGGCCGGCGCCGCGGTGGCCTTGGGGGCGACGGCCGGGGCCGGGGCCGGAGCCGGCGCCGGCGCCGGCGCCGGGGCGGCGGTGGTGGCCTTGACGGGCACGGCGGCCGGCGCGGTCGTCTTGGCCGGGGCGGCCGGGGCGGCCGCCGCGGCGCCGCTCAGCGCCGCGCCGTTGACGGTCAGGCCGGCGGTCGACAGCTTGGCGGCGCTCTTGTCGCCGATGCCCTCGACGCGGGCGATCAGGTCCGGCCAGTCCTTGAAGTTGCCGTTCTTGCGCTCGTCGATGATCTTGGTGGCGATGGCCGGGCCGACGCCCTTGAGCGCTTCCAGGTCGGCCTGCGTGGCCGTGTTGGCGTCGGCGGCGAACACCGAGAAGGCGAAGAAGGCGAGGAGGGCGACGAGAATGCGTTTGAACATGGGTGCTTCCTTGTGGAGGTGAGCGTTGTGCGCGCTGGGGGCGGGGGCGCTGCGACCCGTTGCGGTGCCAGGAACCGGCGCCGCATGCAGTGTCAACGCGGGCGGTGACGCCGGGTTGACCCGGTTGGCGCGCGCGGCCGGCATTCATGCAGGCGACGTGCAGTGGTTCTCAGGCGTGTTGTATGTCCGCCAGTATGCGGGTGACCAGCGTCTCGCACCAGTGAGCATTGGTAAAACGCTGCGCCTCGGGGCTGGCCAGGAACTCGCGGATGCCGTGCTGGTACATCGCAAAGTGGCCGGCGTCGATGCGCTCGATGGCGGCCAGCATCTCGTGCGGCGTCGCGAACTGGTCGCCGTCGATGTAGCAGTCCTCGGGAATCGGCGGCTTTGCGTGGGTGGTGCCGATGTAGACGGGCACGCAGCCGCTGGTCAGGCAGTCGAAGATCTTCTCGCTCAGGTAGCCGGGACTGCCGCGCGAGTTCTCGTAGCAGATCGAGAAGCGGGCCCGGTCCAGGATCTCTTGCTTGCGGTCTATCGTGCCGCGCCAGCTCGGGAAGGCCGGCGCCGCATCGGGTCGCAGGCGGCGCTTCCATTCGTTGAGCCGCTTGGCGACGCGGCCCAGGTGGCCGGGCTCGACCGCGGGAATGTCCCAGCCGTGGCCGAACAGGGCGAAGCGGTCGGGCGCGTTGTCCTCGAAGAAGCGGATCGCCTCGACGCGGCGGTGGTGCAGGTTGCGCGGATGCGGGTGCAGCAAGGCCTTGTTGGAGGCGATCAGCACGCAGAACAGGTCGCGCTCCTTGAAGTCGGGCACGGCGCGCAGCGTCAGGTCGTTCGGGTAGTCGAGCGCGATCACGTGCTCGCCGTCGATCAGTTCCTCGTTGCTGGTGAACAGCTTGCGGTAGCGCGCCAGCTCGACCAGGTTGCCGTTGATCGGCCGCACGATCGGGTCTTCGTAGAGGTAGGCGTAGCTGAACGGGTGCTCGACGCGGCGCTGCGCGTTCAGGTGCAGCTCGAAGTCAACCTCGCGGCCGGCGTTGACGTCGCGCGTGTTGAGCTCGACGCCTTCGACCGCGAAGCGCTCCCGCAACTGGCGCCAGGGCAGGAAGAAGTCGCCGCCGTTGGGGCCGGCACCGGGGCGGAACGGCTCGTTGGCGCGCAGGCGGTTGACCACCAGCGTCGCGTAGCGCATCGGCGCGAGGATGGTCGACGGCGGCCCGCTCACGTGAGCGGGCCCTCGCAGGCCTTGAGCAGCCCGCTGTAGATCGAGGTGGGCGCCGGCACTGTCTTCCAGTTGTTGTGCCAGTGGATCGCGAGGTGGCGCTCGGTGGCCAGTGCGTGCAGGTCCAGCGCGAGGTTGTCGCGCGGGCCGAAGAAGCGCGCGGTGTCCTTGTACAGCAGCGAGGTCGGGTCCCACAGCGGGTCGAACATCCGGGCCGGATGCACCACCACGCCCAGTTCGGTGCAGACGTGGTCGGCGAACAGGATCCAGGGCAGGAAGTTCTCGAGTTCGTTGCCCTTGCGGGTGAGCGCGGTGCTCCAGCTGCGGTTGGGCAGGTACAGGATCGCCGAGTTGGCGAACGGCAGCGTCTCCCAGCGGTAGGCCCAGGCCTTGTCGCCGCAGTGGAGGGTCAGGTCGCTGGTGAAGCAGACATCCAGGTCCACGTAGAGGCAGGCTTCCGGGTAGTGCTCCAGCGCGATCAGGCAGCGCGCCAGGTCGCCGCGGTAGGCCTTGTTGCGGCTGAAGCCGCCGAACAGCATCGAGGAGTGCTTGTAGGTGAGGCCGAACTGCGGGTGCTCCCACGCGTTGCGGCGCGCCCATTGCGGCGCGAGCTTGCGGTGCACGGCGCTGCCCAGCTTGCGCAGGCGGGCATGGCGGTCGTAGCGGGCCACCGGCTTGGCGCTGACGTGCTTCTCGATCAGCCGGTTCAGCGAGAAGGCACGCACCGCGATGCGTGGGTGCGACTTGATCCACTGCAGCTGCGGTGCCGCGATGGCGCTGGCGTCGTCCTCGTCCAGCCACAGCTCGTAGCGCGAGTCCGGGTGCTGGCGCAGGAAGCTGCGGAAGTGCAGTTCGGTCACGGCGGGCAGCTGGCCCGACCAGTAGCCGAAGAACGTGACGGGTGCGGAGGTGGTCGCCATCAATGAACCAGGTCGAAGGTCTTGATCAGGATGCGTTCCTTCCAGGTCGCCGGGCGGATCGCCGGGGACTCGGTGCCGTCGATGGCGGCGCGCACCTGGTCGTAGAAGCGATCCCAGCGGTAGTGGCTGTCGATGGCGTCCTGGCCCTGGCGCTGAGTCTCGCGCAGCTCGGCGTCGGACATCGCCTGCAGCCGCCTGAACACGGGCTCGGCGGCCGCCGGGTCGTTCAGCGGCACGTTGACGATGCCGGCACGGTTCTCGTAGCCGCTCTGCATCGTTACCACCGGGATCAGGCCCCAGGCCATGGATTCGAGGATGGTGGTCGGGTTCGCGTCCATCGCGCCGACGGTGATCATGAAGTCGAAATCGGCGACGGCGGCGCGCGCCTCGGGCCGGGAGAAGTCCATGAAGCCCAGCACGTGCAGGCCCGGGATCTTCTTGCGGCCGCGACCGATCCAGCTGATGTCCACGCTCTCGCACTGCTTCTGCAGCTGCGACAGGTAGCCGATGTTCTTGTTGTGCGCCGTGTGGCCGATGTAGACGAACTTGCGCTGGCCCGGCGGGTTGAACTGCGTCTTCACGAACGGGAAGAAGGTGCGGTTGACGGCGAGATCCATGTGGCGCATCTTGGGGTGCCAGCGGCGGATCGCCGAGGCCTCGATGCGGTTGAACCAGTAGTTGCCGGTGATGGCCAGGAACAGGTCGCACTGTTCCATGTGGCGGTCGTAGTAGGCCACCTGGCGCAGGTCATCGGCGTAGGGCGCCATCAGGATGCGGCGCGCGAAGCCTGGCTGGCTGACCGAGCGGTCGAAGACCGAATCGCGCCGCCAGTGCGGATGGCCCAGCAGCACGTCGCCCGGCTTCGGCTCGATCTTCACCTTGTCGCGCCAGCCGTAGAAGCGCACGTCGTAGTCGCGCGCCAGCCGGTCGCCCACCTCGTTGCCGATGCAGAAGGGCGACGAGTTGCGGGTGGCGTCACGCGGATAGACGAAATGGACAGTGGTCATGGCGGCGGTCGGGGCGCGGCGGACGACGAGGCCGCGCGGATTGCGGGGGGCGCGCGCGACGCGGGACGCACGCGGTGGGGGCGGACGGCGCGCGAGGGCATCGCGCGTCCCGCGGCGGGGCTATTCCTTCCAGTGGTCTGAGATCCAGGGCGAGGCCTTCGCATGGCGCCAGTTGCCATTGCTGCGGCCCGCCAGGGCGTCGGGCGGGTTCATCACGCCGTGGAAGACGATGATGCGCGCTCCCTGTGGAATCGACGGGGCGACGACATAGTTGAGCGGAAAGCGTGCGATGCAGTGGTACTTGAAGCTGGCGCACCAGTCGGCTGGCCAGTACTGCAGCTTGCCCTGCTCGTGCAGCACGCCCGAGAGGTAGGCCTGCTCGTTGCGGTAGCGCGCGCGCATCGCCGCCGACTCGGCGCGGAACTTCGCCAGCACGTCGGCGTGCGCGCCCAGCTGGAAGCGGTAGACCGACGAGTTGCCGGTGACGCGCCACGGCCGCTTCCAGTCGTGGATGATCAGGAATTCGCCGGGCAGCTCGAAGAACGGCGTGATGTCGTCGACGATCACGATGTCGATGTCGAGGAACAGCGCGGTGCCGCGCAGGCCGTGCAGGTCGGCCTCGAAGGTGGTCAGCTTCTTCCAGCCCCGCTCGGGCAGGCCGTCTGGCAGCGCCAGGTCGGGAATGGGCAGGCACACGACCTCGTCGCGGATGCCGGCGCTGGAATCGGTCAGGCACACGAACCTGAAGTCGCCGCGCAGGTGGCGGCGCACCATCGCGTACAGGCGGTTGACGTACTCGGGGCCGTACTTGTCGCCCCATTTCATGCACAGGACGTGGCGCTCGCCCTGCGGCGCGGTGGTGGCGGTCACGGGAGCGACCTCGTGGCGGGCATCTGCATCATTGTTCTTCGATCCGCAACGCGGGGTAGCTGTCCCAGCTGAGGCAGCCGGGACATTGCCAGAAATGGCGCTGGGCCTCGAAGCCGCAGGCCGCGCAGCGGTAGCGCTGCAGCGGCTTGGCGGCGCGCGTGACGGCCGTGCGCACGTCGGCCAGCGACTGTTCGGCCAGCGGCCCGATGGCCGCGGCCGACGCCGCGATCGCCGGCTGCTGCAGTACCTCGCGCGCGGCCGACAGCGTCGGGTGCGCGTGCAGCATCTCGCGGTAGCGGTTGGCCGCCACCTCGGGGTCGGTCTCCAGCCGGGCCCAGGCGCTGAGGAAATCCAGGCGCGGCGCGTCGGCCAGCAGCTTCTCGATGGCGGCCTTGGCGTCGGCCGTGCGGCCGCTGGCCAGCGCCGCGGCGGCGTAGTCGTTGGCCACCAGCGTGAAGCTGGCCGGGTCGCGCCGGCGCAGTTCGTTCCAGGCCTCGAAGGCCTCGGTCGGCTTGCCCGCCCGCGCCAGGCGCTGGCCCTGCATCACCCACGGCCGTGCCGACGACGCGTCGGCCTTGAGCGCCTGCTGCAGCGACCGCTCGGCCTCGTCCTGGCGGCCCTGCTCCTCGGCGACCAGCGCCAGCTCGCACCAGTAGTGCGAGATGCGGCGCGCGAACGAGCCGGTGCCGGCGGTCTCGAGCTGCTGCGCGGTGTCGACCGCCGCGCGCCAGTCGCGCGAGCGCTCGTACAGGTTGAGCAGCGCCAGCCGTGCCTCGGTGTGGTACGCCGTGCCTTCGAGCAGCTTGTAGGCCGCCTCGGCGCGGTCGAACAGGCCGGCCTTGACGAAGTCCTGTGCCAGCGCGTGCTGCGCGCGCTCGCGTTCGGCCTGCGGCAAGTCGGCGCGCACGAGCAGGTGCTGGTGCACGCGCACCGAGCGCTCGAACTCGCCGCGGCGGCGGAACAGGTTGCCGAGCGCGAAGTGCAGCTCGGTGGTGTCGGGGTCGTTCTGCACTGTCTCGATGAACGCGTCGATCGCCTTGTCCTGCTGTTCGTTGAGCAGCAGCGAGAGGCCCTTGTAGTAGGCCTTGGGCGAGTCGCGCGTCTCGCGCTTGAGCTGGCGCAGGTCGAAACGCGAGCCCAGCCAGCCGAGGATGAAGAACAGCGGCAGGCCCAGCAGCAACCACTGGTATTCAAAGTCCATCGCGCACCACCGTCAGGTCGGGCGCCGCCGGCGCGGTCGGCGTGGCGGCCGGCGTGGGCACGACGGGCACCGTCAGGCGCCGCGCGCGGCGGCGGTGGCGCCACCAGCTGGGCGTCATCGCCAGCACGCCGAACACCGTGCCGCAGACGAACGCGGCCAGCACGATGATGACCATGCGCGCCGTCCAGGCGTAGGAGAAGAACCAGTTGACCGTGGCCGGCTGCTGGTTGTTGATCGCGAAGGCGACCAGCACGAAGAAGAGAAAGGCCCGCACGAGCCATGTCAGGATGCGCATTGTCTGTTTCGCGCTGTCGGTGCGCTCTGCG
This sequence comes from uncultured Vitreoscilla sp., assembly GCA_964418745.1. Classification (GTDB taxonomy): domain Bacteria; phylum Pseudomonadota; class Gammaproteobacteria; order Burkholderiales; family Burkholderiaceae_C; genus Scleromatobacter. Next base: position 54,139 of record CAYQMX010000030.1, read on the forward strand.
CGGATTCTACGAAGGGTGGAGGCCATTTGCGGCCGGGCACGAATTCTTTGTCGCGCCGTCGGGTTCCAGGCCTCGGATCCGCCGGGATTGCGCACGCCGGCCGGTCGAAGTCGGGGGGCACGCCCCGTTCCTGGCCGCCGCGCCGTGTTGCGGCGACACTGCAGCCTGCCGTCCGCATCCCCCTCCATGACCCGCCGCAGCCCCGTCCGCAACGCCCGCCTGATCTACACCGGGGTGGCGCTGGCCTCCGGCGGCATCGCCTTCTACGTGCCGCTGATGCTGTCGGCCGTCGGCCTGGCCCATTCGGGCCTGTGGGCCGCGGGCATCCTGTTCGGCACCAACCTGGGCCGCCTGGCGGGCTCGCACGTGGCCGGCGGCCACGGTGCGCTGACGCAGCGCTCGGCGGCCATCGTCGGCAACATCCTGATGGAGGGCGCGGCGCTGTTCAGCATGGCGTTCCTGGCCGCGCCGTGGATGCTGGTGGTGGCGGCCACCCTCGCCGGACTGGGCAGCGGCATGTCGTTTCCCGGCATGAAGAACGCCTTGCTGCGGCTGGACGGGCTCGATCCGGCCCGTGCGTTCGCCGGGCTGTCGATGTCGCTGCGGCTGGGCATGGTGGGCGGCTACCTGGCCGGTGCGCTGGTTGGCGGCAACCACCTGGTGCTGGTGTTCTCGGTGCTGCTGGCGATGTTCGTGGCCTACGCCGGCTGCATGCGCGTCGTGTTGCGCGACATCGAGTCGGCGCCGGTGCGGGCGCCGGCAGCGGCGCCGGACCCCACCCGCACGGCGGCTGCCGGCGACGGCGAGCCGGCGCCCCTGGACGTGCGCACGCTGATGGGCTTGAACGCCGTGTTCTGGTTCCTGACGATCCAGCCCACCGTCACCATGAGCCTGTACGTGCCGCGCTACGTGCCCGGGCTGCCGGTGTCCACCACCTACTGGGTCACCACCGTGATCGTGCTGGCGCTGCAGATGCGCGTGACGGCGCTGGCGCACGGCGTCGCCGGCCACCTGCGCTTCCTGCGCGTGGGTTGCCTGTGCATGCTGGCCGCCTTCGGCGCGATGGCCGTCGCCGGCGGCCACGTGGCGCCGGTGCTGCTGGCCGCGGTGCTGCTGGCGCTGTCGCAGGTGTTCTACGGCCCGTCGTTCGACGTGCTGGTCTCGGGCGATGCGCGCGCGCGCGGGCTCGACACCGGCCGGACGATGGCGCGCCAGCACTTCTGGCAGAACTTCGGGATGATGACCGGCAGCCTCGCGGCCGGCGCGCTGTTCGACCTCGGCGTGCGCTGGCGGTGGCCGGCGCTGGCGTGGGTCGTCCTGGCGGCCGGGGCGCTTGTCATGCTCGTCGCGTCGGGCCGGGGGATGCGGCGCCGCGCCGGGCTGACGCCGTAGCACCGAGTGGCCGGCCGGGCGCCTCTTGCGGCCGTGTTCCTGGGCGGGCGCGATGCATGGCCAGGGTGTGGAACCTCCGGCAGGTCAGCGAGGAACTCGACCTGGTAGGTATCCCTTTCGCCCGCCAGCGCCCGCTTGAACGTCTGCGTGACCCGGGCCTCGCTTGCGCGCCGTGACGTCGCGCATGAGCGGCCGGTCAGGTGAAGAACCAGACGTAGACCAGCGTTGCCGCGGTGATCACCGACACCACCCCGACGGCGGCCAGGAATCCACCTTGGACAAAGGTGCGGGTGAGTTCGGCCGCCTGCGGCGAAAGATGCGACTTGGACATGGCGCCTCCAACCTCGACGCGTGCCGGCCCGGCGATGCAGACCTGCACCGCGCATCGGCTGCACGAAGCCGACCATAGACCTCTGGCCTCGACGCACACAAGCGTCCTCCCGACCGGCGCTTGCGCTGGATCAAGCAGAGGCGCCGTTTGCGGGCGCGGACATGGCAGGCCGCGTGGCGAGTCGGTCTTGCCGGATGCCGCCGTCGACCCCGGACGCGCCTTGCGAAGCCTGGCGGAAGCCGCGGCGTGCGCCAGCCCGGCGAGGCCGGGCGCCGGTCCCGGTGCCTGACGATGTAGAGGTCCTTGCTGCGGCGGACGTCCTGGACGTTGGCCCCGTCGTAGCCGCCCACCCAGGGCTTGACGGCCGCGGGATGCTGTACTGCAGCAACGGGATCAGTGGACAGTCCTCCATCGCCAGCCGCGTCGCCTGCGTCATCAGGGACTGGCACCGGCCCGGGTCGCTGGCCTTGTCGACGACCGGTGGTCGCTTGTCGACGGCCTGTCGCGGCGGCGATTCGACTACGGCCTTTGGCAGGTCTCCCTGCCCGGAAGTGAACGCCTTGCCCGGTGCGCGAGCAGCGCCAGGCACAGGCCGAGCAGCATCAGGCGGGAATTTGCCGGTTCGGGCACGACCCGCACCAGCCAGCTGCCTGCCCAGGGGTAGTCGACGAAGGTCGCCGACGCGCCGCTGGCGTCGATGGTGTTGATGCCATGGGCCTCGTTCGACTCGAGGCGGACGATATAGGTATAGGAATCGGTGTCGGTCCAGACGCCATGCTCCAGGTGCTGGTCGCAGACGCCGGAGGTCCACGCGCCGCAGGGCGTGGGCGCGAGCAGGCCGGCGACCTCGCCCTCGAAGGTCGCGCCGACCAGGCCGAGCAGTTCATGCCCGACCGCGGCGCTGCCATGCATGCCCGGCAAGGACGTCGGGTTGCTGTAGCCATCCGCGCCCGTCATGCCCGCCGAGGTCAGCAGGCCCTTGAACTCGTCGAAGGTGGCGTAGCGAAAGCCCAGTCCTCGCCATCCGCCCGCGCCGGCCAGCACCTGGTCGACCGACAGGTCTTGCGTGGCCGGCACGTCCAGCCACTGCAAGTCGGTCGACTGGTCTTCGGTCACCAGCGCATCGCCGGTGGTCAGCAGGTCCTTGGCGACGAGCGGCGACGCGAGTGCGCTGGCCGCGCCCAGCGTGGCCAGCAACGCGGCGCACGCGGATGTCCGGAATGAACGCTTCATCTTGATTCTCCCTGGTAGTCGAGGCGATCGTGGCGCCGGGTGCCACGAGGCAGGTCGCCGGCGCGCTCTGCGACGGCGTCCGCGGCACGGACACCTCTCGAACACCCAGTCTCTGCCCCCGGCATGCGCGGCGATTGAGTCCGCTCAACCGGCGCGGCGGAGGGCTGCGGAGGCCGCGCGCCGTTGGCGGCGCGGTTTCCCAGGAACGAAAAAGGCGCCCGGAGGCGCCTTTGGAATCACGTCTTGTCGACGGCGGGTAGCTGCTTGTCGACGGCCTCTCGCAAGGCCTTGCCCGGCTTGAAGTGGGGCACCAGCTTTTCAGGGATGGTGACCTGCTCGCCCGAGCGCGGGTTGCGGCCCACGCGCGGCGGGCGCCGGCTGATCGAGAAACTGCCGAAGCCGCGGATCTCGATGCGGTGTCCGCGCGCGAGCGCATCGGACATCGCATCGAGCACGGTCTTGACCGCGAACTCGGTGTCACGCACGGTGATCTGCGTGAAACGCTCAGCGAGCTGAGCAACAAGATCCGATCGAGTCATGCGGCCTGATTCGTTAGCTGAGTCGTTGACAGGAAACCCGTCCGGCGCTGCCGCTCGAGCCTCCCAATACGAAGTTCAAGGGAGCGCTGGAGCCGGCTCTGCCGGGCCAGTCGCGGCGCGCCCCCTCGGGGGGCAGGGAGCGCCAGCGACCGTGGGGGCTCACTGATCCTTGCCGCCGTCCAGCTTGGCGCGCAGCAGGGCGCCCAGGCTGGTGGTGCCGGCGTTCTCGCGCTCGTTGGTCGAGGCGATGCGCTGCATGGCTTCCTGTTGGTCGGCGTTGTCCTTGGCCTTGATCGACAGCTGGATCGAACGCGTCTTGCGGTCGACGTTGATGATCATGGCGTTGACTTCGTCGCCTTCCTTCAGGATCGAGCGGGCATCTTCCACGCGGTCGCGGGTCAGTTCCGAGGCACGCAGGTAGCCGGTGACGTCTTCCGTCAGCTGGATTTCCGCGCCACGCGGGTCGACCGTCTTGACCTTGCCGGTCACCAGCGCGCCACGGTCGTTGACCGAGGTGTAGTTGGCGAACGGGTCGCCGTCCAGCTGCTTGATGCCCAGCGAGATGCGTTCGCGCTCGACGTCGATGCCGAGAACGACGGCTTCGACTTCCTGGCCCTTCTTGTAGTTGCGCACCGCGGCTTCGCCGGCTTCGTGCCACGACAGGTCGGACAGGTGCACCAGGCCGTCGATGCCCTGGGCCAGGCCCACGAACACGCCGAAGTCGGTGATCGACTTGATCGGGCCGTGCACCTTGTCGCCGCGATGGACGTTGGCGGCGAACTCTTCCCACGGGTTGGCGCGGCACTGCTTCATGCCCAGCGAGATGCGACGCTTGTCTTCGTCGATCTCGAGGACCATGACTTCGACTTCCTCGCCCAGCGTGACGGTCTTGGACGGGGCAACGTTCTTGTTCGTCCAGTCCATTTCCGAGACGTGGACCAGGCCTTCGATGCCCGGTTCGATTTCCACGAACGCGCCGTAGTCGGCGATGTTGGTGACCTTGCCGAACAGGCGCGTGCTGGTCGGGTAGCGGCGGGCGACGCCCATCCACGGATCGTCGCCCAGCTGCTTCAGGCCCAGCGAGACGCGGTTCTTCTCGGCGTCGAACTTCAGGACCTTGGCGGTCAGTTCCTGGCCGACCGTCACGACTTCCGACGGGTGGCGGACACGGCGCCAGGCCATGTCGGTGATGTGCAGCAGGCCGTCGATGCCGCCGAGGTCGACGAACGCACCGTATTCGGTGATGTTCTTGACCACGCCGTTGACGATGGCGCCTTCGGACAGGGTCTCGAGCAGCTTGGCGCGTTCTTCGCCCATCGAGGCTTCGACCACGGCACGGCGCGACAGCACGACGTTGTTGCGCTTGCGGTCGAGCTTGATGACCTTGAATTCCATGGTCTTGCCCTCGAACGGGCTCATGTCCTTGACCGGACGCGTGTCCAGCAGGGAGCCCGGCAGGAAGGCGCGGATGCCGTTGACGAGGACCGTGAGGCCGCCCTTGACCTTGCCGCTGACCGTGCCGGTGACGAAGTCGCCGGACTCGAGCGCGGTCTCGAGCGACAGCCACGAGGCGAGGCGCTTGGCCTTGTCGCGCGACAGGATGGTGTCGCCGTAGCCGTTCTCGACGGCGTCGATCGCGACGGAGACGAAGTCGCCGACCTGGACTTCGACTTCGCCCTGGTCGTTCTTGAATTCGTCGATGGGCACGTACGCTTCGGACTTGAGGCCGGCGTTGACGACGACGAAGCTGTGATCGATGCGCACCACTTCGGCAGTGATGACTTCGCCAGAACGCATTTCGCTGCTCTTGAGCGACTCTTCGAACATCGCTGCGAAGGAATCGGGCGCGAAATCGGTGATGGCTTGGGGCTTGGACATGTGGTTTCCTGATGGCCGGCGTGAGGCGACGGGTGAAGCGAGCGCTGCCGGCGGTATGCGACCCGGAGAGGGTGCAGGGTTAGGGTGGAACGTTCACCGCCCTGAACCGGACGGGGAGTCCGGATTCGACGCACCTTGCGGCGGAAGGCCGGCGCCAGCGAGGGCGCGGGAGGGTGTCAGGCGGTGGGCCTTCGGTCGTCCTGCGACGGCCGTCTTACGCGCGGCGTTGGCGCCACGCCTCGAGCACGAACTCGACGCCTTCGTCGATGGACATGCCGGAATTGTCGAGCAACACCGCGTCTTCGGCAGGCTTCAGAGGAGCGACGGCGCGATTCTGGTCGCGTTCGTCACGCATCCGCAGGTCTGCGAGAAGACTGTCGATCTTAGCAGAAATGCCCCTGGAAATCAATTGGTTATGCCGGCGGGCGGCGCGTTCCTCGACGCTGGCGGTCAGGAAGATCTTCAGCGGCGCGCCGGGGAACACGACGGTGCCCATGTCGCGGCCGTCGGCCACCAGGCCGGGCAGGCGGCGAAAGGCCAGCTGCAGGTCGTGCAGCGCCGTGCGCACCGCCGGGTGCACCGACACCTTCGACGCCAGGTTGCCGGTCGCCTCCAGTCGCAGCGCCTCGGTGACGTCCTGGCCGTCCAGGAACGCCCGGTCGGCCTCGAAGCGCAGGTCCAGACGGGCCGCCAGCGCGGCCACGGCCGCGGCGTCGGCCGGGTCCGCGCCGGCGCGCTGCACGGCCAACGCCGTGGCGCGGTACAGCGCGCCCGAGTCGAGCAGGCCGTAGCCGAGGCGACGCGCCACCTCCGAGGCCAGCGTGCCCTTGCCGGACGCGGTGGGCCCGTCGATGGCGATCACCGGCACGTCGGCCACGTCGGCCCTGGCCAGGCCGAACAACGCCTCGAAGTAGTCGGGGAAGGTCTTGGCCACGCATTGCGGGTCGAGGATGCGCACCGGGCGCGCCGGCTTCGCGCCGGCCAGCGCGTTGAACGCGGCCAGCGACAGGCACATCGCCATGCGGTGGTCGTCGTAGGTGTGGATGGTGCCGGCCAGCCAGTGGGCGGGCGAGGCCGGCGGCGTCACCTCGATCCAGTCCGGCCCCTCGGCCACCGTCGCGCCCACCTTGCGCAGCTCGGCGGCCATCGCGGCGATGCGGTCGGTTTCCTTCACGCGCCAGCTGGCGATGTTGGTCAGCCGCGTGGGGCCCTCGGCGTACAGGGCCATCACGGCCAGGGTCATCGCGGCGTCGGGGATGTGGTTGCAGTCCAGCGTGATGGCCTTGAGCGGCCAGGCACCGCGGCGCACCTCCAGCCAGCCGGCGCCGCCCTCGACCTGCGCGCCCATCGCGCGCGCGGCGTCGACGAAGCGGATGTCGCCCTGGATCGAGTCCAGGCCCACGCCTTCGATGCGCACCGGCGCGTCGATGCCGGCCAGCGCGCCCAGCGCCACGAAGTACGACGCCGACGACGCGTCGGCCTCGACGTGGATGGCGCCCGGCGAACGGAAGCGCGAGCCGCGCGGCAGCGTGAAGCGGGCGTACGGGTCGGCCGCGTCGCGCTCGACCTCGATGCCGAAGCGCGCCAGCAGGTTCAGGGTGATGTCGATGTAGGGCTTGGAGATCAGATCGCCGTCGACGGCGATCGTGATCGCGCGCTCGTCGGTGGCCAGCGGCAGCGCGAGCAGCAGGGCGGTGAGGAACTGGCTGGAGACGTCGCCGCGCACGCGGATCGGCGCGTGCGTGGACACGGGCGCGGGCCGGCCGTTGCCGATGCGCAGCGGCGGGTAGCCGGCGTTGCCCTGGTACTGGATGCTGCAGCCCAACTGGCGCAGCGCGTCGACCAGGTCGCCGATGGGCCGCTCGTGCATGCGCGCCACCCCGGACAGGTCGAACTCGCCGCCCTGCAGCGTGGCCAGCACCGCCAGCGCCGCGGTCAGCGGCCGCATCGCGGTACCCGCGTTGCCCAGGAACAGCTTCGCCTGCCGGGTGGCGAGCGTGCCGCCGAGGCCGGTGACGTGCAGCACGGCGCCCTCGCGCCGCAGGCCGCAGCCCAGCGCCTCGAGGGCGGCCAGCATCACCCGGGTGTCGTCGGAATCGAGCAGGTCGTGCACCGCCGTCGTGCCCGCGGCCAGGCCGGCCAGCAGCAGCACGCGGTTGGAGATGCTCTTGGAACCGGGCAGGCGGACGCTGCCGGCGGCCGAGCGCAGGGGCGGGATGTCGAGGAAGGGGATCGCGTACATGGGCGGCGGGAGTGGGTGCGGAGCGCGCCGCGTGGGCGGCATCCTCGGGGGAATCAGGGCGGGCCGGCGCGGCGACCCGGGAGCGGACGAGCGGGCTCGCCCGCGGTCACTTCTTCCAGTTGGCGCGGCCGACGGCCGCGTCGCGGATCAGGTTCTCGATGACGTCGGCCTTGCCGTCGCGCATCGCCGATTCGAACTTGTAGAGCGTGGTCTTGAACAGCTCGGCCTGCGCCAGCACCTGCGCGCGGTTGGCCAGCAGGATGTCGCGCCAGACCGCCGCGTCGCTGGCGGCGATGCGTGTGAAGTCGCGGAAGCCGGGGCCCGCCAGGTCGAGGAAGGCTGCGCCCTCGGGCTGGTGCGCCACGGCCAGGAAGGCCGCGAACGACAGCAGGTGCGGCAGGTGGCTGACCGCGGCGAACGCGGCGTCGTGCGCGTCGGGAGACATCACGCGCACCTGGGCACCGATGCCCGTCCACGCGGCGCGCGCGCGCTCGATCAGGGCCATGTCGGTCTCGACGACCGGCGTCAGCACGACCTGGCAATCCTGGTACAGCGTGGCGTCGGCGTGCGTGATGCCCGCCACTTCCTTGCCGGTGATCGGGTGCGCCGGCACGAAGCTGGGCAGGCGCTCGCGCAGCACCCGGCGCGCGGCATCGACCACGTTGGCCTTGGTGCTGCCCACGTCCATGAACAGCGTGTTGGGGTGCACCAGGTGGCGGATCGCGCGCAGCGTCGCTTCGGTGGCGGCCACGGGCACCGCGATCAGCACGATGTCGGCGCCCGAGACGGCCATCAGTGCCGATTCGGCCATCTGGTCGATGACGCCCATCTTCTGCGCCGTGATCACGGTCGACGGCGACTTGCTGTAGCCCACGACGTGCTTGACAAGACCCGCGCGCTTCAGCGCCAGGGCGAACGAGCCGCCCATCAACCCACAACCGATCAGCCCTAGCTGCCTGAACATCTGGAATCTTTTCTAATGAAGATCAACGCATGCCGAACCGTTGCAAACCCGAGGTCGCGAGCCATTCGCGGCCCGGGAATCCATTCCCGACGACTCGGTCGACATGGCGTTCGGGGCACTTCCGGCCAGTCTTGTTGCAAAAGTAACAAATCCTGGGGGAAGCGCTCGAACGCGGACGATAGGACCGCGCAAGCGCGGGCTAACAGCCAATTTTTGCACATCCGCGGCCCATCGCCGGCGTCGATCTGGCCGGGCGCGGGTCGTCGCGCGGGCGAGTCCGCCGCGCCGGGCGGTCATTCGAGGGGGATGAGCGACGCAACGCGGAGGCCGTCCGCGGCTAAACTCCTTCGCAACTGGGCATCTTCGACCCGGCCCAACGCTCAAGGATGGGTATGGCAGACCTGCAACAGCTGATTCGGCAGAAGGCCGATCTCGAGAGACAAATCGCGCAACTGAACTCCAAGGGGCGGCAGGACGCGATCGAAGAGATTCGCCGGATCATGGCCGAGCACGGCCTCACCTCCGAGGACATCGCGGCGCCCGCGCGGGCCCGCAAGGCCGGCACCAAGCTCGATGGCACCGAACGCAAGGCCGTCGCTCCCAAGTACAAGGACGACCAGGGCAACCAGTGGACGGGCCGCGGCCTCAAGCCGCGCTGGCTGACGGCGGCGCTGGCCGCGGGGCGCAGGCTGGAAGACTTCGCCGTCTGAGCCCCGGGCCGGCGCGGCCGGGGCCGTTGCGTCCCCGTGTCGTCGTGCGGCCCGCGCGGGGAGCGGCAGGCGTCGGCCTGGCCGCGCTCGGCCTGCCACATCCCACCCTGCGCGGCAGCCCCTCGAACAGGCGATGGCCGGCGGCCAGCGCCCTGATGACAATGCGCAGGCTCGTGCGGTCGTGCGCTGCGACCCGTCCCGGGTTTGGCCGCGACCCGCGTGCTAACCTTTCCCAGTACGTCACCGGCCGCGCCCTGCACGGGCGCGCCGCATGCAGGCGCAGCGCGAACCCTCGATGATCGATACCCCTGACCGTACACTGCCCGCCGGCGCGCAGACCCGGCGCCGCTGGCCGGCTGCGCGGCGCGGCGTCGGCGCGCTCGCCAAGGTGATGATGCTGGCACTGATCGTCGCCGGCTGCCAACCCGATCTGGCCGGCGACGGCGGGAGCACAGGAATGTTCGGACTCTTCAAGGGCAAGGTCGCCAGGCTGCCGTCCACCGTCGCGCCGGAACTGCGCGCGACGCTCAAGCGCGAGACGGCCTGGCCGGGCGGCGTCGCGGCGGCGCGCGACACACGCTGCGCGCAGGCCCGCGTGGACGGCACGCCGCCCCAGGCGCATTTCGTGGCTCCCGAATTCGACGGCTCGACGCGTTCCGCGCTGCGCATCGCCGCGCGGCCGGGCCTGCCCCCGCTGGGCATCGTCAACCTGGGCGGCGACATCCGCCGGCCGCAGTTCTGGGAACTCGCCTCCGACGCCGACCCGAAGTTCGTCCGCCAGGTACCGGTCACGCTCGATCCCGCGCAAGACAAGTGGGTGACCGCGCGCGCCATCGAGGCCGGCTGCCTGCCGGGGCCGCTGGTCGCGCTCGGCCTGGCCTACGCCACCGACGACACCTTTCAGTCGGTCGTCGTCTACGACCGCGCCACACGCCAGGTGCGCAAGCTCGCCGACGCCGTCTACGACGCTTCGTCGGGACATGCCGACAGCCTGCTCGACACGCGCGACGCCGGCGCCGACCGCACGCTGCTGCTGTTCCACACCGGCGAGCTGCGCCTGCGCGCGGAGGTCTACCTGCGCGAGCACGATCACATCGTCGTCTTCTCGCCCCGGCATCCACAGGGCCTGGAGGTGCTCAAGCTGGGACTGGACGACGGCAACGTCGTCGACTGGCGGCTGGCCGGCACGACGCTGTGGCTGCACACCCAGGATCGCCGCAACGAGAAGCAGCCGGGCAAGTTCTTCTGGTCCCTGGACCTCGCGGCGGTGCTGTGATCCGCGCCTGACCCGTTTCACTTTCCACCCAAGAATCGACAAGCCCAGGGAGACAGCATGGCGGACTTCGCATTGGCGCCGGGAGAGGCAGCCAACATCGCTCTGAACTCGTATTTCGCGCTGAAGGACTGGGCTCTGAAGAAGCCCACCGTGGGCACGGAATCGCGCGCCAAGGTGCAGGACCTGGTGCTGGGCTCGGGCGACACGGGCGGCAACTTCGGCAAGAACAGCTCGGTTGGCAAGAACTTCCCTGGCGCGCGGCTGGGCCAGGTCTTCACCGGCAGCACCGGCTGGGATACGGTGTCGGGCTTCGGCTACGTGCTCAACTTCCAGCGTGCCGGCCAGCGCCACGCGGTGATCGCGATCCGCGGCACGCGTCCGGAGCTCGGCTGGTACGACATCGGCACCGACCTGCGCTTCGCGCACGCCGGCTTCGGCGACTACGGCCGCGTCCACAAGGGCTTCGCCAACGCGTTCGGCAGCATCCTGCCCCAGCTCCGGCGCGAGGAGCGCGCGATCCTTGACGCCGACGTCATCCACTGCATCGGCCACAGCCTGGGCGGCGCCATCGCGACGCTGGCCGCCGGCCACTACGCGGCACTGAACCGCAACGTACGGCTGTACACGTTCGGCAGCCCGCGCGTGGGCTACCGCGATTCGCACGAGGCGTTCGAACGCGGCATCGGCAAGGACAACATCTACCGCGTCGCCCACAACCGCGACCCGATCTCGATGATCGCCACGTTCCCCTACGTGCACGTGCTGTCGTCCTACTCCGAGCCGAACAACTTCACGCTCAGCTCGCCCAGCTCCAGCATCTCGCTGGCCAACCACGACATGTACGCCTACGAGCGCCGCGTGGGCAGCGCGGAAGACTGGAGCGCGGTGCGCGGCATGGCCGCGGCCTGCGATCACTCCAACAACAAGCTGGCCCAGGCGCTGCTGGCCGATGCCAGCATGGGCTGGTTCAGGAAGCTCACGCTCAACACGCTGGCCGCGCTGCTGACGATGTTCGAGGATGTGCTGCGCGGCACGGCGCGCGCCTTCTACGACGCGGTCACCGGCGTCGACGTGATCGCCGCCATTATCTGCGACGGCATCAAGCTGCTGGGCACCGTCGGCGAGAAGCTGAAGTACCTGCTGCGCCTGGCGGCCAAGTGGGCCGACATCCCCGTGGCCAACGACCAGTCGCTGACCGACGCCGTCATCCGCGCGATCCTGCGCGCCATGACGACGCGCATCAACCAGGTGGGCGTCGTGGCCCTGCAGGTGGCCGCGGCCGGCCTGCGCCCGCTGCCGCTGCTGATCGCTGGTGGCGTCCTGATCTCCGCTGCGGCCCTGTGATGGCGATCGACCGCGCCCAGTACGCGTGGCTGCTGCTGCACGCCAACGCGTTGCCGATGCTGGCGATGCAGCAGGTCATGGAGGAGATGGACGCCCTGGCAGGCGCGGTGCATGCCGAGCTGCCGACCCCGGTCCAGGAGTCGGGGCGGGCGCCTGCCGACCTGCGTGACCTGGCCGATCGCTTCGAAGCGGATCCGGAGTTGTCGGCCCTCGCACGCTTCGACTTCGCGGTGCCGCCGCTGTCCGAGGAGGAGGCGCTGCGCGTCAAGCAGCAGGCGCTGGCCGAGGACGCGGCAGCGGATGCTGCGCTGGCCGCGCTCGAGCCGATGCCCGAAGGGCCGCTCGATCTCGCGGCCTTCCTGGCCCGCGCCTACGCCCGGCCGCTGCCGGCGGCGCGCGTGGACGCCGCGTTCGCGCGCGCCGACCGCGCGGCGCTCGATGCGTTGATCGCGCGCCAGCGCGCCGACCTGCCGCCGCTGACGGCCCCGCTGGATGCCGATGGACTGGCGCGCTGGCTGGCCCTGTTTCGCACGGAGGATGCCGACTGTGAATCGCTGGTGTTCGCGGTCAGTCGGACCGACGACGGCGCCTGACGGCGCAGCGCGACGCCCTGGCGGGCGCGCCGACCGACACCAGGCATGCCGCCGCCCGCGACGCGCTCAGTGGACGTCGACCGGATAGGTGCCCAGGATCTTGAAGAACCCGCACGCCTTGCGCAGTTCCTCGAGCGCGTGGCGCACGTTGTCGGTGTCGGGGTGGCCGGCGATGTCGATGTAGAAGTAGTACTCCCACTGGCCCGAGCGCGCCGGGCGCGATTCGAAGCGCGTCATCGACACGCCGTTGGCCTTCAGCGGCACCAGCATGTCGTGCAGCGCGCCGGGCCGGTTCGACACGGTGACCACCAGGCTGGTGCAGTCGTGGCCCGATGCCTTGGGCGCGGGATGGCGCTCCGGGTGGGTCATGACGGCGAAGCGGGTGCGGTTGTTGGCGTCGTCCTGGATCGCCGGCGACACCACGTGCAGGCCCCATTCGCTGCCGGCGCGCACGCTGGCGATGGCGGCCAGCGACGGATCGAGCGAGGCCAGGCGCGCGCCTTCGGCGTTGCTCGCCACGGGGCGGCGCTCGGCATGCGGCAGGTGGTCGTTGAGCCACATGTGGCATTGCGCGAGCGCCTGCGGATGCGCGCAGACGGCGGTGACGCCGTCCAGGCTGTTGACCTTGCGCAGCAGGTTCTGGCGCACGAACAGGCTGGTCTCGCCGATGATGAACAGCGGCGTGACCAGGAACTGGTCCAGCGAGCGCGCCACCATGCCTTCGGTGGAGTTTTCCACCGGCACGACGCCGAAGTCGGCGGCGCCGGCGGTGGTGGTGCGGAACACCTCGTCGACGCTTGCGCACGGCACGCGCACGATGGACGAGCCGAAGTAGCCGAGCGCGGCCTCCTCGCTGAACGTTCCCGCCGGGCCCAGGTAGGCGACGCGCGTGGGCGTCTCCAGTGCGCGGCAGGCCGACATGATCTCGCGCCAGATCGGCGCCACGCTCTCGGCCTTGAGCGGGCCGGGGTTCTCGGCCTTCAGGCCGTCGATGACCTGCGCCTCGCGCTCGGGGCGGAAGGCCACCGAGCCCTCGCGCTTCTTGACCTCGCCCACGGTCTGCGCCAGCCTGGCGCGGCGGTTGAGGGCGGCCAGCAGTTCGCGGTCGAGGGCGTCGATCTGCACGCGCAGCGCGAGCAGTTCGGGATTGGGGGCGTCGTTCTCAGCCATGGCGCGCAGCGAAGTCGTTCAGGTAGGAGACCAGGGCCTGCACGCCGGCCAGGGGCATCGCGTTGTAGATCGAGGCGCGCATGCCGCCCACGCTCTTGTGGCCCTTCAGGGCGAGCAGTCCGCGCTCCCTGGCACCGGCGAGGAAGGCGTCGTTCAGCGACTCGTCGCGCAGGAAGAAGGGCACGTTCATGCGCGAGCGCGCGGCGGGCGCGACGCGGTTGACGTAGAAATCGGTCGCGTCCAGGGCGCCGTACAGCAGCGCCGCCTTCTCGGCCGCGCGGGCGTCCATCGCCGCCACGCCGCCGTTGGCCTTGATCCATTGGAAGGTCAGGCCGGCGATGTAGATGGCCCAGGTGGGCGGCGTGTTGAACATCGAGCCGTGGTCGGCGACGATGCGGTAGTCGAACGCGGACGGCGTGATCGGCAGCGCGTGGCCCAGCAGGTCGTCACGCACGATGACGATGGTCAGGCCGGCCGGGCCGATGTTCTTCTGCGCGCCGGCGAAGGCCAGGCCCACGCGCGACCAGTCGATGGCGCGCGACAGGATGTGCGACGAGCAGTCGATCACCAGCGGCGCGTCGCTGCCCAGCGCGGCGAGGTCGGGCAGCGTGTGGAACTCGATGCCGTCGATCGTCTCGTTGGAGCAGATGTGCAGGTAGGCCGCGCCGCGCCGCAGCGCCCAGGTGGCCGGGTCGGGAATCGCGCCGTCGGCGTTGCCCGCGTTGCTGGCCGCGACCGCGACGTCCGCGTAGCGGCGCGCCTCCGCGATGGACTTCTTCGACCAGCTGCCGGTCTGCACGAAATCGACCATGCCGCCGCGCGACAGGTTCATCGGCACGATGGCGTTCTCGCCGAGTCCGCCGCCCTGCAGGAACAGGATGCGGAAGTGGGCCGGCACGGCCAGCAATCCCCGCAGGTCGGCCTCCGCCGCGGCCGCGATCTGCATGAATTCCTTGCCGCGATGGCTCATTTCCATCACGCCCATGCCGCTGCCGTGCCAGTCCAGCATCTGGTCGGCCGCCTCGCGCAGCACGGCCTCGGGGATGGCGGCCGGGCCGGCCGAGAAGTTGAACGGGCGCGCGCTGTCCGTCATCGCATCAGGCCGCCGGATCGTTGCCGCCGTCGACCGCGGCGTCGCCCTCCGCGGCGCCGTCGCCGTTGTCGACGTTGGCGTCGTTCTCGACGATGCGCTGCAGGCCGGACAGCTTGGTGCCGTCGTCCAGCGCGATGAGCGTGACGCCCTGCGTCGCGCGGCCGAGTTCGCGCACTTCGCTGATGCGGGTGCGCACCAGCACGCCCTTGTCGGTGATCAGCATGATCTCGTCGTTCGGGCGCACCAGCGTGGCCGCGACCACCTTGCCGTTGCGCTCGCTCTGCTGGATGGCGATCATGCCCTTGGTGCCGCGGCCGTGGCGCGTGTACTCGACGATCGAGGTGCGCTTGCCGAAGCCGTTCTCGGTGGCGGTGAGCACGCTCTGCGTCTCGTCCTCGGCCACCAGCATGGCGATGACCGTCTGGCCGGCCTCGAGCGTCATGCCCTTGACGCCGCGCGAGGTACGCCCGTGCGGGGTCACGTCGGCCTCGTCGAAGCGCACCGCCTTGCCGCCGTCGGAGAACAGCATCACGTCGTGCTGGCCGTCGGTCAGCGCGGCGCCGATCAGGTGGTCGCCGTCATCGAGGTTGACCGCGATGATGCCGGCCTTGCGCGGGTTGCTGAAGTCGTCCAGCGGCGTCTTCTTGACGGTGCCCAGCGCGGTGGCCATGAAGATGAAGTGGTCGGACGGGAAGGTGCGGAACTCGCCGGTGATCGGCAGCACCACCGTGATCTTCTCGTCCTTCTGCAGCGGGAACATGTTGACGATGGGCTTGCCGCGCGAATTGCGGCCGCCCTGCGGCACTTCCCACACCTTGAGCCAGTACACGCGGCCCGCGTCGGAGAAGCACAGGATCCAGTCGTGCGTGTTGGCGATGAACAGCTGGTCGACCCAGTCGTCTTCCTTGGTCTGCGTGGCCTGCTTGCCGCGGCCGCCGCGCCGCTGCGAGCGGTACTCGGCCAGCGGCTGGCTCTTGAAGTAGCCGGTGTGGCTGAGCGTGACCACCATGTCGGTGGGCGTGATCAGGTCCTCGGTGCCGAGTTCCTGCACGTTGTGCTCGATGTGGCTGCGGCGCACGGCCAGCTTGGTCGTGCCGAACTCTTCCTTCAGCTTCAGCAGTTCGTCGCCGATGATCGTGGTGACGCGTTGCTTCTTCGCCAGGATGTCGAGCAGGTCGGCGATCTCCGCCATCACTTCCTTGTACTCGCCGAACACCTTGTCCTGTTCGAGTCCGGTCAGGCGCTGCAGGCGCATCTGCAGGATTTCCTGCGCCTGGACATCGGACAGGCGATAGCCGCCATCGGGCTGCAGGCCGTAGTGGTCCGGCAGGCCGTCGGGGCGGAACGCGGAGCTGTCGGTCGCGCTGTCGGCGGCCGCACGCGAGATCATCTCCCGCACCAGCGGCGAGTCCCAGCTGCGCTCCATCAGGGCGGTCTTGGCCACCGGCGGAGTGGGGGACTCCTTGATGACCTTGATGAATTCGTCGATGTTGGCGAGCGCGACGGCCTGGCCTTCGAGCACGTGGCCGCGTTCGCGCGCCTTCTTCAGCTCGTAGACGGTGCGGCGCGTGACCACTTCGCGGCGGTGTTCCAGGAAGACGGCGATCAGCAGCTTCAGGTTGCACACCTTGGGCTGGCCGTCGATCAGCGCCACCATGTTCATTCCGAACGTGTCCTGCAGCTGCGTCTGCTTGTACAGGTTGTTCAGCACGACCTCGGGCACCTCGCCGCGCTTCAGGTCGATGACGATGCGCATGCCCGACTTGTCGGACTCGTCCTGGATGTGGCTGATGCCCTCGATCTTCTTCTCGTGAACCAGTTCGGCGATGCGTTCGAGCAGCGTCTTCTTGTTCACCTGGTAGGGGATCTCGTCGACGATGATCGACTGGCGCTGGCCGCGGTCGATGTCCTCGAAGTGCACCTTGGCGCGCATCACGACCTTGCCGCGGCCGGTGCGGTAGCCCTCGCGCACGCCGTTGACGCCGTAGATGATGCCGCCGGTGGGGAAGTCGGGCGCCGGGATGATCTCCATCAGCTCCTCGATGGTGGCCTCCGGATTGCGCAGCAGGTGCAGGCAGCCGTCCACCACCTCGTTGAGGTTGTGCGGCGGGATGTTGGTGGCCATGCCCACCGCGATGCCGGTGCCGCCGTTGACCAGCAGGTTGGGCAGGCGCGTGGGCAGCACGAGCGGTTCCTGCTCGCTGCCGTCGTAGTTCGGGCCGAAGTCGACTGTCTCCTTGTCGATGTCGGCCAGCATCTCGTGGGCGATCTTGGCCAGGCGGATTTCCGTGTAGCGCATCGCCGCGGCGTTGTCGCCGTCGACCGAGCCGAAGTTGCCCTGGCCGTCGACCAGCATGTGACGCAGCGAGAACGGCTGGGCCATGCGCACGATGGTCTCGTAGATCGCCGAGTCGCCGTGCGGGTGGTACTTGCCCATCACGTCGCCGACGATGCGCGCCGACTTCTTGAACGGGCGGTTCCAGTCGTTGTTCTGCTCGTGCATCGCGAACAGGCAGCGACGGTGGACGGGCTTGAGGCCATCGCGCGCATCGGGCAGGGCCCGACCGACGATGACGCTCATCGCGTAGTCCAGATACGAGCGCCGCATCTCCTCTTCGAGGCTGATGGGCAGTGTTTCCTTGGCAAATTGGGTCATGGCCTACAGACTGACGCCCTGCGTTCTCGGGTGAATCCCGGCGCAGGCGGAATATGGGATTCTACGGGCTGGAGCGTGTCGCTGGCGCACAACACTCAGCCGGCGCATTCGAGGGGCCGCCACCAAAATGAGGCCCCTGTCACAGGCCGATGGCACAATGATTTTTGTCGGTGGTGCGCGCTAGCCCAGGCGGGCGCGCGCCAACTGTTACCCACATCCGATTTGGACGTATCGCAGGCGACTGCGGCTTTCCTCGAGAGGAGAATCATGAAGAAATTGAACAAGGTCGCGATGCTTGTCGCCACCGTCGCGATTGTTGCTCCGATGTCCAGCGTGTTCGCGCAAGCGACGACCGCCCCCGGCCGCATCGACAACTGGCGCAACGTGGACGGCAACGTCTGGAAGAACGGCACGCGCGAACTCTGCTGGCGTGACAACTTCTGGACCCCGGCAACGGCCGTGGCCGACTGCGACGGCGCACTCAAGCCCGTCGTCGCCCCGGCTCCGGCCCCCGTCGTCGCCCCGGCTCCGGCCCCCGCTCCGGTCGCCCCGCCGGCGCCGGCTCCGGCCCCCGCCGCGGTCATCGCGCCGGTTCCGTCGAGCGAGAAGGTCACCTACGCCGCCGACGCGTTCTTCGATTTCGACAAGGCCGTCCTGAAGCCGGAAGCCAAGACGAAGCTGGACGACCTGGTCAGCAAGACCAAGGAAATCAACCTGGAAGTGATCATCGCCGTCGGCCACACCGACGGTGTCGGCACCGACGCGTACAACGACAAGCTGTCCGTGCGTCGCGCCGAGTCGATCAAGACCTACCTGACGTCCAAGGGCCTTGAAGCCAACCGTGTCTACACGGAAGGCAAGGGCAAGAAGCAGCCGGTCGCCGACAACAAGACTGCCGAAGGCCGCGCGAAGAACCGCCGCGTGGAAATCGAAGTGGTCGGCACCCGCGCCACCGGCAAGTAAGAAGACCTGCGCGAGGCCTGCCTCGCGTCTTCTGCAAGACCCGCTCCGGCGGGTCTTTTCGTTTCCGGGCACGGCCTTTTGCCAGCGGCCGTGGCCCACACGCGATAGCATTCGAGCATGACAAACGCCGACCCCCAGGAACTCGAGAAATTCGGTGAGCTGGCCCACAAGTGGTGGGACACCGAAGGTGACTTCAAGCCGCTGCATCGCATCAACCCGTTGCGGCTCGACTGGATCGCCCAGCGCGCGCCGCTGCACGGCCGGGCCGTGCTGGACGTCGGCTGCGGCGGCGGCATCCTGGCCGAATCGATGGCGCAGCGCGGCGCCACCGTGCTGGGCATCGACCTGTCGGTCAAGCCGCTGAAGGTCGCGCGCCTGCATGCGATGGAGTCGGGTGTGAGCGGCCTCGACTACCGCGAGGTGGCCGTCGAGGCGCTGGCCGCGGAGCGGCCCGCCAGCTTCGACACGGTCACCTGCATGGAGATGCTGGAACACGTGCCGGACCCGGCGTCGGTGGTCGCCGCCTGCGCGCGCCTGGTCAAGCCGGGCGGCTCGGTGTTCTTCAGCACGCTCAACCGCAACGCCAAGTCCTTCCTGTTCGCCATCGTCGGCGCCGAGCACCTGCTCAAGATCCTGCCCAAGGGCACGCACGAATACGCCAAGTTCATCCGGCCGAGCGAACTGTCGGGCTTCGCGCGCGAGGCCGGGCTCGAGACGCTCGAACTGGTCGGCATGGAATACAACCCGCTCACGCAACGCTACTGGCTGTCGGGCGACACGTCCGTCAACTACATGGTGGCGTGCCGGCGTCCGGCGGCCTGAGCGGCATGGCGGTCGCCCCCCCCGCGCCGGCCGTGCGCGGCGTGCTGTTCGACCTCGACGGCACCCTGATCGACAGCGCGCCCGACCTGGCCGGCGCCGCCAACCGGCTGCGCGCCGACCACGGCCTGGCGCCGCTGCCCCTCGAGACGCTGCGGCCGATGGTGGGCTCCGGCGCGCGCGGGATGGTCGGCATCGCCTTCGGTGTCGCGCCGGGCGAGCCGCGCTTCGAGACGCTGCGCGACGGCTTCCTGGCCCACTACGAGGCCGGGCTGCTGGAGCGCACGCGACCGTTCGACGGCGTCGACGCGTTGCTGTGCGCGCTGGAGGCGGCCGGCATCCCCTGGGGCATCGTCACCAACAAGGCTGCGCGCTTCACGACGCCCATCGTCGCCGGCCTGGGGCTCGCGCAGCGGGCCGCCGTGGTGGTGTGCGGCGACACCACGCCCCACTCGAAGCCGCATCCCGAGCCGCTGTGGCACGCGGCGCGCGCGATGGGGCTGGCGCCCGAGGGCGTGGTCTACGTGGGCGACGATCTGCGCGACGCGCAGGCCGCGCGCGCGGCAGGCATGGCCATGGCCGCGGCGACCTGGGGCTACCTGGGCCTGGGCGAGCCGGTGCACGACTGGGGTGCGGACGTGCTGGTCGACGCGCCGGCACGCTTGCTGGATTGGTTGCGCGAACGGGCGGCCTGAAGGCCCCGCGAGCCGCCCGCGGCCGACCCTTCGGCGCGCCGGCGGCGACCGCGCTTTACGGCACGCGGGACGGCCACTTGAGTCGGAAGTGACAGAGTTCACGAACATTTACCCGAACCGGGCAAAAGCGGTGCGCCGCCGCCACGTGCCCGCCATGCGTCCCCGCTAAAATGCGGGTTGTCCCCAACGGAGGAATACAACATGAAGAAGATCATCACGCTCGCAGCCCTGGCCGGCCTCGCCGCCACGGCTTCGGCGGCCAACCTGTTCACCGACGGCAGCTTCGAGAGCATCGTCCAGGCGCCCGGTACCTGGAACACCTACACGTCGGTGCCGGGCTGGACGGTGTCGACCGCCGCCTTCACGCCGTCGGCCAATGGCCTGGAGATCCGCAACAACGTCGCCGGTACCGCCGAAGACGGCAGCAACTTCGTCGAACTCGACGGCTACGAGAACGACCGCATCACCACCGGCTTCGCCACCACCATCGGCCAGGCCTACCAGGTGTCGTTCTGGTACGCCAACCGTGCCGGCGTCGCCGCCAGCTCGGAAGGCTTCGACGCCGCGGTGCTGTCGGGCGGCGTGACCTCCGCCTCGCTGGTGGGCAACGCCGCCAGCAACGGCTGGCTGCAGGAGAAGATCATCTTCACCGCCGGCAGCACCTACTCGGTCTTCACGATCGCGGCCGCCGGCGCGTCCGACGGCTACGGCACCTCGGTCGACAACTTCAACGCCATCGCCGTGCCGGAACCCGCCACGCTGGGCCTGCTCGCCGCCGGCCTGGCCGTTATCGGCCTGTCGTCGCGCCGCCGCCGCCAGCATTGATCGACGCGGGCCTCGCGGCCCGCTTCGCCCCGCCGGGCGCCCCGCAGCGATGCGCGGCGCCCGTTGTCTTTTTTCGGGCACCACGCCCCCTCGTTCGTGCCGATTCGCCGAAAGCCGCCCGGCGTGGCCTTGAAGACGCGCCGCTTGCCCTAAAATGCAGGTTCTGGGGCCGACCAGGTTTCGACGTGGGTACGGATCCGGCGCAGGGCATGCCGAGCACCAGTTCGCTCGTAAATCCACTGGAAACAAAGTAACTGCGAACGACTCTTCGTACGCTCTCGCGGCTTAAAACCCGTGAGCCTCTCAACGGTTGGCCGATGGGCCGGGCAAGGGATAGCAATATTCTGAGCTGAGAGGTCATTCACATTGGCTGGTGCTCTGCCGGGCTACTCGGCAGAGGACGAGAATCAGTAGCTGGCGCCACCGGTAGCGTGTTCCTGCGCGACCGTTGGAGCGAGACTCAAATCAGAGAACTACGCATGTAGAACTGTCCGGTGATGGCTTGCGGACGGGGGTTCAATTCCCCCCGGCTCCACCATCCAAAGGTTCGCGGAAGACCGCAACCGACCAAAAGGCCCAAGTAAATCAACGACTTGGGCCTTTTTCTTTGTCCGCCGTAGTGCAGTAACCGCCGCCGTTCTCCGGCCCCAGTTTGCAGCAACTCTCGCAATAACCGCGCAATCGAGCCGATCCGGGGCCGAGAGTTACCGCATGTCCAGGCACTCATCGCAGGCGAACAAGCCATCCTCCGCTTCAAGTCGGGCGACCAGCGCAAGCGCCTGAGCGACGGCGACGGGCTGTACCTGCTGTTGTTCGCCAAGGGCGGGGCGCGTGGCTGGCTGCTGGACTACAGCATCAACGCCGGCGCAAGACCCTGAGCCTGGGGACGTCCCCGGACACCGGACTGCGCCTCGCGTGCAAGAAGGCCGACGACGCGTGCAAGCTGGTGCGCGCCGGCGGCGACCCCAGCGACGCCCGCAAGACCATCAAGGCGGAGCACCAACGCCAGCGGGTCGCGGACATGCGTCGCCGACGCCGGCCTGGCCCCGTCCGGGTCGCTCAAGGCCGTGGCGCGCGAGTGGCTGGCGACGGTGCACACCGCGAAAGTGAGCGGCGGACACGCCGACCGGCACAACTGCGACTTGAACAGGAGATGTTCCCGTGGCTGGGCGCCGGCCGATTGCGGCGATCAAGGCGCCGGAACTGCTGGAGTGCCTGCGGCGCCCTGGAAGTCCTGCCGACTTGATCTTTGCATACGATCAATGCGTGGCGTGCGGCCGTCCTTCCCTCCAGCGCTCGAGATCGGCGCGGCGCCACGCGACGGCGCGCGTCGCCAGTACGAGCAGGGCCGGGAATTTGCGCTCCGCGATCAGGCGGTAGATGGTGAATCGGGCCAGTCCAGCGAACGACGGTGGGCATGCGCATGAGCGGCCCGGACTGGGCCTCCGGGACTGACGCTGTTGCTTGCGATTGTGTTGCGGGCATTTCGAACTCCGAGGGTGACGCGTCTGGAAACTCCAGGCCGATCGTCGGCACCCTGGAGCGATGACTTTCGGGCGAAAAATGCCGCTGCAGATCCTGGTCGAGAGGAGGTCGACTGGTGGCCGACGATGCCGCGTCGGTCGTTGCCGCATTCGATGCAGGTGCGGCTGCGGCGATGAGCGCCGAAAGGCGTGCGCCCGGCGCATCGGGTTACGGTCAGGAATTGGACGGGCCGCCCGAGCGTGACCAGCACCGCCGCTTCGCCTCCGGCCACCTGCCCGAAGAGATTGATCTCGGCGCCGAAGGCCATGCAAGGAAGGCCGCGCACCAGGAGCGCGACACCGGTTCGTTTCACTGCAATGGTCAATGTCTCCTGACCGTCGGCGGGGTGTGTTGATCGAGTCCTCGCCAGGCGTTGCGCCGTCAGCGCGCCCTTTGAGCCGACATCCGTCGACTCGCGAATGCGGCGTCTTTCATCAAGAACATGACGCGTGCGAACCCGGGGACCCGCCGAATGCCTTTCGCATCGGCGCCGAGAAGCCATAGCGAGCTGTATCGCGGCCGCGTTCAGGCGCTGGCAGATGTCCCGCTCGGCCGCGTCGGGCCGACACCGCTCTCGTCGATGTCCGGTTCGAGGTGCTCAACCGCTCGATGGATATGCTTCCAACATGCTCGGCAGTGGCCTCCCTCACCTGCAGAACTCGCGGTCGCCATACCGTGCCCAGTCCCCGATGGGGGTCGCCTGGCGAGCTATGGAACGGGTCAATGTGCTCGCGGCTCGATGTGCAGGATCACGCGCTGGTAGCGCGTGAGAGCAGGCGTGCCCTTGTCGGTAACTTGCACGATGACGTGAGCCGTGGCGGAAGCGTCGGTATCGGGGACCTGGAAGCGCACTCTGGCCAGGTTCTCTGTGCCCACCGAAAGTGAAGTCTTCAACGTGCCGGCCTCGGGATAGACGAACCAAAGGAAGCTCAGACTGTCGCCATCGGGGTCTGTGCTGGCACTGGCATCGAGCGTGACCCAGTCACCTCCGCGCAGATTCAGCTCGCAGGCGTGCGCCAGCCGCACGACTGGCGCGTGATTGGCCTCGGCCGGTAGGCGCGTGGTCCAGAGCATGCGTGCGGCGAAGTCGTTCTGGATCGCTTCGCGCCAGCGCCACAGCGTCACCCCCGCGCCGCTGAACTCGCGCTCGGCGAGCTTGACGGGGCGGCCGTAGGGTGCGCTCACGAAGGGGCGGTAACGGTCCACCGCATTGGTCC
Source organism: uncultured Vitreoscilla sp. (assembly GCA_964418745.1). GTDB lineage: Bacteria > Pseudomonadota > Gammaproteobacteria > Burkholderiales > Burkholderiaceae_C > Scleromatobacter. The sequence continues at coordinate 77,603 of CAYQMX010000030.1, forward strand.
AGATCGGGTGGGTCTCGGCCTCGACGGGGACACCGCCATTGAAGCCGTTCGGGTCGGTGTCGTCGCGGCGGGGCGTGTAGAACTCGTAGCGCCCGCCCCAGCCGCCCCAGTCAGGCTTGCCGGGGACATTCAAGCCGTTCGGAATGAGGCCGAGGAAGGAGGGGCTGTCGCCCTCCATGCCGTACGCAATATCAGGATAGGCCGCGCCGAGCGGGCCATGGCCCTGCTGGATGTGGCCCGCGACCCAGGCATTGCTCACGTTGCTGTTGTCGATGCCTTCAATCTCCCGGTACATGGCGCTCCATGTGGCGTTGCCATAGCCACCTGGGCTGACGATGTAGAAGAGGTCCGGGAACTGGCGACGCAGCCAGGCCCCGGTGTCATCCTGGTCCGAGATCGCGTAGACGCGCAGTCGACTCACGGCTTGGGCGACGGCTTCGGGCGGGCGCGTGCGCCGCAGGCTGTGCAAGGCTTGCGCCAGCGTGTTCGCACCGCCCCAGACGCTGACCCACAGCGGCCGCGGGTCGTGGCGTTCGAGCTCGCGCCGCAGCAGTTCGGAGCCCGGGGTGTCATGCCCGTCGCCAATGGCCTGTAGACCATAACCGGGCTGCCCCGGGGCGACGCGGGACAGCAGTTGTTCGGCGTCGGGGTAGGCGGGATCGTGCAGGCGAAGCCGGGGCAGTACCTGGGCGTATCGATCGACCACCCGCACGATCGATTCGGGGTGCACCCCCTCCTTCATGTGCACCGAAGTGGTGGCCACCAGACCGCGCAGCTCGATGTCATTGGCGTAGAGCAGCAGCCGCACGAGGGATTGGGTGTCGTCTGGTTCGTTCTCGATATCGGTGAGGACAAAGAGGCGCGGTTTGTCGGACGGAGCCATGGGCGCAGCAACAGATGCGCAAAGCGCGGCTCCAGCCAGGCTGAGCATTCCAAGCAAAGCGCTGATTCTCAGTTTGAACATGGGCTGAAGACTAGGTTGTGCCTTGCTTTCGGAGCCAGATTCTGACACCGATGGCAGCCATGGGCCGCAGTCGACACGCATGTCGGACGATCCGGATTGCCATCGGTAGCGGTCAACTCCTGCTTCCCCCTTTGCTTGCTGGCCCTGGCCTGCGGGCCGCGCCTGCGCAGCAGCGTTACGATTGTGCAGCCAGTAGTCTGCACGCGGCGCGAGTGGCGGTCATTGACGACCGGCCGCTTGCGGCATCTGCGCCGTGCGACTGTCGCCGGCTTTTCCCCAGTGCGAGCTTCAGCGGCCCATGCTCTTCAAAGTCACCCCCACACTCCGGAACAGGACGCTCGATGCGGATAGAGGCGCCCACCTACCCCCTCACGCCCGAGGCCTTCGACGCTGCACTGCGGACAGGTCACGGGCGGGCCAAGCAGCAAGTCGTCGCCTATGGGGCGGCCGGCCTGGAGGACGAGGTCGTCAAGGCGTGCGTTACCTGCTTCACCTACGATCCCCAATGCGAAGCGGATCGCGCACCTTGGCTGTTCTCGATCATCGATCGAGCGAAGGTGAGCGAGAGAGCCCTAAACGATCCGCACTTCCCCGGCTAGGCGCGCAGCCGGGTACACCATGAGCGACTGCCATTCGGCGTCAGTTCGACAGGGTCGAATGTCCCTGTTGGGTCGGGAGGCGTTACGATCGGCTCGGCTCGGCCCGTACCGGACTGCACGCGGCCTCCAGCAGCCAGTCGCGAACGTCCGGCTTCCGACGGGCTCGCCATGGCGTCTCCGTGGCGGGCAACCATCGCAGCGACGTCAGGGCAGGTGCGCCTGCTGATCCGCGCCGTCCGATTTCGGCGGGATCGATTCCGGAAATCCGCAAATCCGGAAATGTTTGCCTCTGGCGCTTCGCGGCCGAACTGCTGAATCGCGCCCGCGCAGCACCGGGTGGGGGATTGAGTGGATGATTGCGTCCCGTTTCCAGGAGAGGTCAACCCATGCTGAAAGGTTCCTGCCCGTGCGGTGGCGTCACGGTCACCGTCGCGCGGCGGCCCGACTATCTCAATAGCTGCGACTGCTCGCTGTGCTTCCGGCTCGGTACCCTGTGGGGGTATTTCAGTCCGACGGAGGTCAAGATGGAAGGCACGACGAAGTCGTTCATGCGGAAGGACATCGATCCGGTGTGCCTGTCTGTCCCGTTCTGCCCCGGTTGTGGGGCCACCCTCGGATGGACCGCAATCGGCGAGCCGGAGGACTCGCCGCGGATGGGGGTCAACATGCGCCTGTTCGGCCCCGGCGCGCTCGTCGGACTGCCGGTGCGTTTCCCGGATGGCGCAAACTCGGACGAAGCGTCCCCGAAGCAGCCGAGGCGTCACGAGGAGGTGCCGTTCCAGCTCGACGCGCCGTTTTGAGGGCGCGCCGGCCAGCGTCAGCCCGCGTGCGTGCTCGAGGCCGGAGTTCCGAACACAGCGAGTTCTATTTCGCTGCCCCATAGATGCACAGCGTGTTCGCGGCCGCAAACATGGGCTAAGGTCGCAGGTCGGCCGCAAGCTGACGGTCGCGACCGTCGGCTTCGGGGTAGGCCACCTAGAGATTTCGCTCGATGCGCGTATTTCCGTCACACGTCGCACCTGAGGATCGGATGAGCCAAACGATATCCAGGACTGACGTCGCTTCGATTCTGACGCAGTGGCCGGCAGGGTCACTGACCAATGCGCAAGTCCATGACTGGGCCACGGAGCGCTTCGCTGTATCGGCTTGGTATGCGGAGGATGGAGCGGTCAACAAAGTTCTAGGCTGCCTGGACACGATGGATATAGACCTGGTCACGGCGGAAGATGCGGCCGTCCTTTGGCTGCACTTGATGAGAGAACGGCAGAGGGTGCGGTCTTCCGGTGGCGCGTGCAGCCTCTCGAAGGAAGTGAACGAGGGCTTACGGATCGGGACTGCCAACACAGAACGGCCCGACACCGCGCTCGGTGTCGGCCAGTTGATGGCGATACCCGCCACGGGTGGAGGTTGTGGACGCTGCGATTACGGCACGCCATTCCCTTGCGCGACCTGGGCGCGCACCGAAAGGTGCAACGCTGCTGCGAGCGCTAGCTCGACGCCGACTGCAGACAGAATACCTGCACCGACTCGACCCGCCAGAAGCTCCAAGATTCCCAACACCGCCAATGACGTGCAGGCCAAGGCCAGGGCATCCGCAATGGAAGTTCGCAACGGTGAGGGTCCCGCGCTCCTCATGGCGTACGCGAGCAGCGCAAATCCGAGAAAGAACGCTGAGGAGCGGCGTCCAACGACGAGGGCCGACTCAGGCGCCTCAATTTGCCAGAGTGCGAGCAGGAATTCTGGCACGCACAACCACAGGATTGCCAACGTCAGGAACAGCGAGAATGCTAGCCAGGACACAGTCGAAAATCGTGGCACGGTAGTGTTCGCGGTTGGTTGTCGATGTTCAGAACTTTAGCCATCTCCACAGACGGTGTCTTGAACGAATCAGACACCTTTCGATTCCTCAAAGCCCTCGTTCGCTCTCATGATCAGTTCGTCAAGATGCCCGAGACGAGAAATTCAAGACGCCGACGGCTCGCGCGCTGCGCTGTACCTGCCTGACGCGGGACTGTCGAACGTCGTGCGGGCCTATTTGTCGAGAAGCGTCGTGGCGTCCTCAGGTTCCGGTTCCTTGGACAACTGGAACTACTTCCCGCCGGTCCCGGCCTGTGTTTTCGTCTGGATTCTCGAGGGCCACGACTCTCGACTGGATGCCGTCGCCTTACCTAGAAGCGAGCTGGCTAACCGTCTTCCCGTGATCTTCTCTGGACCGCATGTCCGCCCGTCGTTCAGCGCGAACCGTGGAGGCACAAGGCTTTTCACGATGATCATGTATCCCGACGTCGTACGGTCGATCAGCGGACTCCCGATTGAGGAACATATCGGCCGCTACACCCACTTATGGGACCTCTTTGACGCGGACTGGTGCTACATGGCCAGCGAAGTGCATCACGCCGCTGACGACCGTGCGAGGATCCAACTGATTGAATCTTTTCTTGGCAGGCGTTGCAGCGCACTTTCGCCGAGGCTGCCAACGCCAAGCGTACGCTGGGACCGAATCGATGCATGGTCGAGCGACGTCGAGCAACGGGCGAATGAATCGATACTGAGCTCACGCCAGTCGGATCGTCGAATCAAGCGCTGGACCGGAATGACATTGCGCGAATTGCGCGCAATCGGACGCATGGAGCGGACACTGATCGCGGCGCAAGATCTTGTCAGGTCGGACCTGACCTGGTCCGCGATCGCTGCTGACTGCGGGTTTGCCGACCAGGCACACTTGTGTCGCGAGTTCCGCCGGCATTTTGACATGCGACCCACGGAAATGCTTCGCAATCTCAGCCGCAAGAGTGGCTGGGTGTTGCGCCTGTGGACCTAGACATCATGGTCGCCCATAGGTAGGCGGACGGCCTACCGTTCCGCTAAGCTGACGGCAAGCGTGGCGGTGGTGCGGTGAGGCGGAGCGGGACGAGATTCCCCCTTCCCCAGAATGTCAGCTCACATCGTGTGCAGGGCTGACGGAGTTGGGCCAGCAAGCTCAAAGGCGAATCGTTTCTGACGTCGCGAATGGCAGACTTCGCGCGCGACGCAGCGCTCCACGCACCAGTGGCGGCCTCCGTGATCCAAATCGTCAGGCACCCGCGTCGACGCAGTCCAGCCTCGTACTCGGACCAAGTCGTCACCTCGAAGGTCACCGTCTGGATGTAGTGCCGGCGTTCGGCGTTGCGCTTGGGTGGCATGGCGATCGAACGACTTCGACGCCAGCATCCTACAGGCCAGGTCTCGCCGCACCAACGCCCGCTCGAGTGTTCAGCCGTCCGCAATGTTGCACACTCGCCCTCCTTCAGAGATTCCGCATTCTTCAATGCGGATTGTTCGAAGAGTCCGACAGACCGGGATCCTTGCGCAAAAGTTCGTAGCCTGGGACGCTGTTCCTCAGCGAATGCAGCGCGTCGCCGATCCCGAGCGACGAAAGGCCCTTGAGTTCTAGCTGCAACATATAGTGAGGGTTGCTCACGTTCAGGCCGGTGGACTGTCGCTCGACCACGAAACGGCCGATCCAGCAGCCGGCGTCGTACTCGATTCCGCCGACGGCGTACGTGGCGCGGCGATCGGTGACGCTGTAGTCGATGCGGCCCACGGCGTACAAGGTGCCTCCGCAACCGTTGGCCCCGTCGGTCGCCTGAGCGCGGTGGTAGATAGGCCACTGCCCACCAACCTCGTACTGCTTGCTCGAATCGCGGGCGAAGCGATACGTCAGGCTCAGGGACTTGTAGGGTCCCGGATGGTAGCGCGTGCCAATGACGGCGCGCTGTGTCCAATTCGACGACGGGTCGAGCTCGACCGTTCCGTCGAAGCTCCAATGTTCCATCGCCGACGAGGACCCGAAGACCAGAAGGTTGGAGATCTTGCGCGCATCGGGAGTGCCGTCCGTGGTCAGGGACTGATCCTTGAACAAGAAACGCTGGGCGATGCCCAGGCGCAAGAACTCGCTTCCATTGGCGGTGTCGTTGATGCGTGTGGTGGTGCCGGCCGTGAGCTGGTTCGCGTCGGTGATGCGATCGATGCCCGTGAACTGGTTGTCACTGTAGATCGACACCTCGTTGAAGTCCTTCGCCGCGGTGTCGTACTGCGGCAGGTTGTTCTGGTTGCGCGTTGGCGTCAGCACGTAGAACAGGCGCGGCTCCAATGTTTGCAACAGTTCGCGCCCGAACAGCATAGTCTGGCGTTCGAAGCTGGCCGAACTGTCCGTGCTGAAGGTCGGAATCCAGCGCGCAGCGTCGAAGCGGCCGTCGGCCATCGGCGTGTCGGTGCGGTAGGTGGCGCCGTTGATCGACAGGCGAGGCGCAATGTGGCCCCAGTCGGAGAAGAACTCGCGTGAGACGGCGCCGATCAAATGGGCGCGCATGCCCCCGGAGCGGTTGTCACAAGTCGGCATGTCACTGGTGATGACTCCTGGGCACTTGGGCAGGCGATTGGACAGATCGAAGCGGTTTGCCTCGGTCTCGAATTCGAAGCGCAGATCGTTCGCGAGCATCAGGTGGCCGTGCACACCGACCTGCGGGCTGCGCTGGTAAGGCGGCAGAATCACGGCCGAGAAGTTCGGGTGCCGCGGGTCGTCCCCGAAGTCTTGCAGAGTCTGGAAGCGCTCCACGCGCGCATATGCATCGATCTCGCCCACGTTGCCAAAGGGAACCAAGCGGCGCGTGGTCGACAGGTCAGTCGGCAATAGGCGCGGCGTGACCGACGGGATCTGATTGGAGAAATCTTTCCAGTATTGGTCATCGGAGACCCGCTGCACGCGTGCACTGTACGTTAGCCAGTCGCCACGAGTTCCCTCGTGCGCCCACCCAAGCGAGCCGCGCGAATGACCGACCGATTTGTCGTCCGGCAGCGAGAACCCGGTGACCTGCCCCAGGTCGCTCGCACCAAGGTAGCGAAATTCGGCAGTGATCGCGGCGCCCCGCTTCGAGTACACGACGGGGGTTATCGTTGCGTCGAGGTTGGTCTCAAGGTTCAAATAGTACGACTCGCTCAACTCCACCCCGCCACGCGTGCTGAAGCCGGGCGTTGGCGCGAGCCAGCCGGATTTCCGGTCGGCCGTGACGGGAAACGTCAACGATGGCGCCGCGAGGATGGGAACGCCCAGGAAACGCAGCACCGCGTTCGTGGCTCTTCCCTGGTTGCCGGCGGCGTCGACGTCGATGCGATCGCCGCTAATGATCCAGTCGGGTGGCCGGCTGGGGATATCCCGCGGACAGCTCGAGTAGTCCGCCGCGTAGGCGGAAAAATGCTTGCTGTCGACCAACTCGATGCGCTGCGCGTGACCGCCGGATTTGAAGGCACCTAGCTCGTACTCGGTGTCGACCAGCGTGCCGGCCTGGCGTGTCAACTCCAAGTCGACGCGCATCGCGCTGAACCAGTCGGTGCCGCGATCAATTCGCACGTGGCCATCGGCATGCGCGGTGTTGCTGAGTTGATCGTAGACGAGCAGGTCAGCGACCATGTTCATGTCGAACCGACTCAGGCCGACCTTGCCGCGCGCCTGAGTCACGCCTCCAAGGTGGCTGACGATGTCGTCGGCCATGAGCGCGACCGTCGGCGGAGGCGCGTCGGCTCCGGCAGCCTCGCGCGGTGTCACGGGCGACGGTGTTGGGCGCACCCGTGGCAGTACCTGCGCCTGCACGCCGACACCGAACATACACAGCAGGGCTGCGACGGCGAGCGGAACAAGTTCCGTAGGAGGGCGGGGATCAGGACGCGAAAAGTGGCAACGCAGCATGCGAACAGATGGCAGTAGGATCGTTCAAGAGTCTCTCACCGTGCCTGGTCGATACCGCGCGGTGCTCAGGGACGGTCCCGGTTTGTCTACGTGACATGGGATATTTGAAGCCCATTGTCTAGCATTCTCTGCTTTGAGACTCTGCAAAGCAGAGTTATAGTTTATGAAACGAAGAGTGTGAACCATGAGCCATGCCCGCCTAGAACTCGAGTCAATTCAATCAATGCTGTACGCCGGACATCGCAGCGTGCACCTCGATCGGCACAGCTTGCTGCTGATGGGTGGCATTGGTGGACTCTTGGCCGGGTTCACTGAGTGCGTCGTCAACGCGCAGCGATTTCCCAACGTCACGCAGCACGCCGTGGCGTTGCTCGTCTGGCTCAGCGTGTGGCTTGGCGGCATGTGCGTCGCCGACCACTGGCTGACACGCCGCGCTCGGGCGAATCGCGACGAGACGCTCCCGTTCGCGCAGGGGCAGATTACACGGGCTTGGTGGATGCTACTGGCGATGGGCACGCTCGGTTCGTTCGCGATGTTCTTCTACGGGGGCGGCGCAATGATCTACGCGCTGTGGATCGTATTGCTCGGCTTGGGTATCTACCTCTTCGGGCTGTTCTCACGTTCCTTGATCGAATGGATCGGCGTAGCCACCATCCTGCTTGGCGTCACTGGACTGGCAGCCGGACTTGGCTACGACGCGTTGCATTGGCTGGCCGCCTCGTGCTTCGCGATCGGCATGCCCCTGGCTGGTTGGCTGGACGCGCGCTGCATCAATGCGCCTTGGCCGCGCCGCGCCCTGGCCCTTGTCACCTGGATCGCATTGGTCGCAGGATTGCCGCTGGGCCTGGCGCGCCAGTTTCTGGTCGTCCCACCGACCGCGGCGCCCACCTTGCTCGCCAATGCCGACATGGCGGCTCGCGGCGAACGCGTTGTCCGGCTTGCTGCTGGCACGCCGGTGGCGTTTCGCCTGGATTTGGACGGGCCAGTGCTGCAGCTTTTGCCGAACAATGGCCTGACGATGTCGCTCTCCGAGCCGATCGATATCGTGCTGCGGGACGGTGCGCCGGACGGGCGCTATCGCGCGGGTGACGGTGAATGGCACAGCATCCGCGACGGCTCGATGGACTTGAGAATCGATCGCTTGCAAGCGCGAATCGAGCAAGGCGAACCAATCGTTCGCGCCCACGCGGTGCTTGGCAAACAACCGCCGACCGGAGCAGCGCGGTGAAGTCCGCACTGCCGCAACTCGACCCGTTGCTCCACCAGCCGGTGCGTACTCGGATAGTCGCTTTCCTATCTGGTCGCGGTGAGGCCACGTTCAACGAGCTCAAACGTGCCTTGTCCATCACAGACGGCAACCTGGGCGCGCACTTGGGCAAGCTGGTCGAGGCGGAGTTGGTCGCCTCGCACGAGGATGCTGCGAATGCGCGCCCGCAGACGGTCTTTGCGCTTACCCGCCGAGGCCGCGGCGCGCTGGCCACTTACGTCGCACAGCTGTCATCGTTGGTTCAACTGAGCGCCGAGGTTCCGGCGACGTCGTTGCGTGCGCCGCGCAAGCGCGCGCTGCGGTGAAGACAGAGCTCCCGCTAAGAAGTTCATTTTCTAGAAACGGACGTTCATGTCATGATCGAATGGTTTCAAAATTTCGCGCGCGCGGTGCGCGACCCGGCGGCCTGGCACGAATTGCAGTGCAAGCGGCAAGCTGGTGGCGACCTTCCCTCGCGTGCCCTCGCTGTCAGCGATCAGCATGTAAGGCTGGTCGGTACCGCGACGTGGAGACCACGCTGGGCCGCGCAATCGAGGGGCGACGCGACAAGGTGCTGCTCTCGACGAAGGCCGGCTGCGAAGCGGGCCCGGCGCGCACGACGTCGCATGCTCGCACAGGCACTTGCGCGAAGCGGTGGATGGGAGCCTGAGCCGTCTGGACACCGACTACATTGACTTGGTCCAGCTGCGCACTTTCGACGCGACGACGACCATGGAAGAAGCTTGCGAGGCACTCGACGAGTTGGTTTGCGCTGGCAAGCTGCGCCACGTCGGCGCGTCGAACTTCACCGGCTGGTAATTGAGGCTCTCTTGAATTTCAAGTGGGTTGCCGGGCGTGCGGGTTGACGGCCAGGAAGT
>CAYQMX010000031.1:0-78364 GCA_964418745.1 uncultured Vitreoscilla sp.
CGGCCGCTGCCGCAGCCGGCGCCGGGGCAGGCGCCGCGGCAACCGCGGGGGCCGGCGCCGGCGCGGCGGCCGCGCCGGTCTCCAGCAGGAGCAGCAGCGTGCCCTCGTTGATCTTGTCGCCGAGCGCCACCTTGAGCTCCTTGACGACGCCTGCCGCCGACGACGGGATCTCCATGGACGCCTTGTCGCTCTCCACCGTCACGAGGCTCTGCTCGGCACGCACGGTGTCGCCGGGCTTGACCAGCAGTTCGATGATCTGGACGTCCTTGAAGTCGCCGATGTCCGGCACCTTCACTTCAACCAAAGCCATGGGTTCGTCTCCGTGAGGGTGTCGTTATGCGTTGAGCGGATTGATCTTGTCGGCGTCGATGCCGTACTTCTTGATCGCCTCGGCGACCTTGGCCAGCGGGAGCTTGCCCTCGTCGGCCAGCGCCTTCAGCGCCGCGACGACGACGTAGTGGCGATTGACCTCGAAGTGCTCGCGCAGCTTGCTGCGGAAGTCGCTGCGGCCGTAGCCGTCGGTGCCCAGCACCTTGTAGGCGCGCCCGCGGGGGATGAAGGCGCGGATCTGTTCGGCGTAGCTCTTGATGTAGTCGGTCGAGGCCACCACCGGGCCCTCGTGGGCGGCCAGCTGCTTCTCGACGAAGGACTGCACCGGTGCGTCGGTCGGATGCAGCAGGTTGTGGCGCTCGGCGGCCTGGCCGTCGCGCGCCAGCTCGTTGAAGCTGGGGCAGCTCCAGACGTTGGCGCCGACGCCCCAGTCGGCCTCCAGCAGTTCCTTGGCGGCGATCGACTCGCGCAGGATCGTGCCCGAGCCGAGCAGGTTGACCGCCAGCTTCTGCTTGCCGGCGGGCTGCAGCAGGTACATGCCCTTGATGATCTGCTCCTCGGTGCCGGCCTGCAGGCCCGGCATCGCGTAGTTCTCGTTGAGCAGCGTGATGTAGAAGTACACGTTCTCCTGGCGCTCGACCATGCGCTTCAGGCCGTGCTGCATGATCACCGCCACCTCGTGCGCGAAGGTGGGGTCGTAGCTGACGCAGTTCGGGATCGTGCCGGCCAGCACGTGGCTGTGGCCGTCCTCGTGCTGCAGGCCTTCGCCGTTGAGCGTGGTGCGCCCCGACGTGCCGCCCAGCAGGAAGCCGCGCGCCTGCATGTCGCCCGCCGCCCAGGCCAGGTCGCCGATGCGCTGGAAGCCGAACATCGAGTAGTACACGTAGAACGGGATCATCACGCGGTTGTTCGTCGAGTACGACGTCGCCGCGGCGATCCAGCTGGACATGCCGCCCGGCTCGTTGATGCCCTCCTGCAGGATCTGGCCGTCCTTGGCCTCCTTGTAGTACATCACCTGGTCCTTGTCGACCGGGGTGTAGTTCTGCCCTGCGGGGTTGTAGATGCCGATCTGGCGGAACAGGCCTTCCATGCCGAAGGTGCGCGCCTCGTCGACGAGGATGGGCACCACGCGGGGGCCGAGCGCCTTGTCGCGCAGCAGCGCGGTGAGGAAGCGCACGTAGGCCTGGGTGGTGGAGATCTCGCGGCCCTCGGCCGTCGGGTCGAGGATGGCCTGGAACGCCGACAGGTCCGGCACCGGCAGCTGCTCCTCGGCCTTGGTGCGGCGCTGCGGCAGGTAGCCCTGCAGTGCCTTGCGGCGCGCGTGCAGGTACTGCATCTCGGGGGTGTGGTCCTGCGGCTTGTAGAACGGCAGGTCGGCCAGTTGGTCGTCGGGGATGGGGATAGCGAAGCGGTCGCGGAAGGTCTTGATGTCCTCGTCGGTGAGCTTCTTGGTCTGGTGCGCGGTGTTCTTGCCCTCGCCGCTCTTGCCCATGCCGTAGCCCTTGACCGTCTTGATCAGCAGCACGGTGGGCTGGCCCACGGTGTTGACGGCCTTCTCGTAGGCGGCGTACACCTTCTGCGGGTCGTGGCCGCCGCGCTGCAGGCGCCAGATGTCGTCGTCGCTCAACTTGGCGACCATCTCCAGCGTCTTCGGGTCGCGGCCGAAGAAGTTCTTGCGCACGAAGGCGCCGTCGTTGGACTTGTAGGACTGGTAGTCGCCGTCCAGCGTGTCCATCATCAGCTTCTTGAGCGCGCCGTCCTTGTCGCGGGCCAGCAGCGGATCCCAGTAGCTGCCCCACAGCAGCTTGATCACGTTCCAGCCGGCGCCGCGGAACTCGCCCTCGAGTTCCTGCACGATCTTGCCGTTGCCGCGCACCGGGCCGTCCAGGCGCTGCAGGTTGCAGTTGACGACGAAGATCAGGTTGTCAAGCTTCTCGCGCGCGGCCAGGCCGATGGCGCCCAGCGATTCCGGCTCGTCCATCTCGCCGTCGCCGCAGAACACCCACACCTTGCGCTTGCTGGTGTCGGCGATGCCGCGGGCGTGCAGGTACTTCAGGAAGCGCGCCTGGTAGATGGCCATCAGCGGGCCCAGGCCCATCGAGACCGTGGGGAACTGCCAGAACTCGGGCATCAGCTTCGGGTGCGGGTAGCTCGACAGGCCCTTGCCGTCGACCTCCTGGCGGAAGTTCAGCAGCTGTTCCTCGGTGATGCGACCCTCGAGGTAGGCGCGGGCGTAGATGCCCGGCGACGAGTGGCCCTGGATGTAGAGCAGATCGCCGCCATGGTCGCCCTCGGCGCCGTGCCAGAAATGGTTGAAGCCGCAGCCCAGCATCGTGGCCAGCGAGGCGAACGACGACAGGTGGCCGCCGAGGTCGCCGCCGTCGGCCGGGTGCAGGCGGTTGGCCTTGACGACCATCGCCATCGCGTTCCAGCGCATGTAGGCGCGCAGGCGTTCCTCGATGTCGACGTTGCCGGGGAACTGGGCCTCGTCCTCGGGGGCGATCGTGTTGACGTAGGCCGTGTTGGCCGAGAACGGCAGGTCGATGCCCTGCTGGCGTGCGTGATCGAGCAACTGCTCGATCAGGAAGTGGCCGCGTTCGCGGCCTTCGACGGCGATGACGGCCGACAGTGCGTCGGTCCATTCGCGGGTTTCCTGGGCGTCGCCGTCATTGGCGGCCGAGCCCGGAAGGGAGTTGGGAATCGCGGACATGCCTTGTCTCCTGATCTTTTAGAGCGTGTGGACCAAATCGCAAACGGGCGCAGTGTCGCACAAGTCTTTTCATATTTCAAATGGCGACAGCGCGTTTCATATAGTGATATTTCATGGGGCGCCGAACCCGCTTATCTGGCGCCACGGCGCCAACAGGGGCCCCGGCGAACTCGATAATGCGGCGATGCAACCCGCCCACGAGTCCGGCTCGACCCCGTCCCCGTCCTGGACGCAACGCCTGTTCGGCCGCTGGTGGCGCAGCCAGTCGGCGGCGCGCCAGGATCGCTTCGCCACCCTGGGGCCGCTGGTCTCCGTTCTCCTGTTCCTGGCGGCGATCGTGGCCGCCTTCTGGACCTTGCGCAATGAGGAAATCGAGCGCGCCACCGACGCGGTGCGCCGCGACACCGAGGTCGCGCAGCAGCAGATCCGCGCCCGCCTGAGCGAGGACGAGGAACTGATGGTGCGCCTGACGCGCGACATCGTCACGCACGACGTCGACACCGACAGCTTCTACACCCAGACCGCCAGCTTCGCCCCGGCCCGCCCCGAGCTGACGCAGGTCATCTGGCTCAATGCCGACCGCACGCCGCGCGCCACCTTCCTCGGCTCGATCTTTCGCGGCGCGGCCAGCCTGCGCAACAGCTCGGAGGATCCGTCGCTGCCGCGCCAGGGCGCCAACACGGCCTCCGAGGCCGCGTTCGCCGCGGCCCGCAACACCCACGTGCCGCAGTTCTCGCGGCCGTTCATCGACGTCGACGGCACCGCCGTGTTCCAGGTGCAGATCCCGCTGATATCGCACACGGCGTTCGTCGGCACGCTCGTCGCCGAGTACTCGATCGAGGCATTGCTGCGCCATGCGGTGCCCGAGGAAGTGACCAAGCGGCGCGCGATCGAGGTGCTCGACGAGCACGAGGAACTGCTGGCCAGCACCATCACGTCCATGCCCGGGCGGCCGTCCGCGGTGCCCTCCATCGCGTTCGAGGCGCCGCTGGCGCCGGCCTCCAACGGCCTGATCCTGCGCGGCCTGGGCTACCGCACCTCCATCGGCCTGATCTCCAACTCGCTGTTCTGGATGGTGCTGGCGCTGTCGGGCCTGACCGTGTGGATGCTGCTGGGCACCTGGCGCCACGTGCGCCGGCGCGCGCAGATCCAGAGCGCGCTGGTGCACGAGACCAACTTCCGCCGCGCGATGGAGAACTCCATGCTCACCGGCATGCGCGCGATGGACATGGAGGGCCGCATCACCTACGTCAACCCGGCCTTCTGCGCGATGACCGGCTTCGCCGACAACGAGCTTGTGGGCAAGCTGCCGCCGTTCCCGCACTGGCCACACGACCGCATCGAGGAGAACGCGCGCCTGCTGCAGCAGGAACTGCAGGGCCGCAGCCCGGCCGGCGGCATCGAGGTGAAGATCATGCGCAAGGACTCGTCGGTGTTCGACGCGCGCATGTACGTCTCGCCGCTGATCGACGCCAAGGGCGTGCAGACCGGCTGGATGACCTCGGTGACCAACATCACCGAGGCCAAGCGCGTGCGCGACCAGCTGTCGGCCTCGCACGAGCGGTTCACCACCGTGCTCGAAGGGCTGGACGCGGCGGTGTCGGTGCTGTCGGTGCAGCAGGGCCAGCTGCTGTTCGCCAACCGCTCCTACCGCCTGTGGTTCGGCTCGGACGCCCACATCCACGCGGTGCTGGCCGGCGGCATCGACGCCACCGTACCGCCGCCCGACCTGGACACCGAGGACGGCGTCGACGGCTACGGCGGACTGCCGCAGAACGAGCTCACGGAAGCGGGCACGTCGCCGCGCGAGGTGTTCGTCGAATCGCTGGACAAGTGGTTCGACGTGCGCGCGCGCTACCTGCAGTGGACCGACGGCCGCCTTGCGCAGATGCTGATCGCCACCGACATCACCGCCCGCCTGCGCGCCGAGCAGCTCGCGCAGCAGCAGGCCGACCGCGCCCACTTCACCAGCCGGCTGATCGCCGTGGGCGAGATGGCCTCGTCGGTGGCGCACGAGCTCAACCAGCCGCTGACGGCGATCTCCAACTACTGCAGCGGCATGGTCTCGCGGGTGCGCAACGAGTCCATCACCACCGAGGACCTGATCTCGGCGCTGCAGAAGACGGCCAAGCAGGCCGAGCGCGCCGGCCACATCATCCACCGCATCCGCAACTTCGTGAAACGGCGCGAGCCGCAGCGCCAGGTGGCGCAGGCGCGCGAGATGGTGGACGACGCGGTCGAGCTCGCCAGCATCGAGCTGCGGCGGCGCAACGTGGGCATCCAGGTGTACGTGGCGCAGCGCCTGCCGCCGCTGCTGGTCGACCCGATCCTGATCGAGCAGGTGCTGCTGAACCTGCTGAAGAACGCCGCCGAGGCGATCGACGGCGCGCAGCTGCCTTTGCTGCGCCGCCACATCGAACTGCGCGTGGTGCCGCGCTACACGCCGGACGAAGGCGGCGTAATCGAATTCAGCGTCAACGACAAGGGGCCGGGCCTGAAGGACGATGTGCTCAATCGACTTTATGAGGCATTCTTCTCGACAAAGGTCGAAGGCATGGGCATCGGACTGTCGTTGTGCCGCTCCATCATCGAGTCTCACCGGGGTCGGATCCGCGCGCAGAACCTCTACAATGGAACGACGGTGGTGGGGTGCAGTTTTTCGTTCACCCTGCCGGTCGAGACTACGCAACGGGTCGACTCCGCGAACGCGCTCAGCACGTTCGAAGCCGGCGTCGAACCCAGCGCGAATGACAACGACTCGTGAGCCAGCCCGGCGGCCCGAGGGCGCAACAGCATAGTGCGAAGCACGGAGCTTTACTGAATGAGCCTGATCCCGAAAAAAGGTACCGTCTACGTCGTCGACGATGACGAGGCGGTTCGCGATTCGCTGCAATGGTTGCTCGAGGGCAAGGACTACCGCGTCAAGTGCTTCGACTCGGCCGAATCGTTCCTGTCGCGCTTCGATCCCCGCGAGGTGGCCTGCGTCATCGCCGACATCCGCATGGACGGCATGAGCGGCCTCGAACTGCAGGATCGCCTGCTCGAGCGCAAGAGCCCGCTGCCCATCGTCTTCGTCACCGGACACGGCGACGTGCCGATGGCGGTCTCGACGATGAAGAAGGGCGCGATGGATTTCATCGAGAAGCCGTTCAAGGAAGACGACCTCGTCTCGCTGGTCGAACGCATGCTCGACCAGGCCCGCTCGGCTTTCTCGCAGCACCAGGAGCAGGCCAGCCGCGACGCCCTCCTGCAGCGCCTGACCACGCGCGAGGCGCAGGTGCTCGAGCGCATCGTCGCCGGCCGCCTGAACAAGCAGATCGCCGACGACCTGGGCATCAGCATCAAGACGGTGGAGGCGCACCGCGCCAACATCATGGAGAAGCTCAACGCCAACACGGTGGCCGACCTGCTCAAGATCGCGCTCGGAGCCCCGTCCAACAAGCAAGCCTGATCGCGTCGAATCAGGAAGAGGCCGCTGCGACCCAGCGGCCTCTTTTCGTTTCGGCGCCGGCCCCCATCTCAGAACCCCACGCACAGGAATTCCGCCCATGACCGCCCAACTCATCGACGGCGTCGCCCTCTCCCGCCAGATCCGCGCCGAGATCGCGCAACGTGCCACCGCCCTCGCCGCCCGCGGCCACCGGCCCGGCCTGGCCGTGATCCTGGTCGGCGAGGACCCGGCGTCGGCCACCTACGTGAAGAACAAGGTCAAGGCCTGCGCGGACGCCGGCGTGCACTCGGTGCTCGAGAAGTACGACGCGACCCTGGCCGAGGCCGAGCTGCTGGCGCGCCTGGACGCGCTCAACACCGACCCGGCCATCCACGGCATCCTGGTGCAGATGCCGCTGCCCAGGCACATCGACCCCCAGAAGGTGATCGAGCGCATCTCCACGGCCAAGGACGTCGACGGCTACTCGGTGCAGAGCGCCGGGGACCTCATGGCCGGCCTGCCGGGCTTCCGCCCCTGCACGCCTTACGGCTGCATGAAGCTGATCGAGAGCACCGGGGTGCCGATCAAGGGCAAGCACGCGGTCGTGATCGGCCGCAGCAACACCGTGGGCAAGCCGATGGCACTGCTGCTGCTGCAGGCCAACGCCACAGTCACCATCTGCCACAGCGCCACGGTCGACATCGGCGCGCACACCCGCCAGGCCGACATCGTCGTGGTGGCCACCGGCCGCCGCGACACGCTGCGCGGCGACATGGTCAAGCCGGGCGCCGTCGTCATCGACGTGGGCATCAACCGCGACGAGGAAGGCAAGCTGTGTGGCGACGTCGATTTCGCCAGCGTCGCGCCGTTGGCCTCGTTCATCACCCCGGTGCCGGGCGGTGTCGGCCCGATGACCATCACAATGCTGCTGATGAACACGATCGAATCGGCAGAAAGAGTGGCGGGCTGATCGGGCGCCGAACCCGACCGTGACCCTGTCGCCCCGCCATGAACCGTCGCCTCCCGCCATGAAAAATCCCCTGCTGCAGATCGGCGGCCTGCCCGCCTTCGACGACATCCGACCCGGGTTCGTCACCCCGGCCATGGACGTGCTGCTGGCCGACGCCAACGCCGCCCTCGAGCGCGTGGTCGGCCCCGACGTGCCGCCCGACTTCGACGCGATGTCGGCCGTGTTCACGGTGGCCACCGAACGGCTGTCGCGCGCCTGGCGCGCGGTCGAGCACCTGACCGGCGTGGCCGACACGCCCGAGCTGCGCGCCGCGCACGCCGAGAACCTGCCGCGCATCACCGAGTTCTTCACCCGCCAGGGCGCCGACGAGCGCCTGTACGCGAAGTACCGCGCCGTGGCCGCCGGCGCCGACGCGGCCCGGCTGAGCCCGGTGCGGCGCAAGGCGCTGGCCAACTGGCTGCGCGACTTCAAGCTGGGCGGCGCCGACCTGCGCGGTGCCGACAAGGCGCGCTACGCGGCGATCCAGGAACGCATCGCCGAGCTGTCGCGCCAGTTCTCCGAGCACGTGCTCGACGCCACCGACGGCTACGCGCTGTACGTGCCCGAGACCGACCTGGCGGGCGTGCCCGCGGACGCGATCGCGGTGGCGCGCGCGGGCGCGCAGGCCGACGGCCGCACGGGCCTGTGCAAGCTCACGCTGCATTTCCCCAGCTACCTGCCGGTGATGCAGATGGGCCGCAACCGGGCGTTGCGCGAGAAGCTCTACACGGCCTACGTCACGCGGGCGAGCGAGTTCGGCCCGCCCGAGCGCGACAACTCGCCGGTGATGCGCGAGCTGCTGGCGCTGCGCCAGGAAGAGGCCGAGCTGCTGGGCTACCGGAACTTCGCCGAGCTGTCGCTGGTGCCCAAGATGGCCGGCTCGGCCGACGAGGTGATCGCCTTCCTGCGCGACCTGGGCCACCGCGCCCGGCCGAGCGCCGCCGCCGACCTGGCCGAGTTGCGCGATTTCGCCGCGGCCGAGCTGGGCATCGCCGACCTCCAGGGCTGGGACGTGCCGTTCGCCAGCGAGCGCCTGAAGGAAGCCCGCTACGCGTTCAGCGACGAGGAGGTGCGCCAGTACTTCACGCTGCCCAAGGTGCTCGAGGGCCTGTTCCGCATCATCGAGACACTGTTCGAGGTGCGCATCGTCCGCTCCGCGGCCCCTGCGTGGCACGAGAGCGTGGGCTTCTACCGCATCGAGCGCGACGGCGCCCTGGTGGGCGAGTTCTTCCTGGACCTCTACGCGCGCGCCGGCAAGCGCCCCGGCGCCTGGATGGACGACGCGCGCCAGCGCTGGCTGCGCGCCGACAGCCAGGGCCTGCAGACGCCCGTGGCCCACCTGGTGTGCAACTTCGCCGCGCCCCTGGACGGTCGGCCCGCGCTGCTCACCCACGACAACGTCATCACGCTGTTCCACGAGTTCGGCCACGGCCTGCACCACATGCTCACGCAGGTGGAGGAACTGGGCGTCTCGGGCATCTCCGGCGTCGAGTGGGACGCCGTCGAGCTGCCCAGCCAGTTCATGGAGAACTTCTGCTGGGAGTGGGACGTGCTGCAGCAGCTCACCGAGCACGTCGACACCGGCGCCCCGCTGGCGCGCGCGCTGTTCGACAAGATGCTGGCGGCCAGGAACTTCCAGAGCGGCATGCAGACCCTGCGCCAGGTGGAATTCGCGCTGTTCGACATGCTCATTCATTCGCAGCCGGGGGCGGCCGGCCGCGTCCAGGCCACGCTGGACGCGGTGCGCTCCGAGATCGCGGTGCTGGTACCGCCCGCGTTCAACCGCTTCCAGCACAGCTTTTCACACATTTTCGGGGGCGGTTACGCCGCTGGTTACTACTCCTACACCTGGGCCGAGGTATTGTCGGCGGATGCCTTCAGCGCGTTCGAGGAATCCGGCGTGCTCGATCCCGACACGGGCCGCCGCTATCGCCAGGAGATCCTCGAGGTGGGCGGCAGTCGCGACGCGCTGGACAGCTTCAAGGCCTTCCGCGGCCGCGCGCCCAGCATCGACGCCATGCTGCGCCACCTGGGCATCGCGGCATGACGGGAACACCCTGTCGGCCGGCCGGACGCCGCGCGCGTTGAACCGGCAGGCCTGGCCGTCTCTTGCGACACTCCCCCATCCTTTCGTACGATGTCCACGATGAACAACCTCAACACCACCTCCCGCGCCGCCCGTCCGACCCGCCTCGCACGCCTTGCCACGGTGGCGCTGCTGCTCGGCGGCGCGGCGGTCGGCGCGCTGGCGCAGTACAAGATCGTCGGGCCGGACGGCAAGGTCACCTACACCGACAAGCCGCCCACCGCGGCCGACATCAAGGCGCCGGCCAAGGGCATGCCGGTGGCGCCGGGCACCGCCGGCATTCCCTACGAGACGCGCCAGGCGATGACGAAGTACCCCGTCACGCTCTACACCACGCGCAACTGCCCGGGCTGCGACCACGAGCGGCAGGCGCTGCGCCAGCGCGGCGTGCCGTTCACCGAGTACACGGTGGCCACCGATTCCGACTACGCCGCCCTGCAGGCCCGCTTCGGCAGCACCTCGACGCCGGTGCTGGTCATCGGCAGCCAGACGGTCAAGGGCTACTCGGCCAGCGACCTGGGCGGCTACCTCGACGCCGCCGGCTACCCGGCGCAGGGCCGCCTGAGCGGCTACAACTGGCCGCCGGCCACGCCGCTCGCGCCGCGCACCGTCGCCCCGGCCACGGCGGCGGCCGACGCGGACGAACCGGCCGCCCCGGCGTCCGAGCCGGCGCCGCTGCTGCCCCCGCCGAGCAAGAGCGGCATCCAGTTCTGAACCGCCGCCGCGGGCGCGTGGGTGCCGCCCGCGCGCCACGCGCGGGTCCGGGCCGGCACGCGACCGCGCGCGGCGCGCGAAGTATCCTTGCCACCATGGCGATCCCCTGGCTCCAGGCCGACTCCCCGCTGCCCCCCACTTCCTGCGCGCTGGACGAGCGTTCCGAGGCGCCGGGGCTGCTGGCGGCCGGCGGCGGCCTGGGCCTGGACCGGCTGCGCAACGCCTATGCGCACGGCGTGTTTCCCTGGTACAGCCCGGGCCAGCCCGTGCTGTGGTGGTCGCCCGATCCGCGCATGCTGCTGCGCACCGACGACTTCCGGCTGTCGCACTCGCTGCGCAAGACGCTGCGCCGCTTCCTGCGCACGCCCGGCTGCGAACTGCGCATCGACCATGACACGGCCCGGGTGATGGCCCTGTGCGCCCAGACGCCGCGCGACGGCCAGGACGGCACCTGGATCGTGCCCGAGATGCAGGCCGCCTACGGGGCCTGGGCACGCGCCGGCGACGTCCACAGCGTCGAGACCTGGATGGACGGCGAGCTCGTGGGCGGCCTGTACGGCGTCAACCTGGGCCGGATGATGTTCGGCGAGTCGATGTTCTCGCACCGCACCGACGCCTCCAAGATCGCGCTGGCCGGCCTGGTCGCGTTCTGCCGCTGGAACGACATGCCGGCCATCGACTGCCAGCAGGCCACCGGCCACCTGGCGAGCCTGGGGGCCGCGCCGATTCCGCGCGCCGACTTCGAGCGCCGGGTGCAGGCGCTGGTCGCGCGCGCGCCGGCGCCCGTCTGGGCCTATGATTTCCGCATGTGGCACACGCTGGACCTCGGAGTTCCCGACGTCGCGTCGCCCGCCCGCCCCTCCCACGACCTGCCGCAGTGACCCATCCCAAGGAAGCGCCCTTCGCGTCGCTGCAGTTCTATGCGACGGCGCCCTATCCGTGCAGCTACCTGCCCGGGCGCATGGCGCGCTCGCAGGTCGCCACGCCGGGCCACCTGATCCACGCCGAGGCCTACTCGGCGCTGGTGGCCACCGGTTTCCGGCGCAGCGGCGTGTTCACCTACCGCCCCTACTGCGACCGCTGCCGGGCCTGCGTGCCGATGCGCGTGCCCGTGGCGGGCTTCCAGCCCACGCGCAGCCAGCGCCGCGCCTGGACGGCCCATGCGGGCCTGAAGGTGCGCGTGATGCGGCTGGCGTTCGTGCAGGAGCACTACGAGCTCTACCTGCGCTACCAGGCCGGACGCCATGCCGGCGGCGGCATGGACCACGACAGCGTGGACCAGTACACCCAGTTCCTGCTGCAGAGCCGCGTCAACACGCGCCTGATCGAGTTCCGCGATGCCGCCGACGGCCCCGCGCCCGGCGCGTTGCGCATGGTGGCGATCGCCGACATCCTCAGCGACGGGCTGTCCGCCGTCTACACCTTCTACGACCCGGACGCCCGCGGCAGCTTCGGCACCTATGCCGTGATGTGGCAGCTCGAGCAGGCGCGTTCGCTGAAGCTGCCCTACCTGTACCTGGGCTACTGGATCGCCGAGAGCCCCAAGATGGCCTACAAGGTGCAGTTCAAGCCCTACGAGACCCTGGTCGACGGCCGCTGGCAGCCCGGCCACGACGCCCCCGAGGCAGCCTGACCGGCGGGCCGCCGGCCGCGGTTCGTCGCACGCAACGGCATCTGGTCGCCCCGGCCCCGCGCCACGTCGCCCCGCTCGCGACAGCCGGCGGCGCCCTGCCTAGAGTCCGCTCCATCGCTTCAACACCGAACCCCAGGAGCCCCGCCATGCGCAAGTTCACCGCCAACGCCACCCACCTCGTCGCCGCGCTGGCCGTCACCGCCGCCGCCATCGTCACCGCCTTCGCGATGCCGATGCCCGCCCACGCGATCACCATCAACCTGTACAGCGGGGACGCCCACACGGTGGCCGGCTCCGGCAAGGAAGTCGCCGTGACGCGCAACGTCGGCGCCTTCTCGGTGCTGCGCCTGGACAGCTCGGTGGACGTCCACGCCCGCCAGGGCGCGACGCCCAGCGTCACGG
This sequence comes from uncultured Vitreoscilla sp., assembly GCA_964418745.1. Lineage (GTDB taxonomy): Bacteria > Pseudomonadota > Gammaproteobacteria > Burkholderiales > Burkholderiaceae_C > Scleromatobacter. The sequence continues at coordinate 12,315 of CAYQMX010000031.1, forward strand.
TGCACGCCGACGACAACATCGAGCCGCTGATCGAGACCGCGGTCGAGGGCGACGCGCTGGTCGTGCGCATGCGCAAGGGCACCAGCTGGCGCACCAGCCACAACGTCGTCGTCGACGTCGTCTTCACCACGCTCACCGCCACCCAGCAGCACGGCAGCGGCAACCTGCACATCGACAAGCTGACCAGCCCGAAGTTCGAGTCCTCGATCGCCGGCTCCGGCGACCTGCAGGTCGACAGCGCGCAACTGGGCGCCTTCGCGCTGAGCATCGCCGGCTCGGGCGACGTCGTCATCGCCGGCAGCGCCGACGAGGCGCGCTTCGGCATCGCCGGCTCGGGCGACATCGACGCCCACAACTTCGCGGCGAAGAAGGTCAGCGTCAGCATCAGCGGCTCGGGCGACGCCCACGTCAACGTCACCGAGGCGCTCGAGGCCCGCGTCGCCGGCTCGGGCGACATCACCTACTCGGGCCGCCCGCGCGACGTCTCGCGCCGCGTCTCGGGCTCCGGCTCGATCGAATCGGCCAACTGAAGGCCGGCGCCCCGCAGGCTCACCCCCTGAGCCTGTCGCGGGGCAGGATTCCTGCAACGTCCGGCCGCGGCAGCCGCCCGCGGTGCCGTCACAATCGGCCTGGTCGTTCCTCCTGCCCCGCATGCTCCATCTCCACTTCGCCAACCGCTTCGAGACCCTCGCCGACCAGCTCGTCGCGCGCCTGGGCGAGCAGGCGCCGGACCGCTCGCCGTTCGACGCCGACGAGGTGATCGTGCCGAGCGCAGCCATCACCCGCCGCCTGATCATCGAGCTCGCGCGGCGCCAGGGCGTGTGCGCCAACGTCAATTTCTCCTACCTCGCGCGCTGGCTGTGGCAGCGCACGGCGCACCTGATGCCGCGGCTGCCGGAGTCGGCGCTGTTCGACGCCGACGTTTTCGCCTGGCGCATCCTGGCCGCCTTCGACGACGCCGCCTGGGCCGGGGCGCAGCCGCGGCTGGCGGCGTGGCTGGCGCATGCCGACCCGGTGATGCGCCACGAGCTGGCGCGGCGCGTGGCCGGCCTGTTCGACGACTACCTCACCTACCGGCCCGAGTGGATGGGGGCCTGGTTTCGCGGCGAGCGCGTCGCGCTGCCGGGCGCCGATGCGGGCGCGGCGCTGGACCAGCAATGGCAGGCCGCGCTGTGGCGCCGGCTCGCCGCCGAGACCGCCAGCGACGGGCGCCACCCGATCCTGGCGCTGCTGGAGCTGCTGGACGCGCGCGGCATCGGCCTGGCCGGCACCGGCCAGTTGCCTGCCAGCGCGCACGTGTTCTGCCTGCCCGCGCTGCCGCCGGTGCACCTGGAGCTGCTGCAGCGCCTGGGCCGCCACGTCGACCTGCACGTCTACACGCTCGATCCGTGCCAGGAGTACTGGTTCGACGTGGTCGACCGCCGCCGCCTGGCCTGGCTGGGCGCGCGCGGGCAGGCCCACCACCACGAGGAAGGCAACCCGCTGCTGGCCGCCTGGGGCCGGCAGACGCAGTCGGCGCTGGGCCTGCTGGTCGACACGGCCGACGAATCCGCGCTGGCGGACGCCGAGTTCACGCCCGCCGATCCGGGCAGCGTGCTGGGCGCGCTGCACGACGCGGTGCTCGAGCTGGCCGAACTCGCCCCGGGCTCGCTGTCCGCGCTGGCCGGCGACGGCAGCGTCGAGGTGCACGTGTGCCACTCGCTCACGCGCGAACTCGAGGTGCTGCACGACCGCCTGCTGGGGCTGATGGCCGGCCCCAACCCGCCGCAGCCCGCCGACATCCTGGTCGTCACGCCCAACCTCGACGCCGCCGCGCCGCTGATCGACGCCGTCTTCGGCACCGTGCCGCGCGAACGCCACCTGCCCTACGCGATCAGCGGCCGCGCCCGCGCCCAGGTCAACGCGCCGGCCCGCGCGCTGCTCGACACGTTCGCGCTGGCGGCGTCGCGCTTCGCGGTCAACGACGTGTTCGGCCTGCTGCAGCAGCCGGTCGTCGCGCGGCGCTTCGACCTCGCCGAGGACGCGCTCGACCAGGTCCGCCAGTGGCTGGTGGACGCGGGCATCCACTGGGCGCTGGACGCGCCGCACCGCGGCGGCTTCGACGTGCCCGCGCAGGCCCGCCACAGCTTCGCCGACGGCCTGGACCGGCTGTTCCTCGGCTACGCCCTGCCGGCGCAGCCGGACACGCCGTTCCAGGGCCGGCTGCCGGCCGGCGACGCCGAGGGCTCCGGCGCGCTGACGCTGGGCGCGTTCTGGCGCTTCGTCCAGGCGCTCAAGGCGCTGCACGAGCGCGTCGCCCGGCCGCATCCGCCCGCCGAGTGGCCCGCGATCCTGGCCGATGCGCTGCGCGAGTTCGTGGCGCCCGCCGACGCCGAGCTCGAGGACCTGCGCGAGGTCGACGCCGCCATCGCCACGCTGGCCGACCAGTGGCGGCGCAGCGCGCTCGCCGTGCCGCTGGCGTTCGACGTCGTGCGCGCGGCGCTCGAGCAGGCGCTCGACGACCCGGCGCGCGGCGGCGTGCCCACCGGCATGGTCACGTTCGCGGCGATGAGCAGCCTGCGCAACGTGCCGTTCCGCGTCGTCTGCGCCATCGGCCTGGACGACGGCGCCTTCCCCACCTCGGCCCGCCCGGCCGAGTTCGACCTGATGGCGCTGGCCCCGCGCCGCGGCGATCGCCAGCGCCGCCTCGACGAGCGCAACGTGTTCCTGGACCTGCTGCTGGCCGCGCGCGAACGCCTGCACCTGAGCCACGCCGGCCGCAGCGTGCGCGACAACTCGGTGCGACCGCCCTCGGTGCTGGTGGCCGAGCTGCTCGAGACCCTGCTGCCGGCGCTCGCGCACGTGCCCGCCAGCGCCGCGTCGCGCGCGGTGGCGCGCGCGTCGATGGTGGTCGAGCATCCGCTGCAGCCGTTCGCGGTCCAGGCCTTCGACATCGCCGCGCCCGATCCGCGGCTGCGCAGCTACCAGGCCGACTATGCGCAGGCGCTGCGGCAAAGCCTGGCGGCGCCGGTGCCGGCGGTCGCCCCGTCGGCGCCGCTCGCCGCCGACGACTGGGACGCCGCCGACGACGACGGCGCGGCCGCCGCCGCCGCGCCCTTCATCGCGCGCCCGCTCCCGCCCGTCGAGGTCGACTGGCGCGACGTGCCCCTGGCCCGCCTGGCGGCCTTTTTTCGCAACCCGTGCCGCTTCCTGCTCGAACAGCGGCTGGGCATCGCGCTGCGGCGCGACGACGAGCAGTTGCAGGACGACGAGCCCTTCGTGCCGGACAACGGCGGTCGCGCGCCGCTCACCCGCCTGCTGCTGCCGGCCCTGCTCGCTGGCCTGCCCGCCGCGGAGGCCCGTACGCTCGCGCTCGCCGGCACGGCCGTGCCCGCCGGCAGCTTCGGCACCCGCTTCCTCGAGCGCGAACTCGACGGCCTGCGCGCGTTCGCCGAGCAGGTGCGCGAACACACCCTGCAGCCGGTGCGGGCACCGCACGCCGCGCAGATCGCGTTCGAGATAGCTGGCCAGCCATGGCGCCTGCACGGCGAGTTCGCCGACCTGCGCCCGCGCGGCCTGCTGCGCCACCGCTACGCGAAGCGCTCGGCCACCGACTACCTCGACGCCTGGCTGGCACACCTGCTGCTGTGCGCCAGCGCCCCGGCCGACGTGCTGCCGGTGACCACCGGCATCGCGCGCGACGGCCGCTTCTTCCTCACCGAATGCGAGGCGCCGCGCGCGGCGCTTGAGACGCTGGTGCGGCTGTACGCGCAGGGGCTGCGCGAGCCGCTGGCCTTCTTCCCGCGCGCCGCCTGGGACTGGATCAACGGCGACCGCCAGGGCCCGGCCAAGGCCATCGCCGCGTTCCGCCCCGGCAGCTTCAACGAGTACGCAGAAGGCAACGACGCCGCCTACCGGCTCGCGCTGCGCGGGCGGCCCGACCCGTTCGCGCCGGAGGTCGTCGGCGCGTTCTACGCCAACGCCACGGCCGTGTTCGAGCCGCTGCTGGCGTGCCTGGAGATCGAATGAAGGCCGTGCCATGACCACGCGCCACGTCTTCGAGCAGCTCGACGTCTTCGCGTGCCCGCTGCAAGGCATCCGCCAGATCGAGGCCTCGGCCGGCACCGGCAAGACCTGGAACATCTGCGGCCTGTACCTGCGCCTGCTGCTCGAGGGCCGGCTGGAGGTGCAGCACATCCTGGTCGTCACCTTCACCAATGCCGCCACCGCCGAACTGCGCGAGCGCATCCGCCAGCGCATCGTCGACACGCTGGCCTGGCTGCGCGCCGAAGGCGCCGGCGAGCCCGCAGCGGGAGGCGACGACTTCGTCGAACGCCTGGTTCGCAGCACGCGCGAGCGCCACGGCCTGCAGACCGACGACATGGCGGCGCGCCTGGCGCTGGCGCTGGCCATGTTCGACGAGGCCGCCATCTTCACGATCCACGGCTTCTGCCAGCGTGCGCTGGCCGACACGCCGTTCACCGCGCAGATGCCGCTGGCCATGGAACTGGTGCGCGACGATGCCGGCTGGGTGGCCGAGGCCGCCAACGACTTCTGGCGCCGCCGCGTCGCCGCCGACGACCTGGACGCCGCCCTCGCCGGCCACCTCGTCGCCTGCAAGGATTCGCCGGCGGGCTTCGCGGCGCTGCTCAAGCGTCACCTGTCCAGGCCGCTCGCCCGCGCAGCCTGGCCGGCGGAGATCGAGCAGGCGCAGCGCATCGACGCCGCCGCGCTGGACGCCGCCCACGCGGCCGCGCGCGACCTGTGGTGCACGCAACGCGAGGCGATCCGCGACCTGCTGTTCGAGGCCCTGCACGCGCTCGACGGACGCAGCTACAAGCCGGATTCACTGGGCGTGGCCATCGCCGACTGGGACGCCGTGCTGGCCGCCGGGGACGGCGTGGCCGCCCTCGCCACGCCCACGCAAAGGCTGGAGCTGCTGGGCAGCGAGCGCGTGTTCAAGACGAAGAAGGCCAAGGAGGGCGTGCCGCCGCACGCGTTCTTCGATCTCGCGCAACGGGTCGTCGAGCTGCGCGCCACGGCGCTGCAGGCATTGGCCTACGCCCGCCTGGGGCTGCTGCGCCAGCTGCTGGACGAGGGCACGCGCGCGCAGCGCGAGGCCAAGCGGCGCCAGCGCGTGATCGCCTTCGACGACATGCTGTTCAACCTGCACGACCGCCTGACGCGCGGCGACTCGCCGTGGCTGGCGGGCGAGCTCAAGAAGCGCTTCCCGGCCGCGCTGATCGACGAGTTCCAGGACACCGACCCGCTGCAGTTCGCCATCTTCCGCACGATCTACACGGCCACCACCGACGACACGCTGGCCGATGCGCCGCTGTTCTTCGTCGGCGACCCCAAGCAGGCCATCTACAGCTTCCGCAACGCCGACCTGCACACCTACCTGGCCGCCGGCGACCATGCGGTGGCGCACTACTCGCTCGCCGAGAACCAGCGCTCCAGCGCGCCGCTGATCCGCGCGTTCAACCAGCTGTTCATGGCCAATCCGCGCGCGTTCATGCTCGACGGGCTCGGCTACCAGGAGGTCGCCTTCGGCGCGAAGCCGCGCCAGCCGCTGGTCGACACCAGCGCGCCGCGCGCCCCGCTGCAGGTGTGGACGCTGCCGCCGGCCGCCGACGGCGAGCCGATGTTCCAGCAGGACGCCACCGAAGCGGCGGTCGCCGCCACCGCCAACGAGATCGCCCGCCTGCTGGGCGCCGCGCGGCGCGGCCAGGTCGTCCTGGGTCGTCCGGGCGCCGAGCGGCCGCTGGCGGCCGGCGACATCGCGGTACTGGTGCGCAGCAACGCGCAGGGCACGCGCATCCGCCAGGCGCTCACCGTGCGCGGCGTGGGCAGCGTCGAACTGTCGCAGGCCAGCGTGTTCCGCAGCAGCGACGCCGAGGAGCTCGATCGCGTGCTGAGCGCCATCCTCGAGCCGGTGCGCGAGCGCACGCTGAAGGCGGCGCTGGCCACCGAGCTGATGGGGTACGACGCCGGCGCCATCGCCGCGCTGGCCGACGACGAGCCGGCGCTGCTGGACGCGGTGCAGCGCTTCGCCGGCTGGCGCGAACTGTGGCTGCAGCGCGGCGTGGGCTTCATGCTGCGCCAATGGCTGGCCGCCGCGCAGGTGGCGGGCCGCTTGCTGGCGCGGCCCGACGGCGAACGCCGGCTGACCAACCTGCTGCACCTGGTCGAGTGCCTGCACGAGGCCGGCGAGCGCCATGCCGCGCCCGACACCCTGCTGCGCTGGTTCCAGTCGCAACGCGTCGCGCCCGACGTCGACGACGCCACGCAGCTGCGGCTGGAGTCGGACCAGAACCTGGTGCAGATCGTCACCATCCACAAGTCCAAGGGGCTCGAGTACCCGGTCGTGTTCTGCCCGTTCCTGTGGGGCGCGGCGCGCGGCGGCCGGCCCGACGGCCTCACGGGCCTGGCGTACCACGACGACGACGGCCAGACGGTGATCGACTACGGCCACGAATTCCGCGACGAGAGCCACCAGAAGGACGTCAAGCGGCGCCTGCGGCTGGAGGAGGCGGCCGAGTCGCTGCGCCTGGTCTACGTGGCGCTGACGCGTGCGGTGCACCGCTGCGTGATCGTCGCCGGCTGCTACCGCAGCGCGGGTCGTTCGCCGAACGCCACCGCCAGCACGCGCAGCCTGCTCAACTGGCTGGTGGCCGGCGCCGGCATGACGCCCGACGCCTGGTTCGAGCACCGGAACGACGTCGCCAGCATCGCCGCCGCCTGGCAGGCGCTGGCGGCCGGCTCGGACGGCGCGATCGGCGTCGACCCGCTGCCGGCGGGCGACCCGCTGGCGCTGCCGTCGCCGCGGCCCGCGCCCGACACGCTGGCCGCCCTGCCCGCCCCGCGCACGCTGCCCGGCGGCTGGTGGATCGGCAGCTTCAGCGCGATCGCCCAGGGCGCGGCGGCCGATCGCTCCGGCATCGACCACGACCTGCGCGTCGTCGAGGCCGCCCCGGCCGACGCCGAGCCCGCGTTCCACGCCGCCGCCGACGATCCGCTGCTGTTCCCGCGCGGCCCGGCGGCCGGCGAGGCGATCCACCGCGCCTTCGAGGAGGCCGACTTCACCGACGCCGCCACCTGGCCCGCGGCCGTGGCCCACGCGCTGCAGCTGCTGCGCACGATGGGCGTGGCCGATGCCGCCGGGGCCGACGGCGCGGCGACCCGCGCCCGCATGCTGGCGCGCCTGCTCGGGGCCACGCTGGCCACGCCGCTGCCGCTGGGCACGGCGCGGCCGCTGCGACTGGCCGACCTGCCGCGCGCGCGCCGCCTGGTCGAACTGGAATTCCACCTGCCCTCGCACCGCTTCGACGCCAGCGCGCTCAACGAGACGCTGGCCGACCTGGGCATCGCGATGCCGCGGCTGGCCTTCCCCACGCTGCGCGGCTTCCTCAAGGGCTTCATCGACCTGGTGTTCGAGCACGAGGGCCGCTTCTTCGTCCTCGACTGGAAGTCCAACCACCTCGGCGACGGCCCGGCCCGATACGGGCAGGAGGCGCTGGCGGCCGCGATGCGCGAGCACGGCTACCACCTGCAGTACCTGCTGTACCTGGTGGCGCTCGACCGCTACCTGCGCCACCGCCTGGCCGACTACGATCCCGAACGCCACCTGGGCGGCGCGGTGTACCTGTTCGTGCGCGGCGTCCGGCCCGACTGGCACGACGCCGCCGGCGCGCCCACCGGCGTGTTCTTCCGGCGCCCCTCGGCGGCGGCGATCGCGCGGCTGTCCGCGCTGTTCGACGACCGGGAGACCACTGCATGAACGCCGCCGCGCGCGTACCGACCCCCTGCCGGAGCATGCCCTCGTGAGCGACCACGCCGACCAGTTGCTCGCCGACGGCTTCGCCCTCCATGCGGCGCGATGGGCCGCCGCGACGGGCGCCGACGCGGCCGCCGTCGCGGCGGTGCGGCGTGCCGCCGGCGCGCTGAGCCTGGCGGTCAGCGCGGGCCATGTGTGCCTGATGCTGGGCTCGCTGGCGGCCGCGCCGGACGACGACGGGCCGCGGCTGGACCGCGCCGGCTGGCGCGCCGCGCTGCGCGACTCGGGCATCGTCGGTCGCCCCGAGGTCCCGGGCGCGCAGCCGCTGATCCTCGACGCCGACGACCGGCTCTACCTGCATCGCTACTTCGACTACGAGCGTCGGCTCGCGCGCCGCCTGATGCAGGCGCGCCAGGCGCCGGCGGACGCCGCCACGGCCGCGCCCGCGCTGCGCGAACAGCTGCGCGCGCTGTTCGCTGGCAACGCCGCGCGCCTGGGAGGCGCGGCCGACTGGCAGCAGCTCGCCGCGGCACTCGCGCTGCGCGGGCGGCTCACCGTCATCAGCGGCGGCCCGGGCACCGGCAAGACCACGACAGTCGTCAACCTGCTGGCCTGCCTGCTCGCGCTGGATCCCGACTGCCGCATCGCGCTCGCCGCGCCCACCGGCAAGGCCGCGGCGCGCATGACGGACGCGATCCGCCAGCGCGCCCGCCACCTGCCGCCGGCGCTGCGCGAGCGCATGCCCGCCACCGCGTCGACGGTGCATCGCCTGCTGGGCGTCACGCCAACCGGCTTCGTGCACGGCGCCGCGCACCCGCTGGCTGTCGACGCGCTGGTGGTCGACGAGGCCTCGATGCTGGACCTGGCGCTCGCCACGCAGTTGCTGGAGGCGGTGCCACCGACGGCGCGCATCATCCTGCTGGGCGACAAGGACCAGCTCGCCGCGGTCGAATCGGGCGCCGTGTTCGCCGAGCTGAGCATCGACCCCGGGCTGACCGCGCCCTGCGTGGCCGACCTCGCGGCGCTGACCGGCACCGATCCCGGCGCCATCGTGCCGCCGGCCCCGGCGGCGCCCAGCGCGCTGCAAGACTGCGCCGTCTGGTTCACGCAGACCTACCGCTTCGCGCCCGACTCCGGAATCGGCCGCCTGGCCGCCGACGTCAACGCCGGGCGCGCGCAGGCCGCGATCGACTGGCTGCGCGCCGGACAGGACCCCGACATCGCCTGGCTGGACGGCACACCCGCGGTCATCGGCGCAGCGGCCGCGCGCGCGATGGACGCCGGCTACGCCGACTACCTGCGCGTGCTCAGCGCCGCTGGCACGGACGTGGCCGCCGTCACCGAGGCGTTCGGCACCTTCCGCGTGCTGTGCGCGCTGCGCGACGGGCCGCGCGGCGTGGCCGCGCTCAACGCCGCGATGACGCAGCGCCTGCGCGGCGCGCTGGGACCGGCGGGCGCCACCGACGGCCCCGGTGCCTCGCCCTGGTTTCCCGGCCGTCCGGTGCTGGTGCTGGCCAACGACCACGTCCTCGGCCTGTTCAACGGCGACATCGGCATCGCGCTGCCCGACGCCGCCGGCGAGCTGCTGGTGCATTTCCCCGATGCCGCGGCCGCGGGCGGCTTCCGCGCGATCGCCCCGGTGCGCCTGCCCCGCCACGAGACCGCGTTCGCGATGACGGTGCACAAGTCGCAGGGCTCCGAGTTCGACGGCGTGCTGGTGATGCTGCCCGAGCAGCGCAGCCGGGTGCTCACGCGCGAGCTGCTGTACACCGCCATCACGCGGGCGCGCCGGCAGGTGACGCTGGCGGGCGACGCGGCGGTGCTGGAGCAGGCCATCGCCACGGCCACGCTGCGCCATTCGGGGCTGCTGGCGCGCCTGGTCGAGGCGGCGCGGGCGCGGCCCTGAACCAAACGCCGCGGCCGGCCTTCACTTCACGCGCGTGCCGCCCTTGATCACCGTCGCCGGATGCTCCAGCAGGCGGATGTCGGCCAGCGGATCGCCCGCCACCGCCACGAAGTCGCCGTAGCGGCCGACCTCGATCGCGCCGACATCGCCCTCGCGCCCGAGCGCCTGCGCCGCGTTGCGCGTGGCCGCGCGGATCGCCTCCAGCGCCGGCATGCCCCACTCCACCATCTTGGCGAACTGCAGCGCGTTCTGGCCGGCCGGGAACACGCTGCCGTTGTCGGTGCCGAAGATCATCTTCACGCCGGCGTCGTAGGCAGCGCGGAAGGTCTGGCGCTGCTTCAGCCCGAGGGCCTTCTCCTTGGCCAGCGACTCCTCGTACATGCCGTTCTTCGGCCCCTCGGCCAGGATGTAGTCGTCGTCGTAGATGTCCATCGAGAACCAGGCGCCGTGCTCCCTGGCGAGCCGGAACGATTCCGCATCGGCGTAGCTCGCATGCTCGATGGTGTCGACGCCGGCACGCAGGCAGTCGTTGATGCCGGACAGCCCGTGCGCGTGCGCCGCCACGCGCAGCCCGAGCCGGTGCGCCTCGTCGACGACGGCCTTGATCTCGTCGTAGCTCATCTGCTGCGCGCCGGGCGCGTCGGTGCGCGAGAGCACGCCGCCCGTGGCGCAGATCTTGATCACCTCGGCGCCGAACTTGTGCACCTTGCGCACCAGCGCCCGGAACGCCTCGGGCCCGTCGGCGACCGAGGGCGTGGCCACCATCGCGAAGCTCGGCGGCAGGCCCTCGGTCTCGTCGCAGTGGCCGCCCGTGGCGCCCAGCGCATAGGTGGCCGGCACGATGCGCGGGCCGGGGACGTAGCCGCCGTCGACGGCTTGCTTGACCCCGACGTCGCCGTAGTCACCCGAGCCGACGTTGCGCACCGTCGTGAATCCGGCCTCGAGCATGGCCTTGGCGTTGGCCACGCCCACCGCCACCCAGAAGGTGTCGGTGTACTCGAGGTAGCGGTTGCCGTCGATGCGGGCGTCCGCGTTGAGGTGCACGTGCATGTCGATCAGGCCCGGCAGCAGCGTCTGGCCCGGCAGGTCGATGCGGGTGGCCTCGCGCGGCAGCGCGGGCGAGCCCTGGGCCAGGACGGCGGCGATGCGGCCATCGACGACGACGATCGCGGGCTTGGCCACCATGCGGCCGGACAGCACGTCCAGCATGCGGTCGGCCGTGACCACCGTGGTGGCGGCCGCGGCCGCGCCGCAGGCCAGCGCGCCCAGGGCGGCCAGCAGGAATCTCGGGGTGGCCATGGCCTTGGGCATCGTGTCGGCTCCGTGTGGAGCGTGCACTCTACTGCAAGGCCCCCCGGGGTATCAGAACGATGCCCACTCGTGCGCGTCGGCCTCGGCGGGCGCACTCCGCGCCGCGGCGGGCTTGCGGACCGGCGCGCCGGCGGGCCGGGGCCGGGCGACCGGGGCCGCCACGGGCGCCGCGCGAACGACGGCGTCCTGCGGCCCGCCGTCGAGCTCGAACACGGCGACGACCTCCACCAGCTGCTGGGCCTGCTCGCGCAGGCTCTCGGCGGCCGCGGCGCTCTCCTCCACCAGCGCGGCGTTCTGCTGCGTGGCCTGGTCCATCTGCGCGATCGCCTGGCTGATCTGGCCGACGCCCGAGCTCTGCTCGGTGCTGGCGGCGCTGATCTCGCCCATGATGTCGGTCACCCGCGCGATGGCGGCGACGATCTCGGTCATCGTGGCGCCGGCGCGATCGACCAGCGCGGTGCCGTGCTCCACGCGTTCGACGCTGGCCGAGATCAGCGACTTGATCTCCTTGGCGGCGTCGGCGCTGCGCTGCGCGAGGCTGCGCACCTCGCTGGCCACCACGGCGAAGCCGCGGCCCTGCTCGCCGGCGCGCGCGGCCTCCACCGCGGCGTTGAGCGCCAGGATGTTGGTCTGGAACGCGATACCGTCGATCACGCCGATGATGTCGACGATGCGGCGCGAGCTCTCGTTGATGCCCTTCATCGTGACGACGACCTCGCCCACCACGTCGCCGCCCTTGCGCGCCACGGTGCTCGCACCCACGGCGAGCTGGTTGGCGGACAGCGCGTTGTCGGCGTTCTGGCGCACGGTGGTGCCCAACTGCTCCATGGACGAGGCGGCCTGCTGCAGCGCCGAGGCCTGTTCCTCGGTGCGCATGCTCAGGTCGTTGGCCCCGTGCGAGATCTCGTTGGCGGCGGTCGACACGCTCTCGGAATTCGAGCGCACGTTGCCGACGACGCCCGCCAGGCTGCCCTGCATCGCCGACAGCGCCTTGAGCAGCCGGGCGATCTCGTCGTCGCCCGTCACCCGCACCGGCGTGCGCAGGTCGCCGCGGGCGATGGCGCTGGCCAGCTTCAGCGCGTCGTCCACCGGCCGCGTGATGCGGCGGCTGAACATCACGCCGACGACGGCACCGGCGGCGCCCACCACCAGCATCAGGATCACGCTGACCAGCGTCGCCCGCTGGGCCTGCGCGGCCGCGTCGGTGGAGGTCGCGGCGCTGACCGCGGCGATCTTCCGCCCCGATTCGGCGAGCAGGCGGGCCGGCTCGCGGTCCATGCCGGCGACGGCCGCATCGCCGGCCGCGGCGTCGAACTCGGCCGCCTTGAAGGCGTCGAAGCCCTTGCGATAGTCCACGCCCATCTTGACGTGCGCGGCGGCGAACTGCTCCACCAGCGCGCGACTGTCGCCCGCCGGCAGGTCGCCCAGCAGCGCCTTGGCCTTGTCGTCGACCACCGCCTCCTGCCGGGCGAACGCGCCCCAGTGCTTGTCTAGCTTGGCCGGAACCTTGCCGCGCAGCAGCGTGTCCTTCCATTCCTGCACCTGCGTCTTGAACGCGACCAGCAGCTCGCCCACGGCGCGCTCGTGCGCGTGCTGGGCGGCGACCTCGGTCTCGTAGCGCGCCACGGACTGGTTCAGGTCGTAGATGCCGATCAACGCGGCGCCCATGAGCGCGGCGAGGATGCCGGAAATGGCCAGCGGGAGCTTGAGCTTGAGGATCATGGTGAGGTCGGGTCAAGAGAAGGATCTCACCGATTGGCGCGCCGGTCGCAGCCGTGCGGACGGTGACTGCGAAGGCGCACGGCGCTCCTGGGGCGGGCTCCGGACGCAACTTCGTTCAGCCTTATCGGCCGGAAGGCACCCGACTTGAGTCGGGACAAGACCTCAGTCGCGCGGCGTCGGCAAGGCGTCAGTGCAGCGCCAGGCGCAGCGCGTGCAGCGCCAGCCCCGCCAGGCCGCCCACCACGGTGCCATTGATGCGGATGAACTGCAGGTCCTTGCCCACGCTGCGCTCGAGCTCGTCGACCAGCTGGCGGTCGTCCCAATCCTTGATGGTCTGGGCGATGTGGGTAGTGACACCCTCGCGCAGGCTGGCGGCCAGCTGGCCGGCGGCCGACAGCAGGTGCTCGTCGAGCGCGGCCCGCAGGCTCGCGTCGTCGCGCAGGCGGTCGCCGATGTCGTGCATCGCCTGCGCGATGTGGTCGCCGAGGGTCGACCGCTCGTCGACGAGATCGGCCTGCAGCAGGCCCTTGAGGTCGTTCCACACCGATCCGGCGTAGTCCAGCACGGCGGGGTCGTCGAGCGCGCGCGCCTTCACCCGCTCGAACGCGGCGGCCAGGCCCTCGTCATGGCGCAGGCGTTCGATGTACTCGGCCAGCCAGCGGTCGTAGCGCTGGCGCACGGGGTGTTCGGGCTGGGCCAGCACCTCGCGCAGCTCGCCCAGCACCGACGCGGCGAGCTGGTCGGCCAGCCCGTCGGCCATCCGCGCCAGCGGCGTCACCAGCTCCACCATGCCCACCACCTTGGGCCACTCCTTGCGCGCGTGGCGCACCATCAGCTCGGACACGCGCGCCTTGACCTCGTCCTCGGCCAGGAAGCCGGCCACCTTCTCGAGCCCGGCGTCCAGCAGCTCGTGGTGGCGTCCGCCCTGGGTCAGCATGGCCAGCACTTCGGCCGCGGTGGCCGCGCTGTTCCAGCGCCGGGCCTGCGCGACGACCAGCTCGAGCGTCGCCCGCCGCATGCGTTCGTCGTCGAACAGCCCGACCGCCTTGGCGGCCCAGCGGCGCCCGTCGGCCACCCACTCGGCCACGCGGGCCGGCTCGGCCAGCCAGTCGCCCAGCCGGAGCGCGGGCTGGAACACGCCCAGGCGCTCGACCAGCGACCCCGGATCGAGGAAATGGTCGCGCACGAACCGCGCCAGGCCGTCGGCCACGCGCGCCTTGCTGCGCGGGATGATCGCGGTGTGCGGCAGCGGCAGGCCCAGCGGGTGGCGGAACAGCGCGACGACGGCGAACCAGTCGGCGACGGCACCGATGGCCGACGCCTCGCAGAAGGCCTGCAGCCAGCCCCAGCCGCCCACCCCGCCCTGCCAGGCCGCCAGCGCCAGCCCGCCCAGCGCCGCCGCCAGCAGGGCCGCGGCGCCCCATTTCATGCGTTGCAGGGCCGCCGCACGGGGGTCCGCGGACGTGCGCGGATCACTTTCGTTGCGATTCATCGTTGCCAGTGTGCCCTTGCAGGCCCTTCGACCCGTCATACTGCGTGTTTCCCACGAATGACGCACGGCGCGCGCTACCGCGCCCGTGCCGCTGCATGAGCTCCGACCCTGCGATCCTCCCCCTTTCCGACACCGCGCCCGCCGCGCCGCGCCAATTCAAGCTGCCCAACGCCCGCCACGCGAGCCGGGTGCCCGCCGCGATCTCACCCGCCGACCTCGCGCGCATCCAGCAGGCGGCGTACCAGCTGCCGCAGGTCGTCAAGCCGGCCGACTACATCGACGAGCACGCGCCGCACTTCGAGCACCACCTCGACGGGCTGGGCCTGGTGCTGCTGCAGAAGGCCGTGGCGGGGTCCCGCCCGAGCCGCTGGATAGAGCCCGGGCGCATGGCCGACGCCCTGCGCCACCTCGACACGGTGGGCAACGGCCCGCAGGTGCGCGCGCTGATGCAGGCGCGCACGGCGGAACTCGAGAACCTGGGCGTCACGCAGGAGGCCGGCGAGTTCGACCGCTTCCTCACCCAGACGCTGAAGCTGCCGGCCAGCGGCGCGCAGCTGCGCGTGGCCTACCGCCAGCCGGTGCCCGCCGCCCCGGTGTGGGCGTTCTACCGCACCGGCGAGCTCGACGCCTTCAAGGAGGCGCTGGGCGCCGCCCCGCCCTACGCCGACGCCGCCGAGCTGGTGGCGCACGTGGAGGCGCTGATCGCGCGCGCCGACGCCGGCCACCCCGAGCATGTCGCCTCGCTGATCCAGCGCCTGCAGGCCGAGACCGCGCGGCCGCAGCCGTTCGCCGACCTCAAGGCGGCGCTGGTGCGCGCGCAGGATCGCTGGGAGCGCAACGTCGCCGAGCTCAACGCGCTGGCCGGCCTCAACAGCGAGCTGGCCTTCCAGGGCTACCCCGACACCTTCGAGATGGCGCGCCGACTGCAGCGCACCGTGACGCTGTACGTGGGCCCGCCCAACAGCGGCAAGACCTACGCCGCGTTCGAGAAGCTGGCCGCCGCGCACGACGGCTGCTACCTGGCGCCGCTGCGCCTGCTGGCGCTCGAAGGGCGCGACCGCCTGGTCGGCCGCGGCGTCGCCTGCTCGCTGCTGACCGGCGAGGAGAACGACCCGGCGCCCGACGCCCGCGTCGTCTCCAGCACCATCGAGATGGTCAACACGTCGAAGGCGATCGACGTGGCGGTCATCGACGAGGCGCAGATGCTGTTCGACACCTCGCGCGGCTGGGCATGGACGCAGGCGATCGTCGGCGTGCCGGCCAACGAGGTGATCATCATCTGCTCGGCCTACGCCGCGCCGGCCATCGAGAACCTGCTCAAGCTGTGCGGCGAGAACTGCAAGGTGCGCGAGTTCGAGCGCAAGCAGCACGTGGAGCTGCTGCCCGCGCCGGTGCCCATCGCCGCCCTGAAGAAGGGCGACGCGGTCGTCGCGTTCAGCCGCCGCGAGGTGCTGATGCTGCGCGACCAGGTGGCCGCCAACGGCCATCCGGTGTCGGTCATCTACGGCGCGCTGCCGCCCGAGGTTCGCCGGCGCGAGGCCGAGCGCTTCGCGCACGGCCACGCCCACATCCTGGTGGCCACCGACGCCATCGGCATGGGCCTGAACCTGCCGATCCGCCGCGTGCTTTTCTCCACCCTGAAGAAGTTCGACGGCGTGGGCGACCGCACCCTGAACGAGTCCGAGGTGCACCAGATCGCCGGCCGCGCGGGCCGCTACGGCATGCACGAGGAAGGCTTCACCGGCGTGCTGCGCGAGGCCGAGCCGACGGCCCTGCGCACCCTCAAGGAACTGCTGCCGCAGCCGCCGCGCGCGCCGCGCGACTTCAAGGCCACCGTCGCCCCCAACTGGTGGCATGTGGACACCATCGCCACGCGGCTGAACCTGACGCAGCTGCGCGCGGTGCTCAACGTGTTCGTCGACCAGCTCAAGCTGGACAACGCCCACTTCGCCGTCGCCGAGCTCGACCAGATGCTGGAACTCGCCGAGCAGCTCGATCGCACCGCCGGCACGCTGTCGCTCAAGCAGCGCTTCATCTACGCCCAGGCGCCGGTGGACACGCGCACCGAGGCCCAGGTGCAGGCCTTCCTCGACTGGACCCACCAGCACGCCGTCGCCGGCCAGGCCGGCACGCCCTGGTTCCTGGACGAGGTCGACGAGCACAGCCGCCTGGACAACATGGAGAAGGCGCTGCGCTCGTGCACGCTGTGGCTGTGGCTGGACCTGCGCTTTCCCGGCATCTACGGCCACCTCGACGCCGTGATCGACCTGCGCGAACGCCTGAACGAAGGCATCGAACGCCACCTCAAGGGCAAGAAGCCGCTCTGGCAGCGAGGTGGGGGCGGCGGACGGCGATAGGCGTTCAAGCCCCCGCGACGCGGAGGCGGACTCAGCGCGGGTTGCGGCGCGCCACCCAGTAGGTCGCGCCCTGCGGCCCGTAGCGCTCCGAATGGGGCGTGTCGGCCGGCAGGCGGAAAGTGTCGCCCGCGCGCAAGTGCTGCGTGGCGTCGGCACGCGTCAGCCACATCTCGCCGGCAGTGACCACCGCGTCGGCGTCGAAGGGATGGGTGTGCGTCTCCACCACCTGGTCCGGCGCCCAGTGGCGCTCCAGCACCTCGTCGGCGCCCTGCAGCAGCGGGTGCGCCCGGAAGGCGTCGTAGGTGGCGGCGCTCAGCTTGCCGTTGTCCATGCACAAGTCTCCTTCAGCGGGGTGCGCCGGCCTGTCGCGACGGATCGGCGGCGGCGAAGGCCTCCAGTTTCTCGCATTCCGCCATGATGCGCATGGCCGTCGGGATGTCGTCGAACGAAATCCTGAACACGCGCATCACCGCGAACACGCTGGCCAGGCAGATGTCGGCCAGGGTCGGCTGGTCGCCATGGCAGAAGCGTCCCGTGCCGGGCTCGCCGGCCAGCCGCTGTTCGACGGCGCGCAGGCCGGCGCCGAACCACTGGACCTGCCAGGCCCGCCAGGCGTCGGCATCGAAGCCGCCGGCCGTGGCGAGGTACTGGCGCACCCGCGGCGTGACCAGCGGATGGGTGTCCGCGGCCAGCATCTGCGCGAGCGAGCGCACCCGCGCCCGCCCGTGGGCGTCGGCGGGCAGCAGCGGCGGCTGCGGATAGGTCTCGTCGAGGAACTCCAGGATCGCCAGCGACTGCGTCAGCGGCACGTGCGACTGCCCCGGGCCGTGGTCGATCAGCGCCGGGATGCCGCCCAGCGGGTTGACCAGGCGGAAGGCGGCGCCATGCTGCTCGCCCGCGTCGATGTCGACGTTGGTCTCGCGCGGCTTGACGCCCTTGAGGTTGAACGCGACGCGCACGCGGTAGGTGGCCGAGGTGCGCCAGTAGGAGAACAGCTCGAAGCGGTCGGGGTCGGTCATGCGAAGTCCTGCGTGGGCCGGACGCGGCCCCGTGGGCGACGATCGTAGCCAAGCCGCCAGACCCTGGCGGGCGCACGGCCTGGCAGGGAGCGCGCCGACCAGGCGCCCGCCGGCGACCACGGCGAGCTCTCGCGTGGCGATCCTCGTCGCGGCACGGGCGAGCCAGGCCTTCGCGTTGCGCCCGGACGGGCGGGCCGGCCGCAGCGGCTCGACGCTAGCTCGGCTTGACCAGGGGACTCGCGGCGGCGCCCGCCAGCGTGCCGGCCACCGCGCCGACCGCGCCGCCCACGACGACGCCCACGGGACCGCCCGCGGCGGCACCCACGGCGGCGCCCAGCGCGGCGCCGCCGACCATGCCGCCACCTGTCAGCACGGACTTGGACTCGCGCTCGGCTTCCCCGGGTTGCAGCGGCACCTGGGCGGCGGGATCCGGATCCTGCGACGGAATGCCATGCCCGCGCACGGCCTGCTCGGCCAGGTCGCCGTCTTCGGGGTCCGTGTGCAGCGGGAGGGATTGGGAGGAGGTCATGGGGTTTCCTTGAAGCGACGGACGCGAAGCCAGATCGGGCTTCCAACCTCTTGTACGACGCGCCGCGCGACGCCGGCGTCGTCCACGCACCCGAATCCCTGTAGGACAAGCGCACCGACGGACCGGCATGGCGTGCCCTCCGGCCGGGGCGCCATTGCACCCGGTGCCAACGGCGTAAGCTCGACCTTTCACCCAACCCAAGGAGCCGTCATGACGCTTTGCCCCATCGCACTGGCCGTCGGCTGCAAGAAGTGCCCCGCGTTTTCGGTCTGCCCCCTCAAGACCGTCATCGGCGACATGCCGAAGCCGGACGCCGGCAAGCCGGAGAGCCCGCCGAAGAAGTGAGCGCGGGTCAGCGGCAGGACGGACTCACTGGGGGGCGCCGCCGACGATGTCCACGACGCGCCCGGCACCGTCGCGCAGCACCTTCATGCGCAGGTGCTCGCCCGGCTGCACTGCGTGGACGATGTCCATGATCTTCGTGCCGCTCGCGCCGACGATGGCCACGTCATTGATCGACTCGACGCTGTCGCCCACCCGCAGGCCGGCCTGCTCCGCGGGTGCACCGGCGGTGACGGCCGTGATCTTGACCTGCTTGAGCGTGCTGCTGAAGAAGCCGTCCGTCTCGACCGCCACCGAGAAGCCGAGGCGGCCCTGGACGGCGAATGCACTGCAGGACGCCACGACGGCTGCGAGCGCGACGAGGGAACGAACCGAACGAAGAGAAGACATCCGCGCACCTGGTTGAAGACTGAGGCTGCATTCTCGCGTCCCCGGCCTTCGATGGTCGGGGCGACCCGACCATCGGTCGAAACACGGGTGCGGGATACGTCGCCGGGCAGTCAGAGCCGGAACACCGCGACCGATTCCGACAGGCGCTGCGCCTGCTCGCGCAGGCTCGCGGAGGCCGCGGCGGCCTCCTCGACGAGCGCGGCGTTCTGCTGCGTGGTCTGGTCGAGCTGCTGCATCGCCTGGTCGATCTGGCCGACGCCCTGGCTCTGCTCGTTCGACGCCGTCGTGATGTAGCCGATGCGCTCGCTCACCTGGTCGACGCGCGCGACGATGTCCGTCATCGTGCGGCCCGCCTCGGCCACCAGCGTGGCGCCCGCGTCGACGTGGTCGACCGAGGCGCCGATGAGCGCCTTGATCTGCCGGGCGGCCTCGGCGCTGCGCCCGGACAAGCTGCGCACCTCGGTCGCGACGACCGCGAACCCGCGCCCCTGTTCGCCCGCCCGGGCTGCTTCCACGGCGGCATTCAGCGCCAGGATGTTGGTCTGGAAGGCGATGCCGTCGATCACGCCGATGATCTCGGCGATGCGGCGGCTGGACTGCTGGATCTCGTCCATGGTCTGCACGACACGCGTCACGACCTGCCCACCGCTGCGCGCCGCCGCGGCGGCCTCGATGGCGATCCGGCTCGCATCGAGGGCGTGCTGCGTGGTCGTCCTGATCGTGCCGCTCAGCTGTTCGGTGGAGGCGGCGGTCTGCTGCAGGCTCGATGCCTGTTCCTCGGTGCGGCTGCTCAGGTCGAGGTTGCCCTGGGCGATCTGCGCGCTGGCCGTGGCCACGTTCTCGACCCCCTGGCGCACGCCGGCCACGACGTCGCTCAGGCCCTGGCGCATCACCGCCATCGAGGCCATCACGCTGCCCGGCGAACTGCCGTCGTCCTGCACCTTCGCCAGGTCGCCGCCGGCGATCCGGTTGGCCACGGCGGCCAGCGTCTCGGGCTCGGCTCCGAGCTGGCGCGTGAGGCGCCGCGTGATGAACAGCGTGGCGACGACGCTCGCGACGAGGGCCAGCACGCCCATGACGAGGATGGTCCGGAGCCCGAGCCGGTTGCTGGCGACCGAGTCGTCGAAGACCTGCGCCGCGACACGCACCTGCAGGCCGATCAGCTTGTCGAGGGCTTCCTGCATGGGCGGCGAGCTCGAACTGACCGCCGAGTCGAGCAGGCCGACGGCCTCCGGGTAGCGGTGTCCGGCCAGGGCCTGCGCGACCGGCCTCAGGCCGGCCTCCACGTAAGGCTTCATCGTCGTGGCCGACGCCTTGGCCAGCACCTGCTCGTCGTCGGTCAGGTAGGTGGCCAAGTAGTCGCGCCACACGTTGGTGGCGGCCGTGCGGTTCGCCTCGAACTCCTTCAGGCGCTTGGCCGTGCGCGCGTCGTCGGCGTGGGCGGCAGCGTCGGCCAGGATGACGCGATCGCGGCTGGCCAGGTAGCGGATGTCGCCCAGCTGGCGCAGCGCCACGGTGCGGTCCTCGTAGATCGTCTTGATCGCGGCGTCGGAACGGGCGAGCGCCCGGTAGCTGAGCGCGACGATCGCGAACATCATCAGCGTGAGAACGGCGAAGGAAAGCGCCAGTCGGCGGGCAACGGTCATCGTGGGCGTAGGGAGTCTTGGTCGGTCCATGTCAGGCATCCTTGGTGCACTCGGGCGGTGCGCAGATCACCTTTCGACACATTCGCACCAGTATTGAGCTTTTTATGCTGTCTTTCGTCATTTGTGATGACCACTTCTCCATCCTGGTGCGACGTCGCAACGCCTCACGCACGGCGAGGACGTCCGCCACCGGCGAACCGCCAGTTATCCTGAGCCGCCGACATGCCCCCTCTGGATGGATTCCTCCGACCTGCCCGCCCTGCGCCTGCTGCACGCCGACGCCGACCTCGTCGCCATCGACAAGCCCGCCGGCCTGCTCGTGCACCGTTCCGCGCTCGACGCCCACGAGACGCGCAGCGCCGCCGACCTGCTGCGCGCGCAGCTCGGCGAGCCCGTGTGGATGCTGCACCGGCTGGACAAGGCGACCTCCGGCGTGCTGGCCTTCGCCCGCAGCGCGCCGGTGGCCGCGGCGCTGGGCAAGGCCTTCGAGTCGGGCGCGGTGCGCAAGCGCTATCTCGCGCTGGTGCGCGGCTGGCCGCCGGCCGAGGGCGAGATCGACCAGGCGCTCGCGCGCGACCCCGAGCTGCCCTCCACGGGCCAGGTGCGGCTGGCCGCGCTGACGCGCTATCGCCGCCTCGCCTGCTTCGAGTGGCCGTTCCCCGACGGCCCCCATCCGACCAGCCGCTATGCCCTGATGGAGGTCGAGCCGCTGTCCGGCCGCCGCCACCAGATCCGCCGCCACTTCAAGCACATCGCCCATCCGCTGGTGGGCGACACCACGCACGGCAAGGGCGCGCACAACCGCGCGGTGGCGGCGTGGCTGGGCATGGCGCGGCTGTGGCTGCACGCGAGCCGGCTCGAGCTGCCGGGACCGGACGGCGGCCCGGGCTGGGTGATCGAGGCGGCGCCCGGCCCGGAGTGGGACGCGCTGCTGCGCGCGCCGGCCGGCTGAGCCGGAACGGCCCGGTTCGGTTCGGTACCGCATACCGTATCCGGGCCGCTGAATTGGTGGCGATTTGCTTTGGGTCTGGCTCGGCGAGCCAACAGCTTGTCCCGGCGATCCGGCCCGCTGGCGCGGCGAGGGTTCCCCCGGTTCTCGCAGCGGGGTCGGGTCTCTAGTCTGCGACCACGCCGACTCCGCCCTCTGCGCGCACCACGGGGAATCGGGCGCTCTGTTCCTGCCGCCAACAACAAGCCTAGGAGACACAGATGACAGTTCGCATCCCGCCCGCCCGTTTCGCCCGCGCCGCCCTCCGCGCGCTGCTGCCCGCCGCGCTGCTGATGGGCCTGGCCGCCCAGGCCTCGGCCAACACGCTCACGCAGAACGTCTCGTGGACGATCGACCGCGCCGGCACCTCCACCAAGTACCGCCTCGTGGCCTACGGCGACTCGATCTACGCCGGCTACAACACCTCCATCACCAGCGCGGCGAAGTACTCGGCGCCGACAGTGGACGCGGAGTACCTGTCGGCGCTGTGGAACGCCGACATCGAGAGCGTGCGGCGCGCCAAGTCGGGCGCGGTGGCCTCGGACGTCTACAACAACAAGATCGTCGCCGAGAAGTCCTACATGCAGGCCAGCTCCACCCGCGTGGTCACGTTCGAGATGTGCGGCAACGACGGCCTGCAGGCGCGCTCGTCCTTCAAGAGCCAGACCGGCACCTGCGACTACTCGGGCATGGACAACGCGGTCAACAGCTGCAAGCAGTACGTGGCCGCCGCGATGGATTTCATCAACGCCAACGCCTATGCCGGCGTCAAGGTGAAGGTGATCTCCAACTTGCACTACCCGGGCTATGCGGCGGACAACACCGCAAGCTCGTGCAAGGATGCGACCACCAATGCGAGCGTCAACCTGCAGACCACCTTCCTGCCGCGCCTGGCCAAGATGAACTACTGGATGTGCGAGTACGCGCGCGAGAAGGGCTTCCAGTGCGCCGACAACTTCGCGCAGTACATGGGCGCCGACTACGACAGCAACGGCGACGGCATCGTCGACTCGGTCGGCCTGCAATGGGTGCCCGGCGAGAGCGAATCGAGCTATGTCACCCGCACGACGACCACCCTGCGCGCGACGCTGCGCGACGCCAACACGCACTTCGTGTCGGCCAGCTCGAGCTACGACTACATCCAGTCCGACGACACGCACCCGACCTACACCGGCGGCACCGTCACCGCGGGCCTGTTCGGCGGCACGACGGGTTCCGGCGCGCCGCGCTACACGTCGTTCGCCGGCGGCAAGAACCCGATCTGGAACCAGTACGGCCACGAGCGCATGGGCTGGGCGGTGTCGACGTCCAACACCCCGGCGCCCTGACGCGCCGCGCAGGCACGTCCCATGGGCACGCCCCCGCGCGTCACCCCCGCCCGCGCTCCCTGGGGCCCGACACTCGGGTACCTGGTGATCGCGTTCGGGCTGGTCGGCGGCGCGCTGGTGGGCTGGTGGACGTCCGGCGCGACGCCGGACGGCCCCGCCCCGGTGGCGTCAGCGTCCGCGCCCGTCGCGCCTGTCGCGCCAGGCCCGGCAGCCGCGGCCGCTCCGCGCGGGGCCGGGGCGAGCGCCGCGGCGGCGCCCGCGCTCGCCGCGAGTGGCGCATACACGCCGGCGCCCCCGCGCATCGCGCGCGTGCGCGATCCGAACGGCGACCAGACGCCCGACATCACCGACTACATCAACGCCGGCGAGAAGCCGACCATGAACGAAGTCATCGACCGCCTGCACGCGGCCGGCGTCCACACCGGGCTCGGCGCGTTCTCGCCCCCGGGCACCCGCCCGCCGCTGATCGGCCTGGCGGTGCCCGAGGACTTCCCCCTGCCGCGCGGCTACGTGCGCCACTACCAGGCCACCGACGACGGCCAGCGCATCGAGCCGATCCTGATGTTCGCGCCCGACTTCCAGGCCGTGGGCGCCGACGGCCGCCCCGTGCCGATGCCCAGGGATCGCGTGGTGCCGCCCGAGCTGGCGCCGCCAGGGCTGCCGATCCGGCGCATCGTCGTGCCTGCGCCGATCGACCGCCCCTGACGACCCGATGACGCCCTTCGCCGACCTGCTGTCCCGGCCGCTCGCCCGCGGCGCGCTCGCCGTCGGCGCCAGCGCGCTGCTGGCGTTCCTCTACACCGGCGGCGGCGCCGCCTGCGCGCTCGGCTTCGTCGCGCTGGTGCCGTGGCTGCGCGCGCTCGACGCCGAGCCCGCGCTCGCCCGCACGCTGGGGGTCGCCTGGGCCATGGCCGTGGCCTACACGCTGGCGATCTTCAGCTGGTTCGCCGGCGCGATCGGCGCGTACACGCAGCTCGGCGAATCGGCCGGCCTGGTGCTGCTGGCCGTCGCCGCGCCGCTGCTGCAGCCGCAGTTCTTCGCGTTCGCGCTGGTGCGCCGGGCGGTCGGTCTCCGCCACGGCGCCGGGCCGCGCGCGCTGGCCGCCGCCGCGGCCTGGGTCGCCGCCGAGTGGCTGCTGCCGCGCCTGTTCGATGACACGCTGGGCCAGGGCCTGCAGCCCGCGCGCGTGCTGCGCCAGGCCGCCGACCTCGGCGGCACCGCCGGCCTGACGCTGGCCCTGCTGCTGGCCAACGAAGGGGTCGCGGCCACACTGGCGGTGCGCGCGCGCGGCCTGCGCACCGCGGCGCGGCCGCTGGCGCTGGCCGGGCTGGTGCCCTTGCTGCTGGCCGCCTACGGCGCCGCCACGCTGGCGATGGCGCCCGCACCCGTCGGCCAACCGCTGCGCCTGGGGCTGGTGCAATCGAACATCGTCGACTATGAGCGCCTGCGCCGCGAACAGGGCGCGGCGGCGGTGGTGCGCCAGGTGCTGGACACGCATTTCGCGATGTCCTACGACGCCGTCGAGCGCCGTCATGTCGACGCCGTGCTGTGGTCGGAGACCGTCTACCCGACCACCTTCGGCCACCCCAAGAACGCGGCCGGCGCCGAACTCGATCGCGAGATCGGCGCCATCGTCGACGCGGCCGGCGTGCCGTTCGTGTTCGGCACCTACGACACCGACGACGCCGGCGAGTACAACGCGGCCGCCTTCGTCGAGCCCGGCAAGGGCCTGCTGGGCTTCTATCGCAAGACGCGCCTGTTCCCGCTCACCGAGACCGTGCCGGCCTGGCTGGACGGCGAGACCCTGCGCCGCTGGCTGCCCTGGACGGGCCACTGGCAATCCGGCAACGGCGCGCGCGTGATGCCGCTGCGGCTGGCTGACGGCCGCGAGATCCCGGTGCTGCCGCTGATCTGCCTGGACGATGTCGATGCCTCGCTGGCCATCGCCGGCGCACGCCTGGGCGCCCGCGCCCTCCTCACGCTGTCCAACGACAGCTGGTTCACCGCGCACCCGCGCGGCGCGGCGCTGCACCTGGCCGCCGCCGCGTTCCGCAGCGTCGAGACGCGCCTGCCGCAGTCGCGCGTCACCACCAACGGCTACAGCGCCGTGATCGACGCCACCGGCACCGTCGTGGCGGGCACGCGCATGGGCGAGCGCACGCTGGTGATCGGCGACCTGGCGGTGCCGACGCCGCCGCGCACGCTGGTCGTGGCCTGGGGCGACTGGGTGGGCCGCGCCGCCGCGCTGGGACTGGCGCTGCTGGCCGCGCTGGCCGCATGGCGCCGCTGGGGCCCGGTCGACGCCGGCGCGCCCGCACCCGCGTCCGACACGGCCACGCTGCCGGCCGCCGTCTGCGTGCTGCCCGCCGCGGCGCGCGTGGCCGCGGGGGCGCTGCGCACGTTCGCGCGCGGCGGGCTGCTGTGGATGATCGCCGCAGTCGCGCTCGGCGACGCCACGCTGCAGTCCAACACCCTGGCCCAGATCCGCACGTTCGTCGCGCTGTTCCTCGTGCCGGAGGCCGCCGCCTGGTGCGTGCTGCGCGCGTTCGCCGCGCGCGCCGAGGTGCAGGCCGGGGCACTGGTGTTCACCCACGGCGGGCGCCGCCTCGAACTGCCGCGGTCCGACATCGCCGCCGTGCAGCCCTGGCGCCTGCCCGTCCCGGGCCCCGGCGCCTCGTTGCGGCTGGTCTCCGGCCAGCGCTGGCGCTACCAGCTGGCCATCGCCCACCCCGCCGCCCTGGTGCGCGCCCTGGCGGCTGCCGGCGGCGCGCCGCTCACCGAGCCCGCGCCGTCGCGCGCCACGACCTGGATCCGCGTGCGCACCGCGCTCGCCCGCGGTCGCCTCGACCGGCCGCTCGCGAAATTCGTCGCGCTGCCGCTCGCGCTCGCGATCCCCGCCTTCCGGCTGCACCAGCACATCGCCTACGGCGGCAGCTTCGGCGAGTACCTCAGCTTCGGCCTGAAGGCCTACCTGGGCACCTTCGCGCTGTGGTGGGCGGCCTGGACGATCGGCGTCGTGCTGTGCGCCGCGGCCGTGCGGGCGGCCATCGAGGCCGGCACGCTGGCCGCCGTGATGGTGGCGCCGAGCCGGGCCCTGCGCACGCGCCAGTGGCTGGAGCGCCTGGGACTGGCGGCGCTCTACCTGGGCCTGCCGGCGTGGCTGGCCACGCGGATCCTGGCTGCCTGAGGACGCGACGACTGCACCGGAGGACGCCAACGCCAGGGTGGTTGACGCCTATTCCAACATATTGGACACTTCGTCCAACATGGAAGAGTCACCACCCGACACCCTCAACGACCGCATCGCCCATCGCGTGCGCGACCTGCGCGCCGCCTGCGGCCTGTCGCTGGACGCGCTGGCCACGCATTGCGGCATCAGCCGCTCGATGATCTCGCTGATCGAGCGCGGCGAGAGCAGCCCGACCGCGGTGCTGCTCGAGAAGCTGGCGAGCGGGCTGGGCGTTCCGCTGGCGGCGCTGTTCGACGCGCCGCAGCCGTCGGCCAGCCCGGTGGCGCGCGCGGCCGACCAGCCCTCGTGGCGCGATCCGCATTCGGGCTACGTGCGGCGCAACGTCTCGCCCAGCGGCGTCGGCTCGCAGATCCAGATCGTCGAGGTGGTGTTCCCGGCCAAGGCGCGCGTGTCGTACGAGACGGGGCCGCGCGAGCCGGTGATGCACCAGCAGGTGTGGGTGATCGAGGGCGCCATCGACATCAGCGTCGGCGCCGAGCGGCACCGCCTGGGTACCGGCGACTGCCTGGCCATGGTGCTGGACCAGCCCATCATGTTCCACAACCCGCACAAGCTCGCCGCGCGCTACGCCGTCGTGCTGGCGACCCTGCCCTACCCCTTGCCGTTCCGGAGAATCCATGGCGAACAGCGCCCCAGCCTCTACCCTTGAAGTACGCCGCCTGGACGCGGTCGACGAGACCGCGTTGCAGGCCCTGGCCGACGTGCTGGTCGACTGCGTCGAGGGCGGCGCCTCGGTCAGCTTCATGCTGCCGATGACGCGCGCCAAGGCGCTCGCGTACTGGCGCCAGATGGGCGCGGGCGTGGCGCGCGGCGAACGCGTGCTGCTGGTGGCGGTGGATACGCAGGGCATCGTCGGCACGGTGCAGGTGATCCTCGACCAACCCGAGAACCAGCCGCACCGCGCCGACGTCGCCAAGATGCTGGTGCACCGGCGCGCGCGCCGCCAGGGCGCGGGCGCGGCGCTGATGCGCGCGGCCGAACAGGCGGCGCTCGCGGCGGGCAAGACCTTGCTGGTGCTCGACACCGCCGACGCCACCGCCGCGCGGTTGTACGCGCGCCTGGGCTGGCAGGTCGCCGGCACGATCCCGCGCTACGCACTGCTGCCGGCGGGCGGCGAGTGCGCGACGACCTACTTCTACCGGTCGCTCACGGCCTGAACGGCGGGCGCGCCAGCCGGCAGGCCGGCAGCGCCACCCGATGCGCGCTCGCTCCAGATCGGGTCGGTCAGCACGCGCTGGCCGTCGATCTCGATCAGCGTGGCCGAGTGCCCGAACCAGGTGACGCGCAGGCCGCTGGCGGGCGCGACGGCCAGCGCGTGCATGAACGCGTCGCGCAGGTCGCTCCACATCGCCTGCGCATTGGCGAAGCGCTCGCCGTGCCACTCGGGCGACTGCTCGATGCGCGCCAGCCGCGCGCCGCGGGCCGACTCGCCGAAGTACCGGCAACCCGCGAGCGCCAGTGCGCCGGCGGCGGCCAGCGCCGCGACGACGCCCAATGCGATGCGGGCGACGCGACGCCCCCGCGTCACGCGGACTTGGCGCGGCCGGCGAGCCAGTCGTCCACCGCCTTGACCGTGTCGCCGTAGAACGTTCGGTAGAGGTCGTCGGCCACGTAGCCGATGTGGGGTGTGCCCAGCACGTTCTCCAGCGAACGCAACGGGTGGTCGGCGGGCAGCGGCTCGACGTCGAACACGTCCAGCGCGGCCATGCCGATGCGGCGCGACGTGAGCGCGGCCAGCAGCGCCGCCTCGTCCACCAGCGGGCCGCGCGAGGTGTTGACCAGCAGGCTGCCGGTCTTCATCAGCGCGAGGTCGGCGCCGCCGAGCAGGCCGCGCGTCTTCGGGCTGAGCACCATGTGGATCGTCAGCACGTCGGACTGGCGCAGCAGTTCTTCCTTGCTCACCGCCGTCGCCCCGCCCGCGGCGGCACGCTCGGGCGTCATGTTGGGGCTCCATGCGAGCACGCGCATGCCCAGCAGCGCGCCCACCTTGGCGACCGGGCCGCCGACGCGCCCCAGCCCCAGCACGCCCAGCGTCTTGCCGGCCAGGCCGACGCCGATGGACTGCTGCCACCCGCCGCGCCGGAACGCCAGGTTCTCGGCCACGACGTGGCGGCTGGCGGCGAGGATCAGCGCCCAGGTCATCTCGATGGTGGGCGCCGAGGTGTAGCCGGTGAAGGCGAGCGCGACGCCCCGCTCGGCGGCGGCCGCCACGTCGATCGCCGCGTTGCGCGCGCCGGTGGACACGACGAGCTTCAGGCGCGGCAGCCGCTCCAGCGTGGCGCGCGGCAGCGGTGTGCGCTCGCGCATCACGCACAGCACGTCGAAGCCCTGCAGGCGTTCGACCACCGCGTCGGGGTCGGCCAGGTGGTCGTTGAAGACGGTGACCGTGGCGCGGCCATCGAGCACCGACCAGTCGGCCAGGCGCAGCGCGGCGCCCTGGTAGTCGTCCAGCACGGCGACGCGGGGACGCTTGTCGTTGGAGCTCATGCGGTGGTTCCTTGCTGCAAGGCGGCCCACTGTAGTCGCAAGCGGCCGGCCCTGGGGGCGCGCGGTCTTGCGGCGCCCCGGCATCCCGATTGCCTCGGGCCATCGGTTCAACCACCCACCCCGGAAGGCCCGCCATGAAAGATCAATCCAGCGCCAACCGCGTTCCCCTGCAGCTCGACCAGGGCGCGCTCGATGCCGCGAAGAACCACCTCGAGGACGGCGCCATCACGCCCAGCTACGGCCCGTGGCGCGACGACATCGTCAAGCTGCTCAACGACTCGCTGGCCACCGAGCTGGTGTGCATCCTGCGCTACAAGCGCCACCACTACACGGCCAAGGGCCTGGCCTCGCCGGCGATCGCCGAGGAGTTCCTGGTGCACGCCAATGAGGAGTCGGCCCACGCCGACCTGCTCGCCGAGCGCATCGTGCAGCTGGGCGGCGAGCCCGACTACTCGCCGTCGACGCTGCTGCTGCGCAGCCACGCGGACTACGACGAGTCGCGCGACCTGAAGGCGATGATCCGGGCCAACCTCGTGGCCGAGCGCGTCGCCATCGAGGCCTACTCGCAGATGATCAAGCTCATCGGCGACAAGGATTCGACGACACGCCGCATCGTCGAGCACATCCTGTCGCAGGAGCAGGAACACGCCGAGGAGCTGAGCGACTGGCTCGAGAAATAGGCCTTGCGCGGGCGCCTTCATTGGCCCGCCCGGACCGAAGCACCGACCGACGAAGGAAAGCCCCGCGGGTCGCACGACCCGCGGGGCTTGTCGCGAGCGCGACGGCGCGAACGCCGCCGGCCCTCGCGCGACTTACTTCGTCACGGCGTTGATGTCCTGCGTTTCCTGCTTGTGGATCAGCTTGGCATCGGCCTTTTCCTTCTTCTCCTGGGCGCGGGCGTCGGCCTTGCAGGCGCGTTCGACGGCGCCGTCCGTGGTCACCTTGCAATCGGCCTTGTTCAGGTCGTGGTTGGCTTCGGCGATGTTCTTGCGCGCCTTGTAGTCGGCCTTGGATTCGGTCTTCAGGTCTTTGGCCTGCGCGTGCGTGACGCCCGGGGCCGGCACCATCTTCGTCTCGGTGGTGTCGGTGGTCACCGTGGTCGTGGTGGTGGTCGTGCCGGGCGTGCCCGGAGCCGTCGCGGCATCGGTGGACTGGGCGTGCGCGGCCAGGCTGAAGCCGGCGACGGCGAAGGTGGCGACCAGGGTGGCGAGGGACTTGTTCATTGTGGGTACTCCAGTTCAGTGAAACGACCCCCTGTCCTGGCAATCGGGGGTCCTGCCGGGCTGGTCGACGGCCGGAAGAACGGCGGCGACGCGCTGCGGTCGAGCGGCGCCCGCGACTCAGGCGTTGACCGGCGGCACCGCCGGCGCGACCAGCGCGGACACGGCCTCGTCGACGCTGCCGGCCTCGAGCCGGGTCAGCCGCTGGCCGGCCATCGCGTCCTGCAGCAAGGCCAGCACCGGATCCTTCAGACGTGCGAGCACGGTGGTGCGACCGGCCGCGCCCTGCTCCGCCGTGAAGGCCGCCAGCGCCTCGATGGTGGTGCCGTCGAGGTCCGGCGTCTCCTCCAGGCTCAGCACGAACGCGCGGGGCGAGGCGGCGGCGATGCGGGTGCGCATCTCGGCCAGCATGCGCTCCACGTTGGCGAAGAACAGCGGCGCCTCCGGCCGCAGGATCAGCAAGCCGGGCAGCGCCACGACGTCCGCATGCCCGAGGCCGAGGTAGTCGTGGCCCTCGCCGTGGCGTCCGAGCTCGCTCATGCGCGGCTCGGACAGCCCGCGCAGCGTCATCGCCAGGCTGATCGCGATGCCGGCGAGCAGGCCGTCGAGCACGCCCAGGCCGACCACGGCCACCGCTGCGGCCACCACGACGAAGCGGTCGCGCCGCCAGGCGAAGTACGGCCTGAACGCCGACAGGGACAACGTGTGCGACACGGCGTGGATCACTACCGCGGCCAGCACCGGCTCGGGCGTGAGCTCGATCCACGGCAGGCACAGCAGCACCAGCGCCAGCACGACGCCGCCGGCGATCCAGGCCGACTTCGCGCTGCGCGCACCGGCCGCCTCGTTGGCCGCCGTCGCCGAGAAACCCGCGCCCACCGGCAGGCCGTGCAGCAGGCCCGAGACCACGTTGGAAGCACCGAGGGCCCACAGGTCGCGGTTGGGGTCGACGCCGTCGCCATGCTTGAGGGCCATCGAACGGATCGACCCGTAGCTCTCGGCGAACACGAGCAGCAGCAACGCCAGCGACAGCTCGACCAGGCTCAGCCACTGGCCCTGCGACAACACGGGCGGCCCGGGCAGCGCCAGCGCGAGGTCGATGCGACCGACCTCCACGACGCCGTGCGCGGCCAGTCCGAGGCCTTGCGCCACGGCGATGCCCACGGCGATCACCAGCAGCGACCCCGGCAGCCGCGGCAGCCGCGCGAGCAGGGCCAGGGCCGCGAGCGTGCCCCCGCCCAGGCCGATGGCCCGCCAGTTCCATTGCGGCAGCTCGCCCAGCACCTGCCAGGCGACGGCCAGCGGCGCGTCGAACGTCGGGTGGATGCCGGACAGCTTGGGCAACTGCTTGGCGATGATCACCAGCGCCAGCCCGAACGAGAAGCCGCGCAGCACCGGCTTGGAGATGAAGCTGCAGATCGAGCCCAGGCGCATCGCGCCGGCGGCCAGGAACGCGAGGCCGGTGGCCAGCACCAGGCCCGCGGCGAGCGCGGCGCGCAACACGGCGTCGTGTCCGGCCAGCGACAGCGTGGCGGCGCCCAGCACCGCCGCCGACGACGACGTGGCCGAGACGATGGCGAAGCGCGAGCGGCCGATCAGCCCGTAGACCAGCAGCCCGGCGAACAGCGCGAGCACGCCGGCCTGCGGCGGCATGCCGGCGATGCCGGAATAGGCCACCGCCTCGGGCAGCAGCAGGCCGGCCATCGACACCCCGGCGACGAGGTCGGCGAACAGCGGCGACGACGCGGTCGGCGTGCCCTCGCGCAGCGTCATGGGCGCTTGCCGGCCACGGGGACCGTGGCGCCGGACCAGCCGGGCAGGTAGCGCGCCAGCGGGCTGCGCGCCAGGCCCTGCGCCTCGCGCAGCGTGACGTCCAGGCTCTTGCGGATCTGCGCGCGCGTGAAGTGCGGACGCAGGTAGTCGGCCCACAGGAACTCGGCGAACGGCGCCGCGTCCTTGGCGAATCCGCCCGCGCTGCGCAGCATGCCGGCCAGGCTGCGGTGCGGGTCGTCGGCCAGGTCCGTGATGCGCGCCGGGATGTCGCTGTACGGGCGGCGCTTGCCGCCGGCGTCGAACGGGTGCACCCAGTTGCGCTGCTCCATCACCCGCCAGAAGATGGTCGGCACGAGATAGGACAGGTCGTCCAGCACCATCAGCTTGACGCGCTCGACGGCCTCCTCGTGCAACGCGAGGCCCAGGTGGTGGTGGTCGACGATGTAGCTGCGCCCGCGCGGTCCCAGCACCGCGGGAAACCAGTGCGAGGACAGCAGTTCCTTGCGGTTCTTCTTCGACAGCCCCGCCCACTCGCGCCGCTTGAGCGCGACCTCGGCGAAACCCGCGGTGATCTGCGTGGGATGAAGCTCGAGCAGCCGGGCTTCGACGAAGTGATGGTGCGTGGCGGTCGACATGGGCGGCGGGGGCCGGCCCGGACAGGCGCGAGCGTCGGACGGGCGAACCCCGGGGCATGGGTGGGGCCACGATTGTGGCGCCGATCGGCCCGCTGTCGCCGCGCGGGTGCGCGGGGCGCGCGCGCTGGCCTGGTCAGCCGAAGAAGATCTGGAAGATGTCGGGCTCGCGCACTTCGCGCATCGACAGGCCCGGAAGCACTTCCTCGAACGGCTCCGAGGGCATCGCGAAGTCGAAGTCCGATGGCACCGTCTCCATCCATGCCGGCTGCGCGCGCGGGCGGCGGTTGCCCAGCATGTTCAGCAACGAGGGCAGGAGTTCCCATTCGACACGACTGGCAGAGGCGGATGCGAGGTGCTTGTTCATGGTTCGACTCGGAGGGGTGAGATGGCCAGGCCACCGATGAGCCGTTATCGTCGCGACCTCCGAGGGCTGTAACCAATTGCTGCCCGAGGTGTGACATCTGCCCGCACCGGCCGCCGCGGCGCGCCGCGTTCAAGACGCGTTCAGCTTCGCGCGATCGAGAGGCTTCAAGGTTTGGGCGCAATGGGTCGATCTAGGTCTACCCCCCCTCTCCAGGAGCCTGCAGATGATGATCTCCCCGCCCACCTCGGGCGACCCCTACGCCGCCGCCGCGGCGCTCGACCGCCAGTTGCGGTCGTCCAGCGGCGACGGCGTTGACGCCCCCCCGGACGTTGCCGCGCCGGACGGCGGCCCCGACGTCGTCGTGACCCTCGGCCAGGGCCCGTCGGCACCCGCCACCTACAACGCATCGGGCCGGTTCGCGCGCGCGCCGACGCTGGATGAACTGGGCGCCAACGGCCCCAACGCCATGGCGCACGCCACCGAGTCCAACCCGCCCGACGGCGCCGTCGACGGCGCCGCGTCCTCCGGCGATGCGAGCAACGATCCGAGCGTCGACCAGAACGCCGCCATCGCCGCCTGACGCCCCGGGCTGCCCTCGCGGCGGCGGCCCCCTCGAAGCCCCGCCGGTCGACGGACCGCGGGGCTTCCTTATTTGGACATTCGGGGCGGAAATGGAGAACAACGTCTCGAAATCGCCCCAGGCTGCATGGTTGAGTACGTCGTGACACAAATTTCAGCTTGCGTTAAGGCAAACTCGGGGTCCCACACATCGCCACCCGATGGACGACTACAAGCTGTCGGGCACCGACGCCCCCTTCGCCACGCCGCTCGCGCCGACGAGCGCGCCGCAAGCCCGCAGCGCGCACCCTGTGCGGCGCCACCTGGCCCCCCTGCGGCCGGGCAGCCCGGTGCCGGCCTGGTGGGACCCGCTGCACACGGCTTCCGGCAGCGATTCCCTCTTCCTGTCGGCCGCATGGCTGCAGACCTGGGTCGACCTCTACGGCGCCGATTTCCAGGGCACCTGGGTGCACTGGGAGGAGGACGGCCGGGTGGTGGCGGGCTGCCTGCTGGTCGAGCGCGTCGTATGGGTGCGCAACATCCCGTTCCGCTCGCTGTACCTGAACGCCACCGGGCACGCGATCGAGCCGACGCCGCTGGCCGAATTCAACGACGTGCTGCACCTGCCCGGCCACGACCAGGCCTTCGTGGCCGACCTGGCCGGCCTGCTGCAGGAACGCGCGTGGGGCCGGCTGGTGCTGTGCGGCCACGAGCGCCACGGCGCCGCCGACCGCCTGCCCGCCCTGCTCACCGGCGCGCACACGGAGCGGTTCTGCAAGGCCGCGCCCTACGTCGACCTGGCGGCACTGGACGACCGCCCCTTCACCGAGACGCTCACCGGCAAGGCCGGCACCCAGGTGCGCCGCAACCGCCGCGAATTCGACGCGCGGCTGGGCGAGATCACGGTGCGGCGCGCGGCCGATCTCGCCGAGGCCCTGGCGTTCTTCGACCAGATGCGCGACCTGCACCTGGCGCGCTGGAACCGGCTCGAGAAGGCGACGTCGCTGTCCACGCCGGCCGTCGTCGCGTTCCATCGACGTCTCATCGAGGCGCTGTTCGCGGGCGGCCAGGCCGAGATGCTGCGCGTGGGCAGCGCCGCGCAGCCGATCGGCTTCCTGTACAACTTCGTCGTGCGCGGCAAGGTCTCGATGTTCCAGAGCGGCTTCGCCTACGAGCCGTCGTCCAAGTGGAGCCCGGGCCTGCTGACGCACGCGCTGGCCATCGAGCACTACCGGGCGCGCGGCCTGCGCGAATACGACTTTCTCTCGGGCGACGCGCAGTACAAGCGCACGCTCAGCAACGGCGTGCGCGAGCTGTCGTGGACCACGGTCTATCGCGACACGGCCTGGATGCGCCTGCTGCTGCGGGCACGCCGCCTGCGCCGGCGCTTCGCGCGCCCCCAGCCGGCCGCCGTGCCGGCCTGAGGGCTGCGCGGGGCTACTGCAGCGCGGCGGCGCGGCGCCGCGCGCGGATGCGTTCCACCAGCGCGCGCGGCACCAGCGCCTTGCCGAGATGGCGGACCCAGCTGCGGTCGACGCTGCCGCGGCGCGCGGCCTCGCCCAGCAGGGCCAGGGCCTGCAGCCGGTCGGTCTCGACCAGCGCCCCCGCGAGGTCGATGCACGCATTGCCCAGCGACCGCCGGTAGGCGCGCCCGCCCCATGTCGGCAGCGACGGGTCGTCGCGCGCGAACCGGCGCAGGTTGCCCACGATGTCGGTGTACAGCTGCAGCTTGTGGCGCGCGCCGGACATCTGCGTCGACGAACGCCGGTAGCGCAGCAGCGACCGGTCGACGAACGCGAACTTGCCCGCACGCGCCGCGCGCACCAGCCACTCCCAGTCGCAGCCGTTGCGGATGCTCGTGTCGAAAAGGCCGATCGTGGCCAGCAGCTCGCGCCGGAACATCACGGTGGGTGGATGGATGAAGTTGCCCAGCGCCAGGTGGCGGTACACCTGGCCGATGTGCACCAGCATGGTCGCGGGCAAGCCCGACGGCGGCGGCAGCCAGCGCGCGATGTCGACGTCGACGCGCTCGTCGAAGAACGCGCCCAGGCCCTGCGCCGACTTGCCAAGGCGCGAGTAGTACTGGCGCGCGTAGCGCTGCGCATGGACGCCGGCGGCGTCGAACGCGCTGAACTCGGTGCCGCTCAACACCACGTCCGGCCGGCCCGCCATGAACTGCGCCTGGGCGCCGATGCGCTCGGGCTCGCACAGGTCGTCGGCGTCCAGCAGCGCGATGAACGTCCCGGTCGCCGCGGCGCAGCCCGCGTTGCGCGCCGCCGCCAGTCCGCCGTTGGCCTGCCGCAGCCCGCGCACGCGCGGGGCGTAGCGCGCGAGCACCTGCGCCGTGTCGTCGGTGGAGCCGTCGTCGACGACGATGATCTCGAGCCGCGGCCAGGTCTGGCCGATGACGCTGTCCAGCGTGGCCGCCAAGGTCGCCGCGCTGTTGTAGCTGGGTATCACGACGCTCACCAGCGGCAGGTCGGAATCGTCAATCGGCACGGCAGGGATCCAGGGAAACGAGCTCGGGGGGCGGGGCGCGGGGCGCACGCAGGCGAAGGGAATCATACCGTCGAGTTGGGCCGGACCTGGCGCGCGCGGCGCGCTCCAGGCGGCGATCGAGAAGGCGGTCATCGCCAAAGAATGGATCCGACAGCCACGAGTCCATCCGGGCGTGTCCAGAACACGGACAAGAAAAAAGCACCTGGCGTCGCCGCCAAGTGCTTGATTCCCAACGTAGTTGTTGGTGGGTGGTACAGGGATGGGTCTACCCGGACAAGTTCGCCAGCATCGAATTGGCGAAACTCACCCGCAAGCATGTGGACGCCTGGCGACGGAAGATTGCCGCAACGCCGGTTGTCATCAATCCGCATGCCGACGAGAAGAAGACGCGGCCCCGCTCGCCCTCCTCGCTGAATCGAGACATGACCGCGCTGCGTGCTGCGTGCTGCGCTGAATTTCGCACACGACGAGGCCCACGTGAACAACGATATGGCGTGGCGTGTTGCACTGCGGCCGATCGAGAACGCCGACGGTCGGCGGGATGCCTACCTCGATCGCGCCCAGCGCGTTGCGCTCATTGCGAAGTCGCCGCCCGACATCGCACTGTTCCTGACCGCCATGTCGCTTGTGCCATTGCGACCTGGCGCCCTGGCCTGCCTGAAGGTATCCCACTTCGACAAGCGCCTTGGCGTGCTGACCATCGGCAAGGACAAGGCGGGCAGAGATCGCAAAGTCAAGTTGCCACCAAAGACTGCAGAGTTTTTCACCGAGCAGGCCAAGGACAAACTGGCGGCCGCCACGCTGCTCGTTCGAGCGGATGGAAAGGACTGGCACCGCGACGCATGGAAAAAGCCAGTCAAGGCCGCTGTGATGGAAGCCGGACTGCCCGCGGCCACCACGGCCTATGCAATGCGCCACAGTGCCATTACGGATCTCGTCACAGGCGGATTGGACTTGTTGACCGTAGCCCAACTGTCAGGCACATCCGTCGCCATGATCGAAAAGCACTATGGACACCTACAGGCGGATCACGCCGCTGCAGCGCTAGCGTTGCTGGCGCTGTGAACACGCCGGCAGGCAGCCGGCATGGCGATAGCCCGGGTGCTGTGTTGTCAACAACAGTCTCCATTTCACTCTATGGAGGCCACGGGATTGCGTGAACTGTTGGACGATATACCGTCGCACATTCCGTAACTTCGGGGCCCCGTAGTTCTCGCCAGCCTGAGCCACCTCCCCTCCTCCACCGCGACGGGGAGACTTCAGCTGAGACGGTCATCGTTCGGAGCCCGCGGCCGACACTTTTTGCCCAAAAGTCATCGCACTGCGGCCTCGGCGAACCGCCTAGAGTTCTTCGGACAGGTCTACCTGGAGTTCAAGATGCATTCGCACCAACCGCAGCCCACCACCACCTCGCCCGATCTCCAGTCTGCGCCGCTCATGCGCATGCCCACAGTGATTCATTGGACCGGGCTGGCGAGATCCACCATCTACCGCCTGATCGCGCAGCAGAAGTTTCCGGCCCCGGTCGTACTGGCGTCCCGCGCTGTCGGCTGGCGCCGCGCCGACCTCGAGCGCTGGAGCGAAGAACGCCCGCGGGCCACTCATTGATCAAGTCCGAGAGCAAGCCGGCGCGGAAGCCGAAAGGCGACGGGCACCTCACGGTGTCAGGTCAACGACCGCTGTCCGACGCATTCCAATTGCTCGCCGCAGGATGCCTACAGGCAGCAGCCGGCCATGCGCAGACGGTCGCAAGCGACCGCTGCTTTGCGCTCGAAGCGGTCACACGCCCCGGTCGCTTTCAGACCGGCAGGGAGTTCAAGGAGGTGTACCTGTTGCGGGACTCGATGTCGGGTTTTGGCGCCCTGCAGTCATGACGGCGCGAACGAGACCTCGAATGGGCTTCCTGCGGGGTCGGCCGGGTCGTTCTGGTGGGATCCGCGTTCAGCATCCCGGCGAACGACCGCCTCCAGGCAACGCGACCGGCTGCTGTCGACCCGAAGGCGAAGTTCGCGTGTTCAAACTCGCAGCCCAATACCGGACGTACATACTGCCGAGCAGTGGCCCTTCCTCATTCGGAAGATCGCTTCTTGGAGCGCCCGGGGCGAAACGGCTCGTGATGTTTGGGGGCCTCGTCGGTTCGTCGACTGAGCAAGGGCCAAAGCAAGCCGTCCGCGTCGCCAAAGCGCGAGCGTGAAAAAACTTCTGCACGGCGCGCAGGATCCACCTAACATCGACGAGTCGAGCGACGGGGGACAGATGAAAAGGATTCACTGGCGCATCAGCGCCTTGTTGGTGGCGCTCTTGACCCGTCTGCAGCCGGCATTCGCGGCCGATGCCGCGGCGATCGGCGACGCGCAGCTCGCCTCGATGGTGTCGCCCAAGACGCTGTCCATGCTCAAGGACAGCCAGGTCAGGACACTGCAGACGGCGCTGTCGCTGCAGGTGATCCCGGCGTCCCCTGAAGAATTCGGCCGCATGCTCACCATCGCCGCGCAGTTTGCGCGTAGCGACCCGCAGGCGCAGGCGGCGCTGCAGGCGCTGTCTGCCGAGAACGCGAAGTGGTTGGCTTTGAGCGCTGGCAACCCGCCGCCGGTGGACCTGCAGACTTTTTATGCGCAGCGCACTTGGCCCACGTACTTCCCGGTTTACTCGAAGATGGCCGACCTCACCGGCAAGCCCACGCCCTTCGAGCAGGTTACCCGCACCACCGAAACCTGGCTGCATAGCCCGTTCACTGTGCAGGCGTTCCGGGTGCGCCAGCTCTACGTCGACCTGCTCGCCCAGGAGCGTCCCAAGGCCGAACGCAACGTGCCGGGCGCGCGCGACGTGCTGGCCGCGCTGCTGGCGCACGGCGCGTCGGCCGCCCTGGAGCAGGTCGACAAGCCTGCGCCCGGCGATGCCCGGCTGCCCTCGTGCGACGAGGTGCTATGGCTGCCCGCGTTGCCCACGGAGGCGGGCGCGCGCAAGGCCAAGGACGGCTGGGAACGCCCGGAGGTGCCATGCCGCTGACCCGAACCCTGCTGCTCGCCGCGCTGGCGCTGGGCGCACTCGCATCGCGGGCCCCGCGCGCGCTCGCGCAGGACGTCGCGGTGCCGATGGACGTCATGCGCCGCTCGACGCTCGGCGAATACAACGGCCACTTCCTGGGCTGCACGAATACCGCCACGCTGGAGCTCCAACTGCACGAGGTGCCGGGGTCCGACGAGAACCTGCACGTCGAGGGCAAGCTAAAGACGAAGGACAGCACCGCGTCCGCCAGCCCGCAGATCGACACCGACGTGCGTGGCACGGTGCTGGCCGACTCGGGCTACGTGACGCTGGCGCCCAAGCCGGTGGCGCCGCCCGACCCGTCAAAGGCCACCATTGGCGGCATGACCTTCAAGAACCCGTTCGCCAATGTCACGGCGGCCGTCAAGCAGAACCTGGGCATCAAGGACGCGCCGCCGCCGGCGCCGATGAAGTTCAACGCCGGCTTCATCCGCGACGCCGACGGCAAGGGCTTCGTCGGCATCGTCGACAGCGAGCAGTTCAAGTGCCACTCGTTCACGCTCCAGCGCAAGGACGGCACACGCAGCGACCGGATGCCGCTGCCATCCGTCGAATTCGTCTTCCGCCAGGCCGGCCTGGTCAACCAGTTTCTGCTGGAAAGCGCGCCGTTCGACGGCAGCAAGACGGGCTACGTGCCGTCGCACCACGCAAGCGGCGGCGTGTTCTCCGACGATGCCTGGCTGCTGTACGCAGGGCAACTGGGCGACGCCCGGTCACTAGCCTACCTCGGGCGCATCTACGAGTTCGGCTACGGCGTGCAGATCGACTACGCCAAGGCCCTCGACTACTACCAACAGGCGGCCGCCAAGGGCGACGCGATGGCGCAACTGGGCCTCGCTCATCTCTACTCGCACGGCTTCGGCGTCGAGCGCGACCCGGCGCGCGCCAAGCAGTACGCCGGCCTTTACGGCGCGACCCGCATCGGCGCGCTCAAGGTGTGCACCAACGCAGTGATGATGGCCAAGGTCGACCGCCTGGTCATCGAGGGCAATAAGCAGCCGCCGGGCTCGCTGGGCGGCGCGCTTGCGGCGGCCATGACGCCCAACACGGTCATCGACACCGGCGACGTCTACCTCTACAAGGGCGTCGTCGCGTCCGACTTGGACACCCTGGTGACGCCGTTCCTGTGCAAGTACACAGTGCAGGCGCTCAACTCCAAGGCCACGGACGTGACGCCGCTACGCGCCTACAAGATTACCGACGCCGACGGCTACACGCATTACGAGGACAACCGCGACGAGATCAAGAACAACCAGCTCACGGCCGAACTCCTGACCCGGATCATGAAGGGTACGACTGGGCTGGAGGTGATGCAGGTTAAGTCGCTGGGCGGCAACCGTTACCGCATCTCGCGGCTGCGCGAGGGGATGGTGGGCCTGTTGGAGCCCAGCGGCAGCGTGGAGTTGGACGTAGACGTGGGGCGCTGAGCTGGATCAGTACACGTTACAGAACGCCAGGCACAACGCCAGCAAGCCGGCCAGTGCGTGGCCTTGGAGCCGCGGGCGCAGCGTGGCGCCCCGCGCGTTGGCCACCTCGAGTGTTGGCGGCGACACCGGAAAGAGCCACTTTGCCAACGGATGATTGAGCCAGGCCGGTTGTGCTACAACCCCCATCGATCCTGGCTGCGCCCTACTTCGAAGTGGCTCACCGGTCGGTCGGCGCAACGCGTCAACTTGGCTCAAAGCCGCGTCGGCGGCAATCCGCTGCCCTATCAGCGAGCGGTTATCCCCAGTTTGCGTGGACAACCCTGTGGGTAGCGCGCACCTCCAGCGCTGCGGGACGCATGGGCACTGCGGTAGCGACGATTTGCCCGATGTGAAGGCACCGCGCAGTTCATTCGCCGGCCTCGTCGCCACATGGTTCTGGAGGTCGACCACCCGGCGTCCAGCATGGCTTTCGCCATGCCGGTCTTTGCCATGGGGCCGAGTTCAGGGTGCGGACGGTGAGAACTCGAACACCTTCAATTCGGGCAGCACGCCGACTGACAGCCCAATGCCGTTGAGTCGGAGCATGCTGAACTCCCGGATCACGGAGGTCGTCGTGCCGTCGCTGGCGATCACGGTACCGGCCGCGCGGTGGGTAAAACCGGTCCGCGGATCGTTCGCGAACACTGTCTCGACCCGGGTCAGGGCCTGGCCGACCGTGCCGTGCGTGCGCGTCCAGCTCTGGGCCGTCGTGTCGACCGAGTCGACGACATTGGTCGACTCGTAAGTGGCACCGCCAAGGGAGAAGTCGGCGCTCAGGTCGAGGTTCCACGAGGCCGTGGACGCACCGACCGTCGGCAACGCGATGGAAGCTGGCTGGGACCACAGCCCGAACCCCGTGGCGCTGACCGTGGCGATCACCATCGAGCCGCTGCCGCTCACATAGGCGAACGTGCGCGTATTCACCGTGGCGCTGCCTGCGTCGGGCGCGTCAAAGCCGCCGTCGCTGTCAGGCACCCAGGGGCCGATTAGTCCTGTCACGCTGTCGGGCACGTTCGCGCAGGTGTCAATGGCCCAGGTCGCGTCGTTCTCGCAGTTCACGGCCGAGTTCATCTGGCCCGCGGTCGAGAGCGCGATCGAGCCTGAGGCGGGCGCGTGGGTCGAACCGGTTGGTGTCATCGACATCACGTTCCAAGTGCCGGCGAGTTCGGCGACTATGTGGGTTTGCTCAGGAAAACCGAACATCACGCGGAAGGTCGTACCGTCCGTCGTGTAGCGCCCTACCAAGAAGCCGGCCGGGGAAACGACGAGGTCGGCGTTGTATGTGCCCGAGGTATCGGTGAAGCGGCAGGCGCCGTTGGCGACCAGCGTACCGGTACTGGCGTCCGCACGAACGACCGCCAAAGTGCCACCATTGATTGTCATGCGTCCGAATTGCGCAGCTAGCGATTCGCCCGGCCGCGGCGTAATGAT
Organism: uncultured Vitreoscilla sp.; assembly: GCA_964418745.1. Classification (GTDB taxonomy): domain Bacteria; phylum Pseudomonadota; class Gammaproteobacteria; order Burkholderiales; family Burkholderiaceae_C; genus Scleromatobacter. The sequence continues at coordinate 53,832 of CAYQMX010000031.1, forward strand.
CCGATAGGAGGCGCTGCGCAGCGCGCTGCAATTGGCTGCGGCGGGCTGCAGCAACAGTTCGGGCGGCAGCGACGCGGTGGTGGAGGTCCCCGCCGCCGCGGTCGTGATGGCGGTCGTGAAGGTGGCCAGGGTCGTACCGCCGGCCGCCAGCGCTGCTGCGAACTGATCGAGAGCCTGGTCGTAGGCGTCACCAGTCGCGGTGGAGGTACTGGCCTTCAGAGTCACCGAGATGAGATCTCCCAGCGCGCTCAGGTCGATGCCGGCCCGCTTGAGGGTCGCCGTCACGCTGGCTTCGGCCGCGGTGATCGCGGCCACGGTCGCCACGCTGGCAGCGCTCGCGTCGAAGCCCGCAAACCAGACGCCCGGGTCACCGCCGGCCAAGCGGGCAACGACCAGTTCGGTCAACGGCGTCAAGTTGGCCTTGGCGGTGCTGCCGGACCCGGTCGCCACCGAGTGCAGATTCGCACCGGAGGCGGGCCTCATTTCGAGGGCGCAGGGCAACGCGCCGCCGTCGACGGAGATCGAGAAAGTACCGTCGGTGCCGCTCGTGCCGCTGCCGCTGCCGGTCGCGCATTTCACGACGATCGAGGCGCCGGCTATGGCGGACCCGGTCGCTGCGGTACCGGTCAGTGTCAGGGCGGTTGAGGGCGGGGGAGGTGTGTTCCCGTCGCTACCGCCGCCGTCGCCGCAGGCCGTAAGGGCCAGCGGCAGCATCAACAGAGCGCACCAATGTGCGGCGCTTCGGCAGTTGTGTCCAATTGATGTGGGTTGCAAGTCGTCCTCCGTGACGGTTTCGAATGAACGGATGCCGCTCCAGCGGCGAGCTCCGTATCGACCCATTCTGGAAAGACGTCACGGCATTGTCCTCACGCCGTCTTCACGAAACCCTCACGGTGCGAAGATAGAGATCTCGAACAGCTTGATTCCCGGCACTACGCTGGCCGAGAAGCCGGCTCCAAGGAACTGCAAGGACGTGACCTCGGTGAATCCCACCGGCCGCCCGTTGCCATCAGGCGCTTCGCCGCGGAGTCGTGTGATGTACCCGGGGCGGGGGTTGTCGAGCAGCAGGGTTTCCAGGTGCTCGTCCGAAAGACCAATGGTCCGCTTGGTCCGGACATACGACTTGCGGTTCAGGTCGAGATCCGTGATGACCGTGATGCCCATGTAGGTACTGGTCGCGGACGCAAGGCGGCTGGTGACGTCCAGGTTCCAGCGCACCGCGGTCTGGCCGAGCGGAGGAATGACGAACGGACCGGCCGGGCTGCCGACAGCCACGGCGCCGTCGCTGTCGATCCTTACGAGCGTGGGAAGCCCGTTCGCTGCGCTGAACAGGAACAGCCGCGTCGTGCGTGCCCCGGAGCGGCTGACGAATCCTCCCCCGGCATCGATGACGAAAGGCTCGAGAGCGGCGATCGCGTTAGCAGGCACCTGGCTGCAGTTCGTCGTCGACCAGGGCGAATAGTTCGCGCATTCCGACGTGGCTGTGACCTTTCCCGCGTGGTCGAAGGTGATGCTGCCGGTGTCGCCGTAGAACTCATCGGCGCCGCGGTGCAGGCCCACGAGGCTCCAGGTTCCGGCGAGTTCCGTGAGCGCGTGGTTCTGCTCCGGAAACCCGAACAACATGCGGTAGCTGCCGCCGCCACTGACCGAGATGCGTCCGCCCAGGATCCCGCCTTGCGAGACGACAATGTCGATCTGGGTACCGTTGTCATCGGCGTCGGCGAACCGACACGCGCTTTGTGCCTTCCACGTCCCCCTGCTGCCGTCGGGGCGGACGACCGCGAGCCGGGCCGCATCGATGACCATGCGCCCCGTCTGGTCCGACGCAGTACCTCCAAAGGTCGGTGTTACAACACGGTAGGTCGCGCTGCGCAGGGCCTTGCAGTTCTTTGCGGCCGCGGCAGAGGCCAACTCCGGCGCAACGTCAATCCCTTGGGTGATGGAAGGCCGCGGCACGGGCTCCGCCAAGGCGGAGGCAGCAACCAGGAGCAGAGCAAGCGGGATTGATTTCGAAGTCATCTTTTCGTGAAAATGAATGAAGCCGTATGCCGGGCTTGTCGATGGTGCCATCCGCGGCGATCAACAAGAGTGATCCGTGCGTCGTGAGGCCCGACGCCCTGGTGAGGAGCATCGTATCAACCGGAGTAGCGACAGTTCCAGCCTGTTCCGTCATCGCTTCGCGAACGTCGAGTTCGACGAGGCTCGAGGCGCTTTATGGTTGAACGGCGAAGAGGTCACCGTTGAACCGCTGCCGTTGCAGTTGCTGCGCGTGCTGTTGCAGCGCCCGGACGAGGTCGTGAGCCGGGCGGAACTGTTCCAGGCGCTCTGGCAGGATCGGCCGACCGTCGATCACGTGCTAGCCAACGCTATCAGTAAGCTGCGCCGGGCACTGGGAGAAGAAGCCGGTGCCCGCCTCGTCAACGTACCCAAGGTAGGCTACCGACTGGTCGGACCGGTTGAGCGACTGGCCGTGGGCCGCCGTCAGGCTCGTGCAGTGCAACTGGTGGCCGGAGCCCGGGTTCCCGGCCAGGACGACTTCAACCTGGTCCGCTTGCTCGGTGACGGGATCGCCAGCACGACCTGGCTCGCCGAGCACCGGCGCCTGCCGCAGCGCTGGGTCTTCAAGTTCGCGCTGGATGGCGAGCAGCTGGCCGCGCTCAAGCGTGAATTGACCACGGTTCGCCTGCTGCACAAGGAACTGGGCTCGCGCGACGATCTGGTGGAGATGCGCGCGTGCAATTTCGCCCAGCCACCGTTCTTCGTCGCCTACGACGACGCCGGCGTCGACCTGTCGGCCTGGGCCGTTGACGGTGACCGACTGGCCAGCCTCGCCGTCGAGGGCCGCCTGGCGCTGTTCCTGAAGATTGCCAGGGCCCTGGCGGCCGCGCACAGTGTCGGCGTCCTGCACCGCGATCTCAAGCCCGGCAACGTCCTGGTGGCCGAAGTCAGTACCCCGTCGCCGAACGGTCTTGCGTGGCAGGTGCGCCTGAGCGATTTCGGCAGCAGCCACCTGCTCGAGCCGGCCCGCCTCGCGGCGCTCGGTGTCACCGCGATGGGCCTGACCATCACGGAGGGCAGCCACCCGTTGATGGGATCGACGCCGCACTACCTGGCCCCTGAACTGCTGGCCGGCGAGAAAGCCTCGATGCGGAGCGACCTGTTCGCGCTTGGGCTGATCCTCTACCAGTTGCTGGTCGGCGACCTCTCCCGCCCGCTGGCCACCGGCTGGGAGCACGACATCGCCGACCCGCTCCTGATCGACGACGTACGTGCCGCTACGGAAGGACGCCCAGACCGACGTCTGGCGAGCGTGGCGCAGCTCGTCGAGCGCCTGGAGTCGCTGGACGCCCGTCGCGCGCAACGCGAGGCGGCCGCCGCAGCGGCGCGCCAGTTGGAAGCCACTGCGCAGAGGCTGCGGGTCATCCGCGCCCAGCGCCCGTGGGTGGTCGCGCTGTGCGTGTGCCTCGCGCTGGGGGTGATCGGCGCCACGGGCTTTGGGTTGCGGGCGCGTGCCGCCCAGCGGCAGGCAGAACTCGCGAACGGACGATCGCGAGTGATCAACGACTTCCTGTATGAAGACGTACTCCAGGTCCCGGGTGGCACCGATGCCTCCAGCAGTCGCAGCGTGTTGCTCGACGACCTGATCGCCCGGGCCCAGGATCGCGCCGGCGAGCGCTTCAAGGACGATCCCATCGTGCTGGCGCAGGTGCGCCGCCGATTGGGTGACCTCTACCTGGGCATGTCCTTCGGGGACCAGGCGGAATACGAATATCGACGCGTGATTACAGTGCTGGAGAACGAGGGGAACCCCGACGGTCCCGAATTGCTGGCTGCCCGACTGGGCCTGGCCCAGTCCCTGACCGGCCGAGGCCACCCAATGCCGGCGCTGGCCGCGCTCGAGGCGGCCGAGCGCACGGCCGGAACGCGCGCGCTCGCTGGAGCCGGCTCGCTCGCATGCCGGGCTATGCAAACCCGCGTCCAGGTGCTGATCGACGCCGGGCGCGATCGAGAGGCGCAAGCGCTCGCTGAACAGCTCGTGCACGCGAGCGACCTGCCCATCGAGGATGGCCGCATTGACAACCGGCGGCGGATCGAAGCGCGCCAGCTGCTCGGCCAGATCGATCTCGCCCTGGGCGACGAAGCTCATGCCACCGCGCTGATGAACGAACTCGCGGCGCCGCCGTTCAACGCGGGCTCCGCCGCGACTGCCATGTCGGTCCGTGCACGCTTGCGCCAGGTTCACCAGCACCTGCTGGAGGGCAAGCCAGACGATGCCGAATCGGTGCTCTCGGGCCTGCACGATGCACTGCTCAAGGAGGCCGCGCCCGATGCCGTTCTTCTGGGGCTGGTCGAGTCCGAACGCTTCGAACTCTACAGACGGACAAGCCGCCCCGCCGAGGCTTGGCAGGCGAGCACCTCTGCGCTGCAGTACCTCGGCCCGGCGCTGGGCGAGCGACACAGCCTGGTCACCAACGCGCGGATGAACGTGGCGCTGGCTGAACTCGATCTCGGCAGGCCTCACGAGGCCTTGCGCGACTTCATCGCGGCGCGGACGCGGATCAACGCCAACGGCAACCACGCCGACGAACTGAGGGCGATCGACCTGGGCCGCGCCCGCGCCCTGAAGGCACTCGGGCGGGCAGCGGAGGCGTCGGAGCTGCTCGATGAATTGAAGCAGGCGCAGACTGATACCGGTACCGAGATCGTGCCAGGGGCCGGCGCACTCGCGCTCAAGCAGACATTGGCGCAATAGGCATCGAGCTCAAATGGGCCCAGAAGCGGTTCAGAAGTGTTCTCGTCGTCAATTCAACAGTGTTCGAAGCCCTTCGCAGCGGGTGATTGGCGTTGCGGCATCGGCCAGGTCGCCTTCGTGATCAGCGCATCTCAACGGACTTCGATTTCGATCTCGCCCTCGTTGACGGTTTTGCGCATTCCAGCGTTGATGGACAGCGAGTTCAATGACGCGAACACCCAGTCCAGCGATCTCGGTCAGTGTTGGCGCGAATGTCTATTCTGGCTGCCGGAGACTTCGGCGGTGGTCAGACAGTTCGCAAGCGACCAGCCTCGGCACATTGACTCAGGGGCGGCCGTTCGCTCTGTCGATGACCGCTGCCCGGCCCATTGCTGCCGCGGCGCCGGCGGCTGCTAGCGGCAGGATCCGGTAGAGTCGAGATGTGGCGCGGTGACGGTAGGTCTGGCATCGCTGTTGCCGCCCCTTTCGGTTGGCGGTGCCCTATGAGCCAGACCATGGCTCCGTTTCCACATCCCGCTCATCGAACCGGACGTGCAGATCTCCCGCATCCGGCTCTCGGACAAGACATCACGCCTTCGCCCACGCCTGGGCGCGGCCGCGTGCTGTCAGACGTACGAGCCGGAAGTGCCCGTAGAGATGCGAGGGTGGATATGCCCCGCCCCTTCGTCGCCTGACCTTGTACTTGGCCCGCAACCACCGGCGCAACCGCGGTGCGGTGTAGTTGTCGAGCGCCCGATACGCCTGCGTGACGGTGCCTACACTGAAGTAGTTCGCCCAGCCGCGTAGCGCGCGATTCAACTGCTCCACCTTCTCCGTGGTCTCTCGCCAACCCGTCCTCCGGTCGGTCAGGTCATGAGCCTTTTCGACCATGCGGCGGATGCTCTTCTTCGACGGCCACAGGCCCAGTCGGGCCTTGCCGGTCGTCTTCGAATACAGCCGCCCGAACGTGTAGCCCTGGAAGTCGAACTGTCCGTCCGGGATCTTGCAGATTCGTGTCTTCTCCTCGTTGACCGTCAGCTTGAGCTTGCCCATGATCTCGCGCAGTCGCTGCAATGCCTCTTCGGCCTTGCCCTTCCTGCACAGGATCACGAGATCGTCGGCGTAGGTCACGATTCGACTGCCAAGGCTTCGCTCCAGCCCGAGCTGCTTCCAGCCCAACACGAACCTGCGCATGTACAGATTGGCCAGTAGAGGTGAGATGGGCGAGCCCTGCGGGATGCCTCTCCGTTGATCCTTGGCTTCGGTCGTGCGTGTCTTGTGGCCTCGATCGTCGGTCTCTTCGACGGCGCATTCCAGCCACATCTTGATCAGATGCAGCACACGCGCGTCCACGATGCGCCGCGCGAGCGACAACATCAGCTCGGCGTGCGGGATGCTCCCGAAGTAGTCCGCGAGGTCGGCGTCCACGACGTCCGGGTGGCCATGGAACAGCAGGTCATTCACGACGAGCACTGCCTGCTGGGCGTTGCAGCCCGGCCGATAGGCGTATTGCTCGGATGGAAGGTCTGCTTCGAAGATCGGCTCCAGCACCAGCATCGCTGCCGTCATGCAGACCCGGTCTCGCAACGTCGAAATACCCAGCGGCCTGAGCTTGCCGTTGGCTTTCGGGATGAACACTCTTCTGATGGGATCCGGCCGGTAGCTCTCCTGCCGGAGCGCAAGCGCCAGTTCGCCGAGCCACTGCTGCACGCCGTACGCCTCGACATCCGCGAAGTCCTGGCCGTCCACGCCCGGTGCGCCCTTGTTGGAGCGGCACTGGGCCCAGGCATGGGCCAGGATGTCCTCGCGGCTGATCTTGTCGTACAGCGCGTAGAAGCGGTAGCCGGCTTCAGCCTTCGCTTTCGCGTGTAACGCCATCTGCAGCTTCTGAACACTTGGGGGAGTTGATAGGTTGCCCAGTCTCCAGGTCCTTCGCTACTTGCTGCGTCCGTCTTGAACTGCGGCCCCTTCCCTCCACCGGCATTACCCGGCTTCGTCGGTACTACGAGCCTCTCCGCCACCCTGCAGCGCCCGGCCATGCCGTCACCGGTCTCCGGTTGGTCGTCCCCGACCACGCCACAGGGCTTCCCGTGTTGCGCGCGCTTTCCTTGTGTACGTGCTGTCGCCACTACCCCGGCACAGCCACTGGCGGTACTGCTTCGCTCATCCGTCCAGTGATGTCAACCGTCCCCGAAAGGGTCGTCGGGTCGGCCTGTGCATCGTCAATTTCGAGGCTTGCTCAGCGTTCACTCGCGTTACGGCCCGCACACTCGCGCTGCCACCAATTCGTGGCACGCTACCCGAAGGCTTCAGACATTTCGTCACCTCCATGTCTGCTCCGGTTGCTTCCGGCCGGAGCGGTGGCCGGGTGGGACTTGCACCCACTGGAAAGCGCCGCCTTATCACGGCGCACACCCATAGCCGACCCTCGCTTCCCGAATTCAGGCGCCGCATAGCTGACGCTCGCCCCGTCGAGCAGCGGATGCCCGGTTCGCTACATTGGGCGACGTTCACCGGGCAGGTTGTGCGCCTTGAAGGCGACATTCATGGCCCGCGAGGTGCTTCACGCGCCATGTCCTGGCAGACCGCGGGAGGTTTTCGACCTATGCACATCGCCGGTGCGTGCGTCGTTCTGCGTTGGAGTGAGGTGAGTCGCGTTGTCAGTCTCGCATGAGCCCTTGGGCAGGCCCCGCAGGTCGTCATTCCGGCATCGGGCAATCAGGCCCGCGCAGTAAGCCGCCTTACAGCCTCCCCCTCGGACTATCGGCAAAAGGCCAAGACTTTGAAGTGCCAGATCTCCAAACCGCGATGGCTCGTGATGCAGGCGAGCCCCAACCTGGAAGCCGTGCTGGCACAACGAAACCCTGCCGAGTGGGCAGGTGGTCATCGCTGCCAGGGAGTCGTCACAACCAGTACGGAGTTGAACCGGGGCTCATAATTCTATTGAAGTGATCATAACTTCGCTAAAGAGCAATCTCTGAGGCGCCGAAAAGGCGTTATGACGCGGCCATTGAGGGCCGGCTCACTGGCGCAGTGCGCCGAAAGGATCCTCCCGACATGACTGCTTTCACCAATGTGGAATCGAACGCTCTGCGGGAAGCCTGCCCTTCGCTGGCTGCCGCCGCCGGCGAATACCTGAGCTTCCGCCTGGGCGCCGAGGAGTACGGCATAGACATCCTGCGAGTGCAGGAGATCCGCAGTTTTGAGGAGCCTACGCGAATTGCGGGCGCTCCGGGCAGCGTCTGCGGGGTCGTCAACCTGCGCGGCACGATCGTGCCGATCGTGGACTTGCGCACGTGCTTCGGCATCGATGCCAAGAACGACGCGGCGACAGTCACTGTCGTGGTGAACACGCAGCGACGCACGGTCGGCGTGGTGGTCGACTCGGTGTCCGACGTCGTCGCCCTCGGTCATGACCAAATCCGCCCTGTGCCGGCGTTCAATTCCACGCTCGGCACCGCGCACTTGAGCGGCATCGGAACCGTGCGCCAGGGAGAACAAGAACGCACGCTGATCCTTATGAACATCGAGCAACTGCTGCTCCAGGCCGATGTCGGCCTGAGCGACTGACACCACAAGAGGTCGTCCCATGAATATCAACACCATGACCGTGCGCGCGAGGCTGGCGCTGGCATTCGGGCTGCTGACCGCCATGTTGCTGGTCGTCGCAGGGCTGTCTCTGAAGTCCCTCGGGGCATCCAACGAGCGGTTCGCTTCCTTTGTCCACGGCATCAACGCCCGAGCACAGATGGCCGCAGACGTTCGAACCGCCGTCGATCGGCGCGCGATTGCAGTACGCAACCTTGTGCTTGTCACCAAGGCGGAGGACTTGGCCGCCGAGAAGGAGGCGGTAACGCAGGCTCACTCGGACGTGCAAGAGCGCCTGGTCAAACTCAAGGAGATGGGAAATGTCCCCGGCGTGTCTGAGGAAGTGCGAACGAAGATTGGCGCGATCGACGCCGTCGAACAGGAATACAGGCCCATTGCGCTGGCGATCGTGAAGCTGGCGCTCGACGGCAAGCACGATGAAGCCATCGCCAAGATGAACGACGATTGTCGCCCCCACTTGGCCGCGCTGGTCAAGGCGGCCAACGACTACAAAGCCTTCACGAAAGAACGAGAAGAAAAGCTGGTCGAAGAAGCCGCGGCGGCCTATGACACTCAGCGCAACGTGTTGATGGCCGTTTGCCTGGCAGCAGTGCTGGCTGCAGCCGTGGCCGGCGTCCTGATCGTGCGAAGCCTGTCGCGTGCTCTCGGCGCGGAGCCGGCCGAATTGGGTGCCGCCGCCCAGCGTGTGGCCAAGGGAGATCTGGCACCCATCCCAGGAGCCCACGCGGCGCCGGCTGGCAGTGTCCTGGCTTCGCTTGGCGACATGCAAGCGAGCCTCGCAGCCATCGTCGGGCAAGTGCGCGGCGCTTCGGAGTCCATCGCGACGGGTTCTGCCCAGATCGCCTCGGGCAATGCCGACCTGAGCCAGCGCACCGAAGAGCAGGCCAGCGCGCTGCAGCAGACTGCAGCGACTATGGACGAGCTTGGCTCGACGGTACGCAACAACGCCAACAACGCCAAGCAGGCGAATCAACTGGCGTCCAGCGCGAGCGACGTGGCGATGAAGGGCGGCGATGTTGTCTCCCGCGTCGTCGACACGATGAAGGGAATCAACGAGGGCAGCAAGCGTATCGCCGACATCATCGGCGTGATCGATGGAATCGCGTTCCAGACCAACATCCTGGCGCTGAATGCCGCCGTCGAAGCCGCGCGCGCCGGTGAACAAGGCCGTGGATTCGCGGTGGTCGCCACCGAAGTCCGCAATCTGGCTCAGCGCAGCGCGCAAGCGGCCAAGGAGATCAAGGGCCTCATCAACAGCAGCGTCGAGCAGGTCGAGCAAGGCACAACCCTGGTCGATGAGGCCGGCCGCACCATGAACGAGATCGTCGGCTCGATCCGGCGCGTCAGTGACATCGTGGGCGAAATCAGCGCTGCGAGCACCGAACAGAGCTCTGGGGTATCGCAGGTCGGCCAGGCCGTCACGCAGATGGATCAAGTCACCCAGCAAAACGCTGCCCTGGTCGAGGAAAGCGCCGCTGCCGCCGAGAGTCTGCGCCAGCAGGCGAGCCGCCTGGTGGAAGCCGTTGCCGTCTTCAAGCTCGGCGATCAGGGTCTCTCCTCGGGTTTCGTAGGCCAGCCAAACAAGCCTCCCGCCAAGGCATCGCCGGTCCGTGTTCCCGCAACCTCGACGCGCCAGGAACCGAGCGCCCTTCACAGCGTCAGCGCCGGAGACTGGGCGGCCCATTGAGGCCAGGCTGCGCCTGCCCGGTGACGTTTGCATCGGTTGTAAAGGCAGGCGCGTTCGACGAGATTCATCATGAACCAAGAGGCTTCCTCATCGCCCGGGCCGGATGTCGCCTGGATTCTTCCTGGTAGTCACGGCTCCCCGGCTCAGGCGCTGCTCCGAATCGAAGCGCTATGCGCGGGCTTCCCGGATCTCTTTGGCGCGATGCTCGCCGTGCTGGCAACACACCAAGCCGTGTCGCGCGAGATCCTGGCGCTGGCCATCCTGCAATTCCGCACGGACACGGCCGATCTCAATAGGGACGCCGTCGTCGGGCTACTGACAAGCGTCATCCAGGGGGGTCGCCCGGGATTTGAGGCAGTGCTGCGCGCAAGACGCAAGGGCGAACGCAAGGCGGCCGCATTGCCATGGGTCAAAGACTGAGGAGGTGCGCCCAGGCGTGCGTCGGCAAGACGGGTTGCGGCTCTTCAAGGGCAGCCGAGCGCCACCTGCGGATCTGACGATCCAGCCAAGGGTATGGCAGCACAGCCGGCCCGGCCGGCCATTCCGCCTCGTTCAGGAAGTCCCGGCCTGACGGTCCAGATGAATGAGGCTGTTCTCTGTAACGCACGAATCCTTACCGTGGGTCAACAACGACGTGTTGGAACGCACGATATTGAGCATTTTCTACCGGTGCCGTGGTCCTCTGGGGTTCTGTAGACGCCAGTGAGGTGCGACATTCATTTTGACTGAGCCTGCATGGAGTACGTATGAAGATCGCCTTCAAATTGGCGCTGGTTGTTGGCTTGACGGCCTTGACATCAATGCGCGCCGCGGCGCAGGAGAGCGCGAAACCCAAGCCCATACGCATTGGGTTCATCTGTCCGTTCAGTGGTGGCTCACAGGATTTCGGCAACAGCGCGCGCCTTGGGGCGGAATTGGCCGCCCGAGAAATCAACGAGGTCGGTGGCTACCTTGGCCGGCCTGTGGAACTGGTGGAGCGCGATGACAAGGCCAATCCCGACGAGGGTCGCAAGGCGGCAGAAGACTTGGTCTTGCGCGAAAAAGTAGACTTCACCGTCGGGTACTGCAACTCCGGGGTGGCGTTGAAATCGTTGGACGTGTTCCAGGCGAACAAGAGCGTTCTGATGGTACCTGTGGCGACGAACTCCGCCGTGACGACCACAATCCCCCTGAAGGACAGCTACATCTTTCGCATGGCCGCGCGCGACGGGATCCAGTCCGATCTGATCGTTTCCGAGATCGTGCGTCGGGGTCTGACCCGAGTAGCAATCTTTGCGGACAAGACTGGCTACGGTGAAGGTGGACTCAAGGACTTGACCCGCCTGTTGGCTGAGAAGGGCTTGCAGCCGACGTACGTAGCTCGGTTTGACATCGGAGTGAAGTCCCTGGTAGATCAGATGAATGAGGCCCGTGCCGCCGGCACCGATGTCATCGTCGGCTATACCGTCGGTCCCGAACAGGCGGTGATCGCAACGTCCCGGGCCCGCGCCAAATTCGGCGTGCCGCAATACGGGCCTTGGACATTGTCATTCCGCTCAATCAGCGACACCGCCGGTTCTGCACTCGACGGTGCCGTCACAGCACAAACCATTATTCAGGATCCGGCCAATGAGCGTAGCACCTCGTTCATTGCACGGCTTCGCCGCCAGGCCGGCGCAACGCCCGTCGCTTCGATGATGTCGGCCGCCCAAGCCTACGATGCCGTCCACTTGATGGTACGAGCAATTTTCCAGACCAAAGGTGACACATCGGCGGTTGCGCTCAAGCGAGCACTCGAGAATCTCGAAAACCCGTATCACGGAGTGATCACGGTGCACGAAAAGCCGTTTTCGATCACCGACCATGATGCGTTTTCTCGCAACATGATCTGGCTAGGTGTCTGGAGACACGGCGAAGTGCAGTTTCTAAATCCGCAAGATGCCAAACTCTCCGTGGTCATCCGGCGCAAGGATCAAGTCAACTGATTGGCTCTGATGACCGTGAGGCTCGTTGTCGATGAGACCACTATCGACCAACAGGACGTGAGACGACTCTGTCGCATTAGCGGATGAAGCTAAACTCTACTCTTGTGACACAGCAAGACTAGCTGTCGCCATCGCCATCGCCATCGCCATCGCCATCGTTGTCGTCCGCCGTCGGCCGAAACCGCAGGAGAAACAGGACCCACGTGACGGCGGCGACAACCGCAGCTGCAACGGTCGGGACGATCAAGGCCCGAACATGTTGGGTTTGCCCCAGCACGACCGCTTGCCTGATCAAAAATATGCCGATTGCCAGCCCCGCGACGGAGGCGATCAGCAACCAGTTGACTAGGGTCTTGAACATCATTGGACTGATAGAAAATGCCCCAACCTTCTCAACCGAGTCGCTGGTGAGTCGATGATCCGCCCGGGCATATCTTAGTTTGATCCTGGTCTCACACCCACATTGGTACACGTTGCTGCTGCGGGGCGAGCTAGCGAGGTTGCAAGGCTGAATGGCAGCTACCCGCCATCCTACTCAGGTTCCGCACGATCATCCCGTCTGCTCAATCAGTCGGCTTCGGCTTGGCCCCGGAGCCCAAAAAAACGATTGTTGCTGAAATGCGCAGCGCGCATGAGGCGAATCCGGGCTTCGTGCTCATGACGTTCCCTCCTTCGATGAGCTGTGTACTCCGGCATCCCTGGTCGCCGCGAACGCGGCGCCCAGCTGAGTCCGAGTTGCCCCGGCGGCGTCAGGCTGCGGGATCGCCGCCTCGAGTCCGAAGTAGATACCCGCTTCCATCTCCACTTCCGACGGGTAGGTGAGCCCGTCCGCGGCGTCCGACAGATTGAACATGCCTGGGGTCAGCAGCCCCACGGCGATCGACAGCATGGCCGTTGAACCGGGGAGGAGCAGGAACGCCAGCGTGTCCGACACTCGCGCGGCTCTTGATTTGATGTTCGAGTTCATGTCAATGGATGTGCGACACGACGATGGCGCACGCCGAGAATCGGGCCAAGGCAATGCGCACCCAGTCCCATCGCAGCCGCCAGTGCCCGCGACCGGTCGCGAGCCAATGCGATTAGATGGCGTTGACCCGCGACTGGAGCCTTGCGATTGCCTTGTCCGGGCCAGTATCCGTGCCGCGTATTTTGGTTGTGGTTGGATTCGCTCAGCCTTGCGACGGCATTCGCGATGCGATCACGGACCGACGGTTTCTACCGCACACCCGATCGGAACATAGATCGTGCCAGCGGCGTTGACCGAAAAGTAGCGCGGCGTGGAAAGCGCCGGCAACTGTACCCCTACGGTTGGGCGTGGCAATCCGGTCTTGGTCGTGAAGTACCCGGTGGTGGCAACGGTCGTGACGACGCCTGCCGGTGTGATCTCGCGAAGTGCCGTAAAGCCCGCGTCAATCGCGAACAAATCGCCAGACGCATCGATGGACAAGTCCCAGAGTTGCCAAAAGCCTGCCACCCCGTTGGGGCCGTCCGCATAGCTCAGACCAGGGGCGCCGACGAACGAGGTGACGACACCCGAAGGTGTGACCTTGCGAACTACGCCATTTCCGCTGTCGTTGACGTACAGGTTGCCTGACGCGTCGATCACGATCCCCCTCGGGTTGTTGAATTGCGCGAGCGTGCCAGTTCCGTTGGCAAAGCCCAGGGTGCCGCCCGCCAGGGTGGTGACGACACCGGTGGCCGTCACCTTGCGGATCAGGCTGTTGTTGGTGTCGCTCACGTAGAGGTTGCCCTGCGGGTCCACCGTCAGCGCGTAGGGGTGGGAAAAGCCGGCCGCGGACCCCGTTCCGTCGCGGTACCCGGCTGACGTGGAGCCTGCCAGGGTCGTGACCACGCCGGCCTGTGTGACCTTGCGGATCTCGTTGGCGTCGATCACGTACACGTTGCCGGCCGAGTCCACGGTGATGGCACTGAGATTGCTGAACACTGCAGCGGCTCCGACACCGTCGACGGGTGTTCCAAGTCCTCCGTACGGCTGCCCGGCGAGCGTCGTGACCACGCCGACCGGGGTGATCTTGCGCACCGTTTGCTGGTCGGAGGTAGCGTACGCATTGCCTGCCGCATCGAAGGCAAGAATGCTTTCCTGTGAGACGCTCGCGGCGGCACCGGAGCCATCGATGTTGTCGCCCCCGCTGGGGCAGGTCTCGCGGCCGGCCAACAAGGTGTATTGGGTGGGCACGCTGCAAGTCACCGACACGTTCGTCACATCACCCGCGCCCATCGTGGCCGGATAAGTGCCCGAAACGGCACAGGTCAAGCCGGGCGGCTGCTGCTGAACCGTCACGCTGTAGCTCCCGCCGAACGCCACCGTGTGCGGCATCGTGAAGGTGCTGGCGTTGGCCCCCAGGCTCACGGTGTCGCCGCCATTGGCAAGCACCAGGCCGGCGACGGTGAGCCCGGTGATGCTGCCCCCGACCTTGTAGGCATTCGGAGAGCAGGTGACCTGAACGGACACCAGGTTCGCTCCCCCCATCGTGCCGCTGCCGTTGCCCACGCTGCAAGTCGTTCCCTGCGGCTGCGCCTGCACGGTCACGGTGTAGGTGCCGCCTTCGGCGACGGGATTCGCGAATGTGAAGGCCTGTGAACCGACTGCCAGGCTTAAGGTATCGCTCCCATTGGCCAGGACAAGACCCGCTGACGCCAGGCCACTGATGGTGCCGCCGAGAGTGAATGCATTGGGCGCACAGCTCACGGCAACGTTCGACACTGCGCCGGTGCCCACTGTACCGGTGGCCTGGGCAACGCTGCACGTCGCGTTGGTCGGTTGCGCGGCAATGGTCACGGCGTAAGCGCTCCCGGTTGTGACCGCGTTGGGAAACGTGAACCCGGTGGCGTTCGCAGCGGGGCTCACGGTATCCTGGCCGTTGGCCAGCAACAGGCCTGCCGTCGTGAGCCCACTGATGGAGCCGCTGATGTTGTAGGCGTTCGGCGAACAGGTGACGGTCACGTTGGTGACGTTGCTGCTACCGACGGCGCCGCTGCCGTTGGCCACTGCACAACTCTCGCCCGAGGGCTGGACTGAGACCTTCACGTCATAGCTGCCGCCGGTCGAGACGGTGATGGGAAAGCTGAAGGTCGTCGAGCCCGAAGCCGGGCTGGCCGTGTCATTTCCATTGGCCAGGACCAACCCCGCGGCGGCCAGACCGGAGACGGATCCGCCAATGGTGAAGGACTGAGCGGCAGTTCCGGAGTTGCTGTCATTGCCCCCGCAGGCGGCAAGAAGGGGCGGTAGAGCGAATAGACAGAGCAGGATCTTCAGACGGGAAATTCTCATGGAGGCTCCTTCGAGATTGGGTTTCGAAGGGGCATACGCAGTTTCAACGTCAACCCGGACGCGATGCAGCCGCAGCACCTGCTGCGGTGAGCTTCATCGCGCGAGTCGATCAGTCTGAATCCCCCGAAGCCTTCCTGATGCAGACCAAGAGATCGCGACAAGAACCGCTCGCTGGGTTCGGAGCGAGCAACCCCCTAGTTTTCTGGAGGACGCAGTGTCCGAATTTGCGATTCGATTGCGTAGGCTGCGGCATGACGCGAGGGAAGGCAAATGCTGGAAACACTGGTACAGCGACTGCAAGGCACCGGCATGCCAGTGCCCGCCGCGACGTCCGCCTCACGACTCCCCGCCTCGCGCGCCTTTGGACATGAAACTTCCTGCTTCCCTTTGGTCAACCATCTCCGCCCTGTTCGACGAGATTGCCGAACTTGATCCGGCGGCCAGGCAAGCTCGGCTTGCCCATCTGGATGCCCATTCGCCCGAGCTGTCGTGTCATGTGCGCGCTCTGGTCGATGCGCATGAACAGTCCGCAACGGTCGATCCGCTGTTGGGGCCGCCTTCCGAGCTGCTCGCCTCGGCCATGGCCAGTCAGCTGGGTGGGCGGATGCCGGGACTGGCGAGCGGGCAGATGCTCGGTCCCTATCAGCTGATCGAGCCAATCGGCGAAGGCGGCATGGCATGCGTTTGGCTTGCCGAACAAACGGTCAGCGTCAAACGGCGCGTGGCGCTCAAGATTCCGCACCACGGCCTGGAGGACGCCGCTGCAACCGCATCCCGCTTCGCGCAGGAGCGCGATCTGCTCGCAGCCCTTGAGCACCCACGCATCGCCCGCCTCTACGACGCGGGTGCAAGCACCGAAGGCATTCCCTACCTGGCGATGGAGTGGATCGATGGCCTGCCCATTGATCGCTATGCGGACGCCCATCGCCTGAGCATCGAAGCCCGAGTGGCGCTCTTTCAGCAGGTGCTCCAGGCGGTGCGGCATGCCCATTCCCGGCTGGTACTGCACCGCGATATCAAGCCCTCCAACATCCTTGTCACGCCTGATGGGGACGTGAAGTTGCTGGATTTTGGCATCGCTCGAATCCTCGGGGACGCCGCTTCCATCGTCCAAGGTTCCCGGATCGAATTGGGCGCCTTGACGCCGGAAACG
This sequence comes from uncultured Vitreoscilla sp., assembly GCA_964418745.1. Taxonomy (GTDB): domain Bacteria; phylum Pseudomonadota; class Gammaproteobacteria; order Burkholderiales; family Burkholderiaceae_C; genus Scleromatobacter. Next base: position 70,269 of record CAYQMX010000031.1, read on the forward strand.
GCGTCGCCCGAACAGCTTGCAGGCGCCCCCTTGACGACGCCGTCGGACGTGTATTCGCTGGGCCTTGTGCTCTATCGCCTCCTGACGGGCGCCCAGCCCTACCGGATCGATACCGCCATCACTGGCCGCAGTCCCGCCCAGCTGTATGCCGCCGTCCAGGCCGCGACGATCGCCCAGCCCAGTGCCTGCAGGGTGCAGGTGGCCGCCGCCGTGCAGCGCGGCACGACGCCTGATGGTTTGAGGCGCCAATTGGCGGGCGACCTCGATGCCATCGTCATGAAGGCGCTGATGAGGCAACCTGGCGATCGCTACGACAGCGCTGAAGCCTTCAGCGCGGACCTGAATCGGTGGCGAACCCATCGCCCGGTGTCGGCGCGTACGGCCAGATCCGGCTATCTGGTCGGCCTGTTCATCCTGAGGAACCGCGCGGTGGTTGCCGGCGTTGCTGCCGTGACTTTGGCGCTTTCAGTGGGTTTGGGCCTTGCGCTGTGGGAGGCCGAGCGCGCGCGGCAAGCGGCCCAGGAGTCGCAGACCGTACAGGCCTTCCTGGTCAGCCTGTTTGAGGCGAGCGACCCGCAGGAGGCCCACGTTCGCGACGTCAGTGCCAAGGCCTTGCTCGATCGAGGCGCACAGCGGCTCGACGCGGCGCTCCGCACCCAGCCTGCGCAGCTAGCACGACTGAGCCATGAAATGGGTCACATTTATCTCCAGTTGGGCGATTACGTCGCGGCGCGTGTTCAACTGGAGAAGGCGCTGAAGCTCTATGAATCCCTCGGACTCGAAGGCAGCGAGGACGCCATCGAGACCCAGTCCGCGCTCGCCGAAGTCCTGCAGGAAGACATGCAGTTCGATGCAGCCCGGCGGGTATCGCAGCGCTGCCTGCAGCTTGCAGACGCGAATTTCGGCCCGGGCAATCGATGGCAGCTTCCCGTGCAGACGAGGCTTGGCTGGATGGATATGGATGAGGGGCACCTGCAGGCGGGGATCGAGCGTATATCGAAGGTACTGGCTGAGGCCGAGCGCCGCGATCCGAGGCCCAGCGTGTTCACCGAACGCGCGCGTATGAACATCGCTCGCGCCCACGCCGATCTGGGGCAGTACGCCCTGGCCCGCGACGAATACCAGCGAGTCATCGCCGACGAAGCCCGGATTCCTGGAGTCGAATTCGTCGATCACCTGGTGAACCACTACAACTTGGCGCAGGCGGAATTTCGACTGCGGTCCTTCGACCAGGCCGAACGCGAACTGCAGCCCTTGGTCGCAGACATGGATCACCACATCGGTCCGCAGCATGATCGAACGATCAAGGCGCGTGCCATGTGGGCCCAGACCCTGGCCGAATTGGGACGCTACGACCAGGCGATCGACGTCCAACGTCAGAACCTCGCGAATGCCATGGCCAGGAAGTCCACGGACGGCGAAGTTGTGGCGCTTCAACAGCTGACTGTGGGAAAGATCTTCAAGCTGGCGGCTAGGCCCGCCGAAGGTATCGACTTCATGCGCGCTGGCCTGACTGTCTACGATTCGAAGTATCCGCAACCGACATGGCTTCAGGAAATCGGCCGACGCGTGCTGGGAGAATTGCTCCTCCAGGATGGCCAGATTGACCAGGGAATTCGCACTCTGGATCTCGGCGCCGAACGATCGGCGCGAATCGACGGGTATTCAACCAATCCGTTCTATGCCGACCTGTTGCAGGTGCGTGCCTTGGCATTGAATCTTCGACCTGGGCGACAGAGCCTTGACCAGGCGATCGCCATGCTGGAGCAGGCCCAGCGCATCGACCATGCCGCCGTCGGTCCGGACAATCCTTCAAGTCTGCGCTGCGACGTTCATCTGGCGTGGATGCAGGCGCTGCGCGCGCCATTGGACCCCACGTCTGCCAAGAATTTCGACAATGCCGCGCGCGCCTACGGTGCGACGGTCCCAGCGACCCATGTCATCCACGCCGAGCTGGCGCTGATGCACGCCGAACTGAAGTCCCGTGGGGCCACCGGAGCCGCGTCTGTCGCCCGGACCCAGTCGGAGCACCGGGCCGCGCTTGCGGCGTGGAGGTCAGCCATGGGGCACGAATTCAAGCAGCCGCTCCTGATTCTTCATTGAGGGCGAGCGCGCCTCGACACATCACATACAGGCCCCGTGCCAGAATCGTTTGCCATGGAATCCGAGCCCTTGACCTTGACGCTGCGAGCCGCCCACGCTGGTGACCGCGATGCCGCGGATCGTGCGTATTCGGTGCTCTATCCGGAACTGCTCAAGATCGCTCGCGCGCGCCTACGTGTCCATCGCGCCAACACCCTGCTCGACACCCAGGCGTTGGTGCACGAGAGCTTCATGCGGTTCGTCGCCGCCGACAAGCTCGGCATCGACGACCGCAAGCACTTTTTCGCCTACGCCGCCAAGACGATGCGCAACATCGTGGTCGATTTCGCTCGGCGCCGACGGGCCGAGCGCCGGGGTGGCGACGCCGAGCGCGTCACCCTGAACACCGACTTCATTCATCGCCTGGCGCAAGGGGCGGCCGATGCCTCGGTGCTGGATGTCGATTCGGCGCTGCGGGAACTGGACTCGCTGGAGCCGGAGCTCGCCGAAGTGGTGGAGATGCGCTACTTCGGCGGGTACTCCGATCCGGAGATCGCCGCGGCACTGGGCATCACCGACCGCACGGTCCGTCGCCGGTGGATGAAGGCGCGCGCCTTCATCCTCGCCAGCTTGCAGGGCTGACCCGGGTTCATTGCGCTGCTGTCGCCTGCCGCCGGCGCAATCGACGCCGGATGGCGAGGGCGTTTCCGGCATCACCCGCAGGGCGCTCCCAGGCACTGTCACTGCGCCTGAAACACACCTGGTTCAATCGACTTCATGCGCGTAGTAGCGCACTTCCGACCTCGACCACGCCGCAGGGTGGCCAGCGAAGCCCTGAACCAGCGTGGTGCTGCGATAGTTGGTGCCACCTGCCTGCGTAATCTGCGGACCCTCGCGAAGGATCGCCGCTTCGCCCTTGTTGCTGGGTCGCACGATCGCGATGTGCCCGGGCTTGTCGTCATGATGGTTCTTGTAGGCGGCGACGACCAGCGAACCGCTGTTGGCCAATGCCTGGGCTTCGAAGCCATCGCGCACGGACCGCCAGCCCTTGTTCCGGCCTTCATCGCTGTCCAGCCAGTCGACCTGAGCATTGGCCAAGAGCACTTGCGGATGCTCGGGCGGTCGCAGGATGTAGACGCCGAGGCGCTTGGCGGCGGCTGCGACGAAGGCGCTGCAGTGCGTATGCCTGCCGGACGAGTTCTCCGGACGACCGTCGGGCTCGCCGGTCTCCCAGTGAACGTGGACACCAGCCGGCCAGTGCGACTCGACGTCGAGACTGTCCACGATGCCCGCGATGCGCCTGGCCTTCGGTGATTCCTCGGCGGCCTGCGAATTGGTGTACTGCGCACCTGCGCAGGCGGCGAGACCGAAGTGCAGTAGCAGGCGCAGCGCGGCCCTGCGTGCAGGGATTGCCTGAAAGTCTTCTTCAACTGCGGTTCCAGATGTAGGTTGCATGAACCTTCCTTCCCGAACTATCGATATCGAATGAATGCCCGACCTGTCCGATGTGCCGCGCCTGGGTCGGCCCATCGTTGATGTCGGACGATGGCGCCCGCATTCGGAAGCGTCAGCTCGCTTTCCACGGTCAAGCGGAAGCGGGATCGTCCCAGACGGAGATGACGTAGAACTCCGTGGCGATGTTGGTCTTTTTTGGGCTGGCCAGCTTGAAGAGCGGGCCGTTGGAATCCGCTCCTGTGGACAGGAACGAGTACCTGTCGATGCTGGGGCCGTCGCCGGCAGACTGGCAGACGTCGAACTTCAAGCTTGCCGGGTTGTCGGACGCGCCCCCGCTCAGGTCCAGGACGGCATTGACCACGGCGATGTGCTTGTTGTCCGAGTGACAGATTAGATCCCACGGCCCGATCGTTTCCAATGTGCGCACTTTTCTCCGGGCGATTGAGAGAACGTTATTGGTCTTGACGTTCTGGTTTAGCTTGAGTTCCGGCCCTGCCACCTTCAGCCAGTTCCCGACGAAGCCGCTGCAATCCAGCCCCAACCACTTGTCGGCGATCTGCTGCAGGGTGTCCTGCCAACTGATATCAGTGTCGTCCAGGATGGCTGCGCACTGGGCATAGACACCTTGGGCACGCTCGCGGCGAGCCAAGTCAATGAATGCGCCCGAGTAGTCCACGAACATCTGCAGCACCGCGCAGATCGCTTGCGGCGAGCCTTTTCCCAGGAACACTTCCACGAAGGCCACCATGCCGCCCGCACGCTGCGCGCAGTCGGGCGCCACGCGCAACAAGTAGCCCTTGATCTTCTCGGCATCCTCCGTTCCGGTGACATCGGCATCCGTGTCGGACGGCTTGTCCTTCTTGTGGAGTGAGTTGCGATAGTTGTTGATGGACACCGTCACGGGTCCGTCCGGCGTGACGCAAGGCAGGTTCTTGTAGACCCACAACATCTGCTCCGGGTCGAGGGATTGCCCCGGGCTGAAGAACGTGAACATGAAGTAACTCCTAGAAGAGTGGCGGCTGCAGGCCACCCTGGTGGTGCGACGCTGCGACTTGGCAGGCAGGGGTGCGACGGGGCGAAACATTCCCAGGGTCTCCCGACGGGCGGCTGGCGGCGTCGCGAGAGCCGACCGGGGAAGCGGCGAGCGGCGGCATTGCCCACTGAAGGCGTCGAGTCGCAAGCAGCATCCCTCCATCAAGGGACGAACGTGAACGGGCCGGTGCCTGTGCACCGTGCGCTGATGGGCGCACCGATGCCCGGCGGGGTCCTTGCAAAATCATGAAATGGCTCCTGTACGAAGGTTGCGTCGCCAGCGGCGCGCCTCTGAGGGAGGCCTTTCATTCGATTGAATTCGGCCTCATCGCTCACGTACGCACAATGTGGCCGATTGCGGACACGCCATGCCCGCGACCGGCGTCGAATCCAAATTTCAACTTGGGGGTTGACCGCAGTACCGCGGATGAGCTCCCGGAGGGCCATGAGACGCTTGCCGGAGCAGTCGTTCGCGATCGCATGATCGTCCTTGAAAAGTCGATGACAGCGCGAATCCACTGTTGAGCCATAGCCAAGACCAATCACCCTCTTATGGGGGATTGGCATACCCCTAGAACACTGGAGATACTCTCGCTCGGGTTTGAATCAGGGCGAAAGCCCTCATGCAATCACCACCCCAAGGCGTCCATTTTCCTGCGTGGCGCCACCGCCCTCATTCTCCAAAAACGCTTCTCCGTCAGAATAAGAGAATACGGCAGACGCCATGCTTGCATGTTCTTGGCTTTGAGCTTCGCTCTTGAAGTTCAGTACCAGAATTGTGTTCTTCTTGGGTGTCGGGAAGGCCTTCTTCGGTACAGGAAGCCTTGGATTTTCATTTTTCCTATTCACTTTTTTGGGTTAAATCATCATGACCATGTCGAAATCGAAATCCTTTGTTTCAGGCGTCCTCTTCTCCGCTTTGGCAATGTCTGTCGTGGCATTCGCCGCCCAGCCGCACATGGACAATGCACTCGATTCGCTCAAGAGCGCAAAGTCTGAATTGCAACTTGCCGAAGCCAACAAGGGTGGGCATCGCGTCAATGCCATCAATTTGATCGACCAAGCGATGGAAGAGGTGCGAAAGGGTAAGGCCTACGCCGAGAAATAAGCTCAGGGTCTTGTCCGCGCCAGCGCACAGCAAACCCGGCAACTTCCAATCCTCTCAGGATATCGATCATCCATGAAGTCTTTCATCTACGGTTTTGTCGCCTTGCTTTTGGTTGCCTGCGCTTCGCCCGCTCGCAATCAGCCGCACATGGAGAATGCTTTGCAGTCGTTGAGAATCGCTCGCAGTGAGCTTCAACAAGCAGCTGCCAATAAGGGCGGCCATCGTGAAAGAGCTATTGGGTTGGTCGATAGTGCGATCAGCGAGGTTGAAGCCGGTATCGCTTACGCCGACGTCCATTGAGCAGCCCGATCGCAGCGGGGGATCGCGAGTGGCGGTGATCCCGGCGGATGACCCGCGTCGCGCGATGCGGCACGAATACCCCAAAGCTGACACCTGCGAGCGGCAGCAAGCGGCCGCCGACAAGCGCCTTTGGCGTCGGCTTCGGCGACCAGCCGGTAGCGCCTTAAGGCATCGCTGACCTTCGCAGACACGGGCACAAATGCGCGAGCACCCGTTGTGGTCACGAAGTCCGCGCGGAAATTCTTGTTCCAGACCAAAGGCACCTGCGCCTCAATCTACCGACTCGCTGAGCGAATCTGGCCCGGATCACAGCTTCCAATGAATCGAATGCAGCGTCTTGATGTGCCAGCACTCTGTCGCGCGCCGCAACCGTGCGCGCGTCTCGGGCGCCTTGCGTGGTCGCGAAGCGCTGCCCTCGTGCTCACGGCGTTACTGGCCACATCCACTGGCTATGCACTGGAGTTGGCCGGTGCCAACGCGCCACTGGAGGTGGCAGACGGCAAGATCACCAGCGGAGCGCGCACGCTGTGGCTGCCGCAGGGGCACTGGTTCCTTGTGCACCGCTCCGAAGGCAGCGTCACCAACGGTACCAACCGTACAACGCCGTCGGACGTGGCCGAGTTGGCACTTGTGGATAACGGCGAGTTGGTGGCTATCGCGCGCCTGGGAATTCTACGCGCAGACCTGTCCATGAAGAGTTGGAACAACACGCCGTGTAACTTGCGTCCTGAAGAGGTCTACCGGCGCGATCGCGGCGGACTGTCAGGGCAGCCCGACTGCTTGTCCATTACCGGGCAGCGCACAACGGACCTCAACGGCTATATCGATCAAGAATTCTCCCGTTCGTCGCTGCAGTGGTTGTCCAGCCGCGGCGTTCGCCTGCCCGACTACACAGTCGGCATCCTGTACGCCCGCTTCGCAACCAATACATTCGGATCAGTGCTGGTATTGGCATCGGCCGAGCGCTTCCCGAGCGCAGACGCTGCCATCGACTGGGCGGAGGCACTGCGCACAGCGTTGAAGTCGATGTTTGAGCACCGTGACAGCGAGGCGCGCCTGCCGTCGTTGCCGCCCCGCGCTGATCCGGATTTCCCAGGCTCTGCCGCCACGCGCTGACATTCTTGGAGGCCGCAATTGGCTGCTTGCGGGCAGGTCAAGGGTGCCATTTCAGGCACGGATTTCAAGGGGCCTCTCCGACGTCGGACTGCTCCAAACCTGACGTCTGAAATAGACAGCTTCTGGCCGACAAGAGCCTCACGACGCCGCCGGCCAGGTCGGACGGGGCGTCATCAACGATTCGCCCCACGGTGAATGTCTGCTGTGCGCAGCATACCTGCCCTTCGAGGCTTATCGCGGGGCGGCAGAGGCCGACCCTAAGCAGTCCTTCGAAACCGCGATCGCGGTGCCACGCAGTCGTCGTCGACTGCGCTTGCAGCTAAGAAAAAGAGCGGATGCGGAATGACCTAGCGAGTCCAACACCCTTGTTTGTTACTTCCATTCTCCGCGCTCGTCGATCTGCTCGTACCCTCCAGTACCTTCCACAATGGCGCCGCCGCACTTTCTAGCCAGATGCTCCGCGATGGCATTCAGCTCAAGGTAACCGGCCTCGTACCTGCCCTCCAGGATCAGGCTAACCCCCATCTTAGATTTTTTTACTCTCTCAGCGAGCTCTGCTTCAGATCCGACTGCCGTCGTTACTTCGGCTTGGCTCGTTACCTGTCCAAGGTCTGCTGACCTGTCAATGCGAGACACGCTGATTGAGTAGCCCCCTCGGTCGATTTGCCACGACTCATATTTCTCGAAGTGTGTCCATTCCGCTTGTCGCGGGAGATCCAGCGCAAGATCAACCGAGCATGGAAGCCACACAAACACATCGAGGCTCACGGTGCAAATCTCCCATGTTCATTGCGAGTTGGCAGGACGGCCCTGACGTCCGTCCTACGTCATTGACGGATTCTGGCCGACAAGAGCCGTTGTTCTAAGCATCAAAGGCGGGGGACATCACAACGCAGCGCCTCAGAAGCGGCCGTTCGTCTAAGCCCGCTTCTGGCCGACACAAGTCCTCGGGAGCCTGTCAGGAATTTTGTGTGCGGGGCATAACATGACGACCAGGAACATG